>NZ_FUIG01000013.1:717862-879558 GCF_900149755.1 Mesorhizobium delmotii | reverse complement strand
ATCATTGTCGACGATCGAATAGTGCGTCGTCTCCTGGCTCTCACCAAAGCCCTTCGGCATCAAGTCCTGCGACACCCCGGCCCGGAACGGATCGATCTTTTCGCGGATTTCCTTCGCATAATTCTTATCCAGCAGCTTTTCGACCGGGTTGTCGACGAAGTCGGGATCGCCGAGCGCCGAGTTGCGATCGACATAGGCATGGCGCATTGCCTCGACCATGATTTTGACGGTTTCGGCAGAACCGGCGCCGAGATAGGACAGCGGATAGAATTCCAGCACGTTGAGGATCTCGCAGATGATGACGCCGCCCGAGCTCGGCGGCGGCGAGGAGGTGATCTCATAGCCGCGGTAGTTGCAGGTCACCGGCTCGAGCTCGCGAACCGCATAGGTCTCGAAATCCGCCTTGGCCAGAATGCCGCGCTTCTCCGCGCTCGCCTTGACGATGGCGTCGGCGATCGGCCCTTTGTAGAAGGCATCGCGACCTCGTTCCGAAATGGCCGAGAGCGAGGCGGCGAGATCGGCCTGGACCAGGCGTTCGCCGATGCCATAAGGCTTGCCGTCAGGCTTCAGGAAGATGGCGGCGGCGGCCGGGTCCTTGGCCAGCCGCGCGGCACCGCCTTCGAGCGAGGCGACATCGCCCTGCTCCAGCACGAAGCCGTCCTTGGCATAGCGGATTGCCGGCGCCATCAAGTCCTGCCGCGTCAGCGTGCCGTATTTTTCCCTCGCCGTCTCGAAGCCGGCCACCGAGCCCGGCACGCCGACCGCGAGATAGCCGTCGAGGCTGGCGCCTTTCACCGGCTTGCCATCCTTGTCGAGATACATGGTTTTCGTCGCGGCGAGCGGCGCGCGCTCGCGGAAATCGAGGAAGGTCGAGCGGCCGTCCTTGAAGCGGATGGTCATGAAACCGCCACCGCCGATATTGCCGGCGTTCGGATAGACGACAGCCAGCGCGTAGCCGACGGCGACCGCCGCATCGACGGCGTTGCCGCCCTTCTTCAGCACCTCGATGCCGACTTCCGACGCAAGATGCTGGGCGGTCACCACCATGCCATGCTCGCCCTTCGCCGGCTGCGGCGAGGCGGCGAATGCGGCCACCAGCGGCGCAAAGGTCAAGGTGAGGGAAAGACTGATTGCGATTAGGGTGCGGCGGTGCATGGCCGTTCTCCGGGGCGTGGGATGCGCCTAAAAAAGCCGCTTGGTGAGGTTGAGTCTACTGACAATAATGAAGATTCGGCGAGGCTTGCACCTTCCACGAACTCTCAAGACCTGGGTTCCTCGCCCGCCGCGAAGCGGGGGAGAGGTGGCCGCGAAGCGGCCGGAGAGGGGGCTTCGTAGAGCGCGGTCCCCTCTCGTCTCGGCTTCGCCGAGCCACCTCTCCCCTTTTCGTGGGGCGAGGAACCCAAGCTGGAATGAAGCCGCGATCCTTCGCGCCCCTCCCTGCCCTGCCTAGTGGCACAACCATTTTGTTCTTGCTTTGTGCCGGCAGTGCTATTGGTTTACTCATGGTACTGATTTGTGCCGCGACCCGCCTCAGGCGGGTTTTTTCGTTTCAGGCCGGTATCAAACAATCCCGCCGCTGCCACCCGCAACCGGCGGCCGTTCCGCCGCGACCTTGGCCCGATAGCCGGCGGCGCGGTAGGCGGCGACCGGATCGATGGCGCCGCCCGTGTTCAGCCGCGCCATGGCGAGGATCGGCTCGACATCGGTGCGATAGGCGGCTTTCAGCGTCTGCGTCGCCATCAAGGCGTCATTGGCATCCTGGAAGCCTTCCAGCGCCTTGCGGTCGACCAGCAGCGCCTGCGCATAGGCGCGCTGCACTTCGACCGCCGACAGCATCAGGCTCTCGATCGGATCGGTGACGTTGTGGCTCTGGTCGAGCATGTGGGCCGGATCAAAACCTTCGGCACCGGCAAGCTCGGCATCGACCAGTTCGTTGAAGACGAGGAACAGCCGGTAGGGATCGATCGAGCCGGCGTCGAGATCGTCGTCGCCATATTTCGAATCGTTGAAATGGAAGCCGCCGAGCTTCTTGAACTGGATCAGCCGCGACACGATCATCTCGATGTTGACGTTGGGCGCATGATGGCCGAGGTCGACCAGGCAGAACGCCTTGTCGCCGAGCTCTTTGGCGATGATGTAGTTGGTGCCCCAATCCTGCACGACCGTCGAATAGAAGGCCGGCTCGTACATCTTGTGCTCGGCGAACAGCTTCCAGTCGTCCGGCAGTCCGGCGTAGATCTCCTTCATCGCGTCGAGATAACGCTCGAACGCCTTGGCGAAATTGACCTGGCCGGGGAAATTCGAGCCGTCGCCGATCCACACAGTCAGCGCCTTCGAGCCCAGCGTCTTGCCGATCTCGATGCATTCGAGATTGTGCTCGACGGCCTGCCGGCGCGTTGCGGCATCGGCATGCGACAGCGAGCCGAACTTGTAGGAAAGCGCTTGGTCCCTGGCGTCGGAAAACGTGTTCGAATTCATGGCGTCGAAGCCGAGGCCGTAGCGGGATGCCGCCTGTTTCAGCCGGTTCGGGTCGGCCTTGTCCCACGGAATGTGCAGCGAGACTGTCGGCGTCGCCTGCGTCAACTGCCGGATCACGGCGCAGTCCTCGATCTTGTCGAAAATATCGCGCGGCTCGCCGGCGCCGGGAAAGCGGGCAAAGCGGGTGCCGCCGGTGCCGACGCCCCAGGACGGGATCGCCACGGCGAATTTTTCGACCTTGTCGAGAATGGCGTCGATGGCAACGCCGGAGCGGTCGAGGCGCTCGCCGAGCGAGTCGTAATCGCGCTTGAGGTCGGCCGCGCGCGCTGCGTTGTCCTTATCGACGATGTCGGCGGAGATGATGGTTTCGGACATGGTTCCTCCCAATTGGTCGGCGCTGCCCCTCATCCGCCTGCCGGCACCTTCTCCCCGTATAGAGACGGGGAGAAGGGAAGTGCTCCGGCGTTGGCGACCCCTCTCCCCGTCCTTACGGGGAGAGGGTAAGGGTGAGGGGCAGCGCCGCCTTCAAACTATTATCGCGTAAAACTCTGCGCGTTGCCGGCGTCGACATTGACGATGTTGCCGGTCGACTTGGCCGACATGTCGGAGGCGAAGAAATAGATCGCCTCGGCGATGTCTTCGGGGAACACCGAACGCTTCAGCATCGAGCGCGAGCGGTAGTGCTCCTCCAGATCGTCGGTCGACATCTTGTAGGCGGCGGCGCGCTGTTCCTTCCACTCGCCGGTCCAGATCTTCGAGCCGCGCAGCACGGCGTCGGGATTGACGACATTGACCCTGATCTGGGCGTCGGCGCCCTCCAGCGCCAGGCAGCGCGCCAGATGGATTTCGGCGGCCTTGGCGGTGCAATAGGCGGCGGCGTTGGGCGATGCGGCAAGACCGTTCTTGGAGGCGACGAAGACGACGTTGCCGCCGATTTTTTGCGCACGGAACAGCCGGAATGCTTCCCGCGAAACCAGGAAATAGCCGGTCGACAAGATGTCCATGTTCTTGTTCCACAGCGCCAGCGTCGTCTCCTCGATCGGCGCCGAGGTCGCCAGGCCGGCATTCGACACCAGAATATCGATGCCGCCGAATTCGACAGCGGTCTCGGCGAAGCCGGAGATGACCTGGTCCTCTGACGTGACGTTGATCACCACCGGTCGCACGAAATCCTTGCCATAGGCTTTGGCCAACTCGTCATTGGCGCTGGCAAGGGCGGTTTCGTCGATATCGGCCAGCACGACGCAGGCGCCTTCGCGCAGCAGCCGGTTGGCCGTCGCCCGGCCGATGCCGCCGGCGCCACCGGTGACCAGCGCGATCTGGCCGGCAAGAGCCTTCGGTTTCGGCAGGCGCTGCAGCTTTGCCTCTTCGAGCAGCCAGTACTCGATGTCGAAGGCTTCCTGCTCGGGCAGTCCGACATAGGTCGACACCGTCGAGGCGCCGCGCATGACATTGATGGCATTGACGTAGAACTCGCCCGAGATGCGCGCCGTCGCCTTGTCGCCGGCGAAGGTGAACATGCCGACGCCAGGCATCAGATAGACCACGGCGTTCGGATCACGCACGGGCGGCGAATCCACGTGCTTGCACCTGTTGTAATAGGCCTGATAGCCAACGCGATACTCCGCCACATCGTCGGCGAGACGGGCGATGACGGCATCGACATCGGGATTGTTGGGATCGAATTCGATGACCAGCGGCCGGATCTTGGTGCGCAGGAAATGGTCCGGGCAGGATGTGCCGAGTGCCGCCAGCGGGCGCAAATCCTTCGAATTGACGAATTCGAGCACGGCGGGCGAATCGTCGAAATGGCCAGGCTTGTGGCTCTTCTCCGAAATCAGGCCGCGGATCCTCGGCATCAGCCTTGCGGCCACGGCGCGACGCGCCGGCGCGTCGAGCGATTTGACGACTTCGCCACCGAAGATCGGCTTGCCTTCAGACTTGCGCTCGAACCATTCGATCGCCTGGTTGATCACCGAGATCGTCGTCTCGTAGCATTCCCGAGGCGTCTCGCCCCAGGTGAACAGTCCATGGCTTGCCAGCACGACGCCCTTGGCCTCAGGGTTTTCAACGCAGAATTTTTCCAGCCACAAGCCGAGTTCGAAGCCCGGACGCTTCCATGGCAGCCAGCCGATCGTCTCGCCGAAGATCTCCTTGGTCAGCGCCTTCGAATCCCTGGCGGCGGCGATCGCAATGATCGCGTCGGGATGCATATGGTCGACATAGGGCTTCGGCACGAAGGCGTGCAGCGGCGTGTCGATCGAGGCCGCGCGTGGGTTAAGATTAAAGGTGCAGTGGGGCAGATAGCCGACCATCTCGTCTTCATGCTCGAGGCCGCGATAGAGACCCTTCAGCGCGCGCAGCTTGTCCATGTAGAGCGTGGCGAAGCCGTCGAGCTTGATCGAGGCGCTGTCGCCGCCCGAGCCCTTGACCCACAGCACTTCCACGCTCTCGCCGGTGAGCGGATCCCTTTGCCAGATCTTGGAAGAGGTGTTGCCGCCGCCATAGTTGGTGACGCGCTTGTCGGAGCCGAGAACATTCGAGCGATAGACGAGACGTTCCGGCTCGCTCATCCCCAGGGCTTTCGCCTCATCCCAAAGGTTGGCGAGGCGCGTGCCGGAGCGCTTGTCGAGCATAGGTAATCCTCCCGTGACGTGAGACGCGCAAAAAGGCGCGACCCCTTTGGTCCGAATTTCTACGCAAGCGGCGGCGTTGTCAATCACAAACGATCAACATCGATCATATTGCACTGCACAATGGATTTATCTGATCGGAAATGATTGACACTGCGCGTTTTGAGTGCCTAGATGTGCTGGCAGGGAGGAACCATGCACGAGAAAGAGCGCCACAGGATCATTTTGTCCGCCGTCCAGGAAAAGCCTGTGGTGACGGTGCAGGAGATGGTCGACCTGACAGACTCGTCCGAGGCGACGATCCGGCGCGACATCGCCGCATTGCATGTGCAAAAGCGCCTGCGCCGCGTGCGTGGCGGCGCCGAAGCGATCACCCCACCGCAATTCATCGGTCTTGCCGGCCGGCCCTTTTCCGTCAACGAGACGATCAACGCGTCGCAGAAGCGGGCGATCGCGCGGGACGCCGTGGAACTGTGCAAGGACGGCGAGCCGATCATCATCAATGGCGGCACCACCACCTTCCAGATGGTGCATTTCCTGACCGGCCGCCGCATGCCGATCTTCACCAATTCCTTTCCGATCGCCGAGCACCTGCTCAAGCACTCCAAGAATACGGTGATGCTGTCGGGCGGCACCATCTACCGCGAGCAGAACATCATCCTGTCGCCATTCGACAATGACGTGACGCGTAATTTCTATGCGCGCCGCATGTTCATGGGCGCGCAAGGGCTCGGGCCGTTGGGCCTGATGGAAGGCGATCCGCTGCTGATCCAGGCCGAGCAGAAACTAATCGATCAGGCCGACGAACTGGTGGTGCTGGTCGACTCGTCGAAGTTCCGCAAACGCTCGAGCCTGATCCTGTGCGGCCTGTCGCGCATCGCCACGGTCATCACCGACGACGGCATCGAGGACCGCGAGGCCAAGATGTTGGAGGCCGCCGGTGTGACGCTGGTCGTCGCCCGCACAACGCTAGGCAATAAGGAAGAATCTTCGCTGCAGGCCTGAGGCCCGCAGCGGCGATGGAATGCAACGCTCAAGGGAGGATATTCGATGAGCTTTCTGAAGAAATTGATGGTCACGGCGGCGTTCTCCGCCGCTATGTTCGTAAATGCGGCCTATGCCGAGAACGTCAAGATCGCGCTGGTGGTGAAGTCGCTCGGCAACGGCTTCTTCGACGCCGCCAACAAGGGCGCCGAAGAGGCGGCCAAGGAGCTCGGCGACGTCGACATCATCTACACCGGCCCGACCAAGGCGACCGCCGAAGCCCAGATCGAAGTGATCAATTCGCTGATCGCCCAGAAGGTCAACGCCATCGCCATTTCGGCCAATGACGCCGACGCGCTGGTTCCGGCGCTGAAGAAGGCGATGGATCGCGGCATCACTGTCATCTCGTGGGATTCGGGTGTCGCTCCGGAAGGCCGCCAGCTCCACCTCAACCCCTCGGACACCAACCTGATCGGCGAGACCATCATCAAGCTTGCCGCCGACTATTTGCCGGAAGGCGGCGATGTCGCCATCCTGTCGGCTTCGTCGACCGCGACCAACCAGAATGCCTGGATCGACGCGGCCAAGAAGGTGCTGCCGGAGAAATTCCCCAAGATCAATCTCGTCGCCACCGTCTATGGCGATGACGACTCGGCCAAGAGCACGGACGAGGCCAAGGGCCTGCTAAAATCCTATCCGAACCTCAAGGCGATCATCGCACCGACCACGGTCGGCGTCGTTGCCGCCGCGCAGGTGGTGACCGACCAGGGCCTGATCGGCAAGGTCAACGTCACCGGCCTGGCACTGCCGTCGGAGTTCAAGAAGTTCATCGACAATGGCGCCAGCCAAGCGGTTGCGCTGTGGAACCCGATCGATCTCGGCTACTCAGCCGTCTACCTCGCCCATGATCTGGCGGTGAAGAAGGAAGAAGCCAAGCCGGGTGCGACGCTGTCGATCGGCCGCGTTGGAAAAGTCACGCTCGACGACACCAATTCGGCTGCGATGGCTCCGCCCTTCAAGTTCGACAAGTCGAATATCGAAGAGTTCTCCAAGATCTATTGATCCTGGAGCCTTCAAGCCGGCGCGGCGGGGCAGAGGTTCCGCCGCGCCTTCAAACGAACCTTGCTTCAGGGCTTGATACGACTATGGACACGACAGCCCAACTCAGCCCGACGACCGAGCAGCCTCTGGCTCCGGTTCCGCGCCTGACCCTATCAGGCATTTCGAAGAGTTTTCCCGGCGTGCGCGCACTGCACGATGTCAGCCTGTCGCTTTACCCCGGCCAGGTGACCGCGCTGATCGGCGAGAACGGCGCCGGCAAGTCGACGCTGGTCAAGATCATGACCGGTATCTACCAGCCCGACGCGGGTACCATCAGCATCGATGGCCAGGCCGTCACACTGCCCAGCGCCCATGCCGCCTTCGGGCATGGCATCACCGCCATCCATCAGGAAACCGTGCTGTTCGACGATCTGACGGTGGCCGAGAACATCTTTCTCGGCCATGCGCCGCGATCGCGCTTCGGCATCATTGACTGGCGCACCATGCGCAGACAAGCCCGTGAAGTATTGGACACCATGGGCGCTGGCCACATCGACGCCGATGCGCGGCTGAAGGATCTCGGCATCGCCAACAAGCACCTCGTCGCCGTCGCCCGCGCCATGTCGATCGATGCGCAGATCGTCATCATGGACGAGCCGACCGCAGCCCTTTCGCTGAAGGAGATCGAGGAGCTCTTTTTGCTGGTCGAGTTCCTGAAGAGCGAAGGCAAGGCGATCCTGTTCATCAGCCACAAGTTCGACGAGATCTACCGCATCGCCGACCGCTATACCGTGTTCCGCGACGGCGAGATGGTTGGCGAAGGCCTGATCAGGGACGCCGGCCAGAGCCAGATCGTGCGCATGATGGTCGGCCGCGCCGTCGATCACATCTTTCCGCAGCGCAAGGCCGAGATCGGCGCGCCGGTACTCACTGTCTCCGGCCTGTCGCATCCGACCGAGTTCGACGACATCGGCTTCGAGCTGCATAAGGGCGAAATCCTCGGCTTTTACGGCCTCGTCGGCGCCGGCCGCAGCGAGGTCATGCAGGCAATATCAGGCATCACCCGCACCAGCAGCGGCACGATCACGCTGGAAGGCAAGGCGATCGTACCGAAATCGGCGGCGGATTCGATCGACGCCGGCATCGTCTACGTGCCGGAAGAACGCGGCAAGCAAGGCGTGGTGATCGACCTGCCGATCTTCCAGAACATCTCGCTGCCCTCGCTCAAGCGCACGTCCAAATCAGGCATGTTGCGGCTGGCGGAGGAGTTCGCGCTGGCCCGCTCCTATACCGAGCGGCTCGATTTGCGCGCCTCGTCGCTGAGCCAGGATGTCGGCACGCTTTCGGGCGGCAACCAGCAGAAGATCGTCATCGCCAAATGGCTGGCGACAGCGCCCAAGGTGATCATCCTCGACGAGCCGACCAAAGGCATCGATATCGGCTCGAAAGCCGCTGTGCACGGCTTTATGGCCGAGCTCGTCGCACAAGGCCTGTCGGTGATCATGGTGTCGTCCGAACTGCCCGAAATCCTCGGCATGTCCGACCGCGTCGTCGTCATGCGCGAGGGCCGCATCGCCGCGGTCTATGACAACAAGGGGCTCGACGCCGAGACGCTGGTCAAGACAGCAGCGGGGATCGCAGCATGAAGGTCTTCCTCAAGTATCGCGAAGTCTGGCTGCTCGCCGCAATCGTCGTGCTGATCGGGCTGATCTCGATGCGCTTTCCGGGTTTTGCCAATCCGGCCAATCTGCGCCAAGTGTTCAACGACACCTCGATCCTGATGATCCTGGCGCTGGGGCAGATGGTGGTGATCCTGACCCGCTCGATCGACCTGTCGATGGCGTCCAACCTCTGCTTCACCGGCATGGTGGTGGCGATGCTGAACGCCGCGCATCCGGCAATCCCGATCCCGCTGCTGATCGTCATCGCCCTGCTGGTCGGACTGGTGCTGGGCGCCATCAACGGCCTGCTGGTATGGCGGCTGAACATCCCGTCGATCGTGGTGACGCTCGGCACGCTCACCATCTACCGTGGCGCCACCTTCGTCATATCAGGCGGCGCCTGGGTCAATGCCGACCAGATGAGCCCTGATTTCATCGGCCTGCAGCGTGCGGCTTTCCTCGGCATTCCGGTCCTGTCGTGGATTGCCATACTGGCCATCGCCTTGTTCTTCCTCTTGATGACGCGCACCGCGCTTGGCCGCTCGATCTACGCCATCGGCGTCAACCCGACCGCGTCGGTCTATGCCGGCATCGATGTCGGCCGGACCAAATTCATCGTCTTCTGCATCTCGGGGATGATCGGCGGTCTCTGCGGTTATCTCTGGATTTCGCGCTACGTCATCGCCTCGGTCGAGGTCGCCAACGGCTACGAGCTCAACATCATCGCCGCCTGCGTTATCGGCGGCATTTCGATCGCCGGCGGCATCGGCTCGGTCGGCGGCGCGGTGCTCGGTGCGCTGTTCCTCGGCATCATCTCCAATGCGCTGCCGGTCATCAACATCTCACCCTTCTGGCAGATGGCGATTTCGGGCAGCGCCATCATCCTGGCCGTGGTGCTCAACGCGCGCGGCGAACGCCGGCAAGGTCGCATCATCCTCAAAAAGGCGGAAGCGGCATGACCGACACTCCTGCTCCACGCCACATTCCCGACCGGCTCGACAAGCCGCTGAACTCGGCGATCTTCTCATGGGAGGCGCTGCTGGTCGCTGTGGCGGTCGCCATCTTTGCCGTCAACAGCTTCGCCTCGCCCTATTTCCTCGACGCGTGGTCGCTGTCGGACCTGACCTTCAACTTCACTGAAAAGGCGCTGATCGCGCTCGCCATGGCGCTGCTGATCATTTCCGGCGAGATCGACCTGTCGGTCGCCGCCATCATTGCGCTTGCCTCGACGATGATGGGCATGGCGGTGCAGGCTGGCGCCGGCACGCCGGTGCTGGCGGCGATCGGCATCGTTGTCGGGCTCGGCTGCGGCGCCTTCAACGGGCTGCTCGTCACAAGGCTGGGATTGCCGTCGATCGTCGTCACCATCGGCACGATGAGCCTGTTTCGCGGCATCGCCTTCATCGTCCTCGGCGACCAGGCCTACAAGGGCTATCCCTCGAGCTTCGCGTTCTTCGGCCAGGGCTATGTCTGGTGGGTGGTGTCGTTCGAACTGACGCTGTTCCTTGTCGCGGCCGTCATCTACTGGCTCCTTCTGCACAGGACGAGCTTCGGCCGCCGCGTCTTCGCCATCGGCAACAATCCGGTTGCGGCGCAGTTTTCCGGCGTACGGGTCGGCCGCATCAAGTTTACCCTGTTCTGCCTGACCGGCTTAATGGCGGGCATCGCCTCTGTGCTGATCACCTCGCGGCTCGGCTCGACCCGGCCATCGATCGCGCAAGGCTATGAATTGGAAGTCATCACCATGGTGGTGCTCGGCGGCGTCAGCATCCTGGGCGGCGCCGGCAGTATAGTGGGCGTGGTGCTCGCCGCCTTCATCATGGGGCTGGTGACTTTTGGCTTGGGGCTGCTCAATGTGCCAGGGATCGTCATGTCGATCTTCATCGGCCTGCTGCTGATCATCGTCATCGCGCTGCCCATCGTCTGGCGGCGGGTGCGGCGGGAGCGTTTTACCTGATGGCCGAGAAATACGCGTTCAAGATGAAGCTCAATCCCGGCATGAAGGCCGAATACAAAAGGCGCCATGACGACATCTGGCCGTCGCTGGTCGCACTGCTGAAACAGGCCGGCGTTTCCGACTATTCGATCCATCTCGACGAAGAGACCAACATACTGTTCGGCGTGCTGTGGCGGCTCGACGACCACGGCATGGACGAATTGCCGAAGCACCCGGTGATGCAGCGCTGGTGGGCCGAGATGGCCGACATCATGGAAACCAAGCCTGATAACGAGCCGGTGGCGGTGCCGCTGGAAACAATGTTCCATATGGAATGACCCGTCACGTCGCCGTCATCGATATCGGCAAGACCAATGCCAAGGTGGCGCTGGTCGATCTTGCCGGCATGCGCGAAGTCGCGCTGCGCCGTATGGCGAACGCACCCGTTGCCGACGGTCCCTACCCGCATCATGATGTCGAGCTTCTGTGGTCGTTCACCCTCGACAGCCTCGCCGGGATCAATCGCGAACAGCGCATCGATGCGATATCGATCACCACCCATGGCGCGACGGGCGTGCTGGTGGACGCTGCCGGTGAGCTGGCGCTGCCGGTGCTCGACTATGAATTCACCGGGCCCGACGCGCTCGCCACGGACTATGACGCGATCCGCCCAGCCTTCGCCGAGACGGGCACGCCGCGCCTGCCGGTCGGTCTCAATCTCGGCGCACAGTTCTTCTGGCAGCAGAAGCGCTTCCCGCTGGAGTTCGGCAAGGCCGCCGCGATCCTGACGTACCCGCAATACTGGGCCTTGCGCCTGACCGGCGTCGCCGCCAATGAAGTGACCTCGCTGGGCTGCCACACGGATCTGTGGAACCCGTGGAAAGCGGATTTTTCGTCGCTGGTCGACAAAATGGAGTGGCGCCGGCTGATGGCGCCCGTGCGGCCGGCGAAGGATCGCCTCGGCCCGATCCTGCCCGCCCTTGCCAAGCTAACCGGGCTCGATCCGCAAACGCCGGTGTTGTGCGGCCTGCACGATTCCAATGCCTCGCTGCTGCCGCATCTCCTGTCGGACAGACCGCCTTTCTCCGTCGTCTCGACCGGCACCTGGGTGGTGTCGATGGCGGTCGGCGGCAACAAGATCGCGCTCGACCCGGCCCGCGACACATTGGTCAACGTCAACGCGCTCGGTGATCCCGTGCCCTCGGCGCGTTTCATGGGCGGCCGCGAGTTTTCGCTGCTGACGGAAGGCCAATCGGAAGACTGGACCGACGAGGATATTGGGACGATATTCGCCAGGACAACCCTGCTGCTGCCTTCGACCCAACAGGGTTCGGGGCCGTTTCCGCATCACACCGCCGCGTGGCTAAACGCCGACGGCATCAATAATGGCCAGCGCTTTGCCACCGTCTCTTTCTACCTGGCGCTGATGACCGCGACCTGCCTCGATCTGATCGGCGCCGACGGCCCGGCCATCGTCGAGGGCCCTTTCGCCCGCAACCGGCTTTTCACGCGCATGCTGGCTGCGGCCACGGCGCGTGCCGTCTTGGCATCCGAGGCAGCCACCGGCACCAGCATCGGCGCTGCCTTGCTGGCGTCGGACCAAGGAAAAATCCAAGGCAAAGGCGAAAGGGTCGAACCGCCAGCCGACCCAGCCTGGACAAACTATGCGCGCTCGTGGCGTGCGGCGGTCGAGGCGCGAGGCTGATCACAAAATCCGCTTGCCGAAGGCCGACATGACGAAGTTGACGGTGTCTAACGCAATCCGCGGTTCCAAACCTGATGTCAGGCCGGAGACATCCATCGACAACAGCCCGCCGGACAGCGCGATCGCCTCCATCGCCTGATGCGTTTCGCGCACGGTGATGCCGCCGGAGCCCGCCGCCCAGCCGGCGAATTCGGTCACCTCAGGCGAATAGCTGACATGAAAGCCCTGCGTGCCGGAGGTGGCGATGCGGATCGCCTCGTGCATCAGGTCGCGCATGCCCATGGCGTCGATGTCGGTCATGGTGAAGGCGGAGACGCGCGAATCCTTCAGCACCCGGGCCTCGGCCGGATCGGCATGGCGCAGCCCGACGATGACGACGTTCTCCGGCGACAGCTGCGGCTGCAGCGCGCCGGGCTTGTGATCGAGACCCAGCGCCCGCGCCAGCACCGAACGTTCCGGCAGGTCGATGCCATCCTCTTCCTCGGGCATGAGCGCGGCGATGGAATCGATCCAGATCAGGCCAAACGAGTGCGTCGCCCGCGCGGTCGTCGTCAGCGCCTTGTGGGCGATGCGCCGGTCACTGCCGGCGGTGAGCCGGACCAGGCCGGATGGCGGCCGCTCGATATCGGCCAGTTCGACGACATCGAAATTCATCGCCTCCAGCCGGGCGCCGATCGCCTCCCTGGCGAGGATGCCGCCGGCCGCCGGATCGGCCGATATAGACACCATCTTGCGGCCGGAAAAATCCTCGACGTCGTGCATCGGAGCCTTTTCGACATATTCCGAGGTCATCGCCAGCAGCATGGCGCCATAGCTCATGCGGAAGGCGACACGGTCGCCGACGGCGGGCGGCGGCTCGGCGTCGGTCACGTCGAGCAGCAGATGATCGCTGGAGGCGCCGAGCACGCGCACCCCTTTGGCGATTGGCGTCAAACCTTCGATCAATACATCCTCGCGGCCGATATTGGCGATGGCGCGCAGCCTGTCGCCATCGTCGGGAAACACTGGCTGGTTGCCGAAAGCGTCGTAGCCGGATTGGCCGATCGGCCGCGACGGCTTCAGCTTGACCTCGATGATGTCGCTGGTCAGCCGGCAGGCATCGGGTTCCAGTTCGGCCCACGGCGTCTCGCGGAAGGTTTCGACGCCACCCTGCAGGATTGCCTCGCCGACGCGCAGATTGTTGATGCCCGCGGGCAGCCTGCCTTCGAGCAGCAGCGTCAGCGACGATGACGCGCCGCCCGATATCCAGTCGAGCCTTGCGCCGGACAGACGCTCGGTCTTGTAGGCATGGGCGACGAGTTGCCCGAGATTTTCCTCCGTCGGCATGATGGCTCCGAAGCAGCCGAGATTGGTGCCGATGCCGGCGATGCGAACGCCCCTGAGCGCCAGTATCTGCTCGACCGTCGGGATGAGATCGTTCGGCCAGATGCCCTCCCTGAGGTCGCCAAGATCGATCATCAGCATGATGTCATGGACGCGGCCCATGCGTTCGGCGATGCGCGATAGCTCGCGGATGGTGGCGAGCTCGGATTGCAGGCTGATGTCGACGGTGTGGACCACCTCCTCGATGCGTGCCATCGGTGGGCTGCGCAGCAGCATGATCGGCGCATTGATGCCGCTGTCGCGCAGCCGGCGGATGTTTTCGAAGCGCGATTCAGCGATGCCGGCGACGCCGCCGCGCAGCATGGCGCGCGCCACCTGCGGCATGCCGCAAGTTCCCTTGGTGACGCCGAAGACCTTGATGCCGGACAGGGCGCAGCGGTCGACGATCGTGCGCGCATTGCGCTCGATACGGCCAAGGTCGATGGCGACTTGCGGTCCGGACATGATCTAGCCCTTGTAGACCAGACCTTGCGGGTCGATCTCCGGCCTGCGGCCGGCGACCACATCGGCAAGGAATTTTCCCGAGCCGCAGGCCATGGTCCAGCCGACATGGCCGTGGCCGGTGTCGAGATAGAGATTCCTGTAGCGCGCCTGGCCGATGACCGGCACCGAGTTTGGCATCATCGGCCGCAGACCGGCCCAAAGCTCGGCCTTGTTCTCGTAGAAGGCGCCGGGGAAAAGATCCTTGCCGGTTTTGAACATGGCGGCAAAATCGCTCGGCTTATGGCTGCGGTCGAAGCCGGTGAACTCGGCGGTCGAAGCAAGCCGCAGCCGGTTGCCGAGCCTGGAATAGGCGATCAGCTGATCCTCGTCGGCGCCGCCCATGGTCGGCCCCTTGCCCTCGTCCTCCAGCGGCACGGTCGCGGTATAGCCCTTCACGGGATAGACCGGCAGGTCGATGCCGTAGCGGCGACCGAGCAGGCCGCTTTCCGGTCCCATCGAGATGACCACGGCGTCGCCTGTTATCGGTCCGGCCGAGGTCATCACCGCGCGCACCCGATCGCCTTCGATGTCGAGGCCTTCGACCGTCGTGCCGTAGCGGAATTGGACGCCGAGTTTCTCGGCGGCATAGGCGGCGAGGTTTTGGGTGAATTGGCTGGAGTCGCCGGTCTGGTCGATCGGCGAATAGACGCCGCCAGCGATCTTGTCCCTGGCCCCGGCAAGGCCTGGCTCGAGCTCGACCAGCCGGTCGCGGCCGACGATCTCGATCGGCAGACCGTGCTCGGCGAGATAGCGGTAATTGTCGGTGCCGGTGTCAAGACTCTGCTGTGAGCGGAAGAAATAGAGAATGCCCTTCTTGCGCTCGTCATAGTGAATGCCGGTGTCGGCCGAAATGGCATTGATGCAGTCGCGCGAATAAAGCGCCAGGCGCAGCTTGATGTCGGTGTTGGCACGCAAACGCGCTTGCGTGCACTGGCGCAGGAAGCGCAAGCTCCAGGCGAAGAAATAGGGATCGAAGCGCAGCCGCACTTTGATGCCGAGATCATGGTTGTAAAGCGCGCGCAGGAACGTCTTCAGCGCAGCGGGCGAGGCCCAGGCGGTGGCGTCGCCGGGCGACACCAGCCCGGCATTCGATTGGCTGGTGCCGCGCGCCGCCATCGGATGGCGCTCGATCACGGTCACCTCGTGGCCGTCGCTCGCCAGATAATAGGCGGCGGCCGTGCCGACGACGCCAGCGCCAAGGACCAATATCTTCATGCCGCCCCCAAGGGATCAAATACGGCCGACCTCCACGTTTCAGCCGCGCAGCTCCTTCAATAGCGCTTCTACGCTCGATCTACGAGCCCACGGAGGGAAAAGCGGGGCTTCAGCTCCGCGCCGAATTCTTGCCGGTCAGGATGCGCTCCCAGGCCAGCGCGTCGGCGACGATCTGGTCGAGGTCGTCGTGCTGCGGGGTCCAGCCGAGTTCGCTGCGCGCCAGCTCGGAATTGGCGACCACCGCGGCGGCGTCGCCCGCACGGCGTTCGCCGATCCGCACGTCGAAATCATGGCCAAAGACGCGCCGCACGCTGTCGATCACCTCGAGCACCGAATAGCCGTGGCTGTAGCCGCAATTGGCGACGAGGCTTGCCCCACCGGCGCGCAGCCGTTCCAGCGCCAGCCGATGCGCCGCCGCCAGATCGCTGACATGGATGTAGTCGCGCATGCAGGTGCCGTCCGGTGTCGGATAGTCGGTGCCGAACACCTGCATGAACGGTCGCTTGCCGAGCGCCGTCTCGGCGGCAACCTTGATCAAATGCGTGGCGCCCGGCGTCGACTGGCCGGTGCGGCCCCTCGGATCGGCGCCGGCGACGTTGAAGTAGCGCAGCGCCGTATATCGCAAACCATAGGCAATTGCGGCGTCGCGCAGCATCCATTCGCTCATCAGCTTGGACAGGCCGTAGGGGGATTCCGGTGCAAGGCGGGCATCCTCGCGCACCGGCTCCAGCCCGGCGCCGCCATAGACGGCGGCGGTCGAGGAGAAGATGAAATTGGGCACGCCTTCGCGCACCGCGGTCTCGATCAGCGTGCGCGTCTTGCAGGTGTTGTTCTCGTAATAACCGAGCGGGTCGGCGACCGATTCGGGAACCACGATGGAGCCGGCAAAATGGATGATCGCATCGACATGATTGTCTCGGATGATCGAACCGACCAATTCCTTGTCGGCGACATCGCCGACGACCAGCTTTGCCTCGGGCGCCACGGCCCACTCGAAGCCGGTCGAAAGCCGGTCGAGGACGACGACGCTGTCGCCCGCGTCCAGCAGCTCCCAGACCATATGGCTGCCGATATAGCCGGCACCGCCTGTCACCAAAACCGTCATCCGTGTCCTCGCTGCTCAAGATTTATCGGAACCTGTCTCAACACCCGCCTTACTGGAAAGCCTGCCACTAGGCCATTAGTACCATTAGTGTCTGCGGTAACCGGTCTCGTCGGCGCATGGCATCGTCCTGAAACAAAATTCATGCACATCAAGGGAATAGGCCATGATCCGTGGCCGTTAGGAACAGGCTTGGGGCGTGGCATTTTGACCAAAAAGGCCAAGTAGACGTCGAATAGGGCAATGATTATGATCCCACGCAAAAATTGGGAAGCCGAAATGAACTATCAGCGGTTCTTCGAAGACGCGATCGACCAGCTCCACGCAGAGCGTCGCTATCGCATCTTCGCCGACCTCGAGCGCATCGTGGGGAAATTCCCACGCGCCATCTGGCGTGCCAACGGCCGCGCCCAGGAAATCACCGTCTGGTGCTCCAACGACTATCTCGGCATGGGCCAGCATCCAGACGTCATCGCCGCGATGCAGAACGCTGCCGGCAAGATGGGATCTGGCGCCGGTGGCACCCGCAACATCTCCGGCACCAGCAATCCGCTCGTCGAGCTCGAATTGGAACTGGCCGACCTGCACGACAAGGAAGCCGCACTCGTCTTCACCTCCGGCTTCGTCTCCAACGAAGCCTCGATCTCGACCATTGCGCGGCTTCTGCCCAACTGCCTGATCGTCTCGGACGAGTTGAACCACGCCTCGATGATCGAAGGCGTGCGGCGTTCGGGCGCCGAGAAGAAGATCTTTCGCCACAACGACGTTGCGCATCTCGAAAGCCTGCTGCAGGCGGCGGGCCGCGAACGCGCCAAGCTGATCGTCTTCGAGAGCGTCTATTCGATGGATGGCGACATCGCGCCGATCAAGCAGATCGTCGATCTCGCCGAACGCTATAACGCCATGACCTATATCGACGAGGTCCATGCCGTTGGCATGTACGGGCCGCGCGGTGGCGGCATCACCGAGCGCGAAGGACTGGCCGACCGTATCGACATCATCGAAGGCACGCTGGCCAAGGCGTTCGGCACGCTCGGCGGCTATATCACCGGCACAAGTGCCGTGATCGATGCCGTGCGCTCCTATGCGCCGGGCTTCATTTTCACCACGGCGCTGCCGCCGGCCATCGCCGCCGCGGCGACCACGTCGATCCGCCATCTGAAGCGCTCGCAGGCCGAACGCGACGCGCAGCAGCGCCAGGCGTCGCGGACCAAGCAGGTTCTTACCGCCGCCGGCCTGCCGGTGATGGACTCCGCTACCCATATCGTGCCGCTGCTCGTCGGCGATCCCGAGCTCTGCAAGATGGCCAGCGACCGCCTGCTCGGCGTCCACGGCATCTACATCCAGCCGATCAACTACCCGACCGTGCCGCGCGGCACCGAACGGCTGCGGATCACACCGACGCCGTTCCATTCGGATCAACTGATCGCGGAACTTCAGGACGCGCTGGTCGAGACCTGGGATGCTTTGGGTATCTCTTACGGTTCTGCGGGCCGGCCGGCGGTGAGGGAAAGCGACCGCGTCATTCCGCTGCTGGTGCCGAAGTCCGGCGGTTGATCTTCAGCCGAGGGCATGATGGCAGTTTCCGCTCCCGGTGCCGTCTTGTTCTTCGACGCCGCGGCATTCGAAGGTCACGGCATGATCCATGCCGTTTACGTGAAACGGTTCGCGCTGTCCTACCTGCGAACCCCAACAAACTCACACACTCGTCATCCACTTCGCCAGCCGGTGTGCGGCTTCCTCGAGCTGGTCTAGGCGGCGGTGGAAGCATAGCCTGAGGAAAGCTTCGCCGCCGGGGCCGAATGCGGTTCCGGGCGCCAGGCCGACATTGGCGCGGTCGACGATGTCGAATGCGGCGGCGCGTGAATCGGTGATGCCATCGACCGCGAAGAACAGATAGAACGCGCCCTGCGGCACGGTGAAGCGTGCCCTGCCGGTCGCAGCCAGGATGCCGCAGACCAGGTCACGCGCCGCCCTCGCCCTCTCCACCTGCTCGACGATGAAGGCGTCACCCTCGTCGAGGGCGACGACCGCGCCGCGCTGCATGAACTGGGCAACGCCGGAGGTCGAATACTGGACCAAGTTCTCGAACACCTGCTGCAGCGAAGGATGGGTCTTGATCCAGCCGACCCGCCAGCCGGTCATCGCCCAGTTCTTGGAAAAACTGTTGACGAACAGGATGCGATCCTCGTCGGCCATGATGTCGATGAAGGACGGCGCGCGACCATCGCCGTAATGGAACAGCGAATAGATCTCGTCGGCGATGATCCATAGGCCCCTTCCACGGGCAAGGTCGAGGATCGCCTGCAGCGTCTCCCTGTCGGCGGTCCAGCCGGTCGGGTTGGACGGCGAGTTGACGAACAGCGCCTTTGTCCTTGGCGTGATCGCCGCCTCGATCTTGCCGACGTCGCAGGACCAGCCATTGCCGGACTGGTCGAGCGTGACAGCGACCGGGACCGCGCCCGCCACGCCGGCGGCTGCGGCGAAGTTCGGCCAGGCCGGCGACAGATAGACGAGCTCGTTCCCCTTCCCGGCGACGGCATCGATCGCCAGCTGGATGGCATGCATGCCCGAACCGGTGACGATGAATTCTTCCTCGGCGAAGCTCCTGCCGAAATGTCTGACATAATAGCGGGCGAGCGCCTGCCGCAGCTCGGGGATGCCTTTCTGCCAGGTATAGAAGGTCTCGCCGCCGGCCAGTGCACGGGCAGCGGCATCGGTAATGAACGTGGGCGTCGGCAGGTCGCCCTCGCCCGCCCAGAGCGGGATCATGCCGTCGCGGTCGCGGCCGCGGTTCATGACGGCGACAATGCCGCTTTCCGGCGCGGCCCGGGCCTCGGCGCGCAAATTCTCGATCAGGGTCATGGATAGATCCGTTTTCGTCTGCTGGACTGCTAGCGTGTTTTGCGACAGGCGAAAATAGAAAACCCGGCCGAAACCGACCGGGGTTTTGGTCCAGGGAATCTGTCTTCTGACTATTTTCTGGCGAGGAGATCGCGAATTTCGGTGAGCAGCGCAACATCGGCCGGCGGAGCGGCCGGGGCGGCGGGCTCTTCCCGTTGCAGCCGCCGACGCAGATTATTCACCGCCTTGACCATCAGGAAGATGATGAAGGCGAGGATGATGAAGTTCAGCGCCACGGTGATGAAACTGCCATAGGCGAAGACCGCGCCCTGCCTTTTGGCTTCCGCCAGCGATGTGGCGTTGACGGCTGAGGACAAGGGCAGGAAATAATTGTTGAAGTCGAGTCCGCCGAAAATCGCCCCGATTATCGGCATGATGATGTCGCTGACCAGTGAATCGACGATCTTGCTGAAGGCAGCGCCGATGATCACGGCGACGGCCAGGTCCATGACATTACCCCGGGAAATGAATTCCTGGAATTCTTTCAGCATTCGACCCTCCTTGTTCTGACGGGCCAGGCCGCCGCCTCTGCCCGCTTCGTTCGCCCCACTGGCACAATAGCAAAAACCTGCGGTTGCAGCATGGACAAAAGATCGTCTCCGCCGGCCAAAATTCCCGAAGCCGCAGCCATCCTGCGGCGAAAGCCGCGATGGACTTGATCGCCAAGCTGTGATTGCGTCTCAGCAGGCCGGATGGAAAACCGGCAAGGGAGGATTGTCAGGCCGTGCAGGGCTGGTTCGTCGTCATCATCGCGATTGCCTACGTGACGCTGCTGTTCGCCATCGCCAGCCTCGGCGACCGGCGCTCAACGACATCCGGGCCTGACCGGGCCCGGCCCTTCATCTATGCGCTCAGCCTGGCGATCTACTGCACCTCCTGGACGTTCTTCGGTTCGGTCGGCCTTTCCTCCGAGCGCGGCCTCGAATTCCTCGGCATTTATATCGGCCCAGTGCTGGTGTTCGTATTCGGCTTTCCGCTGCTTCGGCGCATCGTCAGGCTGGCCAAGACAGAGAAGATCACTTCGATCGCCGATTTCCTCGGCGCCCGCTATGGCAAGAGTTTTGCCGTAGCAGCGATCGCCACGCTGATCGCGACGATCGGCGCGGTGCCTTACATGGCGCTGCAGTTGAAGGCGATTTCCGGCTCGGTCAGCCTGATGGTCGAGCATTATACCGGCTCGCCGCCTTCCTTCGATCCGTTCGTCAGCGACATCTCGCTGGTCGTCGCCATGCTGCTGGCGCTGTTTGCGGTGCTGTTCGGCACGCGCCATGCCGACGCCACCGAACACCAGGATGGGCTGGTGCTGGCGGTAGCGGTGGAAACGGTGGTCAAGCTCGCCGCTTTTCTGGCGATCGGCCTGATGGTCACCTTCCTGATCTTCGGCGGCCCAGGCGATATGGTCGACAAGCTCGCCCAGAATTCGCAAGTTCAGCAAGCAATGGGCTACCGCACGTCGCTCGCCACCTGGCTGGTGCTGACATGTTTGAGCGGTTTCGCCATCATCATGCTGCCGCGCCAGTTCTACGTCACCATCGTCGAGAACCGCAGCGAGGCCGAACTGCGCACCGCGACATGGGTGTTTCCGCTCTATCTGGTGGCGATCAACCTTTTCGTGCTGCCGATCGCGCTCGCCGGCCTGGCGCTGGTCGGCACCAGAACCAGCAGCGATCTCTATGTCCTGTCGCTGCCGCTGCTCAGCGGTCACGATGTGTTGGCCATGGCGGCGTTCATCGGCGGCCTGTCGGCGGCGACCGCGATGGTGATCGTCGAAAGCGTCGCACTGTCGATCATGATCTCCAACGACCTCGTCATTCCGCTGTTTGTGCGCCGCCTGCTCAAGACCACGACGTCCGAGAACGAGGACTGGTCAGCGCTCATCCTCAACGTGCGACGTGCGGCGATCTTCATCATGCTGTTCATCGCCTTCCTCTACTATCGCGAGAGCACCGACAGCGCGCGGCTCTCCTCGATCGGCCTGATGTCCTTCGCCGCGATCGCGCAGTTCGCGCCGGCCCTGATCGGCGGACTGATCTGGCGCGGCGCCAACGGCAGGGGGGCGGCGCTCGGCATGGTCGCCGGCATCGTCGTCTGGAGCTATACGCTGCTGCTTCCTTCGCTTGCCTCGTCCGATACCGGCATTGTCGTCCACGGCCTGTTCGGCTTCGAGGCATTGCGGCCGCAAGCGCTGTTCGGCACCATCGCCGAGCCGCTGAACCACGGCGTCTTGTGGAGCCTGTCGGTCAACACGCTGTTCTTCGTGCTCGGCTCGCTGTCGCGCGCGTCGGTGCCGCTGGAACGCATCCAGGCGTCGATCTTCGTGCCGCGCGAGGCGAGCCCGATGCCGAGCCTGCGCCGCTTCCGCACCACCGTCACCGTCAACGATCTCAAGGACACCATCGCGCGCTATCTTGGCGTCGAACGCACTGAACGGTCCTTTCAGTCGTTCGAAACGAGCAACGGCGCTTCGCTGCACGGCAACGAGCAGGCCAGCATGGACGTCATCCGCTTCTCCGAGCAGCTTCTGGCAAGTGCCGTCGGCTCCTCCTCGGCGCGGCTGATCCTGTCGCTGCTGCTGCGCCGCAACGATCGCGAATCCAAGGACGCCTTCCGCCTGCTCGACGACGCCACCGAGGCGCTCCAGCACAACCGCGACCTGCTGCAGATCGCGCTCGACCAGATGGAACAAGGCATCACCGTCTTCGACAGGGATTTCCGGCTGATCTGCTGGAATCGCCAATATCGGGCGCTGTTCGACCTGCCCGACGAGATGGGCCAGGTCGGCGTCTCGCTCGACCGCATCCTGCGCCACCTGGCCGAGCGCGGCGACATTCCGGCCGACCAGCGGGTGGCGATGCTCAACCGCCTCACCAGCTTCGTCAGCCCCTGGCAGATGGAGCTGAAGACCAGCGGCCGCATCCTGGAGTTGCGCTCCAACCCAATGCCAGATGGCGGCATCGTCGCCACCTATGCCGACATCTCAGGACGCGTCGAGCAGGATCTGGCGCTCAAACGCGCCAATGAATCGCTGGAACAACGCGTCAAGGACCGCACCGTCGAACTGACCCGCGTCAACGAGGAACTGGCACAGGCGCAGATGCTGGCCGAGGAGGCCAATCTCGGCAAGACGCGGTTCCTTGCCGCCGCCGGCCACGATATCCTGCAGCCCCTGAACGCCGCCCGCCTCTATTGCTCGTCGCTGATCGAAAAAGCCGGCAGGGGCCCGACCGGCAAGGCCGCAAACAACATCGAATCTTCGCTGGAATCGGTCGAGACCATTCTCGGTGCGGTGCTCGACATCTCCCGCCTCGATGCCGGCGCGATGAAACCGGACGACACCGTCTTCAGCCTGGACGAGCTGCTGCGGCAGATCGGCAACGACTTCCAGCCGCTTGCCGCCGAGAGGAAGCTCGGCCTGACGATCATGCCGTCGTCACTCAGCGTGATGACGGATCGCAATCTGCTACGCCGCCTGATCCAGAACCTGGTGTCCAACGCCATCAAATACACGCGCCACGGCCGCGTCCTGGTCGGCGTGCGGCGGCGCGGCGAACTGGTCGAGATCCAGGTGATCGATACCGGCATCGGCATTGCCGGCGACAAGCTAAACACGGTTTTTCACGAATTCACCCGGCTCGATGAGGGCGCACGCGAAGCTGAAGGCCTCGGCCTCGGCCTCTCCATCGTCGACCGCATCGCTCGCGTCTTGCGCCTCGAAATCCGGATCTTTTCAAGCCCGGGCAAAGGCACGCGCTTTTCCGTCATCCTGCCGGTCGCGGCAGCGCAGGAGCCACGGCGCGTGGTCACGGCGAAAGCGCCGGTCCGCACTGCTGCTTCGCTTGCCGGGCTTCGCGTGCTCTGCATCGACAACGATGCCCGTATCCTCGGCGGCATGCGACTGCTGCTCGAAGGCTGGGGCTGCAGCGTCGAGACGTTTTCCGGCTCGGAAGAACTCGATGGGTCCGGCATGCATCGACCCGACATCGTGCTTGCCGATTATCATCTCGACGGCGAGACCGGTCTCGAAATGATCGCCAAATTGCGCGCGATCCACGGCCAGGACATGCCGGCAGTGCTGGTCACCGCCGACCGCTCGAGCGAGGTGCGCGCCAGCGCCGGCAGGCTCGACGTGCCGGTGATCAACAAGCCGCTCAAACCAGCGGTGCTGCGCTCGATGATGGCCAGGGTCAGGCCGCTGGCGTCGGCGGCAGAGTAGAGCCGGAAGGGGTCAACCCGTCGCCTGCAGCGGATCGCTGCCGATCTTCGACAGCAGGATCACCGCCTGGGTGCGGCTGTCGACGCCAAGCTTCTGCAGGATGGCCGAGACATGCGCCTTGATTGTCGCCTCGGAGACGCCGAGTTCGTAAGCGATCTGCTTGTTGAGCAGCCCTTCCGCCAACATGCCGAGCACGCGCGTCTGCTGCGGCGTCAGCGTCTGCAGCCGCTTGATCAGATCGGAGATCTCGGGATCGCGCTCGACGCCGAGATCGATTCCCGCGGGCGCGGCGATGTCACCGGCAAGCACCGACTGCACGGCGCTGCGGATCTCCTCCATGCTGGCCGATTTGGAGATGAAACCCGAAGCGCCGAGATCGAGCGCGCGCCGGATGGTCACCGGGTCGTCATGTGCCGACACCACCACCAGCGGCACCGTCGGATGGATGCCGCGCAGCGAGATCAGACCGGATAGGCCGCTCGCGCCGGGCATGGACAGGTCGAGCAGCACCAGATCGACGTCCTCATTGGCCACGACCAGCGCCTTGGCGCTTTCGAAATCGCCGGCCTCGTGAATGCCGGCGACGTTGCCAATGCCGGCAAGCGCTTCTCTCAGCGCGCCGCGAAAAAGCGGATGATCGTCGGCGATGACGAATGTGTAGCCCGACGGCACATGGCCCTCCCCAAATCCCATTGATGATTGTCTGCTTCTTACGGGATCAGTCGAACGATTATGCGGCGATATCAGCCGTTTTCAAGCGGCAAAGCTATGCGCCGGGTCTCCCCGGCGAACGGTTGCTCAGGTTTTTTGCGGATTGGGCTTGGCGGCATCCTCGCCGCTATCCTTTTCCATGTCCTTGACGATGCCGATGAAGCTGCGCAGGAAGCGCTCCATATAGCTCATCGTCTTGTTGAAATCCTCCTCGCTGGGCAATGTCGACTCAAAGCGGGCGGCAAGCGAGTTTTCGAGCTTGACGACGCGCTGGTCGAGCGCCTTCACCGAATTTTCCAGCCGGTCGATCTCGTCCTGGAAGGCGGCGCGTTCATCGGCCGCCATTTTGCAGACGAGCTGGCCGGAACGCTCCTCGCAGATCGACATCGCACCGGTCTGCGTGTCCATGCGAACATAGCCGGTGGCCGACTTTTCCAGTCGGTAGCGGTCGGTTTCCTCGGAAAAAGCCGATGCCGCGACGAGCGAGACGAGCGCTGCGGGGATCAAGACGTGCTGCGGTCGCATATTGTCCTCCATAGGCCAGTAAGTGCAATTTATCGCATGTTTGCGCCGGAAATGGGGAAGAACCCTGGCCCGCCCTTTCCCGTATGGCTGGTTCGGACTATAGCGCAACCATGTCTCAGATTATCTACAAGATAGTGCCTGAGCCGCTGTGGCGCGAGGCCGAAAGAAATGGCCGCTTCACCGGCGCGCCGATCGATGTCGCCGACGGCTTCATTCATTTTTCCACCGCCGGCCAGGCCAGGGAAACGGCGGCAAAACACTTTGCCGGCCAGACCGGGCTGCTGCTGGTCGCCGTCGATGGCGCCAGACTCGGCGATGCGCTGAAATACGAGGTCTCGCGCGGCGGCGCGCTGTTCCCGCATCTTTACGGCCCGCTCGACCTCAAGGCCGTCGTCTGGGTCCAATCATTGCCGCTCGGCACCGATGGCCTGCACCAATTCCCGACGCTGGAGGCCGAATGAGCGTGCTCGACCGGCTCGGCCAGAGGTTCCTGTTTGCATTCGATCCGGAGGCCGCCCACGGCCTGTCGATCGCCGCGCTGAAATGCGGGCTGCCGGTCGCCCGGCGCCCTGTGCGCGACGAAAGGCTGAAAGTCAGCGTCTGCGGCATCGATTTCCCCAATCCGCTCGGCATGGCTGCCGGTTACGACAAGAACGCCGAGGTTCCCGATGCGCTGCTTGGCCTCGGCTTTGGCTTTACCGAGGTCGGCACGATCACGCCGCTGCCGCAGGCCGGCAACCCGAAGCCGCGCATCTTCCGGCTGACATCGGACGAAGCGGTGATCAACCGGCTGGGCTTCAACAATGAGGGTCACGAGGCCGCCGAACAACGGCTTGCCGCCCGCAAGGGCCGCGCCGGCATCGTCGGCGTCAATATCGGAGCCAACAAGGACAGCACCGACCGCTGCAGTGACTATGAACGAGGCGTTGTCAGGTTTGCGCCATACGCCAGCTATCTAACGGTCAACATCTCCTCGCCGAACACGCCGGATCTGCGCAACATGCAGGCCCGTGAACAGCTTGGCGAACTCCTATCGCGCGTCACGGCCGCACGTACGGCGGCTGCAGCGCAGCCGCCCGTCTTCCTCAAGATCGCGCCGGATCTTGTCGAGGCCGAACTGGAGGATATCGCCGCCGAGGTCACCGAGAAGGCAATAGACGGTGTCATCGTCTCCAACACCACTATCGCGCGACCGGGGCTGCGCAGCGCCGATCTTGCCGGCGAGACAGGCGGGCTTTCGGGAAAACCGCTGTTCGAGCGCTCGACCATCGTGCTGGCCAAGATCCGCAAACTGCTTGGCCCGGACCGCGCCATCATCGGCGTCGGCGGCGTCGATTCCGCTGAGACGGCACTTGAAAAGATCCGCGCCGGCGCCGATCTCGTCCAGCTCTACACCGGCATGATCTATGCCGGGCCGGCACTGCCGGGCCGCATTCTTGCGGGGATGGCGCGTTTTGCGGATATGCAACGGCTCAAGTCGCTGCGCGAGTTGCGCGATAGCAGCCTCGATCAATGGTCGTCCAAGCCGCTCTGACCCGAAGTCGCTCTAAAACGCCGTCCGCATCCGCACACGCAAAATGGTAAGCAGGCTGAAGCCGCGCACCAGCAGAAAGACGTGCAGCGCCGCCCACAGGCCGTGATTGCCGAAGGCCGGCGCCAGGATGAGCAAGGCCGCGCTGAACACAAGGAACGACAAAAGCATCATGTTGCGCATGTCGCGCGACCAGGTCGCGCCGATAAAGACACCATCCATCTGAAACGCCAGCACGCCGCTGAGCGCGGTGAACGCCGCCCAGGACAGATAGATGTCAGCAATGGCGCGAACATCCTGTGACGTCGTGATCAGGGCGACCAGATCAGTTCCGCCCAGCAAAAGGACAAGCGTCGCCGTGGCGGCCAGCCCGAAGCCCCACAACAGGGTCAGCCGAACCGCCTGCCGGAATTGCATGGCGGCACGCGCACCGACGGCCCGCCCGGCGAGCTGTTCGGCTGCCGTGGCGAAACCATCGAGGAAATAGCCGGCGATGAGGAAGACGTTCATCAGCACGGCGTTGGCGGCCAGCGTCACCGTGCCGAACTGTGCGCCCTGGCGGGTGAACAGCGCGAAAGCGGCGAGCAGCGAGAACGACCGGATCATGATGTCACGGTTGAGCGACATCATGCGCAGGAATGCCGACAGGTCGAGGATGCGATGGCGCGGCAGCCGGGGCGCTGCCCAGAAACGCCGGCCGATGATCGCCAGACCAAGCAGCATGGCGACGAATTCACCGGTGACGGTCGCCCAGGCGACGCCGGCAACGCCCCAGCCGAGTTCCAGCCCCAGCAGGATGCAGAGCGCAATGTTGATGCCGTTCAGCACCAATTGCAGCATCAGTCCCAGCCCGCCCTCGCCACGCCCCAGCACATAGCCGAGGATGGCGTAGTTGATCAGCGAGAACGGTGCTGCAAGCAGCCTGATGCGGATGTAGATGGCCATCGCTTCGCTGACGCGCGGCTCGGCGCTCATGAACCATTGTCCGGCGATGGCGACCAGTGGCGCAAGCGCGGCAAGCACGATGCCGGCGACGACCGCGATCAGCACGGCACGCCAGAACACCGCCTGTTCCTCCAGTTCGTCGCCGCGTCCGACAGCCTGGGCGACGAGGCCTGTGGTGCCGGAGCGCAGGAAATTGAAGGAGGTGAAGACGACATCGAAGACCAGGGCGCCAGCCGCCAGGCCGCCGAGAAGGGCAGCGTCGCCCAACTGCCCGACCACCGCAGTGTCGACGATGCCGAGCAGCGGCGTCGTCAGATAGGCGAGCGTCATCGGCACCGCGATGGCGAGCACCGAGCGATTGGTGACGACGAAAGACCGGCTGTTGGCCGTTGCTGACACCTGATCCAGGATCCCGCTTCCCCATTGCGGCTTGATCGAACAGCCGATGTGCCCCAATTTCCGGACGCCGCGCAACCACTCATCCCACTACGGCCAACCGAAACCCGCCTCTGGCTCACCTGCCGCTCATGCCCCTGCAGATCGTTCATCATCCCGACTACGACGCCGGCTTCGCCGTCAACCATCGCTTCCCGATGAGCAAATACAAGCTGCTGATGGAAGCCTTGGGCGCGCGCGGACTGACCGGCCCCGCCGCGCTCAACGTGCCCGAACCGGCGCCGGCATCATGGCTGAAGCTTGCCCATGACACCGGCTATGTCGACCAGGTGCTGGCCTGCGAAGTGCCTGAAAAAATCGAGCGCGAGATCGGCTTTCCGGTGAGCCCGCGCGTCTCGCTCAGGGCGCAGCTCGCAACGGGTGGCACCGTGCTGGCGGCGCGGCTGGCATTGCTGGACGGCATCGCCTGCAACACCGCCGGCGGCAGCCATCATGCGCGGCGCGCGCAAGGCGCCGGCTTCTGCACCTTCAACGATGTTGCGGTGGCTTCACTGGTGCTGCTTGCCGAAGCTGCCGCCCGCAATATCCTGATCGTCGATCTCGACGTGCATCAGGGCGACGGCACGGCGGACATTCTCGGCGACGAGCGGCGCGTGTTCACCTTTTCCATGCATGGCGACCGCAACTATCCGACACGAAAGATCGCTTCCGACCTCGACATCGCCCTGCCCGACCGCAGCGGCGATGCGGCCTATCTCGAAAGGTTGGTCGGCATCCTGCCGGAACTCACCGCCAGGGCGCGCTGGGACATCGTTTTCTACAATGCAGGGGTCGACGTTCATGCCGAGGACCGGCTTGGCAGGTTGTCGCTGTCGAACGAGGGGCTGCGTGCCCGCGACGACATTGTGATCCGTCATTTCCGCGCGCTCGGCATCCCGGTCTGCGGCGTTATCGGCGGTGGCTATTCGACTGACGTGGCGGCCCTCGCCGCGCGCCATGCCATCCTGTTCGAAGTGGCTTCGGACTACGCTTAGATCGTGGGGACGGATTTGAGCAAGATGAAAGCCTGCGGCGAGAGCGACGAAGGAGGCGAAGTTCCGCTTTGTCTTCTCAGCCCAGGCCCACGTCGATGCCTCAGTGGATGGCTGCCCAGCCGGTCACGACAACAAGAACTAGGGTGACCAGTGCCCCCGAGACATAGAGAATGGTTCTGACGCTACCACCTTTGGCGGCGTTGCCGCCGCGCAAATAGACCACAAAATGAATCAGCCGGATTACGATGTGGGCCCACACTAGCACTGCCAGGGTGGTCGCCCCAACACCTACCATCATCGCCAGCACGGCCGGCACAACGAAAGGTGCCAGCGCCTCCACAGAGTTCATGTGCACACGGTCGATGCGGTAGAGCAGGTTGTCGTCGTCGGCCGGGACCACTGGACCGGAGAGCGCTCCGGCACGGCCTTTGGACGATCCCGAATAGATCGCCAAAAGAATGGATAGAAGACAGAGCGCGAGCACCCCGACGAAGCTGAGGGTGTAGGCTTCCATGCTGATCTCCGCTCCTTAGGATCACAGTGAGAACGGGACGGAGGCAATCCCGGTGGGTGAGATGTCCCCGTCTTAGGGCATCCCAACGCTCCGCCGTCAGGCCTTGCAGGCCAGCAGATCGGCGAACCGCTTGAGGTACAGCGGCCAGCCCTGATCGCTGGCGACACCATGGCGCTCGCTTTCCCAGCCTTGGCCGTGACGTTCCAGGTTTCGATGCTCGAGCTCGACGCGAGTCCTCTCAGCCGTCTCAGAGGTGAACCGCACCTCCCATTCACTGGTCTTGTCCGGATCGGTCTCGATCTGCCATTGCGGGCTGATATCCCAGCTGAGCAGCACCCGGTTGGGCGGCTCATAGGCCAACCGGGTGCTCAGCGGCACTCGCTGCCGTCGGTGCCACGATCGTAGAGGTAGCCGCCGACCCGACGCTCGAACACAGTCTCGGCTATCGGGACGGCGAGCATGTTGTGCTCGGGCGGCTTGAAGCTGCCGAATTCTTCGGTGAAAACCTTGAATGCGCGTTCGATCGGCGCCTCGACCACGATGGACTGTTTCACGGACGTAACTGGTACATGAGTGTTCATTGTGACTCCTCTGGCGGTTGCTCGACGGCCACCTTGTAGGCCGACAGGGTCTTGCTCCAGAACCGGTCGAGCCAGGCACGCATCTGGCCAAGCCCAGCCGGATCGATGTGGTAGACGTTGCTGGCACCCTTCGGCTCGGCCCGAACCAGGCGCGATTCGCGCAACACCTTGAGATGCTGAGAGACGGCCGATTGGGAGACCGTCACCTCCCGCGTGATTTCAGCCACCGAACGCGGGCGTGCCGCGATCAGCTCGATGATCGCGCGGCGCGTCGGGTCGCCAAGCGCAGCAAACTGGGCACTACCAACAGTCATGACTTATGATTAGTGCAAACTGATGATTATGTCAAACAGCGTTGATCAACGGCGCGGATCGTCAGTCCGGCCCTGTGCTGCCATTCCTGCAACAGAACCCTTCCTGATGAAGCTGCATCACGGTCCGAAGCACGGGAATCCTTCATATTGGGATGCTAGGCTATAGGCTAGCTGTCGGCTCATTTCCGATAGTTGGCGATCCTGAGCAGGATGAAGACCGGAATGACGATCGCCGCGCCCAGCAGGATATAACCGAGAAAACGGTCAATAGCACGGAAGCCCAGATTCCAGAGATCGACGAAGAAATTCCGGATGCCGTAGAGCACATCCATCGGCGACCAGCCGAATGCGTTCATGACAAGGCCGACGAGGAACGAAACCACCAGCAGCTTCAGGAGCACCCGGAGCGGCGTATCGCCGAGAAAGCGCGTTAGTGCGGACAAGGCGTGTCTCCAGATTCGGTTACAGGTCCAGAAATACGCACTTGCCGCGCTGGCATCAAGGCGGTCACCAACTCCAGTTGCCCCGGACGGCGGGTTGGCCGGATTGTCTGCTCGCCAGTCTTGACACCGATGCTGCAGTGCAGCAAAATTAGGCGACAGAGGGTGACCCGTTGATATCGATCTGCCAGACCCACTCGTATCGCCCGGTGATGGACGGACTGCGCCGTCTCGCCGTGACCTGCGAACACAGGACTTTTTGAATGAAGTACAGGCGCGATATCGATGGTCTTCGGGCCGTTGCGGTCCTGCCGGTTGTACTCTTCCATTTCGGAATCTCGGCAATTCCAGGCGGCTTTACCGGCGTCGATATCTTCTTCGTCATATCCGGCTACCTGATCACCGGAAGCCTTCTGGACGACCTTGAACGCGGCCAGTTTTCGATCATCAGCTTCTATTGGCGCCGTGCCCGGCGCATCCTGCCGGCTCTGATCTTTGTCACGCTTCTCAGCTGCATTGCGGCATTGTTCATTCTTCTGCCGTCAGATCTGCACGAATTCAGTCTCAGCGTCATAGCGGCCTCGACTTTCTGGTCGAACATCTATTTTTGGAAGACGTCAAATTACTTCTCCATCGATGCCGAGCTCCGACCGCTGTTGCACACCTGGTCGCTTTCGGTCGAGGAGCAGTACTATATCTTTGCCCCAATCCTGATGTTCCTGATCTATCGCTATTTTGCCAAGCGCTGGCTGACGATACTCCTGCCGATCATTCTCGGCAGCTTCGTGCTGGCGGTCATGGCGACATGGCTGGCGCCAAACGCGGGATTCTACCTGCTGCCGACACGAGTCTGGGAACTCGTGGTGGGCGCGGTGCTCATGCTGAAACGGCCCCCGCCGTTGAGCAACCGGTTCCTTATGGAACTGGTCGGGCTGGCCGGATTTGGCCTTCTCGCCATCGGGTTCTTTGCGATCTCGGAGAGCGACCCGTTCCCGGGCTACAACGCTTTGTATCCGTGCCTCGGAACGGCCCTCCTTATCTATGTCGGCCAAAATAGCCCCTCGACGATCGCCAGCCGCATACTCGAAGTTCGGCCGCTGGTCTGGATAGGCCTCATCTCCTATTCGCTGTATCTTGTTCACTGGCCGATCAATGCGTTCGCGCACTATCTTTCGTTACAAAAACTCGACCTGTCGATGACCGTTGCGATGACGGTTGCAAGCTTCGCATTGGCTGCATTTTCCTGGAAGTACATCGAGCAGCCGTTTCGGCAGAAAAGGAGCTTCACCGCCCCGGTGCCGATCTTCGCCTTTTCAGCGGGCGCAATCGCTCTTCTTTGCGTTGGCGGGGCGGCCGGGGCGCTCGGCAACGGCTTTCCGCAAAGGTTTCCGGACTATGCCCAACAGCGGATTCCTGTCGGGGACTGGGGCAATGGCACCTGTTTCAACGAGGGCTCCAGCCGGATCGAAAGCTGGAATATCGAGGATTGCACGCGCACTCGCGGTTTCCCAACAACCGTTTTGTTGTGGGGCGACTCGTTCGCCGCTCACTATGTTTCAGGCCTGGACGCCAACATAAATCAACTACAGGCCAACATCGTGGAATACACTTACGCAGGCTGCCCACCGATTCTCTCCTACTTCTCCTATGCACGCCCGGATTGCATCCGGTTCAATCAGCAAGCCCTGAAGATCGTCCAGGACGCCGGCATCAAGACGGTTGTACTCAGCGGTCGGTGGACCGACTACGAGGCCAGAAGTTTCGACGGTCTCCAGCAAACGATCGATACGCTTCGTGGCCTGGGTGTGCGTGTGTTTGTCATCGGCCAGTCTCCACAGTTCATAACCGACGTTCGGAAAATCGCGTTCTTCGCAAAGCGCGAAAATCTCGATGATACGTCCTGGCCAATGGCCATGGATCCCGACATCAACAACCGTGTGCGCTCATTTACCAAAGGCGCCACCTTTATCGATCCGCTGAATTTCCTCTGTAGTGCAGGACGCTGCTCCTACGCCGACGCAGGCCAGTTTCTTTATTTCGACTATGGCCATTTCTCTTCAATCGGGGCCACGCTGGCAATTTCGAAATACTGGCCGGCCTTTGCCGCAGACGATGCCCTTGCCACGACGGAGTAACAGTCGGGCGGCCGGCAAGGCACGAGTGCACGCTTAACCATTGCCCGAACGCCGGCTTGCGTGGTAACGAGGCTGCTGCGCGGGTATGATGTAATGGTAGCTTGTCAGCTTCCCAAGCTGAACGCGCGGGTTCGATTCCCGCTACCCGCTCCAGCTTGTTCCGCAAAGGTTTGTGACTGATTTAGCAAGAGCTGAAACCCACCAGTTTTACAGGCAGTTTTACGGTTTTAGTTTTGCTTCGGTTCCTGGAATCGCCGTCGGCGCTTCGGCGAGGTCGCATGTCCACCCTTGCGCGCCTTCAGGTGCACACGATCCAAACGACCGCTCACCGTTCCGGTCGTCATGCGGATGGGCCATTATCGTCGCCCGCGGGCGGACTTATGCGAGTTGCACCGTTAGTCATGAGGCGAAACGATCTTCTCGAACCTGACGGTGTGAATGCAGTCGCGACCGTCAAGGGGGTTTTTCGCTGGGGCTGATTTGTAAGTCAGCATTCGACTGTCCGTATCGACGAAACGAACTTGCTGGGTGCCCTCCCACGTCGCGTTCCAGCTCATGTCAATATGGTGAATAACTCGATCATCTTCGACCGTGTATGTCCCTGCATAGGCAAACATCGAATCGTAGAGTTCGATCTTTTCTTCAGGAGTAGGGACAAGGTCGTTGGGTGTAATGCGATCTTCATTAAGCACGAGGACCATCACTCGGCCATCCGCAGCATAGGTGATAACGCCTCTGGGATTCTTTCCCAAAGCGTCTCTGACTTCGCCGGATTCAAGGACCTCATAAGTCCAGGAAATCATCCTCCACGATCCCAGCAGCAAAGTTGCCAATTGCGACACGCACTGACCTCCACGAAGGGTGGATCAAATTAGCATGAAGCCTGACCCTGCCAAAGTCTCGGTGGAACTCGATTTATCCAATTGGCGACATGGCAGGGCAGACTACTGCAAACCACCAACCGCGGACTTTCCTCGATCGAATTCTCTTCCCGAAGCCGATGTTCAATGGATCTGGAACTCCTTCGACTTGGCATCTTGAGGGTGGCCAATCCATTGGCTACGGAGCAAGCTCGTCGACGGCGCGGGCGATCTCGTTCTTGAACTCGACTTTCGTGCCCGGCTGCACGATAGAGCCGAGGTCTTCGGCATCCCAATTGGTCAGTCGGATGCAGCCATGCGAGAAGGTCGTGCCGATCTTGCCCGGGTCGGGGGTACCGTGGATGCCGTAGCTTTCGATGGAGAGATCGATCCAGACCGATCCCACGGGATTGTTCGGCCCAGCAGCGATGGTGAAGGGCCGCTTGGTCCGGACTCCCTTGAAAGCGAAGTCCGGATCGTAGTGATAGGTAGGGTTGTGCACCACGCGCTTGACCTCCGCCATGCCGCTTGGCGCCGGGTTTTCATCACTCCCAATCGAGGCGGGGTAGACTGCGAGCCATTTGCCGGAATGGTCGAGCACGCGCACCAAGCGAGCGCCCTTGTCGACCTCGATGCGGGCGACGCCAGCGGGAGGATCGCCCCGGCCAATATCAGGCACCACCAGGGTCGTGCCGGGCTTCCTGAAGCCGATGCCCGGATTGAGCATCCTGAGCAACTGTTCGCTGACATGGAAGCGCTCCGCCAGCTTCTCTGCCGCGGTGCGATAGCCGAGCCGCCGCAGACGGGCCATCCTCTCCAGGCGAGCCGGGATACGCCTGGTGAAGGGTCCGCGCACATCCTTGCGCGTCACCTCATAGGTGACCAGCACCGGGTCGGTGGAAGTTGCCATGAGCTTGTCCCAGGTCTCCCGAGTGAGCTTGCCGTCGGAATGGAGTCCGTTCGCCGCCTGAAAGGCGCCGATCGCCTTGGCGAAGTTCTCTGAAAGCCGGCCGTCGATCAGGCCCGGCGAGAAGCGGGCGCGATCCAAGAGAATCTGCGCCTTCAACACGGTCGGATCGGCATCCTTCGGTTCGCCGGCGGCGAACTGGGCTTGATTGACGGTGGTTAGGTCCAGCTTGGCTGCCCGCGCTCCGCCGCAAGCCAGGGCAAGCATCGCGGCGAAAACGAGGAGGAGCCTGATCATCGATGGTCTCGCTGGGGCTGCAACAGGAGCCCGCTTCTATGACGCGGCACGGCCCTGTGTGGTTCCTTCGCTCGAGCGATATTCTGAATTGAAGCGACATGACCGAAGACCGTGCAGCTGCGATAGCTATGCAGTGGATCGGCAATGGATTGCTTGATTTAACGCCGTCAGCCTACCTCTCTCAAAATGAAGTCGTGCAGCATCTTGGCTGCCGGCGACAGCGCGCGATTTTTTACGGTGATCAGGCTATAAGGCCTGACCTCGATGTCGAACTCGGTCTGGACGACGTCGATGGCGCCGGCCAGCCCCTCGGGGTTCTGGATGAATTTCGCCACCTGGATCGACACCGGCGCGATGGCGTCCGACTGCGCGACCATGACCAGGGTCAGGAGCAGCGAGCTGGTGTTGAGGATGCGGTCCGGCAGCGCGATGTTGCGGTTCAGGAAATTGCTCTCCATCGCCTGGCGCAGCGGCGAGCCGCCCGACTGGAAAACCCAGTCGTAGGCGGCGGTCTCCTCCAGCCGCACCGCCTTGCCCTTAGCCAGCGGGTGGCCGCGGCGCACGATCAGGCAGGCTTTTTCGACGCCGATAACGCGGGCCTCGAACAGCCGTGGATTAAGGTCGTCGGGGATGCGCGCGATGATGAAATCGTGACGTGTGGCGATCAACTCGCGCGCCAGCACATTGGAGGTCTCGACCTGCATTGTGATCTCGATACGCGGATAGATGCGCCGGATTTCGCGGATCGCCGGCACGGCGAGCTCGATCGCAGGGGCCGTCACCGCGCCCAGGAACACCGAGCCGCCCTTGCCCGCCTTGAGCTCCGATATCTCGCGGTCGACTTCACGCATCTCGAGCAGGATCGAACGCGCGCGCCTCGCCAACGCCTTGCCATAGGGCGTCAGCGTGATGCCGCGCGGCAGCCTTTCGCACAGCTTGACATCGAGCACCGCCTCCATCTCGGCGATCATGCGCGAGGCGGCGGGCTGGGAAATGTTCATGACCTGGGCTGCCGCGCTGACCCGGCCATGGTCATCGAGGGCTGCGATCATGCGCATGTGGCGAAGACTGAGGCCGCTGCGCAGCAGGGTCTCACTCCTGCCGGGACTTTCGCCATAACCATCTGAAAGTCCAGTAGGATCCCGTAGCGCCGCCATGATCTCCGTTTGCTCCTCACTCGTGGCCGGCCGGCAATCCGGCCAGATCTTTTGTCCACTTTCAGTATATCAGTTTGGGTATAGCAACCACCAAAGATCGCATTTGACAGTTATGGCAAAGAGCCACACCCTTGGCGCGTCCTGAGGCTTGACCGTCGCCAGCGAGAAAAATCGCATCGACTGGAACCGGAGTCTCAGGGCCGATTGGGAGGATACCGGAGATCGATATGACGGCAGCGGCGCGTTTGGCGCTCCTGCGCGATCGCGCGGCCCACGAAACCCAGGGTGCGCGTCCATCAACCAGGGAGAGTTAATGTGAAGATCATCAAGACACTGGCCGCCGTCGCGGCCCTTAGCATCGCGGCCACGACGGTCCCGGCGCAGGCAGGCGAAGGCCTCATCGGCGTGCTGATGCCGACCAAGACCTCGCAGCGCTGGATCAACGACGGCGACGCCGTCAAGTCCCAGCTCGAGGCTCTGGGCTACACTGTCGACCTGCAATATGCGCAGGACGATATCCCCAATCAGCTCAGCCAGTTGGAAAACGAAATCACCAAAGGCCCGAAGGCACTGATCATCGCCTCGATCGACGGCACCACGATGTCGGACGCCCTGCAGAAGGCGGCTGACGCCGGCGTCGTCGTCGTCGCCTATGACCGGCTGATCAAGAAGACCGCGAATGTCGACTACTACACCACGTTCGACAATTTCGGCGTCGGCGTCATCCAGGCGAAATCGCTGCTCAAGGGCCTCGGCTATCCCGAAAACAAGGGTCCATTCAACATCGAGTTGTTCGGCGGTTCGCCGGACGACAACAACGCCTTTTTCTTCTACGACGGCGCGATGTCCGTTCTGCAGCCGCTGATCGACGACAAGACCCTCGTGGTGAAGTCCGGCCAGATGGGCATGGACAAGGTCGGCACGCTCCGCTGGCTGGCAGCGACCGCCCAGGCCCGCATGGACAATCTGCTCTCCGCCAACTACTCGGATGGCAGCCGCGTCGATGGCGTGCTCTCGCCGTATGACGGTCTGTCGCGCGGTATCATCGCCTCGCTGCGCGCCGTCGGTTACGGCACGGCCGATCAGCCCTGGCCAATCGTCACCGGCCAGGACGCCGAAACCGCTTCGGTCAAGGCGATCATCGCCGGCGAGCAGTACTCGACGGTGTTCAAGGACACCCGCGAACTCGCCAAGGCGACGGTCGAACTCGTCGACAAGGTGCTCTCGGGCGGCAAGCCGGAAGGCCTCGACACCACGACCTACAACAACGACGTCAAGGTCGTCCCCTCGATCCTGCTGACGCCGCATGAGGTCGACAAGTCGAACTACCAGGCGCTGGTGGTCGATTCCGGCTACATCAAGGCCGAAGAGCTGAAGTAACCGCAGTTGTAAAAACCGGGGTCCTGCGCAGCGCAGGACCCCTTTTCGTTAGCGAGCGACACCGGTATTGTTTGCGGACCTCGGAGGAGTGGTATTCCTGATGGCCTCGACGATTTTGGAGATGCGTGACATCACCAAGACGTTTCCCGGCGTCAAGGCGCTGTCGAATGTCAACCTCAGCGTCGAGGAAGGCGAGATCCACGCCGTTGTCGGCGAGAACGGCGCCGGCAAGTCGACGCTGATGAAGGTGCTGTCGGGCGTGTATCCATCCGGCACTTATGACGGCGAAATCATCTATCGCGGCGATGAGTGCCATTTCAAGGGCATCCACGACAGCGAGCGCCGCGGCATCGTCATCATCCACCAGGAACTCGCGCTGGTTCCGATGCTGTCGATCGCCGAAAACATCTTTCTCGGCAACGAGCACGCCAGATACGGTGTCATCGACTGGAACGCCAACGAGACGCGCACCAGCGCTCTGCTCAAGAAGGTGGGCCTTAAGGAAGACCCCAAGACGCTGATTACCAATATCGGTGTCGGCAAGCAGCAGTTGGTCGAGATCGCCAAGGCGCTCAGCAAGGAAGTGCAGCTGCTGATCCTCGACGAACCGACGGCGAGCCTGTCCGAAAAGGACAGCCAGGCGCTGCTCGACCTGCTGCTCGAATTCAAGCGGCAGGGCATCACCTCGATCCTGATCTCGCACAAGCTCAACGAGATCAACCGGGTCGCCGACAAGGTCACGATCATCCGCGACGGGCGGACCATCGAGACGCTGCCTAAGAAAGACATTTCGGAAGACCGCATCATCACCTCGATGGTCGGCCGCTCGCTAGACGACCGTTATCCGTCGCGCGAGCCCGAGATCGGTGAGATCGTGCTCCAGGTGAGGAACTGGTCGGTCTATCACCCGATCCATGCCGAGCGGCAAGTGATCAAGGGCATCGACATCGACGTCCGCAAGGGCGAGGTGGTGGGTATCGCCGGGCTGATGGGCGCCGGACGCACCGAATTCGCGATGAGCCTGTTCGGCAGCTCCTATGGCCGCCGCATCACGGGCGAGGTGCTGCTCAAGGGCAGGCCCATCGATGTCTCCTCTGTCAGCAAGGCAGTGGAACACGGCATTGCTTACGTCACCGAGGACCGCAAGACCTACGGTCTCAACCTGATCGATCACATCAAGCACAACATCACGCTGGCCAATCTTCCCGGCGTGTCGCGCCATAGCGTGATCGACGACATGCGCGAGCTCGCCGTCGCCAACGACTACAAGGCCAAAACCAACATCCGCTCGTCCAGCGTTTATCAGATGACCGGCAATCTATCGGGCGGCAATCAACAGAAGGTGGTGCTGTCGAAGTGGCTGTTCGCCAATCCGGAGGTGCTGATCCTCGACGAGCCGACGCGCGGCATCGACGTTGGTGCCAAGTATGAAATCTACACGATCATCGCGCGTCTCGCCTCGGAGGGTAAGGCGATCATCGTCATCTCGTCGGAGATGCCCGAACTGCTCGGCATCACCGACCGCATCTATGTCATGAACGAAGGACGTATCGTCGGCGAAATGGCGGCGAGCGATGCCAGCCAGGAAAAGATCATGCGCGCCATCGTTCGCGGAGAAGGAAAAGCATCATGAGCACCGAAAGCGCTCCCGTCCCGAAAAGCGGCGTCGCCGAAGATGTGCAGCAGGGGCCGCGCGTTGCCGTCTCGGCGCTGGTCACCAACCTGCGCGAATACGGCCTGATCCTGGCGCTTATCGCCATCATGGTATTCTTCCAGTACACGACGTCCGGAACGCTGTTCAAGCCGGTGAACTTGAGTAACCTGGTGCAGCAGAACAGCTTCATCATCGTGATGGCGCTGGGCATGCTGCTGGTGATCGTCTCCGGCCATATCGATCTCAGCGTCGGGTCCGTCGCCGGTTTCATCGGCGCGCTGGCGGCGATGATGATGGTCATCTGGCCTCTCGGCCCTTTCAGCAATCCGCTGGTGGTGTCGATCATCTGCCTGATCATCGGCGGCGCGATCGGCGCGGGACAAGGCTACTGGATCGCCTATCACCGAATACCGAGCTTCATCGTCACGCTGGCGGGGATGCTGATCTTTCGCGGCATCTGCCAGGCGCTGCTGGGTGGCGGGTCTTCCGTGGGGCCGCTTCCAGCCGGCTTCAAGGCGCTCAGTTCCGGCTTCATTCCGGACGTGATCGGCTCGTTGACGCTGATCCCGCCGGTCGTGAACGCCGCCGGCAAGACCATCGTCGGCAGCGGGCTGACGCTGCACATGACGACGATCGTGATCGGCCTCGTTGCCGTGCTCGCCTATGCCTATTTCGGACTCAGGGCACGGCGCAGCCGCGAGCGGCATGGCTACCAAGCCGAACCCTTCACGCTGTTCGTCGTCAAGACCCTGGTGACCAGCGCTCTGGCGCTGTTTCTGGTCTACCAATTCGCCACCTACAGAGGTCTGCCAATCGTTCTCGTGGTGATGGGCGTGCTGATCGCGCTGTTCGTCTTCGTCACCAAACGCATGACGGTCGGCCGCCGTATCTACGCAATGGGCGGCAATGCCAAGGCGGCGCAGCTATCGGGTATCAAGACCGAGCGGCTGACCCTGATGGTGTTCATCAATATGGGCGTGCTCTCGGCGCTCGGCGGGCTGATCATTGCGGCGCGCCTTGGCCAGGCGGTGCCGGCGGCCGGCCTCGGCAGCGAGCTCGACGTCATCGCCGCCGTGTTCATCGGCGGCGCTTCGGCGATGGGCGGCGTCGGTCAGGTTATTGGCGCGGTGGTCGGCGGTTTCATCATGGGCGTCATGAACAACGGCATGTCGATCATGGGCGTCAATGTCGATTGGCAACAGGTGGTCAAAGGCCTGGTGCTGCTCGGCGCCGTGGTCTTCGACGTCTACAACAAGAACAAGGCTTGAGGGCGAGGGAACTCATGCAGGTCGCCAAACGTGTGCAGCGTGTTGGGACAACGACATGCATAAAAACAAGGATTAAAGCGGGCCGCCTTTCAAACGCGGCGCGCGTTTAGGAGGCACGGGTCACATCGCGGCGCTGCCGGGCGGCGCAAAGAAGTCCCTCAGGGACCGGGCCCGCGAGCGCAATCCGGACGAACAGTTCACCAGTGGCGCGGATACTATCCGAGCCGCGCTGGTCAAGGTTTGCCAACCCGGCAGCCAGGCCAAAGGCAATTGAGAGAGGGTACATCATGCTGATCTCCCAGATCCTCGACGACGCAGAGACCATCCGCGTCGTTGCCCGCAACGGCGGCAAGACCCGTATCATCAACGGCGCCCGCAGCGTCTATTCGCTGGCGATGGAGGCCGCGCGCACAGGCACCGGACTTGTCGCCCTCATCGAGCGCAAGGGCTTCGGTGAAGCGGTCGACCTCGATGCCGCCTACAAGAAGGGGCGGCTGTTGTCGCCAATCAACCATCCCGACCCGGCGCATCTCCACCTCACCGGCACCGGGCTGACACATCTCGGCTCCGCCGCGACCCGCGATTCCATGCACAAGAAGCTCAGCACCGACGGCGAGGAGCAGCTCACCGATTCCATGAAGATGTTCCGCATGGGGCTGGAAGGTGGCAAGCCGGCCAAGGGCCAGACGGGCGTGCAGCCGGAATGGTTCTACAAGGGCAACGGCACCATGGCGGTGGCGCCCGGTGCGGCACTTCTGTCGCCCGCCTTCGCCGAGGATGCCGGCGAGGAGCCGGAAGTCGCCGGCATCTATGTCATCGGCGACGACGGCGCCCCTTTCCGCGTCGGCTTCACGCTGTCAAACGAGTTTTCCGACCATGTCACCGAGCGCGTGAACTATCTTTTCCTCGCGCATTCCAAGCTGCGCAACGCTTCGTTCGGGCCGGAGATCCTGATCGGCGAACTGCCGTCCGACGTCAGGGGTACCTCGCGCATCGTCCGCGACGGCAAGCTGCTGTGGGAAAAGCCATTCCTGTCGGGCGAGGCGAACATGTCGCATACCATCGCCAATCTCGAACATCACCACTTCAAATATTCGGCCTTCCGCCAGCCGGGCGACGTGCATGTGCACATGTTCGGCACGGCAACGCTGTCCTTCGCCGACGGCGTCAGGACCGAGGCCGGCGACGTGTTCGAGATCGAGGCCAAGGATTTCGGCCTGCCGCTACGCAACCCGCTTGAAATCGAGCAGCCGGTGAAGGTGGCGGTGAAGGCGCTGTAAGGTGGCACCTCTCCTTCTCCCCTTGTGGGAGAAGGTGGCCGAGCCCACGGGTCTTGCCTCCGGCAAGCCCGAGGACAGGCTCCGCTCGGTCGGATGAGGGGTGTTCCAGGGAACGCCAACCCATCATTCCGTCCAGCACCCCTCAACCGTCTTGGCGCTGCGCGCCAATCCACCTTCTCCCACAAGGGGGAGAAGGGAAGGACGCGCGAAGCATACCGACCTCAATAAATATCGAAATCGAAATATTTGGCCTGGATCTTCTTGTAGGTGCCGTCTGCGACGATTGCATCGATCGCGGCGTTGAGCTTTTCGCGCAGCGCATTGTCTTCCTTGCGCACGGCGATACCGGCTTCGGTCTCGGTGCCCTTGACGTCGCCGACCATCTTGCAGCAGCCGTCGCTCGACTTCTTCATCCAGTCCATCAGCACGAATTTGTCTGAAAGGACGGCATCGAGACGGCCGTTCATCAGGTCGGCGACCGCCTCCTCCTGGGTCGGGTAAAGCTTCGCCTCGGCGCCTGCCTTGCTATAGACATCCTGGGCATAGTCGGCCTGGGTGGTCGAAGCCTGCGCGCCGACTGTCTTGCCGGCGAGTGCTGCGGGTTCGGTCGAGGCAATATCGCTGTCCTTCAGGGCCACCAGCGAAAGCGGCGTCGTATAGTATTTGTTGGTGAAGGAGACCTGCTTCTTGCGCTCCTCGGTGATGCTCATGGACGCGATGATGGCGTCGAATTTTCTGGCCTGGAGCGCTGGGATCATGCCGTCCCAGTCCTGCGTGACAAGTTCGCATTCGACCTTCATCTGAGCGCAAAGCGCATTGGCAATGTCGATGTCGAAGCCGACGAGCTTGCCATCCGCGGTGATGGTGTTGAACGGCGGATAAGCGCCTTCGGTGGCGATCTTCAACTTTTCCTGTGCTTGCGCCGACAAGGACCCGGCAGCCACCACCAGCATGGCAGCTGCTGCTGTCGATGCGATCCATCTTGAAATCTGCATTTCTTGTTCCCTTGGTTCCAACCACCTTAACGGCTGGGCACAACCAAGCACGGCCCACAAGGTCAGGCAAGCACAGTCTGATTTGATCGGCGATCAGCGCGCGGCGCGGAAATGCTTGGACAGTTTCAGGCCCTGTGCCTGGTAGTGCGAGCCGAGATCAGTGCCGTAGAGCGCCTGCGGCCGCTTCAGCATGTGCTCGTAGACCAGCCGCCCGACGATCTGGCCGTGGTCGAGGATGAACGGCACTTCGTGGCTGCGCACTTCGAGCACCGCCCTGCTGCCGGTGCCGCCGGCCGACGAATGGCCGAAGCCCGGATCGAAGAAACCGGCATAGTGAACACGGAATTCGCCAACCAGCGGATCGAAGGGCGTCATCTCGGCGGCGTAGAGCGGCGGCACATGCACCGCTTCCTGGCTGACGAGGATATAAAATTCGTCCGGATCGAGCACCAGTTCGCCGGCGCCGCTCTTGTAGAGCGGATCCCAGAAATCGACGACATCCTGTGCCGCGCGCTTGTCGACATCGACCAGGCCGGTGTGGTGCTTGCCGCGGTAGCCGACCAGCCCGTCCTTGTCGCCATCGAGGTCGATCGACAGCGCAATACCGCCGCCGGAAATATTCGGCGGCTCGGTGGCGACGAGCGTCTCGGCACGGTGCAATTCGTGCAGCTCGCTTTCCGACAAAAGCGCATTGCCGGTGCGGAACCTGACCTGAGACAGCCGCGAGCCGGCGCGGACAACGATCGGAAAGGTGCGCGGGCTGACTTCCAGATAGAGCGGGCCGTTGTAGCCGGCAGCGATCTTGTCGAACTCGTGGCCACGATCGGTCATCACGCGGGTGAAGATGTCGAGCCGTCCGGTCGAGCTCTTCGGGTTGGCGGAGGCGGAAATGCTTGCCGGAAGCGCCAGGCTCTCGAGCAGCGGCACGATATAGACGCAGCCCGTCTCCAGCACCGCACCATCAGCGAGATTGATTTCGTGCAGCTTCAGACGGTCGAGTTTTTCAGCAACCCTGTGGTTGGGGCCGGGAAGGAAGGAGGCGCGCACCCGCCAGGCCTTGTCGCCAAGCCTGAGGTCGAGGCTGGCCGGCTGGACCTGGTCGGCATCAAGCGCGCGCGGCGATTTCAGAGCGCCCGACTGGAACAGCGCGGAAATGTCCTGATCGGGAAGAATGCCTGTCTGCCGCAAAGTCTGGCTCCGCTCGAAGGCCGGGCGAGGTCTCGTTTTGTTGCAGGTCCTTGCCACGGAACCTGCTGGTACAACCTCTTAATCATGCCGGCAATTGACGCAAGCGCGGTGCAGGTCTAAAGGGTCATTATCCCGTGGTGATTTGGCCGGTCGGCTTGCAGCCACGTTAAACAAGTCGCTAAAGGACCGTCGGGCCGAAAGGCCGTAGGGACCGGTTGCGACTTTCGCGGCCGGTTTTTTTGTGTTTGGACCATTTTTGGTGTTTGGAACAAGGTGATGACGAGCAACAAGCGCAACTGGAAGCCTCAGACCGCCCTCGTGCATGCAGGAACGCTGCGTTCCGGCTTCGGCGAAACCTCCGAGGCGATGTATCTCACGCAAGGCTATGTCTACGACACGGCGCAGGCGGCGGAAGCCCGCTTCAAGGGCGAGGAACCGGGCTTCATCTATTCGCGCTATGCCAATCCGACGGTCGACATGTTCGAGAAGCGCATGTGCGCGCTGGAAGGTGCCGAAGATGCCCGCGCCACCGCATCCGGCATGGCGGCGGTCACAGCGGCGTTGCTGTGCAGCGCCAAGGCCGGCGACCACATCGTGGCGGCGCGCGCGCTGTTCGGCTCCTGCCGCTGGGTGGTCGAAACGCTGGCGCCGAAATACGGCATCGAGGCGACGCTGGTCGACGGCACCGAAATCTCCAATTGGGAAAAGGCGGTCAGGCCCAACACAAAGCTGTTCTTCCTTGAAAGCCCGACCAATCCGACGCTGGAAGTCGTCGACATCGCAGCCGTCGCCTCACTTGCCAATTCGATCGGAGCGCGGCTGATCGTCGACAACGTCTTTGCCACGCCCTTACAGCAGAAGCCGTTGCAGCTCGGCGCCCATATCGTCGTCTATTCGGCGACCAAGCACATCGACGGCCAGGGGCGCTGTCTCGGCGGCGTCATCCTGTCGGACAAGAAGTGGATCGACGAGAACCTGCACGACTATTTCCGCCACACCGGTCCCAGCCTGTCGCCGTTCAATGCCTGGACGCTGCTGAAGGGCCTGGAAACGCTGCCGCTGCGCGTGCGCCAGCAGACGGAAAGTGCCGGCCGGATCGCGGACTTCCTCGCCGAGCAGCCGGAGATCGCCCGCGTCATCTATCCCGGCCGCGCCGATCACCCGCAAGCGGCGGTCGTCAAGAAGCAGATGTCGGGCGGCTCGACGCTGATCTGCCTCGACGTCAAGGGCGGCAAACAGGCGGCTTTCACCTTCCAGAACGCGCTCGATATCGTGCTGATCTCTAACAATCTCGGCGATGCCAAGAGCCTGATCACCCATCCGGCGACGACGACGCACAAGAATCTGAGCGATGAGGCGCGTGCCGAACTCGGCATCGGGCCAGGGACGCTCAGGCTGTCCGTCGGCCTGGAGGACACAGACGACCTGCTCGAAGACATCGAGCAGGCACTGAAAGCCGCCAGATAGGGATACGCGCCGAACAGCTTCGCTCGAATCGTCAAGCCAAGCGCGGTCAGGCGCCCGACGGGGTCTCTTCCAATTCCGCACCGGCGCTGGTGTGGATGGTCATCGTGTTGCCGCGCCAGTCGACGGCACCGCTGAGCCAGCCGCGCACCCAGATGGCGGGAAGCATCACGTCCCGCGCAACCATCGCCGGGATCATGCGCAGCGACAGGTGCCAGCCCTTGGCCGAGGCGAGAGCGCATTCCGGGAGATAGGCGATTACCAGCACGGCAACGGCGGTTGCCGACAGGCTGAAGCCGGCGCCTGCTGCAGCAACCAGCGCAAGCACCAGCGGCGGCGCCGCTCCGATCAGGATCTCGGGCGCGAAGAACAGGGGGAAGGTGACGCGGCGCAGGCGTGCCCAGCGGGCCTGACGCGACCAGATTTCGCCAAATGTGCGCAAACCGAGCGGCTGCTCGAAGGGCGAGGCGACGAGATTGACGCGCAGTCCAAGCCCGTTGACCAGCTTGGTCGCGGCGGCATCCTCGGCAATCTCGGCGGCAAGCGCACGGATGCCGCCATTGGCGTCGAGCATGGGCTTGTTCCACAACATGCTCTTGCCCTGGGCGAAACCGAGGCCGAGCGCCTCGCCGGTATATTGCCAGCGCGCCTGCAGCGTGTTGAGGAAAGCGCATTCGACCTCCGCCCAGAACCCGTCCGGCCGCGAGCCGATCGGCGTCGAGCAGACAAGGCCAGTGTCCGGCCGCCATGCCGCCATCAGATGCTGGACATAGTCCCTCGACATCAGGACGTTGGAATCGGCAAGGATGACCCAGCGGTGGCGCGCTGCCTCCCAGCCCTTCACGCAATTGTTGAGTTTCGGATTGCCGCTGATGCGGTCGTCGCCGACGAGCAGCCGGGCCGTCACGGCTGGAAAGCGGGCGATCGCGTCGGTGATCGGCCCGACCACCGGGTCATCGGCATGGGCGACGCAGAAGATGAGCTCATAGCGCGGCCAGTCGAGAGAGAAGGCGCGCTCGAGCGTTTCCTCGGCAAACGGTTCGACGCCGCGCGACGGCACGACGATCGACACCGGCGGCGCCTTGCCAGCTGCCGGCGTGATCCTGCCAGGCCGATTCAGCTTCAACGAAGCGAGCAGGATGCTGGCGAGATTGACAAGAAGCAGGGCTGTGGAAAGCAAGGCGGCTGTGACTGTCAATTCCATCGATATCTGGTCACTCCAGAAAAAAACCGGCCGCATGAAAGCCGTTTCAACAGTTCGACAGGATGCTGAGTCGCCCGGCCCTGCACACCATCATTGTCATGTGTCACTTAAATGACATTGTTCTTCGGCACCTGCGCGCAAAGCAGGCGGGCAGCGACGGGAAGCACCCCGTTGACCAAGCTGCGGAGACCGTCGAGAGTTCCGTCTACATATTGTGGAGTAGTCTATGTACAGCGCCGTTACGCGCAACATCGAAGTACAGGTCAGGCCGTTCTATCTGGAAGATCGCTCCGACCCGTCGGAGAACCGCTATGTCTGGGGCTACCAGGTGACCATCGACAACCAGTCGGATGAATTCGTGCAGCTTCTGTCACGCTATTGGCACATCACCGACGGCACCGGCCGGGTCGAGGAAGTGCGCGGCGCCGGCGTTGTCGGCGACCAGCCCGAACTCAACCCCGGCGACAGTTATCAATACACGTCTGGGTGCCCGCTCTCAACGCCATCCGGCATCATGGTCGGCCACTACACGATGCGCAACAAGCGGGGCGAGACGTTCGATATCGCCATCCCCGCCTTTTCGCTCGACCTGCCGGGCACGCGGCGCACCGTCAATTGACGCTCACTTGGGTTCCACGCCCTCGCGAAGCGGGGGAGAGGTGGCCCCACTCCGTGGGGCGAGGAACCCAAGTTCTGCGAAGGCACCGCACCCGGTATTTGGCGATTCCTACTTCCATTGGAAGAATGCCAGCGGGCAGATAGGCAGCACTGACGCTCGTTATTGCGCGGCGGCAAACTCCGCCGGGTCGAAGTCATATTGCTTCGAACAGAATTCGCAGGCGACATGAATGCCGCCATCCTCGCTGCTGTCCCTGATCTCGTCGGCGGAGAAGCCTTCGAGAATGCCGCGGATCTTCTCCCTGGAGCATGAGCACTGGTCGGCAACCGGTACGCCGCCGAAGACGCGCACGCCGTGCTCGTGGAACAGCCGGTAAAGCAGCCGCTCGGCGCCGATCGTCGGGTCGATCAGTTCCGTAGGCTCGATGGTGCCAAGCAACGCCAGCAGTTCCTGCCAGGAATTGTCGGCCGGATCGTGGATCTCCTGGCGCGGATCGCCGTCGCCGCCTGGAAGATCGGGCACGCGCATGCGGTCCGGCGATTGCGGCAGGAACTGCGCCAGGATGCCACCGGCACGCCATTGCTCGCGGGCGCCGCCGAAGCCGGGCGTCAACAGCTTGGCCACCGTGAGCCTGAGATCGGTCGGGATCTGTTCCGACTGCCGAAAATAGGTGCGCGCGGCCTCCTCCAGCGTCTCGCCGTCGAGCTGGACGATGCCCTGATAGCGCTGCGTGTGGGCGCCCTGGTCGATCGTCAGCGCCAGGACACCGCTGCCGAGCAGCGTCTGTTGAGAAGTCTCGCCGGCAGACGTCAGAGCATCCAGCCGGTCGGCGTCGAAGCGCGCGTAGGCGCGTAGCGCATGCGGCGTGGAAAAATCCGCCACCAGCATATCGACCGGTCCGTCCGTGCGGGTCTGCAGGATGAACTTGCCTTCGAACTTGAGCGAGGTGCCGAGCAGCACCGTCAGTACGCAGGCTTCCGCCAGCAGGCGAGCGACGGGCTCGGGATAGTCATGACGGCTGAGGATCGCGTCGAGCATCGGCCCGAGCTGGACGGTGCGGCCGCGCACGTCGAGCGGGCCGACCTCGAAGGGCACGACATAATCGTCGCCGGCGTAGCCGAATTCGCCGAGTTTGGGTTGTTGTTCAGCCAATTGATGAGTTTCCAACATGACAAAGCTCCAGGGCGCGGCCATGCCGCCCTCCGGGGCGCATGCGTCGAAACGCGCTCGATTTGCGTGATGCGCCTGAGATAGGCACCACGCAGTGCCGGATCAAGGTGGCCCGGATCAAGCGCCCAGACACCAGGCCAAAACCGCCTTCTGGGCGTGGAGCCGGTTCTCGGCCTCGTCGAACACTACCGAATGCGGCCCGTCGATGACTTCGTCGGTGACCTCCTCGCCGCGATGCGCCGGCAGGCAGTGCATGAACAATGCGTCCGGCTTTGCCTTCGCCATCAGCGCCGCATTGACCTGGTAGGGTGAGAAGACATTGTGGCCGCGAGCACGGTGCTCCTGGCCCATCGACACCCAGCAGTCGGTGACGACGCAGTCGGCCTCGTGGACCGCCTCCTCGGGCGAGCGGGTGAAGTGCAACTTGCCGCCATGCGCCGTCGACCAATCGACATGCTTCTGCGCCGGCTCGCTGCCTTCCGGCACGGCGACGTTGAGGTTGAAGCGGAACCGCGCCGATGCCTCCAGCAGGGAATGCAGCACGTTGTTGCCGTCGCCGGTCCAGGCGATTGTCTTGCCGGCGACCGGACCGCGATGCTCCTCGAAGGTCATGATGTCGGCCATCAGTTGGCAGGGGTGGGTATCGTCGGTCAGCCCGTTGATGACGGGAACGGTGGCGTTCTCGGTCAGCTCCAGCAGCCGGTCATGCGATGTGGTTCGGATCATGATCGCATCGACATAGCGCGACAGCACCTTGGCCGTGTCGGCGATGGTTTCGGAGCGGCCGAGCTGCATCTCGGTGCCGGTCAGCATGATGGTCTCGCCGCCGAGCTGGCGCATGCCGACGTCGAAGGACACGCGCGTGCGCGTCGACGGTTTGTCGAAGATCATCGCCAGCACTTTGCCTTCGAGCGGTTTTGTCCGCTCGCCAGCCTTGAGCCTTGCCTTTCGCACCACGGCATCGTCCAGCATGAAGCGCAGATCGCCCTCGGAAACGGCGGAAAGATCAGTGAAATGGCGAAGGCTCATTTGGGGTCTTTCGACTGTTACTTCGCGGCAGCCGCGGCGATGGCATCGGCCAGGCCCCGGGCACCGGCACGGATGCGGTCGAGCGCCTCATGGATCTCGGCGTCGGTGACGGTGAGCGGCGGCAGCAGGCGAAGAACGTTGTCGCCGGCCGGAACCGCAAGCAGATGCTGGTCGCGCAACGCCATGTTCACCTTGGTGTTGGGTGCGGCGCATTTCAGGCCGAGCATCAGGCCGGTGCCCCTGATGTCTTCGATGATGTCAGGAAACTCGTCGGCGACGCCCGCCAGCCCCTGCTTCAGCAGCAACGCCTTGCGCTGGACCTCCTCCAGGAAGCCGTCTTCCAGCACCACGTCGAGCACGGCGTTGCCGACCGCCATCGCCAGCGGATTGCCGCCGAAAGTCGTGCCGTGCACGCCGGCGGTCATGCCGACGGCCGCCTCGTCGGTGGCGAGACAGGCGCCCATCGGAAAGCCGCCGCCGATGCCCTTGGCAACCGCCATGATGTCGGGCGTGACGCCAGCCCATTCATGCGCGAACAGTTTTCCGGTGCGGCCGATGCCGCACTGGACCTCATCGAAGATCAGGAGCAGGCCATGCTGTTCGCAGAGCTGCCTCAGCCGCTTCAGCGACTGCGTCGGCACCGGGCGGATGCCACCCTCGCCCTGCACCGGCTCGATCAGTATCGCGGCGGTCTCTGATGTGATCGCCCTTTCGGCGGCGTCGATGTCGTCGAAGCCGACCTGGTCGAAACCTTCGACCTTGGGTCCGAAGCCTTCCAGGTATTTATACTGGCCGCCGGCGGCGATGGTCGCCAGCGTGCGGCCATGAAAGGCGCCTTCGAAGCTGATAATGCGAAAGCGCTCGGGATGGCCCTTGACGAAGTGATAGCGCCGCGCCGTCTTGATGGCGCATTCCAGCGCCTCGGCGCCGGAATTGGTGAAGAACACCTTGTCGGCGAAGGTGGCGTCGACCAGCCGCTCGCCCAGACGGCTCTGTCCCGGAATCTCGTAGAGGTTGGAGACATGCCAGACCTTGGCCGCCTGCTCGGTGAGTGCCGAGACCAGGTGCGGATGGCTATGGCCCAGCGAATTCACGGCGACGCCGCCGCCAAAATCGAGATATCGCTCGCCCTTGTCGGTGACCAGCCAAGTGCCTTCCCCATGGTCGAAGGCCAGGGGTGCGCGGGTAAAGGTCTCGAAAAGCGCCGAACCGCTCATTATATGCGTCTCCGGAACCGGAAAATCAAAAAGCCGCCAAAGCGGCGGCGTTGCGGCTTATCGTGTTTTTCGGCCATGAAGTCAACGAAAACGTCGCGCAAGGACGCGCGGCAAGCTCTCCAGCGAGACGCCGGCTCATCAGCGACCGGGCAAGTTGGGGAAAACCGAAAAAACTGATTCGTGTTGGCCCTCAGACTCTTGTCACTGAGTCAGCGCATAAGGTAATTGTAGTCGAGAAATAACTAGATTTCGTGCGGCGGACCTAATCACCCGATATATGTGGTGTCTGCCCGGCGGAAGCCGGATCGTGGAAGGATTCCGATCGCCGCACATTTCAGCAGGAGCGCGGTCTCATGAATTGGACTGACGAGCGGGTCGAACTTCTTAGAAAATTGTGGTCGGAGGGACTGAGCGCCAGCCAGATCGCGGCACAGCTCGGGGGCGTCAGCCGTAATGCCGTCATCGGCAAGGTGCATCGGCTGAAACTGTCGGGCCGCGGACGCTCGACCGCCACGCCGGCACGCCAGAAGAAGAGCGTGCAAGGATCGAGCGTCCAGAAATCGGTGTCGCGGGCGGCAAGCACCGCGCGGCATATCACCACGTCGATCGGCGCGACCGCGCTGCAGGCGCAATTCGACACCGTACCGGTGGCGCGTCATTACGTCCGTCCGGTCGAGAACGTCGTCGTGCCGATCTCGCGGCATCTGCAACTCGTCGAGTTGACCGAGCGGACATGCAAATGGCCGAATGGCGATCCGCTTTCGGAAGAGTTCCATTTCTGCGGCAACGACGCGGCCGAAACCGGACCCTATTGCAAGTACCACGCTCGCATTGCGTTTCAGCCCGCTTCGGAGCGGCGGCGCAGTAGGTAGGGGAATAGGGGAGTAAGGCAGTACGGCAGTATGTGGTGAACTGCAAAAGACTGCGCTCGTGAGGCGCCATCTTTACCTACTGCCCTACTGCCCTACTGCCCTACTGCCCTACTGCCCTACTGCCCTACTCTTCACAGCCAGCCGCTCTTGCGGAAGCGCCAATAGAGAACCGAGCAGACCAAAATAATCGCTCCCAGAACGACCGGGTAGCCATATTCCATCCTAAGTTCCGGCATGTCGTTGAAGTTCATGCCGTAGATGCCTGCGAGCGCCGTCGGCACCGCCAGGATTGCAGCCCATGAGGCGAGCTTCTTGGTGATCGCCGTTTCCTGGCTCTGGCCAACCAGGAGGCTCGCCTCGAAGGCAAATGCGAGCACCTCCCGCAAGCTGTCGATCTTCTCCTGGACGGTGCGGATGTGGTCGGTGACGTCGCGGAACAGCGGGTGCATGGCCGCATGGATCTGCGGCAGGTCGGCGCTGGTCAGCCGGCGGCAGACTTCCACCAGCGGCAGCGCGGCGTTGCGCAGGCGCAAGAGATCGCGGCGCAGCATGTAGAGCCGCTCTATGTCGGAGCCGGTCATCGGCTTCAGCAGAACCCTGTCCTCGATCGCCTCGACCTCGTCCTCGATCTGCTCGAGCACCGGCATGTAGTTGTCTACGATGAAATCGAGAATGGCATAGAGGACGAAATCCTCGCCCTTGGCTAGCGAATGCGGGCAGCTTTCCCAATGCTGGCGAACGACGGCATAAGAAGTCGAGGGACCGTGCCTGACGCTGACGATGTAGCCGGCGCCGACGAACAGATGCGTCTCGCCGAAGGTGACGCGCCTGTCGATCAGTTGAGCCGTGCGGGCAACGATGAACAACGCATCGCCATATTGCTCGATCTTCGGCCGCTGATGCGGATGCTCGGCGTCCTCGATCGCCAGATCGTGCAGGTGGAATTGCGCCTGGACGCGAAGCAACAGGTTGCGGTCCGGCTCCAGCAGGCCGATCCAGACGACATGACCTGGCTTCTTGGCCCATTCGCCAGCTTCCTCGATCGGAATGTCGGCGACACGCCGGCCGGCGGTATAGACGCTGGAAGCGACGATGGCCGATGTCGGCGGGGCCGGCGTCAGGTTCCGAACGGTTTCCATCGCTACCTCCTGGAGGCATGGCCTCGGGTCAGGATCAGGAACGTTCGGTAAAGCTTAGCCTAAATCAGCAATGGGTTCGAGAGGCAGCCGTTCACTTCGCCGGAAGCGTTACGGGAAGCACAATCTTGTCTGTCTTGTCGCCCTTCGGCCGCTCGGCCGGCATCTGGTCGCCGGTGACGATGTAGTAGATCGTCTCGGCGATATTGGTGGCGTGATCGCCGATCCGCTCGATATTCTTGGCGCAAAACAGCAGGTGCGTGCAAGGCGTGATGTTGCGCGGATCTTCCATCATGTACGTCAGCAACTCGCGAAACAGCGAGGTGTACACGGCGTCGATCTGATCATCGCGATCACGCACGAAGCCGATCTTTTCCACCGAGCGCGACGCGTAGACGTCGAGCACTTCCTTGAGCTGCGTCAACGCCAGGTCGGCCAAGGCCTCAATGCCGCGGAACAGGCTGGTCGGCTGGCGCCCTTCTATGACGGCAACCACGCGCTTGGCGACATTCTTGCCGAGGTCGCCGACCCGTTCGAGGTCCGCCGAGATGCGAATCGCGCCGACGATCTCGCGCAAATCCGTCGCCATCGGCTGGCGCTTGGCGATGATGATGATCGCCTTGTCGTCGATCTCGCGCTGCCCTTCGTCCAGAACGGCATCGTCACGGATGACCTTCTGGGCAAGGCCGGGGTCGGCATTGACCAGGGCCGCGATCGCCTGTTCGACCATGCGTTCGGCATGCCCGCCCATCGCGGCGATGCGCTTTGACAGATATTTCAGCTCCTCGTCATAGGCGCTGACGATGTGCACGGACTGCATAGAGATGCCTTCCCGGGGTCTTCTGGTCCGAGTCGTTTCCTCGAATCCCCGCTGATACGCTAGCCGGATGACAGAAAAAAGAAACCGTTAGAGCGACGTGCGTCCACTTGGAGACAGAGTACGCCCTAAGTCCCTTATCCACGCATCCGGCTGTCCTAAAATCTTCCGGTTTTCGGCCGACGCGTTCTTAGGTAGTGAGGCGTCAGTGCGCCGGCAAATGCACCGTGAAAGCTGCGCCCTTGCCGACCTCCGACTTGATTGAGAGCCTGGCGTTGTGGCGCGTCAGGATATGCTTGACGATGGACAGGCCAAGCCCGGTGCCTTTCTGGGTCCGGCTGTTTTCGACATCGACGCGGTAGAAGCGTTCGGTGATGCGCGGGATGTGCTCCTCGGGAATGCCGGGACCGAAGTCCCGGATGGTGACGTCGATGCCCGGTTCGGGACCGTCGTCGCTATGAGAAATCGTCACCACGACACGTCCACCCGACTGTCCGTATTTGCAGGCGTTTTCCAGCAGATTCTCGAAAACCTGGAAAAGTTCATCGCGATCCCCCGGCACATTGAGCGGCCCTTCCGCGAAATCCCGCTCTATGGCAACACCGTTCTCCCTGGCAAGCGGCCCCAGCGAATCGATGACGCTGTCGAGGGTCTGGCGGAGATCGACCTCAGTTCCCGGCTTCAGATAAGGTTTCATTTCCAGTCGCGACAGCGACAGCAGGTCGTCGATCAGGCGCGCCATGCGGCCGGTCTGGTTCTGCATGATCTGCAGGAACTGCTCGCGCGCCGCCGGGTCGTTGCGAGCCGGGCCGCGCAGCGTCTCGATGAAACCGGAGATCGAGGCGAGCGGGGTGCGCAATTCATGGCTGGCATTGGCGATGAAGTCGGCCCGCATCCGGTCGATGCGGCGTGCCTCGCTCTGGTCCTTGAAGACCAGCACATAGAAGTCGGTACCGTGACCGACCGAAGACGCACTCACCCGGTAGGCCCGTTCGACCGGCAGCTTTTCGGTATAGTCAACGACATCCGAAGCGGCGGCGCCCGATAAAATACTGTCCAGCAAGGCCTGCATCTCGGGCGCCCGGAATTTCAGCGACAGCGACATGCCCGGTGCGATGCCACCGAAGGCGGCGAAGGCGGCGGCGTTGGCATGGACGATCGTGGCGGTGCGATCGAAGATGATCAGCGGATCGGCAACGGCGGCCGCCAGATATTCTCCCGACAGCTGTTGTAGCCCGCCCGCCTCGATCGCCGCGGCATCCTTCGCGGGCTGGCGCGCAACGCCGGCCGGCAGCATCGCGGCGGCAAACAGCAGCACGGCACATGCCAGCAGCACCACGTAGCCGGTCATGTCTGCGAAACCATAGACCGTCAGGACCGCGACGATGCCGGCCGCCAGCAGCCAGCGGCTGTTCCACAACCGAGTGGCGACCAGTTGCGCCGTGCTTCGCTGTTCTGTGCCGCCCATGTCAGCCATTGTCAGCCATTCGCGCGCATTCCTCCACCCGGTCCGGCCGGGTGCAAACTTCCCGCTGGACCGGCCTAGAGCGCCGTGCGTCCAATTGGACGCACAGAGGACGCCCTACCACTGTTAATCTGCTGCACCGTTCGTTCCGAAAACGATTCCGATTTTCAGGCCGATGCAGTAAGGCTCCCAATAGCATGAGTCCGGAAACTGGAAAGGTTCGTCTCGATGAAAAACCCCAAGGAAGATGCCGCCGCGCCCGTTCCAGGTCCGCTGAAGATCCGCATCGACGGCAAGGAGCGCGAGTTCGACATCGAGGATCCAAAGCTTCCGGACTGGGTCGAAGACAACAAGCTGAGCGCCGGCGGCTACCCCTACGATAAGAAAATGAAAAGCGACGAGTATGACGAGACGCTCGAGCGGCTGCAGATCGAGCTGGTCAAGGCGCAGGCATGGCTGCAATCGACGGGCAAGCGGGTGATGTCGCTGTTCGAAGGACGCGATGCCGCAGGCAAGGGCGGCACGATCTTCGCGCTGCGCCAGTACATGAACCCCAGGACAGCGCGCAACGTAGCGCTGACCAAGCCTAGCCCAACCGAACTCGGGCAATGGTATTTTCAGCGCTATGTCGCGCACTTCCCGACATCCGGCGAGTTCGTCACCTTCGACCGCTCCTGGTATAATCGCGCCGGCGTCGAGCCGGTCATGAGCTTCTGCACGCCGGAGCAGCACGAGAAATTCCTGGACGAGACGCCGTATTTTGAACGGATGATCTGCAACGAGGGCATCCATTTCTTCAAGTTCTGGCTAAACATCGGTCGGGAAACACAGCTTGAGCGATTTCACGATCGCCGCTGGAGTCCTTTGAAGAGCTGGAAATTCTCGCCGATCGATATTGCCGGCATCACCAAATGGGACGACTACACCAAGGCGCGCGATCTCATGTTCGAACGCACGCACGAGGAATTCGCGCCCTGGATCATCGTGCGTGCCAACGACAAGCGGCGCGCGCGACTTGCCATCATCCGGCGCATCCTGTTGTCGCTTCCCTATGACGGCCGCGATCTCGACGCCATCGGCAAGGAAGACAAGAAGATCATCGGGGAAGGGCCTTCGTTCCTGGGAATACAGGCCTGAAGCAGTGCCGCGCGCCCCAAGGACGCGCGGCACGATTCCAGATGTTCCTGTCATTCTGCCGAATGACTTCTCATGCCGCCAGCCGAGCAATCCGCTGCAGCCGCCGCAGCGTGGTATCGTCCTGCAAAGCCTGCTGAAACAGCGAAATCTCCTGGTCAATGCGATCGCAGAGCGCGCCCGTGTCGCCCTTGAGCAGGTCGCGCGTCTGCAGCAGTGCGGCGACCGGCTTCTTGGCGAGTTGCCTGGCTCTGCCAAGTGCGGCTTCCTCGACATCGCCCACCACGATCTCCGTGACCAGGCCAAGCAACCTGGCGTCCTCGGCACTGAGCGTGTCGCCCAGGCAGAAGAAGCGGAAAGCGCCGGCATAACCGAGTTTCTGCGGCGCCAGGATGCTGGTCGCCGCGTCCGGCACGAGGCCGAAATCGACGAACGGCACCCGGAACGTGCTTTCATCAGATGCGATCACCATGTCGCAATGGAACAGGATGGTGCAGCCGACGCCGACGGCGTCGCCATCGACACAGGCAAGGACCGGTTTCGGGAACGTCGCCAACGTGCGGAACATGTCGGTGACGGCGGCGATCAATCTTTGATGCTTGGTGGCGTCGAGGAATTCGGAAAAATCGCCGCCGAGGCAGAAGCAGCCGGCGAGGCCGCGCAGCACCACGACGCGCACATCATCGTCGATTGCGGCTTCGTGGAAGATCTTGGCTAGGCTTTCATAAGCTCGCCCGTCCAGCACCGGCCGGCCGTCTTCCGACGACACCGTGACAATCAGGGTATGATTCCGAAACTCTGTTTGCGGGTGGATGTTCATGGCTGTCTCCAATTCTCACGAGGCCTGCCTCATTCCGAGCCTGTCGGGATATCCCCTGGCCAGCACCGGCGCGAAATGACTGCGACGAGAACGCACCACCTCAAGCGTATGCTCGTTGAAGGTGAGCAGTGTGGCGACGACCTGCTGGTTGCCATAGGTGCGCTGGTAGCCAAGCGGCTTCGCCAGGAAGTGCAACTGCAGCGCCCGCAGGACCCACATCGGCTCGAACTCGATGATCACCTGGTTGACGTTCCGCTTCAGCCCCCACTCGACGAAGCCGGCAATGAGCTCGGTGCCGACCGTCGAGACGCCGCGCTTGCCGTCACGAAAGCCCGGCGCCACCGCGTAGCGGGTCAGTTCCCAAACGTTCGGGCCGGACGGCGGCGTCCCTTCATAGAGGTCCGCCAGCACCTCGGTCAGAAGATGCGCCCGCGTTGTCGGCAACATCCGCTGATAACCGGCGAGTTCGCCATTGCGGACGACGAGTTGATGCACCGCCTCGTCATGGTCGAACTGATCGATCTCAAGGCCATCGGGGCGCTGCAGGTCGGTCCAGCCCATCTCCTCGACGAAAATCTTGTAGCGCAAACGATGAACGGCCTCCCAAAGGTCGGGACGTTCCATAAGTTCCTGTGTGGTAAGGGAAAAAAGCATCTGCCGTCTCCTAGGTTCAATAGGAAGATACGGCCGGGCTGTCCCGAGAAAATTACGCGATCACGTAGGCAAGAATTTCTAGGCCGGCACGGCCGAGCTAGCTAATATAGCCGCGCCTTATCGCTTCCGCGACCGCCTGCACCCGGTTGACGGCACCGAGTTTGCTTTTGGCGTTAAGAAGGTGTTTCTCTGACGTGTGTTCCGAAATGCCGAGAATCTGTGAAATCTCCCATTCGGACTTGCCGACGGCGGCCCATTGCATGCATTCGCGCTCACGCGGCGTCAGTTCGACGTGGTCGATGGTCTGGGCCGCCATCGTGTGGAGTTGCATGGCACGGCCGATCGCATAGGTCGCGGCCAGCGACACCAGTCCGAAATCGGCGCCAGACAATTCGACGGCTTCGCCGCCGAGCGACACCATGACGATCTGGCCATCGAGCGTAACCAGCGGGAAGGCCAAACCGTCGCGCAGCTTGAATTCGCCGGCGTCGCCCATCACTTCGCCGCTGCTCTTGTCGATGCGGATGCTCTGGGACGCCTCCCGCCACTGGAACGGCGCCTGAAGCTGCTTCATGTGGCTGACGACGGGGTCGTGGTCGACATAGTTGCGCGCCACATAGCGCTCGAGCCATTCTCCCGGCCACTCGCAAAGCAGCACATGGTCCTTTTGCTGGCCTCTTGGCGTGCCCGGTTGCGGAACCGTTCCGGCCATCAGCGCCGTCAGGCCGAACTCCGAGGTTATGCCAAGCAGTTTTTCGCAGACCGCGGTCGCCGTGTTGGCGTGCTGCAGCTGATCTATGAATTCCAGTGTACGATCGAAGTGGCCCATCGCAACATCTACCCCATGTTGCCTTCCGCGTTAAGATCAACGGTCCAGTGCTACCTGCACTTTGCCATCGACCCCGGATTACAAACCTGCTCCTCTCTGTTTGCAGCGCCTTGCAGCTACCCTCCAGCCGACGCCACACATGTTTGCAAGCTCGCTGAAGCATAACCCTAAATCGGCGTGATGAAATCAAAAACCGTTGTGCCTGTGTCATTTTCGTACCAAAAGCCACATTGGACAGGACAGGGCGGAGCTCGATCGTGGCAATTCGGTGGATACCCGTCGTCTTGATGCTGGCAATGACGGGGGCACAGTGGCTCACGGCAGCGCGTGCCGCGGAGCCGCAAGTGCCGGTGCTGTGGGATGCAAAGGAGCGGCTGCCGAAGCCTGACCTTTCCGCGCTGCCGCGTCTGAGATTCCTGACCACCACCGATTTCCCGCCGTTCAACTTCCTCGACGGGGCGGGCCGCCTGTCCGGCTTCCACGTCGATCTGGCGCGCGCCATCTGCGCCGAACTCGGCATCGCGGAAAAATGCCAGATCCAGGCACTGCCCTGGGCCGAGCTCGAAGGGGCGCTGCAGAAGGGCGAAGGCGAAGCGATCATTGCCGGCATCGCCGCCACGCCGGAGTCGCGGTCGAAATATGCCTTCTCGCGCTCCTACCTGCAGTTTCCGGCACGCTTCATCATGCCGAAGACAAAGGCGCTCGCGGAACCGATCTTCGACAGGCTGCGCGGCAGGCGCGTCGGCGTGGTGGCCGGCTCCGCGCATGAGCGCATGCTGCGCGATTATTTCAGCACCGTTCAGGTCGTACCCTTCGGCCGGCCGGAAGAACTCCATGATGATCTTAAGGCCGGCAAGGTCGACGCCGCCTTCGGCGACGGCATGCGCTTCGCCTTCTGGCTGGGCGGTTCGGATGCCGCAGCATGCTGCCGCTTCGCCGGCGGCCCCTATCTGGCGCCAGAATATCTGGGCTCGGGAATGGCCATCGCCACCAGGGCCAACGATCCGGCGCTGGCCGCGGCATTCAACTACGCGCTGCAGCAGATCTCAGTGAAGGGCATCTTCGCCGAATTTTATTTGCGCTATTTCCCGGTCAGTTTTTTCTGATCCGGTCCGGTCAGCTTCTTCTGACCCTTCAGTGCCCGGATCAGGTCAGCGTGCGAAGGCGGGCTTTGGCGGAGCGGGCGATGGCTGCGACGGTGAGCGTGTCGAGATCGAGCTGGCGACGGATAAGCTGCAGCACCCTCACCTCCTCCAAGCGCATTTCGAGGTCGACGGCCGCAACCTCGAAGGCTGCGGCATAGGCGGTATCAAGCAGGCGTTCGGGCAGTGCTTCAGCGACGCGCGCCAAAACGCCTTCCAGCCCGTCCTTTTCGTGCAGCATCTTTTGGCAGTCCTGGGCGACGCCGACCAGCCGGTCATGGTCGAAGTCTTCGAACACCGGCCATGAGCGGACGACGTCGCCGATCCGCGCCAGTTCGACATCGGTCATGTCGCGATCGGACGCGGAGGTGATGACCATCAGATAGATCAGGGCTTCATGCGGCGGCAACGACATTTAAAAACTCCTCAAACGGGCTCCGAAGTTAGGAACGCGGCACCGACGCTGCAAGGAAAAAGAGCCGCGATCGTTGACGCCTACGGCAGGCACGCCTAGAGACCGGTGGAAAAAATCTCTTCCGGCCCCCTATTTGCGGCGATGCCGGCGAACAATTTGGAAAACAGTGACATGGCGGGATCAAACATCATCGATCTCAATCCCGAGGTGCTTGCGGCAGCGGCTGAAAGCAAGGCGTGGCCGTTCGAGGAAGCCAGGAAGATCGTCGAGCGCTACAAAGACACTGACTTTCCCGAGACCGTCCTGTTTGAGACCGGCTACGGTCCGTCGGGGCTGCCGCACATCGGTACTTTCGGCGAGGTCGCACGCACGTCGATGGTGCGCCACGCCTTCCGCGTCCTCACCCGGGACACGGTCAAGACCAAGATCTTGTGCTTTTCCGACGACATGGACGGTATGCGCAAGATTCCGGACAACGTCCCCGATCGCGCCGCACTCGAGCCGCACCTGCACAAGCCGCTCTCGTCCGTCCCCAATCCTTTCGGCGGCGACTATGCGAGCTTCGCAGACCACAACAACGCAATGCTTTGCCGTTTCCTGGACACGTTCGGCTTCGACTACGAGTTCGCCAGCGCGACGGAATACTACAAGGCTGGCCGTTTCGACGACGTTCTGCTGCGCGCTGCCGAACGTTTCGATAAGATTATGGACGTGATGCTGCCGACGCTCGGAGAGGAGCGTCAGGCGACCTACAGTCCGTTCTTGCCGATTTCCCCCAAAAGTGGCCGCGTGCTTTACGTCCCCATGAAGCATGTCGACGCCAAGGCCGGCACTATCACCTTCGATGATGACGGCACCGAAACCACGCTGCCCATAACCGGCGGCAGGGTGAAGCTGCAGTGGAAGCCGGATTTCGGCATGCGCTGGGCGGCGCTCGGCGTCGACTTCGAAATGTTCGGCAAAGACCACCAGACGAATGCGGTGATCTACGACCGTATCTGCAATATCCTGGGCGGGCGCGCGCCCGAGCATTTCGTCTATGAGCTGTTCCTGGACGAGAACGGCCAGAAGATTTCGAAGTCGAAGGGCAACGGACTGACCATAGACGAGTGGCTGACCTACGCGCCGACCGAAAGCCTCGAGCTCTACATGTACCAGCGGCCGCGGCAGGCCAAGAAGCTCTATTTCGACGTCATTCCGAAGGCGGTGGACGAGTATTACGCCTTTCTGTCCGCCTATCGCCGGCAGGAGTGGAAGGAGCGGCTGGGAAATCCCGTCTGGCACATGCATGACGGTAACCCGCCTGTCGTCGACCTGCCGGTGTCGTTCGCGCTGCTGCTCAATCTGGTCAGTGCCTCGAACGCCCAGAACAAGGACGTGCTGTGGGGGTTCATTTCGCGCCACACATCAGGCGTGACGCCGAAGACCCATCCCGAGCTCGACCGGCTGGCCGAGTATGCGATCCGCTATTTCGACGATTTCGTGAAGCCGGCCAAGGTGTACCGGGCCGCCGACGCGGTCGAGCGCGAGGCGCTGACGAAACTCTCTGACGCGCTCGCCGCGTTGCCGCCAGATGCCGATGGCGAGGTGATCCAGAATGCCGCCCTCAACGTTGCGCGCAAGATCGAACGTTATCAGGACCATTCGAAGCAGAGCCCGGAAGGCGGGCCGGGCGTCTCCGTCGCCTTCTTCCAGATGATCTACCAGGTTTTAATCGGCCAGGAGCGCGGCCCGCGCTTCGGTTCCTTCGCCGCCCTCTACGGCATCGCAGAAACCCGCGCGCTCATTCAGAAGGCGCTGGCTGGTCAGTTGGCGGCGTAGCCGTCGCCGACGAATCGAGAATCGGCTGCGTCGGCTGCGCTGCCGCGACAGGGGCTGGTGCCGGAGGCAGGCCGGAGAGACTGGGCGCCGGCCCGAAAATGCCCTTCCTCGCCGTACGCGCCTTCTCGCCGGCCTCGACGTAAGGGCCACCCTTGGCTGCGCGCGCCCAGCCGTTTTCGATCAACCACTGACCGACATCCTGGTTGCCAACGCGGCATTCGGCGGCGATCAGGTCGCGGCCGCCTTCGGGCGGCACCGCGCAAACCACCGCCCGGCCGCGCAGGAAAGCACGGAACGCCGTTCGCGCCCGGCTGCCGCACGTCCAGGACTTGCCGCCGTCGGCGCAAGTCTCGTCCTGCGTGATGATGTCGATACCCGAAACCGCGACCGAGTAGCCCTTGGCCTCGATCACACCGGCGGCAGTTGCAATCGGCTGGAACAGTTTTGTCCCGTTCCAGTCGTCGGGCATTTTCGATTTGGGCGGTCTGGCCAGCGCCAGATCACTCAGCGGCGCGCGCGGCTCGACCCGTTCAAGCTCTTCGGGTTGAAGCTGCGGCGGCGCGACGACCTCGGGATCGATGGCCCTGGAATGCGCCTCCGGCCTCGCCGCCTTGGGTCGCGGGTTCGCTGATGTGGCAGGCGCTTCGGATTGCGCCGCCATGCCGGCCTGCGCTCGAGCTGCGACACGGCCGTTTTCGTCATGCAGCACGGCGCGGCCGCCGGCGGCAATCGCGGCCCCGATCACCAGGATCGTCGACACCGCAGCGGCTGCATGAAGCGGGCGCACCGGCGGCCCTTACTGGCTTGCCCAGACAATCCGCGCCACCCATTCGACATCGCGCATGGGGATGTCGCGGTCCGGGTGATCGGGATTGAGCGAGACCAGCATGATCGACTTCGCCGTCTGACGGTCCAGCACCTTGGCCATCACCTCGCCGGCATTGGTCTTGACGACGACCCGGTCGCCCTTGCGGGTGGCAGCGCCCGGCTCGACAATCAGCACGTCGCCGTTGCGGTAGAGCGGCAGCATGGAATCGCCCTGGACCTGCAGCGCATAGGAGGTTCCGGTCGCCTGTGCCGGAAGCTCGATCAGGTCCCAGCCCTGCCCCGCCGGAAAGCCGGCATCATCGAAGAAACCGCCGGCGCCGGCCTGGGCGAAGCCGAGCAGCGGCACCGAAGACCGCCGTGCGGGCAGGGGTCCGGGGCCGGGCTTGCCCCGGCCTTCGACCAGTCCCGTGAATTCGTCGAGCGAGGCGCCCGTCGCCTCAATGATCTTGGCCAGCGATTCGGTCGACGGCCAGCGCGGCCGCCCGTCCGAGGACAGCCGCTTCGACTTGTTGAAGGCTGTCGAATCGAGGCCCGCACGCTTCGCCAGCCCCGAGGCCGAGAGCGAATAACGCTCGGCGAGAGCATCGATTGCGGCCCATACGCGGTCATGCGAGAGCACTTTTGCTCTCCTTCAGAACAGGAAAAAATACCTTCTCTGTTCTAACCGGTGGCCGCGATCTTGTCCACCAAGAAGGCGGCGTCACGCCGCCTTCTTGGCCTCGCTCCTGGCATAGGGATCGAAGCGTTCGTAGAAAGTCTCGCCCTTTTCCGCCATATCGAGCAGGAGCTTCGGCGCCTTGAACTCGGCACCGTACTTCTTCTGCAGGCCCTTGGCGATCTTGACGAATTTCTTTGCGCCGATGCCGTCGACGTAGGACAGCACGCCGCCGGTAAAGGGCGCGAAGCCAAAGGCGAGGATCGAGCCGACATCGGCTTCACGCGGATCGGTGACGATGCCCTCCTCCATCACCCGGGCCGCCTCCAATGCAATGGTGACCAGGAGCCGCTGCTTCAGTTCCTCATAGTCAACCTTTTCAGGCGGCAACTGCGGATAGAGATCCTTCAGGCCCGGCCACAACTTCTTCTTGGCAGGCTTTTGCGGATAGTCGTAAAAACCCTTGCCGTTCTTGCGGCCAAAGCGGCCATGAGTATCGACCAGCGTGTTGATCAGCGCCATCTGCTTCGGGTCGACCGCGTTTTCGCCGAGATCGCGCATGGTCTGCTTCATGATCTTCTGCGCGAGGTCGATCGCCGTTTCGTCCGTGAGCGCCAAAGGACCAACCGGCATGCCGGCGGCCTTCGCCGCATTCTCGATCATCGGCGCCGGAACGCCCTCGATGAGCATCTTGTAGGCTTCCGACATGTAGCGCAGCACGCAGCGGTTGACATAGAAGCCGCGCGTGTCGTTGACGACGATCGGCGTCTTCTTGATGGCGCGGACGAAGTCGATCGCGGTGGCCAGCGCCTTGTCGCCCGTCTTCTTGCCCAAAATGATCTCGACCAGCATCATCTTGTCGACCGGCGAGAAGAAATGGATGCCGATGAAATTCTTCGGCCGCGCCGAATTCTTCGCCAGCGATGTGATCGGGATGGTGGATGTATTCGAGGCGAAGACCGCCGCCGGCTTCAGCATGGCCTCCGCCTTTTCGGTGGCGTCCTTCTTGACGCCCGAATCCTCGAACACCGCCTCGACCACCAGGTCGCAGCCTGCGAGGTCGGCATAGTCGGCCGTCGGCGTGATCAGCGACAGCAGCCTGTCCTTGTCCTCCGGCTTGGCGCGGCCCTTCCTGACCTGATCCGAGATCAAGCTGTCCGAATGCGCCTTGCCCTTGGCGGCAGCTTCCATGTCGCGGTCGAGCAGCACCACCGGAATGCCGGCCTTGGCCGTAACATAGGCGATGCCGGCGCCCATGAAACCGGCGCCGAGCACGCCGATCTTCTTGAACTTGGTTTCCGGCACGCCGGCGGGGCGGCGCGCACCCTTGTTCAGTTCCTGCAGCGACACGAACAGCGAGCGGATCATCGCCGCCGCTTCTCTTGTCTGCATGATCTCGGTGAAATAGCGCTGCTCGATGCGCAAAGCGGTGTCGAACGGCACCAGCAGGCCTTCATAGACGCATTTCAGGATGGCTGCGGCGGCAGGATAGTTGCCATAGGTCTCGCGACGCAGGATGGCGATTGCCGGTGGCCACAGATTGGCGCCGGCCACCGAATAGATCGGGCCGCCGGGCAGCTTGAAGCCCTTCTCGTCCCACGGCGCCACCGGCTTCAAGCCATTTTTGATCATGGCCTTGGCGGTCTCGACCAGCTTTTGCGGCTCGGCGATCTCGTGGATCAGGCCCATCGACTTGGCCTTCTGCGGCGACAGCGTCTGGCCGGAGGTCAGCATCTGCAGTGCCTGCTGCTGGTCGGTCAGCCGCGGCACGCGCTGGGTGCCGCCGGCGCCTGGGAAAATGCCGATCTTCACTTCGGGGAGCGCCATCCTGACCTTGTCGGAATCGGCCGCGACACGACCATGGCAAGCGAGCGACAGCTCGAACGCGCCGCCCATGCAGGTGCCGTTGATCGCCGACACCCACGGCTTGCCTGAGGTTTCCAGCTTGCGGAACAGGCCGGTCATATAGCCGGCGTTGTCGAACAGCGCCTTGGTCGCCTTGTCCAGGTCCTTGGCTTTGTCAGCGGCGAAGGTCGCCAACATCTTCTGCAGCATGGTGATGTCGGCGCCGCCCGAGAAACTATCCTTGCCGGAAGTGATCACCGCCCCCTTTATCGCCGCGTCGCTCGCCACCTTGTCGACAATGGAATTCAGTTCCAGCATGGCTTCTTCGGTGAAGACGTTCATCGACCGGCCCGGCATGTCCCAGGTGACCAGCGCGATGCCGTCGGCGTCGATGTCCAGCGTGAAATTGGTATAGCTCATCGGTCTCTCTCCCGTCAGACGCGTTCGATGATCGTTGCGGTGCCCATGCCGGCGCCGATGCAGAGGGTCACCAGCGCGGTATCGAGGTCGCGACGCTCAAGTTCGTCCAGCACCGTTCCGAAGATCATCGCACCTGTGGCGCCGAGCGGATGGCCCATGGCGATGGCGCCGCCATTGACGTTGATCCTGTCGTGCGAAATATCGAAAGCCTGCATGTAGCGCAGCACCACCGAGGCGAAAGCCTCGTTGAGCTCGAACAGATCGATGTCCGACAGCTTCATCCTGGCGCGCTTCAGCAGCTTCTCGGTCACGTCTACCGGACCGGTCAGCATCAGCACCGGTTCCGAACCGATATTGGCGAATGCACGGATGCGCGCGCGCGGCTTCAGGCCGATCGTCTTTCCAGCCTTCTTCGAGCCGAGCAGAACGGCCGCCGCGCCGTCGACGATACCGGACGAATTGCCGGCGTGGTGGACGTGGTTGACCTCTTCCACCTCGGGATGCTTCTGCACCGCGACGGCATCGAAGCCGCCCATTTCGCCGGGCATGACGAAAGACGGGTTGAGTGCCGCCAGCGACTGCATATCGGTCGCGGGCCGCATGTGCTCATCGTGGTCGAGGATGGTCAGGCCGTTCTGGTCCTTGATCGAGATCACCGAATTCTTGAAGCGGCCCTCGCCCCAGGCTTTGGCAGCACGCTTCTGGCTCTCGACCGCATAGGCGTCGACGTCGTCGCGCGAAAAGCCGTATTTCGTGGCGATCAGGTCGGCCGAGATGCCTTGCGGCACGAACCAGCCCGGCAGGCCAACGGAGGGGTCCATGAACCAGGCGCCACCGGATGCGCCCATGCCGACGCGCGACATCGATTCGACGCCGCCGGCGATGACAATCTCGTCGGCGCCTTGCGCAATTTTGGCTGCGCCGAAATTGATGGCGTCCAGGCCAGAGGCGCAGAAGCGCGAGATCTGCATGCCGGGCGCTTTCGTGTCGTAGCCCGCCTCGAAGGCGGCGGCGCGCGGAATAACAGACCCCGCCTCGCGGACCGGGTCGACGCAACCGAAGATGATGTCGTCGACGGTGCCGGTATCCAGCCCATTGCGGTCGCGGATCGCCTCGAGCACCTTGGCGCCGAGCCGCACCGCCGGCACCTCGTGCAGCGAGCCATCCTTCTTGCCCCTGCCGCGCGGCGTGCGCACGGCATCATAGACATAAGCTTCGGCCATTTTCTTGCTCCTTGGTTTGCTGAAAGTCGCTCAGAGAGAGCGCCCGATCAGCAATTTCATGATCTCGTTGGTGCCGCCGTAGATGCGCTGGACGCGGGCGTCGCGGAACATGCGGGCGATCGGATACTCATTCATGTAGCCATAGCCGCCATGCAATTGAAGGCATTCGTCGACGACTTTTCCCTGCAGGTCGGACAGCCAGTATTTGGCCATCGAGGCCGTCACCGGGTCGAGGCCTCCATTGATATGGCGGGCAACGCAGTCATTGTAGAAGACCCGGCCGATGGTCGCTTCGGTCTTCAGTTCGGCCAGCTTGAACTGGGTATTTTGGAATTCGATAATCGCTTTGCCGAAGGCTTTGCGCTCCTTGACGTAGTCGATGGTCTGCGCCAGCGCCCGCTCGATCATGGCGATGGCGCCGGTGCCGATCTGCAGCCGCTCCTGCGGCAATTGCTGCATCAGCTGGACGAAGCCCTGGCCTTCCTCGTGGCCGAGCAGATTGGAGGTCGGCACGCGCATATCGTTGAAGAACAGTTCCGACGTGTCGTTGGCCTTGAGCCCGATCTTGTCGAGGTTGCGGCCGCGCTCGAACCCTTCCACCTCGTCGGTCTCGATGACGATCAGCGAAGTGCCCTTGGCGCCCTTCTCCGGATCGGTCTTGGTGACGATTATGATGAAGTTGGCGAGCTGGCCGTTGGTGATGAAGGTCTTCGAGCCGTTGACCTTGTATTGGTTGCCATCCTTCTCGGCTCGCGTCTTGACGCCCTGCAGGTCGGAGCCGGCGCCGGGCTCGGTCATGGCGATGGCGCCGATCAACTCGCCGGTCGCCAGTTTCGGCAGCCATTTCTTCTTCTGCTCCTCCGAGCCGTAGTGGAGGATGTAAGGGGCGACGATCGAATTGTGCAAGCCGATGCCGAAACCGTCGACGCCGACATGGCCGATCGCCTCGATGATGGCGCTCTCATGCGCGAATGTCCCGCCCGAACCGCCATATTCCTCCGGCATCGAGGCACAAAGCAGACCGGCCGCACCTGCCTTCAGCCAGCTCTCGCGGTCGACCATCTCGTTCTTCTCGAACTCTTCATAGCGCGGCGCGATCTCTTCCGACATGAAGCGGTGCGCCATGTCGTAGAGCATGCCCACCTCGTCCGCCGCCCAGGCGGGTTTGGGGAGGCCGAGGATTTCGGCGGGGTTGGTCATGCTATTTCTCCCGCGCCAACGCTCCCCTCCCCCTCGAGGGGAGGGTGGCCGCGAAGCGGCCGGGTGGGGTAGCCGGTGGCGTGCTCGATCTTATCTTTTACAACCTGCGCCATATGCCACGGCATTGCGATCATTCTCCTCCCAGGGCATGTCACCATAAAAGAGGTCGCGCACTGCACGCAGGACCCCTCCCGGCCCTTCGGGCCGCCCTCCCCTCGAGGGGGAGGGGAACGTCGAGCTTAGAACGCTTCCGCTGGCAGTGCCATCAATGTCTCCGCGCCGCTGGAGATGCGGGCGAGGTGAGCCGACGTCTCCGGCATGATCCGCTCCATGAAAAAGCGCGCCGTCACCAGCTTGCTGTCGTAGAAGGCCGAAGAACCATTGGCGTCATTCGCCAATTTCGCCCCGGCTGCCTTGGCCATCTGCGCCCACATATAGCCCAGCGCTACCAGGCCGAAGAGATGCATGTAGTCGGTCGAGGCGGCACCGGCGTTGTCGGGCTTGGTCATGCCGTTCTGCATCAGCCACATCGTCGCCGCCTGCAGATCGTTGAGGCCCTTCTTCAGAGCCTTGGTAAAGGACGCCATCTTCTCGTCAGTGCGGTTCTCCTCGCAGAACTCGCCGACCTCCTTGAAGAAGGCCTGCACGGCGCGGCCGCCATTCAAGGCCAGCTTGCGGCCGACGAGGTCGAGCGCCTGGATGCCGTTGGCGCCCTCGTAGATCATGGCGATGCGGGCATCGCGCACGAACTGGCTCATGCCGTGCTCTTCGATATAGCCGTGGCCGCCGAACACTTGCTGCGCCATCACCGCGTGGTCGAAGCCCTTGTCGGTGAGCACGCCCTTGACCACCGGTGTCATCAGGCTGGTGTAGTCGTCGGCGGCCTGGCGGTCCTTGTCGTCACTGGCACGGTGCGCGATGTCCGACTTGATCGCCGTCCACAGCGCCAGCGCGCGGCCGGCCTCGTTGAAGGCCTTCATAGTCATCAGGCTGCGGCGGATTTCGGGGTGGACGATGATCGGGTCGGCCTTCTTGTCCGGCGCCTTCGGCCCGGACAGCGAGCGGCCCTGCAGGCGATCCTTGGCATAGGACACAGCGTTCTGGTAGGCGACTTCCGACAGAGAAAGCCCCTGCAGGCCGACGCCGAGCCGGGCCTCGTTCATCATCGTGAACATGGCCTTCAGCCCGCCATTGGCGTCGCCGAGCAGCATGCCTTGCGCCTCGTCATAGTTCATGACGCAGGTCGAATTGCCATGGATGCCCATCTTCTCCTCGATCGAGCCGCAGGAGACGGTGTTCTTCTCGCCCGGATTGCCGGACGCATCGAGCTTGAGCTTCGGCACGATGAACAGCGAAATGCCCTTCACGCCTTCCGGTGCGCCCTCGATGCGGGCCAGCACGAGGTGGACGATGTTGTCCGACATGTCGTGCTCGCCGGCCGAGATGAAGATCTTCTGGCCTGAAATCCTGTAGGTGCCGTCGCCATTGGGAACCGCCTTGGTGCGCAGCAGGCCGAGATCGGTGCCGCAATGCGGCTCAGTCAGGTTCATGGTGCCGGTCCAGATGCCCTCGACCAGCTTCGGCAGCCATGTCGCCTTCTGCTCGTCGGTGCCATGGGTAATGATCGCCGCGATCGCGCCCTGCGTCAGGCCGGGATACATCATCAGCGACATGTTGGCCGAAACCATATATTCGGAAACAGCGGTATGCACCGCGTAAGGCAGACCCTGGCCGCCAAATTCGATGGGTGCGGCCAGCCCCATCCAGCCGCCATCGCGATACTGGTCGAAGGCCTCCTTGAAGCCTTTCGGCGTCGTCACCGAACCGTCGTCATGGCGCACGCAGCCTTGCATATCGCCGACGCGGTTCAGCGGCTGCATGACGTTTTCGGCGAGCTTGGCGCCTTCGGCGAGGATGGCCTCGACCACATCCGGCGTCGCGTCGGAAAATCCGGGAAGATTGGAATAGCGCCGGTAGCCCAGCACCTCGTTCAGCACGAACAGCGTGTCCTGGACCGGCGCCCTGTAGATCGGCATGCGTTTCCTCCACCATGCGGCCTTGGCTCCGAAATCAAGCCCCAAAAAATGAATCAGGGACAGCATGCGGACCAATGTTCAGGTCGGGATAGCAAAAGTTGACGTTTGCGTAAACGTCAACTTTTTGATGTGGCAAATTTTTCCAGGGCCTCACCCGCGAGCGTAGCGGCGCTTCACCATTGAAGCCAGTGCGGAACGATTGAAATGTGTATTCATCCCGACGCAGCCGGAAGGCAGAAAGAGCCGCGCGGCCAACGCCCCGCGGCTCTCGTTCGTCAGAAGGCCGTTCACCGGAAGCCGGCGAGGCCGAATTATCCGGCGGCGCTGGCCTGCGGCGCCGAACGTTCGATCAACATCTGACGCACCGCCGCCATCGAGTTGCTCAACTCGTTGATGGCATCGTCGATCAGCGCCCGCTGCTTCTGCAGACGGGCAAGCTGCTTCTCCGACTTGTCGAGCGCCAGTCGCAACTGCTTGGTGTTGGAGCCAGTCGGGTCATACAGATCCATCATCTGCTTGACGTCGCGCAGCGAGAATCCGACCTTGCGGCCGAGCAGGATCAGCTTCAGCCGAGCCTTGTCGCGTCGCGTGTAGAGACGGGTCGAGCCGTCGCGCTGCGGAGTGAGAAGACCCTTGTCCTCGTAGAAACGCAGCGTGCGCAGCGTTACTCCGTATTTCTTGGCCATCTCGCCGATGCGGACAAGATCCTCGCCGGCTTTGTCAGACATGTCATTGGTATTGGCCGCGGCTTCGCCGGGCGAAACAAGTTTCATGGTCACTGGCTTTCCCCATCTGGTGGCGCCGCGGTCCCGGACCTTGCGTCGCCTGAGCGGAAGCGGGGGCGTGCTTCCACTCGTGGTTTCAACAAACAAATCGCAAACGGCACAGTCTGTGCACCTTTACGTTTACGTCAATTCTATACCGATAGCCGCCTCACGAAGCAAGGGCGTTGTGGGGGAGGAACTTTTTGCCGCATCCGCCAGCGCATGGCCCGGCGGCGCTTAGGCAGCCCGTCAACAACGTTGCAACTTCTTAAGCTTGGTTAACGCGTTGTTTACCACGTTGGGCGAAATGTGCGCATGTCGGTTACCCGTGTTTATCCTGTAGCGAATTTTTCACGGTTTTTCGGAGCGTGGGTGAAACCCGGGAAGGTCGTCTTCCACCGCAGCAAGCCGCGCGGCCGCCTTCGTTTCCGGCAGGACTTTGGGAAACTGGTCATAAGCCAGCAGTAATTCTGAACGGGCGCATCGATGAACAGCAAGCGGTCCTATCTCGATACACTCAACGTCGGCAGGCAGCGCAGGCCGCACACCACGCTTGAACAGCTCAACCGTTCCCTGGAAACGCTGGAGCAGCGGCTGGAGCGGACGCGCGAGGACCTGAGCGAGCGTCCCGATTCGCGCCGGCCGAGCGCGGAGCCGCGCTATGCCAGCGCCCGGCCCTATGAGGATCCGCGCCCGGCGCAGCCGCCGAAAAGCCCGGAGCCGGCTGCCTTTGACCAGACTTACCAGGCGATCGCCCGCGATATCGACCGTGTGCGCGGCCAAGAAGACGGCGTCGCCGTGGTCGGCAAGATCGCCGGCGAATTGCGCGGCCTGCGCGAGGAACTGCGCCACCAGATGACCGCCGGCCTGCAGCGCGAATTCGAAGCGCTGCGCAAGGACATCGAGCGGGCTTTCCAGGCAAGCGCCGAGCCGGGTGGTCAATCGGGAGGCGGCAAAGGCAGCGCCGAACTCGGCGTCGAGTTTGAGCGGCTTTCCGGCGCCATCCAGACTCTGGCCGAAAGGAGCGACGACAGAAGCGTCAACATGCTCCGGCTCGAACTGGAGCAGGTCAAGGCCGCGCTCGACACGCTGGCGCGAGAGGAGAGCGTGCAGGCGGTTGGCCGCCGCTGGGACGATTTCGACCGCCGCTGGACCGCGTTCGAGGATCGTGTCGATGCCGATCAGCGCAAGCGGTCGGACGCACCCGGTCTTTCGATGCTGACCGACCGGCTCGAACAGATTGGCAACGCCGTCAACAATTTGCCGGAGTCGCTGTCGCTGCGGTCGATCGAAGAGAAGGTCCGCACGCTTGCCAGCGCCGTCGATCATTTCGCCAGGCAGCAGGACAATCGCGGCAGCAGCACATTCGGTATGATCGACGAGCGGCTGGACGAGATTTCCCGAGCTATCGTCGCATCCACCGTCGCCGCGCAGGCCAATTCATTCGACCCCGAACCCTTCGAACGCATCGAGAAGCGGATCGCCTCGCTTGCCCAGCAGATCGAGGAAGTCACGCAAGTTCACCCCAGCGGCGAGGTCATCGACCGCCTCAACATGCTGTCGAGCCGGGTCGACGATCTTGCCGGCCGGGCCAATTTGCCGGAGCAGGCGATGGAGCGTCTCGACAAGCAGATCGCGCTCATTGCCGACAAGATCGACAGGGCGCCTGCAATGCCGGATGCCGACTATATCTTCCAGGGGCTGGAGCAACGTTTCGACGTGCTGTCCGGCATGATGGAGCGCCGCCAAGGCGACGCGATCGAACAAGGCAACTTGCTGTTTCGTGATCTCGAGCGCCGGCTGGACGAAGTCGTCGACAGGCTGGACCAGCGCATGCCGCAGATCGACGGCGCCGGCATCATGGATGCCATCGACGCCCGCTTCAGCGCGCTGGCCCAGCGCATGGAAACGCGCGTTCCCGATTCCGCAAGCGAAGCGGCGATCCGTGGCCTGGAAGGCCGCCTCGAAGATATTTCAAGCCGGCTGGATTCATCGGCCGCACAAGTCGCCGGCATCGACCCGGCCCTGATCCGCAGCCTGGAGGCGCAAGTCGCGGGTCTGTCGGCGCATCTTTCGAAGCCCGGCACGCCATTGCCGGAATTCGAGGACATCAGCCCTCGTCTCGACGAAATCGAGAAGTCGCTGGCTGGCACCCGCGATTCCATCCTCAGCGCAGCGCGCGAGGCAGCCGAGAGCGCCGTCCGCTCACTGGCCGACTCCAGTGCCAACACGGCGGCCGTTTCTGGCCTCGCCCAGGATCTGAAGACGCTCGAATCACTGACGCGCCGTTCCGACGAGCGCAATTCGAGGACCTTCGAGGCCATCCACGACACGCTGCTCAAGATCGTCGACCGGCTGGGCTCACTGGAAACCGGCGAGCCGACCGACGCGGTGAGCGAACTTCTGAATACGCAATCGGCCGAGCCGGACAGCTGGCGCGGCGCGCGACCGTCAAAGATGGCCGTACGTGACGCGCCGTCCATGGACATCGACCAGCCATTGCCGCTGACGGGTGACATGGCCGACCTCGACAGCCATGCCACGGCCATCATGCGCAATGAACCAGGTTCGCGTAGCGAACCGGGCACGCGTACGCCGGCCGAAGCCGCTGCGGCCGCGGCGATGGCGGCGCTTGGTTCGGATACTGTGACGGAGAAAAGTGAGCAGCCCGGCGGCCGGAAGTCGATGCTCGGCGGACTGGCGCGCGTCTTCAAGGGTAAGAAGGAGGCAGACGTTCCACCGCTTGCCGGCTCGGCGCCTGATGTCGAGATACCGAGCGCCGATCTCGACGAGCCGCTGGATCCGAAGGTTGCCAACCGGCCGCTGGAGCCCGGCTCCGGCCCACCCGACCTCAACGCCATCATGAAACGCGTGCGCGACGAACGCGGACCGCCGGTCAGGCCCGGCAGTGCCGATGCATCGAAAGCCGACTTCATCGCCGCAGCCAGACGCGCGGCGCAAGCGGCGGCCGCCGAGGCCGACGCTCTCAAGCGACAATCGAAGATGAGCGGCCCGGTGAAGGCGCTCAGGATCGGCGACCTGCTCAAGGCGCGGCGCAAGCCGATCCTGATGGCGGCCGCGGCAGTCATGCTGGCGCTCGCCGGCCTGCAACTGGGCACGGCCTTTTTCTCCGACCCCGTTGAAATAGCCAGCAACGATGCGGCGCCGATCGCGGCCGCGCAGCCAGCGAAAACCGCGTCGGCCGGTACCGCCAGCGAGCCGAAGACGGACGCGCAAACTGCAGGACAGGACAGCGCGCCGGCCCGCGTCGTCCGGCAGGCAGAGCCGTCCGAATCGGTAACCGAAGACGACATGCCGGCGCAGACCGCCCTCGCCGCGCCGTCGGACGCCGAAACGCCGATGGAAATCGGACCCGAGGCCGAACCTGTTCCTGCGCCCATCACTCCAACGGCGTCGCCCGATCCGGCGGCGAACGTGACAGCCTCGGCACATGCGGGCCCGACGGCTGCGGACACCGAGCCAATGGCCACAGCGCTGGCCGCCACGCCCGCGACCCCGGACATGACCGGCACGGTCACGCCCGCGGATGCTTCGACGACGGCGGCCGCTGCCAAGATCGACATCCCAGCCGATGCCGGCCCGGCTGCCTTGCGTGACGCAGCGGCCGGCGGCGACGCCAAGGCGTTGTTCGAGATCGGCTCGCGTTACGCCGAATCGCGCGGCGTCAAGCAAGACATGGCAGCGGCCGCCAAATGGTATGAAAAGGCCGCCGAGCTCGGCTTCGCGCCGGCGGAATACCGCATCGGCAACTTCTATGAGAAGGGCACCGGCGTCGCGCGCGACGTCAAGAAGGCGAAGACCTGGTACCAGCTCGCCGCGGAGCAGGGCAACGCCAGCGCCATGCACAATCTCGCCGTGCTCTTTGCCATGGCTGCGGACGGCGTGACCGACAATGAATCGGCCGCGCACTGGTTCCAGGCGGCCGCCGATCTCGGTGTCAAGGACAGCCAGTTCAATCTCGGCATCCTGGCGGCGAAGGGCGTCGGCATGAAGCAGAATCTCGAAGATTCCTACAAATGGTTCGCGCTCGTTGCCAAGACCGGCGACAAGGATGCGGCGGCAAAGCGCGACGAGATCGCCAAGGCGCTCAGGCCCGAGCAGCTCGAACGCGCACGCGCCGCCGCCGAACTGTGGAAGGCGAAGCCGCTCGATCCTGCGGCCAATTCGGCCGACATTCCCGAATCCTGGCAGGACGGCACGCCGCAAACGACCGCCAGCGTCGACATGAAGAAGGTCGTTCAGAACATCCAGCGCATTCTCAACAAGAACGGCTATGAGGCCGGCAATGCCGACGGCGTGATGGGCCAGAAAACCGAGGATGCCATAATGGCTTTCCAGACCGACAACGACTTGAAGCCGACGGGCGCGGTCGACGAAAAACTGGTCAAGGCGCTGCTTGCGCGCAAATAACGGCAGATGCGTCGCTTCCACGACGCCTTTGCCACACATTTGCCTGTTAACTGATTGAGTTGTTTTTTGTTTCGGCGGCGTGGCGAGGTTTGACTTCGCCGCCCGGCCGGCGCAAGAACGAGATAGGCTTTTAGGCGCGAAATGCCCGCAACGGTTGCATTCGTCGAGAGGCAAACTGATCGAGACTGACGGGTGGGCATCTATCTCCCGATCGCGGAAATTTCCGTCAACATTTTCGTGCTGCTGGCCATGGGCGCGGCGGTGGGTTTCCTTTCGGGCATGTTCGGAGTGGGCGGCGGCTTCCTCATCACGCCGCTGCTGATCTTCTACAACATTCCGCCGGCGATCGCGGTCGCTACCGGCGCCAACCAGGTCATCGCCTCCTCCTTCTCCGGCGCATTGTCGCACGTGAAGCGCGGCACGCTCGACTTCAAGCTCGGCGGTGTGCTTTTGGCAGGCGGCATCGTTGGCTCAACGGGCGGCATCTTTGTCTTTGGTTTCTTGCGCAGGCTCGGCCAGCTCGACCTGTTCATCTCGCTGCTCTATGTCGTGCTGCTCGGCACCGTCGGCGGGCTGATGCTGGTCGAGAGCGTCAATGCGCTGCGCGCCACGCGCAGCGGCGCGGCGCCAGTGCTGAAGAAATCCGGCCAGCACAACTGGATCCACCGCTTGCCGCTGAAGATGCGGTTCAGGGCCTCGAAGCTTTTCGTCAGCGTCATCCCGGTTCTCGGCCTCGGTGCCGGCATCGGTTTCCTGTCGTCGATCATGGGCGTCGGCGGCGGCTTCATCATGGTACCGGCGCTGATCTATCTCTTGAAAGTGCCGACCAACGTCGTCATCGGCACCTCGCTATTCCAGATCATTTTCACCTCGGCGTACACCACGCTGGTCCATGCCACCACCAACCAGACGGTTGATGTCATGCTCGCCTTCCTGTTGATGGCGGGCGGCGTCGCCGGCGCGCAATACGGCGCCAAGGCCGGCCAAAGGCTGCGTGGCGAGCAACTCAGGGCGCTGCTGGCACTGCTGGTGCTGGCGGTCGCCATTCGGCTCGCAATCGACCTGTTCGTGACGCCTCCCAGCCTCTATTCGCTGTCCGGCGTGGACCCGACCTGATGGCGGGCTTGAGGGCGTTCCTGGCCGTTGCCTCGCTGTCGCTGTTCGCCGCCTCGTCACCGGCAAGAGCGCAGACGCCGGTTACCGAAAACATCCAGATCGGCCTGTCCACCGACTATGTCTCAATCACCGCCGGCTTTTCCGGTGCCGACCTTACCATCTTTGGCTCATTGGAAAATGCCGACCCGCTTGTCGCCCGCCAAGGGCGCTACGACATCGTCGTCGTGCTTGAGGGTCCGGCCCGGAAGGTCGTCGTGCGCCGCAAGGACCGGGTGCTCGGCATCTGGATCAATCTGGAGTCCGAGACCTTCAAGAATGTGCCGGTGTCCTATTCGGTGGCGACGACGCGGCCGCTGCAGGACGTCACCGACCCCAACAGCTACAAGCAACTGTCGCTCGGCGCCGCCAACATCTACATGCAGCCGGCCGACGATGACGACAGTCCGGCGACCATCCAGGAATTCACCGCAGCGCTGCGCGAGCGTAAAACGGCGACCGGCCTCTACAGCGTGAATGTCGGCGGCGTGCAGTTCCTGTCGCAGAACCTGTTCCGCGCCACCGTCAGGCTCGCCCCCAATGTTCCGGTCGGCACCCATAAGGCCCGCGCGTTCCTGTTCAAGAGCGGCCTGTTCGTCAAGGAAAGCTCCGCCCAGCTCGAAATTCGCAAATCCGGTTTCGAACAGTCGATCTTCCGCGTCGCCCACGATTATTCTTTCCTGTATGGCGTCTTCGCGGTGTCGTTGGCCATGCTGACAGGCTGGCTCGGAAGGCTCGTCTTCCGGAAGGATTAAACTCTCTTCAAAAGGCGGTTCCCCTTTTTACGCGCATGGGTTAGACCGCGACCCCGGCCCGACCGGACACGAGCTGTCGCTCCCCACAATCAGAATACAGGCTTCACGATGCGATCAGCATTCGGCGGTATCGACTTCGGCACTTCGAATTCCACAGTGGGCGTGGTTAGGAACGGGCAGCCGCAGCTCGTGGCGCTGGAAGACGGTCAGGTGACGCTGCCGAGCGCGGTGTTCTTCAACTTCGAGGACAACCGCACCTATTTTGGGCGCCGCGCCATCGCCAACTATACCGACAGCATCGATGGTCGTCTGATGCGCTCGCTGAAGAGCGTACTCGGCGGTACGCTTGTCCATGAAAAGACGCGCATCAAGTCCCGATCAATCGCCTTCACCGAGATCATTGGTCTGTTCGTCGGCCATCTCAGGAAAAGGCTGGAAGAGGATGCGGACGACACGGTTGAAAGCGTGGTGCTCGGTCGTCCCGTGCAGTTCGTCGACGACGATTCCGAGGCCGATGCCAAGGCCGAAGGTGAACTCGAAAACGCGGCCCGCACCCAGGGCTTCAAGCATATCGCCTTCCAGTTCGAGCCGATCGCGGCGGCGCTCGACTACGAGCAGAATGTCACGCGGGAAGAACTGGCGCTGATCGTCGACATGGGCGGCGGCACGTCCGACTTCTCGATCGTGCGGGTCTCGCCGCAGCGCGCCCGCTCCCTCGATCGCAAGGACGACATCCTGGCAAGCCGAGGCATCCACATCGGCGGCACCGACTTCGATCGGCTGTTGAGCATCACCCATGTGATGCCGCAACTCGGCTACCTCTCGCCGACCAAGGACGGCAAGCGCAACTTGCCGGCCAGCTACTTCATCGACCTGGCGACATGGCAACGCATCAATCTGGTCTACACCGCCAGGGCGATGACCCATCTGCGCCAGATCCGCTACGAGGCGGAACGCGCCGACCTGGTCGACCGCTTCATCCACATCGTCGAGCATCGTTACGGGCACGCGCTGGCGGCTTTGGTCGAAACGGCCAAGATCGAGCTGACGCAGCAACTTTCTGGTGATGTCGTAGTCGTGCTGCCCGGAGCGAGTTTCGCGGCAGAAATTTCCCGCGCCGGGCTCGAGGCCACGATTGCCAGGGATATCGAACGGGTGCCGCGACGGTTGGCGAGACGATCCGCGACGCGCAGGTGAAACCATCCGCCATCACCGCAGTGTTCCTGACCGGCGGATCGACCGCCATCCCGCTGGCAAGGCAGCAGATATTGGCCTTGGTGCCGCAGGCGTCCGTCATCGAAGGTGATATGTTCGGCTCGGTCGGGCTTGGGCTGGCGCTCGATGCGCAGCGGAAATTCGGCTGACTCGGCTTACCCGCGGACGGTCTCGCCGGCCTTCGCGCCCAGATGCGCCTTGAGCGCCATCTGGGCCAGGCTTGCCTGCCGGTCACGATGCGTGATCATGGCGAAATCACGTTTCGGCAGATCGATCGGCACGGAACGCAAGCTGCCTTCGGCAACGGCGCGCTCGACAACGAGTTCCGAAATGATGGTGGCGCCGGCGCCGGCCTCGACCGCCTGACGGACCGCCTCGTTGCTCGGCAGCACCAGGAATATTCGCAGGTCCGCGAACGAGATCCCTTCGCGGCGGGCAAGATCTTCCAGCACCTCGCGGGTGCCCGACCCGCCCTCCCTGATGATCCAGCGGAGCTCCCTGATATCGGGATGCCCGCGCGAGACTTCAGCGATCTCGGGATGCGAATGCGCCACGACCAGCATCAGGCGATCCACGTCGACCTTGGTGCGCCGCAATATGTCGGATTCGGTGCGCCCCTCGACCAGGCCAAAATCAGCCGTACCGTCCAGTACGGTGGTCTCAACCTGCCTGGTGTTGCCGATGGTCACGCTCAGCCTGACGGCGGGATAGGCCTCGTGGAAGGAGGCCAGCCGGCGCGGCAGCCAGTAGCTGGCGATGGTTTGGCTGGCGGCGATGGAAAGGCTGCCGGTGATCGTCTGCGAGACGTGCTCCAGCACGTCGTGGGCGGCAGTCGCCCGTTCAAGCACGGCCTTGGCCTCGGGCAGGAACCGGCGCCCGGTCTGCGCCAGCTCGATGTTGCGACCGACCCGGTTGAACAGCTGGACGCCATGCTGCCGTTCGAGCGAGCGGATGGCGGCCGAGGCGGCCGATTGGGAAATACCCAGCAGCTCGGCCGCCTTGGTCATGTGCCCCCGTTCGGCGACAGCAACGAAGATCCGCAGTTGGTCCAGAGTCATGGGGAGAATTAAGAAAGAAATTCGATTGGAATTACAAGAGCAACTTGTTAGACGGATCGATTGCATTGTTCTAATTTTCCGGACGAAGTTGGAAAAAAATCGCGGCCAACCTGCAACGGGTAGAAAAGTGATCGGGCGGTTCAAATCCTTGTTTGCCTATTGGACCCGCGGTCTGCGGCGTCGGCTTGCCGGCAACCGTTATCATCCGGAAGAGCATTACATGCGCGGCCCCGGGCCGAAGACGAGAGCCAAATTCGCAGACCGCAAAAGCACCGGATCATGAACCACGGACCGTTGCGCGGCGCCAATTCCGCACCGTCCCAACGGTCGCTTGCCGACACGCGCGCGCCCGACGAGGGCGATGGCGTCGATACTTCGCCCGATATCTCCGACAGCATCGCCAAGACCACCTGCTACATGTGCGCCTGTCGCTGCGGCATCGACGTCCACATCAAGGACGGCAAGGTCCGCTACATCAACGGCAACAAGGACCATCCGGTCAATCGCGGCGTGCTGTGCGGCAAGGGCAGTGCCGGCATCATGCAGCACTACAGTCCGGCCCGGTTGAAGAAACCATTGCTGCGCACAGGTCCGCGCGGCTCGGGAGAATTTCGTGAGATCGAGTGGGAGGAGGCTTTCTCAATCGCGACGGAACGACTTTCGAAAATCTGCCGGACCGATCCGAAGAAACTCGCCTTCTTCACCGGGCGCGATCAGTCGCAATCGTTGACCGGCTGGTGGGCGAGCCAGTTCGGCACGCCGAATTTCGCCGCCCATGGCGGCTTCTGCTCGGTCAACATGGCGGCCGGCGGGCTCTATACGATCGGCGGTTCGTTCTGGGAGTTCGGCGAACCCGACTGGGACAATACGAGATACTTCATGCTGTTCGGCGTTGCCGAGGACCATGATTCCAATCCGATCAAGATCGGTCTCGGCAAGCTCAAGGCGCGCGGCGCCAAGGTGGTCTCGATCAATCCGTGCCGCACCGGCTACAACGCCATTGCCGATGACTGGATCGGCATCCGGCCCGGTACCGACGGACTGTTCGTGTTAGCCCTCATCCATGAACTGCTGAAGGCCGGCCGCGTCGATCTCGATTATTTGCTGCGCTACACCAATGCTCATGTCCTCGTCATCCAGGAGCCGAATGCTGCCGACGATGGGTTGTTCGCACGCGACGGAAACGGCAATCCGCTGGCTTGGGACTGGGTGGCGAAAGTGCCCGTCAGCGCCACCGATACCGATGCAAAACCGGCGCTGACCGGCAACTTCCAGGTCGATGGCCGCCGCTGCGTTCCGGTCTTCCAGCTCGTCGCCGACCGCTACCTGCACGAGAGCTATTCTCCCGATGCGGTCGCCGAACGCTGTGGCGTTCCCGCCGACACCATCCGCCGGATCGCCGCCGAACTGGCGCATGTCGCCTTCGAACAGGCGATCGAACTGCCGGTGGCGTGGACCGACTGGGCCGGGCGCCGGCATGAGACGATGAAGGGCCGGCCGGTGTCGATGCACGCGATGCGCGGCATCTCGGCCCATTCGAACGGGTTTCATAGCTGCCGCGCCATCCACCTGCTCCAAGTACTCCTGGGTACGGTGGACGTGCCCGGCGGATTTCGCTTCAAGCCGCCCTATCCGCGGTCGGCGCCGCCGGGGCCGAAGCCGGCGGGCAAGGACGTCAGGCCGATGACGCCGCTCCAAGGCATGCCACTTGGATTCGTCTGCGGCCCGGACGATCTGCTGGTCGACGACGTCGGCACGCCGATCCGTATCGACAAGGCCTATTCCTGGGATGCGCCGCTGGCAGCACACGGGCTCATGCACACGGTCATCCGTAATGCCTGGGCCGGCGATCCTTACATGATCGATACGCTAATGATGTACATGTCCAACATGGCCTGGAACTCGTCGATGAACACCGTCGAGACGATGGCGATGCTGACCGACAGCGACGAGGCCGGAAACTACAAGATCCCCTTCATCATCTATTCCGACGCCTATTATTCCGAGACCGTGCCGTTCGCCGATCTCGTGCTTCCCGACACGACCTATCTCGAGCGTCACGACTGCATCAGCCTGCTCGATCGGCCGATCAGCCATGCCGACGGCCCGGGCGACGCCATCCGCCATCCCGTCGTCGAGACGGATCGTGACGTCAGGCCATTCCAGACGGTGCTGATCGAGCTCGGCGCGCGCCTCGGCCTGCCCGGCTTCGTCGACGACGACGGTTCGGCCAAATACCGCGACTATGCCGATTACATCGTCAATCATGAGCGCACGCCGGGCATCGGCCCGCTCGCCGGCTGGCGCGGCAAGGACGGAACATCGATCGGCAAAGGCGAGGCCAATCCTGATCAGCTTCAGCGCTACATCGACAATGGCGGCTTTTGGCATCATGATTTTGCGGACGACCAGCGCTACTACAAGATGGCCAACCGCTCCTATCTCGACTTCGCCGAGAACATGGGCTTCATCCCGAAAGCCGAGCCGATCGTCTTCCAGCTCTATTCGGAACCGATTCAGCGGTTCCGCCTCGCAGCGCGCGGCCATGGGCGGGTGCTGCCGCCGGAGGCGGAGCGCACCCGCATCGAGACTTATATGGACCCGCTGCCGTTCTGGTACACGCCCTTCGAGGAGGCGGCTGTCGACCTCGAGAAATACCCGCTGCACGCGCTGACCCAGCGGCCGATGCACATGTATCATTCCTGGGGCTCGCAGAACGCCTGGCTCAGGCAGATCACCAGCCAGAACCGGCTGTTCGTGCACAACCGGACCGCCGCCGGCCTCGGCCTTGTCGACGATGACTGGGTGTGGATCGAGAGCATCAACGGCAAGGTCAAGGGACAGATCAAGCTGGTCGACGGCGTCAACGCGGATACGGTTTGGACCTGGAACGCCATCGGCAAACGGCGCGGCAGCTGGGGGTTGAAGGACGACGCCGCCGAATCCAACCGTGGCTTCCTGCTCAATCACATTATCGGCGACCAGACCTCTGCCGATGCCAATGATAAACGCTACTCGAATTCCGACCCGGTCACCGGCCAGGCGGCATGGTTCGACCTGCGCGTCCGCATCGTCAAATGCGCGGCTGAAGAAGCCGGCTTCACCGAGCCGCAGTTCGAGCGCTTCCGGCAGCCGCCGCATTTCGAACCCTCGCCCGACAAGCTCAGTTTCGGCGCCGAGTTTCGCCGGGAAAGAGAAGCCGCCAGACCATGACCTGTCTCCCCGCCCATACCGACAAAAAGCTCGGCCTCGTCATCGACCTTGACACCTGCGTCGGTTGCCAAGCCTGCGTTACCGCCTGCAAGGAATGGAACACCGGCGGTCACATGGCGCCGCTGACCGACATCGATCCCTATGGCGGCGATGTCGACGGGGTCTGGTTCAACCGCGTGCACAGCTATGAGCACATCACCGAGATGGGTGGGCGGACGGTCAATTTCCCACGCTCCTGCCTGCATTGCGAGACTCCGGCCTGCGTCACCGTCTGCCCGACCGGCGCCTCCTACAAACGGGCTTCGGACGGCATCGTGCTGGTCGACGAGGACAAGTGCATCGGCTGCAAATTATGCAGCTGGGCCTGCCCCTATGGCGCGCGCGAATTCGACACCGATGTCGGCGTGATGAAGAAATGTACGTTGTGCGTCGATCGCATCTACAACGACAATCTGGCGGAAGAAGACCGCGTGCCGGCCTGCGTCGCCGCCTGTCCAACCAGCGCGCGGCATTTTGGCGATCTCGGCGACCCGGCGTCGGCGATCTCGCAACTGGTGGCCGAGCGCGGCGGTGTCGACCTGATGCCCGAACTCGGCTATCACCCGACCAACAAATATTTGCCGCCGCGCGCCCACACGCAGCGTGCGGCATCGGTGCCGGCGCCGGCGCTCGAACCGGTGCAGGCCGAAGGCGGTTTCCTCGGCTGGGTCGACCGCATGCTTTCGCACTGACCAGCGCCTCCATGCATCCAGCCTTCTCCGTCGTCTTTTTCACCACCGCCACCGGCGCCGGTTACGGCCTGCTCGCGTTGCTCGGCTTGCTGGCCGGACAAGGGTTTGTCCCGCCCGATTTCTGGCTCGGCCTCGTCGGCATGGGCCTGGCGCTCGGCCTGATCTCGGCCGGCCTGTTGTCGTCGGCCGGCCATCTCGGCCGGCCCGAACGCGCCTGGCGGGCATTTTCGCAATGGCGCAGTTCGTGGCTGTCACGCGAAGGCGTCGCGTCGGTCGCGACCTTCGTGCCGGCGGGACTGTTCGCCATCGGCTGGGTGTTCCTCGGCCGCACAGACGGCTGGGTGGCCGTCGCCGGGGTGCTGGCTGCGGTCAGCGCGGTCGCTACCGTCTGCACCACCGGCATGATCTATGCTTCGCTAAAGCCGATAGCCCAGTGGCACAGCCGGTTCACTCTGCCCGGCTATCTGATCTTTTCGGCGATGAGCGGCAGCGTGCTTCTCAACGCGCTGCTGCATGGTTTCGCCATCGGCTCGACCATCCTTCTGGCAGGTTGCATGCTGCTGACCTTGCTCGGCTGGGGCTGGAAGGTGGCAACCTGGCGATACAATGACGGGCTGGAAATGCCGACCAACGCCAACACCGCGACCGGGCTTGCCGGCGGTACGGTGCGGTCGCTGGAATGGCCGCACACCGAGGAAAACTATCTGCTCAAGGAGATGGGCTTTCGCGTCGCGCGTAAGCACAGGGCGCGGCTGCGTCAGATCACTCAAGTTCTGGCCTTCGCTCTGCCCGCCCTGCTGCTGGTTGCCGCGTTCTCCTTGCCATGGCCCTACGCGGCGGTGCTGTCGACACTCGCCGCAATCGTCCAGTTCGCCGGCATGCTGGTCGAGCGCTGGCTGTTCTTCGCCGAAGCCAAGCACACCGTCACCCTCTACTATGGCAGGTAGAGCAGCTCAGCCTGGCCTGAGCATCGAGCGGGAAATCGCGAAGATGCGCTCAGCGCCGAGCATATAGGCCATCAGCGTTTCGCGGCGGAACAGCCCGGCATAGGCGCGGTCGAGCACATTAAGCGAGCCGGTATAGGCGCCGAAAGCCGGCATGATCATGCGGCCGCCATCGCCGGCAAAGCAGCGTCGCCGCACCGAGCGGCCTTGCTGCACGATGCGGGCGCAAGGGTGCAGATGGCCTGATATTTCGCCTTCCACTCTCACTGCCGAAGGCTCATGCCGGAATACCAGAGAGCCGATGGCCAGCTCGCGCACCGTCTCGCCAGGCAGGTCGGCCGGTGCATCGGGGTCATGATTGCCAGCAACCCAGAACCAGTCGCGACCGGCCATCAGTGCCTCCAGCCGTTCGCGAAAGCTTGAGTGCATGCGCGCCGCGCCGCCACCATCATGAAAGCTGTCGCCGAGGCTGATGACGATCGCAGGCTGGTAGTCGGCGATCACCGCCTGCAGCCGGAGCAATGTCGCACCCGTGTCATAGGGCGGGATCAACGTACCGCGCCGGGCCAGCGACGAGCCCTTTTCCAGATGCAGGTCGGAGACAGTCAGCAGCCGAAGCTCGGGAAAATAAAGCACGCCGCGCCGATCGCAGATCACGCGCTCGCCGGCGATGCCGATAGAGTCGGCGTCCGCCAGGGGCAAAGTCGTGGCCAGCACGCGCGTCATTTCGTCCCCATGGCCTCCTCGACCAGCGTTGCCGCATCCATCAGCAGCGTATCATCGGCCTCGCCATGCACCGGCATCTTGCCGATCTCAAGCATGATCGGCACGGCGAGCGGCGAAATCTGTTCGAGGTTCTTATGCACGATTCGTCCCTGGATGCGCGAGAGCATCTCGGCAAGTCTACTGACATCCAGCAGGCCCGTGGCCGCATCGGCACGCGTCGCCTGCAGCAGGATATGGTCGGGCTCATGGCTGCGCAGAACGTCGTAGATGAGGTCGGTCGAGACGGTGACCTGACGGCCGCTTTTCTCCTGGCCCGGATGACGTTTTTCGATCAGTCCCGAGATGAGCGCGCAATTGCGGAAGGTGCGCTTCAAGAGCCAGCTGCCGGCCAGCCAGGCTTCGAGATCGTCGCCCAGCATGTCCTGGTCGAAGAGCGCGGCCAGCGACGGTTTCTTCGCCCTGAGCATCCTGCCCATATCGGCCAGCGACCATATGGCAAGTGCATAGTCGGTGGCGACGAAGCCGAGCGGCCTGGCTCCCGTCCTGTCGAGCCGGCGGGTGAGCAGCATGCCAAGCGTCTGGTGCGCCAGCCTGCCCTCGAACGGATAGGCCACCATATAGTAGCGGTTGCCACGCGGAAAGGTCTCGATCAGCAGGTCGTCGCGTTTCGGCAGCACCGATTTGTCGGCCTGGAAGCGTAGCCAGTCGGCGACCTGCTCCGGCAACTTCTTCCATCGCTGCGGGTCGTCCAGCATGATGCGGACCTGTTCGGCAAGGTAGGTCGAAAGCGGGAATTTGCCGCCGCCATAATAAGGCACCTTGGCGTCGCTGCCGGGCGCATTCGAGACGAAGCACTCATTCTCGCGGATGCCCTCGAAGCGCAGCACCCTGCCGGCGAACATGAAGGTATCGCCATGCGTCAGCGTTTCGAGGAAGGCCTCCTCGATCTTGCCGAGAACGCGGCCGCCGCGCGACGCGGACCCCTTGCTGCCGGCCTTGATATAACGCACGTTGAGCGCCGGCACCTCGATGATGGTGCCGACATTCAGCCGGTACTGCTGGGCGATGCGAGGATTGGACACGCGCCACAGCCCGTCCTTGTTCAGGCGGATGCGGGCGTAGCGCTCGTAGTTCTTCAGCGCATAACCGCCGGTGGCGACGAAGTCGATGACACGATCGAATGTCGGCCGCTCAAGACTGGCATAGGGCGCAGCCGTTCGCACTTCCTCGAACAGGTCATCGGCATGAAAAGGCGCGCCGCAGGCGCAACCCAAAACATGCTGCGCCAGCACGTCGAGCCCGCCATTGACCAGGGGCGGCGTGTCCTGGGCGCCGAGATAATTGGCGTCGAGCGCCGCCCGGCATTCCAGCACCTCGAAGCGGTTGGCCGGAATCAGGATCGCCTTCGATGGCTCATCCATGCGGTGGTTGGCGCGGCCGATGCGCTGCGCCAGCCGGCTCGCACCCTTGGGAGCGCCGACATGCACGACCAGGTCGACATCGCCCCAGTCGATGCCGAGGTCGAGCGTCGACGTGGCGACGATGGCGCGCAGCGCGTTTTCGCCCATCGCCTTTTCGACGCGCCGGCGCTGGGCGACGTCGAGCGAGCCGTGGTGCAGCGCGATCGGCAAAGTGTCGTCATTGACCCGCCACAATTCCTGAAACAACAGCTCGGCCTGGCTGCGCGTGTTGACGAACAGCAGGGTCGTCTTGTGGCGCTTGATCTCGCTATAGATCTCCGGCGTCGCGTAGCGGGCTGAATGTCCGGCCCACGGCACATGCTCCTCCGAGTCAAGAATGGAGATCTCGGGCTTGGCGCCGCCGGTGACGACGATCAATTCGGCCATGCCGCCCGGTGGATTCTGGCTGACCAGCCAGCGCCGCAATTCGTCCGGCTCGGCGACCGTCGCCGACAGGCCGATCGTCTGCAAGCCGGGAACAAAGGATCGCAAACGCGCCAGCCCGAGCGACAGGAGATGCCCGCGCTTCGACGTCACCAAAGAATGCAGTTCGTCGAGCACGACATAGCGCAGTTCCTCGAAGAAGCGTCTGGCGTCGGGCGCAGCAATCAGCAGCGCCAGTTGCTCGGGCGTGGTCAGGAGGATGTCGGGCGGCACCAGCTTTTGGCGCTGGCGCTTATGCGAGGGCGTGTCGCCGGTGCGCGTCTCGATGGTGACAGGCAGGCCGATCTCTTCGACCGGCTTGCCGAGATTGCGCTCGATATCGACAGCCAGCGCCTTCAGCGGCGAGATGTAGAGCGTGTGGATGCCGCGACGCGCCTGCCCCGGCTTTCTCCCTGGCCGCCCGGCCAGCTCGGTTAGTGAAGGCAGAAACCCGGCCAGCGTCTTGCCGGCGCCGGTCGGCGCGATCAGCAGAACCGATTGCCCGGCTTGGGCAGTCGCCAGCAATTCTATCTGGTGGGCGCGCGGCGACCAGCCTCTTTCCGCAAACCATTTGAGGAATGGCTCGGGCAAGTGAACGGCGGCATTCTGTTCGGCGAGACGCGGCTGCTCTGTCACCCGCCAGAGGTAGCGCGGCGGCGCGCGATCGCCAAGCAGAATCGGAACAAAAGGTGATCATTTTCTTTCCTTCCCCCTTTGTGGGGGGAAGGTGGATTGGCGCGTTAGCGCCAAGACGGATGAGGGGTGTTCCAGCTTGGCGCCAACTTACCCCTCACCCGGATTGCCAACCGATTTGTGAAGGACAAATCGGGGCAATCCGAACTCTCCCACAGGGGAGAGGTAAGGATGCCCTAAGGCCGCCGGAACCCTGTCGGCCCGCCATAGAGATAGCCGATACGAGCGACGGCTTCCTTGAACCCTTCACATGAGACCAACATGGTGTGGCCGTTGGCGTGGATCATGGTCTCCGGGTCGGTCATAACAGCAACATGGCCTTTCCAGAACACCAGGTCGCCGCGCCGCAACCCGGCGAAATCCGGCCCCGGGTCGAGCGGCTCACCGATGGTCGCCGCCTGCATGTCGGAATCGCGCAGCACTTGCCTGCCGGCCATGTGCATCGCCAGTTGCACGAGACCGGAGCAATCGATGCCGAAGCCGGAGGCGCCGCCCCACAGATAGGGCGTGCCGAGAAAGGTTTCCGCGACCGCGACGTAGTCGGCAGCCGGCTCTCCCACAGGCCTGAGATGGCCCGATATGACCGCCTCGCCGGACGGCAGCAGCGCATAATGCGTGCCGCGGGTTTCTGTCGCGCCCGCCACCGTCACCGCCGATCCCATCGACAGGTGCCTACTCAGCGGAAGCCGCAAATCCGGTCCGGGATAGAGGAAAGTACGCGGCACGGAGACGACATGGGTTGGCGCATGGTCCCGCGCGCTTAGCACGGTATCGGCGACATAGCCGACATAGCCGTCGCGTTCGGCCTGGATCCAGGCCCAGCCCTCAGCGTCTTCGAAGACGAGGACATCGTCGCCGAACAGGGCTTGCGTGTTGACGCCGGCATCCGGCCGCGGCGCCTTGCGGACATCGGCAACGGAAGCGGCGATACGCGCCGGCCGTCCGGCGACAAAGCGATCGGCGGCGACCTCGCCTTTCAGCCTGGCATCGGCGAGATCGGAACGGAAGGCGTGAAGGCGGGCATCCCTGGCGGTCAAATCGGCAACTCGTTCAGAAGGGCGTTTCGGTCAGATGGGCAATTCCTGGGCTCTGGCGATGATAACATCGCCGAAGCGCTCGACAAAGAGAGCACCTTCTACGGTTCGCTTGACTAGCACGTTGCGCTTGTCGAGCTCATCGCGATGGCGCGACACCAGCTTCAGTGCGCCCATCGTGTCGAGCGCGCGGGTGATGACCGGCTTGGTGACATTGAGGCGGGCGGCGAGCCCGCGCACCGTGTGCGGCGGCGGATCGAGATAGATGGTGAACAGGATCGCTGTCTGGCGCATGGTGAGGTCCGGTGCGTCGTCGCGCACCTGAGACAGCATCACCTGCTGCCACAGTCGCAAGGCCTGGCTCGGGCGCATCGAAATCGACATCCGGCTAGCATGGCGGAAAATTGTTTCGGTTCCGTTTCAGTCTCGATACCTTCCTGTCGGACCGCTAGCGTCAGGCGTAGCGTTTCGAGATGACCCTTTCCAGCGCGCGGATGCCTTGCGCCTCGCCGCCGACGAGACCGTACGGACGATCGAACGGATTCCACGCGAAGATGTCAAAATGCGCCCAAGCGGCGGTCTTCTCGACGAAGCGCTTCAGGAACAGCGCCGCGGTGATCGAGCCGGCGAAACCGTCTGACGTGACGTTGTTGATGTCGGCGATCTTCGACGACAACTTTGCGTCATAGGGTTTCCACAGCGGCATGCGCCATAACGGATCCTCGACCGCGGCGGAAGCCTCCGCCAGATCGGACGCCAGCGCTTCATCACCGGTGTAGAAAGGCGGCAGATCGGGACCGAGCGCAACGCGAGCAGCCCCCGTCAAGGTCGCCATGTCGATCAGCAGCTGCGGCTCGTCGTCGTCTGCCAGCGCCAAAGCGTCCGCCAGCACCAGCCGTCCCTCGGCGTCGGTGTTGCCGATCTCGACGGTGATGCCCTTGCGGCTCACCAGCACGTCGCCGGGCCGGAAGGCGTTGCCGGCGATCGAATTCTCGACCGCCGGGATCAGCACACGCAGCCGGACTTTCAGCCCGGCGGCCATGATCATCGAAGCGAGGCCCAATACGTTGGCCGCGCCACCCATGTCCTTCTTCATCAGGAGCATGCCCGAGGACGGCTTGATGTCGAGGCCACCGGTGTCGAAGCAGACGCCCTTGCCGACCAGCGTCACCTTCGGCGCGTTCTTCGGTCCCCAAATCATGTCGATCAGCCGCGGTGCACCGACGGAAGCGCGGCCAACGGCATGGATCATCGGAAAGTTGTTCTTGAGCAGATCGTCGCCCTTGGTCACCGACACTTCGGCCTTGTACGTCCTGGCCAGCGTCCGCACCGCTTGCTCCAGCTGTTCAGGTCCCATGTCGCTGGTCGGCGTGTTGACCAGATCGCGCGTCAGGAAGACGCCATCGGCAGTTCGGCGAACACGCGCCGCGTCGGCGCCGGACGGCAGCGAAAAACGCAGCGCCTTGCCGGGTTTTTTGCCGTAGCGGGTGAAGACATAGCCGCCGAGCGCCAGTGCGACGGCCACCAGTTCCGGTTCGGCGGGTGCCGAGGCGAAATGCCAGTCGCCTTCGGGCAAGGCTCTCGCCAGCGCACCGATGGCAAGCGCGCCTTCGCCATCGCCCGTGCCGAACAGGGCGCCGGCAAGCGTGCCGTTTTCGTCGGGTAGGATCAGCGTCCTGCCGGCCTCACCGGAAAAGCCGTTGGCCTTGGCCCAGGCGAGCGAGGACGAGGCAAGGCCCGCTGCATCCAGTCTATCCTTCGCCACCAGGTGAACCGGCAGCGTGGTCTTCAGTTTTCCCTCGATGAGTTCCACTGGCATTCGATGGCCTCCGGCTTCCGAGTCGGCGCTTTTTTAACTGTCCGTTAGGGTTAACAGAATATTTCTGCGGGAGGGAAGATGGCCATGTAATGGCCACGTACACGAATGGAGGCCCTGGTGCAGATGCCGACCAACCGCATGACGAACGCCACGGGGAAGCGGCTGATCACCACGGCGCTCATAATAGCGCTCGCTGCAAGCGTTGCAGGCTGCGGGACCAGCAAGTTGATAACCGGCTCGATCGGACGCACCAGCGGCAAACCCTTGGAAACCATGTCGGCCGGCGAGTTGCACAAGGCGACGATCGCGCTCGGTCAGTCCTACGCCAAGAACCCCAACGACAAGCGGATCGCGACGAATTATGCCGCGGCGCTGCAAATGGATGGCGACGCCGACCAATCGCTCGCCGTGATGCGCAAACTGGCGATCGCCCTGCCGAAGGACCGCGACGTGCTCGCCGCCTATGGCAAGGCACTGGCCGCCAATGGGCAGTTCGAGCCGGCGCTCGACGCGGTGCGCCGCGCGCAGACACCGGAATATCCCGACTGGAAGCTGGTGTCGGCGGAAGCGGCGATTCTCGACCAGCTTGGCCAGAGAGACGAGGCGCGCCAGAATTACCGCAAGGCGCTTGACCTCAAGCCGAACGAACCTTCGATCCTTTCAAATCTCGGCATGTCCTATGTGCTGGAAGGTGATCTGCGCACGGCTGAAACCTATATGCGCTCGGCCGCCCAGCAGCCGAACGCCGACAGCCGCGTCCGCCAAAACCTGGCGCTGGTCGTCGGTCTGCAGGGCCGTTTCGACGAGGCCGAGAAAATCGCTTCTCAGGAGCTCTCGCCCGACCAGGCGCAGGCGAACGTGGCTTACCTTCGCCAGATGCTCGCCCAGCAGAACGCCTGGAGCCAGCTCAAGGACCAGGACAAGGCAAAGCCTGCCACCAACTAACTACGCCGGCTTTGCTTCGAACCGCCAGTTCCTCAACTCATCGACATGCTGGAAATACAAAGCCGCGTTGCATCAGCACCGCGGCTTTCGCATGTGTTGTCGCCTTGGCGAGGCTATTGGCTGCTCGATGTCGGCTGGTCGCCGAAGATGCCGCGCTGGCTCACCTGGATACCGGCGGGGCCCAGGATGATGGCGAACAGCACCGGCAGGAAGAACAGGATCATTGGCACGGTGAGCTTCGGCGGCAAGGCGGCGGCCTTCTTCTCGGCAGCGTTCATGCGCATGTCGCGGCTTTCGCCGGCAAGCACGCGCAGCGCGTGCGCCACCGGCGTGCCGTAGCGCTCGGCCTGCACCAGCGCCTGCGACACCGACTTAACCGATTCTAGGCCGGTGCGGCTTGCAAGGTTTTCGTAAGCCTGCTTGCGTTCCTGCAAGTAGGAAAGCTCGGCATTGGTCAGGATGAACTCTTCGGCAAGTGCCACCGATTGCGTGCCGATCTCGTCCGCGACCTTGCGAAACGCCGCCTCCACCGACATGCCGGATTCGACGCAGATCAGCATCAGATCGAGCGCGTCCGGCCACGCCATCTGGATCGACTGCTTGCGCTTGGTGGCGCGGTTGTTGACATAGAGCACCGGCGCGTAAAAACCGGCATAGGCGACGACGATACACACGAACAATTTGATGAGAGGCGGCTGCTCCGGCAAACCCCCGAGCACGAACAGATACATCGCTGCCAGGGCAAAGCCGACAAAGGGCAGGACCAGACGGAAGAAAAGGAAACGCGTCAGCGGATTCTGCCCGCGAAAGCCAGCCACCTTGAGTTTCTGCAAGGTGCCTTCATCGGCCAAGGCGCGCCTCAGGTCCAGCCGATCGACAATATTGCGCATGCCTATCGACTGTTCCTCGCGCAGGCCCTTGCGGCGGCGATCGGCCTCGACGGCAAGCCGCGCACGCTGCTTGGCGCGCAATTCGTCGCGCTCCAGCGCCACGGATTTCATGCGCGCCTTGAGCTGGTTTCCGCCAAAAGCAGGCAGCAGCGTGAAGACGGTCGCAAATACCGCGATGCCGACCAACAAGGCAATCAGGAACGCCGGGTCGGTAAGGGTCTTGACGACGTTCTCAGTCATACGCTCGAAATCCTAAACTTCGAAGTTCATCATCTTGCGCATCACCAGGATGCCGATCGACATCCAGGCCGCCGAGCAGCCGAGGATCAGATTGCCGACGCTGGTGGTGAACAGAGGCATGATGTAGTTCGGGCTTGTCAGGTAGACGAGAAAGGCGACAACGAACGGCAACGCGCCGATGATCACGGCGGACGCCTTCGCTTCCATGGACAGCGCCTGGACCTTGGCCTTCATTTTCTTGCGGTCGCGAAGCACGCGCGAAAGATTGCCCAGCGCCTCGGAAAGATTGCCGCCGGCCTGGGACTGGATCTGGATGACGATGCCGAAGAAGCTCGCTTCCGTGCACGGCATCGTTTCGGCCATACGCATGCTGGCGTCGGGAATCGACAGCCCCATCTGCTGCGAATCGACGATGCGGCGGAACTCGGTCTTGACCGGTTCAGGGGCTTCGTTGGCGATCAGGCGGACGGCGTCGTTCAGCGGCAGGCCGGATTTGACTGCACGCACGATGATGTCGAGCGCGTTCGGAAATTCGTTGAGGAACGCCTTCACCCGGCGGGCGCGGCAAAACGAGACGAACCAGCGTGGCAGGCCGAGGACGCCGACCAGCAGCGCACCGGGCAAGACATAAAGCGGCGCGCCGGTAAAATAGGCAAGAAACGTCAGGACGACGCCGCAAACCGCCGAGTAGAGATAGAAGCGCTCAAGCGACATCTTCATGCCCGCCTGACGAATCTGGGCCTTCAGTGGCGGCTTTTTGACGACACTCTGGTTGGTTTTTTGCTTCTGTTCGAGGTCCTTCAGTGAATCCTGAACCGATTTGCGCCGCTTGGCCGCTTCCGCCACGCGATCGCGCGAGGCCTTGACGACGGCGCCATCCGTCTCGGCGGTCTTGATCGTTTCAAGCCGCCTGCCGACTTGCTTCTCGGTGCTGATCTGGTTGAACAGAAAAGCATAGGCCACCGCGCCGGCGCTGAAGCCGGCGAGCACGATGAATGCCAATACGATGCCGTCAATCCCGAACATTGACCTTGGCCCCTACGCCTCCAAATGCATCAGTCAGCGCGTTTCTCCATCGCCTCGAGCGCGTTGGCGAGGCGCTGTTCCTCGCCATAGTAACGGGCACGGTCCCAGAAATGCGGGCGCCCAATACCTGTCGACACGTGCTCACCCAGCAGCCTGCCATTCACGTCCTCGCCCTTTATGTTGTAGAGGACGATGTCTTGCGTGATGATGACGTCGCCCTCCATTCCAATCACCTCGGTGATGTGGGTGATGCGCCGCGATCCGTCGCGCAGGCGTGCGGCCTGAATGATCACGTCCACGGAACCGACGACGATTTCACGGACGGTTTTCTGCGGCAGCGTAAAGCCGCCCATCGCGATCATCGATTCGATACGGTTCAGGCATTCGCGCGGGCTGTTCGAGTGGATCGTGCCCATCGAGCCGTCGTGACCGGTGTTCATCGCCTGCAGAAGGTCGAACACCTCAGGTCCGCGTACTTCGCCGACGATGATGCGCTCGGGCCGCATGCGCAGGCAGTTCTTGACCAGGTCGCGCATGGTCACCTCGCCCTCACCTTCGAGGTTGGGCGGGCGGGTTTCAAGGCGTACGACATGCGGCTGCTGCAGTTGCAACTCGGCCGAGTCCTCACAGGTGATGACGCGCTCCTCGCGGTCAATATAATTGGTCAGGCAGTTGAGCAGCGTGGTCTTGCCCGAACCGGTACCGCCCGAAATGACGATGTTGCAGCGGACGCGTCCAATGATCTTGAGAATTTCGGCGCCGTGCGGCGAAATGGCGCCGAACTTGACCAGCTGGTCAAGCGTCAGCTTGTCCTTCTTGAACTTGCGGATGGTGAGCGCGGTGCCGTCGATCGCGAGCGGCGGCGCGATGACGTTGACGCGGGAGCCGTCGGGAAGGCGTGCGTCGCAGATCGGGCTCGATTCATCGACGCGGCGACCAACCTGGCTGACGATGCGCTGACAGATGTTGAGGAGCTGCTGATTGTCGCGGAAACGGATGCCGGTCTGCTCGACCTTGCCGTTGACCTCGATGTAGACGTTCTTGGAACCATTGACCATGATGTCGGCGATTTCGTCGCGGGCGAGCAATGGTTCCAGCGGCCCGTAACCCAGCACGTCATTGCAGATGTCCTCGAGCAGTTCTTCCTGCTCGGCGATCGACATCGCGAAATTCTTGATCGCGATGATGTCGTTGACGATGTCGCGGATTTCCTCGCGTGCGCTTTCGGGATCGAGCTTGGCGAGCTGCGACAGGTCGATCGTGTCAATGAGCGCGGAAAAGACCTGGCTCTTGGTATCGTAGTAGGTTTCGCTCTTTTGGCGCTGGACCTTTTTCGGCTCCGGCGCCAATGGCGGCGCCTCGACCGCACGGCGCACGGGCGGCGCGGCAGACGCGCCAAGCGACGGCGGCGGTGCGGGCTTGGCAAGAACCGACGTTTCTGCAGGGTTTGCCGCCGGCGCGGCAGGCGCAGGTGCCGGCTGACGGAATTCCGGGGTGAACCGGCTGCCGTCGTCGCTGCCTCTTTTACCAAACATGATCGACTACCAAATCCGCTCCGAAAGCATCACTTCTTGCTGCGCGAGAGCTTGCCAAGGAGATTGCCGAGGCCCGCTTTCTTTCTTGCCTTGATTTCGCTGCGCCCGGTCAGCACATGCGCAATCTCGTTGATCGTGCCTACAACCGGGTTCTTGGCATCCATTTCGCCGAGCATGCGCCCGTTGTTGGCGGCGTTTCCGAACAGCAGCGGCTCGAAGGGAATAACCGACATCGGCGACAGGCCGAGCGAGTCGGCGAAGTCGGATGACGTAATCTCCGGGCGCTTTGGCACGCCGGCCTGATTGATGATCAGCTTCGGCGGCGGATCGTTCGGGCGAACCCGTTTGAACATGTCGACCAGATTCTTGGTGTTGCGCAGATTGGCCAGTTCCGGCGTCGCCGTGATCACGATGTCGTCGGCCTTGACCAGTATGCTCTTGGTCCAGCCTGTCCAGACGTGCGGAACATCGAGCACCAGAAGCGGCACGCTGCGCTGCGCCGTGTCGATAAGTTGCGTGAAAGCGTCGGGATCGAAATCGTAGACCCGCTCGAGCGTTGAAGGCGCTGCAAGCAGCGACAGATGCTGGGCGCACTGGGCAAGCAGCCGATCGAGATAGACCTCGTCGATGCGCTCCGGTGAGAAAACGGCTTCGGCAATGCCTTGCGCCGGATCCTGATCGAAATTGATGTTGGCCGTTCCGAAAGCCAGGTCCAGATCGGCGACAACCACTTCGGACTTGAACAGCGACGACATCGCCCAAGCCACGTTGTGGGCAATGGTCGAGGAGCCGACGCCACCCTTGGCGCCGATGAAGGCGATCGAGCGGCCGATCGGCTCCGCTTCCGGATCAACGAAAATCGACGATATCACGCTGACGATATCGGCCATCGACACCGGCGCGATGACATATTCGGAAATGCCGGAGCGGATGAGCTCGCGATAAAGCCCAACGTCATTGTAGTGGCCGATGACCACGACCTTCGAGGCCGGATCGCAATATTCGGAGAGCTGCGTGAGCTGCTCCAGCAATTGCGTCGGCTCGCTGCGCGATTCCAGCAGGATCAGGTTCGGCGTCGGCGCCGATTGATAGAATTCGATGGCGGTGGCGATGCCGCCCATATGGACCTTCAGATGGGCCTTCGCCATGCGACGATCCTCGCCGGCGCGCTCGACCGGATTGGCAACGCCCTCGGTCTCGCAAAATGCCTGGATCGAGATGCGCGGAATCGGCCGCAACGCCTGCATGGCGGCGATGTCCTGCTGCGAGGTTTCGCCGCCATCTACCGCTGTGTCGTAGGCAAGATTGCTCATCGTCATTTCTTTCCGTGACTTGCGCGGCTCAAGCTCAAAACTCAACTTCCGAATTGCCGAGGAACTCTTCCGAAATGCCTCTCTGGCGGTAGACGTCGATCACTGCGCCGCGATTTTCCGCGTCGATATCGGATTGCTTGCGCGGTCCGAGCAGATCGGTCGGATTTGCCATCTGGGCGGCAAGATTGTTCTGATACGAGCAGCCGAAATCGGCATAGTGCTTGTTTTCCGAGGTCTGCAGCAGGTCTTCGGGCCAGCGCCCGCATCTGTCGGTCTGCGCCTTCACCGAGACATAGGCGACGCGGATCGGCGCCGACGCTTCGGCCGAAACCGACTGGTAGGTGGTCATGACGATCCGGTTCCGGCTGATGCCGCTGGCAATCGCAAGTCTGGCGAAATCGCGACCGGCCGCGGTCGCGGCGATCTCGTTGGCCGAACCGCTCGGGATCGAGATCGTCAGGGTCGGAGCGGCGCTCTTGTCATAGCCGTCCAGGAAGCCCAGAAGCGTGTCTCGCTGAGACCCGGTCATGCCGCGATCGCCGGCGCCGACCGGAAGGTCGATCTTCAGGTTCTTCTCAGCAATCACGATCGGATGGGTGGTGCGATAATCATCCGGGACAGCACCGACCGTGATGCTGTCCCGCTTGAGGTTGGCGCAGCCCGCCAGCAATGCCGCGACTGCAACCGCCAGGACCGGAAGGACCGACCGGCAGATCCGCGAACGGCCGGATCGTATCGCTGCGGTGATCCGCCTTGGCTTCAACGCTGACTGAGACATGTCCGCTTCCCCGCTTACTTGTAGATGAAACCGACAACGCCGTGATAACGACCATTGGGTTTGTCGGTCTGCATGGTGCCGTAGACGCGATTGACACGGCCAAGGAACATGCCGGCGCCATCGCTGGCGGCGTTGAAATTGTCGTCCGGCTTGGCAAGGGCGTTGCGCGCCACCGGCTTCACCAAATAGGGCGTGATGATGATGACGAGTTCGGTCTCGTTGCGGACGAAGTCCCGGCTGCGGAACAGCGTGCCGAGCACTGGGATTTTGGTCAGCCCGGGCAGCCCGGCGACCGCCTGCCTGATGTCGTCCCGAACCAGGCCGGCGATCATCATCGAGCCGCCGGAAGGCAGTTCAACGGTGGTATCTGCCAGGCGCTTGCGGATCGACAACAAAGTGGTGCCGGGCAAGTCACCGGCCGCTTCGAGCACTGTGGCGCCTTCCGTCGTAGGCTCCGACACCGACGTCCTCACCTTGAGGCTGATGCGGCCCGCCGAGAGCACGACAGGCTGGAATTCGAGGCCAATTCCATATTCGAGCTTTTCGTTGGTGTAAGTAACCTGGCCCGTTATATTGTCGTCTGAAACGTTGCTCGTCCGGCTTGTGATAAGATTGAATTCGCCGCCCACTTTGAATGTCGCTTTCTCGCCCGAAACCGCGGTCAGCGTCGGCTCGGCCAGTGTCTTCATGACGCCGCTCTGCTCCATGGCATTGATATACGCCTGAAGTCCGTTTCCGAGCGCATCACCCAACCGTAAGTTGGAGAACTGCGAAATCGGCTTGCCCAGGCCATAGGGAGGAGAACTCATCGCGCCAAAGGAGAAGCCGTTGCTGCTGCCGTTGCCGATCAGGTTGACGCCAAGCTGCTTCATGACCGAGCGGCTGACTTCCGCAACCGTCACCTTCAGCGTCACCTGGTCGTCGCCGACGATCTGCAGCAGGTTTACGATCTGGCTGACGCGACGCTCGGAATCCGGATTGTCGATGTCGACACCGGCTTCGGCCGAACCGCCGGAGGCGGTTTGCGAATATTGCCCCGTGGTCGCTTCACCGCCGGACACGAAGATGGTGGCCAGATCGACCGCGCGCTTGGCATCCAGGGGAGTGTCCACGGTTCCGGTCAGGACGACGTTGTCGTTCAGCAATTCGACAGTGATGGTCGATGACGGGATGAAGCGTCTGATATAGTCTTCCAGTCCGGCAACATCGCGTTCGACTGCCAGATCCAGGCTGACGATCTGTTCGCCATTGGGGCCGAAGACGAAGATGTTGGTGTCGCCCACGGCCTTTCCGAACAGATAGATGCGCCTGGCGGTGCGGGTCACCGCATCGGCGACCGCCGGGTTGGCGACTAGAATATCATAGGCATCGCTAGGCAAGTCGATGACCACCGATTTGTTGAGACCGAGCTTGACGCGCTGGGTGGCGGTCGAAGCCGACACCTCGGCGTTCCTGCCTGCCGCATTCGCCTCGACGGGGCCTTGCGCGTTCGTCCCAAGGAGGAACAGGCCGATTGCCGCAGCCAGGGTAACCGGCAGTCTAGCGCTTAGCCTCATTGCCTTGCTCCCACTTCGGAAACTTCGCCCGACTTGATCAATCGCACCGTGCCGCGCCGCCCATTGCCGGAAACGAGATAGTCGGCCTCGCCCAGATTCTTCTCCTGGGTGTCGCTGATCGACCGCAGCGCCAATGTCAGGCGATCGGCCATCTGCTGGGCGACGGTGATGATTTCCGCCTGCTGCGATGTGAGTTCCAGCGTCGCGGTCTGGCCGACCCTGGTCCTCTTGCCTTCCTCATCCTCCTGGATGGTCTGGTCGATTGCCAGGACGCGAATGTTCTTGAGAATGGTTTCGGTCGTAAACCCGCTGCCGCCGCCCGCGGCATCGGCTCTGCGGGTCATGATGACGTCGACGAAATCATTGGGAAGAATGAAGCCGCCGGCCGAAGTGTCGGCCGATACGGCTGTGGCAACGGCCCGCATGCCGGAGGGCAGGATCGACGACATGAAGCTCTGTCCCTCGCCGATCAGTTTGGACCGCCGCAGCGGCTCGCCGGTATACATCGCAACACGGGCGACGCCGCCTTTCAGCTTCTCAAGCGCATCGGGCTCCGCAGCGCGGGTTATGAAATTCGCGTTGATGCCGTCGGCCGGCCAGGACTGCCAGCTGATGTTGTTCTCGAGCGGGCTGCCCATCGGAACGTCGCCGGACAGGACAAGCACGTCCTGCAGTGCGATTGCCGGCGCCTTGGGGCCGGAATCGACGATTTGAGGCGGCGGAGCCGTGGCCATGTTTTTTGCGACATATCCTGCGCCACCTGCCGCGGCCACCGCCACGCCCAGAATGATCAGTCGGGATGCTGGCATCTGTCCGAACCTCGTCCTTGGCAAACAACCTCGCCAAGCCGGACCATGCAGCGGCAATCGTCAAAACAAGGTTAATTTAATACTTACGATCGTGATTAATTTAAGGTTTACATAAATTTGAAGCATCCGGTCCGGCCCGCAAAAGGCGGCCAAGCCGCCAGTTCCAACGCGAAATCGAACAGTAGAAGTCTGGTCTGACGGGGAAAGCCGGCGGCGAGAATATTAGGCCGCCAGCCTTGCGAGCGCCCACGCCATCAACGGCGAGTTCGGAAAGGTGAGCAGGCCGCCAATGCCAAGCGCGATGCCATAGGGAACGCCGGTCGTCTCGTCGGCGAAGTGGCGTAGAAACGGATTGTGGCTTGTGACGGCCGCAAGCGGCGATTTCCGATAGACGAGGATGGCGAGCGTCAGGAGGCCACCGATGAATGTCGAGGTTACGAGATATTGGATGAGATGGATGTTCAGTCCCATCCAGATGGCGGTGGCGGCCAGCAACTTGGCGTCGCCGCCTCCCATGCCGCCGAGGGCAAACAGACCGAAGGTTACGGCGAGAACCAGGCCACCGGCGGCGAAATGCCAGCCATAGGTTGCCAAGTCCATGCCCGTCAGCGGCGCGACCAGGGCGAAGACGGCCACAAGCAGCACCGGCACGCGATTGGCGATCGTCATCGACAGCATGTCTGAGATCGCGGCGAAAAGCATGCAGAACGGAAAGACGACGAAGATCAGGGCTTCAAGCATCTGCGCGGGCCTATGGTCAACTATGCCTAGCCCAGCTTAGACATGTTCGATTAACGATTGATGAGGCTGCGAGCTGAAAATCTGCCGGTACGACGAAACAGGGCCGCCAGTGAGGCGGCCCTGTTCTGGAAAACGACCGGACTTCGTGATCTGTTACGAATTGTTGATCGAAGTGGCGATCGCGTTGAACTTACCGTTCAGCGCGGTGCCCAGTGAGCCGGCGCCGACCATGATGGCGAGCGCGATGAGAGCGGCGATCAGACCGTATTCGATAGCGGTCGCGCCGGATTCGTCCTTCACAAAACGTGCAATGAGATTAGACATTCGAGAGCTCCTACTCCAGGTGTTACAGCAATTCCGTCAACTTCTCTTGGCGGCTGATCGGATGCTGCCAATCTATGGAGAAGCTCTTTCGATCGGCTTAATAAACAGCCTTACCGATTCCTTTCCGGCTTCGATGACATGGCGTGGTTAACCGTAAACTAAGTGACGCCTAATGGACCCGACCGGCACGTCAAAGGGCGCGAAAGCCGCAATTCACCGATTGGGAAAGGGGCGATCCGCTTCAGGCGATGACGATGCCAATCCCGACATCATCACGCCTCCCCATCCGCTTAACCGTTGGTTCACCAATCTCGTTCATGTTCCGTTGAGCAGTTTGCCGCCGTGGAGCACTTCAATGACCGGGCCGAGATCGTCCTTTCCGATTGTCGCGCTTCTTGCCGCCACGGCCTTTGTCGTGCCGGCCAAGGCTGGCGCCGGCATCGAGGTCACGATGAACCAGGCGAAGATCGTCAAACTGTCGCGCGCCGCCGATACGATCGTCGTCGGCAACCCGGCGATCGCCGACGCCTCCGTGCAGGATGCTTCGACGATCGTGCTGACGGGCAAGGGCTTCGGCATCACCAACCTCGTCGTCCTCGATCAAGAGGGCCGTCCGATCGTCGACGAGCAGATCACCGTGGTGCGGCAGGACGCGTCGTCGGTGCGCATCTATCGGCGTGCCGAAATACAGACCATGTCGTGCACGCCGTATTGCGAAAGCTCGTATAAAAGTGATGCGGAGAAAGCCTCGGAAGCCGAGATGAGCGCCGGCCGGTAGCGAGCGAATTGTTCTCGCCCCGCTGATATGCCGCTTCGGTTATCGGCCTGTTAAAACCTCTCCCTCGAATTTAACGATCATCCAAACCGCACTTCAATGGGTTTGCGCTAATGTTCCCTCCGACACCCCTTCAGGATCGGCAGGCACGGGACATGATCAAAGCAGGACCAGCATGCTTTTCCGCGCGCTTCCTTGGCGACCGGCGCGGCAGCACTGCTTTGGAGTTCGCGATGCTTGCGGTGCCGTTTGCGCTTCTCGTCTTTGCCATACTGGAGAGCTGCATTTCATTTGCCGGGCAAGAGGTGATGGCCAATATCACCGACGATGTCGCGCGCCAGCTACGGACGGGCCAGATAAGGCAGGCCAATGTAACGGAGGCCACGCTGAAGACCATGATCTGCAGCCGGCTGGAGATCATGGTCGCCAAGGACTGCCCGGGATTGGAGGTGGACCTGCGCGAGTATCCGACCTTCGCCGCCGCGGCCCAGGCGGGCTTCAAGATACAGGACCGCGAAATCGTGCTGACCGGCACGGACCCCGCGGCTTTTACGGTATCACCGGGCTTGGCTGAATCAATAAACATGCTGCGGGTCTTTTACAAATGGCCCGTCATGACCGATTTCATGGCCAAGTCGATGGCCAATCTGAAAGACGGCAACACGCTGCATTTCGCATCGGTGACCTGGCAGAACGAGCCGTTCGACAACTGAAAAACGCACCGCGCGTGGGTGGGAAAAGGACGAGGCCATGGCGCGTGCGGGGGCAGATATGGGGATCGCTGGGATCTGCACGAAAGCCATTCGGTTCTGCTGTGATCGCCGCGGTGTCGCAGCGGTTGAGTTTGCCTTCATCGTGCCCGTCCTGCTGATCATGTACTTCATGACCATGGAAGCCTCGCAAGCCATCGAAACCAGCAAGAAGGTCAGTCGCATCGGCAGCATGGTGGCGGATCTCGTTACCCAGCAGCAGACCATCACGGCAGCCGATCTCGATGCCATCATGCAGATCGGCAACTCCACCCTTCAGCCGTACAACCGATCGACCCCGGAAATCATCATCACCGCAATCCAGGTCACGGACGAAGCGACGCCGAAGGTAGTGGTCGTTTGGTCACGCAAGATGGTCGCTGGCGCCTTCAGCGCCGCCGCCGCCAAGAACTCCATCACCACGGTTGCACCGACACTCGAGATCAAGGGCACCTTTCTCATTCGCGTCGACAGCAATCTCGCATACCAGCCGATCATCACCTGGTCGGCCGACAGTGAGAAGCGGCTTGGATTGAGTTCGGCTTTCGACTCGATATCGATGGGCGAAACCTATTATCTCAGACCCCGCAGAAGCCCAACGATTCCCTGCAGCACCTGCTGAAACGACCGCGCCCGATTCCGATCGCCTGCTATCGGCCGTTACCTGACGCCAGGCGCACGATGGCTGCAGCCATCGTGGCTCTACTAGGTGCGGCTTGGTCGAACCCACTACGCGCCGAAGGGCGGGGATGACATCGGCACGGTTCGTGGCCACATCTCAACTATTGCGCCAAGCCGTCTGCTTCCGAATTGCCAATGGCAGCGCGGCCCCCTATGTCTGGGCGGACAGACAAACGATAATAATGAACCCCTGCAATGGCGCGCGCCTTTCTTTTTGTTCTCGATTCCTTCGGCATCGGCGGCGCGGCTGACGCCGGGCGCTATGGCGACGCCGGTTCCAACACGTTCGGACACATCGCCAGAGCCTGCGCGGAGGGCCGGGCGGATCGCGAGGGGCTGCGCAAAGGCCCACTTTTCGTACCCAACATGCTCTCGCTCGGCCTGGGTCACGCGGCGAAAACAGCGACGGGATTCAGCATCGACATCGGCAGCAAGGTCCAGCTCGCCTCCGCCTTCCATGGCGCGGCGCAGGAGATTTCGAGCGGCAAGGACACGCCATCGGGCCATTGGGAAATCGCCGCCTTGCCGGTCCGCTTCGACTGGGGCTATTTCCCGGACACAGTTCCCGCCTTTCCAGCCGATCTGACCGAAGCGATCATCCGCGAAGGAGAGGTGCCGGGCATTCTCGGCAATTGCCATGCCGCGGGCACCGAGATCATCGAGCGTTTCGGCGAGGAGCATATCCGCACCGGCAAGCCGATCTGCTATACTTCGGTCGACTCCGTCCTGCAGATCGCCGCGCATGAACTTCACTTCGGCCTGGAACGGCTCTACGAATTCTGCAAGGTGGTGCGCAGGCTGGTCGATCCGCTGAACATCGGACGGGTGATCGCGCGGCCTTTCATTGGGGAAACCGCCGCCAGCTTCGAACGGACGCACAACCGCCGGGACTATTCGGTGCCGCCGCCCGAACCGACCCTGCTCGACCGGTTGACGGCGCGCGGCAGCCGGGTCATCGCGGTCGGCAAGATCGGCGACATCTTCGCCCATCGCGGCATATCGGAAGTACGCAAGGCCGCCGGCAACATGGCGATGTTCGACAAGGCGCTCGGCGCGATGGATGACGCGGGCGACGGCGATCTCGTCTTCGCCAATTTCGTCGATTTCGACACAGAGTTCGGCCATCGGCGTGACGTTGCCGGCTATGCCGCCGCGCTCGAGGCCTTCGACCGGCGGCTGCCGGAGGCGCTTGCACGGCTGAGGCACGGCGACCTTCTCATCCTCACGGCCGACCATGGCAACGATCCGACCTGGCAGGGCACCGATCATACACGCGAACGCATTCCGGTGATCGGCACGGGACCAGGTTTTGGCGGCGACATTGGGCTCAGAACGACGTTCGCCGACATCGGTGAAACCGTCGCCGAGCATCTTGGGCTGGCACGCGGCCGTCACGGCACCTCCTTCTATACAACGATAGGCGGCCATGCCTGAGTTGCCTGAGGTCGAAACGGTGCGGCGGGGCCTGCAGCCGGTTCTGGAAGGCGCCCGCATCGCCCGCGTCGAGGCACGCCGGCCCGACCTGCGCTTTCCGTTTCCCGAAAAATTCTTGGAGAGGCTGACCGGCAAGACGATTACGGCGCTCGGCCGCCGGGCCAAATACCTGACGATGCATCTCGAAGGCGGTCCGGTGCTGATCTGCCATCTCGGCATGTCGGGTTCGTTCCGCATTGAAACGTCCGATGACGGCGAAATGCCCGATAGCAGCAAAATGTTGGGCGCGTTTTATCTCGAGCGCTCGAAAGGTGCGGTGCACGACCATGTCGTCTTCCATATCGTCTCTCCCGAAGGCGCCCGGTCCCGCGTGACCTTCAACGATCCGCGCCGTTTCGGCTTCATGCTGTTTTCCGAAGGGGCGCCCGACACGCATCCGATGCTGGCGGGGCTGGGCGTCGAGCCGACAGGCAATGCTTTGGACGGCGAGCTGCTCGCCTCGCTGCTGAAGGGCCGGAAGTCGCCGCTGAAGGCAGCACTTCTCGATCAGCGGTTGATCGCCGGGCTCGGCAATATCTATGTGTCGGAGGCCCTGTGGCGCGCCGGTCTGTCGCCGTTGCGCGAGGCAGGCACCATCGCAAAGCCTGGAAAGAGGGCCAAACAGCAGCGCGACGCCCTTGCCGAAGCAATCCGCGCGGTGATTGCCGATGCGATCGCCGCCGGCGGATCGTCGCTGCGCGACTATGTGCAGACCGACGGGTCTTTGGGCTATTTCCAGCATTCGTTCGCGGTCTATGATCGCGAGGGCGAACCCTGCTCCAAGCACGGCTGCGGCGGCCACATAGAGCGCATCGTGCAAAGCGGGCGTTCCACCTTCTACTGCCGGACTTGTCAGTTGTGAGCTAGGTGCCGGGTGTGACCTAGATGCCGAGCTGGACGCCAGATGTAAGCCAGATGACCGAGTGAGGAGATACAGTCATGGCCCATGAAACGATTATCGTCGAAATCCGCGGCAAGGTCGGGCTGATCACGCTGAACCGGCCGAAGGCGCTCAATGCGCTGAACTCTCAGGTCCTGACGGAAGTGGTCGCGGCCGTGAACGGCTTCTGCGCGAATGCCGACATCGGCGCGATGGTCATCACTGGCTCCGAAAAAGCCTTCGCGGCAGGTGCGGACATCAAGGAAATGCAGGCGATCTCCTTTGTCGACGCCTATGTGCAGGATTTCTTTGTCGGCTGGGAAGAGTTCACCCGGGCGCGCAAGCCTGTTATCGCGGCGGTGGCCGGCTATGCGCTTGGCGGCGGCTGCGAACTGGCGATGATGTGCGATTTCATCATCGCCGCCGACAACGCCAAATTCGGCCAACCCGAGATCACGCTCGGCGTCATGCCGGGCATGGGCGGATCACAGCGCCTCACCCGCTTCGTCGGCAAATCGAAGGCGATGGACATGTGCCTGACCGGACGGATGATGGATGCGGCGGAAGCCGAGCGTTGCGGCCTGGTGTCACGTGTCGTGCCCGCCGTCGAGCTGCTCGAGGAGGCGTTGAAGGCGGCAGCCAAGATAGCCGATTTTTCGCTGCCGTCGGTGATGATGGCGAAAGAGGCCGTCAACCGCGCCTATGAAACGACACTGGCCGAAGGGCTGCGGTTCGAGCGCCGGCTGTTTCACTCGCTGTTTGCCCTCGATGACCAGAAGGAAGGCATGGCGGCCTTTGCCGAGAAGCGGAAGCCAAATTTCACGAACCGATAGATCGTGACGACAGCGGCCAGAAGCGAGCGACAGCAGCGGCCAAAAAGAAGGCGAAGCAGCGTTGACGCGCCGGAAAAGCTGAACTATAAGCCGCACCAACCGAGGCGGCCCTGTGGCTGCCCGTTTGTTTTTGCGCCCTGCGACATCCCGCATGCGCCCACCAGATCAGAAGAGAGGCATCATGGCCAATACCTCCTCGGCCAAAAAGGCAACGCGCAAGATCGCCCGTCGCACGGCGATTAACAAGAACCGCCGCTCGCGCGTGCGGACCTACATCCGCCAGGTCGAAGAGGCGCTCGCCTCGGGCGACAAGGCTGCCGCGCAGGCTGCTTTCAAGGTGGCGGAGCCGGAATTGATGCGCGCCGCGACCAAGGGCGTGGTGCACAAGAATACGGCATCGCGCAAGGTGTCGCGCCTGGCCCAGCGACTCAAGGTGCTGTCGGCCTAATATACCTTTACTGATCTTGCCTTCTTCAAGCCCGGCCGCTCGTGCCGGGTTTTTCGTTTGCCGGCAAGTACTTAAAAAGAAATCTCCCAAACAGACACTCCGCACGATTTCAATGTTCGAAATGCTTTGCCGGCATATACATGCCTGCTGATAGGCGCAGCCGCTGAAAGCGTTCACGGCAAAAATATCAGCTGTCAAAAATAAGCTTTATTTTTCAATAAGTTATTGACGGTCATCCACAGCTTGTTCACATCTGGCGCGAGGGACGGGGAACATTTGCCTGTCAAGAAAATTATTTCAGAAAATTTCGCGCGAGGCGGCCTTTTTCATATTCGCCGGAAAAGGGTTTGAATCACAATGGCTTTGTCAAAACATGCCAGTGCAACGCAGGCTCCGAACCCCTCTGCGCTAACCACATTCCTTAAAAATCCGTTAGTCGTGGCCTTGCCCTATCCACAGCGATTTCGTTAATGTCGGTCTATCGAGAGGGACGGGCCGTTGGCCCTTAAACCCAGCCTGAATCGGCCAGCAAAAATGGCAGAATTCGTGACGTGGATCATTTCCGCGTACGGGCTTGGTTTGTCTTTTCGATACGGTAGGGGATTGGCGTAATTGTACATGGCAGATCAATAACGCGCCGGCGTTTTCGCCGGACGGAATTGTATTGCCCTGACATGACCAAAGCGGGCTGGCTCTGATGAGGCGGCGCCGGTTCCCTGACAATGAGGCGACATCATCTGCCGGCGGCGGCGATGGTGTCGCAGCAAGGACACGGTCGCCGGAAACATGGATGCAGGAGGCGCATTCCCGGCGGAAAAAGGTACAAAAGGACAAGGAACTCGATCATGCAGAGCGGCATCGAAAGGGAGCTTACGGGCGACCTCCCATTCCCTGGAACCTTAACCGAAGGGGACGATATGTCGGCTTCCATCGACGCGGAACAAAAGTTCGACCGGGTCAAGGCCCAGTTGAAGGCGCGTCTGGGAACCGAAGTCTATTCGAGCTGGTTCGGACGCATGAAGGTCGCCGAGGCGTCCCGGGGCATTGTCCGCATCTCGGTTCCCACCGCCTTCCTGCGCTCGTGGATCAACGGCCACTATCTCGACCTTATCGCCGAGCTGTGGAAACACGAGGATCCTGAAATCCTCAAGATCGAGATCGTGGTGCGCACCGCTACCCGCCCGGGGCGCAACGGCGTCGAGCCCGAAGTGGCCCCGGCGCGCAAGATGACCAGGCAAGCGCAAACGGCGCTGGCCGCGGGAACAGCAAGCCCCGGCAGGCTGGAGCGGGTACCGGCACCTCGCCCGGGAGCGCCTGCAGAGACCGAGTTCCGGCACAATGTGCTCGGTTCGCCGCTAGACCCGCGCTACACGTTCGGCTCCTTCATCGAGGGACCGTCAAACCGGGTGGCCTTCGCCGCCGCCAAAGCGGTGGCGGAATCGCAGTCGAGCGCGGTGCGCTTCAATCCGCTGTTTCTTCACGCGACGGTGGGACTGGGCAAGACTCACCTGCTGCAGGCGATCGCGGCGGAATCGCTGAAGCAGAATCCGAAGTCGCGTGTAGTCTATCTCACCGCCGAATATTTCATGTGGCGGTTTGCCACCGCGATCCGCGACAACAACGCACTGACGCTGAAGGAACAGCTGCGCGACATCGATCTTCTCATCATCGACGACATGCAGTTCCTGCAAGGCAAGTCGATCCAGCATGAATTCTGCCATCTGATCAACATGCTGCTCGACAGCGCCAAGCAGGTGGTGGTCGCAGCCGACCGGCCGCCGTCGGAACTGGAATCGCTGGAGCCTCGCGTCCGCTCGCGCCTCAACGGCGGCGTCGCGCTCGAAATGTCGGCGCCGGATTTCGCCATGCGGATCGGCATGCTCAAGCTGCGCCTTGCCACCGCCAAGGCCGATGATGCGTCGCTCGACATCTCGGAGGAGATCCTCAACCATGTCGCTCGCACGGTGACCGGCAGCGGGCGCGAACTCGAAGGTGCGTTCAACCAGCTCCTGTTCCGCCAGTCGTTCGAACCGCAGATCACCATCGACCGCATCGACGAGATCCTCGGCCACATCTATCGTTCGGGCGAGCCGAAGCGGGTGCGCATCGAGGACATCCAGCGCATCGTAGCGCGCCACTACAACGTGTCGAAGACAGAACTTCTGTCTAACCGGCGCACGCGCACGATCGTCAAGCCGCGGCAGGTCGCCATGTACCTGTCGAAAGTGATGACACCGCGCTCCTTGCCGGAGATCGGACGGCGTTTCGGTGGCCGCGATCACACGACGGTGCTGCATGCCGTGCGCAAGATCGAGGATCTTTCAGGCGTCGACAACACGCTGGCGCAGGAGCTCGAATTGCTGAGAAGACTCATCAACGATCAGGCCTGACCGGCCCGAAAAACAAAAGCGCGTCGCATTTGGATGGCTGCGACGCGCTTGAAATCTTTGTTTTTTATGCATGTCGTTGCCCCACAACCGCTGCGCACTTTTGGGCGACAAGCATTGGCTTGCGGACTTCGCCAGTTTTATCCCCAGAAAGCCCGCGTAACCGGCCCGAACCGGTAGCACGGGCTTGCGCTTACGGGTTTTTTCCTGTCAGTTTGTGCAGATTCTGAGCCTGTTCAGAGCTTTCGCGGGTTGCCGCTTGCCGGAGACCCGCTCATTCATTCAAGCGAGCCTGTTTCGTCATGCGTGTTATCCTGGAACGGTCAAATCTCCTGAAGTCGCTCAACCACGTTCATCGCGTGGTCGAGCGGCGCAACACCATACCGATCCTTTCGAACGTGCTGCTGAGCGCCGAAGGCGCCACCCTCGAAATGAAGGCTACCGACCTCGATCTGGAGGTGACCGAAGCCACGCCCGCCAAGGTTGAGCGCGGCGGGGCGACGACGGTTCCGGCGCATCTGCTCTACGACATCGTGCGCAAGCTCGCCGACGGCGCGGAGGTCATGCTGAAGACCGACGAGGACGGCAACGCCATGACGGTGACCTCGGGCCGCTCAAGCTTCCGTCTCCAGTGCCTGCCGCAATCCGATTTCCCGGAGCTTTCGGCCGGATCGTTCTCGCATATCTTCCGGCTCGATTCGGTCGCGCTCAAGGGCCTGATCGAGAAGACCCAATTCGCCATCTCCACCGAAGAGACGCGCTACTACCTGAACGGCATCTATCTGCACACGCATGACGCCGACGGCAAGCTGAAGCTGCGCTCGGTAGCGACCGACGGCCATCGGCTGGCGCGCGCCGAGATCGACGCGCCGGCAGGATCCGAAGGCATGCCGGGCATCATCATTCCGCGCAAGACGGTCAGCGAGCTGCAAAAGCTTGTCGATGACCCGGACGTCGCCGTGACCACCGAATTGTCCGACACCAAGATCCGTTTCACCATCGGCAGTGTCGTTTTGACCTCGAAGCTGATTGACGGCACCTTCCCGGACTATCAGCGGGTCATCCCCACCGGCAACGACAAGAAGCTGATCATCGACCGCCAGAGTTTCGCCGCCGCCGTCGACCGCGTCTCGACCATTTCGTCCGAACGCGGCCGGGCGGTGAAGCTTTCGATTGGAGAAGGCCAGGTCACGCTTGCGGTCAACAATCCGGATTCGGGCAGCGCCACTGAGGAACTGGCCGCGGACTATTCGTCCGACGCGATCGAAATCGGCTTCAACGCCAAATATCTGCTCGACGTCGCCGCCCAGTTGACCGGCACTGAGGCAAAATTCATGCTGGCGGACGCCGGTTCGCCAACGCTGATCCACGATATGGCCGACGAAACCACACTCTACGTGCTGATGCCGATGCGGGTATAGGCCGGAACGAGGCCATCTTGCTGTCATGACCGGAGTTGCGAAGCAGCCTGAGCACGATCAGCAGACTCATATAAGTAAGCTGTCACTTACGAATTTCCGCAATTACGCAACGCTGTCGATCGGCCTCGACCCCGGCGCCGTGGTTTTTTCCGGCGACAATGGCGCCGGCAAAACCAACCTGCTGGAAGCGATTTCCCTGCTGACACCGGGTCGCGGCCTGCGCCGTGCACCTTATGCCGACGTGGCGCGTGAAGGCGGCGACGGCGGCTTTGCCATCCATGCCCGGCTCGATGGGCCGGACGGACCGGTCGAGATCGGCACCGGCGTTGCAGGCGGCGATGCCGCCGGCGAGAGCGGCCGGCGGGTACGGATCAATGGCGCGGCAGCGCGCTCGGCGGAGGACATGCTGGAATGGCTGCGCGTCGTCTGGCTCACACCGGCGATGGATGCATTGTTCACCGGGCCGGCCGCAGACCGCCGGCGCTTTCTCGACCGGCAGGTCCTGGCAATCGATCCCGGCCACGGCCAGCGCGCGCTCGACTACGAAAAAGCGATGCGCGGCCGCAATCGGCTGCTCGCCGAAGGCTCGCGTGACGGCGCCTGGTTCGATGCGATCGAGACGCAAATGGCCGAAACCGGTGTGGCGATTGCCGCGGCGCGTGCCGAACTGGTGCGCCTGCTCGCCGCCATGATCGACAGGCTGCCAAGTGCCGGTCCGTTTCCGCAAGCCGACATCGGCCTGTCCGGCGCGCTGGAAAGCGAAGTCGGCACCTCCGCGGCTGTCGATGTCGAGGAGCAGTTCCGCCAAGCGCTTGCCGAAGGCCGCGATCGCGACCGCACCGCCGGGCGCACGCTCGACGGCCCGCACCGTTCGGACCTCGTGGTGCGGCACCGGCCCAAGGCGATGCCGGCCGAACTCTGTTCGACCGGCGAGCAGAAGGCGTTGCTGGTCGGCATGGTCTTGTCGCATGCCCGACTGACCGGCGAGATGTCGGGCATGACGCCGATCCTGCTGCTCGACGAGATCGCTGCCCATCTCGACAGCGGCCGGCGCGCCGCGCTGTTCTCGATCCTGGAAGAGCTGAATTGCCAGGCTTTCATGACCGGGACCGATGCGGCGCTGTTTTCCAGTCTCAAGGGACGCGCGCAGTTCCTGACCGTCGATCACGGCACGGTCGGGCCAACCATTTGACTTCCTTGATATCGTTATCCCAAAACTGCTGCGCACCCGATGGCCGAGCCCGAGGGCAGGCTTTTGGCACCATGCATTGGCGCCTGACAAGGTTTTTCTCCCGCTAAAGCGCGTCGCGTTCGACCGGCCTCATGCGACGCGCTTTAGGTTGTTGTTTTATGCATGTCGTCATCGCAAAACCGCTGCACACTTTTGCGCGACATGCATATATGGTCGGGCGATGATCACCACCGCGCTCACTAACGAAGAACTCGAACGCTACGCCCGCCACATCGTGCTGCCCGAGATCGGCGGCGCCGGTCAGCAGCGACTGAAGCGGGCTCGAGTCCTGGTCATCGGCGCCGGCGGCCTGGGAGCGCCGGTGCTTGAATATCTTGCCGCAGCAGGCGTCGGCACACTCGGCATCGTCGACGACGACAGCGTCTCGCTGTCGAACCTGCAAAGACAGGTGATCCACGGCACCGACACTGTCGGCATGGCGAAAACCGACAGTGCCAAAGCGGCCATCGCCCGCATCAATCCCAACGTCGCCGTGGAACTGCACAATCTCAGGCTGAAGGCGGACAACGCGCCTGCCCTCGTCGCCCGTTATGACATCGTCGTCGACGGTTCCGACAATTTCGAAACACGTTATGCCGCGGCCGACGCCTGCGCCGCGGAAAAGCGGCCGCTGGTACATGCCGCCGTCGGCCGCTTCGACGGCTCGGTGACCGTGCTGAAACCGTTCGAAACCGGCGCGGACGGCAGGCCGAACCCAAGCTATCGCGATCTTTTTCCGGAACCGCCGCCACCCGGCCTAGTGCCATCCTGCGCTGTGGCCGGCGTACTCGGCGTGCTAACCGGTGTCGTCGGCACGCTGCAGGCTATGGAGGCGATCAAGCTGATCGCCGGCATTGGCGAGCCGCTGGTCGGCCGGCTACTGCTTTACGATGCGTTGACAGCGCGCTTCGACACGATCCGCTACAAGAGAAACTAGACCTTGGGCAGCCTGGTCTCCGTCGAGCAGCTTCCGACCGATTTCGACCGTTGGGACGAGGTGCTGGCGCTGATCGTGCGCGCCTTCGCCGCCATGGACGGTGTCATCGCTCCGCCATCCTCGGCGCATCGGCTCACGGTCGAAAATCTCCGGGACAAGGCCCGGCAAGAGACGGGCTTTGCGGCGCTGAAGGACGGCAGGACGGTCGGCTGCGTTTTTGTTCTGGAGCGGGCCAACGATTTCTAAAGCGCGTCGCGTTTGACCGGCCTCATGCGACGCGCTTTAGGTTGTTGTTTTATGCATGTCGTTATCGCAAAACCGCTGCACACTTTTGCGCGACATGCATTATATCGGAAAGCTCGCGGTCGAACCGGACTTTCAGGGACAGGGCATTGCCAGGCAGCTGATGCAAGTTGTCGAGGACCTCGCCCGCAACCGCGGCAAGCCTGCGATCGAGCTTCAGACGCGGATCGAACTGACCGGGAATCATGCGGCCTTTGCCCGGCTCGGCTTTCGCGAAACGGAACGGACAGCGCACAAGGGCTATGACCGTCCGACCTCGATTACCATGCGCAAGGTGATTCGTAAGCCTGCGCTAACTTAAGATGGCATCACGTCCGCAGTGGCAGTACGCGATCCGGTGGACGGTGGCCATCGAAGAAGGCGCGGATGTTGATGATCACCTTCTCGCCCATGTCGATCCGGCCTTCGAGCGTCGCCGACCCCATGTGCGGCAACAACACGACCTTGCCCTTGGCGGCAAGCTTCAGCAATTTGCTGTTCAGCGCCGGCTCATGCTCGTAGACATCGAGGCCGGCGCCGGCGATCTTGCCGTCCTGGATCAGCTTGACCAGAGAGTCCTCGTCGATGATGTCGCCGCGCGCTGTGTTGACGATGTAAGCGGACGGTTGCAGAAGCGCCAGCCGCCGCGCCGAAAGCAGGTGGAAGGTCGCCGGCGTCGACGGACAATTGACCGATATGATGTCCATGCGGGCAAGCATCTGGTCGAGGCTTTCCCAATAAGTCGCCTCCAGCTCGTCCTCGACCGCCGGCAGCACGCGATGGCGGTTGTGATAGTGGATCGACAGGCCAAAGGCCTTGGCCCGTCGGGCGACAGCGGTGCCGATGCGGCCCATGCCGACAATGCCGAGGCGTTTGCCCCAGATACGCCGGCCGAGCATCCAGGTTGGCGACCAGCCGGCCCATTTCTTGTCGCCTGTCAGCACATTAGCGCCTTCCGCAAGCCGCCGCGGCACCGCCAGCATCAGCGCCATGGTCATGTCGGCCGTATCTTCGGTCAGCACGTTCGGCGTATTGGTGACGGTAATGCCCTTCTTCGCAGCTGCTGATACGTCGATCTTGTCGACGCCGTTACCGAAATTGGCGATCAGCTTGAGGTTGTCGCCAGCCTGAGCGATCAGCGCCGCGTCGATTTGATCGGTTATGGTCGGCACCAGCACGTCGGCTTCCTTGACCGCCGCGACCAGTTCCGGCTGCGTCATCGGCCTGTCTTCGACATTCAGCCGGGCGTCGAACAGCTCACGCATACGGGTCTCGACCGGGTCGGGCAGCTTGCGCGTGATGACGACGAGGGGCCTTTTTCTGCCTACCATTGTTTCCTCGAACCCGACCTCGTTGAGACCTCTTTAACCAAGACAGGCGAAACTGCAGGCCGGTCGCGGTGCCAGTTCTTCATGTATCAAGAGGTTCCGCCGAAGACAAAGAAAAAGGGGCGCCAAGGCCGATGAGCCGGTGCCGAAAGGAATGAAAGTGTCTGGTTTCGCGTCGCTCCGCCTGGCCCTCAGCGCAGCATTTCTCGGCGCGCTCCTTCATTCCCCGCATGTGGCGGCACAGAATGCGGCAGCACCCGCCCAGAGCACAACGCTCGGCCCGAGCGGCCTGCCGCTGCCGCGTTTCGTCAGCCTGAAAGCGGGCCGCGTCAACTCCCGCGTCGGACCAGGCGTCAACTATTCCGTCGACTGGATGTATATGAAGCCCGGCCTGCCGATGGAGATCATCCAGGAATTCGACACCTGGCGTCGTGTGCGCGATGCCGACGGCTCGGAAGGCTGGATCAACCAGTCGCTGCTTTCAGGCCGCCGTACGGCGATCGTAGCTCCCTGGCAGCGGGGCAAAGATGCCCGAGTCAACCTTCTCGATGACCCGGAAAATGATGCCAGCATCGTCGCAATCATCGAGCCGGGCGCCATGGGCACGATCAAGTCCTGTGACGGCCAGTGGTGCGAGATGACCTTCAACGGCCACACCGGCTGGCTCGCCCAGTCGCTTGTCTGGGGCGCTTATCCGGGCGAACGGGTCAAGAACTGACCTCATCTTGTCGGTCGGGATCACGGTCTAGAGGCCGATACAGGCGAGACGGTATCTCGCGGCCTTATGAAGCGCAGATCAATCGGAGCGTTTGGGGCGCAGCCTCACCACGATGTCGACATTGGCGATCTCCATGCCTTCCGGCGGCTCCGGCAGGTTGGAAACCGTGACAGGACCGCTGGCGATGTCGAAGATCCTGTTTTCACCCTCAATGTAGAAATGATGGTGATCGGAGGTGTTGGTGTCGAAGTAGGTCTTCGACCCCTCGACTGCCAGGATGCGCAGAAGGCCCGCCTGGGTGAATTGATGAAGGGCGTTGTAGACGGTGGCAAGCGAAACCGGCACGCCGGCGGCGATCGCTTCCTCATGCAGCTCCTCGGCCGACAGATGGCGGTCGCCTTTGGCGAAAAGCAGATCGGCCAGCGCAATGCGCTGACGCGTCGGCCTCAGGCCAGCTTCGCGAACCCGCTTGTCCACAGCGACATTTTCCTTCCGGCAGCCCAGATCCATCTATCCGTCCAAGCTCAAAGTTTCGCCTCAAGATATGCCCAGAATGGCAAAAAACGAATATTGACCGAAACTGGACACCCCCCGACATATATTCTGTCGCCCGAATACGATCAATAGCGCGCATTGACCCAGGCAGACGGGCGGGTTAAGCGCAAACGCCGGTTTCCGGCCTGAAAAAGATTGTGTTAGGAAACCAACGACAAGGGCGCGCTACCGCCCGGACGATTATTGGGGACGGAGATTGATGGCGGTTTCGAAATCCAGCTACGATTACGAGGAACTGCTTGCCTGCGCCCGCGGCGAGCTGTTCGGACCTGGAAACGCCCAGCTCCCCTATCCGCCGATGCTGATGTTCGATCGCATCACCGAAATCAGCGAGACGGGCGGTGCCTTCGACAAGGGCTTCATCCGCGCCGAATTCGACATCAAGCCGGACCTGTGGTTTTTCGCCTGCCATTTCATCGGCAATCCGATCATGCCGGGGTGCCTGGGCCTCGACGCCATGTGGCAACTGACGGGCTTCTATCTCGGCTGGCTCGGCGAGCCGGGCAAGGGCATGGCACTGTCGACCGGCGAAGTGAAATTCAAAGGCATGGTGACGCCGTCGGTCAAGAAGGTGGAATATGGCGTAGACTTCAAGCGCGTGATGCGCGGGCGGCTGGTGCTTGGAATCGCCGATGGCTGGCTGAAGGCGGATGGCGAACCCATATACGCAGCAACGGATCTCAAGGTGGGTCTGTCCAAGCAATCGGCCGCCGCCTAACCGGCGCCTTCACAGCGCCGCGAGTCCGCGGGACGTGCAAGGAAGCTGTAGAACTTTAATTTGCGCATGATCCTGGTCCGACAGGTTTCGGGTTCATGCGCTGGAAGGAGTTGCGAATGAGACGGGTCGTAGTGACGGGCCTCGGCATCGTGTCGTCGATCGGCAACAATGCCAACGAGGTGCAGGCCTCGCTCCACGATGCCAGATCCGGCATCAGCTTCTCCGATTCCTTCGCCGAACACGGCTTCCGCTGCCAGGTCTGGGGGGCGCCGACGCTCGACCCTTCCGCGCTGATCGATCGTCGCGCCATGCGCTTCCTGTCGCAAGGTGCGGCCTGGAACCATGTCGCCATGGACCAGGCTATCGTGGACGCTGGACTGGGCGAGAACGACATCACCAATGAGCGCACCGGCATCGTCATGGGATCGGGCGGACCGTCGACCCGAACCATCGTCGAAGCCGCTGAAACCACGCTCAAGAACGGCAGCCCCAAGCGCATCGGTCCGTTTGCGGTGCCGAAGGCGATGTCGTCGACCGCTTCGGCGACGCTCGCAACCTGGTTCAAGATCCACGGCGTCAACTATTCGATCTCTTCGGCCTGCTCGACCTCGGCCCATTGCATCGGCAATGGCTACGAACTGATCCAGTGGGGCAAGCAGGACATGGTCTTTGCCGGCGGCCATGAGGATCTCGACTGGACGATGTCGGACCTGTTCGACGCGATGGGCGCCATGTCCTCCAAGTTCAACGACCGGGCATCGGCCGCCTCGCGCGCCTATGACGTCGATCGTGACGGCTTCGTCATTGCCGGCGGCGCCGGCGTGCTGGTGCTGGAAGAGCTCGAGCACGCCAAGGCGCGCGGCGCAAAGATCTACGCCGAGGTCGTCGGCTATGGCGCGACCTCCGACGGCTACGACATGGTGGCGCCCTCGGGCGAAGGCGCGGTGCGCTGCATGCGGCAGGCGCTGGCGACCGTTTCTTCGCCGGTCGACTACATCAACACGCACGGCACCTCGACGCCGGTCGGCGACTCCAGGGAAATGGGCGCAATCCGCGAGGTGTTCGGCGACAAGATGCCTTTCATCACCTCGACGAAATCACTGACCGGCCATTCGCTGGGTGCGGCCGGCGTGCAGGAATCGATCTACTCGATCCTGATGATGCAAGGCGGCTTCATCGGCGAGAGCGCCCACATCGAGCAGCTCGATCCGGAATTCGAGGGCATGCCCATCGTGCGAGAGCGCATCGACGATGCCAGGATCGACACCGTTTTGTCCAACTCGTTCGGTTTCGGCGGCACCAACGCAACGCTGATTTTCCAGCGCTATTCCGCATAAGGATTGCCGATCATGGGCGGATTGATGAAAGGCAAGCGTGGGCTTGTCATGGGTGTCGCCAACGACCATTCGATCGCCTGGGGCATCGCCCGAAAACTGTCCGAACATGGGGCAGAACTCGCCTTCACCTATCAGGGCGAAGCCTTTGGGCGCCGGGTCAAGCCGCTCGCCGACAAACTCGGCTCCTCGCTGGTCGTGCCTTGCGACGTCGAGGACAGCGGATCGGTTGCCGCTACCTTCGAGACCTTGGGCGAGGCCTGGGGAGGGCTGGACTTCGTCGTCCACGCCATCGGCTTTTCCGACAAGAACGAGCTGAAGGGCCTTTACGCCGACACCAGCCGCGACAATTTCGTCCGCACCATGGTCATCTCCTGCTACTCCTTCACCGAGGTCGCCCGTCATGCCGCCGCGCTGATGAAGGGCAGCGGCTCGATGATCACGCTGACCTATGCCGGTTCCGTCCGTGTCATGCCGAACTACAACGTCATGGGCGTCGCCAAGGCCGGTCTGGAAGCCAGCGTCCGCTATCTCGCCAACGACTACGGCCCGCGCGGCATCAGGGTGAACGGCATATCCGCGGGACCGGTGCGGACATTGGCGGGTGCCGGGATTTCCGATGCACGCCACATGTTTTCCTACCAGCAGCGCAACTCGCCGCTTCGCCGTACAGTGACCATCGACGAAGTCGGTGGTTCCGCGCTCTACCTCCTGTCCGACCTGTCGTCAGGCGTCACCGGCGAAATCCACTATGTCGATTCCGGCTACCACATCGTCTCGATGCCGACGCTCGACGAGCTGAAGCGGACCGACAACGTACGAGATTAATTCGGCCCGTAAAAAATGCGACGGCCTTGCCGGCAAGCAGACTGGAACGATGGTCGAAGAGCGCGGCCATAGATACGGCGCCTTGCCGATCTGCACTGAACTCCGCGTTCAGCGGCGCGCCGCGTGAACCTTGAACATGCCGTCGCGGGCGATCTCGGCATGGCTGGAGAAGGCGGCCGCCAGCACCGGCTCGTAGGGAAGCTGACGGTTCGCCACCATGAACAGCCGCCCACCCGGCTTCAGCGCCTTTGCCGCGGCGCGGATCATGCCGGCACCGATCTCCGGCTCGGCCGCCCGGCTGCGATGGAAGGGCGGGTTCATGACGATGGCGTCATAGCGCCGCTCGACCGGCTCGCTCAAAAGATCGATCCAGAAGAAACCTGGTTCCGCCGCTGTATTGCCGATATTGCCTTTCGCCGCCTCCAGCGTATCGAACTCGGCTTCGTAGAGATCGAGCGCCGATATGCCAGGTGAGCGGGCGGCGACCTCGGCCGCCACATAGCCCCAGCCGGCACAGAAATCGGCAACGCTGCCACGCAGGTCGCCGGGCAGATTGTCGACCAGCAATTTCGAACCTGTATCGATCTTGTCGAAAGAGAACATGCCTGGCGCGGTGCGGAACCGGCCCTCGAGCAGAAGGGTTGGATTGGCGGCGCGAAGCGCTGCCGCGACCGCAGCATCGGCAGGTCGATGGAACCAGAAGGCGATGCCGTGATGTTTCGGCAAATGGCCGTCGAGCGGCACAAGCTCGCCGATGCGCTTGCGCAGGCTGGCAATGCCATCGTCCTTGGCGCCGGCGACGATAATCGATCGGCCCGGCCTCACACGCTCAATCGCCTCAGCGATGCGCAATTCGTTTTGCCCGCGATGACGGCCGGCAAGCACCAGTGCCGCGTCGAAACCCCCGCCCTCCAGCCGCGGCGTGACCGTGAAGCCCGACCCCTGCAGCGTGCGAAAATGCGGGCGGAAGCCTTGCACCAGATGCAGTGCCGCATCGAAGCCTGCGGGCAGGCGGAAACCCGGTTCAGCGCCGAGAAAGAGGACACGCTCGCCCTTACGCGGCGGGGAGACAGCCTCGGCCTCGAACGGATGGAACAGTGTCTTCAGCGGCTCGGCGGACATTCTTCGATCTCGAAATGCAGCTGGCTTGTCTAGAAAATGAAAACGGGCGCGACCTGTCGGCGCGCCCGTTTCGATTGTATCGCTTCGCATCGGCCCGAATCGGAATCGATTTCGGAAAGCACGATGCGAACATTCAAAGCCTTAGAGCGTACTACGTGCGTCCATTTTGGACGCACGTCGCTCTAAATCGCTCAGGCGGCGTCTTCTTCGCCTTCGGCCTTCTTGTCGCGGGCGATTTCCTTGCCCGTGGCCTGGTCGACGACCTTCATCGACAGGCGGACCTTGCCGCGTTCGTCGAAGCCCATCAGCTTGACCCAGACCTTGTCGCCTTCCTTGACGACGTCGGAGGTCTTGGCGACGCGATCGGTAGCGAGCTGCGAGATGTGGACGAGGCCGTCACGCGGACCGAAGAAGTTGACGAAAGCGCCGAAGTCGGCGGTCTTGACGACCGTGCCCTCGTAGATTTCGCCGACTTCCGGCTCGGCGACGATGGTGTGGATCCACTTCTTCGCCGCCTCGATCTCCTTGGCATTGGACGAAGCGATCTTGACCGTACCGTCGTCCTCGATGTTGATCTTGGCGCCGGTCTTTTCGACGATCTCGCGGATGACCTTGCCGCCCGAGCCGATAACATCGCGGATCTTGTCGGTCGGGATGTGCATGACCTCGATGCGCGGCGCGAATTCGCCGAGTTCGGCACGCGCGCCGGACAGCGCATGGCCCATTTCGCCGAGGATATGCTGGCGGCCGTCCTTGGCCTGGTCCAGGGCGATCTTCATGATCTCCTCGGTGATGCCCTCGATCTTGATGTCCATCTGCAGCGAGGTGATGCCGTTGGCGGTGCCGGCAACCTTGAAGTCCATGTCGCCGAGATGATCCTCGTCGCCGAGAATGTCGGAGAGCACCGCGAAGCGCTCGCCTTCCTTGATGAGACCCATGGCAATGCCGGCGACCGGCTTGGCCAGCGGAACACCGGCATCCATCAGCGCCAGCGAGGTGCCGCAGACGGTGGCCATCGACGACGAACCGTTGGACTCGGTGATCTCCGAGACGACGCGCAGCGTGTAGGGGAACTGGTCTGATGTCGGCAGCATCGGGCGGATCGCGCGCCAGGCCAGCTTGCCGTGACCGATTTCGCGGCGGCCGGGCGAACCCATGCGACCGGTTTCGCCGACCGAATAGGGAGGGAAGTTGTAGTGAAGGAGGAACTTCTCCTTGTACATGCCGGTCAGCGAATCGACATACTGCTCGTCCTCGCCGGTGCCGAGCGTGGCGACGACCAGCGCCTGGGTCTCGCCGCGGGTGAACAGCGCCGAGCCGTGGGTACGCGGCAGGACGCCGACTTCGGAGACGATCTTGCGGACCGTCTTCAGATCGCGGCCGTCGATGCGCGAACCGGTGTCGAGGATGTTCCAGCGCACGACCTTGGCCTGGAGCTCCTTGAACACGGTGCCGATCTGTTCGGACGTGTATTTTGCTTCCTCGCCTTCGGCGGGTGCGAACGCAGCCTTGACCTTCGCCTTTACGGCGTCGACGGCGGCATAGCGCTTCTGCTTGTCGGTGATCTTGTAGGCATCGCGAAGCTCGCCTTCGACGATCTTCAGCATCTCCGCTTCAAGCGCCGAATAGTCCGGCGCGGTGAAATCGCGCGGATCCTTGGCGGCGACCTCGGCCAGCTTGATGATCGCGTCGATCACCGGCTGGAAGCCGCGATGGCCGAACATAACGGCGCCGAGCATCAGGTCCTCGCCGAGTTCCTTGGCTTCGGACTCGACCATCAGCACGGCGTCGGAGGTGCCGGCGACGATCAGGTCAAGCTTGGATTCCTGCATCTCGTCGACATGCGGATTGAGCACATATTCGCCGTTGATGTAGCCGACGCGGGCGCCGCCGATCGGGCCCATGAAAGGGACGCCGGACAGCGTCAAGGCCGCCGAGGTGGCGACGATCGACAGGATATCCGGGTCGTTTTCGAGATCATGCTGGACGACGGTGACAACGATCTGCGTGTCGTTCTTGTAGCCGTCAGCGAAGAGCGGGCGGATCGGCCGGTCGATAAGGCGGGAAACCAGCGTTTCCTTTTCGCTCGGACGACCTTCGCGCTTGAAATAGCCGCCCGGGATCTTGCCGGCGGCATAGGTCTTTTCCTGATAGTTGACGGTCAGCGGGAAGAAATCGAGGCCGGGCTTCGGTTCCTTCATCGAAACGACGGTGGCGAGAACCTTGGTTTCGCCGTAGGTGGCGAGCACCGCGCCGTCAGCCTGGCGCGCAATCTTGCCGGTTTCGAGGATGAGCGGGCGGCCGCCCCATTCGATTTCCACTTTGTGGTGATTGAACATGTCTTGTCCTTCATATGCGGAAAGAGCCGCGCCATTTCACCGTGCGCGAGTGCCCCTTTCCCTTGGCTTCGTTTCTCGGGCAGCCACGGGCAAGACAACGGGAAGCTCGGGTAAATCCGGCGCGGTGCCGGGCGAGCGTCCTGCAATCCTGCCCCATGACCGTCCATGGGCGGTTTCGAATGGCCCTGTGCTATCTCGAAACCGGGTCTGGCCAATCGATCCGACTGGCCTTGCGCATGACCCCGAAAACCGCGGCTCTCGGAAAATGCCTTGCGCAAATTCAAAGTTTCAGAGCGTCCTATGTGCGCGTCCAAATCGATGCGCGGCGCTCTACTTCCTTCATTAGAGCAATGGACTGCTCCAATGCGCGACCGGCGGGCCCTCGAAAGAACCCGCCGGTCAATTCGTCAACGGCGCAGACCGAGCTTCTCGATCAGCGTCTGATAGCGCGCGTCATCCTTGCGCTTGAGATAATCAAGCAGGCTGCGGCGCTGGGAGACGAGAGCGAGCAGACCACGGCGGGAATGGTTATCCTTCTTGTGGTCCTTGAAATGGTCGGTCAGGTTCTTGATGCGCTCGGAAAGGATGGCCACCTGGACTTCCGGGGACCCGGTATCGCCCTTGGCGGTTGCGAATTCACCCATCAATTCCTTCTTGCGCTCGGCAGTAATCGACATCGTGTTTTTCCTTATCTGTTTGAGGAAACGGGACGCCCTCGGCCGGGATGTCGTCCAGCAGGGGCCGGTACAAGCAACGTGTCATTGCACGATGCTGCGGCGCATATAGTGCAATTCAGGCAAAAACACCAGCCCAATTCACAAGCCGGCTTTTTGCTGCACAAACGAAGATTTGTCTTCGGCTAAAGCCACTTCTTCCATCTGAAGAAAGCGATAAGCCCGAGCGCGACAACAGCCATGAACACGAGCGCCGCCGGATATCCGTATTGGGCCTTCAGCTCCGGCATGTTCCATGGCGAGGTTTCGGGATCGAAGTTCATGCCCCAAACGCCAGCGAGAAAGGTGAGCGGGATGAAGATCACCGAGACGATCGTCAGATAGCTGATGACATCGCTGGTGCGCGCCTGGCTCAGCGACAGATGCATCTCGATCAGACCGGTCAGCATGTCGCGCTGGGTTTCGACCAGTTCGATGAGCCGAAGCGAGTGATCGAGCGTGTCGTTCAGGAAGATCTTGGTCTCGGGCTTCACATAGGGCACGTCGTTGCGGATCAGCGTCGCCAGCGCATCGCGCATCGGCCAAAGCACCCCCTTCAGCACATTGGCGTCGCGCCGCAACTCGTGAAGCCGCCGCATCTGGTGCTTGTCCGCCGCGCGCAGCATCTGATCCTCGATGCTGTCGACCAATTCGCCGGCAGTCTCGATCGGCGGGAAATAGCTGTCGACAATGGCGTCGATCAGCGCATAGGCGAGATAGTCAGCGCCGCGTGCGCGCAGCCGGTTGGGCATCGAGCTTGCGATGCGCTTGCGCACGGGATCGAACGGATCGCCTTCGCGCTCCTGGAAGGTGACGACGAAGTTCCTGCCGAAGAAGACCGCGATCTGCTCGTAACGATGCGCGGTGACGTCGTCGATCATCCTGACGACGACGAAGGCATGGTCCTCGAAGAAATCCACCTTCGGCCGCTGGCCGGTGTTGACGACGTCTTCCAGCGCCAGCGGATGCAGGCTGAAAATCCGGCCGATCTCCTCGATCAGCGGGATGTTGGCGAGACCGGTACAATCGAGCCAAATGACCGGCCATGTGTCGCAATGAGCGTTGACGTCGTCGATGCTGGCATTTTCGATTGTCTCGAATTTGTCGAGCGACATCAGCGTCAGTCGCAGTTCACTGCGCCGCGCCGCCGGGTCGGCGATCAGCGTGCCCGGTGATGCGCCGACCGGCGGCCGCCGCGCTGTCACCGGCGCCCGCTTCTTGATCGTCTCGGCCTTTGCCATGTGCCCCTCGGATGCTACGTCTGATCGAGATTAGACGACGGGACTCACCCGGCAAAGACCCGCTTCGGCTTGAACATGCCTTGTTCGACGGCGCCGATGGCGACCAGCTTGCCGCGCGCCGTAGCGCAGGCTTCCTCGGCTTCCACCGGCGCGTCGCGGCCACGGATGATGACCGGATTGCCGAGGCGGATTTTTGTTGCAGCGTCGTCGCTGATCGCGATTTGCGGCAGGCAGTCGAGCGCGGCTGATGTGTCGACCAGAAGCGCATCGATGGCGTCGAAATCGACCGGCACCGTGTCCGCTGAATCCGAACGTTCATCGCCCTGTTCGCCGAAGCGAGCGGCTTCCAGCTCGGCGATGGTGACGAAGTCTTCCTGCGTGAACGGCTCGACCTCGATCCGGCGCAGTTCGGCGATATGACCGAAACAGCCGAGGTCGCGGCCCATGTCGCGTGCCAGCGACCGCACATAAGTGCCCTTGCCGCATTCGACCTCGAAAATGGTGCGATCAGCACTGTGCTCAATCAGGTCGAGACGGCCGATCTCGACCTCCCGCGCCGGGATGTCGACCGTCGCGCCGTCGCGGGCAAGGTCATAGGCGCGCTCGCCTGCGATCTTGATGGCCGAAAATTGCGGCGGCGTTTGCATGATGACGCCGGTATATTTCGGCATCAGCAAAAGCACATCGGCTTCCGCCGGACGCTGGTCGGAGCTTTTCGTCACCGGCCCTTCGAGATCATCGGTCGAACGCTCCTCACCCCAGGCAACCGTGAAGCGGTAGACCTTGGCGCCATCCTGGACATAGGGCACGGTCTTGGTCGCTTCGCCGAGCGCAATCGGCAGCATGCCGGAAGCGAGCGGGTCGAGCGTGCCAGCATGGCCGGCCTTTTCCGCCTGGAACAACCATTTGATCTTGGAGACGGCTTCGGTCGAGCCCATGCCGACGGGCTTGTCCAGCACCAGCCAGCCGGAGATCGGCCGGCCCTTCTTCTTGCCGCGACGCGCCACTATTTTTCGTCCTTGTCGTTGTCTTTATTCTGATCGTCGGGGCAGAGATCGCGCGCCACTTCGGGCGAGTGCAACAATTCGTTGATCTTCTGGAAATTGTCGTAGCTGGTGTCGAGCCGGAAGCGGAATTCCGGCATGTACTTCATCTGCCGGAGCGCGCCGGAAACGCGGCCGCGCACGAATTTCGCATGCTTGTTGAGCGCTTCGACCACCGCATCGGCATCGCCAGCGCCGAGCGGCGAGACGAAGGCGGTGGCGATCTTCAGATCGGGCGACATGCGCACCTCCGAGACCGAAACCACGGCGTTCTCGATCAGCGGATCGATGATCTCGCCGCGTTGCAAGGTTTCCGACAGCGCATGGCGCACCTGCTCGCCGACGCGAAGCATGCGCTGGGATGGACCTGACGTGGTTGAACGGGGCATTTTTCTCTATCCTGAAATCGTGAGGCACGGGATGGGACCGCGCCGCATGTCTCATATGCTTTAGAGCCTGACCCATCCCGATAAGAATCGGAATGGATCAGGCTCTATTTTTTTGTTTGACCATGATCTTCTCCGAAAACCCGATTCCACTTTTCGGGATCATGGTTTAGGCGGCAGCCTTTCGACCACCGCCCGGGTCTCAGTAGATGCTCGAACTCAAGTTGCTCGAAACTCAGAGCGTCCTGGTCACCATCTCGACGCGGAAGCACTCGATGACGTCGCCGACGCGCATGTCTTCGTAGTTCTGGAAGGCCATGCCGCATTCCTGGCCGCCCGGGACTTCCGCAACTTCGTCCTTGAAGCGCTTCAGGGTCTTCAGCGTGCCTTCGTGGATGACGACGTTGTCGCGGATCAGGCGAACGCCCGCACCGCGCTCGACCTTGCCTTCGGTGACACGGCAGCCGGCGATCTTGCCGACCTTGGTGATGTCGAAGATCTCGAGGATCTCCGCATTGCCGATGAAGGTCTCGCGACGCTCCGGCGAAAGCAGGCCGGAGAGCGCCGCCTTCACGTCATCCACGAGATTGTAGATGATGGAGTAGTAGCGGATCTCGATGCCTGCCGCCGCGGCAGCCGCGCGCGCCTGCACATTGGCGCGGACGTTGAAACCGATGATCGCGGCACCCGATGTTTCCGCCAGCGACACGTCGCTTTCGGTGATGCCGCCAGCGCCCGCATGGACGATGCGCGCACGCACCTCGTCGGTGCCGAGCTTGTCCAGCGCCGCGTTGATCGCCTCGATCGAGCCCTGCACATCGCCCTTGATGACCAGCGGGAATTCCTTCAGCCCGCTCGTCTGCAGTTGCGACATCATCTGTTCGAGCGAACCACGCTGGCCGGCATGCTTGGCCACCGCCTTCTCGCGCGCCAGACGCTGACGGTATTCGGTGATCTCGCGGGCGCGGGCTTCGTTGTTGACCACGGCGAAGCGGTCGCCGGCCTGCGGGGTTCCCTGCAGACCGAGCACCTCGACCGGCATCGCCGGCGGCGCTTCCTTGATCTGCCCGCCGCGGTCGTTGACCAGCGCGCGCACCCGGCCCCATTCGTTGCCGGCAACGAGGATATCGCCAGGCATCAGCGTGCCGGTCTGGACAAGCACGGTGGCGACGGGGCCGCGGCCCTTGTCGAGCTGGGCTTCGATGACGACGCCCTCGGCGGTGCGGTCCGGATTGGCCTTCAGGTCGAGGATTTCGGCCTGCAGCAGGATCGCTTCGAGCAGCTTGTCCAGATTGGTACCCTTGGTCGCCGACACTTCGACGTCCAGCACCTCGCCGCCCATCGATTCGACGAAGACTTCGTGGCGCAGCAGTTCCGAACGCACCTTCTGCGGGTCGGCATCATGCTTGTCGATCTTGTTGATCGCCACGATGATCGGAACGCCGGCCGCCTTGGCATGGCTGATCGATTCGATCGTCTGCGGCATCACGCTGTCGTCGGCCGCCACCACGAGGATGGCGATGTCTGTCGCCTGGGCGCCGCGGGCGCGCATCGCCGTGAAGGCGGCGTGGCCGGGCGTGTCGATGAAGGTGATCTTATGACCGTTCTTCTCGACCTGATAGGCGCCGATATGCTGGGTGATGCCGCCGGCCTCGCCGGACACGACATTGGCATTGCGGATGGCATCGAGCAGCGACGTCTTGCCGTGATCGACATGGCCCATGATGGTTACCACCGGCGGACGCGGCTCGAGATCTTCGGGACGATCGGCGATGTTGAACAGGCCTTCCTCGATGTCGGACTCGGCGACGCGGCGAACCGTGTGGCCGAATTCGGTGGCGACCAGCTCGGCCGTGTCGGCGTCGATGACGTCGCCCGGCTTCAGGATTTGGCCCTGTTTCATGAAGAACTTGACCACATCGACGGCGCGCTCGGACATGCGCTGCGCCAGCTCCTGGATGGTGATGGTTTCGGGCAGTATCACTTCGCGCATGACTTTCTCGCGCGGTTCATTATGCAGCGCGCGCTTGAATTTCTCCTGGCGCCGACGCATCGACGACAGCGAACGCGCTCGCGCATCCTCATCGGAAAGTGCGGCATTCAACGTCAGCTTGCCGCGGCGGCGATCTTCCTCGCCCTTGGTCGGCTTGGCCGGACGCGCCACTTCGGGCGTGACCGGACGGCGCACCGGCGCTCCGGCGCCAGTGCGCTTCGGCTTGACGTCCTCGTCGTCGACCGTCGCCAGTTCGGCAGCCAGCGGCGCGCGGCGGCGCGCCTCTTCCTCGGCACGCCGGCGGGACTCCGCTTCGGCCTGCAGCCGGGCTTCTTCCTCGGCCTGGCGGCGCGCGGATTCCTCGCGCTCGCGACGGCGGCGCTCTTCATCCTCGGCGCGGCGCTTGGCCTCGTCGATGGCGCGCTGGCGATCCTCGACGTCGCGCACCTTCGAGCCCTCAAGGGCCCGGCGGCGCGCCTCCATCTCATTGCGCGACAATTCGTTCAGCACCATGCCGCCGCGTTCGACAGGCGGCAGAGGCGGCGGCGCCTTGGGCGCCTCCTGCACAACGGGCGCTGCCGCGACCGGCGCCTTCGGCGTGAAGACGGACGGGGCAGCGGCCGGCTCCGGCTTGTCACCGGGCAGCGAGAACTTGCGCTTCTTGGTCTCGACCACGACCGCCTTGGTGCGGCCATGCGAGAAGCTCTGGCGCACGGTGCCCTGTTCCGTACCGGGGCGCTTCAGCGTCAAAGTCTTCTTCGGCGTAACACTCAACGTCTTGTCGTCGCCCGATTTCGTATCGTTCATTCCATATCCTCTGCGGCATCATCTTCGTCAGCAACGGCCGCAAGCATTGCCAGATCGTCCGGGGAACCGCCCCGATACCGGTCGAGCGCAACCATGCGCTTCTTGACCGCCCTGCCCGCGTCTCCCGCGAGAACGGCAGCATGTATCACATTTGTACCCCCCAATGCCAAGCTCAACTCGGCCTCGGAGAAAAGTTTGTAGGCAGGGATGGCGGGGCCGCCAAGGTGGACGGTTGCCCGTCGCGCCTGACTGATCTTGCGGACGCCGTCATCTGACGCCTCGGTCGCATGCAACACGAAAAGCGCCAGCCCACCACGTACCGCGCTCTCGACCTTAGTGGCGCCGAGCGCGATCGCGCCTGCCTTGCGGGCAAGACCGAGCATGCCCAGAGCGGATCTGGAAAGCAGCCCGTCTACCATGCCGCCAAGATCGGTCGGCACAGTCACCTGCGCCTTGAAGGCGCGAGCGAACAGGTTTTTCGCTGCCGCCTTGTCGATATGTAGGCGGTCGGCGGTCACCCAGCAACCGCGGCCGGGGAGGTTTTTCCTGATATCCGGAACGACGGCCGAATCCGGGCCGACGACGAAACGGATCAGTTCATCCGGTTCGGCCTGTCTGCGCGTGACGATGCAAGTGCGATCGTTCATCTCGTCCAAGGGCGGGTTGTGTGCGATGCGGTTTCACCTCACGCACCAACGGCTTCGTCAGCCGTCACGTCTTTGGCCGCAAGCTCGTCTTCGGTGATCCAGCCGGCCTTGAGGCGGGCGGCCAGAACCATCTGCTCGGCATCGGCACGCGACACGCCGTGACTGGCGAGCACGCCGGGGAACACCTTCGTCTCGCCGTCCTTGCGTTCCTTCCAGCCGGTCAGGTCATCGGCCGCATAGCCGGCGAAATCCTCGATCGTCTTCACGCCGTCCTCGCCGAGTGTCACCATCATGGCGGTGGTCACGCCGGGAATCTCACGCAGCTCGTCCTTGACGCCCAGCGCCTTGCGCTTCTCGTCATGCTCGGCTTCGATCTTCTCCAGATACTCGCGGGCGCGGGCCTGGATTTCCGAGGCGGTGTCCTCGTCGAAGCCGTCGATCGACGCGATCTCGTCAGCATCGACATAGGCGACTTCCTCGACGCTGGTGAAGCCTTCGGAGGCGAGCACCTGGCCGACCATCTCGTCGACGTTGAGCGCATCCATGAACAGAGCCGAGCGTTCGACGAACTCCTTCTGGCGGCGCTCGCTCTCCTCCTGCTCGGTCAGGATGTCGATATCCCAGCCGGTGAGCTGCGAGGCGAGCCGGACGTTCTGGCCGCGGCGGCCGATGGCCAGCGACAGCTGGTCGTCCGGCACCACGACCTCGATGCGTTCGGCGTCCTCGTCGAGCACGACCTTGGCGACTTCCGCCGGCTGCAGCGCGTTGACGATGAAGGAAGCGGCCGAAGGCGACCACGGAATGATGTCGATCTTCTCGCCCTGCAATTCGCCGACCACCGCCTGAACGCGGCTGCCGCGCATGCCGACGCAGGCGCCGACCGGATCGATGGAACTGTCACGCGAGATGACGGCGATCTTGGCGCGCGAACCCGGATCGCGGGCGACCGACTTGATCTCGATGATGCCGTCGTAGATTTCCGGGACTTCCATGGTGAACAGCTTCGCCATGAACTGCGGATGGGTGCGCGACAGGAATATCTGCGGACCGCGCTGCTCGCGGCGCACGTCATAGACATAGGCGCGGACGCGATCGCCATATTTGTAGTTTTCGCGCGGGATCAGCTCGTCGCGGCGGATGATCGCCTCGCCGCGGCCGAGATCGACGATGACATTGCCGTATTCGACGCGCTTGACGGTGCCGTTGACGATCTCGCCGATGCGGTCCTTGTACTCGTCATACTGGCGGTCACGCTCGGCCTCGCGCACCTTCTGCACAATGACCTGCTTGGCCGACTGGGCGGCGATGCGGCCGAAATCCATCGGCGGCAGCTGTTCGGCAATGAAGTCGCCGAGCTGGGCGTCGGGATTGCGCTCGCGCGCCGAGGAAATGGCGATCTGCGTCGCATAGTCGTCGACCTTCTCGACCACCTCCATCAGCCGCTGCAGCTTCATCTCGCCGGTATTCGGATTGATGTCGGCACGGATGTTGGTTTCCTGGCCATAGCGCGAGCGCGCCGCCTTCTGGATCGCATCGGCCATGGCGGCGATGACGATCGACTTGTCGATCGACTTTTCACGCGCGACCGCATCGGCGATCTGCAGCAGTTCAAGCCTGTTGGCGCTTACAACCATCGTTTTTCTCCCGAGCTTGTTGCCGAGCCTTGCGCCCGGCAGCCCAATCACATTTCCTGTTCGGTTTCATCTTCCGCGCCCGCTTCTACGCCCTCTGGCGCGTCTTCGGGTTCGCCGCGGCGCTTCTTAGTTTCCTTGCGCGCCCTGTTGTCCTTCGACAGTGCGTCGCGGATAAGGTCGTCGGTCAGGACCAGCCGTGCTTCGGCAATCGCACCGTAGGGCACACGCACCGTCGGCTGTTCGCCATAGGCCGCCTTGTCGCGCTCGATCAGCACGCCGTCCGCGTCGCTCTCGGCGATCTTGCCCTTGAAGCGCTTGCGGTCGGCGACAAGGACCGAGGTTTCCATCTTCACCAGATGACCCGTCCAGGTCGCGAAATCCGACTTACGGACCAGCGGCCGGTCGATACCCGGCGACGACACTTCGAGATGATATGCCTTTTCGATCGGATCATCGACATCAAGCGCAGGCGACACCGCCCGGCTGACCTCTTCGCAATCCTCGACGGTCATGGTGCCGTCCTCGCGCTCGGCCATGATCTGCAGCGTCAGCCCGTTCTGGCCTGTCAGATGCACCCTGACAAGGCGGAAGCCGATGGCACGCAGCACCGGCTGCACGATCAGCGCGATGCGCGCATCGATGCCGCTTTCGCGGATGATGCGGTCGTCGCTGTCGGGTACCGTTGCCGTCATTCTATTCCTGTCGCTTCATTGGTGGTCGGAAGGTAATAAAAAAGAGCGGGACCGGGTGGACCCACTCTTCGCCATACCGACCAAGAATTTGAGCTTGATATAGACGATCGCGGCCGTCGTTTCAAGTCCGCATGCGTGGCCCGTATGCAGGGCCGGGCGAAACTGCCGGAGGCGGCAGCCTTGCACAGAACGCATAGCGGCCATGCGGCGACATCCCTGTGATATCAGGCAATACGCGCCTATTTATGTTGCGCTGCACAAATTCAATCACGCATTGCAGCGGTGAAAGGGCATAATCATGACCAACCGCAAGGTTTTCTCGGCCATCGGCGATTTCTTCACCGTGTTCGGCAGCGCCGTCGCCGCTTCGCACGCCGTCGAAGCCGGGCGCAAGCCGCGCGCGCACGATCTGCGCAATCTCGGCATGGATCCGGCCGCCTTCAACAAGATCGGCCGCTTCTAAGACCGGCGATGCAGGGCGAGGACATCTTTGGTCCTCGTCGACGGCAAAGCGCGCGATGCGCGATGCTTAACGAAATATGCCTATCTTCGGACGAAGGTGAGATAGGCCGGCCGCCGGCCTTCGCGAATGGCCTTCGCCTCGTAGCGGGTACCCGGCCAGCCCTCATAGGGCCGCTGCCAGTCGGCTGCCTCTTCAGCCTGCCACGCAAACGCACCATGTGCCCGGCAGTGCAGCAGCGTCCAGTTCACATAGCTATCGATATCGGACGCAAAGCGGAATTTTCCGCCTGACTTCAGCACGCGGGCGAGACGGTCGAGATTGACCGGACTGACGAAGCGGCGCTTCCAGTGTTTCTTCTTCGGCCAGGGATCGGGATAGAGCAGGTCGATGCCGTCGAGCGAGGCTTGCGGGAGCCAGTCGAGCAGGCGTGTGGCGTCGTCGTCATAGACCCGAAGATTGGCAAGTGGCCTTTTCATGACCGCCATCATCAGCTTGGCCATGCCGTTGACGAAAGGCTCGACGCCGACAAAACCGGTCTCAGGAGCCGCCGTCGCCCGATGCAGCAGGTGCTCGCCGCCGCCGAAACCAATTTCGAGATGAATGGCGCGGACATCGGCTTCGAACAGGCTGCGCAATTCGGCCGGCGGTCCAGCCGCCAGATCGAGCCGGTAGGTGCTGAAGCCGCTTTCCAGTGCCGCTGCCTGCTGCGGACGGATGGTCTTGCCGCGCCGGCGACCGAAAAATGCTTCGGTCGCACGGCTTGGCCGGTCTTTCGGATCCATGGACGCCGCGGCTAGGCCGCGACTGCTTCGGCGGGCGCCTCGGCGAGTGCATCCTTGAGCGCCTTGGCGAGGTCGGTCTTTTCCCAGGAGAAGGACCCGTCGCGGCCGGCCTTGCGGCCGAAATGGCCATAAGACGACGTCTTGGCGTAAATCGGCTTGTTGAGATCGAGGTGACGGCGGATGCCGGACGGCGACAGGTCCATCACGGTGCGCAGCGCCTGCTCGAGCTTTGCCTCATCGACCTTGCCGGTGCCGTGCAGGTCGACATAGACCGACAGCGGCTGGGCGACGCCAATGGCATAGGAAAGCTGAATGGTGCAGCGATCGGCGAGCTTGGCGGCCACCACGTTCTTGGCGAGGTAGCGTGCCGCATAGGCTGCGGAACGGTCGACCTTGGTGGTGTCCTTGCCGGAAAAAGCACCGCCGCCATGGGGTGCAGCACCGCCGTAAGTGTCGACGATGATCTTGCGCCCGGTCAGGCCGGCGTCGCCGTCTGGCCCGCCGATGACGAATTTGCCCGTCGGGTTGATGTACCAGTTGCAGCTGTCGGCGATCTTCAGCTCGCCCAGCGCCTCGCGGATATAGGGTTCGACGACGTTGCGGACCTTCTTCGAATCCCAGCTGGCGTCGAGATGCTGGGTGGACAGCACGATTTGCGTCACTTCCGCCGCCTTGCCGTCGACATAGCGGACGGTGACCTGGCTCTTGGCGTCCGGCCCGAGCCGGCCGGCATCGCCGTTGCCCTCATGGCGCGCGGCGGCCAGCAATTCGAGGATCTTGTGGCTGTAGTAGATTGGTGCCGGCATCAGATCCGGCGTCTCGCGGCAGGCATAGCCGAACATGATGCCCTGGTCGCCGGCCCCTTCCTCGCCTTGCCGGTCGGAGGCATTGTCGACGCCCTGGCCGATATCCGGCGACTGGCCGTGCAGCAGAACCTCGATCTTTGCCGTCTTCCAGTGGAAACCGGCCTGTTCATAGCCGATTTCGCGGATCGCCTTGCGGGCGGCCGACTTGAATTTCGCTGGATTGACGAGCGGATGACCGGCGGCATCCATCAGGATGTTGCCGGCCTTGTCTTTCTTGAGCAGCGTCTCGGGGACGCGCACCTCGCCGGCGATGACGACGCGATTCGTGGTTGCCAACGTTTCGCAGGCGACGCGGACCTTCCAAGGGTCCATGCCGGTCTTTCTGGCCTCGCGATAGACCAGATCGACGATCTCGTCGGAGATACGATCACAAACCTTGTCGGGATGACCCTCGGCAACGGATTCCGAGGTGAATAGATAGTTTTGCCGCGTCACGGGTGTCCCCTCTTGAAAAAAAATATCGGCACGCTGCCGATTGGCGCGCCACGTGTTAGCTGTGCCGGGCGGCGCTCGTCAAGCGGTGCGGTCATTCTGGTGTAAAAATCGCGCTATATCTTATACCAACTGCGACCGGCTGTGACCGGCGGCAGGATGCCGCCAGCGTGCCTTAGCTCCAACACGTGCTTAGCTTCAACACGTTGATGAAAAAGACTTTGAGCACGGGCGTCGAGCAAAATCGATCCGCTCTCCGGCATGCCTATGGGATGTAAATTCCACGATGCGCGAGATCGCGAGAATTTGCCTGCCCCGCTATGACGGCCTCGCCATTTCCGGCTTTTCAAGGGCCCGCCAACTCAATCGGCCCAAATCAATCGACTTCGTCGGTGGAAAGGGCCTTCACAAGCTCGATGATCTTGCGGCGTATCTTCACGTCGGCGATCTTGACGAAGGCCCGGTTGAGTTGAAGACCTTCAGGAGTGCCGCAGAATTCGACGGCAAAAGCCATTGATGCATCCTCGGCAAATCCGCGGTTGCCCACGGTCTCCTGGCCCGGCGCGTCCTCGAAAAAGAAAGCGACGGGAACGCCGAGTATCGAGGCGATTGCCTGCAACCGGCTGGCGCCAACGCGATTGGTCCCCTTTTCGTATTTCTGTATCTGCTGAAACGTTATGCCGAGATTCTCGCCCAGCTTCTCCTGACTCATTCCCAACATATTGCGACGAAGCCTGATGCGACTTCCGACATGGATGTCGATAGGATTCGGCTTCTTCTTGTTTTCTTCTGCCATTTTTTCCTCGCCGAATTTTTCCGGCTTTTTGTGTTTTTCTGCCCAAACGAAGCCGGCGGCCAGTGCCCCAACACAACGACGTACCGACTTCGAGAAATTTCAGGCCGTTACAGTATGAGTTTCTAATGTGTCGACTGTCAATTCGCCCGTAGCTTTTGCCTTACATTCAATGTGAAAGCGGCCAGGGCAAACAGCAACAAGATCAGCAGTCCGTTAATGCGTCTTTGGCTGGAAGAAACGATGGCTTGATTGGAAATCGGAACATGGACATCGACGGCTCCGCGTGCGTCGATCGCCAGTGCATCGAGGATGCGCCCGCGCGGATCGACGACAGCGGAGATGCCGTTATTGGCTGCACGCAACAAGGGCACCCCGTTCTCCACAGCACGAACCTGCGCCTGCCTGAAATGCTGGTATGGACCCGGCGTGTCACCGAACCACGCGTCGTTCGTGACATTCACAATAAGCTCAGCTGACGTAGCGTCAATCGCCACCAGATCGGGAAAGATGACTTCATAGCAAATGAACGGAAGCATGCGAATGCCACCGGACAGCGTGATCGGATGCCGCTCATTGCCGGCCGCGTAGGTCGTCGGCCCGGCGACGAGCTGTTTGAGCCCTAAGCGGCCAAGCAGGTCGGCAAAAGGCAGATATTCGCCAAAGGGCACCAGATGAACCTTGTCGACAGCATCTGCGATTTCACCTTTGTCGTCGATCGCCACCACCGAATTGTAGTACCGCCTGTCGGCATCTGCCGCCGAGCCGCCCTCCTCCCGGACGACGCCGGCGATCAGCATCTGGCCGTCGCCAAGCATCTCTCCCAGCGCGGTCAGCGCATCGGGACGTTCGGCGAAAAAAAACGGCACGGAGGTTTCCGGCCACAGAATCAATTGCGGCTTGTCATGGCCGGCCTCCGGCGCCTTGGCCGAAAGCCCCATCAGCGTGGCGAAGATCCGGTCGGGCACCGAAGCGTCCCACTTCTCGCTGAGGTCGACAGCCGGCTGCACGATGCGGACGTCGATTGCGCGGGTTGCGGGCTCGACCTTGGCAGCAAGCCTGACATAGCCGAAGCCGACATGGGCCGCGACTAGAACGGCAAGCAGTGCAGCTCCCAGGCGGACATGCCGGCCCGCCGCAAGCAGGGCCGGCAGTGCAAAGACGAAGACCGCCAGCGCGTTCATGCCGACTATGCCGGTCACCGACACGCTCTGCATAAGCAAGGGCACCGGCATCGCCGCGTAGCCGACGGCATTCCAGGGGAACCCGGTGAAAAGAAAATCGCGCAGCCATTCCGCCAGGCCGAAGCCGAAGGCAAGAGCGGCGATGCGGCCGATGTCGTTGCTCCACAGCAGCCGGGCAACCGCTGTTGCGAAACCGTAGAAAAAGGCGAGCGCCAGCGGAATTCCGACCACTGCGAAGGGAAGCGCCCAGGCGAAACTGTCGGCCTCGACCAGAAGTGCCGAGCCGATCCACCACAGGCCGGCGAGAAAATAGCCGAAGCCGAACCACGAGCCGATGGCGAAAGCCGGCCGCAAACGCCGGAACCAACCATCGGAAGCTTCGCCGGTCGCACCATCGAGAAGCCAGACCAGCAGCGGAAACGAAACGAAACCGACGGCGAAGAAATCGTAAGGCGCCTGGGCAAGAACCGCCAGCGCCCCGGCAAGAAACGCCACAAGGGCGCGACGCCAACCCCACAGCAGAATTATCCGGCCGGCCAGGCGCTTCATCAATGCTTCCGAGTCGTTCGAATCACGGCAGAAGATTTATCAGGCTGCGGTCCACGTTCCAAACGGCCACGCTTCAGCCTGCGTGCCGGATTGAATTTCGGCTCGCGACCCGTTGCTGTCATTCGCAATCGTCGAGCCAATGGCAAAACACTGGATGTCTTCCGGACCTTGGTAATACGCCCGCTCTCGGCATCAGTGCTTCGAATTATGTGAATATCAGACGATCGGCAATCCGGCGGCTTTCCATTCCGGATAGCATGTGAGGTATGGGAGTTTGTTCACGTCACACGCCGGCGGTGCGGTGCCGCATCGGGAGGCCGCATCCGGAATGTCAACCTGCATGACTCGTGACGGTGCGGGAGACCGGCATGATGTGAGCGAACATGCTGCGGGCGTTCCAGGTCGGGAAGGCTCTTGCGAGCGACAGGTCGCCGTCTAGCTGGATTCGGTCCTCGCGGGTGGCTTGGGACCAACTGAGCTGGCCGGCGTGCCATTTGACGAAAGCTTCGGCTTCCGCCGTGATGTAGAGGTCCTCGTCGAAGCCAGGGTAAGTCTTGCAGATCTCTGTGTCTCCGAGCTCGATGAGTAGCCAATAGCGCTCCCGGTGTGGGCGGCCGGTGAAGTCGAAGCGGATGACGACGCGTCGATCCGGGAGCCGGTCCCGGCGGAGCGCCTTGCACATCGACCACAGGGCCACAAAGGGGTCTAGGTGCTGGGGGGCGATCTCGAGCCAATGCGCGCCCCACTCGCCGAGCGACTGGCAGACGGTGAAGAGGTCGTGGCCCGCCGACGTGAGCTCGTAGTGGCGCCCGCGCCCGTCTGGCTTGGGATTCGACTCGACGACACCGACCCATTCGAGCTGCTTGAGCCGCTCTGAGAGCAGGGTACGGGAGAGTCCGGGCGCGCCCTCCAGGATCTCGCTGAAGCTTCCGCAGCCAAGGTACAGGTTGCGGATGATCAGCGGCGTCCAGCGCTCGGCGAAAATCTCGGCGCCACGGGCGATGGGGCAGTACTGGCCGTATGTCCTCATGACGGACGTCCTCACAACAGCAGTGTTGCGCATCCGCCTCCGATTGTGGAGTCCAGATTGTTGACTATACGGCAGCGGCCCGCCGTGGTCCGATGTGGCCTCTCTCGACGTGAGGAGGACACGATGACGACACCTATGACGACAACAACGTACGCAGAAGCCCACCACGGGAGCATGCAGCCAACCGTCGTGGAAATCGACGGGTTCCGAGGCCGGCTGATCAATGCCAGCCACGCCGACTACGATGTCGCCCGTGCAATCTGGAACGGCGCCATTGACCGGCGCCCGCATCTGATCGCCCGATGCATCGGGACCGCCGACGTGGTCGCGGCCGTGCGCTTCGCTCGCGACCACGATCTAGAGATCGCCATACGGGGCGGAGGCCACGGCGTGGCGGGCACTGCCGTTTGCGACGACGGGATCGTCATCGACCTCTCGGCGATGCGGGGCGTGCGGGTCGATCCCGCCGGCCGCAGGGCGTGGGTGCAGGGTGGCGCGCTGTGGGGCGACGTCGACCGCGAGACGCAGGCGCACGGCCTGGCCACCACCGGCGGAATCGTGAGCCATACCGGAGTCGCCGGGCTCACCCTCGGCGGTGGCATCGGCTGGCTGATGCGCAAGCATGGCCTCGCGGTCGACAACCTCCTCGCCGCCGACGTCGTGACGGCCGACGGCGAGCGGCTGCGGGCGTCCGAGGACGAGCACCCCGACCTGTTCTGGGCGTTGCGCGGCGGCGGCGGCAACTTCGGCGTGGTCACCTCGTTCGAGTTCCGCCTCCACCCCGTCGGGCCCACGGTTCTGGCCGGGCCTATCCTCTGGGACGCGAGCGACGCCGGGGAGGTCCTCCGTTTCTACCGCGACTTCATCCGCGACGCTCCCGACGAGCTCGGCACGGTCGTAAAATTCTGCACCGTGCCGCCTCTATCGGTCATTCCCGAGGAACTGCACTGGCGCCCGGTGGTGATGGTGGGCGCGTGCTACGCCGGGCCGATCGAGGACGGTGAGAAGGCGCTCCGCCCGCTCCGCACATTTCGGACTCCCCTCCTCGATCTGGCCGGGCCCAAGCCGTACGTGGTATTCCAGAGCGCGCTCGACTCGACCGTCCTCCACGGTTGGAACTACTACTGGAAGGCCACCCACCTCCCCGCGCTCCGCGACGACCTCATCGACGTGATCGCCGGGCACGCATTCTCCTGCTCGTCGCCACGGTCGTATGTGGCAATGTTCCATCTGAAGGGGGCGGTGAGCCGAGTGGCCGAGGGCGCGACGGCGTTCGGGAACCGGCAAGCGTCGCACGCGATCATCGTCCACGCTGCGTGGCGGCCCGGCGAGGACTTCGGCGACCGAGAGACGGCCTGGACGAGGGGGTTCCTCGCCGCTCTTGGCCGCTTCCGCGAAGGCGTCTACGTCAATTTCCTCGGCGGCGACGAAGACCCGGGCCGGGTCCGAGAGGCGTACGGCGACTCCGTCTTTGACCGGCTGGCTGACGTGAAGTCCTCGTACGACCCCGACAACGTCTTCCACCATAACCAGAACATCCGCCCGGGGCTGAGTGCCGGTGTGAGCGGTTCCGACGGCGCGGGCGATACTTGATAAATTTGGGGTGGTGTTGGATGGGTGCGACGCTGCCGGAGGCGCCTGGGCGAGTGCATAACCGGGCGCTAAGGCTGCGCGGCCGTGAATGACCGGTATCGGCGCATCTTCCCAATTGAGCACAGGCGTGGGAACTTCCGCTCACCAACCGTAGCGGAAATTTGCGGAATCGAAGATTATGCGCTGATGCACGACTACAATGTTGAATATCGAAGGCTGCGCGAAGCGGGTTTCTCCGGCTGGTCGGGAGCCACCATTGATTGTTGGGTAACGAGACGCTATTGGTGCCAGCCTTCGATGTGTAGATCGCCCAGCCGCTCAGCCTCCTCGCGTGGAACGGAGCGTACGGTCTGGGAAAAGGTCCAGACGTGACCTTCAGGATCGCGCGCCCTGTACTGCCGTTCACCGTAGAACTGGTCAGCAGGCTCCTGGACGATCTCGGCTCCCGCCGCCCTTGCACGATCGCAGTGGGCATCAATGCCGTCCTTGAGGCGCACATAGACCGACTGACTGCGTGTTCTTGCCGGCGACCGACGCGGGGCTGGCGACATGGTCGGCCCATTCGGCATCGACGATGATATAGCCGTCACCGAACCGCATCTCGGAGTGGACGAGCCTGCCATCAGCGTCGCCGACCACCATGCTTGGCTCGAATCCGAAAGCCTTTTCAAGCCAGATCAATGCGGCGCGCGGATTCTTGTAGAATATGCCAGAGCCCAAGGTTGAGTGCTTGAACGGATCGTCGACCGTCATCGGGCGAGCGGCGTCTTTCAAGCCTGCTCGGCGCGCACCGCGCGCCGGCGGCGCTCGCCCTTTTGGGTCTCCACGATGCGCACGCGCTTGACGCGGCGTGGATCGGCGTCGAGCACAAGGAATTCGAAACCAGGTATGGCCTGCACCACTTCGCCGCGGGCCGGAACACGGCCAAGCGTGTTGAAGATCATGCCGCCGATCGTGTCGACATATTCGCCATGCTCGCCGGCGGCGAAATCCTCGCCGATCATCTTGGTGACTTCGTCGATCTCGGCCTTGCCGTCGACGACGAACACGCCCTCGCCGGTCTGGGTGATCATCGGCTCGTCCTCGTCATGCTCGTCCTCGATGTCGCCGACCACCATCTCGACGATATCCTCGAGCGAGGCCAGACCATCAGTGCCGCCATATTCATCGATGACCAGCGCCATCTGGGTGCGCATCGCCTGCATCCGCCCCATGAGATCGGAGGCGAGCATCGACGGCGGCACGAAAAGCACCGGGCGGATCAGGTTCAGGTCGCCGATGGTGCGCGCGAGATCGACCTTGGCAAGATCGAGAAGCGTGGTGGCGGCGGCTTTCCTGGTCGTCCTGCCCTTCCTGACGCGGGCGATCTTGGTGATGTGAGCGAGGACGTCGCGGATGTGGACCATGCCGCGCGGGTCGTCGAGCGTTTCCGAATAGACCGGCATGCGGGAATGGCCGGACTGCTCGAACAGTCCCAGAAGATCGCCCAGGTTCGTCGTGATCTCGACCGCCTCGATATCGGCGCGCGGCACCATGACGTCCTCGACGCGCACCTCGCGCAGGCGCAGGATGTTGTTGAGCATGGCCCGCTCGCCGGGCGAGAAGGATCCGGGATCGCTCGCCGTTTCGGCAAGCGCGTCGGCGATCTCCTCGCGCAGGCTGGTGCCGTTGCGCTGCCTGAACAGGCCGAGCACGCGATCGAACAGGGAAGGACCGGCAGGCGATGGCTCGCTGTCGAAGCTGCCGGTCGGGATACTCGGACTAGAGCCCTCTTCCGTCTGTTCGGATGGCTTGGTCGCACTGCCGGCGTCTGGGCGGGCGGCAGTCTCTGGTTTGTCGTTCATCGTCGTCCGGTCATTTGATCTTTTTAGTTACGCGTAGGGATCGGGAATGGCAAGCCTCGCAAGTGCTGCGCGTTCGACGGCTTCCATTTCCTCGGCCTCGGCGTCGGTCTCGTGATCGTAGCCCAGCAAATGCAGCAGGCCGTGGATGACGAGATGGATGATATGGTTCTCGACAGGCTTGTCTTCCAGTGCGGCTTCCCGCGCGACCGTCTCGGCGGCCAGCACGATGTCGCCCAGCATGGGGGGCAGCGGACCGCCCTTCGCGAGCGGAAAAGCCGGGAAAGACAAGACGTTGGTCGGTTTGTCCTTGCCGCGCCAACCGGCATTGAGGCTGCGGATATGGGCATCGTCAGAAAAGACGATGCTGAGCTCGGAATAGCCGGCCGCGCCGGTTTCGGCAAACGCAGCGGCGACGGCGCGATCGACCAGCCGCGTCAGCGCGACCTCATCCGGCCAGTCGCCCGCTTCGACCGCTATGTCGATGTCGACGGGAACCGGAAGGTCCCCGCCTACAGACTTTTTGTCCTCAGCCATAAGGCCGCATCATCAGCCTTCGGCGCCGAGGCCCCGGGCCAGCTTGCCGTCGCGGTCGTAGGCCTTGACGATCTCGGCGACCAACGGATGCCTGACGACGTCGCCTTCGTTGAAGCGCACCGTCACCATGCCGGTTACGCCGTCGAGGATCCTGAGCGCCTCGACCAGACCGGATTTGGTGTTTTGCGGCAGGTCGATCTGGGTCGGATCGCCGGTGACGATCATGCGTGAATTCTCGCCGAGACGGGTCAGGAACATCTTCATCTGCATCGGCGTGGTGTTCTGCGCCTCGTCGAGGATGACGGCGGAGTGCGCCAGCGTGCGGCCGCGCATGAAGGCCAGCGGCGCGATCTCGATCACCTCGGCGGCTATCGCCCGCTCGACCTTGTCGGCCGGCATCATCTCGTAAAGCGCGTCGTAGAGCGGACGCAGATAGGGATCGACCTTCTCCTTCATGTCGCCGGGCAGGAAGCCGAGCCGCTCGCCGGCCTCGACGGCCGGCCGCGACAGCACGATGCGCTCGACCATGCCGCGTTCGAGCAGCATCGCCGCATGCGCCACGGCGAGGAAGGTTTTTCCAGTGCCGGCCGGGCCGATGCCGAAGACGAGTTCGGACCGCTCCAGCGCGCGCATATAGGCGTCCTGGTTGAGCGAACGGGCATAGATCGTCTTCTTGCGCGTCGATATCTGGGCGGCGGACACCTTGCCCTTGCGCTCCAGCGTCGGCAGCGTCAGCTGGTCGTCGGCGGCGATCGCCATGCGCACGGCGCCGTCGACGTCCGATTGGCCGATGTCAGCGCCTTTCTGGAGAATGCCGTAGAGATTATCCAGGGCGCGGCGCGCCTGCTCGGCGGCCGAGGCGGAGCCCTTGATGGTCAGCTGGTTGCCTCGCGAGCGGATATCGACGCCAAGCTTCTGCTCAAGCCTGGCCAGATTTTCGTCGAACTGGCCATAAAGGGCGCTGGCAAGCTTGTTGTTGTCGAAAGTCAGAACGATGTGCGCCATATCCGAAGCCCCCGATGGTAGGTTCTGGGGCAGGTTCTTCACTTCCGCAGCGCTCAACCGTCTCTCCTCATCTGCCGAGACCTTCAGGCCAATTCGGCGAACAGGCTGTTGTAACCCGTCTTCGTGATTCGTACCTGGATAATCTCACCGATTTCGCCGGACATTTCATCAACAATAACCGGCTGCAGCCACGGCGAGCGGCCGACCTTCTGGCCGGCCTGGCGACCCGGCTTCTCGATCAGCGTGTCGATGGTGCTGCCGACCAGGCTCGCGCCGAAATCCTGCTGCTGCTTCAGCAGCAGCGCCTGCAGCCGCTGCAGGCGCTCGTCCTTGACGGCTTCCGGCACATGATCGGCCATTTCTGCGCCCGGCGTGCCGGGGCGCGGTGAATATTTGAACGAGAAGGCCGAGGCATAGTTCACCTGGCGGACAAGGTCCATCGTCGCCTCGAAATCCGCATCCGTCTCGCCGGGAAAGCCGACAATGAAGTCGCCCGAAAGCGCGATATCGCTCCGTGCGGCGCGGATCCGGTCGAGCAGCGTCAGATAGTCCTTTGCCGTATGCCTGCGGTTCATCGCCTTGAGTGTGCGGTCGGAGCCGGATTGCACAGGCAAATGCAGATAGGGCATCAGCGCCGGCAAATCACGGTGGGCGGCGATCAATTCGTCGTCCATGTCGCGCGGGTGGCTGGTGGTATAGCGCAACCGCGCCAGCCCGGGAATCTCGGCCAGCCGGAACAGCAGGCGGCCAAGACCCCATTCCTCGGTCTTGCCCCCTTTGGCTTCGCCCTCGCCATGCCAGGCATTGACGTTCTGGCCAAGCAGCGTCACCTCGCGCACGCCGGCTTGCGCCAGCCGCTCGGCCTCGGCGACGATCTGCGCCACCGGCCGCGACACTTCCGAGCCTCTGGTATAGGGCACGACGCAGAAGGTGCAGAACTTGTCGCAGCCCTCCTGCACGGTCAAAAACGCCGTAACGCCGCGCCTGATGATCTCGGCGCGCTTCGGCTGCGGCAGATGCTCGAATTTGTCCTCGATGGCATAGTCGGTCTCGACGATCTTTTCGCCGCCGCGCACCCGTGCCAGCACGTCGGGCAGCCGGTGATAAGTCTGGGGGCCGATGACCAGATCGACGGCGGGCGAGCGGCGGATGATCTCGGAGCCCTCGGCCTGCGCCACGCAGCCGGCGACACCGACCAGCATCTCGCGGCCGGCCCGAGCCCGTTCGGCCTTCATCTCACGAATGCGGCCGAGTTCGGAATAGACCTTTTCGGCGGCTTTCTCGCGGATATGGCAGGTGTTGAGCAGCACCAGATCGGCCTCGGCGATGGCGTCCGTCGCCACATAGCCGTCGGCGGCCAGCGCGTCGGTCATGCGCTGCGAATCGTAGACGTTCATCTGGCAGCCATAGGTCTTGACGAAGACCTTCCTGCTTGCGGCAGACGGCGCGACCGCACTTTCGGCGGCAGTATCGATGTCGTCCCGTTCTATCGTATTCAATTCCATCCGGCGGCTTCTAACGCCTTTCCCCGACAAAAAACAGACGATTCTACTCTATAGCACCGCGCGTCCTCTTGGACGCGCAAAGGATGCTGGTGCACTTGAATTTGCGCTGGAGCTTTTCCGGCCTACCGGCTCGGGTGTGGATCGGCGAGCGCCGCCTGCACCATATCGCGCACCTGGCTCTCCATCAGCCTTGCCGTTTCCTTGCGGTTGGAACCCTTGGAAAAGGCAACCGGCTCGCCGAAATGCACTTCGACATCGAGCCCGCCCTCTGCCATCAGGACCTTGAGATGCGGCATCAAATCCTCGTCACCGACCCAGGCGGCAATCGGCCGGTGCCTGCGGCCGAGCGGCACGCCGTGCAGGCGCGTATAGACGATCGCCACCGGCTGGATGAAGACCCTTTCGGCCGCCCCTTCCGAAATCGCCATCGAGGCGGCCCCGAACAGCGTGCTCTTGAACGGCAAGATCATGTTGCCGTCGCCGGTCGAACCTTCGGCAAACAGCACCATGGCGTCGCCCTTGGCCATGCGGTTGGCGATCTCGCTCGCCTGGTCGCCCGACGAACGCTTGCGCTCGCGCTCGATGAAAACCGTGCGCTGCAGCTTCGACAACATGCCGATCAGTGGCCAGCCGGCCATGTCGGCCCTGGCGATGAACGTCACGTCGGCCATCGACCCCAGCACCATGATGTCGGTCCAGGAGACGTGGTTCGACGCAACCAATAGCGGGCGCTGATTGGACAGGGTCCCCTTGACATGAATGCGCATGCCCAGCGCCCGGATGATGAGCCGGTGCCAGATCTTCAGGATGAACGTCTCGCGCCAGAGCCCGGTCTTCATCGACAGTATCTGCAACGGCACGAGGATCAACGAGCCTACGACAACGAGGCCCAGCGCCAGGAAAATCCTGATTTTTCCGATCATCCGCTCTTGGCCCTGCCCCATCGATGGCTAGAGCGACGTGCGCCCAATTGTACGCACAAAGTGCGCTCTAGCATTTTGAATCTGCGCATCCGAATCTACGCATTGTGCTTTCCGAAAATCGGTTCCGATTTGCGGGCCGATGCGCTACCGAAGATCGCGGCGCATGACAAGCGCCCCGGTCGGGCCGTGCTCGGGCGATCTGTAATAGTTGGCACGTTTGCCGACCTCGCGGAATCCGAGCCGCCGGTAGAGCGCGATCGCGGCGACGTTGGTCTCGTCGACCTCGAGGAAAAGCGCCTCGGCGCGTTGTGCGTGCAGTTCGCGCAGAACGGCATCCATCAATTGCCAGCCGAGCCCCTGGCGGCGATGGGAGCGCGCCACCGCGACAGTCAGGATCTCGCCTTCGCCGGCCGCCAGGCGCGCCAGCACGAAACCGACCGGCGGCTTGGCACCCTGTCCGGTCTCGCGCGCGGCATAGCCGAACACCGTGTCCTGCTCGAGCAGTGCGGCGAATTCGTCGTCGGTCCACGGCCGGACGAAATCCTCGCGATGCAGCACCGACATGGCCGCGCTGTCGGCAATCGTCAGCGGCTCGAGCGCAAAGTCCCTGCGGCGCGGCTGGAGGAAAGGAATGCGCATCAGTTTTTCTTCCCGGCTTTCTTCCTGGACAGGATAAACCCCGCCTGCGGCTTGGCGTCCGCCCCGCGCAAATAAAGCGGTTTCGGCTTTTCGCCTTCACCCTTGGTAGCGGCCAGCCGGGCATAGATTGCGATATCCGCAGTGGCACTCGTCGGGCCGATGTCGAAGGCGCGCCCGACCGAAGCGGCAATTTGCGATGTCGCCGTGCCGGCCATAACCGGAGACCTATCCACCGCCATGGCGGCGGCTTGCGAAAGCGTGGTCACCGCGGGACCGTAAATCAAAACGGATGCTTCGTCGTAAAGTGCTGCATGGATTTCCTCGCGGCCGGCGTCGAGCGCGACCAGCACGGCGCGGCCGGGAAATGTCTCTTTCGCCTGCGCAGCCAGCGCTTCCAGCGTCGTCACCCCGATTGCCGGAATTTTCAGCGCCAGCGCCAGGCCCCGCGCCGCCGAGACACCGACGCGAAGGCCGGTGAAGGAGCCCGGACCGGTGGAGACAGCGATGGCGCCGAGGCCGGCATAGTCGGTCTCGGCCGCCTTCAACGCCTCCTCGATCACGGCCATCAAATGCTCGGCATGGCCCTTGCCGAGATCGAACACCGAACGGCCGAGCTCCTTCCGGACGGCCGCGTCGTAGACGCAGGCGGCGCAGAGATTGGCGGCGCAGTCGATGGCAAGCAACTTCATGAGGCGGCCGGTTGGAGCACCCGATTGGGCACAGGGGTTCGAAAAACAATTTCCCTGTGCCTGCCATGGCTCGTCCCCGCAAGGGGATAATGCATAATTCGTTTGGCGGCTTCGCTTCGATCTCGCCCGAAGGCGGTACCTTCCAGCGAGCGTAGCCGTTTGGGAACCGGTGCCGGACGCACTTATCCGGCCTGCTCGATGCGCAGCATGTGATTGTCCCAGACGTAGTCCGGTTCGGACCTTATTGCGCCGCCCGCTTCGACGATTTCGCCGGTGCCTGTCGTCGCCATGAAGCTCGCCCCGTCGGGCGCCACGCCGCAGACCTCGGCCAGCGCGCTGGTGGCGACGATCCGGCCGCTGGCCGCATCGATGACGGCAAGCGAGTTGCCTTCCGGCGAGGACACGGCGACGGTACCGGCAGCAGGGTTGGCAGCGACCGAGCCTATATAGTTCCTGAAGCCGGACAGCACGTCGCCCGGCATGTCGAGCAGTTGCAGATCCTTGCCGCGGGCGGCGCGGCCGACCAGCAGCGGACGATCGCTGCCCGGCCCCCTGTACTGGCCGCCGAACCAGACCGTGCCGGATTTGTCCGTGTCCAAGTGCCGGATCGAAAGCTGGTGCAGCGCCGGCGGCAATTCGTGCTTTTCGACGAGGTCACCGGTGAGGCGGTCGACCAGAACATAGGATGGCTTCATCGTCGCAATGTTGAGCTCGGCGCGGCCATAATCGGGATGCGTCTCGATGCCGCCATTGGCGACGGCAATCGTCCTGCCGTCGCCCAGCAGCAGAAGCTCGTGCGGGCCCATGCCATAGGTCGGGAACTCACCAACCCGCTTGAATCTCGCACGCGCGTCGTAGACACCGACCACGCCGGCGGCATTGTCGAAATCGTTCTCGGTGGCGTAGAGCAGCGCACCGTCGGTCGAAAACACGCCATGGCCGAAGAAATGCCGTCCACTTACGCTGGCAATGGTCAGCGGCTCGTCGCGGCCCGTGTGGTCGAAGACCACCGCGAAGGTGCCGGGCTGCCTGGCAAAGACCACGGAGCGTTTCGACACCGGATCGAAGGTGACGTCATGACCGCGGGCGGGCAGGTCGATAGCGTGCAGGACCTTGCCGGCTTCGGACAGGATGGCCGCGCCATAGCTGCCGTCGCGCTTGACGAACGCGGTGGCGAAGACGGCGTCGGCGGCAAGCGTCTTTGCCAATGCCGAAGGCACCATCGCAGCAACAAAGCCAACGCCTGCGGCCCTGAGGAAATCACGACGATCGATCAGCGCCGTGCGCATAACTAGTCGCCGTCCAGCGACGAGAAGCCAGCGGTCAGGCCGAATTCGGCGGTCAGCCTGGTGCCGATCAGGGTCGTCAGGCTGGATGTCACCAGCGAAAAGTGGTCGAGCTTCTGGCGCAGCGACGGATCGGCGAGCGCCTTGTCGATCGGACCTCTGATGGCCGTGGCGTCGGCGGCCCCGTTGACGAGCTGGATGTGGATCGATTCCGCCATCCAGCGCGCGTCGGGCGACAGCGCATCGCCAAGCCGCGAGGCCTGGAACAGCGCGTCCATGCCCGCAAGATTACCGGTCAGCGAACGCGCGGTGTTTTGCGAGCGCCAGTAGATCGCCTGTTTCGGCTTGTCGGCCTCCGGGCTACTGCCCAGAAAGCCTTTCAGGCGCACGTCACGGACCATCTCCAGTTCGCTGATGAAGACGCCGACCAGTTCGGTCACCGCTTCCGTGCCGTCGCGGTAGAGCGAATTTTGCGGGCCCGGATTGGCCCAAAGTGCTGCAAAACCGTCGGGCCTGTTCCAGGCGTCGCTGACCTCGGCAGCAATCGTTTTGATGTTGCCGGCGACGGCCGCGCCGTAAGCGCAACGATACGGATCGTCCTTGCCGGCGAGCCGCTCGGCGCCATCGCCGTAAAGCACGAATTCCAGCGCGCCGAGCCCTTGCATGGCGGCGCTCTTTGTCGCCAGCTGGACCGGATCGGCGGCGGTCCGGTCCTTACTGGCCAGCGCCGCCTGCACCTGCCTCAGGCCGATGCTCTTGCGGTCCGGCCAGAACAGCATGCGCTCCAGCCGGTTGTTCTGCGTGACAGGCCCGATGCGGATGATCTCGACGATCGACCAGGCATCCACGGTGCCGGAGAACTCGGCGCGCGCTGCATCGAGATGGTCCTGCGAGGGCGCGTCGCAAAGCGTGCGCATTGCCTTGGTCAGGCTGCCCGCATGATCATGCAGGCGCGCATAGGCCGGGCGGACAAAGCCGTCGATGGCCCGCTGGATCACGTCGGAAGCCTTGACCGCTGCGGACGCCGGCAATGCGCCGGCGAGGACCAGCGGGAGAACCAGGACAAGCGCCAGACGCTTCGACATCAGAACGACTCCAGGAATTTGACCAGTGCGTGGCGATCGGCCGCATCGGCGGCGGCAAATCGGTCGCGCGACTTTTGCCCCTCGCCGCCATGCCACAGGATCGCCTCGGTCAGGGTGCGCGCGCGCCCGTCATGCAGGAAGAAGCTGTTGCCGTTGACGGTCTGGGTAAGACCGATGCCCCACAGCGGCGGCGTGCGCCACTCGCTGCCGGTAGCCTCGCCCACCGCTTGCCCGTCGGCGAGGCCGGGCCCCATATCGTGCAGCAGAAAATCGGAATAGGGCCAGATCAACTGGAAAGCCTGCGCCTTGTTGGGCGTGCCGCGCCGGGTGACGAATTTCGGCGTATGACAGGAAATGCAGCCCATGTCGTAGAACAGTTTTTTGCCGGCCAGCACGTCGGGCTTGTCGAGGTCGCGTCGCGCCGGCACGGCGAGATTTTGCGAATAGAAGGTGACGAGGTCCATCACCGGCGACGGCGCCTCGACCGGGCCGAGGCGCTCCTGTACGCCGTTCGGCATGGCAAGACATGCCTTTTCGGCCGCGGTGCAATCGCCCCAGTGGTTTGGCACTTCCGGCGTCGAAATGCCGATGTCGCCAGCGAATGCGTCCGCCGCTTGCTGGCGGATCGATGGCGTCTGCGCCTTCCAGCCGAAGCGGCCGAGCGTCAGTTCGCCGCTTTGGCCGTCGTGCACGATGTTGGGCCTGCCGGAGATGCCGTCACTATTCCGATCGTCCGGATCGGCATGGGTGAGAATGTCCGCCGGCGCGATCTGCTCGACCAGGCCGAGGCCGATCATCGGCGGCGTCATGCGCGGCGAAAGCGTGGTGTGCGGATCGAGCGGCCCGTTGGCAAGATCATCGACCGAATAGCTCGGCTTGCGCAGCGAAACCACCGTGCCGTCCGGCAGCGTGACTTTCTGCTCCTGATAGTCGACACGCATCCGGCCTTCGCCCCGAAGGCCTGGAACGGCCAGGTCCTGCAATTGCGAGCCATAGACCGGATCGGGGAAGTTGAGCACCTTGCGGGCGGCCAGCGCTGCCTTCTCCTCCTCGGTGCTCGCTTGCCGCGCCAGCCTCAGGAACATCGAGGTGGTACCGCTGTCGGCTTCCGGCGGATGACCGCGACCGTCCTTCAGATGGCAATTCTGGCACGCCCGCTCGTTGAATAGCGGCCCAAGCCCGTCCGATGCCTGCGTCGACGAGGGCGACGACACCCAGTTCTTGCGAAAGAGGGCATTGCCGAGCTTGAAGGTACCTTCTTCCTCGAAAGTGATATTGGTCGAGGATTGCGAGAAGGCGTCTTTGTTGACACCTTTCCGCGACGTGCCGGCGCCGCCCTGCATCGGCTCGAACTGCTCGGGCTTGGAAAAATCCTTGGTCGGCATGGTTATTGCGATGACGCGCGCCAGATCCTTCGGCGTCAGATCGGTGCGGCTGGTGGCGAGGCCCGCCGGTTCGGGCGCGCCGGCCAGCGCCGAGGCCGTATGTGCGACCACTACGGCAAGCGAAAGCCAGCGACGCCAGCTGTATCGCGGGTTTTGCTGGAACGGCAGGCCGTAATCCTCGGCCCGCCGCAAGCGGCGCAAGAAATCTAAGGGGCGCCGCATTCCTGCATGTCCCTAATCCGCCTCGTCGGCCGATGCCGCGTTGAGCTGGCCGTATTTTTCTTCGCCGATCGAGGCGAGCAGGTCGAGTTGCGTCTCGAGGAAATCGATGTGATCTTCCTCGTCGGACAGCAGATCCTCGAACAGCTTCATCGTCACGTAGTCGCCTGCTTCTTCGCAAATCTCACGCGAACGCTTGTAGGCAGTGCGCGCGTCATATTCGCCGGCAAGATCGGATTCGAGCACTTCCTTGACATTCTGTCCGATGCGCAGCGGTGCTACGGACTGCAGGTTCGGATGGCCTTCGAGGAAGATGATGCGAGCCACGAGCCGGTCGGCATGGTGCATCTCCTCGATCGATTCCGCGCGTTCCTTCTTTGCCAGCTTGGCGTATCCCCAGTCTTCCAGCAGCCGGAAATGCACCCAGTACTGATTGACCGCTCCAAGTTCCAGAAACAGAGCCTCGTTAAGCCGCTCTATGATCTGCTGTTCGCCTTTCATGGGTTCTGCTCCCGTATTGGACGCGCAGGCCTCTGACGCGATCCAGGTGTGAAACGACATCCACGCCGCTCGCCTCCGAGCGGGTGTGGTAATTTTCGGTTACCCGAATGATCGTTTCGACCACATTTGGGAAGCAGCCGCAACAGCGACCACGCTTCTGCATGGCATGATAGATCTTCGCCGGCACGATAAGCTGCCAGGGATCCTGATCCAGCAGCCCGACGATCGTCTGCTCAATCTCCTTTTCGGTGATGATGTTGCAATGGCAGATCAGCATTATTTGCTCTGTATGGCTGACGGCACTTGCTCGGCGCCGTGTGGCTTATTTCTCAATCGAACCGAAAACCGATTTCCACTTTTCTTTATGCGGACCTTCAGTTCGGGATCGTGCTCAAGGCAACGCCTTACTGGAACACTTTGTCTGGCGCATCGAGGCTGTCGGAGCCCTCGAACGCGATGGCATTGAGTTTCAGGGTGCCGACGGCGCGTTCGATCGATTTGGTCTGGTCGACCAGCGCGTCGATCGCCGCCTGCACGGTGGCATTGCCTTCCGCGTTGCCTTCGCCGATCTGCTGGTCATAGGACTCGCCGCCAAGCGCCCGCGCCTTGATGGCTTCCATCTTGGTCACGGTGACATCCAGCTTGTCCGACAGTTCCTTGTCGATCGCCGGATCGGCCTCCTTGACCATATCGGACACCGAAGGGCCTTCGACGACGGTGCCGTCGAGGCGCGTGTAGCTGCCACGATAGGCGGCGCGAATGCCGACGGCATCGTAGAGATGCGAGTCGTAGGTGTTGTCGGAGAAGCAGTCGTGCTCCTCTTCCGGATCGTGTAGCAGCAGGCCGAGCTTCATGCGCTCACCGGCGAGTTCGCCATAGGACAGCGAGCCCATGCCGGTGAGGATGGCCGAGATGCCGGCTTTCGGCTCGCCATCGACGAGGTTCTTACGGGCGCCGCCGCCTTCCTTCCAATCGTTGACCATATCCTGCAGATCGGAAACCAGAAGGTCGCTCGCCGACTTCAGATACTGCGCGCGACGATCGCAATTGCCGCCGGTGCAGTTGGCGAGATCGTAGTCCGTGTAGGGCCGCTCGCCGGCGCCCGGGCCGGTGCCGTGCAGGTCCTGGCCCCACAGCAGGAATTCGATGGCGTGATAGCCGGTCGCCACATTGGCCTCGATGCCGCCGGCCTCCTGCAGAGTGCCGGAGAGGAACTCCGGCGTCAGATTGGTGGCGTCGATCTTCTTGCCGTCGACCTCGATCGACTTGTTGGCGATCACATTGGCGGTGTAGAGCGCATTCGCGTCCGACTCGGTGCCGTAGTTCTCGGCGACATAGTCGATCAGCCCCTCGTCCAGCGGCCAGGCATTCACCTTGCCTTCCCAGTCGTCGACGATGGCATTGCCGAAGCGGTACACTTCGGTCTGCTGATAGGGAACGCGCGACGCCTTCCAGGCCTCGCGGGCGGCAGTCAGCGTTTCCGCCGAAGGCTTGGCGAGCAGCGCCTCAACGGCCTTGTCGAGCGCCTGCGCCGCGGTCAGCGAATCCTGATACTTGGCGAGCGCAATGTCGGAATACGTCTTGATGACCGCCTTGGCATCGGTTTCAGCCTTGGCCGGCAACACGAATATCGCCGCCGTCAATGCCGCCGTAGCGCCGATCGCGGCGAGCCTGCCATATCGTGCCGGGATCATCGCTCTCATGATTGTCATCTCCTCGGAATTCAGTGAAATGCCGGCGCCAAAGGCGCGTCGGCAGGCAATCGGCGCCAAGGCAGGTCCCTGCCATTGGGCGAGAAACAGGCCGCGGCATAGCGCGGTTTGCGGAAGAAAGACATCGAAATGCCTCCAATCGAAAGGGTTCAAGGCCCAGACATCAAAGGGATGCGCTTGACGCGCAAGCTTCCATAAAGCGATGAAGGCACCGGAAGTCAACCAATTTCAGAGAGAAAAGCCAATCGAAACAACAGTTTAGAATTATTCTAAACTGCAAGTGTCAACTTTAGCCGTATTTTACCGTGTCGTCGTTAAACGGCACTATTGACGGACCGCCATTCCGGGTGCGACCCGCAAAGGCGGTCTTGCGGCGGCGCCAGACAATCGCCACTTGGCGAGACGTCCTAGACTTGGATTAAGGAATTGGGGCTGCGATGAAAAACGGTGTGGTCATTGTCGGTGCGGGTCATGCGGGCGTGCAAGCGGCCGCCAGCCTGCGCGAGGACGGGTACGACGGACCCGTGATCCTCGTCAGTGACGAGCACGAACTGCCCTACCACAAGCCGCCGCTGTCGAAGACCTTCATCAAGGATCAAGAGGCCAAACCGCAGCCGCTGCGCGGTGAGGCGTTTTATACCGGCAGCGCGATCGACTACCGGCCGGGCATTCGAATCGAGCGCATCGATGCCGGCGGCCGCAGGCTGGAGATATCAGGGGGTGGCGTGCTGCCGTTCGACCGGCTCATCCTGGCGACCGGTTCGCGGCCGCGCATCCTGCCGCTGCCGGGTTCGGATTTTTCAGGCGTTGTGTCGCTGCGCTCGCTCGCCGACGCGCGGCTGATCCGTGAATTGAGCGCACGGAGCGAGGATGTCGTCATCCTCGGCGGCGGCTTCATCGGACTGGAGATCGCCGCAACGCTCAAAGCGGCCGGCCGCAAGGTCACGGTAGTCGAGGCGGTCGACCGACTGCTCGGCCGGGCAGTGGCGCCGGTCATCGCGCGCCATGTACGGCAGCGGCTGGAAGCGACCGGTGTCCGCATCCTTACCGGCACCACGATTGCGCGGCTCGAAGGTGAGAGCGGCCGTGTCGCGGCCGCGGTCACCTCAAGCGGCGAGCGCCTGCCGGCGCAGATGGTCATCGTCGGCATCGGCGTCGTTCCGAATGTCGAACTGGCGCAAGCCGCAGGCATCGCTATCGCCAACGGCATCAGCGTCGACCAGCAGATGCGCACGTCGGTGCCCGAAATCCTCGCCATCGGCGACGCCGCCTCCTACCGGCACTGGCTCACCGGCGGCGATGTGCGGCTGGAATCGGTGCAGAATGCCACCGACCAGGCACGTCTTGCCGCCCGCACCATCGTCGGCCATGCGGACGCCTTTGCGGCGGTGCCATGGTTCTGGTCCGACATCGGCGACATGAAGCTGCAGATGGTCGGCCTGATTTCGGGCGGCGACAGCCATGTCGTGCTGGGCGATGTCAACGAGAACAGATTCTCCATCTATCACTATGCTGGAAATCGTCTGCTCGGCATCGAATCGGTCAATCGGCCGGGCGACCATATGCTTGGCCGCAAGATGCTCGGCGCCGGCTTCTCGCCAATGCCGCAGACAGTTGCGACGGGGCCGGACGGACTGAAGGCGGCGCTCGCCGCCTTCCAGCAGGAAGAGCCCGTCCGCGCCGCTGAATAAGGATATGTTGATATTCAGGTGATGCCGGCCTGCGAACGGCGGTTTCCTGCGCTTCCGGTACTCACGTACCCGAAAGTACGCTCCGTTCCGGTTCTCGGAACCCACCATTCTCGGCGCAGCCTGACCTGAATCTCATCACATCCCGGAGCAGACGAGGGTCAGGAGGCGCGGACCTCGCGGATCGAGCTTTCCAGGACGTCGAGCGCTTCGTTCATGACTTCGTCCTGGATGGTGATCGGCGCCAGGAAGCGGATGACGTTGCCGTAGACGCCGCAGGTGAGCAGGATCAGCCCCTTGTCGAGCGCCTTGAGCCGGACCGCATTGGCGATCTCGGCCGATGGCAAGCCTTTCTTCACATCGTTGAACTCGACAGCGTTCATGAAGCCCGGGCCTCTGATATCGACGATCTCCGGCGCGTCGTCGCGGATCGATTGCAGCCGCTGCTTCAGCCGCGCGCCCAGCGCGCTGGCGCGGTCGCAGAGTTTCTCCTCGTCGATGACGTCGAGCACGGCATGCGCCGCGGCGACGCCGATCGGGCTGCCGCCATAGGTGCCGCCGAGCCCGCCGGGGTTCGGCGCATCCATGATCTCGGCACGCCCGGTGACCGCCGCCAACGGAAAGCCGCCGGCCAGGCTTTTCGCCATGGTGGTGATGTCGGGCGCCACTTCGTGATGATCCATGGCGAACATCTTTCCGGTGCGGGCAAAGCCGGTCTGCACCTCGTCGGCGATCAACAGCATGCCGTGCTGGTCGCAGATCTTGCGCAGCGCCGTCATAAACTCGCGCGGCGCCTCGTAGAAGCCGCCCTCGCCCTGCACCGGCTCGACGATGATGGCGGCGACGCGGGCCGGATCGACATCGGCCTTGAACAGCCGGTCGAGCGCGGCCAGCGAATCGGCGACCGAGATCCCGTGCAGCGCCACCGGGAACGGCGCGTGGAAGACATCGGCCGGCATGGCGCCGAAGCCGACCTTATAGGGAACGACCTTGCCGGTCAGCGCCATGCCCATGAAAGTGCGGCCGTGGAAGCCGCCGGCGAAGGCGATGACCGCCGGCCGGCCTGTGGCGTTGCGGGCGATCTTGATGGCGTTCTCCACCGCCTCTGCGCCGGTGGTGACGAATATCGTCTTCTTGTCGAATTTGCCCGGCAGCATGCCGTTCAGCCGTTCGGCCAACCTGACATAGCTCTCATAGGGAACGACCTGGTGGCAGGTATGGGTGAAGCGGTCGAGCTGCGCCTTGACCGCCTCGATCACCTTGGGATGGCGGTGGCCGGTGTTGACGACGGCGATGCCGGACGAGAAATCGATGTAGCGGCGGCCTTCGACATCCCAGATTTCCGAGTTTTCGGCGCGGTCGGCATAGATTTGCGTTGTCATGCCGACGCCGCGCGAAATCGACTGGTTCTTGCGTTCGGAAATGGCTGAATTCTTCATGATGTCCCTCACCCGGCGGCGCCGGTTCTCGTTTGGATGACTGCCGGGAATTGTTCTGACCTTATTTCACGTTTTCCTCAAGTTGGCACTGGCGGCAGGCGATTGGGCCTGCCGCCGTTGGCGTCGTGTTCCTTCGCGAACAGCTGAATTTGACTCACGCCGTCCGCACAAACCCCTCGCTGGCCCTGAGCAAATTGCGCGTATAATCCTTGCTGACGCGGCGCTCGACGAGGTCGCCTGCGGTGAGGTGCTCGACCGCCTCGCCGTTCTGCATCACCATCAGCCGCTCGCACATATGGGTGATGATGGCGAGGTCGTGGCTGACCATCAGGAAGGTCAGTTTGCGCCGCCGCCGGATCTCCTCCAGCAGGTTGAGCACTTCGGCCTGCACAGATGCGTCGAGTGCCGAGGTCGGCTCGTCGAGCAGCAGGATCGACGGTTCGAGGATCAGGGCGCGGGCGATCGCCACGCGCTGGCGCTGGCCGCCCGATAATTGATGCGAATAACGGAAGCGGAAGCCGGTTCCGAGGCCAACCTCATCCAGCGCCCGTTGGATGCGCTTCTCACTATCGGCAAAGCCGTGGATGGCGAGCGGCTCCTGCAGCAGGCGGTCGACGGTTTGGCGCGGATGCAGCGAGCCATAGGGGTCCTGGAAGACCATCTGCACCTCGCGATAAAAGGCCTTGTCGCGGCGGGCGCCGAGTTTTTTGCCGTTGACCGTGATGCTGCCCGACGCGGCCGGTGCGAGGCCGGCGATCGCCCTCAGCAGCGTGGATTTGCCGGAGCCGGATTCGCCGACCAGGCCGAAGGATTCGCCGGATTGCACTTCGAGGCTGACGCCCTTCAGCGCGCGAAACCGGTCGAAGATCACCTCCAGCCTGTCGACGGAAAGCGCCGCCGTCATGCCGCCCACTCCGGCCTGCGGTCGAGCACCGGCAGCGGGTGGCGGTCGGCGCCGATCTTGGGCATGCAGTTGAGCAGGCCGCGCGTATAGGGATGCTGGGCGCGGCTGAGCTCCGATGCCTTGAGCTGCTCGACCACCTTGCCGGCATACATGACGATCACCCGGTCGCAGAAGGACGAAACCAGCCGCAGATCGTGCGAGATGAAGATCAGCCCCATGCCGCGCTCGCTGACCAGCCTGTCGAGAATGCCGAGCACGTCGAGTTGCACGGTGACGTCCAGCGCCGAGGTCGGCTCGTCGGCGATCATCATTTCAGGCCCGGCGATCAGCATCATGGCGATCATGGCGCGCTGGCCCATGCCGCCCGACACCTCATGCGGATGCAGGTCGAAGACACGGGCGGGATCGCGGATCTGCACCGCCTCCAGCATGGCGAGCGCGCGGTCGCGGGCCTCCGCCTGGCCGACCTTCTCATGCGTTCGCAGCGTCTCGACGATCTGGCGGCCGATGCTCATCACCGGGTCGAGCGAATATTTCGGATCCTGCAGGATCATGGCGATGCGCTTGCCACGCAGCGCCCGGCGATCGCGGGGCGAGGCCGCGAGCAGGTCGATGCCATCGAAAGCAAGTTTCCTGGCGGTGACCTCGGCCTGCGGCGGGGTCAGGCCCATGATGGCGCGGCCGGTCTGCGACTTGCCAGAACCGCTCTCGCCGACGATGCCGAGCCGTTCGCGGCCGAGCGAGAAGGAGACGCCGCGCACCGCCTCGATCCGGCCGGTGCGCGTCGGAAAGGTGACGCGCAGATTGTCGACCTCCAGCAGGGTGCTCGTTGGGTCGCCGTTCATTGGTCGCCGCTTCGGGGGTCGAGCGCGTCGCGCAGGCCGTCGCCGAGCAGGTTGAAGCCCAGGCTGACGATGAGGATGGCAAAGCCCGGTGCACCGGCCACCCACCATTGGTCGAGCACGAAGCGGCGGCCCGAAGCGATCATCGCGCCCCATTCCGGCAGTGGCGGTTGCGCGCCGAGGCCGAGGAAGCCGAGACCGGCCGCGGTCAGGATGATGCCGGCCATGTCGAGCGTCACCCTGATGATCAGCGAGGAGATGCAGAGCGGCATGATGTGGCGAAGCACGATGCGGAATGGCGAGGCGCCCATCAACTGCACCGCCTTGATGTAATCCGAATTGCGCACGGTCAGCGTTTCGGCACGCGCAATACGTGCGTAAGGTGGCCATGAGGTGATGGCGATGGCGAGCACCGCATTCTCGATGCCGGGGCCAAGTGCCGCAACAAAGGCCAGCGCCAGGATCAGCTTCGGAAAGGCCAGAAAGATGTCGGTAATGCGCATCAGGATCGCGTCGATCCAGCCGCCGGCATAGCCGGCGACGGTGCCGACCAGCAGGCCGATAGGGGCTGCGATGACGGCGACGAGAATGACGACGTAAAGCGTCCATCGCGAGCCGAAGATGACGCGCGAAAGGATGTCGCGGCCGAGGTCGTCGGTGCCGAACCAGTGCTCAGCACTTGGCGCCAGCAGGCGCGAGCCCTTCAGGTCGCCGAATGTCGGCGAATAGGGCGCCAGCACATCGGCAAAGGCCGCGACCACCAGCAAAGCGATGATGATCAGCAGGCCGAGAAACGCCAGCCGGTTGGTGGAAAAACGCCGCCACGCCACATAGGCGCGGCCGAGCCTTGCCTGCATGCGCGAGGCCGGCCGCTCGCTGAGCAGCCAGTCGCGACGGCTTTGTATCGTTTCAGCGCTCATCGTACTTTGGTCCTTGGATCGAGCACCCGGTAGAGCAGATCGGACAGGAGGTTGATGCCGATGAAGACCGAGCCGATGACAATGGTCCCGCCGAGCACCGCGTTCATGTCGGCGTTCTGCAGGGAATTGGTGATATAGAGGCCGATACCCGGCCACGAAAACACCGTCTCGGTCAGCACCGAGCCTTCGAGCAGGCCGGCATAGGAGAGCGCAATCACGGTGACCATTGGTACCGCCGCGTTGCGCAGCGCGTGGCCCCAGATGATGCGTGTTTCCGACAGGCCTTTGGCGCGCGCTGCGACGATATATTCCTGGGCAAGCTCGTTCAGCATGAACGATCGCGTCATGCGGCTGATATAGGCGAGCGAGAAATAGCCAAGCAGCGAGGCCGGCAGGATGATGTGGCGGAAGGCATCGCGAAACACATCCCACTGCCGCTGCCACAGCGCATCCAGGAGATAGAAGCCGGTGATCGGCGTGAAAGTGTATTCGTAGACGATATCGAGGCGGCCGGGAAAAGCCACCCATTGCAGCCTGGCATAGAACAGCACAAGCGCCAGCAGTCCAAGCCAGAAGATCGGCACGGAGTAGCCGACCAGGCCGATGATGCGCACGATCTGGTCGATGATGCTGCCGCGCCGGACCGCGGCCAGCACGCCGAGCGGCACACCAAGGAACGCACCGATCAGAGTTCCCAGCGTCGCCAGCTCGATCGTCGCCGGAAAGGCGCGGCGGATGTCGGTCATCACCGGATTGGTGGTCAGCACCGAGGTGCCGAAATTGCCGTTCAGGGCATTTTTCACATAGATGTAGAACTGTTCGATCAGCGGCAGGTCGAGCCCCATCTCGCGGCGCGTGCGCTCGACGACATTGGCCGGCGCCCGGTCGCCGAGCACCGCCAGCACCGGGTCAATGGGGATCACCCGGCCGATGAAGAAGGTGACCGCGAGAAGACCGAGATAGGTGGTTATCGCGATGACCAGGAAACGGGCGATCGACGACGCGACAGCAACAGCACGGGCGCTATCGCGCCCTGCCGTCGCTTCGCTTTCAACAGTGCTCATGCGGCGCGTCCGCCGACATCACTCCTTGGAGATCTGGCCGACGAAATTGGTGTCGAAGCTCGGGCCGAGCGCAAAGCCCTTGAGGTTCTTGCGCAGGCCGGCCACTTCCAGCTGCTGGTGGATGATGATGAAAGGACTGGTTTCGAGAACCTTCTTCTGCAGATCCTGGTACATTGCGGCGCGCTTGGCCGCATCCTTCTCGAGCAGAGCCGCCTCGGTTTCCTTGGTCAATTCCGGGATGTCCCAGGCGTTGCGCCAGGCTAGGGTCTTGGTCTTGCCTTCATCCGAATTGTCGGGGTTGCTGGCGAAGGTCTGGGCATTGGAGTTCGGATCGAAATAATCCTGGCCCCACTGGCCGATATAGATGTCGTGATTGCGGGCGCGGTATTTGGTCAGCGTCTGCTTGCCGTCGCCGGGGATGATCTCCAGCTTGATGCCGGCCTGTCCCAGCGTCTGCTGGATCGATTCGGCCATGCCGGTCTCCGGCTGTCTGCTGCGCACGTCCATGGTGACACTGAAGCCGTCGGCGAGGCCGGCCTTGGCAAGCAGTTCCTTGGCCTTGGCGACATCGAATTTGAACGGATTCTCGTCCAGTTCGCCGAGCACGCCTTTCGGCAGGAAGGTCTGGTGGATCTCGCCGATGCCCTTGAGGATAGTCGAGCTCAAGGCATCATAGTCGACAAGATATTTAAAGGCCTGGCGAACCTCGGGCTTGGCGAGGTTCGGATTCTTCTGATTGAGGCTGATGTAAAAGACCGTGCCCTTTGGTGCGCTGGTGGTGGTGAGATCGGCGTTCTTGGCGATGGCGTCGAGGTCGTTCGGCTCGAGATTGCGGGCAACGTCGATGTCGCCGGCCTCCAGCGCCAGGCGCTGGCCCGAGCTTTCCTTCATGTTGCGATAGATGACGCGGGCAAGCTTGGCCTTTTCGCCATGATAATTGTCGTTGCGCTCCATGACGACGACCTCATTGGCCCGCCATTCGCGCAGTTTGAAGGCGCCGGAGCCGGCATAGCCAGTCTTCAGCCAGGCGTTGCCGAAGTCATTGTCGTATTTGTAGTCGGCACTCGGCGTGACTGCGGCGACATGCTCCTTGACCAGCTTGGCGTCGACGACCGAGGCGACGGTTGCCGACAAGCAATTCAGGACGAAACTCGGTGCATAGGCCTTGTCGACGGTGAACTGGAACGTCGTGTCGTCGACGGCCTTGGCCTTCTCAGTGACGTTGTCGCCATTGATGCCGAACTGCCCGATGATGAAGGCCGGGCTCTTGTCGAGCTTGATGGCGCGCTCGAACGAATAGGCGACGTCCGCCGCCGTGATCGGATTGCCCGAGGCGAACTTCAGGCCGGGCTTGAGCTTGAAGGTGTAGGTCAGGCCGTCGTCGGAGACGCTCCAGCTTTCGGCGAGATCGCCCTTGACCTTGGAGGTATCGCTTAGATCAAGGCGGACAAGAAGATCATAGGTGTTGCCGGTGACCTCGGCAGTCGACAGTTCGAACGCCTCGCCCGGATCCATCGAGATGATGTCGTCGATGGCGAACCCCTCGACCAGCGTGTCGGCGGGCGTGACCGCCAAGGCAGGCGCGCCTGCCAGAAACAGCGCGGACATGGCTGCGCCGGCGAGCAGGACGCGGGAGCGTAGAGCAAACTTTTCCATCATCATTTTTAACTGTTCCCTGTTTTTGTTGACCTGAGTTCCCGGCTCAAGGATTTGGCATTTACTTGCCAAATCGAACGGTGACCCTGAACCGGTCGTCTTGATGATTTTTATCCAGTTCGGCCTCACCATATCCGGCGGTTTCAGGCGCGGCAACGAGCATTTGCAAAGCTGTTTGTTGGACCAGATCAGGCAGCCAGCATCGCCGAAAGCGACACCCGGAGTGCAGCTATTTCAACGCGGTGACCAGGTCGGCGTCGGGAAAACAGGTGGCGGCGCGACCGTTCCTGGCCTGCCATTTGCCGATCGACCGGCGTGTCTTGAAACCGGGCAGGCCGTCGGCGCTGCCGACATCGTGGCCCTCGGCCTCCAGCGCCCGCTGCAAGGTGGCGATATCAGACCTGTGGAGCCCGCCGACCGCGCCCCAACGCCCTGAAAAATTACTGTCGCCATTCGCGATGCGGTCAGCGCCATGACCAATGAACAGGGCGTAGAGATCGCTGGTGTTGTATTGCTTCAGCACGTAGAAATTGGGCGTGACGATGAAGGCCGGGCCGTTGCGCCCGGCCGGCATCAAAAGAAAGCCTTCGGCCTTCAACTCGCGCGCCGGAAACGGTCTTGCCGCGACGCGCTTGATGCCCATATCAGCCCATTCGGAAATCCTCTTGCCCTGGTCCGGACCTTCGAGCGAGCAGGAGACCGCTTCCGGCACCGTCACCTCGAAGCCCCAGCCGCGGCCTTTCACCCAGCCATAGTGGACGAGATAGTTGGCAATCGAGGCCAGCGTGTCCGGCACCGAGTTCCAGATGTCGACCCGACCGTCTTCATCGAAATCGACGGCATGGTTCAGGAACGAACTCGGCATGAACTGCGGCTGGCCGAGCGCGCCTGCCCATGACGACTTCATCGCGCCGACCGGGGCCAGCCCACGCTCGATGATTTCGAGCGCCGCCATAAGCTCGGTGCGGAAGAAATCCTTCCTGGTCGCCATGAACGCCTTGGTGCCCAGCACTTCGAAAGCGTCGTAAGGCATCTTCGCCGCGCCAAAGCCGGTCTCGCGACCCCAGATCGCCAGCAGCACCTCGCCCGGCACGCCGTAGCGCTTCTCAATCGCGGCGATCGTCCTGGCATTGGCCGCCGCGTGCGTCCGCCCACCGGCGGTCACGGCGCGAACCGTCTTTTCGGCGAAATAGGCGCCGGGCGAACCGAACTCGGCCTGATGCTGCTTTTGCGGCGTCGTCGCCTTCTTGCCCGGCATCACCAGGTCGGGCAGTTTGAGGTTCGGTTTGACACCGTCGAAGGCGGCGTCGAAGGTTTTTCTGGAGATGCCCTTGGCGTCGGCTTCCGGCCAGAGGTCTTTGCTGAGCCAGGTGCGGAACTGGTCGTCGATTTTTGCGGCGGAAGCGGGGGTGGCGAGGAGCGTAATTAGTGCGACCAGAAGAAATGCAAAGCTGAGTTTGCGAAGGTCGCGTTCCGTCGCGCCCCCCTCTGTCCTGCCGGACATCTCCCCCACTTGGGGGGGGCCAGCG
>NZ_FUIG01000013.1:322535-717852 GCF_900149755.1 Mesorhizobium delmotii | reverse complement strand
AGGACAGAGGGGGGCGCGAAGGAATGCAATCATCTCAATAGGCCCCCCTTCCTCAAAACGCCGTCCGCGAGCGCAGCGCGGCGGCCAGCGTGCCTTCGTCGAGATAGTCGAGTTCGCCGCCGACCGGGACGCCATGCGCCAGCCGCGTTACTTTGATGTCGAAGCCGGACAATTGATCGGTGAGATAATGCGCGGTGGTCTGGCCCTCGACCGTGGCGTTGACGGCAAGGATCACCTCCTTGACCTCGCCACCGGCGACGCGGTCGACCAGCGAGCGGATGTTGAGCTGCTCGGGGCCGATGCCGTCAAGCGGCGACAGCGAGCCGCCGAGCACGTGATAGCGGACATTCATAGCGGCCGCCCGCTCCAGCGCCCACAGGTCGGCCACGTCCTCGACGACGATAAGCGTGCCGGCGTCGCGGCGCGGATCGGTGCAGATCATGCAGGGGTCGGATGTATCGACATTGCCGCAGGCCGAGCAAATGCGCACCTTGTCGACCGCCTCGCTCATGGCGGCGGCCAGCGGCGACAGCAACTGCTCCTTCTTCTTGATGAGGTGAAGCGCTGCTCGCCTTGCCGAACGGGGCCCAAGCCCCGGCACCTTGGCCAGAAGCTGGATCAGGCGTTCGATCTCGGGACCGGCGATTCGCTTCGACATCGCATCGGTTTATGATTTTTCCGCACGCTTTGGAACACTCCTGCGGCGCGGCTGCCGCGAAACAATCGCTCAGGTTTGCGCTGCCCCTCATTGCCCTGCCGGGCATTTCTCCCCGTATAGTGACGGGGAGAAAGGGCGCCTTCGCAAAAGATTTCGCCAATCTCAAGCGCGCAGGAAAGGTGCCAAGGTTGCGGCCAGCCCTTTCTCCCCGTCACTATACGGGGAGAAGATGCCGGCAGGCAGATGAGGGGCGGCGCCGACGTCGACGGTCGATCGCCTCAGTAGGCTTCCAGCGGCCTGCCCTGGCCGGCGATCATCGCGCCAATGGCGTCGGTGTTCTCGGGTGTCGATTCAAACGACATCGTCGGCTCGGCCGGCGCCGCCGGGAATGACGTGACCGGTCGCGCACCGGCGGTGTCGCCGAAACGGGCGGCGTCCGGCTCCTGCATCGCCACAAGCGTCGTCTTCTCTGGCGTCGTCTTCTCTGTCGTCGCCTTTGCCGGTTGCGATGCGATTGCGGTCACGTAGGTTGCCTTGGCGAATTCTGCCTTGGCGGCCGGCGCCGCGGAGGCCACGAGCGTCACCGGTGCGGCGCGCGCCGAAGTCCGCGGTGCGGACTGTGCCATGGCGACCGTGGGCTCGTCCGGCAACGGTTTCCAGTTCCGGCCGCGCTTTTCGTAGAAGGCGTTGCCGCCGGCGACCATGGTGTAGTGCATGTTCTTGTAGGGGAAACGCAGGCCGGCGGTGTGAAAGAACATCGAGTTCTTCAGCTTGGCCTTGCGCTCGCCCTTGAGCACCGCCTCGGCGGCTTCCTCGACATCGGGCATCGCCTTCGAATTCATCCGCCGTGTCATCACGCCCGGCGCGAACTGGCCACGTTCGCCGACCACCTGGCAAATGGTGTTGCCGTGCTTGCCGGAGCGCAGCCGGTTCATCACCACCGTGCCGACGGCAATCATGCCGTCACGGCTCGACCGGTTGGATTCGAAGAACATCGCGCGCTGGAGGCACTCCTTGTCCTTCGCTGTGTGACTGTAGGGCCGGGACCTGACGGTATCGGTCCGGCTGGCTACGGACAGGCCGTGCGAGGTGGTCTGACTGCAGGCTGCCAAAAACAGCGGAGAGGTGATGACGCCGAGCCACAACGGCGTCTTCCATCGGGTCGCGCTCAAAGATATCCCCTCATTCTGTCGCCAGCCCGCCCCTGGTTGCGGCAAGAATGAGACACTTTCAGGCAAAAAGATGGCTAAAGCGTTATTCAGTGTGCGGAGTTGCCGAATGGACACACCGGTGGAGCAAGCGACCGCCGGATCGCGGCATGGCACTCCATGGCCACTATAACGGCATGGATCCTATCTTAGGATCTCCACAGGAGGGGCTTCCCCAAGGCTGGAGCAATGGGCTCAGTCGACCGCATAGCTATCAACACACCTTAGAACGGCAGCTTCATTCCCGGCGGTATCGGCAGTCCTGCGGTCAATGCCTGGGTCTTTTGCTGCATCATCTGCTCGACCTTGGCCCTGGCGTCATTGTGGGCGGCGAGAAGCAGATCCTCCAGAATCTCGACCTCGTCCTCCTTGAACAGCGACGGGTCGATTTTCAGGGACTTCATCTCGAATTTGCCGGTCAGCGTCACGCTGACCAGGCCGCCGCCGGCCTGTCCGGTGGCTTCCAACGTGGCGATCTCGTCCTGCATGGCCTGGAACTTGGCCTGCATTTCTTTCGCCTTGCCCATCAGGCCGAGAAGATCTTTCATCGCGTGGTCCTCTACGATTGATCTGGTTTCTTGTTTAAGCATGATCTTCTCCGAAAACCGGCTCCCACTTTTCGGGATCATGCTTAGGTTTCGTCGTCGTCTGTGGCCGGCTCGATCGGAACCTCTGCCTCCACCGCATCGGCTTCCGGTGCGTCGGGAATGCGCACGTCGATGATCTTGGCGCCGGGAAAACGCGCCAGGATAGCGGCGACGGTTGGGTCGCTCCTGGCATCGAGGAGCGCGTTTTCGCGTTTGGTCGATTCCATCTCGGCCAGCGTCTGGCCGCCCTCTTCCTTTGACAGCGAGATCAGCCAGCTGCGGCCGGTCCAGGCGCGCAATTTGGCGGTCAGATCGTTGAGCAGCATCTTCGGCGCGTCATCGGTCAGGCTGACGTCGATGCGGCCCGGCTCGATGCGCACCAGGCGCACGCAGCGCTTCACCAGCACCTTGAAGGCGATGTCGCGCTGGGCGTCGGCAAGGACGACGATGTCGGCCAGCGACTTCACCGGTACCGGCACCGGCGCATCCGCGACCGGCTCCGGCGCCGGAACGAAAGCCGCAGGCATCGGCTCGGGTGCTACCAGCCGCATCGTCTGCGCGCCGCCATTGGCCGTTGGCATCCGCGTCTGCGCCACGGCGCTGGCGCCGCCGTTGCTGGGATTTGCGGGGCCAGAATTTGCTGGGCCGGGGCTTGCCGGTCCAGAGCTTGCCGGCGCACCATTCAGGCGTGGCGCTCCACCCGGCACCGACGCTCCGCCCTCCAGCGATTTCAGCGCCTCGTCCAGTGTCGGCAGGTCGGCGGCATGCGCCAGCCGGATCAGCACCATTTCGGCGGCACTGACCGGCCGGTTGGAGGACTGCACCTCGGGAATGCCTTTCAACAGCATCTGCCAGGTCCGCGACAGCACCCTGACCGACAGCGCCTTGGCGAAATCGGCGCCGCGTCGTCGCTCGTCCTCGGACAGCGAGGCGTCCTCGAGCGCGGTCGGCACGAAGCGCAACCGGGTGACGAGGTGGTTGAACTCGGCAAGGTCGGTCAGCACCGCGGCCGGATCGGCGCCGGTGTCGTACTGGTTGCGGAATTCGGCCAGTGCGGCCGCCACGTCGCCCTTCATCACATATTCGAACAGGTCGACGATGCGGGCGCGGTCGGCGAGCCCCAGCATGGCGCGCACCGCTTCGGCGCTGACAGCGCCGCTGCCATGGGCGATCGCCTGGTCGAGAATGGACAGCGAATCGCGCGCCGACCCTTCGGCCGCGCGGGCGATCATCGCCAGCGCGTCGTCGTCGACGGCAATGCCTTCCCTAGCGGCGATCGAGGAGAGATGCGCGACCAGCGTGCCGGCATCGATACGCCTGAGGTCGAAGCGCTGGCAGCGCGACAAGACGGTGATCGGAACTTTTCGGATTTCGGTGGTGGCGAAGATGAATTTGACGTGCGGTGGTGGCTCTTCCAGCGTCTTCAGCAGGCCGTTGAAGGCCTGGGTCGAGAGCATGTGCACTTCGTCGATGATGTAGACCTTGTAGCGCGCAGATACCGGCGCGTAACGCACGCGCTCGATGATGTCTCTGATGTCGTCGATGCCAGTGTGCGAGGCGGCGTCCATCTCAATGACATCGACATGGCGGCCTTCCATGATCGCCTGGCAATGCTCGCCCAGCACCGCAAGATCGACCGAAGGCTGGTCGACGGTCGATGTTTTGTAGTTCAGGGCCCGCGCGAGTATGCGCGCCGTCGTCGTCTTGCCGACACCGCGCACGCCGGTCAGCATCCAGGCCTGGGCTATCCGGCCGGTGGCGAAGGCGTTGGTGAGGGTGCGGACCATCGGCTCCTGGCCGATCAGTTCGGAGAAATTCGCAGGACGGTATTTGCGCGCCAGAACGCGATAGGCGGCGGCCTTTTCCGTTCCCGAATTTCCGGCTTCGCTCATTCGCCCGTAAAGCTCCAAGGCCGCGCCTGCAGGCGGCCGATTCCTGCGCATAGTTTCGCCCGCAGGGCTTAGCGCCGTCAATGTCGCGGGAGAAAGGCGAAGAGGTGGGAGGCTGGAACAATGACCCGTTCCGGGCTCGTTAGGGCTGCTTCCTTCCGGACCTGACCCGGTTGGCGAGTGGACCGTCCACCACCAACCTCCCGCTTTCCATATCGGCAATTCGGCGATGAAATGCAAGGGCGCAGGATCAATCAGCCGGGAGTGGCGTCGAAAGCTGAAACAAAAAAACCCGCCTCGGGGCGGGTCATTGGCGCAAATCAGCACCATGCCCAAACCATTAGCATAACTGCCGTCACAAAGCAACGATTCGCTTGCCGCCTCTTGCGGGCCACCGGCAGCCGCTCTAGCGTTCAAAAGTCTAAAAAACACGACAAAAGTGAAGGAAACGCCGATGTCGCCGGGCCTCGAGGCCGGATTCACGCTGGATGCCCGCCTGGAGGCGGACAGCGAGCAGTTGATGTGGCTCGGCTTGTGCGAGTTGCGGGTGATGAACGACCGCCGCTGGCCGTGGCTGCTCCTGGTGCCGCAGCGGCCGGGCGCGGAGGAAATCCATGATTTGACGCCGCTCGACCAGGCGATGCTGACCTTCGAGACCAACATGGTGGCGCAGGCGCTGAAAAGCGTAACCGGCTGCACCAAGATAAACAGCGGCGCACTTGGCAACATCGTCCGCCAGTTGCATGTCCATGTCATCGCGCGCTCGGAGGGGGATCCCGGCTGGCCGGGCCCGGTGTGGGGGCACGGCATGCGCGAGCCCTACCAGCGGTCGGACCTCCGCCGGTTTGCGCAACAGATAAAGGCGGCGCTATAAGCCTGTCCCTTGTCCATCGTGAAGTTGAGTCCCCATGAGCTTCCGCCTGTTTGACGCGCCCTTGCGTGAGCCGAGCCAATTCGTCGGCTTCGCCGGCAACATGATCGACCGGCAATCGGAAAACCGCGCCGACGATTCCGTCGAAAAGGCCCTCGCCGATCCCTCGGCCAGGCTTTTGCTGATGCATTGCGGGCGGCTCTACCTGAAGCTCAGCGATGGTGGCTTCGACCCCTGGTTCGGCGCCGAGGAAAGCCGGCTGCTCCGGGCGTGGCTCGACCATGGCGTCCTGCTCGGTTTTTCCGACAGCGGCCCGGTGCTCGCGGTGCCGGCCGGGCTCGATCCCGAACAACTGCCGGAGACGATCAAGGCCATCGACTATCGCTCGGTCTATATGCAGGGGCTGATCGACGAAGCGGCGGCCGGCGCGATGGCGCAAGGAGCTGCATTGCTCGCCTGGCATGCCAGCCACCGCTTCTGCAGCAAATGCGGCGCTGAAGCCGAAATGCGGGCCGGCGGCTACAAGCGGCTTTGCGCGGCCTGCGCCACCGAGCATTTTCCGCGCACCGACCCGGTGGCGATCATGCTGACGGCGACGCGCGAAAAATGCCTGCTAGGCCGCGGCCGGCATTTCGCGCCGGGCATGTATTCGGCACTTGCCGGCTTCATCGAACCGGGCGAGACAATCGAGGCGGCGGTGCGCCGTGAAACGCTGGAGGAAGCCGGCATCCGGCTTGGCCGCGTCGTCTATCACGCCAGCCAGCCCTGGCCATTTCCCTATTCGCTGATGATCGGCTGTTTCGGCGAGCCGCTCAACGACGACATCCAGGCCGACCTCAACGAACTGGAAGACTGCCGCTGGTTCTTTCGCGACGAGGTGCTGTGGATGCTGGCCCGCGAGCATCCGGACGGCCTGGTCACGCCGCCGAAGGGGGCGATCGCCTATAATCTCATCCGCGCCTGGGCAGACAGCGCGTAAAACTCATAGGGGGACAAAATGATCCGTCACACAGTGGTGTTCAGGCTGAAGCACAAGGACAGCTCAGTCGAGGAGAAGAAATTCCTTGCCGACGCGAAAATATTGGCGGCGATACCGGACGTCGAAAAGTTCGAGCAGTTGCGGCAGGTCAGCCCGAAGAACGATTATCGCTTCGGCTTCTCGATGGAGTTCGCCGACCAGGCCGCCTATTCCCGCTATAACGACCATCCCGACCACGTCGCCTTCGTCCGCGACCGTTGGATCCCAGAGGTCGCGGCGTTTTTGGAGATCGACTACGCGCCGCTGAGCTAGGCATCAATCATTCGAGCAAGTTCGACCGAGAGCAGCCATCATCAGCCGGTCGGTGACTTGCCAGTGAAAATCGCCAGTTGAGCGGCGAAAGCACGCTTGTAGGCGGGCCGGGCTTCGCCGCGGGCGACATAGGCGGAGAGGTTCGGATATTCGTCGAGTATACCCGACCCGCTCAACCTTAGCAGCACGTGCACCATCATCAGGTCCCCGGCGCTGAACGCACCATCGAGCCAGTCGGCATCGCCAAGGCGACCGGAAAGCTCGCCCAGCCGGTCACGGATGCGATCCTCGACCATAGGCAGGCGCTGTTCGTGCCAGGTCTCGTCGCGCTCCAGGAGCACGGCGGTTTGGCGCTCAAGGATCGGCGGCTCCACGGTGTTTAGCGCGGCAAACATCCATGAGATTGCGCGCGCCCTGGCATTCGCATCGTCTGGCAACAGGCCCGCATGGCGCTCGGCGATATGGAGCACGATCGCCCCCGACTCGAACAGCGCAAGATCACCTTCCTCATAGGTCGGAATCTGCCCGAAAGGATGAAGCGCGAGATGCGTGGGTTCCTTCATCGCTTTGAACGAAACAAGACGAACCTGGTAAGGTTGGCCCACTTCTTCAAGCGCCCAGCGAACACGCATGTCGCGCGCCAGTCCCCTGCCGCGATCGGGCGACTGCTCAAAGGCGGTGATGGTGGGGATCATTGGAAGGCCCCGGATGATTGCATGACGCCATCGTGCGTGACGTCGTCGATTGAGATCGGTTTCCTCATCTCGGTCGTCTCCCTTCTTCGATCGTGGCAACCAAAGGACGAATGTCGATCCGGAATTCCGACATCTGGGAACTGCTCGTCAATCGCGCGTGACCGCCGCAACGGAGGCGCGTAGCGCTCCGGCGAAGTCGGGATGGCCATAGAGGTCGTTGTGGCCAGCCGCTATGGCGATGTGGCTGCGCAGATCACGGGCAGCCTCGCGCAGAGGTGCCGAACGTGCCGCAGGAACGATGGTGTCGTTTTCGGCGACAATGACGGCCGTGGGCACATCGAGGTCGCGCAGCGTTTCTGCCGTCTCCATGCGGTGCCGCAGCAAGAGGCGAACCGGCAGCCAGGCATAGTGGTGAGCGGCGAGTTCTTTCAGCGAATCGAAGGGCGTAACCATGACGATGCCACGCAGGGGCCGGGCCGTCGCCAGATCGACCGCGACCGCAGCGCCGACGCTAAGGCCGATGGCGACGATGCCGGCTTTGGCATCGCTGGCCAGATGGTCATGGGCGCGTCGGGCGTCCTCGAACAGGGCGGAAGCCGACGGGCTTCCGCTGCTCGGCGCATAGCCGCGGTAGTGCAGCGCAGCGACCTCATGTTCGGGGAATAGCTGGTGCAGCATCAGGGCAAGCGCGTCGGCGTTCCAGGCATTGCCGGCGAATCCCAGCAGGAGCGGGCGTGGCTCGGCCGCCTGTCTTGCCGGCAGGCGTACCAGAACGACGCGCTCGCCATCCTCCGTCGCCAGCTCGACATGGCGTGCCCCGGCCGGCAGATCGGGTCCGAACGCCGCAAGACCGGCCGGAAAGATCAGCCAGGACTGAAGCACATACACGACGGCGACAAAGACCGCATACAATCCAGCGATTGCGAGCGTCAGTTTCAGAAGCCACATCGCAGGAATGTCGCCCGACGCTCGTCAGCTGGCAAGGCGCTAGGACCGGACGCCGCAGGGGAGCTAGTCCGCCACCTTCCATTGCTCGCGCGACTGGCTGGCCGGATAGACGCCCAGAATCCGCATTTCGCGCGAGAAGAAGGCAAGCTCGTCGAGCGCCAGTTTTACCAGCGGGTCGTCGGGATGGCCCTCGATATCGGCATAAAACAGGGTCGCGGTGAATGCGCCGAGCTGGTAGCTCTCCAGCTTGGTCATATTGATGCCGTTGGTGGCAAAGCCGCCCATCGCCTTGTAGAGCGCGGCCGGCACGTTGCGGACGCGGAAGATGAACGTCGTCATCATCCTGGCGTCGGCCGAGGGACGTTCGGCCCATTGCCTGTTCCTGGTCAGCACGACGAAGCGGGTGACGTTGCTGTCGGTATCCTCGACATTCTCCTCGATGATGTCGAGCCCGTAGAGCGTCGACGCCAGCGCCGGCGCCAACGCCGCCATGGTGCGGTCCTTCAGCTCGGCGACCAGCTTGGCGGCGCCCGCCGTGTCGCCGGCGACCACCGGCTTCCAGCCGTTCTTGCGGATGTATTTGCGGCACTGGCCGAGCGCATGGATGTGGCTGTGCACGGTCCTGATCTCGTCGCGCCTGACGCCCGGCAAGACCATCAGCTGGAAATGGATCGGCAGGAAATATTCGCCGACGATGTGCAGCTTCGATTCCGGCAGGAGATGGTGGATGTCGGCGACGCGCCCGGCAATCGTGTTCTCGATCGGGATCATGGCGAGGTCGGCCTTGCCGGTCTCGACCGCATTGAAGGCATCCTCGAAGGTCGGGCACGGCAACGGCTCCATATCAGGGAACATGTTGCGGCAGGCAGTGTCGGAATTGGCGCCCGGCTCGCCCTGGAAGGCTATTCTGTTGGTTTTTTCAGGCATGCCAAATGTCTCAGGTTGACCAGATGTCTCAGGTTGAAAGGATGGTTCTGGCGCGTTCGAGATCGTCCGGCGTGTCGACGCCGAACGGCGCCGACTGCACGATTTCGGCATCGATGCGCATGCCGGCCTCGATCGCCCGCAACTGCTCGAGCTTCTCGCGCCGTTCCAGCGGCGACGGCTTCAGCGCGACGAAGCGCTCGAGCGCTGAGCGGCGATAGGCATAGAGGCCGATGTGATGATAGAGCGGCCCCTCGCCCCAGGGTGCGGTGGCGCGGGTGAAGTAGAGCGCCCGCAGCCGTGTCTCCGACAGCGGCGAGCCGACGATCTTGACGACATTCGGATTGGTCTTTTCCTCGTCGCGGACGATCTCGATGCCGAGCGTGGCGATGTCGACCGTCGCATCCTCAAAAGGCCTCAGCGCGGCATTGATGATGTCGGGATCGATGGTCGGCAGGTCGCCTTGCACATTGACGATCGTTTCGACCTTACGCCCGGGATCCAGCGTGACCAGCGCCTCGAAGATGCGGTCTGAGCCCGATTCGTGGCCCACCCGCGTCATCACCGCCTCGAACCCGTGCGCGCGCACCGCCTCCGCCACGCTTTCAGTATCGGTGGCGACCACCACCCGGCCGAGCCCGGCTTCGGCGGCGCGGCGGGCGACATGGACAATCATCGGGACGCCGGCGATGTCGGCCAGCGGCTTGCCCGGCAGGCGGGTCGAGGCCATGCGGGCCGGGATGAGAATGAGCGTGGACATCGGGTGATGAAGCGTCCGAAAAAGAGGAAGGGAAAAGTGGCAAAAGGTCTCACTGGAAGCGCCCTTATAGGTGTTGCAACGCCAGAGCAAAAGACCTAGTTTCCGCCCGATTTGACCGCCTCGCGGGGTGGTTCACGATTACCGACGGACGGAGTGGACAGATCGGTCCGCCGGAAAAGGGAGCCTGGGGCGTATGGACTCTTTCGAAATCAACAAGCTGATCGGCGGCCTGCTCGGAACCGTGTTCGTCGTCTTCTCGATCGGCATCATATCCGATGCGCTGTTCGCCTCCCCCGCACCGGAAAAACCCGGCTTCGCCATCGAGGCGACCGAGGAGCCTGCCGAAGGCGGCCCGGCAGCCCCCGCTGCAGAAGCCAAGCCGATCGCCGACCTTCTGGCCAACGCCAATGTCGAGGCGGGCGCCGCCGTGTTCAAGAAGTGCCAGGCCTGCCACACCGGCGAAAAGGGCGGGCCGAACAAGGTCGGCCCCGACCTCTGGGACCTCATCGACCGTCCCGTCGCCGAGCATGGGGGCTTCGCCTATTCGGCCGGTATGAAGGAGTTTTCCAAGGGCGGCGCTGAGAAGTGGACCTACGACAACATCAACCACTTCCTCCTCTCGCCGAAGAAGTTCGTGAAGGGCACGGCGATGGGCTTCGCCGGCCTGCCGAAGGACGAGGACCGCGCCAACGTCATCGCCTATCTGCGCACGCTGTCGGACAGTCCGAAGCCGCTGCCGACGCCTGGCGCTTCAGCGGATGCGGCTGCCCCCGCCGAAGGCGCGGCGCCGGCCAAACCGGCAGAGGGTGAGGCACCGGCCGCACCTGCGCCGGCCCCTGCTGCTCCCGCACCAGCTCCGGCGCAATAACGCAATAGTAATCGAAACATTCCTTGAAAAAGCCGGGTTCAGCCCGGCTTTTTCAATGGGAAAAGCGCATGTGCGGCGACAAAGCCGGCCTGTCGCGGTTTTCATGAGCGTCAAATGAACTAGATTGTCCGCTAACAGCTATCGCACAGAGGAGAAGGCATGACGGTTGGCCGAACGTTTCTCAGATCGATGCTGGTTGTGGCGGCTTTTGCCGGCGGCCTGCAGGCAGCCTTTGCGGACGAATGGCGCACCACCTCGTCGCTGATCGGCGAATCCAAATATGGCAATAACTTCCAGCACTACGACTACGTCAATCCGGACGCACCGAAGGGCGGCACGCTGAATTCGGTGGTGCTCGGCACGTTCGACAGCTTCAATCCCTTTATCGTCCAGGGTTCCGCCGCGGCCGGCTTCGCCCCTTTCGGCGGCGGCTTGCTCTATGACACGCTGATGGAGCAGGCGACCGACGAAGGCAGCGTCAGCCATCCGCTGATCGCCGACGCCTACAAACATCCGGACGACTATTCGTCGGCAACCTACCGCCTCGACCCGCGCGCCAAATGGCATGACGGCAAACCGATCACCACCGACGACGTAATCTGGTCGTTTCAGGTGCTGAAGGCCAACAGCCCGATGTACAGCCGCTATTTCGAGAACGTCACCGATGCGGTCGCGGTTTCCGACCGCGAGGTCGAGTTCCATTTCGACCAGAAGGGCAACCGGGAATTGCCCAAGATTCTCGGCGATCTCGTCGTGCTGCCGAAGCACTGGTGGGAAGGCACCGACGCCACCGGCAAGAAGCGCGACATCACCAGGCCGACGCAGGAGCCGCCGCTCGGCTCGGCCGCCTACAAGATCGCCAGCTTCAAACCGGGCTCTGAAATCATCTGGCAGAGGGTTCCGGACTACTGGGCTGCCAAACTGCCGGTGAAGATCGGCCGCGAGAATTTCGACAGGCAGCGTTTCAGCTACTTTCTCGACGACAATGCGGCCTGGCAAGCCTTCACCAAGGGCGGATTGCATGACATCAGGCCGGAAAACAGTTCGAGGCGCTGGAACACTGCCTATAATTTCCCGGCGGTCCAGGCCGGCGACGTCATCAAGCAGGAATTTAAGACCGCGTCGCCCGAACCGATGCAGGCCTTCATGCTCAACACAAGGCGTCCGCTGTTTGGGGATCGTCTGGTGCGCGCCGCGCTGACTTACCCGCTCGACTTCGAGACCATGAATCGTACCTTGTTCTTCGGTTCCAACACCCGTACCAGCAGTTACTTCCAAGGCACCGAACTGGCATCGAGCGGCCTGCCGCAAGGCAAGGAGTTGGAAATCCTCGAGCCATATCGCGACAAGCTGCCGCCCGAAGTCTTCACCCAGGAATTCAAGCTGCCGGTCTACGATTCGCCACAGGCGGAACGCAAGTATCTCAAGACTGCGGTCGATCTCTTCGCCAAGGCGGGCTGGGTGATCAAGGGCGGCAAGATGGTCAATGCCAAGACGGGCGAGCCTTTCAAGTTCGAAATCCTCGGCTGGAACGATACCGACCAGGTCCTTTCCAGTCCCTACATCGCCAATCTGCGCAAGATCGGTGTCGACGCCACGCTGCGGCTGATCGACCAGACCCAGTACATCAACCGCGTCAACAACTTCGATTTCGACGTCACCATATCGCAGCTGGGACAGTCGGATTCGCCGGGCAATGAGCAGCGTGATTTCTGGAGCTCCAAGGCCGCCGACACGCCTGGATCGCGCAACTACGCCGGCATCAAGAATCCGGTCGTTGATGCGCTGGTTGACCGCGTCATCTTTGCCACCGACCGCGACGATCTGGTTGCTGCCACCCAAGCGCTCGACCGGGTGCTGCTGTGGAATTACTATGTCGTGCCGCAACACCACCGGTCGGTGGTCTGGACAGCCTATTGGAACAAGTTCGGCATCCCGGAAAAGCAGCCGACCTATAGCGGCGTCGACCAGAATTCCTGGTGGATCGATCCGGACAAGGAAAAGGCGCTGGCGGCAAAATACAAGAGTGGCAATTGATGGCGGCGCTCCCCCGCCGCGCCCCTCTGGCCCGCCGCGACTTTCTGGCCCTGAGCGCCGCGGCCACGGCGGCAGCTTTGCTGCCCGGCCGGGCCTTCGCCGCCATCCCGACCGGCGTCAAGCTGCACGGCCTGTCGGCCTTCGGCGACCTCAAATATTCCCTAGATTTCAGGCATTTCGACTATGTCAATCCGGACGCCGCCAAGGGCGGCCAGATGAATTTCGCACCGCCGAACTCCACCTTCAATCAGAGCTTCCTGACGTTCAACACGCTGAATTCGCTGGTGTTGAGGGGGGAATCGCCGCCGCGCACCGAACTCTGTTTCGATTCGCTGATGGCAAGCGCACTCGATGAGCCGGATGCGGTCTATGGCCGGCTTGCCGAGTCCGTTACCCTGTCGCCGGACCGCAATGGCTTCCGCTTCAGCCTGCGACCGCAAGCGCGCTTCCACGACGGCTCGCCACTGACCGCGGCGGACGTGGCCTTTGCATTGAAGCTTTACAAGGGCAAGGGTCACCCGAACCTTTCCCAGGCGTTGCGGCATATGATGGAAGCGGTCGCCGTCGATCCGGTTACCGTCGACCTCACCTTCAACGGCAAACAGTCCGCGCAGAATATCCTCGCGATCGTTGCAATGCCGATCGTGTCCAAGGCTTTCTATACGGTCAACGAATTCGATGCCTCGACGATGAAACCGCCGCTCAGCTCCGGACCATACAAAATAGGGCGCGTGGCCGCCGGACAGACCATCGAATATGAACGCGTCGCCGACTATTGGGGCAGGGATCTGGCCGTGAACCGCGGCCTCTATAATTTCGACCGCATCCGCATCGACTTTTACATTAATCGCCAGGCAGCGTTTGAAGCCCTGAAGAAGGGGGACACGCATTTTCGCGAGGAATTTACCTCGCGGGTATGGGCGACCGGTTACGACTTTCCGGCGCTGAAGGACGGCAGGGTCGTCAAACGCGAATTTCCCGGCGAGAAAACGCCATCCATGCAGGCTGTCGCGCTGAACCAGCGTCGTGCGCAATTCCGCGATGTGCGCGTCAGACGAGCGATCGCCAATTGCTTCGATTTCGAATGGACCAAGCGGGTTCTGTTTTACGGCGCCTACGAGCGCTCGCAATCGAACTTCGAAAGGTCGGATTACAAGGCCGAGGGCCTGCCCTCGCCCGAGGAATTGGCCCTGCTGGAGCCGTTCCGAGCCGAGTTGCCGCCGGAAACCTTCGGCGAAGCGCTGATGCAGCCTGTCTCCGACGGTTCGGGCCATGACCGCAAGCTGCTGCGCGCGGCTTCGAGACTGCTCGCCGAAGCCGGCTGGAAGCGAGCCGGCAATTTCGTCGTCAATGAAAAGGGCGAGCGATTGCGGGTGGAAATGCTGGCCGAGGACGATGGCATCGTTCGGCTTTTCTCCCCGTGGGCCGAGAACATGAAAACGATCGGAATCGACGCTTCGATCCGGCAGGTCGATTCGACTCAATATGAACAGCGGCAGAGCAATTTCGACTTCGATTTCAGCCTGCTCGCGTGGTCGATCGGGGCGACGCCGACGGCCGACGGCCTGGAGATCCTCTATGATTCCCGGATGGCGAAAACGCCGGGGATGCGCAACTATCCCGGTACGGAAAGCAAAGCCATCGACGCGCTGATCGAGGCAGCCGGCAAAGCGCAGAGCCGGATCGAACTGGTCACGGTGCTCAAAGCGCTCGATCGGGTCTTGCGCGCACGGCTAGACTGGATTCCAACATATTATCTCGCGAATCACCGAGTCGCGTATTGGGACATGTTCGGCTTTCCCGAGCAGAAGCCCGATTTCGGCTTTCCGGTCGAGGCGCTGTGGTGGTTCGACAAGGACAAGGCGGCAAAAATTGGCAAAGCCTGAGATTTTCGCTCAAGCAGGGCAGAGAGCCTGATGGGCGCCTATATCCTGCGCCGCATCCTGCTGATGATCCCGACCCTGTTCGGCATCATGGCGGTGTCCTTCGCCGTCATCCAGTTCGCGCCGGGCGGGCCGGTCGAGCAGGTGATCGCCAGGCTGACCAACCAGGGCGGCAGCGATCGGCTTGGCGGCGGCGGTGGTGACGCCGGCGCCACCAATGTCGACGTGGCCGGCGACGTCGGTTCGAAATATCGCGGCGCGCAAGGGCTCGACCCCGAATTCATCGCCAAGCTGGAAAAGCAATTCGGTTTCGACAAGCCACCGCTCGAGCGCTTCGGCATGATGCTGTGGAATTATATCCGGTTCGATTTCGGCGACAGCTATTTCCGTGACATTTCGGTGATCGAGCTGATCCTGGAGAAGATGCCGGTGTCGATCTCGATCGGGCTGTGGATCACGCTGCTGTCCTACCTGATCTCGATCCCGCTCGGCATCCGCAAGGCAGTCAAGGACGGCTCGGCATTCGACGTATGGACCAGCGGCGTCGTCATCGTCGGCTATGCCATTCCGGGCTTCCTGTTCGGCATCCTGCTGATGGTGCTGTTTGCCGGCGGATCGTTCTACGACTGGTTCCCGCTGCGCGGCATCACCTCCGACAATTGGGACCAGCTGTCCTGGCCAGCGCGGATCGTCGACTATCTCTGGCACATGACCTTGCCGCTGACGGCGCTGGTGCTGTCGGCCTTCGCCACCACGACGCTGCTGACCAAGAATTCGTTCCTTGAGGAAATCCGCAAACAGTATGTGGTGACCGCGCGCGCCAAGGGTCTGTCGGAACGGCAGGTGCTCTACGGGCATGTGTTCCGCAACGCCATGCTGATCGTCGTCGCCGGCTTTCCGGGCGCCTTCATCTCGGCCTTCTTCACCGGCTCGCTGCTGATCGAGAACATCTTTTCGCTCGATGGCCTCGGCCTGCTCGGTTTCAGGTCGGTGGTCGAGCGCGACTACCCGGTGGTGTTCGCCAATCTGTACATCTTCTCGCTGCTTGGCCTGATTGTCGGGCTCCTGTCCGACCTGATCTACACCTGGGTCGACCCGCGCATCGACTTCGAGCGGAGAGACGTCTGATGGCCGGGGCCGCAGCCGAAACGGCGCCCGGCCGGATCGCCCGACCCTGGCTGTCGCCGCTCAACCAACGGCGCCTGCAGAATTTTAGGGCCAACCGGCGCGGCTATTGGTCGTTGTGGATCTTTCTCGTGCTTTTCGTGCTGTCGCTGTTTTCCGAATGGATCGCCAACGATAAGCCGGTCCTCGTCTCCTACAAGGGCGAGATCCTGTTTCCGGTCGTGGTCGCTTATCCCGAGGAGAAGTTCGGCGGCTTTTATGCGGTCACCGACTATCGTGACCCGGTCATCCAGGACGAGATCAATGCCCATGGCTGGATGATCTGGCCTCCGGTCCGCTACTCCTACCGGACCGTCAACAACGCCATCCCCGAGGCGGCGCCCACCAAGCCGTCCTGGCTCTATGACGCCGAGACACGCTGCAACCAGTATCCGCAAGGCGCCGCCGACCCCAATTGCGTCGTCGGCAACTGGAACTGGCTAGGCACCGACGACCAGGCCCGCGACGTGCTGGCGCGCGTCATCTACGGTTTCAGGGTCTCGGTGCTGTTCGGCCTGATCCTCACCGCCGGCTCGGCGCTGATCGGCGTGACGGCCGGCGCATTGCAGGGCTATTTCGGCGGCTGGACCGACCTTCTGTTCCAGCGCTTCATAGAGATCTGGTCGGCGATCCCGGTGCTTTATCTCTTGCTGATCGTCGCCGCCATTCTGCCGCCCGGCTTCTTCATCCTGCTCGGGCTGATGCTGTTGTTCTCCTGGGTTGCGCTGGTCGGCGTGGTGCGGGCCGAGTTCCTGCGCGCCCGCAACTTCGAATATGTCAACGCCGCCCGCGCGCTCGGCGTACCCAACGGTACCATCATGTTCCGGCATCTGTTGCCCAACGCCATGGTGGCGACGCTGACCTTCCTGCCCTTCCTGCTCAGCGGCTCGATCTCGACGCTGACCTCACTCGACTACCTTGGGTTCGGCCTGCCGCCCGGCTCGGCCTCGCTGGGCGAGCTCCTCAAGCAGGCGCAGCGCAACCTCAACGCGCCATGGCTGGGCATTTCCGGCTTCGTCGTCATATCGCTGATGCTGTCGCTGCTGGTCTTCGTCGGCGAGGCGACCCGCGACGCCTTCGATCCGCGCAAGACGTTCAGATGAGCGAAGCCACTCTCCTCTCGGTCCGCGACCTCAGCGTCGCCTTCGTGCAGGAAGGCCGCCAGTCGATGGCCGTCGACCACATCTCCTTCGACATCGCCAAGGGCGAGACGGTGGCGCTGGTCGGCGAATCCGGCTCCGGCAAGTCGGTCACGGCGCTGTCGGTGCTGAAGCTGCTGCCCTATCCAGCCGCCAGCCATCCGTCGGGAAAGATCCTGTTCCAGGGCGCCGACCTGCTCGCCACCGACGAGAAGGCATTGCGCCGCGTGCGCGGCAACAAGATCACCATGATCTTCCAGGAGCCGATGACCTCGCTCAACCCGCTGCACACGATCGAGCAGCAGATCGTCGAGGTGCTGACGCTGCACCAGGGCCTGGGTGACCGCCAAGCCAAGGCGCGCACCCTGGAGCTGCTCAACGAGGTCGGCATCCGCGAGCCGGAGAAGCGGCTCGACGCTTATCCGCACCAGCTTTCCGGCGGCCAGCGCCAGCGCGTCATGATCGCCATGGCGCTGGCCAACGAGCCGGAACTGCTGATCGCCGACGAGCCGACGACGGCACTCGACGTCACCGTGCAGGCACAAATCCTCGAACTGCTTGCGGAGCTGAAGAGCCGCAAGGGCATGTCGATGCTGTTCATCACCCACGATCTCGGCATCGTCAGAAAGATCACTGACCGGGTCTGCGTGATGACCAAGGGCAAGATCGTCGAGACCGGGCCGACGAAAGATATCTTCGCTAACCCGCAGCACAGCTATACGCGGCATCTGCTTGCCGCTGAACCGAAAGGCAAGCCGCCCGCCGCCAACGCTGCCGCCAAGCCGGTCATGACCGGCCAGGACATAAAAGTCTGGTTTCCGATCAAGAAAGGCTTCTTCCGGCGCACCGTCGACAATGTGAAGGCGGTCGACGGCATCGACGTCACCGTGCGCGCCGGCCAGACGCTCGGCGTCGTCGGCGAATCCGGCTCTGGCAAGACGACGCTCGGCCTGGCGCTGGCCAGGATGATCTCGTCGACCGGGACCATTCAGTTCAACGGGCGCGATATCAACGAACTGTCATTCAACGCCATGCGGCCGCTGCGGCGCGAGCTGCAGATCGTCTTCCAGGATCCGTTCGGGTCATTGAGCCCGCGCATGTCGGTCTCCGAGATCATCGAGGAAGGATTGAAGATCCACGAGCCTAAGCTGTCGCCCGATGAACGCGACAAGCGCATCGTCGATGTGCTCGGGGAAGTCGGGCTCGAACCCGCCACGCGCAATCGCTATCCGCACGAGTTTTCCGGTGGCCAGCGCCAGCGCATCGCCATCGCCCGCGCCATGGTGCTCAACCCGCGCTTCGTCATGCTGGACGAGCCGACCTCGGCCCTCGATATGAGCGTGCAGGCGCAGGTGGTCGATCTTCTGCGCAGCCTGCAGGCGAAGCACGACCTCGCCTATCTGTTCATCAGCCACGATCTGAAGGTCATCCGCGCGCTTGCCAACGACGTGATCGTCATGCGCAATGGCAGGATCGTCGAAGCCGGCCCATCCGAACAGATTTTCGAACGGCCGCAGACCGACTATACCAAGGCGCTGATCTCGGCCGCGTTCAGGATCGAGACGGCGCCGGTCGGCATCGTCAGCGAGTAGACTGTACCGCACAGAGGAAAAAAGAATCCGCAATGGAAAAAGGCCGTGTCCTGCTTGCCCTCACCGGTATCCATCCACGCCGTTGGCGCGAACTCTTGTCGGCCGAACGAGAGGTGGTGCTCGAGCCGGACGGCGCCAGCGATCCTTCGATCACCTATGCGGTGGTTTGGAAGCAGCGGCCGAACCTTCTGTCGTCGCTGCCCAATCTGCGCGCTGTCTTTTCGATCGGCGCCGGCGTCGACCACATCTTCGCCGATCCCACTTTGCCCGACGTTCCGATCGTCAAGGTCGTGGCCGACAACCTGACCCAATACATGACCGAATATGTCGTCTGGCGGGTGCTCGATCACCATCGCCAGGGCATGCTCTACCGGTCGCAGCAGCAAAAGAAGATCTGGCACGAGCCGCCGCAGCGGCCGGCCGGCGACATCTCCGTCGGCATCATGGGGCTCGGCACGCTTGGCCGCGCAGCGGCGTCGGTGCTTTTGTCGCTCGGCTTTGCGGTCAATGGCTGGTCGCGCAGCGAGCGGCCGATGGAAGGCGTTTCGACCTATGCCGGCGAGGCAGGGTTGATCCCGTTCCTCAACGCCACCGACATTCTGGTGGTGCTTTTGCCGCTCACGCCGCAGACGCAAGGCATCATCAATTACGGCGTGCTGAAGGAACTGAGGAAACGCAACGGCCTCGGCGGCTCCGTGCTGATCAATGCCGGGCGCGGCCGCCTGCAGAAGGATGCCGACATCGTGCGCGCGCTGGACGACGGCACGCTGAAGGAAGCGAGCCTCGACGTGTTCGAGGTCGAGCCGCTGCCGAAGACCAGCCGGCTGTGGAGCCACCCGAAAGTGTTCGTGACGCCGCATGCGGCGGCGACCTCCGATCCCGTGCATCTGGTGCCGATCATGCTGCGCCAGATGGCCGCCTTCGAGCGCGGCGAGAAGCTCGAGAATGTCGTGGATCGCAACGCGGGATATTAACCCGGCTTGCCACATTCGCGGCGGGCGATCGACCGGTTCATGGCGTCGATCCGGCCGCTTGCCTGTTCGAGGTCGCGCTGGGCCTTGGGACGGACGTCCGGCGTGAACGGGCCGAGGCCCACCCCGGGATCGGAGAAAGACGGCTTGGCATCCTGCGGGAGGCGATATTGCTGCGCCAGCCGGTTGCGTTGCGCCAGCAATTGATCGCAAGGCATTCTATCATATTGCAGCGAGGACTGGACATTCGCGTCCTGTCGCTCGGCAATCGAGGTGCCGACGCAACCGGCCATTGCCAGGCAAGGTGCCAAGACCACCAAGTTCCAGCGCATGCAAGGTCCTCCGTGTTGGTGTCCTGCCCTTTCGGGCATGCGAATCGGACTTTTTCGCAGCCGCCGCCAGATGTGGCGCAGATGAACGAAAAGCGTCGCCGGACGAGGCCTGATGCGGTTTCGTGATGGAGATCCCGCCGGCAGTTGCCTGTATGCCGAGTCAGCAGTCACTTGCAACAGGCTTCCCGCGCCGGAATTAGCAACTATCTTGGAGCCATGCGCGCCAGCGACCTGCTTCACCCCCGGCCCGAGGGCCTCTATTGCCCACCCGGCGATTTCTTCATCGATCCGGTGCGGCCGGTCAACCGGGCGCTGATCACCCACGGCCATTCCGACCATGCCCGTTCCGGCCACCGTTCGGTGTTGGCCACACAACAGACGCTGGATATTATGGGGCTGCGCTACGGCGAGGGCTTTGCCGGGACCACGCAAGCTGCAGCACTTGGCGAGACGATTGCGCTGAACGGCGTCGCCGTAACCTTCCATCCGGCCGGCCATGTGCTCGGCTCGGCACAGATCGAGGTCGTGCATCAGGGCTCATGCATCGTCGCTTCGGGCGACTACAAGCGCCAGTGGGACGCGACTTGCGAGCCGTTCGAACCGGTCAAGTGCGACGTGTTCATCACCGAGGCGACCTTCGGCCTGCCGGTGTTCCGTCATCCGCCCGATAACGAAGAGATCGCCCGCCTGCTGAAATCGACCGCGCAGTTTCCCGACCGCGCGCATCTGGTCGGCGCCTATGCGCTCGGCAAGGCGCAGCGCGTCATGCGGTTGCTGCGCGATGCCGGGTACGACAGGCCGATCTATATCCACGGCGCGCTGGCCAAGCTCAGCGACTACTACCAGAGCCAGGGCATCGACCTCGGGACGCTGGAGCCGGCGACCGTCGAAAGCGGTGGCAAGGACGATTTCTCCGGCGCCATCGTCGTCGGCCCGCCATCGGCCTTCGCCGACCGCTGGGCGCGACGCTTTCCCGATCCGATCTCGTGCTTTGCGTCCGGCTGGATGCGCATCCGCCAGCGCGCCAAGCAGGGCGGCGTCGAGCTGCCACTGATCATTTCCGACCATGCCGACTGGGACGAGCTGACCGCCACGATCAGGGAGACCACAGCCGGAGAAATCTGGGTGACGCATGGCCGCGAGGAGGCCCTGGTGCGCTGGTGCGAACTCGAAGGCATCGCCGCCCGACCGCTGCATCTCGTCGGCTATGAGGACGAGGGCGACTGAGGATGGAGCCAGCAACCGCCGGTGTAGCGCTCTACGGCGCCCCCCTCTGGCCTGCCGGCCATCTCCCCCACTTGGGGGGAGATCGGATGTCGCGCCGGCTTTCGCCAATCACTGACGTTGTAGGACGGGCGGCAAGAACGAAACTGCCAATCTCCCCCCTCGTGGGGGAGATGTCCGGCAGGACAGACGGGGGCGCGACAGAACGCGACGCTCGCCCATGGTTCTCGCCCTCATGAACCGCTTCGCCGAGCTCCTCGATCGCCTCGTGCTGACGCCGTCGCGCAACGGCAAGCTGACGTTGCTGACCGATTATTTCCGCAGCGTCGAGGATCCGGATCGCGGCCTGGCGCTGGCCGCCATCACCGGCGACCTGACCATTGCGGCGGTCAAGCCGGCGATGCTGCGCATGCTGGTCATGGAACGCATGGACCCGGTGCTGTTCGGCTATTCCTACGACTATGTCGGCGACCTGGCCGAGACGGTGTCGCTGGTCTGGCCGCAATCGCCCGCGGATATCGCCAACCATGAGCCGACGCTCGCCGAGGTCGTCGCGAAATTACAGGCGGCGAGCCGTTCCGACGGGCCGAAGGTGCTTGCCCGGCTGCTCGACAGCGCCAGCATCTCGGCGCGCTTCGCCATCATAAAGCTGGTCACCGGCGGCCTGCGCATCGGCGTCTCGGCGCGGCTGGCCAAGCAGGCGCTGGCCGATCTCGGCAAGGTCGACGTCGCCGAGATCGAAGAGCTCTGGCATGGGCTGACGCCGCCCTATGCCGAGCTGTTCGCCTGGCTGGAAGGCAAGGCAGAAAAACCCAAAAAGACAGCGCTGGCGTTGTTCCGGCCGGTGATGCTATCGAACCCGATCGGTGACGGCGACCTCGAAAAGCTCGACCCGGCCGACTATGCCGCCGAGTGGAAATGGGACGGCATCCGCGTCCAGGCCGTATCGGAAGGTGGCATTCGCCGGCTGTATTCGCGCACCGGCGACGACGTCTCCGGGGCTTTTCCGGACCTCGCAGAGGCGATGAATTTTTCCGCCACCCTCGACGGCGAGCTTCTGGTCGGCGATCCCTTGCAGGCGACCGGCACGTTCTCGGACCTGCAGCAGCGGCTGAATCGCAAGAGCGTAACACCGAAGACCCAGCAGCAATACCCGGCCTTCATGCGCTGCTACGACGTGCTTCAGATCGGCGACGAGGACTTGCGCGCGCGCTCTTTCCGCGAGCGGCGCGGCCGCCTCGAAGCCTTCGTGCAGACGCTCGATCCGAGCCGCTTCGATCTGTCGCCGCTGGTCGAATTCGCCGACTGGCAGGCGCTGGAGGAATTGCGCCGCAAGCCGCTGCATCCGGTCATCGAAGGCGTAATGCTGAAGCGCTGGGATTCGCCGTATCTCACCGGCCGGCCGAAAGGTCCATGGTTCAAATGGAAGCGCGATCCGCACACTGTCGACGCCGTGCTGATGTATGCCCAGCGCGGCCACGGCAAGCGTTCGAGTTTTTATTCCGATTACACGTTCGGCGTCTGGTCCGGTCCGGAAGGATCGGAGGAACTGGTGCCGGTGGGGAAAGCCTATTTCGGCTTCACCGACGAAGAACTGAGGCAGATCGACAAATATGTCCGCGACAACACGATCGAGCGCTTTGGCCCGGTCCGCTCGGTACGGGCCGACCGCAAGAACGGTCTCGTGCTGGAGGTGGCGTTCGAAGGGCTCAACCGCTCGACACGGCACAAATCCGGCGTCGCCATGCGCTTTCCGCGCATTTCACGGCTGCGCTGGGACAAGCCGGCGGCCGAAGCCGACCGCATCGAGACGCTGCAGGCGCTGCTCGACAGTTAGACTTTTGTTTTGAGCTTCGGATTTTCCCAAAACCGGTTTCCACCCTCGGGTAAACCCGTGGGCATGCTTTTGAGTCCGATGCTCTACGGAACAATCGAGACGCGGATCTCGTAGATGTCGACCGACTTGCCCTGTTTGTCGAAGTCGGAATTGATGGCGATGGTGCCGGCAGCACCCGGACGCTTGTCGGGAAACCGCACGTCGAACAGATATTCGTTGCGCTCGTGGCCGACCGCGTAGCGCTTGCGGCCGCAGTCGCCGAGCTCGCCGAAATTGCAGTCGACGGAGATCTGCGTCTCCTGGCCCTCCTCGGAGCGGGCGATGATGTCGAACGTGGCATGCTTGCCGGCGAGTTTTTCCAAGACGCCTTGCCCGACGTCGAAGCTGATCGCCGAACCGGAGGCGCCCGACCGGATGCGCAGGAAGGAACCGCTGTCGTCCTGCATGACTTCGGCCTTGGCATCCGAAGGCGCGCTGACAAGCGCCGGGTCGCCCGGTGAAAACACATTGATCCAGTCGCGCTCCGCCTCGCCGGGGTTCAGCGGCGAGGCCGTGTCGCTTGGCGGCGTAAAATCATCGTCTTCCACCGTCGGTACGGTTTGCGGCGGGGCCGTGTCGAGTTCGGCCGCCGACTTGAAGACGCCGGTCTGCGCAGCGAAATAGAGGCCGATACCGACAGCTGCGAGCAGCGTCACGCCGAGGAAGATCGCGGTGAGAGGCAGACGGGGGCCTCTCACCCGCCTGTCGTCGCGGTCGGGCATCACCTCTGCGTCGTCGTCTCCGGTCGATGGGCGGGACGACAATTCGATCTCCGGCGCATCGGGAAAAGCCGCTTCGGGCATGATATCGGGAACGACCGGCAGGACGCGCGAGCGCGGTGCGTCGGATGTTGGGGGCGCGTCGGCGGCAAGGTGCACGTCGGAAGCGGGAGACTCCGCCGGACCGTCGACAATGACGTCAGGCGCCGGAGCTGGTTCAGCATCGGCGTCGGCATCCGGTTCGGCCTCAACTTCTGCTGCGCTGTCAGCCAGCTGCTCTACCGCCGGTGCTGCAGCGTCATCATCGGTCTGTGGGCCGACGCCGGGAACCGCCGGCAGGAATTCGGATTCGATTTCGGTGATCTTGGCCTGCACCGCCTTGCGGCGCTTGATGGCGAGTTCCACCGTCACGCCCGGGTTGGCCTGCAGGGCACGATCAAGTGCGGCGAAGGCCGATCGATAGACCCGCTCGCGAAACGCGCGGTCTTCGGCATTGCCTTTCTCGAAGGCATTCCGGATCGCTTTTTCGATCGCGTCCAAGCTGGATCCCTCTGCACCTACGGTCACATGTCATGATCGTTAGCCGCAGGCGATCAATCAATCAACGGGCCAGCGGCCGCATTCTGTCTTCGTGACACATCCAAAGCTCATTTCGGCGGTTTTCGGTAAAGGAATCAACATTTTTCGCCGATTTCCCGATGCAGCGCCAACGCGATGTCGCGCAACCTGCCGGCGAGTCATCGCGCCACCGCATGGCGGATCGGCGCGGCCGCCGCTTATAGGCCGGCATGAGCCCACACGAAATGCCAAGTCCCATCTTGAATTTGTGGCGGGTTGCGTCTATCACCCAGCGCATCTTGGAGGCCCTGGCTTCCCGGGCCGCTTTAGCTCAGTTGGTAGAGCACATCATTCGTAATGATGGGGTCAGGTGTTCGAGTCACCTAAGCGGCACCAATCTTTCCAAGGGGTTGCGGGCCCAAAGCGCTCCTCACCACACCGCAGATTCGAGATCAGGACACATTTCGGGACACAAAACCGAGCGTCGGTGGTGCGTGGGCCAATGGGAGGTCTCGAACGTTCGCAACTGCCTTACATCGAAAAGTAGAACGGGCCTGCCACTCTAGCTTCGCGTCCCCCCAGTTCCGCACTGCAGTCGGACTTGATGTTCGAATTGCCGCTCATCTTGATCGTGTCGGCAACGATTCGCAGGCAGCTGCTGCTAGTTCCGTTGTTACCATTGTAGGTCAGGTCGCCATAGGGGAAGTACAGAACGCCGTTCAGATCAGTGGCGCCATTCCCATTGAACAGGTGGGACGATGTGTTCGCTCGTGCCGACATCATCAGCATGCCGGCATAGTCGCCTGTCTGCGGCGCGCTCAATGACAGCGAGCCGTTGCCGTTCACTGTTATACCGCCATCAGCCATGAAGATGGTCACACCGGCGCCGGTCACTGTGCCTTTGACGGAAAGAGAACCTTCGACATAATAGAGGCCCGGCTCCAGGGTTTTGTCGCCGCTCAGATCGAGATTTCGATACCGCCCTGGACTGACTGTCAAGTCGCCAGCGTTCGGATTAGGATACAAGATTGGTGGTACCGGTTCCACCAGGTTACCCCATGGGTCAGGCAGTCGCCACGCATTGACGCGATTTTGCTCACAATCGGTGATCAGTCCGCTGGTCGCCACTATTCCGCCAGATGATTGAATGCAGTCCGCCTCAAGGGACGCGTCGCCGCCAACATAGATGGAATCCGGAGCCGACGAATTGGAAGCGATAACGCAGCCATCCATGATGACTGTGGTGCTCCCGGCCGCCTCGAAGGCGCGCGGCGCGGCCCGGTTGAGGGCATAGACGCACGCGGTATCACCATTGCTGGACGTAATGCGGGACCGGACGAGAATGTTGGTCGATGACGGTCCATCGCCGCCGATTGAGCGCGGAATGAGATAGGTGTAGTTGAGGCTGGATTCAGTCCTGAGGCTCTGGCTTCCGTCGTTTTCCGTCGCCAGACCGTGATAGACGAGCGAGGGTATGTTATCCGCGCTTGCATCGACCGATGCCAAGTTGGCTTTGAGTAGCTTGTCGCCAAGCGCCTGTAGCTCACCGTCGCTCAGGCCCGAGTTGACCTTAACGGCGATCTCCATGCTTGCTGCATCGAGAGCCGATTGAAGCCTGCTCCGCTCGCGGTTCATGTTCGCGAGATCCACCGCGGCGCCGACTGCTGCAATCATAGGAAGCAGCATGACAACGAGACCGATCGCAAAGTTACCGCGGCTGTCTCGAAAGAACCGTTTCACAAGCAGAATTTGGTGCATCATGCCGGCAAAATGCATCCCTGCGGCAAAGAAGTTGTTTCATTGATCACTAAACTCTTAAGTAGGACGGAATTCATCCTCACAGGAAAGCTGCCGGACGGTCAAACCGCTGTCCGGATGGAGGATGCCGCCGTTCCGTGGCCGCGAATACAGAGCGCTCTCAGCGAGCGGATGCAGGTATCGCTCGACTGTGCACAGCGCGGAACGGTTACCCGTCGCTAATTCTATTGAAAAATAGACATTCGAAATGGGTGATCGCCAGCACCACTCGTGACCTATTCCAGTTTAGAAGGGCAAGTTCTGGCGCTGAACAACATGCCAGATCCGTTCTACGCCACCATTTCGCTCCAGAACCGATCTAGCCAGGCTTTCTACAATTTTTCACGTTGGACCCCGCGGCGTTCTGTAAGCCAACTGCAATTCGTTGGATCCGGCGACGGTTCGAACGCTGCTACGGCTTGTTCATCAGTGCGAGGTTGGCATCGACCACCGAGGTATCGGTCATTCCTGCCTTGGCCTCCAGAAGCAATTCGCGGGCTTTTTTCTTGTTGCCGCGCAACAATTGCGAATACCCCATATTGTTGACGATGTGGGCCCGGCGGCCGGCAACCACAACAAGCTGATCGTAAGCGCGGTCGGCAAAATCGAAGCGGCCGAGCTGGTCGTAGGAGGCGGCAAGTCCCAGCCATGCCTCGGCATTGTCGGACCGAAGTTCCACCGCCTTGCGGAAGTGCTTTTCCGCCAGCCCATAATTGGCTTCGCGGAACTGCGTCTTGCCAGATACGAGATCAGCCCCGCTGATGTCGGTCGTCGCCGGAGCGATCGACGTGGTCTCGGTGACGTCGACGCTGCTCGTCGCGCATCCCGTCACAATCGTCACGACTGCGACCGCAGCCAACGCGGCGAATTTCGATTGCCCCATAATCTGCCCCATCCGGCCGCTTGGCGGGCCGTCTCATCAAGCACCATAGCGGGTTCGGCTTAAGCTTCGGTGGCGGGTTTCGAGCAAATATTAGGAAAGCCGAACATATTGGATTAACTATCGACTGGAGCGGATCAGTCGCCTGCCGTCATTTTCACGATGATCGGGATGATGGCGATCATCAGCACGACTGGCAGGATGCAGACCGTAACCGGCACCGACATCTTTGCCGGCAGCGCGTGCGCCTTTTCCTCAGCTATCGACATGCGCTTGTGACGCATTTCGTCCGAATAAACCCGAAGCGCGCCCGAAAGGCTGGTGCCAAGCTCTTTCGATTGCTGAAGCAGCGTGGCGAAGGAGCGTACCTCGTCGAGGCTCAGGCGATCAGCCAACGATTTCAGCGCATCGTCAAGGCTGCGCCCTGCCCTGAGTTCGAGCGAGACAAGCTGAAGGTTCTGGCTGAGCGAGGGATAAGTGATAAAGAGCTCTTTCGACACCCGCTCGATCCCTGCCTCCATGCTCATGCCGGCGTCCGCGCAGACGATCATCAGGTCCATGAAATCGGGAAAGCCATTGCGGTATTCCCGCATTTTCGTACGGACCTGCGAGGTCAATACAAGACCCGGCAGAAAATAACCGGCGCCACCGGACATGATGATAAAAGTCCAGCGGCTCGGAACTGCCGATTCACCGCCAAACCAGCGGACGACCAGAAACGCAACAACGGCTCCAGCCAGGAAGCCGACAAAGCGGATGACAAAAAACCTGCCGACCGCGCCTGGATCCATGTGACCAGCCTGGATGAGTTTCATCCGCAGCCGCGCAACGTTTTCCGGATCGCTTTTGGCGTAGAATTCATGGGCGGTTTTCATCGCCTTGTCGCGGACGGCGCTGGCGTTCCGTTTCGGCGCGGCGGTCGGCTTGGGTGCCTCCGCAACCTCGGAGACTTCGACCTTGAGCCGGCGCTTCAAGTCGCCGCGTCCTCCACGCGCGGTACTCCACTGCCAGAGGATCGCTCCTCCTCCCACGGCGAGCAGCAAAAGCGCCACCGGCGCCAGCGACGTCGGGCGAAGGGAGGCAAGGAGGCCGATCAGGGTTTCCATGTCAGAATTTGAAGTTCGACATCTTGAACATCATGGCGTTGCCCAGCATTAGCCATAAGATCGAACCGCCCAACAGATACCAAGTCATCGGCTCGCCCCAGACGCTCTCGTAGAATTGCGGCATCATGACCATGATGCCGACCATCAGCAGCGCCGGTACGGCGGTCAGGATGTAGGCCGACATGCGGCCCTCGGTCGAGATTGCTCGCACTTTGCGCCGCAGCTTTCCGCGCTCGCGGATGATCGACGACAGACCATCCAGGATTTCGCGCAGATTGCCGCCTGAGCTGCTCTGGATCGACACAGCGGTGACGAACAGCGGCAGGTCTTCGTGTCCGACGCGCTCGAACAGCGAATGCAGCGCGGAAACCAGATCGGAGCCATAGGTCACTTCGTCGGCGATCACGCCGAATTCGGTGCCGATCGGATCGGCCATTTCACGCGCCACCATCGAGATCGCCACCGGAACCGGATGCCCTGCCTTGAGGCTTCGCGTGATGAGTTCCAGAGCTTCTGGAAGCTGCATTCCGAACATCTTGTGCCGCCGCTTGCGCAGGAACCGCAGGGTCATGATCGGAAAGACCAAACACATGACCGGAAGCACTGCCAGTGCAATGATCAGCGGCAGGCCGTTGGAAACGGCAAACAGGCAGATGCCAAGCGCCAGACCCGACGTGATCAGCAGAAATTTCGGCAGTGGCAGGACCATGCCGGACTGGATCCGCAGCTCCCGAATCCGGTCGAGTGAAAGCATCGAAGCACCGCCTTCCATCCCACGCTCTTTGCGCAGTTGGATCAGCACCTGCTCTTGGCTGAGCTTTTTCTCCTGCAGCTTCATTCGCCGATTGATCGCCATGCGGCGCTCCCGGTGCCCGGCGTAAAGCAGGTAAAACGCTTCGGCGATCATGATGCCGGTCAGACCAGCGCCGGCATAAATCACATAGATGGCGCTGAATCCCTCGAGCATTGATTATTCCTGCTGTCTGCCAGGCTCGAAATATCGCCCAGGAAATTCGATGCCCATCGCCTTCAGGTCTTCGAGGAAGCGCGGGCGCAGGCCCGTCGCCTCGAAGTGGCCAAGGATCGTCCCGTCCGCTTCCATGCCGGTGCGCACGAAGCGAAATATCTCCTGCATCTGGATCACGTCGCCTTCCATCCCGGTCACTTCGGCGACGCTCGTGACCTTGCGCTTGCCGTCGGAAAGCCGGGTAAGCTGCACGACGATATCGAGCGCGCTTGCGATCTGGCTGCGGATCGACTGCACGGTCATCGGCATTCCGGTCATGCCGAGCATCTGTTCGAGACGGGAAACCGCGTCGCGCGGCGTGTTGGCATGAATGGTCGCCATCGAGCCTTCGTGGCCGGTGTTCATCGCCTGAAGCATGTCGAAGGCTTCCTCGCCGCGGCACTCGCCGAGGATGACGCGGTCCGGCCGCATGCGCAGCGCGTTTTTGACCAGATCGCGCTGCTTGAGTTCGCCGTGACCTTCGATATTGGCCGGCCTCGTCTCCATGCGCGCCACATGCGGCTGCTGCAATTGCAGTTCGGCCGCGTCTTCGATGGTGATCAGGCGCTCGTCTTCGGGGATGAAGGCTGACAGCGCGTTCAGCATCGTCGTCTTGCCGGTGCCGGTGCCGCCGGAAATAATCGTCGTCTTGCGGGCATGGACTGCGGCGGCAAGGACTTCGGCCATGTTCTGCGTGACCGCACCGAATTCAACGAGCTTATGCAGGCCGAGCTTATTCTTGGAGAATTTGCGGATGGATACCAGCGGACCGTCGACACCGACCGGTCGGATGGCGGCATTGAAGCGTGAGCCGTCGAGCATGCGCGCGTCGACCATCGGCTGGGATTCATCGACGCGGCGGCCGACGGCCGCAACGATCTTGTTGATGATGCGTATGAGGTGAGCTTCGTCCTTGAACGGAATATGCACCTGCTCGAGCTTGCCATGCCGCTCGACGAAGCAACTGCGATGGCCGTTGATCAGGATGTCGTTGATGGCTGGGTCTTTCAGCAACGGCTCGAGCGGGCCGAGGCCGACCATTTCGTCGACAATGTCATCCACCAGCGCGTCGAGTTCGGCGACATTGACCGCAAGCCGTTCGCCGCGCGCCTTCTCGGAGACGAAATCATGCACTTGCCGCCGCATCTCGTCGCGCGGCAGGCGCTCGAGCGCTACGAGGTTGATCTCTTCGATCAGCATGCGGTGAATGCGCATTCTGGCGTCGAGGACCTTCGTGGGCTTTGCCGGCCCCACCTCGGGTTTCGGCGGGGCCGGCTTGCGTGTCGTCGGGATGACGACCGGCCGATGCTGGACTGGCGCCTGCTCCTGCCGGATTTCCGGCGTGGCATCGCGTTTCTGGAGCGTCGAAAATCGGCTGATCACCCGGCTCTCCTCAAAAGACTTTTGCCGAGCCCGAACAGTGAACGCTTTTTCCGCGTTTCCGCCACGACCTCATCAGGCAGGACTATTCGCCTGAGATCGTTGACGACATTCGCGTTGGGGTCGATCTCGTGCAGCGGAACGCCGCGATCGACGGCCTCGCGCACCAGCTTGTAATTGTTCGAGATGCCGCCGACGAAATGCTCGCCGAGGAATGCCTGGACGTCGGCCCGCTTGATGCCGCTTTCGAACAGGCGTTGTTCGAAGCGGTTGACGATGACGTTTGGCTTCACCTCCTTGCCCACCGTCTCATAAACGGCCTGGATCAGCCGCTGCGTATGGCGCAGGCACGGCACGGTCATTTCGGCGACGATGTAGAGCTTGTTTGAGCCCAGCAGCACGGTCTCCGTCCAGGGAAACCACGTGCGCGGCATGTCGATGACGACATTGTCGAAATAGGCGGAGACGAGGTCCAGCATGCGGACAACCACGTCGGCGTTGAACGTGCGCATCTCCGCTGGCCGCGCAGGCGCAGCCAGCACGCAGAGACCGCTCGCATGTTTCGAGAGCATCACGTCAAGAAGCTGGCGGTCAAGGCGTTCCGGCTGATTCTCGATTTCGTTGATGTCGAAGCGTGGCTCGAGGTCGAGATATTCGGCGCATGAGCCTTGCTGGAAATTGAGATCGACTACGCAGGTCGACGATCCGCGCGTTACCGAATGGTGGAGCTGGAACGCGGTTTGCAGCGTCAGCGTGGTGGTGCCTACCCCCCCGGCGGCGGGCATGAACGTATAGATTTGCGACTCGGTGTTCTCTTCGCGCCCCGGTCCCTCAAGCGCGCGAACGCAGGAGCGAACAAGATCGGCGGTGGTCAGCGGCTTGACCAGAAAATCGGCGACCTGAAGCTGAACCAGGATGCGCGCGGCGGACGCATTGAATTCCTGAGTCACAACGATGATTGCAGCGCGCCTCTCGAGCCGCCGCGTAATGCGCTGCAGCGCCTCGATCTCGTTGAGCTTGGCCGCATCCATGTCGACGATCACCGCGCTGCAATCAGCCTCCTGGATTTCGCCGCGTAACTCGGTGACGTTCTTCTCGACCGTAACAAGCGCAACCGCCTCCGACGAGGCGAACGCCGTCCTCGTTTTCTGCACAAAGCTCTTGTCGGTGGAAACAAGCACGATCCGCTTGGTTTTTCCGGGATTTGCCATTCTTCTCGCCCGCGCGTTTGGTGGCCTGATCAGTAACCGGCCGTGGGTTGCGATGCTTTTTCCTCGACCGCTTTCGGGGCCGCGCTCGGCTGGGCGCCGCGGTTTGCTGGCACCCGAAGCCGGGTGCGTTCGACGCCCTCAGGCCACGGATCGACCAGCTGCATCACGGTGTTGGCCGCCATCGCATTGCCCGCGCCTTGGGTCAGCCCGTCGAGACGCATCGTCTCCTCGGTGGCACAACCGCTGGCAGAGGCAAGCATTGCGACGGCGCCGATCCTTGAAAGCGTTCGCATGCTCATTCCTTTGGGAGATCGAGGAAGTGGCCGACTTTTGTGGCTGGAGCGGCAGCGTCGGTTGCGGTCCCGCCATTGTGGGCGGCGTCGGCGGTTTTCACCTCCTCTACATTGCCCAGAAAATAATCGACATTGCTTGCCGGCAAGGTGCCGTCAGCCGGCGTCAGCGGCTTCTTCGATGGGTCCATCGGCTTAACGAGGTACGGCGTGACGATGATGACCAGGTCCGTTTCGCGCCGCTGATACGCTCTGGAACTGAACAGCGGGCCGAGCACCGGCAACTTGCCCAGACCTGGAACGCGCTGCTGAACCATGTCGTTCTCGCTTTGCAGCAAGCCCGCCATCATGAAACTCTGACCGCTTTTCAGATCGATCGACGTGTGCGCGCGCCGCACCACGAAACCCGGGATGGAGATGTTGCCGATATTGTAGGAAGCCGATCTATCGATCGAGGAGACCTCCGGCTCGATGTCGAGAGCGATCAGGCCGTCGCTGAGCACGGTCGGTGTGAAGTCCAGGCTGACGCCGAACTTTTTGTATTCGACTGTGATCTTGCCGACCTCTTCCGAGACTGGGATCGGAAACTCGCCGCCCGCCAGGAAGCTCGCTTTTTCACCCGAGCGCGCAATCAGGTTCGGTTCGGCAAGACGTCGCGCGACACCGCGGTCTTCCAGAGCCTTGATGGCGACATCGATTGACACGCCGTTGGAGAGAAGGCCGCCGATGAGCTGTGCCGCGGGAGCGGCCTTAGAAACCGAAGGAGTGGAGTTGAATGAGACGCCGCCATTGCTGCCGATGTATCTCACGCCGATTTTGGTGCCGAGTTCCTGTCCCACCTGCCGGTTGATTTCGACGAAGCGCACATTCAGCTGAACCTGCTGCGACGAGGAAATATTGACCGAGTTGATGACGGTTTCTTCGCCCGAAAAATTGGTGGCGATCCGAGTCGCCTTATCAACCGCCAACGCATCTTCGGCTGAGCCAGACAGAACAAGCCGGCCATTCGCCGAGCTAACCTTTATGTTGGCCCCCGGCACGCTGTCGCGGATGGTGCTGGCCAAACGGTCGGTGTCGAGCGTCACCTCGATGTCCATCGTACCGACCAGTTTCTTGTTTTCGTCGAAGAGAGCGATGCCCGTGGTGCCGAGATTACTGCCGAGCAGGTAGAAGGAGCGGTCCGTCAGCGGCTTGACGTTGGCGATCTCTGGATCGCCGATGACGATCTCGTAGAACGGCACATCGGTCTTGATCGTTCTGGGCTTTCCCCTGGCGAGCTTGATCGACATGTTTTTGGTCGAGGTAATGTAAACCACGCCGTTGCCGGCCTCAGCGTTTCCAACGCCAACCAGAAAGTGTCCCGCCGCAAACGAGATCGCCAGCAAGGCTATTCCGGCAGCATGCGCGCCGCTCCGAGACAAATTGCCCACCCACCCAAACATTGCCTGTCCCCAAAAATCCGGCACCCCTGCCGGTGTCGTGTCACTTGTCCGGCGCAACAACCTGATAGGATTGCGGGTTGGTGCCGCGCGTCACGATCACGGTCTTGAATTTTTGCGCTTCCGGCCCCTCTGCGGCGATCGCCTTTTGCGCCCGCAGTATCCGACCCGCCGGCCGCCACCGAGCCGCCGAATGAAGAGATGGTCGTCAAACCGTCTGTCGAACCACCGCCTTCGCTTGAGGCGCGCAGCGACAGCGACAGCGTGCCCACCGTGCGGGCCAGCGCCACCTTCTGCGCGCCCTCGGCATTGACCTCGATGGTCACAGAATTAGCGATCTGCGGACTGGTCTGCCGCTCGTCGGCGCCCTGGCCGACGGTCAGCACCTTGGCGCTCTCGACCACGATCTCGCTGGTCAGCGTCGAACCGGCCGCGCCTTCGGCATTTTTCGCGACTTCGGTGATGGCGCCGGCGTCGCGCGTCAGCACCACGTCGACATGGTCGCCGGGCATAACGAAGCCGCCGACGCCGGCTATTTCGTCGGTGCGGATTGTCACCGCCCGCATGCCGGGCGAAAGCAGGTTCGACAGCGTCGCGCGCCCATTGGGACCCGACAGTTTTGCAAGCAAAAGCGGCTCGTTGATCTCTAGGGGTGAAAGCACGACACGACTTCCCTCGGCCAAAGCTTCGTTGATCGTCGTGAAGGCGCCCTGCGGAAGCGAATCCTGCGGCCACGGAATTTCCGCCAGTTGCGTCCGCTCTAGCGCCATGCCGAAGCGCAGCGGCGCCCTGGCGACGACGATCGTCTGAAACTGCATCGCCGGCGGCGCGGGTGTCGGAACTGCGAGCGAAATCCCTCCGGCACGAGCGTTTGCTTCGCTCTTAATCCAGAGATCGGCGGCAAAGATCGAGGCCGCGCCGAACACCGCGGCGATGCCGATCATTGTAATGGCTTTGCCCTTCACACCCGATCCCCCAAAATGCAGCCTTCTGTCTTTTGTCTTTGGCCGGACGCTACCGGGCGATTCTGAACAATTAGAAACTTCGCTTATTCGAATTGGAGCTATCGTTGCGTCTGGTTACCGAACCCTTGGACCTTTTTCCGCAATTTCAGTAAATTTGAGTGAGCGCCATTTACTTTGGGTCGAAATTCACCAGGCTTCGACGTTTCCGGCACGCCGTCACGTTGTTGGTTACCCCACGGTCGATGCGGCCAGAAGCAATCGACAGTTTTCAGGAACGAGTTCATCAGGCTTCTGTGAAATGCTTCGCCATCTAATCTGCGATGGCGTCGCTACCGTGAGCGCCCGGGTCCCCGTTCCGGTGATCGGCCTCGTCAAGACCTAGCGCGCCGGCACTGGCGTCTACATCACGGCCGGTGGCAGGACTTTCTGGCGTTTATCTCGGCGTGCAGGCTGTTTCGACTACACGGAACATGCAGTTGGATATCTGGGACGACCCATGGCGAAACCGATCTTGTACAGTGACGGCGATAAATTAGAGCGAACTCTTTCCGTCGCCATCTTCTTAATTGTATTTTGGTGCGCGATCGTCATTCTATTAGAACGGTATTATCGTATTCAAAATTGTTTTCGGACGAGACAAGGCTTACGATAGCATCGGATCATTTTCTAGCTGTACTATGATTCCTTTCGCTATTCTCTGTTTCCGTGCTTTCGATGGTAATGATTTTGCTTTTAATTTGGCGATGCTCTACGAAAGTTGCCCACGTCGTGTCTGAAGTATTCCGCGGCGACCGTCCTTAACTCGATCACTTAGATAGAGCCGGCCCCCAAGACGTTGGACGTCACAGCGCGATCAGCCCCAACGTTTCAGAAAATCACGTCTGTCGCGCGGCATGGGGTCACTGCGACGCTGCCGGTGACAGTCGCAATATTCTTCCGGCTGGCTCGTCGGTCAACGCCATTACCGCGCCGTCGGGAGCCTGCACCACGTCTCGGATACGCCTGCCGAGAGCGAGGACTTCCTCGCCGGCGACCTGCTTTCCGTCAATCCTGACGCGAACGATGCCCTCCGCCGACAGTCCGCCAATCAGCAGGTCGCCTCGCCAATCGGCAAACATGTCGCCGGTGTAGAAGGTCATGCCGGAAGGCGAGATCACGGGCGTCCAGCTATGGACGGAGCCGGCAAATTCCGGCCTCGTCGACGGATCGGGGATGCGTTTGCCGGAATAGTGCCGGCCCAAGCTGACCACGGGCCAGCCGTAATTCCTGCCTGCTTCCGGAATGTTCAGCTCGTCGCCGCCGAGCGGTCCCATTTCCGCCGTCCAGAGCACGCCGGTTTCGGGATGGAGCGCTGCACTTTGCACATTGCGATGGCCATAGGACCAGATCTCGTCGGCGCCGTCCTTGCCGACGAAGGGATTGTCGTCAGGCACAGAACCATCGGGATTGATGCGGACGATCGTCCCGAGATGATTGTTCGGGTCCTGCGCCTGCCGCATCTTGAAGCGCTCGCCGAGCGTCACGAAGAGCTTGCCGTCCGGCGCGAATACCAGGCGGGAGCCGTAGTGGTTCCGGCCGGAGACGGCCGGTTCCTGCCGGAAGATCACTTCGAAGTTCGAGAGAGCGCTGCCGTTCTCGTCGAGGCGCCCACGGCCGACGGACGTGGCCGCGCCGCCGCCGCGTTCCTCCGAGTAGGAGAGATAGACCGTCCGGTTGTTGGCAAAGTCCGGATCGAGCGCCACATCCAGCAGGCCGCCTTGTCCGCCGGCGAGGACGTCCGGCACACCGTCGATCGGATCGGAAACGGCCCCGTCGGTCGAGACGAGCCGCAGGCGCCCCGGACGCTCGGTGACCAGCAACGCGCCGTCGGGCAGGTAGGTCGCGCCCCAGGGATGCTCGAGCCCTTCGGCAAAGGTCTCGACCGCGATGCGACCAGTTTCGCTCTGTATGCTGCTGGAAGGGTCTTGCGCGAGCAAGGTCGAGGGCGCGCTAAAGGCAAGAAAAAAAGACGAAGCAATGAGTATCCGCAGCATGATTTCTCCATCCGAGCGGGGGTAAAGGGGAGGAGCCGCCGGCTCCCCGATATAATGACCGACTGCCGATGCGGTTCCCAAGCTGGCGCGCGCGCCTGGATTTTCAGCCCTGACCATGTCATTGCCGACCAGATGAGCCCGGCGCATGTGGCCATCGTCAGAGACGCCAGAGGTCATGGTCTGATGGAGGTGACGCTGACCTCGATCGACATGAGTTCGGTCGACCTGGCGATTATATCGCCACCAGCATCGAGGATGTGATCCTCCACGTCGCAGGCGCCTCTCGCAGGCGCAGGATGACGCAGCAGGCCGCGGCTCCAGCGGCGCAACCGGCCGATGAACCATAAAGCGGCAAGGCCGGCGAAACTGTCTGTGCGGATGCGCCGGCGATTGCTGACGCGGCTTCGGTCGCGCCTCCACAACAAGGCACCTGAAAGGAAATGAGCGCGAACTGAAGTTCAAATGAGACACAACTGAAACACAACTACGCGCAGGCGACATGCACGCGAAACGCTTTGGGGCGATGGTCGAGCCTCACCCATGACAGGAATGCAGGAGCGTCGCCGATGACACCCGACCAGATCAGACTTGTCCAGGACAGTTTTCGCGAGGTCGTCCCGATCCGCGTGGCCGCCGCCGCGCTGTTTTACGAACGCCTGTTCGCGATCGATGCGGATCTTCGCGCGCTGTTTCCGGTGAGAGACATGAGCAAGCAAGGCGCCAAGCTGATGGCGAGCTTGGGCTTCGTCGTGCACGGATTGGACCGTGCCGACACCATCCTCCCGACGGTGCGCGTGCTCGCCAAGCGTCACGTGACCTACGGCGTCGAGGAGCGTCATTACCCGATCGTCGGGCAAGCGCTTATCGAGACGCTGGCGGCCGGCCTCGGCACGGCTTTTACGCCGCCGGTCCGCGAGGCTTGGGAGGCAGCCTACGGGTTGCTCGCAAGTGTGATGATCGCGGCTGCCCGTGAGGATCAGCTCGCAGCGTGATTTTTTGGGATGCGGCCGCAGGCGACCATCCACCCGAACGACAATTCCAAATGGAGAGAAACACCATGTTCAGATTCACAGCTCTTGCAGCGCTTTGCCTCGTGGCAAGTTCCGCTTCCGCCGGCGAACTCACGGCCCGTCAGGGTGGGAGCGTCGATCTCGGCAACTTTCATGGCGTCGTCTACTACACGGAGGCGGATGACGGCTATCGGGTGGTCACCACGATGGCGGCGGGCGAAGAAGGTTTGCCGGTACGCTTCGTCGCGACGCTCACCGAGGGCCAGGCGATGGTGATCTCGGTCCCAGGAGCGTTGGCGGGACCCGGCCAGGCACTCGAAATCTCGCGCGCCAAAGGCAAGGTCGTTGTCGCGAAGGTGGAGTCCACCCAGTAGCGGGCGGAAAATTGACGTTGCGACGCATCCGGGTAGTCTTGCGCTTGCTTTCCGCGTCTTCCAACAGCGCGAAGAGACAAATCGGCACCGGCTGTCTGATCGGCGTCGAAATACGTTTGGCCTGGGAGCTGCAATTGCGGCGTCAGGCGGCCTTCTTCTTCGCCAGCCTCGCCTTGATGCTGGCAACGTCGGCGCGCGGCGTCGCCGCGAACAGCGTCTTGGTGTAGCTGTGCTTGGGGTCGGCAAAGACCTCGTCGCGTGAGCCATATTCGACGGCCTCGCCGTAATACATGACCATCACGTCGTCGGCGATGTAGCGCACCACCGAAAGGTCGTGGCTGATGAAGACATAGGTCAGCTCGAACTCGTCCTGCAGGTCGGCAAGCAGGTTGAGCACCTGCGCCTGCACCGACAGATCGAGCGCCGAAACCGGCTCGTCGAGCACCAAGAGGCTCGGATTGAGCATCAGTGCGCGGGCAATGGCGATGCGCTGGCGCTGGCCGCCCGAGAACATGTGCGGGTAACGGTTGTAGTGCTCGGGTCCGAGGCCGACCTTCTTCAGCATCTTCATGGCGAGATCGCGCCGTTCGTCGGCCGGCGTGTCGGTGTTGATGAGCAGCGGCTCGCCCAGCACATCGCCGATCTTCTGGCGCGGATTGAGCGAACCATAGGGGTTCTGGAAGACGATCTGCACCTTGCGGCGCATCTCCTTCGTCAGCCCATCCCTGGCGATGTCGACCTTGTTGCCGTCGATGAAGAGCTCGCCTGCTGTCGCGGGATCGATCAGGGTGATGATACGGGCGAGCGTTGACTTGCCGCAGCCGCTTTCGCCGACGATGGCCAGCGTCTTGCCCTTGTCGACACTGAACGAGACGCCCTTGACCGCGTGCACCGTACGCGAGGGGCGAAACAGGCCGCCGCCGACATGGTAGTCGCGCACGATGTTCTTGCCTTCGAGAACCGTCACACTCATGGCGCGGCTCCCGTTGCCGGCTGGGTTGCCGCGGCGGGCCCGTTTCCCGCAGCAGAGGGGGCCGGTTCGAACAGCATGTCGGAAATGGTCGGCAGCCGATCGCCGACGGCGTTTTCCGGCAGCGCCGACAGAAGCGCGCGCGTGTAGTTGCTCTTCGGCTGCTCGAACAGCGACAGCACGTCGGCCTCTTCCATCTTGCGGCCCTTGTACTGGACGATGACGCGGTCGGCGGTCTCGGCCACGACGCCCATATTGTGGGTGATCATGATCAGGCCCATGCCGTACTTGGCCTGCAGGCCGACCAAAAGATCGAGGATCTGCTTCTGGATGGTGACGTCGAGCGCGGTGGTCGGCTCGTCGGCGATCAGCAGCTTCGGATTGCAGGCGATGGCGATGGCGATCATGACGCGCTGGCACTGGCCGCCCGACATCTGGTGCGGGAACGAGCTCAGCCGCTCTTCCGGATCGGCAATGCCGACCAGCTTCATCAGCTCTATGGCACGGGCCCGACGCTGGGCGCGGTCCATGCCCATATGGAAGCGCAGCACCTCCTCGATCTGGAAGCCGGCGGTGAAGCACGGATTGAGGCTGGCGATCGGCTCCTGGAAGATCATCGAGATGTCCTTGCCGACGATCTTGCGGCGCTCGGACGGACTGAGCTCGAGCAAGTCGATGCCGTCGAAGGCCATGCGGTCGGCCTTCACCGTCGCCGTGTTCGGCAACAGCCCCATCACCGCCAGCATTGCCACCGATTTGCCGGAACCGGATTCGCCGACGATCGCCAGCACCTCGCGCGGCTCGATCGACAGGTCGATGCCTTGCACCGCCATGAACGGTCCGGCGGCGGTATCGAAGGACACGGTAAGATTCTTGATTTCGAGAAGAGGCATGGTCACGACCTCTTCAGCTTGGGATCGAAGGCATCGCGCAGCCCATCGCCGATCAGGTTGATCGCAAGCACCGTGATCAGGATGGCAAGGCCGGGGAAGGTCACCACCCATGGCGCGCGCAGGATGAACTCGCGTGCCGTGGCCAGCATCGTGCCCCATTCCGGCGTTGGCGGCTGCGCGCCGACGCCAAGGAAGCCGAGAGCCGCGGCCTCGAGAATGGCGTTGGAGAAGGACAGCGTCGCCTGCACGATCAGCGGCGCCATGCAGTTCGGCAAGATCGTCTTCACCATCAGCCTGAGATGGCTGGCACCGGCCACCTTGGCGGAGATCACATATTCGCGGTTCTTTTCGGCCATCACCGCCGCGCGGGTGAGCCGCGCGAAATGCGGCTGCAGCACCAGCGCAATCGCCAGCATGGCGTTGAACAGGCCGGGTCCGAGGATCGCCACCAGAACCAGGGCAAGGAGCAGCGACGGGAAGGCCAGGATGACGTCCATGATGCGCATGATCAGCGTATCGACCCAGCCGCGGAAATAGCCGGCGAGCACGCCGAGGATGATGCCGCTGGTCAGCGAGAAAACGACGACGACCAGACCGATGAACAGCGAGAACCGCGCCCCGAAAATCAGCCGCGAAAGCATGTCGCGGCCGACCGCATCGGTGCCGAGCAGGAACATCGATCTGCCGCCCTCCTGCCAGGCCGGCGGCGTCAGCAGCGCATCGCGAAACTGTTCGTCAGGCGAATGCGGCGCGACCAGTGGCGCGAAAATCGCCACCAGCACCAGGGCCGAGAACACGACCAGGCCTATGACGGCGCCGGTGTTCATCGAGTAGTAATGCCAGAACTCGGTGAAGGCGCGTTGCCGGCCGCCGGGCGGAATGGAGGCGGCGGTGGCTTCTGCCGTGGTTTGGTCGGTCATCTCACTGCACCCGGATACGTGGGTTGATAACGGCGTAGAGCACGTCGACGATCAGGTTCACCGCCATGACGATCAGCGCGATGATCAGCAAGCCGCTCTGGACGACGACATAGTCGCGCTTGGCGATCGCGTCGATCATCCACTTGCCGATACCGGGCCAGGAAAAGATCGTTTCGGTCAGAATGGCGCCCGCCATCAGCGTGCCGACCTGGAGGCCGATGGTGGTAACGACGGGGATCAGCGCATTGCGAAAAGCGTGAAGCCCGATGACACGGCGCGGCGCCAGGCCCTTGGCGCGGGCAGTGCGGACGTAGTCCTCGCCCAGCACCTCCAACATCGCCGACCGCGTCTGGCGCGCTATGACGGCAAGCGGAATCGTCGCCAGCACGATCGCCGGCAGGACCAGATGACTGGCGGCGGACCTGAAAGCGCCGCTCTTGCCGGAGATCAGGCTGTCGATCAGCATGAACCCCGTCGTCGGCTTGAAGAAATACTGAAGGCCGATGCGGCCGGAAACCGGCGTCCAGCCGAGATAGCCGGAGAAGAAAATGATGAGCAGCAGCCCCCACCAGAAGATCGGCATCGAATAGCCGGTCAGCGCCACACCCATCGTCGCCTGGTCAAACCATGATCCGCGCTTGACCGCGGCGAATATCCCGGCGGGAATGCCGATGAGTACGGCGATGATCAGCGCGATCGTCGCCAGTTCCAGCGTGGCCGGAAACAGGGCCTGGAATTCACCGAGCACAGGCCGCTTGGTGGCGATCGATATGCCGAAGTCGCCGGTCAGGACCCTGCCGATATACTCGAGATACTGGACGACATAAGGCCGGTTGTAGCCAAACCGCTCGATAAGCTCCGCGTAGCGTTCGGGGCTGACGCCGCGCTCGCCGGCCAGGGCCAGGATCGGGTCGCCCGGCAGAAGCCGGACGAAAGCGAACGCCGCCAGCGATATGCCGAACACGGTCGGGATGATCAAGGCGAGCTTGCGGAGGAGATAGCGGAGCATCTTACTTCATAGAACGGCGGCGCCGGAAGTCCAGCGCCGCCGTCCAATCTCTCAGGGGTTATTCGGTGACGTCGACGCCGTCAAACCGATGAATGCCGAGCGGGTCCATGACGAAGCCAGAAACCTTCTTGTTCATCGGCATGAAGACCTTGGAATGGGCGATGGTCAGCCACGGGGCCTCACGCTTGAACACGACCTGAGCTTCCTCGTAGATCTCGGTGCGCTCAGCGACATCAGTGGTCGCCTTGCCCTTCTGCAACAAGGCTTCGAACTCCTGGTTGCACCAGATCGCATAGTTGGACTGGCCAATGGCATCGCAGCCGAGCAGGAACAGGAAGTTGTCCGGATCGCCATTGTCGCCGGTCCAGCCGAGCTGGAAGGCGCCGTCACGATCCTTCTGCTTGCCGCGTTCGCGATACTCGGTCCATTCGTAGCTGACGATCTCGGCCTTCACGCCGATCTTGGCATAGTCGGCCTGGATCAGTTCCGCGACTCTTTTGGCGTTCGGATTGTACGGGCGGCTGACCGGCATTGCCCAGATCTTCATCGACAGGTCCGTGACGCCGGCGTCGGCCAGCATCTTTTTGGCCGCGTCGGGATCGTACTGATCGTCCTTGATGTCCTTGTTGTAGGACCACATCGTCGGCGGGATCGGGTTTATGGCCGCCTGGCCAGCGCCCTGATAGACCGCATCGAGAATGGCCTGCTTGTTGACGGCCATGTTGAGCGCCTTGCGGACCTCGACCTTGTCGAAGGGCGGTTGCGTCGTGTTGTAGGCCATGTAGCCGATGTTCAGGCCTTCCTGCTCGTCGACCTTGAGGTTTGGGTCAGCCTGCAGGCCGGCGATGTCGGCCGGCGCCGGGTACGACATGATATCGCACTCGCCTGCCTTCAGCTTCTGCGCGCGCACGGCCGGATCGGTCGTGATGGCGAAGATCAGATCGTCGATCTTCTGGCGGCCGCCATAGTAGCCGTCCCATGCCGCATAGCGGATGACCGCATCGACCTGGTAGTCGACGAACTGGAACGGACCGGTGCCGATCGGCTTCTGGGTGAATTGCTGCCTGGTGCCGGCCTTGTCGAGCTGATCGGCATATTCCTTGGAGACGATCGAAGCGAAATCCATGCCGAGGTCCGGCAGGAAAGCGACTTCAGGCTTGTTCAGCACGAATTTCACCGTCAGGTCGTCGACCTTGACGATTTCCTTGAGAAGATCCGGGAAGCCCATGCCGGCAAAATATTCCCAGCCGGTGCCTGCCAGATAGTCGAACCACGGGTTTTCCTTCTTCCACTGGCGTTCGAAGGAGAAGATCACGTCGTCGGCGTTGAGATCGCGCGTCGGCGTGAAGTAGTCGGTGGTCTGGAACTTCACACCCGGCCGAAGCTTGAACGTGTATTCGAGACCGTCGTCGGAAACCGTCCAGCTCTCGGCGAGGCCAGCCGTGATGGTGGTCTTGCCGTGTTCGAACTCGACCAGGCGCGAATAGATGGTGCGCGACGACGCGTCGAAGTCGTTGCCACCGCTCCACGGCGACGGGTCGAAGCCGGCCGGCGACGCCTCCGAGCAGTAGACCAGCTGTTTCGCATTGGCCATGCCGCCGAGGACGCTTGCGGCAAGCAACGCGGCCGCAAAAGTCAGTTTCTTTTTCATGGAGGACTCCCTGATGTTCTTCCAAGCCCCTCTATCAGGCTCGCGAAGCGCGCATATAAGCACCGTTTTTCCGGCTTTGGAACACCCCGTTTGCCTACCCCACGGGAAGCAGAATTTATTTCTGCGCGCTCGCCAAAAAGGAGAAGGAAATGTCAATTACTGCCTTTCACGGTATTGTTAACGACTGCATTTTTTTATTGATATTCAACCCGGCGTTGGTGAGGAACTGCGACCTTCGGCTGGTCGTTGCCGCGGAAGATTTTCTTCCCGTCTTGCCGCAGGGGCAGACTTGCACGGCTGCCGATAGTCGCAATACATAGTTGGCAGGCTGGATTTCTGGATGCCGGCAGCAGCGAGAACATCTCTGGCATTCGGAGGCAACGCGGCGCGCAAGCAGAGACAATAAGAACAACCGAGGGAGGGACAGGTGGCAAAAGCACCAAGGACGACGGCTCCAGCGAAAGCGAAGGCTAAAACTGCCGCAAAACCGGCCAGCTCCGACAAGCCAAAGGCGCCGACGGCCGTTGCCAAGCCGAAAGCGGCCCCGACAACGGCTTCATCGGCGTCGAAGCCAGGCCCGGCCACGAGATTGCCGAAAGCGGTTGGCGCCGGATCGCCGGAAAAGCCTTGGCTCAAGAGCTATCCGAAGGTCGTTCCGGCCGAGATCGGCGCCATGCCCTTCGGCTCCATCGGCGATCTGCTCGCCGACGCCTGCAAGCAGTATGCCAGCCGGACTGCCTTCACCTGCATGGGCAAGACCATCACCTATGCGGAAGTCGAGCGGCAATCGGCCGCCTTCGGCACCTATCTGCAGTCGACGGGACTGCAGAAGGGCGCACGCGTGGCGCTGATGATGCCGAACGTGCTGCAATATCCGGTGGCGATGATGGCAGTGCTGCGCGCCGGCTATATCGTGGTCAACATCAACCCGCTCTACACGCCGCGCGAGTTGGAACATCAGCTCAAGGATTCAGGTGCGCAAGCCATCGTCATTCTCGAGAATTTCGCCAACACCCTGCAGGCGGTGATCGCCAAGACGGCGATCAAGCATATCGTGGTCGCGGCGATGGGCGACATGCTTGGCGGCCTGAAAGGGACGATCGTCAATCTCGTCGTGCGCCGCGTGAAGAAGATGGTGCCGGCCTGGTCGCTGCCGGGCCATGTCAAGTTCAACGCCGCGTTGAAGGCAGGCGCCGGCATGAATTTCAAGCCAGTGCATGTCGCTGCCGACGACGTCGCCTTCCTGCAATATACCGGCGGCACCACCGGCATCTCGAAGGGCGCGGTGCTGCTGCACAGCAACGTGCTGGCCAACGTGGCGCAGAACGCGCTCTGGATCGAGGACGCCTTCACGGTCAAGCCGAAGCCGGCGCATCTCAACTTCATCTGTGCGCTGCCGCTCTATCATATCTTCGCGCTGACGGTGAACGCACTGATGGGCATGCAGTTGGGTGGCCAGAACATACTCATTCCCAATCCGCGCGACATTCCCGGCTTCGTCAAACAACTCGGCAAATACCCGATCCACATCTTTCCGGGCCTCAACACGCTGTTCAACGCGCTGCTCAACAATGAGGATTTCCGCAAGCTCGACTTCAAGCCGCTGATCCTGACGCTGGGTGGCGGCATGGCGGTGCAGAGGGGTGTCGCCGAACGCTGGAAGGCGTTGACCGGCTGCCCAGTCACCGAGGGTTACGGGCTTTCGGAAACTTCGCCGGTGGCCACCGCCAACACATTCAGCAATGGCAACTTCACCGGCACGATCGGCCTGCCGCTGCCCTCGACCGAGATCGCCATCCGCGACGACGACGGCAACGATTTGCCGCTCGGCGAAGTCGGCGAGATCTGCATCCGCGGACCGCAAGTGATGGCCGGTTATTGGAACCGGCCGGACGAGACCGCCAAAGTGATGACCAAGGATGGTTTCTTCAAGTCGGGCGACATGGGCTTCATGGACGAGCGCGGTTATACCAAGGTCGTCGACCGCAAGAAGGACATGATCCTTGTGTCCGGCTTCAACGTCTATCCGAATGAACTCGAGGAAGTCGTGGCCCTGCATCCGGGCGTGCTCGAAGTGGCGGCGATCGGCGTGCCGGACGAGCATTCAGGCGAAGTGCCGAAGCTGTTCGTCGTCAAGAAGGACCCGTTGCTGACCGCTGAGGTGCTGACTGTCTATTGCCGCGAGAACCTGACCGGCTACAAGCGGCCAAAATACATCGAGTTTCGGACCGAACTGCCGAAGACGCCGGTGGGCAAGATCCTGCGGCGGGCGTTACGGGGATAAGGATAATTTTGGGCGATTGCCTTACTGTCGACAACGCGGCGGATACGCTTTCCCGTCCCGATCCACTGACATTCATCAAGGCGAACATGCGGATCGCCCCTGTTCCCGCGCTGCCCGAAATCCGGCTTTACGCAGCCCATCCAGCGAGCGGTCTGTGGCGGCTCACGCATCAAGATGGACAAGCAGCCGAGCCGGAAGAAGAAGGAACCGAAGCCGACGAGTGCGGGCCCGACCCGCAGCCACCTTACTGGGCCTATGCCTGGGCCGGCGGCGCGGTGCTTGCCCGCTACATTCTCGATCGGCCGGAGTCCGTGGCCGGGCTTCGCGTGCTCGACCTCGGCGCCGGGTCGGGCCTCGTCGGCATCGCCGCGGCAAAGGCCGGCGCCAGCCAAGTGATCGCGTCCGAGATCGACCGCAACGGCGTCGCCGCGCTCGGTCTCAATGCGGCGGCGAACGGCGTCGCAATCACGGTGGTCGGCGAGGACATCACCGCAGGTCCGCCGCCGCCGGTGGATGTCGTGGTGGCCGGCGACTTGTTTTACGGGCAAGATCTCGCCGACCGGGTCATCTCCTTCCTCGATCGCTGCCTGGCCGCCGGCATCAATGTGCTGATCGGCGACCCGGGCCGGGCCTACCTGCCCCGCTCGCGGCTTCGCCTGCTGGCCGAATATCAGGTGCCGGATGTCGGCGAGGCAAAAGATGCGGCAACGAAGCCCAGCGGCGTCTTCTCGTTCGAGCCGGAGCAGCCCTGCGAGTTCAGGTCGTCTCCTTGACTCTCGCCGAAAGAAAGTCGGGCAGGTCGGCAACCGAATCCAGAATGACGTCGGCGATCTGCGACAGCGATTCCCGCGTGCCGGTGCCGGAGAGCACGCCGATCGCCAGACCGCAGCCGCCGGCCCGCGCCATCTCCAGATCGTGGCGATTGTCGCCGACCATGGCGATCGCGGCCGGCCTCAGGCCGGTCAGGTCCGAGAAGGCGAGGATCGTATCGGGCGCCGGTTTCGGATTGGCCACCGCGTCATAACCATAGGCGGCGTCGAACAGCTGCGCGACGCCCAGCGTCAGCAATGTCTTTTCAGCGCCAGTGGTCGAGTCGTTGGTGGCGACGCCGAGCCGGTAGGATTTCCTGTGAAGAACGCCAAGCGTCTCGACGATGCCCGGCAGCGCCACCGCCATCGACGAGCCCTGCACCGACGTGATCTCGTTGAAGCGAGCGACGGCAAGCATCTGGTCTTCGTCGGACAGGCGCGGAAACCAAAGCTCGACGACATCCATGTTGGTGCCGGAGGCAAAGATAGAGTCGGGCTTGAAGCGTTTGGTGGCGAAATCGTAACCTGCCGCGGCAAGCAGCCTGTCGGCTTTCCAGCGGTCACCCTCCGACGCATCCATCGCCATGAAATCGGCAACGCCGAGCCATGTCGCATTGAAGTCGACAAGCGTGCCGTCCTTGTCGAACAATATTCCCTTGATCTCGGCCAAGCCGCTTACTCCGATCCGCGCAATCGGTGGATGTGTCCCACCAGTCCGGCGGTCGAAGCGTCCCGCTTTGCGGCATTCTCCTTGCCCTCCACGACAGGCAGCAGGCCGGTCGCCAGTTCCTTGCCGAGCTCGACGCCCCACTGGTCGAAGGAATTGATGTTGAAGAGCGTGCCTTCGACGAAGACGCGGTGCTCATAGAGCGCGATCAGCCGTCCGAACGTATGCGGATCGAGTTGTCTGTAGAGGATCGTCACTGAGGGCCGGTTGCCGGAGAAGACGCGGTGCGGGGCGATCCTGTCGACTTCGGCGGGCGCCATGCCCTTTGCCAGCATCTGCGCGCGCGCTTCCTCCAGCGTGCGGCCCTTCATGAAGGCCTCCGACTGAGCCAGGCAGTTGGCGAGCAGCAGATCGTGGTGATGCTTGAGATCCGGCTCATGGCCGATGGCCGCGGCGAGGAATTCGACTGGAATGAAATCGGTGCCCTGGTGGAGCAGCTGGAAGAAGGCGTGCTGGCCGTTGGTGCCGGGCTCGCCCCAGACCAGCGGGCCGGTCGGCGTGGTCACAGTGCCGCCGTCGAGGGTTACGCTCTTCCCGTTCGATTCCATGTCGAGCTGCTGCAGATAGGCCGGCAGCCTCGACAGGCGCTGATCATAGGGAATGACGGCGCGGGCGGGGTATTGGCAGATCACCCGATGCCACCAGCCGATCAGTCCCATCAGCGCCGGCAGGTTCCTGGCCAGCGGCGCCGTCTGGAAATGTTCGTCCATCGCGTGCGCGCCATCGAGAAAGGCGCGAAAATTCTTCGGGCCGACGGCGATCATCACCGGCAGGCCGATCGCGCCCCACACCGAATAGCGTCCGCCGACCCAGTCCCAGAAGCCGAAGACGCGATCGGACGCGATGCCGAATTTAGCCACCAGGTCCAGCGCCGTCGAGACGGCGGCGAAATGCTTGCCGACCGCTTCCTTGCCCAGCGCCTTCTGCACCCATTCGCGCGCCGTCTCGGCATTGGTCATCGTCTCGATGGTGGTGAAGGTCTTCGAGGCGACGATGAACAGCGTGGTTTCGGCGGAAAGGCCCTTCAGCGTGTCGTGGATGTGGGCGCCGTCGATGTTGGACACGTAATGCGTGCGCGGCCCGTCGTGATAGGGTGCCAGCGCCAGCGTCGCCATGGCCGGGCCAAGGTCGGACCCGCCGATGCCGATGTTGACGATGTCGGTGATCTTCTTGCCGGTGGCGCCGGCGGCCTTGCCGGAGCGCACGGCATCGGCGAAGGCGCCCATCGCATCGAGCACGGCGACAACCTCCGTCTTCACGTCCTGGCCGTCGAGCACGATGCCCTTGCCGTTCAGGTTGCGCAGGGCGGTGTGCAGCACGGCGCGGCCTTCGGTGACGTTGATCCTCTTGCCCGAGAACATCGCGGCGCGCCGGCCTTCGAGATCGGCGGCTCCCGCCAGCTTTTCAAGCAGATCCATCGTCTGCGCATCGACCGCGCATTTCGACCAGTCAAGCAGCAGGTCACCGTCGGTGGCGGAGAATTTTTCGAAGCGCTGCGGATCAGCAGCGAAAGCCTCGCGCATGCTGCCCGATTTTGCCGCACGGTGATCGCGCAGGGCGTCGAGTTGTTTTTGAAAGGACGATTGATCCACTGCCTCACTCCGAGCCTTGAGATGCCAACATAACAGACCGGATGTTTCCGGCGCGTGTCGTCGCGTCCAAACTATCTAGCCGAAATCCACTGGTTTCAATGCGCAGCGATGACGCACTGCGTCAGGCAGCGATGACGCGTTGCGTCACGCTGGGATGACGACGCTCTGCGTAAGGCAGCGATGACGCGTTGCGTCACGCTGGGGATGGCGCGTTGCGTCACGCCGCGATGACGCGTTGCATCACGCGGGGGAAGGATCACTGGCGTAAATCCCAGTGATCAGAAAAATTGATTGGCGCAACAGCTTGTGCCACCGGTACATTCGACTGGTCCAGCCAAGTGAAAAAAGCTGGCCATCGAGGAACATCTTCCATGCCACAGCGAAACGACACGGCCATATGGTCCGGCCTGTTCCGGATTTCGGCGGAATCCGGCCAGACCCTGCAGGCGCAGATCCGTCAAGCGATCGTCGCCGCCATCCTCGACCGGCAAATCGCCGCCTCGATGCCGCTTCCGTCCTGCCGGATCCTAGCCGAGAAACTCGGTGTGGCGCGCGGCACCGTGGTGCTGGCCTTCCAGCAGCTCGTCGACCAGGGTTTCCTGGTGGCGCGCGAACGACGCGGCCATTTCGTCAATCCGGACGTGCTGGCGACGCCGGCCAAACCGCATCAGAAGGCGCCCGACCAGGCCAACGAGATCGACTGGAAGGCGCGTCGGCAGATCGCGGCCAGTGACATGCCGCCGCCGGCCAAGCACGACAACTGGATCAAGTCGTCCTACCCCTTCGTCTATGGCCAGTTCGATCCGGCGCTGTTCCCGACCGCCGAGTGGCGCGAGTGCAACCGCATGGCGCTCGCCGTGCTCGAGATCCGCAACTGGGCGTCGGACATGGTCGACCGCGACGATCCGCTGCTGATCGAGCAGATCCAGGCGCGGCTGCTGCCGCGGCGCGGCATCTTCGCCAATCCCGATGAGATCATCGTCACGCTCGGCGCGCAGAACGCGCTCTACATGCTGGCGACGCTGCTGATGACCAAGGGCTCCAAGGTGGCCATGGAAGACCCCGGCTATCCCGACGCACGCTCGATCTTCCGGCTGGCGGGTGCCGACGTCGCACCGGTTCCGGTCGACCATTCCGGCATTGTAACCGCTTCTATTCCCAACGATTCCGGCTTCGTCTTCGTGACGCCCAGCCACCATTGCCCGACCATGGTGCCGCTGTCGGCGGAGCGCCGGCAGGATTTGCTGGCGCGCGCCAATCGCCACAACCAGATCATCATCGAGGACGGCTATGACAGCCAGCTTCTGGACGAGGCGCCGCAGCAGGCGCTGAAGAGCCTCGACCGTTCCGGCCGCGTCATCTATGTCGGCTCGATGTCGAAGACGCTGGCTCCGGGTCTGCGGCTCGGCTACATCGTCGCCTCGGCCGGGCTGATCTCCGAGCTTCGCGCGCTGCGCCGCTTCATGCTGCGTCATCCGCCGGCCAACAACCAGCGCGCGGTCGCGCTGTTCCTGTCGCTTGGCCATCACGAGGCGCTGGTGCGGCGGCTGTCGAGCGCCTTCGACGAACGGCGCAAGCGTCTGATCCATGCGATTTCCGCGTTCCTGCCTGAGTGGCGCTCGACCGATTCCGCCGGTGGCGCGTCGCTCTGGCTCGAAGGGCCTCGCGGCACCGATTCGCGCGGGCTAGCCGAGGCCGCCGCCTCGCGCAGCGTCATCATCGAGCCCGGCGACCGCTTCTTCGACCGCACCGAAAAGCCGTCACGCTTCATGCGGCTGGGCATCTCCTCGATCGCGCTGCAGCACATCGAGCCCGGCATCCGCGAACTGGCGACGGCGGCCGGGCGCAGACCGGCGGCGGCTTGATGCCTCGACCGGGCCGGGACCGGCCACCGTTCTTTAGCGCTCTGGCATATGCGACGGGACCGTCTGGCTCATAGGCTGTGCCAATGCCGACGGCATAGTTCGAAGCATAAGGGGACGAAGCGGGCCGATGGTGGACCAACCACCTGGTGGACAAACCGCCGCCGCCCGCTTCGCAGCTTAAGGTGGAGTGCCTCCCATGTCAGTGGCTGTTGAGAAGCCGGATACGCCCTCGGACCAACGTTCGCGGCGTTCCGGCGGGCGCGAAGCGCGTCGCGCCATGCGGGCGGCGCCACTTGCCGACGATATCAAGCCGGTGCGCGCCGGCCTCGAAGGCGGAAGCTACGGGCCGCTCAGCGAAAACGACCGCGAGCGCATTCACGAAGCGGTGCTGACGCTGCTTGAAACGGTCGGCTTCGCCAATGCCATCCCATCCTGCATCGAGGCGCTGACCAAGGCCGGCGCCACCCTCGGCGAGGACGGCCGCATTCGTTTTCCGCGCGCGCTCGTCCTCGATACCATCAAGAAGGCCGCACGCCACTTCACCCTGCATGGTCAGGATCCCAAGCACGACATGCTGATCCAGGGCAAGCGCGTGCATTACGGCACGGCGGGCGCCGCGGTGCATCTGGTCGACGTCGAGAAGCGCTGTTATCGCGAGTCGCTGCTGCAGGACATCTATGACGCGGCCCGCATCGTCGAAGGGCTCGACAACATCCATTTCTTCCAGCGGCCGATGGTGCCGCGCGACATTCCCGATCCGCTCGATATGGATTTCAACACGCTTTACGCCTGCGTGATGGGCACGTCGAAGCATGTCGGCACATCCTTCACGGTGCGCGAGAACGTCAAGCCGGCTCTCGACATGCTCTATGCGATTGCCGGCGGCGAAGAGAATTTTCGCGCCCGGCCTTTCGTCTCCAATTCGAACTGTTTTGTCGTGCCGCCGATGAAATTCGCCGAGGACGCCTGCGGCGTGCTCGAGGCCTGCGTCGAAGGCGGCATTCCAATCCTATTGCTGTCGGCCGGCCAGGCGGGCGCCACGGCGCCGGCAGCGATCGCCGGTGCGGTGGTGCAAGCGGTGGCCGAGGTGCTCGCCGGCCTTGTCTACGTCAACGCTATCAAACCCGGGCATCCGGCGATCTTCGGCACTTGGCCGTTCGTCTCGGATCTCAGGACCGGCGCCATGTCCGGCGGCTCGGCCGAGCAAGCGGTGCTGACCGCTGCCTGCGCCCAGATGGCGCAATTCTACGACCTGCCGGGCGGTTCGGCCGCCGGCATGACGGATTCGAAACTGCCCGACATTCAGTCCGGTTACGAAAAGGGCATCACCGATGTGATGGCCGGCCTTGCCGGCCTCAACCTTGTCTACGAATCGGCCGGCATGCACGCCTCGCTGCTCGGCTTCTGCCTGGAGAGCCTGATCATCGACAACGACATGCTCGGCCATTGCCTGCGCTGCGTGCGCGGCATTGAGGTGACCGATGAGTCGCTGTCGATAGACACCATCGCCGACGTTTGCCTGAAGGGCCCGGGTCACTATCTCGGCAACGAGCAGACGCTGCGGCTGATGCAGACCGAATATTTCTATCCGGCAGTCGGCGACCGCTTTTCGCCGAAGGAGTGGAACGAGAAGGGCAAGCCCGACATCTTGCAGCGGGCGATCATCGAGAAGAAACGCATCCTCGCCGAGCGCTTCCCGCGCCACGTGCCGAAGCCGGTCGACGACAAGTTGCGCGTCCGCTTCGGCAATCTTATCCATCTGCCGCGCAGCGGCATGGGCGGCTGAAGACGCTACTCGTCAAAACGGTCAGTCGGTGCCCAACCCATAGCGCTCGACGACCGCGTCACTGATCAGCTTGGCATGCAGCGTCATCAGTATGATTTGCGCATCGAAGCTGTCGCCGGCTTCAAGTGCCGCCTCGATCCGGCGCTCCGCATCCAGCCTATGTCGAAGGCCGTTGGATTGCTCGAATGCTTCCGGCCCGGCAACACAATAGCCAAGCAGCTGCGCCACCGGTGGATAGGCTTGTTGTGGCGGCTCGTCAGGCCAGTGATCCTTCATCAGATTGACGATGGTGAGCTTTGCTCCTTCCGGCACAAGGGCGGGATGAAGGTCGACGCCGCGTAACGCGGCGTCGAGTTGCCTGAGGTCGCCTGAACGGCCGAACATTCCGAGGAAGCCTAGGGAGGAGCGCCGTTTCGCCATGATGTTCCTATCCGAATGCCCGAAACCGCAGCAAAGCGCCGGCTGCACGCAGCCGCTAAAGCGCGTCGCGTTTGACCGGGCGCATGCGACGCGCTTTAGGATGTTGCTTTATGCATGTCGTTATCGCAAAACCGCTGCACACTTTTGCGCGACATGCATTAACCACTCGCTGCCAGCAACAAAACGCCAGCCAGGGCCGATCCCCCAAGCGTCGGCAGCATGCCGATCTTCAGCTTCAGAATGGCGATCATGGCAGCACACGACAGCAGCGCCGCACCCCAGTCGATCGATGAAAACACCGGCACGTCCATCCCAAGACCGATATTACGCACCTCGCCGAAGATGACGTGCAAGCCGAACCACAGAGCGAGATTCATGATGACGCCGACGACAGCGGCGGTGATCGCGCCCAGCGCCGCCGACAGCGCCTTGTTGCCGCGCAGGGCTTCGATGTAGGGCGCACCGAGGAAGATCCAGAAGAAGCAAGGGGTGAACGTGGCCCACAGCGTGAGCATCGCCCCAAGCGATCCGGCAAGCAGCGGGCTCAACGATCCGGATTGGCGGAACGCGGCAAGAAAGCCGACGAACTGCAGGACGAGAATGAGCGGACCCGGCGTGGTTTCAGCAAGCCCGAGGCCATCGACCATTTCACCGGGTGCGAGCCAGCCGAAGGACTCGACCGCTGCCTGCGCGACATAGGCAAGGACTGCGTAGGCGCCGCCGAAGGTGACGACCGCCATGACGCTGAAGAACCCACCGATCTCAGTCCACACACTGGCGGATCCGGTGAGCGCCCAGATCAGAAGCACGGGCCCGAGCCAGATCGGCAGCCAGATCGCAATGATGCGCGGCGCATGCCACCGCGTCGGCCTGGTGTGGGCCAGCTCGCCGCGCTCGAACATCAGGTCGACCGCGCCCTTGATGTCGGGAACCGCGTCTTTGCCGTGCGCCGCGCCGGAAAAAAGGGCCGGCGCAATACGGTTTCCAATCCAGCCTGCCAGGCCGGCAAGCAGGATGATGAGCGGAAACGGCACGTTCAAAGCATAGATAGCGATGAAGGCGGCGAGCGCGATCAACACCATGACCCGATTCTTGAGGGCACGTCGTCCGATCCGAATCATCGCCTCGATCACGATGGCGAGCACGGCCGCTTTCACCCCGAAAAACAGCGCCTCGACCAGGGGAGCGTCGCCATACAGCGCATAGAGGATGCTCAAGGTGAGCATCACAAGCGCACCCGGCGCGACGAACAGAATACCGGCGACCAGGCCGCCGATCGTCCGGTGCAGCAACCAGCCGATATAGATGGCGAGTTGCTGGGCTTCAGGGCCGGGCAGCAGCATGCAGTAGTTCAACGCATGCAGGAAACGTTGCTCGCCGATCCAACGCCGTTCCTCGACCAATTCCCTGTGCATGAGCGCGATCTGGCCGGCCGGCCCGCCGAAGCTGAGCAGGCCGATTTTCGCCCAGAGTTTTACGCCTTCACGGAAGGATGGCGCAGCCGGCGCTTCGACGGTCTCGCCCGTTTTTCCCGAAGTCGCCATTTTGTCAGAAGCCCCCGTTTTGTCAGAAGCCCCCTTTTCTTCCGAAGCTTGGGCGCTCATGATGGCTTGCCTGGCCAGTTGTGCGTCTCCTCGGTGGCGTCGCGGCACCATCGGAAAAACGCATCGTAGAGCAGCATGCCTGCCTCCAGCTGTTCCAGATCGTCGCGAAACATCCGCGACAGGCCAAGCGAGGCGGCCAGGAATCCGGCCGCCTGGGGAGCCAGATCGAGGCTTGCGGTATCGGCTGCGCGCACGATCATGGCCAGGCGGTCGAGCGCCTCGGATTCGAGCCCGAACTCTTCGATCATCGTGTCGAAGGTGCAGCACTCGCCCCGGTGAGTCCAGAACACATTGTCGATGTCGAAAGGCACGGCCTGAAAGCGATCCGCAGTGGCCGACACTTCGGCCGCCTCGACAAAGAGGAAGACCGCGCTCGGATCGATGAAGCGCCTGATCAGCCAGGGGCAGGCGATGCGATCGACCTTCGGGCGGGTCCGCGTCACCCACACGGTGCGGCCTTCTTCATCGCGGGGCGGTATCTTGCCGGCGTGAACCAGAAGCCCCTTGGCATCGCGCCAGGCTTCGAACCCGCCTTCGAGGGATTCGGCACTGATGCCCTCGTGCCGCAGCCATGCGGCCACACCTTGCGAGAGCTTTTGTCCTCTTTGGCAAACGACCGCCACTCGGCTGCCGGCGAATTCGGATGCCCAGGTCGAGACGGTTTTGAAATCACGCCGGCTTGAGGCCGGCAGCAGGCGCGGATCGGCGTTGTAGTCCTCTTCGATGCGAACATCGATGATCACGGGCGCACCCGGCAGACCAATCAGACGGGAAAGTTGCGATACGGTGATAGCGGTTGTCGACGGCATGGCGTCCACCTCCATGAGAGAGAAGCTTGGACGCGAACGTTGGGCTGACGCCTCACGGGGTCGTCGCGATGCACCCCTTGCCATGATCGTGGATTTGTCGCGCCCGCTTGTCAAGCGTCATGCCTGGAGCAAAGGATGCTCTGGCTCTGGCGGCCGGTTGGCGGAGCCAGAACACGTCTGGGAGGAAAACCATGAAAAAGACCTATCACGGCAGCTGCCATTGCGGTGCGGTGCGTTTCGAAGCCGAAATCGACCTCGCCGAAGGCATCCGCAAATGCAATTGCAGCTTCTGCTGGAAACTCGGCTACCGGAAATCCTTCGCAGCCTATGAAGCCGTGCGGGTGACGGACGGCCGCGACCGGATGCGGGAATACAAGGCGACGCCGTCGAACTGGCCGGAAGGCGACATCAACCACTATATGTGCCCGAACTGCGGCGCGAATTTTCTCTCGCGCGGCTATCTCGATTTCATGGGCGGGAATTTTTGGGCGGTGAACGTCGCCTGCCTCGACGACGTCACCGAAGAGGAACTTGCCGCAGCACCGATCGTCTACGAGGACGGCAAGCGCGACAGGCAGGACCAGGCGCCTGACATCACCGGCTATCTATAGGCGCTGCTTGGACGCGGCTCTTTCCTTCTCCCCTTTGTGGGAGAAGGTGGCCGAGCCCACGGGTCTTGCCTCCGGCAAGCCCGAGGACAGGCTCCGCTCGGTCGGATGAGGGTGTTCCAGCTTGGCCACCGACCGCACTCCGTCCAACACCCCTCTTCCGTCTCGACGCTGCGCGCCAATCCACCGCCCGGGGCGAGTCACGGTCCTCGCCCGCCCTTCGGGCCCCACTAGGGGAGAAGGAAGAAGAGGCGTTCAGTGATTGTCCCGCGGCACGCCGCGGGTGTGCGCCACATCCTGGTATTTCACCGCCGGCTTCAGCACCATTCCTTCGGAAAACTGGTCGACCATGCCGCGCTGGATCTCCTGCCATGGCGTCTGGTGCTTGGGGTAGTGATAGCCGCCGCTGTTCTGCAGCTCGGCGCGCCGGCGCGTGATCTCGTCGTCGGTGACGAGAATGTCGGCGGTGCCCTTGCGCAGGTCGATGCGGACGCGGTCGCCGGTCTTCAACAGCGCCAGCCCGCCGCCTATGGCGGCTTCGGGCGAGGCGTTGAGGATCGACGGCGAGCCGGACGTGCCCGACTGGCGGCCGTCGCCGATGCAGGCCAGCGCGTGGATGCCCTTCTTGATGAGATGGGCCGGCGGCTGCATGTTGACGACTTCGGCGCCGCCCGGATAACCGATCGGGCCGGCGCCGCGCATGAACAGGATGGTGTGCTCGTCGATGCCTTGCGCCGGATCGTCGATGCGGGCGTGGTAGTCCTCTGGCCCGTCGAAGACCATGGCGTTGCCCTCAAAGGCCTCAGGATCGTTCGGGTTCGACAGATAGCGCTCGCGGAATTCGGGCGAGATGCCGCTGGTCTTCATGATCGCCGAATCGAACAGATTACCGCTGAGATTGATGAAGCCGGCATTGGCCTTCAGCGGCTCGGCGACGGTGCGGATGACGTCGAGATTCTCGTTGACGGCCCCACTGCAATTGTCGCCCATCGTCTTGCCGTTGACGGTCATGGCGTCGGGATGGGGCAACAGCCCGGCCTTCATCAGTTCGGCCACCACCGCCGGCACGCCACCGGCATGATGATAATCCTCGCCGAGATATTCGCCCGACGGCTGCAGGTTGACGATAAGCGGTATCTTGAGGCCGACCTTCTGCCAGTCGTCATTGTCGAGCGGCACGCCGAGATGGCGGGCGATGGCGTTGAGATGGATCGGCGCGTTGGTCGAGCCGCCGATGGCCGAGTTGACGACGATGGCATTCTCGAAGGCCTGCCGGGTCATGATGTCGGAGGGCTTCAGATCCTCATGCACCATGTCGACGATGCGTTTTCCGGTCTCATAGGCGATCTGGCCGCGCTCGCGATAGGGCGCGGGGATCGCGGCCGAGCCCGGCAGCTGCATGCCGAGCGCCTCGGCCAAGGAGTTCATGGTGGTGGCGGTTCCCATGGTGTTGCAATAGCCGGTGGACGGCGCCGAGGAGGCGACGATGTCCATGAACTCGTCATAGCCGATTTCGCCCGCCGACAGGCGCTGGCGCGATTCCCAGACGATGGTGCCGGAGCCGGTGCGCTTGCCCTTGTGCCAGCCGTTGAGCATCGGGCCGACCGACAGCGCGATAGCCGGAATATTGACGGTGGCGGCGGCCATCAGCAGGGCCGGCGTCGTCTTGTCGCAGCCGATGGTGAGCACGACGCCGTCGAGCGGATAGCCGTAGAGCACCTCGACCAGGCCGAGATAGGCAAGGTTGCGGTCGAGTGCCGCGGTCGGGCGTTTGCCCGTCTCCTGGATCGGGTGGCATGGGAACTCGAAAGGGATGCCGCCCATCGAGACGATGCCCTCGCGCACGCGCTTGGCCAGTTCGAGATGATGGCGGTTGCAGGGCGACAGATCCGAGCCGGTCTGGGCGATGCCGATCAGCGGCTTGCCCGACATCAGTTCGGCACGCGTCAGCCCGTAATTCAGGTAGCGCTCGAGGTAAAGCGCCGTCATCCCCGGATTGTCGGGATTGTCGAACCACTCCTGCGAGCGAAATTTCTTCTTCGTTGTGGGGGCGCCGGCCATCATGGTCTCCGTATTTGTATGACAAATCGATATGACAACGCGCGAGAGCAGGCAAGAGGCACGCGCCATCCGAATCCGGACTTTGGTGCGATAGACATACATCGGGCCCCACGCTAGACGGGGCCGGGGTTTGTCAATTTTGTATCCGGGAGATTTTGATGGCTTTGGTGATCGAAGGCGAGGAACGCATCGCCGCACCCCTGCAAAAGGTGTGGGAAGCACTGAACGACCCGGCCGTTCTGAGGCAGACCATTCCGGGCTGCCAGAGCCTCGAAAAGAAGTCGGACACCGAGATGGGGGCGACCGTGGTGCTCAAGATCGGCCCGATCAAGGCGACGTTCAACGGCGAGGTGACGCTCAGGAATCTCAACCCGCCGCATTCCTACACCATCCAGGGCGAGGGCAAGGGCGGCATCGCCGGCTTTGCCAAGGGTGGCGCCGATGTGACGCTGACCGCCGACGGGCCGGAGGCGACGATCCTCAGATATGCGGCCAAGGCCGATGTCGGCGGCAAGATCGCCCAGCTCGGCAGCCGGCTGATCGAATCGACGTCGAAGAAACTGGCCGGGCAGTTTTTTTCGAGTTTTGGCGAGAAGGTGGGCGCAGCCCCTCCCCCTTGAGGGGAGGGTGGCCCGAAGGGCCGGGTGGGGTCGGTGGCGACGCGCTCCGACATTTCTTTCGTAAGAGGTCGAGGCGGTTGAGATGACCCCTCCCGCCGCGCTTCGCGCGGCACCCTCCCCTCAAGGGGGAGGGATCACTCGAACACGATGCTCGGCACGGCGGCTTCGGCCGCGCCGCGTTCTTCGTTGACCCTGCCCCAGACGTTCGAGGCGATGTCGCGGTAGATCTTCGCCTCGGCGCCGTCGGGCTTCGAGACCACCACCGGCGTGCCGGCATCGGAGCTTTCGCGGATGCCCATTTCGAGCGGCACTTCGCCGAGGAAGGTGACGCCGAGACGCTCGGCCTCGCGGCGCGCGCCGCCATGGCCGAAGATGTCGTAGCGCTTGCCGGTGTCGGGGGCGAGGAAATAGCTCATATTTTCGACGATGCCCAACACCGGCACGTCGACCTTCCTGAACATGTTGAGGCCTTTTCGGGCATCGATCAGGGCCAGATCCTGCGGCGTCGAGACGATGACGGCGCCGGCCAACGGCACCTGCTGGGCCATGGTCAGCTGCGCGTCGCCGGTGCCGGGCGGCATGTCGACGACAAGCACATCGAGCGGCCCCCACTCGACCTCGCGCAGCATTTGCGTCAATGCCGACATCACCATCGGCCCGCGCCAGATCATCGGCGTCTCCTCATCGACGAGGAAGCCCATCGACATGACCTTCAGGCCGTAATTCTCCATCGGCTTCAGGACCTTGCCGTCGACGGTCTGCGGCCGGCCATGGATGTTGAGCAGCCGCGGCATCGACGGGCCGTAGATATCGGCGTCGAGCACACCTACCCTCAAGCCGTTGGCGGCGAGGCCTAGCGCGATGTTGACGGCGGTGGTCGACTTGCCGACGCCGCCCTTGCCGGAAGCAACAGCGATGATCGCCTCGATGCCGGGCACACCGCGCTTGCCCTGGCTGTGCGAGGCTGGAGCATGCGGGGCCGGTCGTGGCGCGGCAGCGGGTGCGGCCGGCGCGGGCCTGGGAGCGGGCCTTTGCGGAACCGGAGCCTCCATGCCGCCGCCTTTCCTTTCCGCCGTCAGCGCAACCACGGCGCCGGCGACACCGGGGATCGCCTTGACGACGCGTTCGGCGGCGGCGCGCAGTGGCTCCATCTCCTGGGCACGGGCAGCCGGCACGGTGATCGAAAAGAACACCTTGGCATCGGCAATGAAAATCTCGGAAACCATGCCGAGGTCGACGATGTTGCCGGTGAAGTCCGGTCCGTTGACCGTCTTCAGGCGCTCGATGACGATTTCCTTGGTGACGGACATGAGCTTTTTCCTCTGCTTTCCGCTTCAGATAAGGCAGTTCCCGAACAGAACCAAGCGGCGGAACGACACGCACAGTGGCATGGCTTCAAAATTCGCGTCTGCTTGTCGGGATTTGCGGGAGACAAAACGTCTTTAGGGAAGAGGCACGCCGATCGCACAGGCTGCGGTCGCCAGAAAACGAAGCAGCCCTATTTTGTTGCAGGGCTTCGGAGGACGTGCTCGCCAGCAAGGAAAGGAGACCAATCATGCTCGCAAACAGCAACGCAACGGCCAATCTCGCGGTGAAGGATCTGGCCAAGGCCAAGGCCTTCTATGAAGACGTTCTGGGTCTGACGGAGGTTCATGACGAGGGGGACGAACTGATCGTCTACAAAAGCGGCGACACCAGCATCAATGTGTATCGCTCGACGTTCGCCGGAACCAACAAGGCGACGGCGGTAACCTGGATGGTCGGCGACGAGATCGAAAAAATTGTCAGCGCGTTAAGGTCGAAGGGCGTCGTCTTCGAACATTACGATATGCCGGGCCTGACGCTGGAAGGCGACATCCATGTCGGCTACGGCATGAAGGTCGCCTGGTTCAAGGATCCTGACGGCAACATTCTGAACCTGGTCGACCGTTAGCTTGGACGGCGGCGAAGCTTCGGCCGCATGAGGATTCGCCAGCAAAAACAGCATGCATCTGGCGTAACCGCACTTGGCCGGGTAGCGTCCGCTCATGATCGACAAGCTGGAATTCTTCATCGCGCTGGCCAGGGAAGAGCATTTCGGCCGGGCGGCGGAGGTGTGCGGCGTCACCCAGCCGACGCTTTCGGCCGGCATCAAGCAGCTGGAGGGCCAGCTCGGCGTGATGCTGGTATTGCGCGGATCGCGCTTTCAGGGGCTGACGCCGGAGGGAGAACAGGTGCTGGTGTGGGCGCGCCGCATCGTCGGCGATACCCGCACCATGCGCGAGGAGATGCGGGCGGCGCGCCACGGCCTCTCGGGGCGCATCCGCATCGCGGCCGTCCCGACAGCGCTGGCCATGGTGGCTCGGCTGACGACACCTTTTCGCGCCAAGCATCCCGGCGTCACCTTCTCGGTGCTGTCGCGCACCTCGATCGAGGTGCTGTCGCTGCTCGGCAATTTCGATATCGACGCCGGCATTACCTATCTCGACAACGAGCCGCTGGGGCGGGTGACCAGCGTGCCGCTCTATGACGAGCGCTATCAGCTGATCACCGCGGTCGGAACCCCCTATTCCGACCGCGACAAAGTGACATGGGCGGAGCTTAGCCAGCTGCCGCTTTGCCTGTTGACGCCGGACATGCAGAACCGCCGCATCATCGACCAGCACCTTGCCGAGGCCGGCGTGCAGGTGCGGCCGACACTCGAATCCAATTCGATGATCGTGCTGTTCTCCCATATCCGCACCGGCAAATGGTCGTCGATCATGCCGCTCAACCTCTCGGAAACGTTCGGCTTTTCCGAGCCGATCCGGGCCATTCCGATCGTCGAGCCGGATGCCAGCCACACCGTCGGGCTGGTGGCGACACCGCGCGAGCCGCACACTCCGCTGGTCTCGGCGCTGCTGGACGAGGCGATGGCGCTGGCAGACGATTTCCGCGCCCGCCACTGAGCTAGAGATTGCAGGCTGGACGGTGTCGATAGAAGATTTCTATCGAGCAACGGATCAGCTTTATTGATTTGGTGGGTTTCCTCTGATTTCCTAAGCACTTAGCGGAAGATTACTACGACCAGGGAGGGCGCTGCATGACAATGCAGCCTGCAGGTACCGAGATCGCGTCGCGCACGGCGGCGATCGTCCAGGAGTTGAAGGGCCTCGAAGGCCCGCTGTTGCCGATCCTCCACGGCATCCAGGAAGAGTTCGGCCATGTGCCGCAGGACGCGTTGCCGGTGATCGCCGAGGCGCTGAACATCTCCAAGGCAGAGGTGCACGGCGTCGTCACCTTCTATCATGACTACCGCAGCCATCCGGCTGGGCGGCATGTGCTGAAGCTCTGCCAGGCGGAAGCCTGTCAATCGATGGGCTCGGATGCCATTGCCGCCAAGCTCAAGCAATTGCTGGGCATCGGCTTCCACGAGACGGCTCGCGACGGTTCGGTGACGCTGGAACCGGTTTATTGCCTCGGACTTTGCGCTTGCGCGCCATCGGCGATGCTGGACGGCGAGGTGATCGGCCGGCTCGATGACGAAAAGCTCGACGAGATCGCTGCCGGGGTGCGCTCATGATCCCGCGCATCTACGTTCCCGGCGATTCCGGCGCGCTGGCGCTCGGTGCTGAAAAGGTCGCCAAGGCGATCGAAAAGGAATTGGCCGATCGCGGTATCGAGGCCAAGATCGTGCGCAATGGTTCGCGCGGCGCCTATTTCCTCGAGCCGATGGTCGAGGTGGCGACAGCCAATGGCCGCGTCGCCTATGGGCCGGTAAAGCCGTCCGACGTCAAAAGCCTTTTCGACTGTGGCTTTCTCACCGGCGGCTACCACAAGCGCTGGTTGGGTGCACCCGACAAGATCCCGTTCCTGGCTAGGCAGACGCGGCTGACCTTCGCGCGCTGCGGCGTCATCAATCCGCTGTCGCTCGATCACTACAAGGCGCATGGCGGGCTGAAGGGCCTGCAGAATGCCGTGGGACTAGCGCCGGCCGACATCGTCAAGCAGGTGACAGAGTCGGGCCTGCGTGGCCGCGGCGGCGCCGGCTTCCCGACCGGGATCAAATGGAAGACGGTGCTCGATACGACGGCCGACAAAAAGTACATCGTCTGCAATGCCGACGAGGGCGACAGCGCAACCTTCGCCGACCGCATGATCATGGAGGGCGACCCCTTCGTGCTGATCGAAGGCATGGCGATCGCCGGCATCGCCACCGGCGCGAGCAAGGGCTTTGTCTATATCCGCTCGGAATATCCGCATGCGGTGGCGATGATGCAGAAGGCGGTCGAGGTCGCCCGCAAGGCCGGCCTGCTCGGCGTCAATGTTCTGGGCTCGCCCAACGCCTTCGACATGGAAATTCGCGTCGGCGCCGGCGCCTATGTCTGCGGCGAGGAAACCTCGCTGCTCAACAGCCTCGAAGGCAAGCGCGGCGTCGTTCGCGCCAAGCCGCCACTGCCGGCCATCCAGGGCCTGTTTGGCAAGCCGACGGTGATTAACAACGTCATCTCGCTGGCCTCGGTGCCTGTGATCATGGACAAGGGTGCTGCCTTCTACAAGGATTTCGGCATGGGTCGCTCGCGCGGCACCATTCCGATCCAGATCGCCGGTAACGTCAGATATGGCGGCCTGTTCGAGGCGGCGTTCGGCATGACGCTTGGCGAGATCGTCGACGACATCGGCGGTGGCACGGCGACTGGACGGCCGGTCAAGGCGGTGCAGGTCGGGGGTCCATTGGGAGCTTATTTTCCCCGCTCCCTGTTCGACACGCCTTTCGACTACGAGGCATTCGCCGCCAAGGACGGGCTGATCGGCCATGCCGGCATCACCGTCTTCGACGACACAGCCGACATGCTGAAGCAGGCGCGCTTCGCCATGGAGTTCTGCGCCATCGAAAGCTGCGGCAAGTGCACGCCGTGCCGCATCGGCTCGACGCGCGGCGTCGAGACGATCGACAAGATCGCCAGGGGTATAGAGCCGGAAAAGCAGATCGAGCTGGTGACCGACCTCTGCAACACGATGAAGTTCGGTTCGCTCTGCGCGCTGGGTGGCTTCACGCCCTACCCGGTGATGAGCGCAATCAACCACTTCCGCGATGATTTCAAGCCGGCGCCGGTCGCCGAAGCAGCAGAATAGGAGCCTCGCCATGGGTCTCGTTCAGGAAATCGACTACGGCACACCGGCTTCGACCGCCGAGAAGCAGGTGACGCTGACCGTCGACGGCTTCACCGTCACCGTGCCGGAAGGCACCTCGATCATGCGCGCCTCGATGGAAGCAGGCATCGCCATTCCAAAACTCTGCGCCACTGACATGGTCGACGCCTTCGGTTCCTGTCGGCTCTGCCTGGTCGAGATCGACGGCCGCAACGGCACGCCCTCCTCCTGCACGACGCCGGTGGCGTCGGGTATGGTCGTGCACACCCAGACCGGAAGGCTGAAGGACATCCGCCGCGGCGTGATGGAGCTCTACATCTCCGATCATCCGCTCGACTGCCTGACCTGTGCTGCCAATGGCGACTGCGAATTGCAGACGCAGGCCGGCGTCGTCGGCCTGCGCGACGTGCGCTACGGCTATGAGGGCGACAACCACGTTTTCAAGAAGAACGACGGCGCAGAAAACTTCAAATGGATGGCGAAGGACGAGTCCAACCCGTACTTCACCTATGATCCGTCGAAATGCATCGTCTGCTCGCGCTGCGTGCGCGCCTGCGAGGAAGTGCAAGGCACCTTCGCGCTGACCATCGAGGGCCGCGGCTTCGAAAGCCGAGTGTCGCCCGGCATGCATCAGCTGTTCATCGACAGCGAATGCGTGTCCTGCGGCGCCTGCGTGCAGGCCTGTCCGACAGCGACGCTTTCCGAGAAATCGGTGATCAAGATCGGCCAGCCGGAGCATTCGGTGGTCACCACCTGCGCCTATTGCGGCGTCGGCTGCTCGTTCAAGGCCGAAATGCGCGGCGACGAGCTGGTGCGCATGGTGCCCTACAAGGACGGCAAGGCCAACCGCGGCCATAGCTGCGTCAAGGGACGTTTTGCCTACGGCTACTCGACCCACAAGGAGCGCATCCTCAATCCGATGATCCGTGAAAAGGTCACCGATCCATGGCGCGAAGTGTCGTGGGAAGAAGCGCTCGCCCATACTGCCAACGAATTCCGCCGCATCCAGTACCAGTATGGCCGCACCTCGATCGGCGGCATCACCTCGTCGCGCTGCACGAACGAGGAAACCTATCTGGTGCAGAAGCTGATCCGCCAAGGTTTCCGCAACAACAATGTCGATACCTGCGCCCGCGTCTGCCATTCGCCGACCGGCTATGGCCTTGGCCAGACCTTCGGCACTTCGGCAGGCACGCAGGATTTCGATTCGATCGAGCAAACCGACGTGGTAATGATCATCGGTGCCAATCCGACCGACGCGCATCCGGTATTTGCGTCGCGCATGAAGAAGCGGTTGCGCAAGGGCGCCAAGCTGATCGTGCTCGACCCGCGCCGCACCGACATCGTGCGCTCGGCCCATATCGAGGCGCAGCATCATCTGCCGCTGAAGCCCGGCACCAATGTCGCCGTGGTCACCGCGCTTGCGCATGTGATCGTCACCGAAGGCCTGTTCGACGAAGCTTTCATCCGCGAGCGCTGCGACTGGGACGAGTTCCAGGACTGGGCATCGTTCGTGGCGCTACCGGAAAACAGCCCGGAAGTCGTCGGACAGCTTGCCAATGTCGATCCCGAAGAGATCCGCGGCGCCGCACGGCTGTTTGCCACCGGCGGCAATGGCGCGATCTATTACGGCCTCGGCGTGACCGAGCACAGCCAGGGTTCGACCACCGTCATCGCCATCGCCAACCTCGCCATGGCGACCGGCAATATCGGCCGGCCGGGCGTCGGCGTGAACCCACTGCGCGGCCAGAACAATGTGCAGGGCTCCTGCGACATGGGCTCGTTCCCGCATGAGCTGCCCGGCTATCGTCACGTCTCCGGCGATGCGGTGCGCGACATCTATGAGAGCCTGTGGGGCGTCAAGCTCGACGACGAGCCCGGTCTGCGCATCCCCAATATGCTGGACGCCGCCGTCGACGGCTCGTTCAAGGGCCTCTATGTGCAAGGCGAGGACATTTTGCAGTCCGATCCCGATACCAAGCATGTCGCCGCGGGCCTTGCCGCGATGGAATGTGTCGTCGTGCACGATCTCTTCCTCAATGAGACCGCCAACTATGCGCATGTCTTCCTGCCCGGCTCGACTTTCCTCGAGAAGGACGGCACCTTCACCAATGCCGAGCGCCGCATCAATCGCGTGCGCAAGGTGATGGCGCCGAAGAACGGGCTGGCCGACTGGGAAGTGACGCAGAAGCTCGCACAGACGATGGGGCTTGACTGGAATTACCAGCATCCGTCGGAAATCATGGACGAGATCGCCAAGACGACTCCGAGCTTCGCCAAGGTTTCCTTTGACTATCTGGACAAGATGGGCTCGGTGCAGTGGCCGTGCAACGAGCAGGCGCCGGAAGGTACGCCGATCATGCATATCAGCGGCTTCGTGCGCGGCAAGGGCAAGTTCATCCGCACCGAATATGTCGCGACCGACGAGAGGACGGGACCGCGCTTCCCGCTGCTGCTGACCACCGGCCGCATCCTGTCGCAGTACAATGTCGGCGCGCAGACCAGGCGTACCGACAATATCATGTGGCATAGCGAGGACCGGCTCGAGATCCACCCGCATGACGCCGAAAACCGCGGCCTGCGCGACGGTGACTGGGTCCGACTGACCAGCCGCTCCGGCGAGACGACGCTGCGCGCGCTGATCACCGACAAGGTGTCGCCGGGCGTGGTCTATACAACGTTCCACCATCCGGACACGCAGGCCAACGTCATCACCACCGACTTCTCCGACTGGGCGACCAACTGCCCGGAATACAAGGTGACGGCGGTGCAGGTCGGCGCGTCCAACGGACCGTCGGAATGGCAGCTCGACTATGACGAGCAGGCCCGCAACAGCCGTCGCATCGCGACCTTGGAAGCAGCGGAGTAATCTTTGAGCGCGCGCCGCAAAGCCACGACGCAGATCTCGCGGCTGGCACACCGCGCCGGCGGCACTGTGGCCGCCAACCGGATGGTGCCGGAAGAGACGCCGGTGGCGTTCTCCTTTGCCGGCACCACCCATGCGGTGATGATGGCAAGTCCAGCCGATTTCGAGGATTTCGCGCTCGGCTTCTCGCTGACCGAGGGCATTATCGCCGACCGGCAAGAAATTGAGGCGATCGAAGTCGAAGATCACGGCGCCGGCATCGACATCCAGATCAGGCTCAAAGACCAGGCCAATACGCGGTTCGAGGCGCGGCGCCGGCGGCTGGCCGGACCGGTCGGCTGCGGGCTGTGCGGCATCGAGTCGATCGAGGAGGCGATGCGCTCGGTCGAGACGGTCGGTTCGTCAAAACTTACGCTTGCGGCGAACGACATCGTCCGTTCGGTCAAGCTTTTGTCGAGAGTGCAGCCGCTGCATGCCGAGACCGGCGCCGTCCACGCCGCCGGTTTTTATATCTCCGGCAAGGGCATCGTCATGGCGCGCGAGGATGTCGGCCGTCATAACGCGCTCGACAAGCTGGCCGGCGCGCTAGCCAAAGCCGGCATCGATGGCACCTTGGGTGCCGTCGTGGTGACATCGCGCGTTTCGGTCGAGATGGTGCAGAAGACGGCGGCGATCGGCGCTGCGTTCATCATCGCCGTTTCGGCGCCGACGGCACTTGCCATCCGCACCGCCGAGGACGCCGGCATGACGCTGGTGGCTTTGGTGCGCGGCAATGATTTCGATATCTTCACCCACCCCGAACGGGTGGTTTCCGGAGTTGCCAAGCATGTCGCATGACGAAGGCCACATCATGAGCACCAGCGAGAAGCTGGTCCGCATGGCCAATCAGATCGCCGCCTTTTTTCACTCCAAGCCGCGCGAGGAAGGCATTGCCGGCGTCGCCGAGCATATCAACAAGTTCTGGGAACCGAGGATGCGGCGGCAGTTGTTCGAAATGCTGGACGGCGGTTGCGAAGGCTTCAACGATCTTGTCGTGGCCGCCTCGGCAAGGATCAAGCGGCCGGCTGCACCGGAAGCAGTGGGCTTCCGCGCCGATGCCGGGGGCATCGTTCCAGGCGGCAAAGGCCCTGGGGCCGGTGAGTCGAATGCCGGGATCGCCGCTTCGCAGAAGTAGTCAGCAAACGTGCCTTTCATGGCCCATACGCTTGCATTCCCATCTTCTAAAGTTTGATCTGCCGTAGGCGTCGCGCCTCTGCTATGTTGAGCGACCAGAAATCGTCGGGCCGGGCGGACAAATCTCGTGAGGCCTATCGAAACGCGATACGCCCGAAGTGGCGACGTGCGGATCGCCTATCAGGTGGTCGGCCAGGGATCGTTCGATCTCGTTTTCGTGCCGGGCTTCATTTCCAATCTCGACCTGCACTGGGAAGACGAAGGCTACAGCCGGCTGCTGAAGCGGCTTTCAGCCTTCTCGCGGCTGATCCTGTTCGACAAGCGCGGCACCGGCCTGTCGGACCGCATCGATACCCGCTTCTGATCATCAACCGCCCGATCGTGAAGACGGGCACGTGGAGGATAAAATGCCGACCAAGACACAGCCAGTGAATGGCGCGGCGATCAAGAATGCGATCGAAGGCCGTGACGGAAAAATGCTCGCGAGCTTCTATGCCGATGACGCGCTGGTGCGGGTGATCGACCGCAACAATCCGCCAAGCAAGCCCCGCGAAATTCGCGGACGCGCGGCGATCAGCACATTCTGGGACGACATCTGCAGCCGGGCGATGACCCACAAGGTCGACACCACCATCGCCGACGGCAACAACCTCGCCTTCACCCAGGCATGCGCCTATCCGGACGGCACGAAAGTGTTCTGCGCGGCGATGCTGGAGCTGAAGGACGGCCAGATTGCGCGGCAGACCGTCGTGCAGGCATGGGACGAGTGAGGCGGTAGCGATGTCAGCGCCAGGTGGCAGATCGATGCCGGCAGGCAGATGAGGGGCGGAACCAGCTGAGCAAGACCTGTGCTGCCCCTTCATCCGGCCCTTCGGGCAACCTTCTCACCGTCAACGGGCCGTCAACGGGGAGAAGGGAAGGCGCTACCCGTGCGCCACCATCACATGGCGGACAGCGGTATAATCCTCCAGTGCATAAAGCGACATGTCCTTGCCGTAGCCGGACTGTTTCAGCCCGCCATGCGGCATCTCATTGGTCAGCATGAAGTGGGTGTTGATCCAGGTGCAGCCATATTGCAGCCGGGCAGCCGTCGCCATGGCGCGCGAAACGTCCTTCGTCCATACTGACGATGCCAAGCCGTAGTCGCTGTCATTCGCCCAGTTCACCGCCTCGTCGACCTCGGAAAAGCGAGTGACGGAGACAACCGGGCCGAACACTTCGCGGCGCACGATCTCGTCTTCCTGCAGCGCGCCGGCGACGACGGTCGGCTGGTAGAAGAAGCCGGAGCCTTCGCCCGGCTTGCCGCCGGTGGTGATCTCGATGTGCTTCAGCTCCGAGGCGCGTTCGACGAAGCTCGAAACGCGGTCGCGCTGGCGGCGTGAGATGAGCGGCCCGATCTCGTTCTCGGTGTCGTCGGGGCGGTTGTATTTGATGGTCGAGACGGCCGAGGAAAGGTCGGCGACGAGCTTTTCGTAGATCTTCTTGCCGGCATAGATGCGGCAGGCGGCAGTGCAGTCCTGCCCGGCATTGTAGTAGCCGAAGGCGCGCAGGCCATTGATCACCGCGCCGAGGTCGGCATCGTCGAAGACGATGACCGGCGCCTTGCCGCCGAGTTCGAGATGCGTGCGCTTGACCGATTTGGCTGCGGCCTGCAGCACCTTCTTGCCGGTGGCGACGTCGCCGGTGATCGAAATCATGTTGACTTTCGGGTGGTTGATCAGCGTGTTGCCGACGCTGTCGCCGCGGCCGAGCACGACATTGACGACACCGTCCGGCAGGATTCCAGCGAGGATCTTCGCCAGCTTCAGCGAGGTCAGCGGCGTCTGCTCCGACGGCTTGAAGACGACGGTGTTGCCGCCGGCAATCGCCGGCGCCAGCTTCCAGGCCATCATCATCAGCGGATAGTTCCATGGCGCGATCGAGGCGACGACACCGATGGCATCGCGGCGGACCATCGAAGTGTGACCAGGAATGTATTCGCCGGCGACCTGGCCGGGCATCGAGCGGACAGCGCCGGCAAAGAAGCGGTAGCAGTCGACGATCGCCGGGATTTCGTCGTTGAGCACGGCATTGATCGGCTTGCCGCAATTGAGCGCCTCGAGTGCCGCGAAATCCTTTGCGTCGGCCTCGATGCGATCGGCGATCTTCAGGAGATAACCCGAGCGCTGCGCCGGCGTGGTGCGCGACCAGGTGACGAAGGCCTTTTGGGCGGCAAGCACTGCTGCCTCGATCTGCGCCTGGCTGGCTTCAGGCAGGTTGAGGATAGTCGCTCCGGTCTTCGGATTGAGGATCGGCTCCTCGGTTTCGGTGCCCTTCTCGAATTTCGAGCCGATCAGCATCTTTGTGTCCATGGAAGTCTCTCCCTTATGGATTCTTGACGTCATTTGCCCGAACCGGCGATCTGGTCGCCGTCGCGGGTCAGGTAGTAGGCAAGGAGGATGGGCAGCAGCGTCACCAGCACGACGACCATGGCCACGACATTGGTGACTGGGCGCTGGCGCGGACGGATCAGTTCCTCCAGCATCCAGATCGGCAGCGTCTGCTGCTGGCCGGCGGTGAAGGTGGTGACGATGACCTCGTCGAACGACAGCGCGAAGGCGAGCATGCCGCCGGCGAGCAGCGCGGTGGCGATATTGGGCAGCACGACATGGCGGAAGGTCTGGAAGCCGTCAGCGCCCAGATCCATCGATGCCTCGATCATCGAACCGGAGGTGCGGCGAAAGCGGGCGACTGCGTTGTTGTAGACAACGACGACGCAGAAGGTGGCGTGGCCGAGCACGATCGTCCAGAACGAGAACGGAATCTCGGCCAGCGAAAAGGCCGAACGCAGCGCGATGCCGGTGATGATGCCGGGCAGCGCGATGGGCAGGATGACCAGCAGCGAGATGGTTTCGCGGCCAAAGAACCGTGTTCGCGACACGGCCGCCGCGCAGAGCGTGCCAAGGACCAGGGCGACGGCGGTCGAGATGGCGGCGACACGGACCGACAGCGACAGCGCTTCCCACACGTCGGGGCGGTTCCAGGTGACGGCGAACCACTGCGTCGTCAGCCCCGGCGGCGGCCAGACGAAGCTCTTTTCCTCAGTCGTGAAGGCATAGATAAAGATCAGGAGGATCGGCAGATGCAGGAACAGCAGGGCCCAGGCGGCGGCGATCTTCAGGCCAAGAGGGGCGGATTGTGAGCCATCAGAGCGCATCGAAGGCCCCCATGCGCTTGGCGCCCCAGAGGTAGAAACCCATGATGACGATGGGCACCACGGTGAAGGCGGCGGCGAGCGGAATATTGCCGGCGGTGCCCTGCTGCGAATAGACGGCCTGGCCGATGAAAAGCCGCGAGGTGCCGATGATCTGCGGGATGATGTAATCGCCCAGCGTCAGCGAGAAGGTGAAGATCGAGCCGGCGACGATGCCCGGCAGCGCCAGCGGGAACAGCACGTTGCGGAAGGTCTGGCCGGGCGAGGCGCCAAGGTCCGATGAGGCCTCGACCAGATTGCCGGGCACGCGCTCAAGTGCCGCCTGCACCGGCAGGATCATGAAGGGCAGCCAGACATAGACGAAGACGATGAAGGTGCCGGTGGACGACACCGACAGAGAATTGCCGCCGACGATCGGCAGCGACAGCCAGCCATCGAGCAGCCATAGGAAATGCAGCTTGGCGAGCAGCCAGGTCAGGATGCCTTCCTTGGCGAGGATGAGCTTCCAGGCGTAGATCTTGACCAGATAGCTCGACCATAGCGGCAGCATGATGCCGAGATAAAACAGCGCCTTCCAGCGGCCGCGCGCATAGCGCGCCGCGTAATAGGCGATGGGGAAGGCGATGACCGCCGAGGCGAGCGTGACCAGGGCCGCCATCGTCACCGTGCGCAGGATGATGTCGAGATTGGCGGCCTGCAGCAGGTCGCCATAGGTCTTCAGCGTGAACTGCCGGTTGATGAGGCCGGAGAATTCGTCGATGGAGAAAAAACTCTGCAAGAGCAGCGCGAACAGCGAGCCAATATAGACGATGCCGAGCCACAGCACCGGCGGCAGCAGCATCAAGAGCAGCAACAGCTTCGGCTTGCGCCAGAACAGGTCCGACAGCGCGCCGTGCAGGCCGCCGGCGCGAGGAAGGAGGGCTGGGGCAGGTTTTGCCTGGGTCGCGGTCAGAGTCATGGTTTCTTCGACAGGTCGCGTTCCTTCGCGCCCCCCTCTGTCCTGCCGGACGTCTCCCCCACTTGGGGGGAGATCGGCAGCTTCGCCTGCAGCACCTCTTCTGCAACGTTGAGGATTGGCGAAAGTGGTCGCGACAGCCGATCTCCCCCCTCGTGGGGGAGATGTCCGGCAGGACAGAGGGGGGCGCCGTGAAGCGCCGCACTTGGCCTGTCAGCCAAGACTTTCCTCAGCGCCATCATGCCGGCTCGTCCATCAAATGCAGGTGCTCGCGGTTGAAGGTGAGCACGACCGTCTCACCTTCCTTCGGCAATGTCGCACCGGCCGGCACGATCGCATGCAGCCTCAGCCCGTCGGCGTCGAGCGCCAGTCTTGTCGTGGCGCCGAGATAATTGGTCGAGACGAGACGAGCGGCAACGCCGTCGCCCTTGGCCGCCCGGCCGATGCGAATGGATTCAGGCCGCAGGCTGCCCCAGCGATGCTGGCCGGAATAACGCTGGACGAAGTCTGGCGGCAGCACATTGGACGAGCCGACGAAATCGGCGACGAAGCGCGTCTTCGGGCGCTGGTAGATGTCCTCCGGCGTGCCGATCTGCATGATCTTACCGTCGTTGAAGACGGCGACGCGATCGGCCATCGAAAGGGCCTCGCCCTGGTCGTGGGTGACGAAGACGAAGGTGATGCCGAGCGCCTTCTGCAGCGACTTCAGCTCCTCCTGCATGTTCTCGCGCAGCTTGAGGTCGAGCGCGCCAAGCGGCTCGTCGAGCAAAAGCACCTTGGGCTGGTTGACCAGGGCGCGGGCGAGCGCGACGCGCTGGCGCTGGCCGCCGGAAAGCTGGCCGGGACGGCGGGCACCGTAGCCAGGAAGCCGCACCAGAGACAATGCCTCCTCGGCCGCCTTCTGCCGCTCGAGCTTGCCGACGCCCTTGACCATCAGCCCGTAGGCGACATTGTCGAGCACGTTCAGATGCGGAAACAGCGCGTAGTCCTGGAAGACGGTGTTGACGTTGCGGCGATAGGGCGGAACGCCTTCGGCACGTTCGCCGAAGATGGAGATCGAGCCCGATGTCGGCTGCTCGAAGCCGGCGATCAGACGTAGGCAGGTTGTCTTGCCGGAGCCCGAAGGTCCAAGCATGGCAAAGAACTCGCCCGGCACGATGTCGAGATCGACCATATCGACGGCGCGCACGCTGCCGAAATGGCGCGAGACTTTTTGGAAGGAAACGGCTGCTGTCATGGGCTGTCAGTCTGTTGCCGGTTTGATGTGTTGACATCGCCGGCGCCGCCACGGATAGCGGGCGGGGCCAGCGAACTTGCGCGACGCCCTACCTCCCCCTTGTGGGGAGGTCGCGGCGAAGCCGCGGGTGGGGTTATTTGGCAAGAACTGCCGAGCGGACCCCCACCCCGACGCTGCGCGTCGACCCTCCCCACAAGGGGGAGGGTAAGGGAACTCACCGTCCGCCAATGACGCCGATATAGTCCGACACCCAGCGATAGTAAGGCACGCACTGATCGTTCTGGGTGGCGCACTTCGACACCGGCGTCTTCCAGAACTTGATCTTTTCGAAATTGTCGTAGCCGTTGGTCTTGCAGCCTTCGTCACCGAGCAGTTCGTTGCCCTTGCAGGCAGCCGGCACCACCGGCAGCGAGCCGAACCAGGCGGAGACATCGCCCTGCACTTTCGGCGACAGCGAATGCTCCAGCCACATATAGGCGCAGTTCGGGTTGGCCGCCTCGGCCGCCAGCATGGTGGTGTCGGCCCAGCCGGTGACGCCTTCCTGGGGAACGGTCGAAGCGACCGGCTTCTTGGCGGCAGCCAGCGTGTTGACCTGGTAGGGCCATGAACCGGAAGCAATGACGCCTTCGTTCTGGAAATCGTCGACCTGGATGGCGGCGTCATGCCAGTAGCGTCCGACCAGCGTGCGCTGGACGCGCAAGAGATCGAGAGCGGCCTTGTACTGATCCTCGGTCAGCTCGTAGGGATCCTTGATACCAAGCTCCGGCTTGTGAAACATCAGATAGTTGGCCGCATCGGCGATGTGGATCGGCCCGTCATAAGCTTGGACGCGGCCTTTATTCGACTTGCCGTCGGGCAAGGTCATCTCCTCGAAGACCACGTTCCAGCTCTTCGGCGCTTCCTTGAACACCTCGGTGTTGTACATCAGCACATTCGGTCCCCACTGGTAGGGGACGCCGTAGTGGACGCCGCCAACAGTGAACCACGGCGCATCCTTCAGCCGGTCGTCGACCGTGTTCCAGCTCGGGATGAGACCGGTGTTGATCGGCTGGACCCGCTTGCCGGCGACGAGGCGCAGCGAAGCGTCGCCCGAGGCGGTAACGAGGTCGAAGCCGCCCTCGTTCATCAGCGCGACCATCTCGTCGGATGTGTTGGCGGTTTTGATGTTGACCTTGCAGCCTGTGTCCTTCTCGAAGGACGTGACCCAGTCGTAGCCCTTGTCGGTTTCGCCGCGCTCGATGTAGCCGGGCCAGGCGACGATGTTGACCTGGCCTTCGCCCTTGCCGAGTTCCGTCACCTGAGCGATCGCCTGGCCGGAGAAGGTCAGCGCGACCGTCAATGCAGTGCATGACTTCAGGATTGAATTCATCGTCGATCTCCCATTTTGGCGGATGACCCCGAAAACCGGTTCCGGTTTTCGGAAGGAACATGCGCGACTCTAAGGGCGCCGCACTGTCGTGGCGGCTTGGTCCCGATCATGAAGGTGCTGTGAAATTTCCGGTTTCGCAAATTCATTTATCAGAAAGGCGATATCGGTTTTTCCGATAGATTAACGTCCAATCTTCTCCGGCCGCTGACGGACCATGCGCTGGGACTGGGCAAGCCCGATGAAGTCGCGTGCGGCCTGCGGCAGGCCGGAGCCGCGCCGCCAGACCATGCCGACCTGGACCACCGGCAAGGAGCCCGAAATATCGCGCGATTCGATGCGGTCGCCTTCGAGCGACCATGGCCGGTAGACGAGGTCGGGCAGCAACGCCACACCGGCGCCGGTGGCGACGAGGCTGCGCACCGCTTCGACAGAGCGGGTGCGGAAGGCGACATGCGGCTTGGCGCCGATCGCCGCCAGCAGTTTTCCGGTATTCTCTTCGATCTCGTCGACGGTCAGCATGATCAGCGGCTCCGAGGCGATGTCGCCAATGCCGATGATGTCGGCGCCGGCCAGCGGGTGGCCGAGCGGCAGCCATAGCCGGTAGGCCGAGACTTCGAGAATTTCGGACTGCAAGGCGGTGCGGTCGCGCAGGTTCGAGGTGACCATAACGGCGATGTCGAGCTTGCCGCCGATCAGGAGATGTTCGAGGTAATCGCCATTGTCCTCGATGGCCGAGATCTCGACGCCCGGATAGGCGCGACGATAGCGGGCGAGAAGGTCGGACAGCACATAGCCGGCGACCAGCGAGGTGACACCGAGCTGCAGCCGGCCGCCCGCCGCCGCTTGCTCGCCGAAGAAGGCGCGGCGCGCATCGGAAACGTCGGCAAGGATCTTTGTCGCGTGGCGCAGGAACTGATGGCCCTTGTGGGTGATGTTGAGGCCGCGCGGATGGCGCTCGAACAGTTCGACGCCGAGATCGCCTTCGAGCTCCTTGATCGCCTCGGTGACCGACGATTGCGAGATGGACAGGTTCTGGGCGGCGCCAGACACCGTGCCTTGCTCGGCGACGGCGATGAAGAACTGCAATTGACGGATTGTGAAGGCCATGACCGGACTAAACACCGGGACGGTAAGGAAGAAAAGCCGCCCACCGCTTTACTGCTCTGGTCAGATCAGATCCCGCTTTCGTCGCCGACAATGCTGAGCCGTGCGCCCGCCTGGGCTAGGGCGGCGGCGATGGCGCGCGGCGGCGAACGGTCGGTGGCAAGTTCGGAAAAACCGTCGAAGCCGCAGACCTGGACCAGGCCTTGGCGGCCGAACTTGGTGTGGTCGGTGACGACAAGCGAGCGCTGGCCGCGCGACAGCACCATGCGGGCGAATTCCGCCTCTTCCAGATCATAGTCCATGACGCCGGTGACGGCATCGACCGCGCCGGTGGAGATCACCGCATGGCTAACGGAAAAGCGGCTGACGAATTCGATCGCCGAGACGCCGAAGGCGGCGCCCGAATCGCTGCGCAATTCGCCACCGGCCATGTAGACCTTGTTGCCGTTGACGGTGGCCAGCGTGCGGGCGATGTCGGAGGAATTGGTAACCACCGTCAACCGCCGGTGGCCGAGCAGCTCGCGGGCCAGGAAAGAGGTGGTGGTGCCGGTGTCGAGCATGATCGATTCGCCGTCGCGGATGGTCGCGGCAACCATGCGGGCGATGGCGCGCTTGGCATCGGCATTCTCGCGCATGCGCCGCTCGAACGGCGCCTCGCCGGCCATCGACGGCAGGCCGACTGCGCCATGCATCTTCAGGATCGAACCGTCACTGGTCAGCGGCTTGACGTCGCGGCGCACGGTCTCCAGCGAGACGCCCAGCCGGTCGGCCAGACTGGCGATGGTGACAGTGCCCTCTTCCTGCAAGAGACGCAGAATTTCGCCATGCCGCTTCGAATGGATCATCGGGTTCGCCCAATCGGATTGTTGCGCTGCTGACCGCTTCTAAGGCAAATCGGCCACAGCTTACAAGAATTCCTTGTGGTTTCGGGCAAAAAGCCACAAGTTTTCGTTGACAAGCCGGATCACATGGCGTGACACTGGCTTGGTGACAGGCTCGGAACTGCCACGGGAGAACGATGGCAGGGCCGCACCAAAATTCGCCTGCCCGAACGGCTGGAAAGTCGTCTGGCGCAAGGGAAAAGGAATTTTTCGAATCCGCGGGGGCGGATGCCGGAGTCGAAGAACCCGGCACAGGGGCTCGTCGGTGCGGTGCGGGATACCGATCCCGGGATCCCGCACCGACGAGATCTTCGCATTGCTCCCTCCTGCCGGCCGCCATCATTGTGTCGCCCGCGGCACCTTGACCCCCCGCGCAACGAGGGATGAACCTGTGACCGCAGAGGACCGCATCCGCGCCTTGCCCTGCTGGACCGGCAGCATCGAGATCGCGCCGCTGCCGGGCGGCTTGAGCAACGCCAACTATCTGGTCGAGGACGCCGCCGGGCGGCATGTCGTGCGCTTTGGCCAGGACTTTCCGTTCCATCACGTCTTTCGCGAGCGCGAAGTGATGACCGCGCGCGCGGCGCACGCCGCCGGCTTCGCGCCAGCGGTCCATTATTCCGAGCCCGGCATTTTGGTGACGGAATTTCTCGGCGCCAAGACCTATGTCGCGGAAGACGTACGCGCTAATATCGGCCGCGTCGCCGCCCTGATGCGCGGCTTCCATCGCGAGATGCCGAATCATGTCTCCGGCGCCGGCTTCATGTTCTGGGTGTTCCATGTCATCCGCGACTATGCGCGCACGCTGGAGGAAGCCGGCAGCCGCATGCGAAGCGAGTTGCCGCGGCTGCTGACGCTTGCGGACGAACTCGAACGGGCGCAAAAACTGCTGCCGATCGTCTTCGGTCACAATGACCTTTTGCCGGCTAATATCCTCGACGACGGCCACAGGCTGTGGCTGATCGATTTTGAGTATGCCGGCTTCAACACGGCGATGTTCGACCTTGCCGGTGTCGCCTCGAACGCCAGCATGAACGACGAGGAGTCATTCGCCTTCCTGACCGCCTATTTCATGAAGGAGCCGGATGAGGCGATCCGCCGCTCACATGCGGCCATGCAATGCGCATCGCTGCTGCGCGAGGCGATGTGGAGCATGGTTTCCGAACTTTATCTCGACGCGCCCGGCATCGACTACGTCGCCTATACCGACGAAAACCTGAAGCGGCTCGATGCCGCGCTGGAAAACTACAGAACGAAATACGGACAGAGATCATGACATTGCCCGCCCACGCCGAGATCGTCGTCATCGGCGGCGGCATCATCGGCTGTTCAACGGCCTATCATCTGGCGCGTGACCACAAGGCCGATGTCGTACTTTTGGAACAGGGCAAGCTGACTTCGGGCTCCACCTGGCATGCGGCGGGGCTGGTCGGGCAGTTGCGCTCGTCGGCCTCTATCACCCGCGTGCTCAAATATTCGGTCGATCTCTACAAGGGGCTGGAAGCCGAAACCGGGCTGGCCACCGGCTGGAAGATGACCGGGTGCCTCAGGCTCGCCACCAATGCCGACCGCTGGATCGAGTACAAGAGGCTGGCGACGACGGCGAAAAGCTTCGGCATGGATATGCAGTTGCTGTCACCGGCCGAGGTCAAGGCAATGTGGCCGCTGCTGGAAACCGGCGATCTCGTTGGCGCCAGTTGGCTGCCGACCGACGGCCAGGCAAGCCCTTCGGACATCACGCAGTCGCTGGCCAAAGGCACTCGCATGCACGGTGCCAGGCTGTTCGAGGATATCCGCGTCACCGGCTTCGACATGCAGGATGGCCGCATCACCGCGGTGAAGACCAACAAGGGCGATATCGCCTGCGACAAGGTGGTGAACTGTGCCGGGCAATGGGCGCGCCAGGTGGGCACCCTAGCCGGCATCAATGTGCCGCTGCAGCCGGTCAAGCACCAGTACATCATCACCGAAAGAATAGACGGGTTGGGGACCGATGCGCCGACGATCCGCGACCCCGACCGGCGCATCTATTTCAAGGAGGAGGTCGGCGGGCTGGTGATGGGCGGCTATGAGCCGAACCCGCAAGCCTGGACGACCGATCTTCCCGGCGGTGATGTCCCTGATGACTGGGAGTTCCGGCTGTTCGACGACGATTACGATCATTTCGAGCAGCATATGAACCAGGCGATCGCGCGGGTTCCGGCGCTCGAAACCGTCGGCGTCAAGCAGATGATCAACGGGCCGGAGAGTTTCACGCCGGACGGCAATTTCATTCTCGGCGTGGCACCCGAATGCGCCAACATGTTCGTCGGCGCCGGCTTCAACGCCTTCGGCATCGCGGCGGGCGGCGGTGCCGGCTGGGTGCTGGCGCAGTGGGCGGTCGACGGCGAGGCGCCACTCGATCTGTGGGTGGTCGATATCAGACGCTTTTCCGACCTGCACCGCGACCGGCCATGGGTCCGCGACCGCACGCTGGAAGCCTATGGCAAGCACTATACGATCGGCTTCCCGAATGAGGAGTATGTCACGGGCCGGCCACGGATCGTGTCACCGCTCTATGAACGGCTGCAAAAGCAGCGCGCCGTGTTCGGCTCCAAACTCGGTTGGGAGCGGCCGAACTGGTTTGCGCCGGAAGGCGTCGAGCCGAAGGACATCTATTCGATGGGCCGGCAGAGCTGGTTCGCTCCGGTCGGCGACGAGCACCGGCACGTTCGTGAGAACGTCGGTATCTTCGACCAGTCGTCCTTCGCCAAATTCGAACTGAGCGGCGCCGACGCGCTGAAGGCGCTTGACTGGATCTGCGCCAACGATGTCGCCAAGCCGGTCGGCCGGCTGACCTACACGCAGCTTCTCAACACGCGCGGCGGTATCGAGGCCGATCTGACCGTGGCTCGGCTCGGCGAAGAACGATTCTACGTCGTCACCGGCACCGGTTTTAGGACGCATGACTTCTCGTGGATCGGCGACCATGTCGGCAAGGAGCTCGACGTGACGCTCACCGATGTCACCGAGGATTTCGGCACGCTGTCGCTGATGGGGCCGCGCGCCCGCGACGTGCTGGCTGCGGTGACCGGTGCGGACGTGTCGAACACCGCTTTCCCGTTCGGACATGTGCGGGAAATCTCCATCGCCGGCCACACAGTTCGGGCGCTGCGCGTCACCTATGTCGGCGAGCTCGGCTGGGAGCTGCATGTGCCGATCGCGGCTGCGGGCGAAATCTTCGACGCGCTGATGGCGGCGGGCGAGGAGCACAGCATCCGCCCGGTCGGCTACCGGGCGCTGGAATCGCTGCGGCTGGAAAAAGGCTACCGCGCTTGGGGCTCCGACATCACGCCCAACGACACGCCGCAGGAGGCCGGCCTCGGCTGGGCGGTGAAGCTTCGGAAGAATACAGATTTTCTCGGGCGGCGGGCGCTGGAAGAGATCGGCGGCGCGGCCTTGAAAAAACGCTTTGCCGGCTTCACGGTCGATGATTGCGAGATCGTGCTGCTCGGGCGCGAAACGATCCTGCGCAACAGCGAGCCGGTCGGCTACCTGACCAGCGGCGGCTATGGCTACACGGTCGGCAAGAACATCGGCTACGGCTATGTGCGCAACGCCGACGGCGTCAGCGACGATTTCCTTGCCTGCGGCGACTACGAGCTGGTGGTGGCGATGGAGCGGACGCCGGCAAAAATCCATCTCGAGCCGCTTTACGACCCGGCGGGAGCAAGAATCAGAGCCTAGATCAGCTCACGCGCAGAACGAGGCCGCGGCTCGGCACGGTGTCCGCCTCGCCCGGCATGGAGACATAGGGCGACGTCTCCTCGGCACGCGTGACGACGCGCTTCGCCTCGAAGTGGCGATCCGTGCGGAAAAGCCGGCGCCTATAAGCACTGAGCTTGAGTCCGTACGTCAGATCGAGAACCGCTCTAGGGTTACTGAGGATAACATCCTATTCACTTTTCCTGAAACTTGTCTAGCGTTTCCCCTGGAGTCTACACGTTCGAGACTGTTTTTCTATGACGAGGGCACAATATGCAAATAAACGAAATCAAGGAGAAAAAGCAGAAGATTATCGAAAGGTTCGGCCCCTGGACGGCAGGTTCCATCCATCTGGCCGATCAAATTGACACGTTCGATGAGCCGCACTGGGACGCCCGATTGAGGCGCTTCGTGCAGATCGCTGCAGATCTTGCGGGGAAGCCGTTGGAGAAGCTTCGCGTTCTGGACCTGGCGTGTCTCGAGGGGCAATACGGGATCGAGTTCGCGCTCCATGGGGCCGACGTGCTCGCCATCGAGGGTCGGGAGGCGAACCTTGAGAAGGTGCACTTCGCTAAGGAGGTACTCTCCCTGGACAACCTCGAACTCGCCCTAAATGACGTGCGCAACCTCGACGAGGAGCGCCATGGTCGTTTCGATGTTGTTCTATGTTTGGGGATCCTTTATCACTTGGATGCTCCGGATGTCATGGACTTCGTGGAGAGAATCTCGAAGGTTTGCGGAAAGATATCAATAATCGATACCCATATCAGCCTCAGCGACGAAGCGTCGTACACTTGGAAGGGGAAGACCTACTGGGGCAGGTATGGCAAGGAACACGATACTGATGCGACCTCCGAGGAGAAGCTGGCAGAGCTCTGGAACTCGCTCGACAACCCGAAGGCCTTCCTCTTCACGCGTGCATCGCTCTGCAACCTACTCCGACACGTGGGCTTCACGTCCGTCTACGAGTGCTTGAACCCCTACGAGTATCATAATCCCAACTGGCCGCTGGCTGCAGAAGGGGACAGGCATGTCGTCTGGAGGGATCGCATCACCCTGGTTGCTATCAAAGGGCGGAGTCAGCCACTGCTCTCCTCGCCCATTACGGACGCATCGCCCGAGATCGATCGCCCCGAAAGGCCAGAGTATATCGAGCAGCTCCCGTGCATTCCCGGAGTGTCGCGCAGAAGGTCGAGAGGTCTGCGGTCGCGATTGAGCAGGTTCCTGCCCGGCCCTGTGAAGGCAGTGCTGAGGAGGATAATCCAATGAAATGTCGGACAGACGGCGGCGTTGACGCACCTTCACCGACGGCTGCAAGCCGCCTGACTTCCCCGGAGGCGTAAAGGAGGTCGGCTCTTGGGCACTTTTGATACTGCTGGCGAAGTCGGAAATAAGCCCAGTTCGGGGCAACATGTTGCTTGTAAACTCGGGCTGTCAATTGTCTAGCCGCGGCCAAATTGGCTTCGCCAGCAGTATCACTTTTGGTGACATCGAGCGCACGGGAACCTTAACGAGGGGAATGGAAGAATGATCAGTTCACGCGCAGAACGAGGCCGCGGCTGGGCACGGTGTCCGCCTCGCCCGGCATGGAGACATAGGGCGACGTCTCCTCGGCACGTGTGACGACGCCCTTCGCCTCGAGGTCGGCGATCCGCGCGGCAAAACCGGCGTCCCACAGCGTGTTCTTGACCGTCAGCACGATTATCCCGCCCGGCCGGCAAATGCGGATCAGTTCGTCGAGCCCCTCGGCACCGACATGGCCCGAGGTGAAGACGCCGGCCGATATGATCCCGGCATAGGCATTATCGGCGAAAGGCAGCGGGCCGCCGAGCGCCAGGCAGTGAAGCGCCGAATAGACACCCTTACGCTCCGCTTTGGCCAGCATGCCCGCCGAGATGTCGAGTGCCTCGACCTGCGGATAGCCCGCGATCTTCAGCCACTCGCCGATGAGCCCGGTGCCGGCACCGGCATCGAGGAGCGGTGCCGCGCCGAGCGGCAAGTGGCGGGCAAGCAGGGCGAGGCAGATGGTCGGATGGCGATAACCGGCCGCCGACATGTCGGCGTCGTAGGTGTCGGACCAGCGGTCGTAGAGCGCCGCCACTTCTTCAGGCCGCTTCGCTGCATAGGCCGCGGCGAGCGCGCCTTCATTTTTCCTGTCCGCCATCGCAGTCCCGTCCGCAAAATCAAAGTGCAGCAGCGTCCTTCCGCGTCCGACAGGACCGTGCGGCGCTGGAGTGAATCGCATGCCGCCGATGATAGCCAAACGGCGAAATTTGTGGAACCGTCGTGGCCACAAATAAAGACGCAAAGAGGGCGGAAGCGATGGTGGACGAGGAAGCACGTGCGGCGCTTGCAGCCATTCCGGGGCTGGCCGGTTACGAGGGACCCTTGGAGCGGCTTGGCGGCCTCACCAACCTCGTCTTCAGGGCTGGAGATGTCTGCCTGCGGATTCCCGGCAAAGGCACCGAGGAGTATATCAATCGCGCCAACGAGGCGGTGGCGGCGCGGGAAGCCGCCAAGGCCGGCGTCAGCCCCGAGCTGCTGCATGTCGACGGCGAGACAGGCGTGATGGTGACGCGTTTCGTCGTCGGCGCCGAGACGATGTCGCCGGAAAAGTTCAAGACCCGGCCGGGTAGTCCGGCGCGCGCCGGCAAGGCCTTCCGCAGGCTGCATACATCCGGCGCGGTGTTTCCCTTCCGCTTCGAGCTTTTTGCGATGATCGACGATTATCTGAAGGTGTTGTCGACCAAGGACGTCGCCCTGCCCGCCGGCTACCACGACGTCGTACGCGAGGCGGAAACCGTGCGCTCGGCGCTTGCCGCGCATCCCCTGCCTCTCGTCGCCTGCCACTGCGATCCGCTGTGCGAAAACTTCCTCGATACGGGCGACAGGATGTGGATCGTCGACTGGGAATATTCCGGCATGAACGATCCGCTCTGGGATCTCGGCGACCTCAGCGTCGAAGGACAGTTTGATACGGCGCAGGAGGAAGAGATGATGGGCGCTTATTTCGGTGGCGAGCCGACACCGGCGGCGCGCGGCCGCATCGTCATCTACAAGGCGATGTGCGATCTCTTGTGGACGCTGTGGGGGCTGATCCAGCTTGCCAACAGCAATCCGGTCGACGATTTCCGCGCCTATGCCGACGGTCGCTTTTCACGCTGCAGGACGCTAGTGGAGACGGCCGACTTCACAAGGCATCTGGCGGCGGTGCGCGCAGGTTAGCACAAAAATCTGAACTTTAAAGGTACCAGAAATCTGGACTCTAGTTGACGCCTTTCGGCACGTTTTCGGGCGGCACCGTGTCAACCACTTTCTGGCGATGGAAGATGAACAGGCCGGCCAGCACGATGATGCCCGAGCCGATCAGGATGCGCGGGCCGGGCATGTCGCCGAAGAAGGCCAGCCCGAAGATGACGGCCCACAGCAGCAGGCTGTAATGCAGCGGCGCCAGCGTCGAGGCGGGCGCCAGCTTGAGCGCCCTGGTGATCATCAGATGCGCGCCGCAGGAGACGATGCCAAGAAGCAGCATGGCGCCGAAATCGAGCGAGGACGGCGTCTGCCAGTTGCCGATGGTGAGAAACCCGCCGACCAGCAATGTGCCGATGGTTTGCCAGGTGACCAACGAGGTGTCGCTGGTGCCACGCAACCGCCGGTTGAGGATAATGGCGAAGGCGAATGAAATGCTGCCGGCCAGCGCGAAGGTCGATGACAGCGAAAACGCGGCCGAGGACGGTTTGAGCATGATCAGCACGCCGCAAAAGCCGACCAGGATCGCCATCCAGCGACGCCAGCCGACCTTTTCGCCGAGCAACAGGTGGGACAGCGCCGCCACGTAGATCGGTCCGGCCATGTAGAAGCTCATGACGTCGGCGAGCGGCAGGTAGACGACGGCGGCATAGAACAGCGCCGTGTCGAGGGTGGTCATGACGACGCGCAAGACCTGCAGTTCCAGGCGCTCCATGCGGAACAGTTTGGCCGCACCTTGACGCGCGACCATCGGGCCGAGCACGAAAAAGGCGCCCATGGAACGGATCAGCACGACCTGGCCGACGGAAAAGCTGGTGACCAGCCATTTGCCCATCGCATCGTTCAACGCAAACAGGAAATCGCCGGCCAGCATCAGCAGAATGCCGGCCAAAAGCACGTTCCTGATCGTCGAATTCTGGGCTGGTGGCTGTGCCATGCCGATGTCGCTTCCTCCCGCATGCAAACTCGGTAAGCAGCGTCGTAGACGCAAGCAGCCGCTTTGACGAGCGGAAAACGGGAAGCCGGCCAGACCAGGGGCCGGAAATCGGCTGGGCCTGTACGGAAGATCGGAACGGCTTACTTTGGCCGTGGCCGAATGATGACCGGACGATAGATCACCGGCCGGTCCCAGGGATCGAAAACCGACGCACTTCTCAGCTCAGCGCGGCGCGCCAGGTCGATGCGCTGCAGACATTCGGCGAAGGCATCATTTTTTCTGACGAAGCCGTAGGACCGGCATTTCGCCTCGTCCGCGGCACGACGGTCTTCGGCCGTCATGCAGCCTGCACAGGTCGCCGCCAACGCGACCACCGTCGCCGTCTTGTACCACATGGTGGCCTCCTCGACATAAAACTAGAGGTTGATTGTAGACTTGCGGTCAGGACCTATCAATCTGATCGACGCGCGGCCTGATGCAGGTCCAACGTCCTATTGTGCTTGCCAATTATTGGTCATGAAGTGGCAGGCGATGTCTGCGGTTCACTGTTCCCGGCCGCCCAGCGATCGAAAGCCGCGTTTCCTGCCTGGCCCGCTCGGCCACCACCTTGCCCCTGGCGATGACGCAGAGGCGCTCGGGACGCAGACGCAAGGCCTCGACCGGATCGCCGGCATCGAGGACGACGAGACTGGCGCGCTTGCCGACCGCCAGGCCGAGATGGTCGAGGCCCATGATGGCAGCGTTGACGTTGGTGACCATGTCGAAGCAGCGCGCCATGTCGGCCGGGCTCGACATCTGCGCGACGTGAAGGCCCATGAAGGCGACGTCGAGCATGTCGGCGGTGCCCAGCGAATACCAGGGGTCGAGCACGCAATCCTGACCCCAGCCGACGCGGATGCCGTGGGCAAGCATTTCCTTGACCCGCGTCAGGCCGCGGCGTTTGAGGTATGTGTCGTGGCGGCCCTGCAGCATGATGTTGATCAGCGGATTGGGAATCGCCGAGACGCCTGCCTCGGCGATCAGCGGCAACAGCTTCGAGACATAGTAATTGTCCATCGAGTGCATCGAAGTGAGATGCGAGCCGGCGACCCTGCCCTGCAAGCCGAGGCGTTGCGTCTCATAGGCTAGTTGTTCGATATGGCGCGACAGCGGGTCATCGGTCTCGTCGCAATGCAGGTCGACCATGAGGCCGCGTTCTGCCGCGATTTCGCACAGTTCCGTCACCGAACGCGTGCCGTCGGCCATGGTGCGCTCGAAATGCGGAATGCCGCCGACGATGTCTACACCCATGTCGAGCGCCCGGATGGTGTTATCGCGCGCCGTCGGCGAGCGATAAAACCCATCCTGCGGGAAGGCGACCAGTTGCAGGTCGATATAGGGCGCGACCGTCTTCTTCACATCGAGCAGGGCTTCGACCGCCAGCAACCTGGTATCGCAGACATCGACATGGGTGCGGATGGCGAGCAGGCCCATGGACACCGCCCAGTCGCAATAGGCGAGCGCGCGCTCGCGCACCGCTTCGTGCGTCAACAGCGGCTTCAGCTCGCCCCACAGCGAAATGCCTTCCAGCAGCGTGCCCGACGCGTTGATGCGCGGGATGCCCAAGGAGAGCGTGGCGTCCATGTGAAAATGCGGATCGACGAAAGGCGGCGAGATCAGATTGCCATGGGCGTCGATCGCCGTGCCCGCGCTAACGTTCAGCTGCGGCTCGATGGCTGCGATCGTCTCGCCGATGATGCCGATATCGGCGATCGTGCCGTCGGGCAGTATGCCGCCGCGGACGATAAGGTCGAAATCCATCTACCGTCATCCCTTTGAAGAAGCGAACCTATTCCGGCACATACCTTACCGCACCCTTTGCAGCACTGGTCGCCATCGAGGCGTAGGCGCGCAAGGCCATCGTCACCTTGCGCTTGCGCTTTTCCTCTGGCTTCCAGGCGGCAGCTCCCTTTGCCTCCATCGCGGCGCGGCGGGCGGCCAGTTCGGCATCGTCGACGGCAAGCCGGATGGTGCGGTTCGGGATATCGATCTCGATCGTATCGCCTTCATGCACCAACCCGATCAGCCCGCCTTCCGCCGCCTCGGGAGAGGCATGGCCGATCGACAGGCCGGAGGTGCCGCCGGAAAAGCGGCCGTCGGTGACCAGCGCGCAGGCTTTGCCGAGGCCCTTCGACTTGAGGTAGCTGGTCGGATAGAGCATTTCCTGCATGCCGGGGCCGCCGCGCGGCCCTTCGTAGCGGATGACGACGACATCGCCGGCCTTGATCTCATTGGACAGGATCGCCTTGACGCTGGCGTCCTGGCTTTCGAACACCCTGGCCGGGCCGGTGAATTTCAAGATCGATTCATCGACGCCCGCGGTTTTTACGATGCAGCCGTCGAGTGCCAGATTGCCCCTAAGCACGGCAAGGCCGCCGTCCCTGGAAAACGGGTGCTCGGCCGAGCGGATGACACCCTGCTCCCGATCGAGATCGAGATCGTCCCAGCGCCGGTCCTGGCTGAAGGCGACTTGCGTCGGCACGCCGCCTGGTGCGGCGAGGAAGAAATCGCGAACGTTCTGGCTTGACGTGCGCGATATATCCCAATGGTCGAGCGCTTCGCCGAGCGTTTGCGCATGTACGGTCGGCAGGTCGCGGTTAATCAGCCCGGCGCTATCGAGCTGGCCGAGGATCGCCATGATGCCGCCGGCGCGGTGGACGTCCTCCATGTGCACATCCGCCTTGGCCGGCGCAACCTTGCACAGCACCGGAACCCGCCGCGACAGCCGGTCGATGTCCTCCATGGTGAAATCGACCTCGCCCTCATGCGCGGCAGCCAGGATGTGGAGCACGGTGTTGGTCGAGCCACCCATGGCGATGTCGAGCGTCATCGCATTCTCGAAGGCGCCCTTCGAGGCGATGCTGCGCGGCAGCGCCGTGTCGTCGTCCTGCTCGTAGTAGCGCTGGGCGAGATCGACGATCAGATGGCCGGCCTCGACGAACAGCCGCTTGCGGTCGGCGTGCGTCGCCAGCGTCGAGCCGTTGCCGGGCAGCGAAAGGCCGAGTGCCTCGGTCAGGCAGTTCATCGAATTGGCGGTGAACATGCCCGAGCAGGAACCGCAGGTCGGGCAAGCCGAGCGCTCGATGGTCTTGACGTCCTCGTCGGAAATCTTGTCGTCGGCGGCAGCGACCATGGCGTCGACGAGATCGAGCGCCTGCGTCTTGCCGGCGAGCACCACCTTGCCGGCTTCCATCGGCCCGCCGGAGACGAAGACTGTCGGGATGTTGAGGCGCAGCGACGCCATCAGCATGCCCGGCGTGATCTTGTCGCAATTGGAGATGCAGACCATGGCGTCGGCGCAGTGGGCGTTGACCATATACTCGACCGAGTCGGCGATCAGTTCGCGCGACGGCAGCGAATAGAGCATGCCGTCATGACCCATGGCGATGCCGTCGTCGACAGCGATGGTGTTGAACTCCTTGGCCACGCCGCCGGCGTTCTCGATCTCGCGGGCGACCAGCTGGCCGAGATCCTTGAGATGGACGTGGCCCGGAACGAACTGGGTGAAGGAATTGACGACAGCGACGATCGGCTTGCCGAAGTCCGAATCCTTCATGCCGGTGGCGCGCCACAGGCCGCGGGCGCCGGCCATGTTGCGGCCATGGGTGGTGGTGCGGGAACGATAGGCAGGCATGAATTTTCCTTGACTGGCCGGCGGCGCTCGATGGGAGCGCGGCGGCGCTGAATTCGACCGCAGGCGTTATAGACGCCGACGCCTGGTCTGGCCACAATTTTGCGCCGCGCCAGATTCTTTCGAAAATTTCGATGCCACTGTCGGATTGCGCGCCGAGCAGCCGTCCTTTGGCAAACGGCAAGAGGATGGCAGCATTCTCGGAGCCAGCCGTTTCACCGTGATAGCAACCGAAAACAGCCCGAGGAGCAAGCAAATGCAAAAGATCACCCCCTGCCTGTGGTTCGACGACCAGGCCGAGGAGGCCATGAACCACTACATCTCCATCTTCAAGAACTCGAAGGTGCTGAGCGTGATGCGCTGGCCCAAGGGCAGCGGCGATAATGAGGGCAAGGTGCTGGTGACCTATTTCGAGCTCGACGGCGTGCAGTTCCAGGCGCTCAACGGCGGGCCGCAATTCAAGTTCACCGAGGCAATCTCGCTCTCCATCGACTGCAAGACGCAGGAGGAGGTCGACTATTTCTGGGACAGGCTCATCGAGGGCGGTGGCGAGCCCAGCCAGTGCAGCTGGCTGAAAGACAAATTCGGCGTCTCCTGGCAGGTCGTGCCGGAGCAATTGCCGAGGCTGCTGCAGGATCCCGACACGGAAAAGGCCGGCCGTGTCATGCAGGCGATGATGCAAATGACCAAGATCGACATCGCCAAGATCGAAGAGGCAGCCAGGGGGTGAGTGAGCCGTCCGATCTTCTCTTCTCCCCTTGTGGGCCCCTTGTGGGAGAAGGGAGGGCCGCAGCTCAAGCCGCCTTGTCGCGGACCTGATAATCCTTGACCGCCGCGAACCGGATCGCCTTCCAGCGCTCGGCCTCGTAGTTGAGCGAGAAGGCGTGCTGGGCCAGGAACACCGGATCGTGGTCGAGGTCGCGGGCGATGTCGCCGCGATGCGCCTCGATGAAGCGATGCATGTCGGCCTTGTCGTCAGCCGATATCCAGCGACAGACCGAAAAGCGCGACATCTCGAAATCGACGGGCAGCGTGTACTCGATGCTTAGCCGCTCCTTCAGCACGTCGAGCTGCAGCGCGCCGACGACGCCGACGATGGCCGGTGAACCGTCCTCCGGCGAAAACAATTGCACGACCCCTTCCTCGGCCATCTGTTGCAGCGCTTCCTTCAGCTTCTTGGCCTTCATCGCGTCGCCGAGGCGGACGCGGCGCAGGATTTCCGGCGCGAAATTCGGTACGCCGCGGAACAGGATCTCCTCGCCCTCGGTCAGCGTGTCGCCGATGCGCAGCGTGCCGTGGTTGGGGATGCCGACGACGTCGCCGGCAAAGGCCTCGTCGGCGGTGACGCGGGTGCGGGCGAAGAAGAATTGCGGCGCCGACAGGCTCATCGGCTTTCCCGTGCGCACCAGTTTGGCTTTCATGCCGCGCTCGAGCTTGCCCGAGCAGACGCGGACGAAGGCGATACGGTCGCGGTGGTTGGGATCCATGTTGGCCTGGATCTTGAAGACGAAGGAGGTCATCTTGTCCTCGGTCGCCTCGACCTTGCGGGTGTCGGCGTCCTGCGCGCGCGGCGGCGGCCCGTAGGCGCCAAGCGCCTCGATCAGATCGCGCACGCCGTAATTGCGCAGCGCCGAACCGAAATAGACCGGCGTCAGATGGCCCTCGCGAAACGAGTCGACGTCGAGCGGCCGGCAGGCCTCGCGCGCCAGCTCGAGTTCCTCGATGAAGGCTTCGCGCTCGTTCTCCGGCAACAGACCGGCAACGCGGTTGGAATCCGGACCGTTGACCGGCGTGCGTTCCTTCTCCGCGTCGCCCTTTCGCACGGCGTTCAGCGCCAGGTGGTAGGTGCCTGAAAAGGTTTTGCCGCGGCCGATCGGCCAGGTGATCGGCGCGGTGTCCAGCGCCAGCTTCTGCTCGATCTCATCGAGGATCTCGAACGGGTCGCGGCTTTCGCGGTCCATCTTGTTGACGAAGGTGATGATCGGGATATCGCGCAGCCGGCAGACCTCGAACAGTTTTAGCGTGCGCGGCTCGATGCCCTTGGCGGCGTCGATGACCATGACCGCCGCGTCGACCGCCGACAGCGTGCGATAGGTATCGTCGGCGAAATCCTCGTGGCCGGGCGTGTCGAGCAAATTGAAGACATTGTCCTCATACTCGAAGGTCATCACCGAGGTGACGACCGAGATGCCGCGCTCGCGCTCGATCTTCATCCAGTCCGACCGGGTCTGGATGCGATCCTTCTTGGCCTTGACCTCGCCGGCAAGCTGGATAGCGCCGCCGAACAGCAGCAGCTTTTCGGTCAGGGTCGTCTTGCCGGCGTCCGGATGCGCGATGATCGCGAAAGTGCGGCGGCGCGCCACCGCGTTCGTGATGTCTTCAGCCAATTTATGGAATCCCATGTGGTGAGCGGGCTTCTAGCAGCGCTTTTGTAGCCTGTCGAACAGTTTTGGGCAGTTGCCCGGTCTTGAGATAGGGTTGCCGCAACGACATCAGAAGACCCGATTCGACAAAGGACCATCGATGATCGCAGCCAAGCAAGTCATCGTCGTCGGCGCCGGTATCGTCGGTGCTTCCATCGCCTGGCATCTGGCGAGGGCCGGAGCGCGGGCGACGGTCATCGCCGAGAGCGCCGCCGGCGGCGTCGCGACGCCGAATTCCTTTGCCTGGATCAATGCCAGCTGGGGCAATCCAGAAGCGTATTTCCGGCTGCGCACCCGTTCGATGGCCGAATGGACGCGGCTTGCGCATGACGTGCCCGGCATTCCGTTGGAATGGTGCGGCGGCCTGTGCTGGGACCTGCCGCCGGCCGAGTTGGAGGCCTATGCCGTCGAGCATTCTGCCTGGGGCTACGGCATCGAGCGCGTCGACCGCGTGGGAGCCGCACGTATAGAGCCCAATTTGACCGAGCTTCCCGATTTCGCCCTTCACGTCGCTGAGGAGGGCGTGGCCGAGCCGGTCGCGGCCACGCAGACGCTGCTGGCCGACGCCGAGCGGCTTGGCGCGCGGGTGATGACCGGTACGACAGTCACCGCGCTGATACTGACCAATGGCAGGATTACCGGCGTGGATACGTCAGGCGGACGGATTGCCGCCGACGAGGTGGTGATCGCGGCCGGCGCCGGCTCTCCGGCAATCGCTGCGACGGCCGGGATAAAACTGCCGATCGAGACGCCGCCCGGCCTGATCGTCCACTCAGGCCCCTACGAAAGGCTGCTCAACGGCCTGGTGATCGGCGACCGGCAGCATATGCGCCAGACTGCCGAGGGCCGCATCATCGCCGGTTCGGATTTCGGCGGCGCCGATCCGGGCATGGATGCCGCAGCCACCGCCCGCGAGCTGTTTGCGTCGATGAAAACCATGCTGCGCGGTGCCGACGGGCTGGAACTGGATTTCCACACCGTCGGCTACCGGCCGACGCCGATCGACGGCTTTCCGATCATCGGGCGGGCTCAAGGCGTGGGCGGCCTCTATGTCGCGGTCATGCATTCCGGCATCACGCTGGCGCCTGCGGTCGGCCTGTTCGCCGCCCGGGAAATCCTCGACGACGCGCGCGACCCGCTGCTTGCGCCCTATGGGCTTGGCCGCTTCGCTCAATAGCCTGGCGGCCGGCGAAAGCCGCCGGTCAGCGGCGCCATCGCCTTGGCGATGCCAAGCAGCCGCGATTCGGACCAGCGACGGCCGACCAGCTGCAGGCCGATGGGCAGGCCGTCGCGGTCCTGCCCGCAGGGCAGCGACAGTGCCGGGTGGCCGCTATAGTTGAACACCGCGCCATAGGCCGGCAGCAGCCAGTAGCTCTGCTCCCTGTCATCGACCTTGATTGGTGTTCCCGGCTTGCAATGCGGAAAGGCCGTGGTCATGGCGACGGGGCAAAGCAAGACATCGCAACCTTCGAAAAACCGGTCCCAGGCAAGGATTGACTGGTCGCGGCGGGTGAGCGCCTCGAACCAGCGCGAGACCGGTGTCGGTTCTTCTGACGGCTCCGGCTGCACAGCCTCCAGCATCATGCCGATCAGCGCGCTGCCTTGCGTCAGATCGTCATGCAGGTCGAGCGTCGGCAGTCTTGCTTCCTCGACGGCCGCGCCCGCAGATTTGAGTTGCTCGGCCAGACTTTCGACCGCGGCCCTGATCTCACCGGCTACCGGAAAACCCGGAAAGGCCGGCGCGAAAGCGATGCGCAGGGCCTTGGGATCAACCTCCGGCGTGCCCTCGACAGGCACCGGCGCAAGATCGGTGTCGCTGCCATCCGGCCCTGCTATGATCCCCAGGATCAGCGCCAGATCGTCGACGTTGCGGGCCAGCGGACCGATACAGGACATCAGCCGCACGCTGCGCGGCGCACCGGCGGGATCGGGAAAGGCGCCGGCCAGGGAGACGCGATGCTCGGTCGGCTTGAGGCCGTAGACGCCGCAGAAGGAGGCAGGCAGGCGGATCGAATCCTGCATGTCGGTGCCGACCTCGAATGGTGTCATGCCCGCGCAAAGTGCTGCCGCCGCTCCCCCGCTGGAACCGCCGGCGGTGCGCGAGAGATCCCATGGATTATTGGTGCGGCCGAACAGCGGATTGTTCGATTGCCAGTCGCCCAGCATCGTTGCGACATTTGTCTTGCCGACCAGCACTCCGCCGGCCACCTTCAACCTGAGAACGACCGGGCTGTCCTGCCGTGCGACATAGTCGGCAAAGGGCGGGAAGCCGACCGTGGTCTTCATCGCAAGTGTTTCGTGCGTGTCCTTCAGCGTGAACGGCACACCGTGCAGCGGCCCGAGAGCGTCGCCGCGCGCCTGGGCTTCGTCGGCTTTCTTCGCTCGAGCGCGAGCCCCTTCCCTGTCGAGCGTGACGACCGCGTTGACCGCCTCATTTTGCCTGTCGATCTCAGCCAAATGCGCGTCCAGCGCTTCCACGGCGGAAATCTTGCGGTCGCGAATCGCGGCGGCCAATTCTCTGGTGGAGGAAAAGACGTCCATGACCAATGCTCCGGCTTGCTAGCGGCGCCAGCCTCACCAAATGGCGGGCTATGGCGCGTCTTCAAGCCGAATTCAGCATTCGAGGACAGGCGGTGCTTGATCGGAATTGCGCTGCGAGGGTCTGCTGAGGTCGGCGCTGTCCCGCGATGTTGCCGCGATAGCGAGGAATCTACACGGCCAGCGCCAGTCTTACCGGCTCGGGCGCAAACGGACGAATGGTCATGCCGTCTCTGGTGATGGTGACGAAGCTAGAGGGCGGGATCGGCTGCCAGTCGCCGCCATCACGATCCAAAGGCTCCGACATAAGGCATCGCCCGCCGCCATTGCGGAAGACGGAGGTGTAGAGCGTCGGCGCGTGGGCATCGGTCGCATAGCGCACCGCATGGAGCGATTCACCGTCCGACAAGGCGGCGGTAAGTCTCAGCGCCGGTTCGAAGCCGGCGCGCCGCGAGGCGTCGATCACCCGCGCCGTAGCGCGCGACACCGCGCCTTGCGGATCGCCCGCCAGACCCTCATCGATCATCAGGAGAAAGAAAAGTTCGGAATCGGTGGTGCCTTCGCGCCGATCGAAGACATCGTCGGAGAGCGCATTTTCCAGCGCGCGGCGGATTTTTTCGAAGCCGCCGATCTGGCCGTTGTGCATGAACGACCAGCGGCCGGCAGTGAAGGGATGACAGTTCATGCGGCTGGTGGCGCCGCCGGTCGAGGCGCGCACATGGGCAAGGAACAGGCTGGACCTGATCTGCCGGCACAGGCTCTTCAGATTGGGATCGGACCAGGCCGGCAGGATGTCGCGATAGAGACCCGGTTCGGGCCGATCACAGTACCAGGCGAGATCAAAGCCATCGCCATTGGTCGGCGACTTGGCTTCCTGGGCGCAATGGCTCTGGGCGATCAGCGAATGGCAGGGCGCCGTGACGATGTCTTCGAGGAAAACCGCTTCGCCAAGATAGGCCGCCCACCGGCACATCGCTTAATCTTTCCTCAGGCGCGATCCATGAAAGCCGCAGGCTCCTTGATCGCGTGTGTGCCTCTGTTGTGCGTGCGCTCATAGAGCTCGCGAACGATTCGGCTGGCCGTAGTCTCAAACAGAAACGGCAAGAAAGCGTGAATGAGCGCGGCGAACGCTGCCATGAACAGACGCGAGCAGAACCACGCCGCGAAGGCCATATGGCTGAAATAGGTCTCGCCCACCTTGGCCGGGTGAGAGGTAAAGAGCGTTGCAAGCCGTGTCGTCATGGTAATGCCTCCTACCGGGATAAGCCCCCGATGCTGAGTATTCTGGCACGAGCTTTTGGTTCATTGGTCCCAAATCATCCTTGTGTTTGGCCAATTATTGGGACAAACATCCCACATGCCGCTGGAAATCGATGAGATCGACCGAAGATTGCTGGCCGAGTTGCAACGCGACGGCACATTGTCGGTCGACCAATTGTCAGAAAGAGTGTCGCTGTCGCGCAACGCCTGCTGGCGCCGGGTGAAGCGGTTGGAAGAAGACGGCGTCATCACCGGCCGGGTGGCGCTGGTCGATGCCGACAAACTTGGCCTCGGCCTCTCAGTGTTCATCCTGGTCCGGACCTCCAACCACGATCCGGACTGGCTGCAAAAATTCCGGGCGGCAGTGACCGGTTTTCCCGAGATCACCGGCGTCTACCGCATGTCCGGCGACCTCGATTATGTCTTGCGTGCCCGCGTCGCCGACGTGAAGGCTTATGACCGGCTCTATCAGCGGCTGATCGCCAAGGTGGCGCTGTCGGACGTTTCGGCCTCCTTCGTCATGGAGGAGATCAAGGAGACGACGGTCGTTCCCATCGAACTGCGCTGAAGTGGAACTGCGCTGAAAGAAAGCCGTTGATAGCCTAGCCGCCGAGTTGACCGAATCGGCGTTGATAGCGATAGGATCAGCCTCATGCGCGCAGCACTCTACACTTCCTCTGTCATCGGTCCGGCCGTCGGCTTCGTCAGGTTGCCGCATGGTGAAGGCCTGCCGCTTCCCGCCTACGAAAGCACGGGCGCCGCCGGCATGGATCTGCGCGCCGCGGTGCCGGACGACCGGCCGTTGCTGATCCTCCCGGGAAAACGCGCGCTGGTGCCGACCGGGCTGATCCTGGAGATCCCGGAGGGCGTGGAAGGCCAAGTCCGGCCGCGTTCAGGCCTTGCCTTCAAGCACGGCCTCACCTGTCTCAACACACCGGGCACCATCGACAGCGACTATCGCGGCGAGGTCAAGGTGCTGTTGATCAATCTCGGCGACGAGGATTTCGCGGTGACGCGTGGCATGCGGATCGCCCAGATCGTCTTCGTCCCGGTGACGCAGGCTACGGTCGAGGAGCGGACATTGGCCGGCGGCACGGCGCGCGGCTCGGGCGGCTTCGGATCGACCGGCACGGCCTGATGTCCCTACCCAAACTCGTCATCTTCGATTGCGACGGGGTTCTGGTCGACACCGAGAACCTGGCCAATCGGCGCCTCGCCGAATGGCTCAGTGCTGCCGGCTATCCGGCGAGCTTCGAATATTGCCGCAAGAATTTCTCCGGCCGCAGCATGGTCTCGGTGCAGAAGGAAGTCGAGGCAACCGGCGTCAGCCTCGGTGCCGATTTCGTCGAGCGCTGGAACGCCGGCCTGCCGGACCTGTTCGCGCATGGCGTCGAAGCCGTCCCCTATGTCAGGGAGTTCATCGAAGCCGTACACGTGGCCGGCATCGCAACTTGCGTCGCTTCATCGGCACGGGCGTCTAAAATGCACATCACGCTCGGCCAGACCGGGCTGCTGCCGCTGTTCGAGCATGCGCTGTTCAGCTCGACCATGGTCTCGCGCGGCAAGCCGTTTCCCGACCTGTTCCTGCATGCGGCAAGCACGATGGGCTTCGCGCCCGCCGACTGCATCGTCATCGAGGACAGTGTCGCCGGGACGTCAGCCGGCATTGCCGCCGGCATGCGCGTTTATTCCTATCACGGCGACCCGCATTCCGACCGCGACGGCCTGACCGAGGCCGGCGGCATCTTGTTCAACGACATGCGCGAACTTGCCGGGCTGGTGCCGATCCACTGATCTAATCTTCAGGCTTGTTGTCCGGCTGTACGCCTCGGTCGTCCGTGCTAGCTTGCGGACGCTCGACCGTGGGAGGCGCCAGCGTATGAATTCCATCCTGCTTCGCTTCGTCCTCGCCTGTTTGCTGCTGCCGTGCCTGTGGACGACGGCCGGCGCGCAAGACGGCAGCTTCCCGGACCTTGGCAGCGCCGTTCCCGGCCACCAGGACACGACCTATTTCGACCTCGCCAGGATGGTCATTCCCGATCTGGCGGCGGACAAGGACGGCTTCTACCGGGGTTCTATGCCGATCGAGATGCGCCATATCGAGGGTCCGGATAGCGGTGGCTCGCCGCCCGAAACGTCGGGCCTTTCCAACGCCGCCGCGCTCGACATCAAGGCCGGCGGCAAGGATCGGCTGGCCATGCTGTTCGACCTCGGCAGCTCCTCCGACAGCGCCGAGGGTTTCGCGGTGCTGGCGCTCTACGATCTTGCCGGCAAGCCGAGACTGCTCGACGCTGTCAATGTCGCCGTCGACCGAAGCAACTCTTTCCGCGATCCGGGCAAGCTGCCGATCGGGCCGAGCGATGACGCCATCATCACCCTGAGCACGCATTTCAATTCGAGCCAGGGTTATGCGAGCACGCCGCTGATCGTGGTCCGCGACGACAGGTTCGAGTTGATCGACATGATCTATACGTTCGACGAGTCGCTGTGCGCCTACAAGCGCACGCAAGAATTGACCTTTCAGACCATTGCGGACGGCCAGCCCTATGCGGCCATCAAGGCGACGGTGACCGATGCCACCGTGCCGAATGGCGAAAGCTGCGACGATCCGGCGCCCGAGGCTTCCTCGCGCGACATCTCCGCCACCTACCATTGGGACGGGACCGCATACGTCAAGGGGTCCGACGCACTGGACAAATTGGCAGGAGAGAACGCCAATCGCTTCTGAACCAATCGCATTCGTTTGCCCGTCGGGCAGTGGCGGGATAAAATGCGCTTCGCACTCTGGGGAGCATCCATGGACAAGGGCAAAATCTTTCGCGACCTGCATAGCTCGATCTTCGTCATGCCCAACCCTTGGGACGTCGGCACGACGAAACTGCTGGCCTCCTTCGGTTTCAAGGCGCTGGCGACGACTAGCGCCGGCTTTGCCTTTTCGCGCGGCCTGCCCGACGGCGCCGTGACTTTCGAGGCGATGATCCACCACTGCCGCGACGTGACGGCGGCGACCGGCCTGCCGGTCTCGGCCGATCTCGAGAAGGGCAAGGGCGACAGCGCGACAAGTGCCGCCGAGACCGTCTTTGCAGCCGAGGCGGCAGGCCTTGCCGGCTGCTCGATCGAGGACTACACCGGCGAGCCCGACAAGCCGATCTATGATTTTTCGCATGCAGTCGAGCGCGTCGCCGCTGCAGCGGAGGCGGCACGGGCGCTGAAGCACGATTTCGTCTTCACCGCGCGGGCCGAGAATTTTCTGTGGGGCAGGCCCGACATCGACGACACCATCAAGCGACTGCAAGCCTTCGAGAAGGCCGGCGCCGACGTGCTCTACGCGCCGGGCATCAGTGACATCGAGACGGTGCGGACCGTCTGCTCGGCGCTGACCAAGCCGGTCAACGTCATGGTGAGGCCCGGCTTCACCATCGCCGATCTTGCCCTGGCAGGGGTCAAGCGCATTTCGCTCGGGCCCTGGCTGACCAATTACGCCTTCGGCATGCTGGAAACGGCGGCGCGCGAGATCCAGCAGGACGGCACCTTCGGCTTCACCCGGACCGCCATGCCGTTCGGCAAGCTGCAGGCGTTGTTTGCCGAACCCAACGCATGACGCTCACCGTCGTCGACATGCACACCGGTGGCGAGCCGCTGCGGATCGTCACCGGCGGTTATCCCAAGATCCCCGCAGGCACGATCCTGGAAAAACGTGCCTATGTGCGCGACCACCTCGACCATCTCAGGAAGATCCTGATGTTCGAGCCGCGCGGCCATTACGACATGTATGGCGCGCTGCTGGTGGAACCCGACCTGCCCGGCGCCGACCTCGCCGTGCTGTTCATGCACAATGAGGGTTATTCGACGATGTGCGGCCACGCCATCGTCGCGCTCGGCCGCTATGCCGTCGACGAGGGGCTGGTGGTGCGGCAGGAGCCGGTGACGACAGTCAATATCGAAGCGCCGTGCGGGCTGGTCGTTGCCTCGGTCGAGGTGCAAGACGGCAAGGCAGGTGCTGTGTCATTCGAAAGCGTGCCGGCCTATCTGTTCGCCCGCGACCAGGAGGTCGAATTGCCGGGCTTCGGGGCGATCGGCTTCGACATCGCCTATGGCGGCGCCTTCTATGCGCTCGCCGATTGCCGCCAGTTCGGCCTCGAATTCGGCCAGAACCGCGTGCGTGATTTCGTCGATGCGGCGACGGCGCTGACGGAGAAGCTGAAGAAGGAACTCCCGCTGTCGCATCCCGACCATGCCGACCTGGCCTTTCTCTACGGCACCATCCTGACCGACGGACAGGACGTATTCTCCGATAGCCCGACCAAGAACATCTGCGTCTTCGCCGAGGCTCAGGTCGACCGCTCGCCGACCGGATCGGGCGTCACAGCGCGGCTGGCGGCAATGCATGCCAAGGGCGAAATCGCCGGCCAGACGCGGCTGTTCGAGAGTATCGCCGGCTCGCGGTTTTCCGGCAGCGTGGCGAGGATCGCGAAAGCCGGGCCGCATGACGCCATCATCGCCCGTGTCGGCGGCCGCGCCTTCTACTGCGGCCGGGCCGAATTCATCGTCGAACCCAACGACGAACTGGGACGCGGTTTTCTCTTACGCTAGCGCCGGGCCCACAAACGGAACGGAGCGTAACGTTTGGGCGCGTACCGGAAGCACCGGACACCGCCATTCGCACCCCGGCATCACCTGAGCATCGGCACTCCTAAGCCGCTTCCCGCGCCGAGATCGCCTTGTGCAGGTGCACCATCATGGCGGCGGCGAACAGCGGCGTCAAAAGGTTGAGCAGCGGCACGGCGAGGAAGCCAGCGACAACCAGCCCGGCGAGGAACACCGTGACGGCATGTTTTTTGCGCAACGCCCGTGCCTCGGCCTCCGGGCGGAAGCGCATAGCGGCGAATTCGAAGAATTCGCGCCCCAGCAGATAGCCGTTGACGATGAAGAAGGCGGCGATGTTGATGCCCGGCACCAGCAGCAGCAGCAAGGCCACGATGTTGCCGAGGATGACGACGCCGAAGAATTTTATCGCCAGCACCATAGAGCGCAGTGCCGGCATGGCGCGGCCGGGCGGGTCATTGGGATAGTCGGTGCGCTCGACCGCTTCGGCGACGTCGTCGAGAAACAAGCCGGCGATGATCGCTGTCACCGGCGCGATCAGCAGCGCCAGACCCAGCGCAAGACCGATCCCGGCGACGATGACGCCCAGCCATCCGGCCCAGGACGGCAGGCTGGGCAGCCATGCGTCGATCCATGGCCAGGCCAGCCATTCGAACAGGCCCTCGATTGCGAACCACAGCGCGGCGAGCGCCAGCAAGGTCAGGCCCAGCGTCTTCACGAACACCGAGCGGAATTCGGACGAGAACAACCGGCTGGCGGCGGCGCGGGCGGCGCTAGAGATCACGGCGTTTCCAATCCATGGCTGGTATCTCCGAGGTAGGCGGAGACAGGGCAAGGACAGGCGCGCAGCGCGATGCGGTGCATCTGCCGCTCGACCAGATTAATCGATCCGACCCTAGGCAAAGCCGCATCAAATCGCTAGACCCGCCCGCGGCCGACGTGCCAGAAAGCCGGTGGTTTTTCGCGGAGACATCATTGATGCCGACCTATGACGTGCTTTGTATCGGTAATGCCATTGTCGACATCATCGCCCAGTGCGACGAGGCATTTTTGGAGACGAACGGCATCATCAAGGGCGCGATGAATTTGATCGATACGAGGCGCGCCGAGTTGCTCTACAGCCGCATGGGCCCGGCGATCGAAGCCTCCGGCGGCAGCGCCGGCAACACGGCGGCGGGTGTCGCCAGCTTCGGCGGACGCGCCGCGTTCTTCGGCAAGGTCTCGAACGACGCGCTCGGCGAAATCTACGCCCATGACATCCATGCGCAGGGCGTCGCCTTTGACACCAAGCCGCTCAATGGCGAGCCACCGACGGCGCGCTCGATGATCTTCGTTACCCCAGACGGCGAGCGCTCGATGAACACCTATCTCGGCGCCTGCATCGAGCTCGGGCCGGAAGATGTCGAGGCCGACAAGGCGTCCGGTGCGGCGGTCACCTATTTTGAAGGGTATCTGTGGGACCCGCCGCGCGCCAAGGAAGCGATCCGGCAGACGGCCAAGCTCGCGCATGCCGCCGGGCGCGAAGTGTCGATGACATTGTCGGATTCGTTCTGCGTCGACCGCTACCGCGATGAGTTTCTGGACCTAATGCGCTCGGGCACCGTCGACATCGTCTTTGCCAACAGCCACGAGATCAAGGCGCTCTACCAGACCACCTCGTTCGACGAGGCGCTGGCTCAGATCCGCAAGGACTGCAAGATCGCGGCCGTCACACGCTCGGAAATGGGCTCGGTCATCGTGCGCGGCGACGAGACCGTCACCGTCGACGCGACCAAAATCCGGGAGCTGGTCGACACCACCGGCGCCGGCGACCTCTATGCCGCCGGCTTCCTCTACGGCTACACGCAAGGGCGCAGCCTGAAGGATTGCGGCGATCTCGGCTCGCTGGCGGCCGGGCTGGTCATCCAGCAGATCGGGCCAAGGCCGAGGCAGAATTTGCGCCACGAGGCTGAGCAAGCAGGCCTGCTGTAGGGAGGCGCCTCACGCCCCCGCCGTGTACGCGGCGATGGCCGCCATGTTGACGATATCGCTGTCCTTGGCGTTGAGCGAGACGATCTGAACCGGCTTGTCCAGGCCGACCAGCAGCGGGCCGATGACGGTCGAGCCGCCGAGTTCCTGCAGCATTTTGGTCGAGATCGAGGCCGAGTGGAAGGCCGGCATGATCAGCACATTGGCCGGACCGGTGAGCCGAATGAACGGGTATTGCGCCATGGCGCGCGCGTTGAGCGCCACGTCGGCGGCCATCTCGCCGTCATACTCGAAATCGACGCGCCGCTTGTCGAGGATGCGCACCGCTTCCTGGACGCGTTCGGAGCGCTCACCCTGCGGATGGCCGAAGGTGGAATAGGCAAGCATGGCGAGCCTTGGTTCATAACCCATGCGGCGGGCAAAGCCGGCGGCTTCCTCCGCGATGTCGGCGATCTGTTCGGCATTGGGCATGTCGTGCACGGCGGTGTCGGCGACGATCACTGTTCGGCCCCGCGCCAGCACGATCGAGGCGCCAATGACGCGGTGACCGGGCTTGGCGTCGATGACGCGGCGGATGTCGTCGAGCGCCGTGGAGTAGTTGCGGGTGACGCCGGTGACGATGCCGTCGGCATCGCCCAGCGCCACCATGCAGGCGGCGAAATGATTGCGGTCGTTGTTGATCAGGCGCTGGCAATCGCGGAACAGGAAGCCCTTGCGCTGCATGCGCTCGTAGAGATAGTCGGTGTAGACGCCGTTGCGGCGCGACAGCCGCGCATTGATGATCTCGATGCCTTGCTTGTTCAGCTCGATGCCGGCGTTCCTGGCGTTCTCCTTGATGATGTCGTCGCGGCCGAGCAGGATGGCGGTGCCGAGCCGCTGGTTCACATAGGAGACGGCGGCGCGCATCACCTGCTCCTCCTCGCCCTCGGCGAAAACGATGCGCTTGGGCTGGCGGCGCACGCGGTCGTAGATGCGCTGCAGCGTCGAGGCGATTGGATCGCGGCGGGCGGAAAGCTCCTGCGCGTAGCGGTCGAGGTCGAGGATCGGCTTGCGCGCGACGCCGGACTCCATCGCTGCCTTGGCGACCGCGATCGGAATGGCCGAGATCAGGCGCGGATCGAACGGCACCGGGATGATGTAGTTGGGGCCGAATTTCGGCCGCATGCCCTGGTAGGCGGCGGCGACGTCGTCGGGCACGTCCTGGCGCGCCAGTTCGGCGAGAGCCCGCGCCGCGGCGATCTTCATGTCGTCGTTGATGGTGGTGGCCCGCACGTCCAGCGCGCCGCGGAAGATGTAGGGGAAGCCGAGCACGTTGTTGACCTGGTTCGGATAGTCCGAACGCCCGGTGGCCATTATGGCATCGGTGCGGATTTCGGCGACTTCCTCCGGCGTGATCTCCGGATCTGGGTTGGCCATGGCGAAGATGATCGGCTTCTCGGCCATCGACTTCACCATCTTGGTGGTCAGCGCGCCCTTGGCGGACAGGCCGAGGAACACGTCGGCACCGTCCAGCGCCTCGGCCAGCGAGCGCGCGTCGGTCTTGACGGCATGCGCCGACTTCCACTGGTTCATGCCTTCGGTGCGGCCCTGGAAGACGACGCCCTTAGTGTCGCACAGGATGATGTTCTCAGGCGCAAAGCCCATCGCCTTCATCAGCTCGATGCAGGCGATGCCGGCCGCACCCGCGCCATTGCAGACCATTTTCGTGGTCTTCATGTCGCGGCCTGTGATTTCGAGCGCGTTGATCAGGCCGGCGGCCGAGATGATGGCGGTGCCGTGCTGGTCGTCATGGAAGACCGGTATGTCCATCAGTTCGCGCAGCCGCTGCTCGATGATGAAGCATTCCGGCGCCTTGATGTCTTCCAGGTTGATGCCGCCGAACGAAGGGCCAAGGAAACGCACGCAATTGATGAACTCGTCGGCATCCTCGGTGTCGACCTCGAGATCGATGGAATCGACATCGGCGAAGCGCTTGAACAGCACCGCCTTGCCTTCCATCACCGGCTTGGCGGCCAGCGCGCCGAGATTGCCGAGGCCGAGGATGGCGGTGCCGTTGGAAATGACGGCGACCATGTTGCCGCGCGCCGTGTAGTCGAAGGCGCGGCTGGGATCCTCGGCGATGGCAAGGACGGGAACCGCGACGCCCGGCGAATAGGCGAGGCTCAAGTCGCGCTGGGTGGCCATCGGCTTGGTGGCGACGATCTCCAGCTTGCCGGGGCGGCCCATGGCGTGGAATTCCAGCGCCTCCTGCGCACTGACGGAGGGTCCGGGGTTTTCGGTTTTCCTGGCCATGATGCTTTCGATTTCCTCACCCGTGCGGCACCGCTTGAGACGGGTGCAATGCTTTCTTTTGTGGAACGTTCGGGATTAAGGCTACACTTCGCCGCTGTAAACCGCCAAGCAGATGGCTCGGGATATTTTGGAAGCAGCTTCTTGAACGACGAAACGCCCATTCGCAGCGACAGCTCTACGCCGGCCTTTGCGCCGGCGACGCCGATGATGGAGCAGTATATCGAGATCAAGGCGGCAAACCGAGACTCGCTGCTGTTCTACCGCATGGGCGATTTCTACGAGCTGTTCTTCGACGACGCCGAGAAGGCGAGCCGGGCGCTCGGCATCGTCTTGACCAAACGCGGCAAGCACCAGGGCCTCGACATCCCGATGTGCGGCGTGCCGGTGCATGCCGCCGACGACTATTTGCAGAAGCTGATCGGACAAGGGTTCCGTGTCGCCGTCTGCGAGCAGATCGAGGATCCGGCCGAGGCGAAGAAACGCGGCGGCAAGTCGGTGGTGCGCCGCGACGTGGTGCGGCTGGTGACGCCCGGCACCATCACCGAGGACAAGTTGCTGGCGCCGTCGGAATCGAGTTTTTTGATGGCGCTTGGCCGGGTCAAGGGCGGAGCGGAACCAAGAGGCGGGGAGCGCGGCAGCGCCACAGGGAACCAAGGAAATTTTGCATTGGCCTGGATCGAGATCTCGACCGGCGCCTTCCGTGTTGCCGAGACCACCGCCGACCGGCTGCTCGCCGATGTCTTTCGCGTCGACCCGCGCGAGCTGATCGTCGCCGAGCCGGTGTTTTACGATCCGGAGCTGAAACCGGTATTCGACGTGCTCGGCCGGGTCGCCAATCCGCAACCACCGAGCCTGTTCGATTCGGCGTCGGCCGCGGGCCGCATCGCCCGTTTCTTCGAGGTGGCGACGCCGGACAGTTTCGGCACGTTTTCCCGCGCCGAACTATCGGCGATCTCAGGCGCCATCGCCTATGTCGAAAAAACGCAGAAGGCCGAGCGGCCGCCGCTGTCGCGGCCCGAGCGCGAGGAGCAGGGTTCGACGCTGTTCATCGATCCGGCGACACGCGCCAATCTGGAACTGCTGCGCACCCTGTCCGGCAGCCGCGAGGGTTCGCTGTTCAAGGCGATCGACCGCACGGTGACCGGCGGTGGGGCGCGGCTGCTGGCCGACCGGCTGATGGCGCCGCTGACCGACCCGGCGGCAATTGTCGCAAGGCTGGATTCGGTGTCGTTCTTCCGGTCCGAGACACGACTGTGCCAGGCGGTGCGGGCGAACCTGAAGAGCGTTGCCGACATGCCCCGCGCCCTGTCGCGGCTGGCGCTCAACCGCGGTGGCCCGCGCGATCTCGGCGCGCTGCGTGCCGGATTCGAGGCGGCCGGCGCTATTGCCGAACTGTTTGGGGCGACCGCCCTGCCGCAAGAACTGGCGGCGGCGCTGGCGGCGATCGAGGCGCTGCCACGTCCGCTGGCCGAGCACCTGACGCAGGCGCTCGGTGACGAGCTGCCGCTGCTCAAACGCGACGGCGGCTTTGTCCGTTCCAGCTACAATGTTGAACTCGATGAGATGCGAGCGCTGCGCGACGAATCACGCAAGGTCATCGCCGGGCTGGAGCGCTCGCTGATCGACGAAACCGGCATCCGCTCGCTGAAAATCCGGCACAACAATGTGCTTGGCTACTACATCGAAGTCACCGCCAACCACCATCCGATCATGACGAGCAGCGACGGGGCGAAGGCGCGCTTCATCCATCGCCAGACCATGGCCAACGCCATGCGCTTCACCACGACGGAACTGGCCGAGCTGGAATCGAAGATCGCCAATGCCGCCGACCGGGCGCTGGCGATCGAGCTTGCCGCCTTCGACAGGCTTACGGCGGAAGCGGTCGGCCAGGCGGACAAGATCCGCGCCGGGGCTGAAGCGCTCGCCGTGCTCGACGTGTCGGCCGCACTTGCGCTGCTTTCCGAAAGCGAGGCTTGGTGCCGGCCCGTCGTGGACGCGAGCCTCGCTTTCGCCATTTCGGGCGGGCGGCATCCGGTGGTCGAACAGTCACTGCGGCGTTCGGGCGAAGGACCGTTCGTCGCCAACGATTGCGACCTATCACCAGAGGGCGATGCCAAAAACGGCGCGATCTGGCTGCTGACCGGCCCTAATATGGGCGGCAAATCGACCTTCCTCAGGCAGAACGCGCTGATCGCCATCCTCGCCCAGACCGGCTCCTTCGTGCCCGCGGCATCAGCTCATATCGGCGTCGTCGACCGGCTGTTTTCGCGTGTCGGTGCCTCCGACGATCTGGCGCGCGGCCGCTCGACCTTCATGGTCGAGATGGTCGAAACGGCGGCGATCCTCAACCAGGCCGGCGAACGCGCGCTGGTGATCCTCGACGAGATCGGCCGCGGCACCGCCACTTTCGACGGCCTGTCGATCGCCTGGGCGGCGGTCGAGTATCTGCACGAGAAGAACCGCTGCCGGGCGATTTTCGCCACCCATTTCCACGAGATGACGGCGCTGGCCGGCAAGCTCGCTCGACTGCACAATGTCACCATGCGGGTCAAGGAATGGGAGGGCGACGTGGTCTTCCTGCACGAGGTCGGCAAGGGTGCCGCCGACCGCTCCTATGGCGTGCAGGTGGCGCGTCTGGCCGGCCTGCCGGGAGCGGTGGTCGGCCGGGCCAGGGAAGTGCTGCACCAGCTGGAAGCGGGCGAGGTGTCGGGCAAGGCAAACCGGCTGGTCGACGATCTGCCGCTGTTTTCGGTGGCGGTGAAACGGGAAGCGCAAAAGCCGGCAAAGAGCGATGGACTGAGCGCGGCGCTAGGGGAGATCAATCCCGACGAGATGACGCCACGGGAGGCGCTGGAGGCGCTGTATCGGCTGAAGGGGATGGCGGGGAAGTAGCTGGGCCTCGTCCGATAGTGCTCTACGGCGCCCCCCTCTGTCCTGCCGGACATCTCCCCCACAGGTGGGGAGATCGGCTATCACCATCGCTTTCGCCAATCTCCAACGCTGGAGAAAAGATGCCGTCTGCGAAGCTGCCAATCTCCCCCCAAGTGGGGGAGATGTCCGGCAGGACAGAGGGGGGCGCGAAGGAACGCGGCCTTAGTTTTATTTCCCCGCTACTATCCTCAAATCATCTGCAGGCCCTGCTTCCGCCTCGGCGGCGGGAAGGCGCGGTCGATTTCGGCGAAATCCTCACGCGTAAGCTCGATGTCAAGCGCAGCGACATTCTGGCGGACATGCTCTTGTTTGCCGGCCTTTGGAATGGCGATGACGCCGTCCTGTGCCATCACCCAGGCCAGCGCCAGCTGAGCCGCCGTCGCATTGTGGCGGGCGGCGATGGCATCGAGCCTGGTATTGCGCGCCAATACGCCCTGATCGACCGGCGAATAGGCCATCAGCGGAATGCCGCGCTGCCGGTTCCAGGGCGCAAGGTCGAATTCGGGGCCGCGCTGGGACAGATTGTAGAGGATCTGGTTGGTCTGGACGCTGTCGCCGGCCGGCAGGCTGACCAGTTCCTGCATCTCATGGGTGTCGAAATTGCTGACACCCCAGTGGCGGATCTTGCCGGCCTTTTTCAACGCCTCGAAGGCCTCGACCGTTTCCGCCAGCGGCACGCTGCCGGGCCAGTGCAGCAGATAGAGATCGATCCGGTCGGTGCGCAGATGCCTGAGGCTTCTGTCACAGGCCGCCGGCACGCCGGCGCGCGAGGCGTTGGACGGCAGCACCTTGGAGACCAGGAACACCTCGTCGCGGCGCCCGGCAATGGCATCCGCCACCACCTCCTCGGCCCCGCCACTGGCATACATTTCGGCGGTGTCGATCAGCGCCATGCCGAGATCGAGCCCGAGCTTTAGCGCGTTGACCTCATCGGCATGGCGACGGCCGTCCTCGCCCATTTTCCAGGTGCCCTGACCGAGCACGGGAACGGCTTCGCCCGAGGGCAATGTGGTGGTTCTTATCGTTGACGGCATGATGCGCTCCAGTCGAGACTGGATGGCACCACACCCTTCCGGAGAAATCCAGATGAAAAGTCCTTCCCTGGATTCCCCGCGAACTGCCTGATGTCTACTTCACCGGATGGGTGGCGAGCCAGGCCTGCATCTGCTTGATCTCTGCTTCCTGCGCCGCGATCACTTCTTCGGCCAATTTGCGCATTTCCGGATCCTTGCCATTTGCAAGCTCGACCTTGGCCATGTCGATGGCCGCCTGGTGATGCGGGATCATGCCGCGGGCGAAATCGACATCGGCATTGCCGGAATATTCTATCGCCATCATGGCGATGTGCATCTTGTCCATCGCCGTCTTGTAACCGTCGGTCGAGGGGCCTTGCGCGCTCATAGTCCCCATGTCGGGCGCGCCCATGTCGTGTTTCATCTCCTGGGCTTGCGACGGAATGCTTTCGAGGAAAACGGCAAGCAGCATTCCCGCCGCCATCAGCAGCAGCACGATCTTCTTGGCCAAGGTCATTCAGTGTCTCCTTTTTGAACGAATTTCTATCTGGGGGCTTGGCTCAGAGTTTCAACGTCCTGAGCCGCAACGCGTTGGAGATGACAGAAACCGAGGACAGGCTCATCGCCGCCGCCGCCAGCATCGGCGACAACAGCGTGCCGGTGAGAGGATAGAGCACGCCGGCGGCGACCGGCACGCCAAGCACGTTGTAGAGGAAGGCGAAGAACAGGTTCTGGCGGATGTTGCGGATCGTTGCCTGGGCGAGTGTGCGGGCCCGGACGATGCCGTTGAGATCGCCCTTGACCAGCGTGATCCCAGCGCTTTCGACCGCTACATCGGCGCCGGTGCCCATAGCGATGCCGACATCGGCGGCGGCCAGCGCCGGCGCGTCGTTGACGCCGTCGCCGGCCATGGCGACGCCGGCGCCCCTGGCGCGCAACTCCTCGACCAGCGCGCTCTTCTGTTCCGGCAGCAGGCCGGCACGCACCTCGTCGATGCCGAGTTTGCTTGCGATGGCTTTCGCCGTGCGTTCGTTATCACCGGTCGCCATGATGATCTTCAAGCCGCGGTCGTGCAGCGCCTTGATCGCCTCGGATGTCGTCGCCTTGATCGGGTCGGCGACGGCGACGATGCCGGCCAGTTTGTTGCCGACGGCGACGAACATCGCAGTCTTGCCCTCGGCCTGCAGCGTCTCGGCGCTGGTGGAGATGGATGCGATATCGATGCCGAGATCGGCCATCATCGCAGCGTTGCCGAGCGCGACCTTCTTTCCCGACACCGTGCCGGAAACGCCCTTGCCGGTGACCGCCTCGAAACCGCCGGCGTCGGGTATCTTTACCCCGCGTTCACGGGCACCTTCGACGATCGCCTCGGCCAGCGGATGCTCCGAGCCTTTTTCGAGGCCGGCGGCAAGGGCCAGCAGATCATCTTGCGTCATGCCCTCGGCTGCAACGACGTCGGTCACTCTCGGCCGGCCTTCGGTCAAGGTGCCGGTCTTGTCGACAATCAGCGTGTCGACCGAGGCAAAGCGTTCGAGCGCCTCGGCGTCCTTGATCAGCACGCCGGCATGCGCGCCGCGCCCTGTGGCGGTCATGATCGACATCGGCGTGGCAAGGCCCAGCGCGCAGGGACAGGCGATGATCAGCACCGAGACCGCCGAGACGATGGCAAAGATCAGGCTGGGTTGCGGCCCGAAGATCGCCCAGGCGATGAACGCAACGATCGCAACCACGACGACGGCCGGAACGAAATAGAAGGAAACGCGGTCGGCCAGGCCCTGGATCGGTGCGCGCGAACGCTGCGCCTTGGCGACGAGCTCGACGATCCGCGCCAGCGTGGTTTCGGCGCCGATCCTCTCGGCGCGCATGATCAGCGAACCGTTCTTGTTGAGCGTGCCGCCAGTGAGCGGGTCGCCTTCAGTCTTTTCGACCGGCAGAGGCTCGCCTGACAGCATCGATTCGTCGATGGAAGAGCGGCCTTCCAGCACGATGCCGTCGACCGGCACGGCGTCGCCGGGGCGGATGCGCAGGCGATCGCCGGCCTTGACCGTGTCGAGCGGCACGTCGTTTTCGGAACCGTCCTCGCCGATCAGCCGCGCGGTCTTCGGCGCAAGGTCGAGCAGCGCGCGGATCGCCGAGCCGGTTTTTTCACGGGCGCGCAATTCCAGCACCTGGCCGAGGAAAACCAGCGCCACGATGACGGCGGCCGCCTCGAAATAGACCGGCACCGAGCCCTCATGACCGCGGAACTGGTGCGGGAATATATCCGGGAACAGCGTGGCGACGACGCTGTAGAGATAGGCCGCACCAACGCCGAGCGAAATCAGCGTCCACATGTTGGGGCTGCGGTTGAGAACCGACTCCCAGCCGCGATGGAAGAAGGGGAATGCCGCCCACAGCACAACCGGGCTGGCCAGCGCCAATTCCACCCAGATCTTCGTCGAATCCTCGATGAAGGCGCTAAACGTCACACCGAGCATCGGCGCCATGGCGAAGATCAGCAATGGCACGGACAATACGGCACTCACCCAGAAGCGCCTGGTGAAGTCGACCAGTTCCGGGTTCGGTCCCTCTTCGCCGGTCGGCACGCCCATCGGTTCCAGGGCCATGCCGCAGATTGGGCAGGCGCCTGGCTTGTCGCGGACGATTTCCGGATGCATCGGGCAGGTGTATCGCGTGCCTTTCGGCATCGGCTGCGGCTCTGGCTTGTCGCCAAGATACTTTGCCGGCTCCGCCTCGAATTTCACCTTGCAACCGGCCGAGCAGAAATAGAAGCCCTGGCCTTCATGCCGGGAAAAGTGGTTCGCGGTGGCACGGTCGACACGCATGCCGCAGACCGGGTCGGTGGCGGTCAGGTAGTTTTCCGGCTCGGCCGTGAATTTCGAACGGCAGCGCTCGCTGCAGAAATGATAGCGATGGCCTCCATGCTCGGCTGTCGGCTTGCCGGCGGCCGGATCGACGGTCATGCCGCAGACCGGGTCGCGAATGACGGCTTCGGCGACGGACGGAACAGCTTTTGCCGCGCAGCAGCCGCTATGGGCGTGATGGTTATGGTCGGAATGCGTCATGCGGAAAGGCCTCTCTGTCTCGATCGTGAAAACGGAGGTAGTGCTTCCAGTGACTGGAAGGTCAAGGGCCAATTTCGACCCTTTGGTGCCGCGATGCATGCCGGACGGCCTGGGAGAAAAAAACGCACGCAACTGCTGCCATCGACGCCCGCCACTTTTGGGCTTGGCAACATCATCGAGCAAGACCATCTATCAGCCTGTTCCGGCGCTGTGCGTCCAGGACCAGTTCCTGGGCGACAAGGCGATCGGATTGCCAAGCCTGCTCAACTCGGAGCGGAGCGACCGGTGGGTTGCAATCGGCATGGGTCAAAACACACAAGATGCCGGCGGCGGCAGGAGGCGATCATCGCCTTATACTACCGTGGAGAGCGTGTCCGTCCGCCCCATACCCAGCGCCGCGAAAACGCGCTATAGACGCCGCCGAAACGGCGAGGCCGAACGGCACTTATGGCAAGAATCTCTCTAAAGCTCGACGAACTGATCGACGCCGAAGCCTTGCGCCGCGAGATGACCGCGCTGACCGCGGCCACGGCAGGCGACGGCTCCGGCAAGGCTGAGCGCGCCGGTGTTCTCCAGCTTCTCAAGGGCAGGCTGGCCGCCGGCCGCACCGTCGCCGAACGCATGCTGATGGACGATGGCAGCGGCACCGCCTGCGCCGCCCGGCTGTCGCATCTCATGGACGAAATCATCCGCGCGCTCTACGATTTCGCCGCCACCCATGTCTATCGCGTCAAAAACCCGTCATCGGCCGAACGTATGGCCATCGTCTCGGTCGGCGGCTATGGCCGCGGCACGCTGGCGCCGGGATCCGATATCGATCTCCTATTCCTGCTGCCCTACAAGCAGACGCCATGGGGCGAGCAGATCGTCGAATACATGCTCTACATACTGTGGGATCTGGGGCTGAAGGTCGGTCACGCCACCCGCAACATCGACGAATGCCTGCGGCTGTCGCGCACCGACATCACCATCCGCACCTCGATCCTGGAAGCGCGTTTCCTGTGGGGCGAGCAGAAGCTTTACGACGAACTCCTGCAGCGTTTCGACCGCGAGGTGGTGCGCACGACCGGTCCCGAATATGTGCAGGCCAAGCTTGCCGAACGCGACGAACGCCACGCCAAAGCCGGCGAAAGCCGCTATCTGGTCGAACCCAACGTCAAGGACGGCAAGGGCGGCCTGCGCGACCTGCAGACGCTGTTCTGGATCGGCAAGTATTTCTACCGGGTGCGCACCGGCGAGGAACTGGTCGACAAGGGCGTCTTCACCGGCACCGAATACCGGGAATTCCAGAAGGCCGAGGACTTCCTGTGGGCGGTGCGCTGCCACATGCATTTCCTCACCGGCAAGGCCGAGGAACGGCTGCATTTCGACATCCAGCGCGAGATCGCCGAACGGCTGGGCTACACCACACATCCGGGCCTGTCGGCGGTCGAACGCTTCATGAAGCACTATTTCCTCGTCGCCAAGGATGTCGGGGATCTCACCCGCATCTTCTGCGCTGCGCTCGAGGAAGAGCAGGCCAAGCAAGTGCCGGGCTTCAACCGCATCTTTCTTACCTTCTCGCGACGCAAGCGCAAGCTTGCCGGCACGTCTGATTTCATTATCGACAACCATCGCATCAACATCGCCGACGACCTGGTGTTCGAGCGCGATCCGGTCAATCTCTTGAGGCTGTTCTGGTTTGCCGACAAGCACGGGTTGGAATTTCACCCCGATGCGCTGAAGCTGCTGACCCGTTCGCTCGGCCTCGTCGGCAAGGCGCTCAGGCGCGACGAGGAAGCCAACCGGCTGTTCCTCGACATATTGACGTCGGACCGCAATGCCGAACTCAATCTCAGGCGTATGAACGAGGCGGGACTGCTGGCAAAGCTGATCCCGGATTTCGGCAAGATCGTCGCCATGATGCAGTTCTCGATGTACCACCACTATACGGTGGACGAGCACCTGATCCGCTGCATCGGCGTGCTGGCCGAGATCGAGCGCGGCGACGGTGAAAAGATCCACCCGCTTGCCCACTCGCTGATGCCGGGGCTGAAGAAAAGCCGCGAGGCGCTCTATGTCGCGGTGCTGTTGCACGATATCGCCAAGGGCCGGCCCGAGGACCATTCCGAAGCGGGCGCCCGGATCGCGCGGCGCACCTGCCCGCATATGGGGCTGTCGGCGGCCGATACCGAAACAGTCGCCTGGCTGGTCGAGAACCATCTGATCATGTCGATGACGGCGCAAACTCGCGATCTCAACGACCGCAAGACGATCGAGGATTTTGCCGCGACCGTGCAGTCGGTCGAACGGTTGAAGCTGCTGCTCGTCCTAACCGTCTGCGATATCAGAGGCGTCGGGCCCGGCGTCTGGAACGGCTGGAAGGGTCAGTTGCTGCGCACGCTCTACTACGAGACCGAATTGCTATTGACCGGTGGGTTTTCGGAAGTGTCGCGTGCGATGCGCACCGCGGCTGCCCGCGAAAAGCTGGCCGAGGCGCTCGCCGATTGGCCGGAAAAGGCGCGCAAGCGCTATGTCGCCAAGCACTACGAGAATTATCTGCTGACGGTCGATCTCGCCGACCAGCTTCGCCACGCCGAATTCATCCGCGAGGCGGATGGGGCGGGCAAGAAGCTCGCCACCATGATCAAGACCCACCAGTTCGAGGCGGTGACCGAGATTACCGTGCTGGCGCAGGACCATCCGCGCCTGCTATCGGTCATTGCCGGCGCCTGTGTGGCGGCCGGCGGCAACATCGTCGACGCGCAGATCTTCACCACCTCCGACGGCCGCGCGCTGGACACCATCCTGATCTCGAGGGAATTCGACCGCGACGAGGACGAGCGCCGCCGCGCCGAGCGCGTCGGCCGGCTGATCGAGGACGTGCTGTCGGGCAAGAGCTGGCTGCCGGAGATGATCGAAAAGCGGACCAAACCGCGGCGTGGCGCCAAGGTCTTCCGCATCCAGCCGCGCGCTGAAATCCGCAACACCCTGTCGAACCGGTTCTCGGTGATCGAGGTCGAGGGGCTGGATCGGCCGGGCCTGCTGTCCGAGATCACCGGGGCGCTGTCCGACCTGTCGCTCGACATCGCCTCGGCACACATCACCACTTTCGGCGAAAAGGTCATCGATACCTTCTATGTCACCGATCTCACCGGCCAGAAGATCGACAGCCCGACGCGCATGGCCGCCATCCAAAACAGGCTGATTTCGGTCCTCGAAGGCGCCGTGCCCGAGCGCGGCGGCAAGGCCAAGGCCGCCGCCGAGTGAACGCCGTCCTCGATTTTTCCCGATCACCCAGGCAATCTGCACACACATGAGCCTTGTCAAGAAATTCGCGACGGTCGCTTCCGGCACGCTGATGAGCCGCGCGCTCGGCTTCGGCCGTGAGATGCTGATGGCGGCCGCACTCGGCACCGGGCCAATCGCCGACGCCTTCAACGCCGCCTTCCAGTTCCCCAACACCTTTCGCCGGCTGTTTGCCGAAGGCGCGTTCAATGCCGCCTTCGTGCCGCTCTTCGCCAAGGAGATCGAGACCCACGGCACCGATGGCGCCAAGCGCTTTTCGGAAGAGGTGTTCGGGGTGCTGTTCACGGCGCTGCTGGCGCTGACCATAGCCATGGAACTGGCGATGCCGCTGATCGTGCGCTATCTGGTGGCGCCGGGCTTTGCCGACACGCCGGGAAAGTTCGAGATGACGGTCCGGCTTGCGACCATCATGTTTCCCTACCTGATCTGCATGTCGCTCGGCGCCATGATGGCCGGCATGCTGAATTCGCTGCGCCGCTATTTCGCCGCCGCGGTGGCACCGGTATTTCTCAACATCATCCTGATCGGCGTGCTCGCCTACGCCTGGCACAAGGGATCGGACGCGCGCACCGTCGGCTTCGCATTGGCTTGGGGCGTGCTGGCGGCGGGGCTGGTCCAGTTGGCGATCGTCTGGGTGGCGGTGCGCCATGCCGGCATCTCGATCGGCTTTCGCCGGCCAAAGATGACGCCCAATGTCAAGCGGCTGCTGATTCTGGCGCTGCCAGCGGCAATCACCGGCGGCATCACCCAGATCAACCAGCTGATCGGCACCGCGATCGCCTCGGCGCAGGACAGTGCGGTGTCGTCGCTCGCCTATGCCGATCGCATCTACCAGCTGCCGCTCGGCGTCGTCGGCGTTGCCGTCGCCATCGTGCTTCTGCCCGAACTGTCGCGGGCGCTGAAATCAGGCAATCTGATCGAGGCGGCCAATCTGCAGAACCGGTCGGTGGAGTTCACCTTGTTCCTGACCTTGCCGGCGGCGGCGGCACTGCTGGTCATGTCGGAGCCGATCGTGGGGCTGGTCTACGAACGCGGGGCATTTGCCGCCAACAACTCGACGCCGATCGTGGCGGCGATCCTGGCGATCTTCGGCTTGGGTTTGCCGGCCTTTGTGCTGATCAAGGCGTTCACCCCCGGCTATTTCGCCCGCGAGGACACGCGCACGCCGATGATCTTCGCCGCCATCTCGGTGGCCGTGAACATCACCACCGCGCTGACGCTGTTTCCGTCGATGGGCGCGCCGGGCATCGCCGTCGCCTCGGCTGTCGCCGGCTGGGTGAATGCCCTGATGCTGCTCGGCGTGCTGATCCGGCGCGGCCATTGGGGCCGCGACGTACCGCTCATGAGACGCATCCCACGGCTGGTGCTGTCGGCGGCGGTGATGGGGGCGGCGCTCTATGCTGCCGAGCACTGGTTTGCCGTCCAACTTGCCTCGGCCTCACCGCTGGTCATCAAGGCTACGACGCTTCTCGCGCTGGTAGCCGGCGGGGCGTTGCTTTATTTCATCACCGCCTTCGCCACCGGCGGCGCCGATTTCGGCATGATCCGGCGAAATATCAGGCGGAAGGGCTCCCCTTCGACTAGGGAATAGTCTCCAGATCCGTAAACCGGAACTCGTCCGCCGTCGAAAGCATCGGAACGGCGTAGTGGCGCGCGCAAGCGTAGTGAAAGCAATCCGCGAGGGTGAGGCGATTTGGCCCGGATCGAAATCGCATGGCTGCATCCAACGACAGCGAGACTGCGGCTGACGGATCGGGCAGGTCACGAACCGCGATATCTCGTTGCTCCAGGAATGCGATGACCAGACGCCTGCTGTCGTCGACGGAAATCGCGAACTTGTCCAGGCGCGCAAGAGCCACCGCCGCTTCCCATACGGCTATCGCCGACGTGAACCGTTCTGCAGCTGTAACCACGGCGTCGGAGCAGCGTTCAGCTTCGTTCTCATCGCTCAGGATGGCGATTATCGCGGCCGCATCGATGAACATCAGCTCTCCCCGGACATTTCATCGAAGACCGAGCGAGGGAGTGGCCTGCGCGCCTTGTCGTTCAGCTTGATTCCGATTTCCGCGCGAAGGCGGGCGGCGGTTTGGAGAGGCGTCTCGCGGTTGCGCCGGCGCTCCAAAGCTTCACGCATGGCGATCACAATCGCCTCGGTGATGCCGACGCCCTCGAGCTTGGCGAAAGCACGCGTCAGATTGTCCGCCTCCTTGTTGTTGATATTGATCGTCATCGGTTTTGCCTCTTGGTGTAGGTGACATTATGTAGCTATCTACATGGCCTCGTCAACGCCGGGCGAAACGGAAGCCATTGCCTCGGCGCTAAGCCAATTTTGTTCTCGCTTTGTGCCGGCAGTTATGCTTTCAACCTCGTCACGGTGCCGATTTGCGCCGACGACCCCGCAAGGCGGGCTTTTGTTCTAGTCGGCGCTATCCTCCCTCTTGCGGCGTCTTACTCAGGCCGAGGCCAGGCGCTGCGCCGCCCATCCAACAGCCTCTTGATCCGCTCCCCGCTCTCGTCCATAAGCGCGCCGTCGAAAGACTTTCGCCGCGCGCGAAACGGCCCTCCACAAGCCAGGAAAATCCCATGCCTGACTCCAATCAGCCCGCCTTCAATCAGCCTGCCCTCAATCAGCCTGCCTTCAAGCCACTCGTCTTTTCCGGCGTCCAGCCGACCGGCAATCTGCATCTCGGCAACTATCTCGGCGCCATCAAGAAATTCGTCGCCCTGCAGGACACCTCCGATTGCATCTATTGCGTCGTCGACCTGCATTCGCTGACCGCGCAGCTCGTCCATGACGATCTCAGGGACCAGACGCGCTCGATCACCGCGGCGTTCCTCGCCTCCGGCATCGACCCGAAGAAGCACATCGTCTTCAACCAGTCGCGGGTCATGCAGCACGCCGAGCTCGCCTGGATCTTCAACTGCGTCGCCCGCATCGGCTGGATGAACCGGATGACGCAGTTCAAGGACAAGGCCGGCAAGGATCGCGAGAACGCCTCGCTTGGGCTGCTCGCTTATCCGAGCCTGATGGCGGCCGACATTCTCGTCTATCGCGCCACCCATGTGCCGGTCGGCGATGACCAGAAGCAGCATCTGGAGCTGACACGCGACATCGCGCAAAAATTCAACAACGACTTTTCGGACCGCATCGCCGGCCTTGGCGTCGGCGTCGAGATGAAGGTCGGCGAGGAGAGGGTCAACGGCTATTTCCCGCTGACCGAACCGATCATCGGCGGACCGGCGGCGCGCATCATGTCGCTGCGCGACGGCTCGAAGAAGATGTCGAAGTCGGATCCGTCGGACCTGTCGCGCATCAATCTGACCGACGATGCCGACACCATCTCCAAGAAGATCCGCAAGGCCAAGACCGACCCCGAGGCGCTGCCCGGGGAATTGGACGGCCTGGCCAGCCGGCCCGAAGCCGAAAACCTCGTCGGCATCTATGCAGGTCTCGCCGAGATATCGAAGGAGGCGGTGCTGAAAGAGTTCGGCGGCCAGCAATTTTCGGTGTTCAAGCCGGCGTTGGCCGACCTCGCCGTGGAAAAGCTGGCGCCGGTCGCCGGCGAAATGCGCCGCATTTCCGACGACCGTGCCTATGTCGACGCGGTGCTCAGGGATGGCGGCGAGCGGGCCGGCGCCTTGGCCGAGACGACGATGAAGACCGTGCGCGATATCATCGGCCTGCTGCAAAGCTGAACCTTTAAGCGCCGCGCGTCCATTTGGACGCGCAAGGACGTTCCAACGCACCCGACATCGCTACATCCGCCGGTCGCTTGCGGCCGGGCTGTGGCGGTGGCAGATTGCGACCGAAACCATCGAACAGGGTGAATATGGTCTCCAAACGCCTCAGCCGAGAAGCCGGCCATCGCCGCAAGTTCCTGGCGATCATCGACGACACGCCCGAATGCGAGCGGGCCGTCGTCTACGCCTCGAAACGCGCGCAGAGCACCAACGGCGTGCTGGTGCTGCTCTATGTGATCGAGCCTGACGATTTCCAGCATTGGCTGGGTGTCGAGAAGATCATGCGCGAGGAGGCCACCGCCACCGCGCGGGCGGCGCTTGATGCGTACGCCAACAAGGTGCGCCAGAAACTCGGCATCGAGCCGGAACTGGTGGTGCGCGAGGGCAAGCCGACGGAAGAGATCCACAAATTGATCGAGGAAGACCAGGATATCGCCATCCTCGTGCTGGCGGCCGGCGCCGGCAAGGAGGGGCCGGGGCCGCTGGTCGGTGCGGTTGCCGGCAAGGGCGCCGCCTTCCCGATCCCGGTGACGGTGGTGCCGCAGAACCTGTCGGACGAAGAAATCGACAGCCTGGCCTAAGGTGTGCTGATATTCAGGTGAGGCCGGCCTGCGAACGGCGGCTTCCTGCGCTTCCGGTGCTCACGTACCCAAAAGTACGCTCCGCTCCGGTTCTCGGAAACCGTCATTTTTCGGCTCGGCCTGACCTGAATCTCAACACACCTCAAAGTATGTTGCAGAAGACCGCAAAAACATTCTCCCACCCAGCCTTTCCGGCGAAGCCTTTCGCTTGAATGTCCTGCCGATAAGGCCTATTTAGAATTATTCCAAACTATCTGCCCGAATGGGCACGGAGACATCCATGTTCATCCAGACCGAATCGACGCCAAATCCGGCAACATTGAAGTTCCTGCCCGGCAAGGAAGTGCTTGTCGAAGGCACCGCCGATTTCCGCGATGCCGACAGCGCCGCTACGGCTTCGCCGCTGGCCGGCCGGCTGTTCGAGATCCCCGGCGTCACCGGCGTCTTCTTCGGCTATGATTTCGTCACCGTGACCAAGGACGGCCCCGATTGGCAGCATCTGAAGCCGGCGATCCTCGGCGCCATCATGGAACATTTCATGTCCGGCGCGCCGGTGATGGCCAAGGCCGGCCCCGCCGCCGAGACCAGCCAGACCGGCGAATTCTACGACAAGGCCGACGAGGAACTGGTCATCACCATCAAGGAACTGCTCGACACGCGGGTGCGCCCGGCCGTCGCCCAGGACGGTGGCGACATCACCTTCCGCGGCTTCGAGAACGGCACTGTGTTCCTGCACATGAAGGGCGCCTGCGCCGGCTGCCCATCGTCGACGGCGACGCTGAAGCACGGCATCCAGAACCTGCTCCGGCATTTTGTGCCCGAGGTTCAGCAGGTCGAGCAAGTCTCTTAGAGACTCCGCTCAAAAATACGCTAATTCACCTTCACGCGATAACAAAACAAAAAACCGGGCCAAAGTGCCCGGTTTTCTGTTCTGGACGTCTGTTGTTGCCTAGACGGTCCGCATATGAAAGTTCTTACAGGACGATGACCTTGGCGCCGACGGAGGTGCGGTCGTAAAGATCGATGATGTCCTGGTTCATCAGCCGGATGCAGCCCGACGACATCGCCTTGCCGATCGAGTTCCACTCCGGGCTGCCATGCAGGCGGTAGCCCGAATCGCCGCCCTTGTTGAACAGATACAGGGCGCGCGCGCCGAGTGGGTTCGTCAATCCCGGCTCCATGCCGCCGGCAAACTTGGCGAGCTCCGGCTGGCGCCTGATCATCGCCGAAGGCGGCGTCCAGGTCGGCCATTCGCGCTTCGCCGCGATACGGGCGGTGCCGCGCCATTCAAAACCCTCGCGGCCGACGCCGATACCGTAACGCATCGCCTCGCCGCCACCCATGACGTAGTAGAGAAACTTGTTCTGCGTATCGACGACGATGGTGCCCGGCTTCTCATCGGTGTCGTAGCTAACGACCTGCCGGCGGTACTTGAACGGCACCTTTTCGATCGGAATGCGCGGCAATTGATAGCCCGCATCGGTCATCGGGCCATAGTTGTTGGTGAAGATCTGCGAGCCGATGGTGCTGCAACCAGCAATAGCCGTCGACAGCGCAAATGCAGCGACGATTGCGAATGACTTCATGCGCATGAAAAGGTCCGATGCCCCGCCCGAAATAGAGCGGCTCGAGACGGCCGCTTTGTCGCCATCATTCATGCTGGCATTCGCTTTGCTTGCCAAGCGCGCGATGCCTATATCCAGGGGCTTACATGCCGGTAAGTCCGCAACTGTGGCTTTCCGGCAACGGCTTCCATAAGATTATGTAGGAAATTCAATGGGGCGGCTGCCAGGCCGCCAGAAGTCGAGGAGCTGTCATGAATGTCGGAGATGCCGCCCGCCGTTCCGGCCTGCCGGCCAAGACCATTCGCTACTATGAGGAGATCGGCCTGATCCGACCGCAGCGCGCCGGCAATGGCTACCGCGACTACTCGGGCGACGACATTCACCGGCTGACTTTTCTGCGCCGCGCGCGCAATCTCGGCTTTTCCATCGACGACTGCCGCCAGCTGATGGCGCTCTACCAGGACCGCAGCCGCGCCAGCCATGACGTGCGCGAGATCGCCGCCGCGCATGTGAGTGCAATCGAGGAGAAGGTGCGCGAGCTGCAGTCGATGCGCTCGACCCTGCAGAAGCTGATCCATGCCTGCCACGGCGACGACAGACCGGACTGCCCGATCCTGGACGATATGGCTGGCGTTGCCTTGTCGCCGGACAAAGTCGTATCCGCACAGGTGTGAAAGTTGCGCGGCGTCGATGACGTCTTTGAAGTTTCGCGAGGAGGGCATCGGTGATTTCAACAACCGTCGAACTGCGCACTGTCGAAGGCACTCAGGCGGCCATGGGCTGGGGCGGCGGGCACACGATCGTCGTCGACCGGCCTGAAGCCAGGGCCGGAGGATTGGGGCTCGGCTTCAATGGCGCCCAGTTGCTGGCGCTGGCGATTGGAGGATGCTTCTGCAACGATCTTCGCTATGTCGCTGAGGAAATGGAGGTTGAACTCGGAAAAATCACTGTCAGCGTTACAGTAAACCTCGAAGGCAAGCCTTTGCTGGCAACCTCGGCAACCATGACGGTTTCCTGCGAGGCACTGGACGGTTCCGATCCTCGGAAGATCATCGACAAGGCCAAGGCGATTACCGCGGTCAGCAACTCGCTGCGCCAAGGCGTGCCGGTTGCGATCGAGATGGCGGACGCGGACGAAAGGGCCTGACCCGTCTAAGGGATAATCGCCGCAGATGGATGAGCCGGTGCGCCGTCAGCGCGACGAGACCAAGCGCTAGCTGCGGTGGTGCTATTCTTGCCGCCAGACCTTGCAGGCCGAGATCACCAGAATTGCCGCCAGCAGCGGGAGCAGGATTTGCTCGGGGACCACTCCAAGCAACTGCCCACCGATACATGTCCCGACAATCGATCCGGCAGCCATGGCCAGCAAGAACGCCCTGTTCCTGCCGATGACCGAAAAGCTTTGGTCGCGGCTGTAGCGCGTGAAGCCGACCAGCATCGTCGGCAGGCTTACCGCCAGCGATAAAGAGCCCGCCAGCTTGATGTCGGCACCGAACAGAAGGACAAGTGTCGGGATGAGCAGTTCACCGCCTGCCACGCCGAGCAGGGATGCCACGATGCCGATGGCAAACCCTGCAATGATCCCGGCAACGATCAATGCGGCTCCGGTGACAAATTGCAATCCTGCAGCACCAGGATCATGGCCCAAAACCAGGACAATCGCGATAAGGATCAGCAGCGCGGCAATCACCTTGTAGAGCGTTGCGGACTGGAGGCGCGTTGCCCATCCTGCCCCAAACCAAGCGCCTAGAAGGCTGCCAGCCAAGAGATTGAGTATGATCGGCCATTGTGCGGCTACCGAGGCTAGCGGCACCGCGCTGGCCCGGAATGGCAGCGCCGTAGCGACGACAACCAAGCTGGCGGCCTTGTTCAAGATTACGGCTTCAAGGGCGGCAAATCGAAACAGACCGATCAGGAACGGCAGACGAAACTCTGCACCGCCAAGGCCGATCAACCCGCCAAGCGAACCAACACCAGCTCCAACTGCAAATGCACCAAGGCCACGACGTTTATTCATTGAATCGACATGCCGTGGCGAGCCCCCGAACGCCAGCCGTTTTCCAGGTTGGTTCGTCTATGCAAATCGCTATTGGCGGCAGGGTCAATGCTTGATGAAGCTACAGTGCCGATCAAGAGGTGCCGTCGACACGCTCGGCTATGGCGAATGCCTGTAGGTTCCTTGCCTTGCCGTGGTCTTCTTCGGCGTTGGCGATAATCGAGAAGAACGCCGCACGGGCGATGTCCTTCTTTGACGCGTTCGGGTGTTCCTTCCTGGCCGCTTTGATCAATTGCTTGGGTGCCATGTCAGGCGTCACGACCCGCATCAGGGTGTCGGCTATCGCCTGCATCTCGTCCGCGTTCATCATCCAAACTCCTTAGAGTCACCCGCATTCGCACAGTATCTCATATTCCTAATGTGTGGAAAACGTGCGGCGTCCGTTTGGGAACCAACCGAGATTTCACGTAAAAATCCACACACGCATGCGCGCCTTGGGTGCATCAAAAAGGCGGTGCAAACCGTGAACAAAGTCTGGCATGATGCCGCCATGCCAATCATCTCACCGATTCCTCTCAACCCTCTCATCGACGGCCGCCAGTCGGAACGCGCTATGCTGGTCAGGCGCGGCGTGCAGCGGCTGCTCAAGGAGATGGGCGCGCATGTGCTGCCCGAGCTGTCGCTGGCGACCGGGCGCCGTGCCGACCTCGTCGCGCTGACCCGCCAGGGTGACATCTGGATCATCGAGATCAAATCCTCGATTGAGGATTTCAGAGTCGACCGCAAATGGCCGGATTACCGGCTGCACTCCGACCGCTTCTTCTTCGCCACGCATCCCGGCGTGCCCTCGGAGATCTTTCCGCAGGAATGCGGCTTTATCCTCTCCGACGGCTACGGCGCCGAAATCCTGCGCGATGCGCCCGAGCACCGCTTGGCGGCGGCAACGCGCAAGGCGCTGATGCTGAGGATCGCGCGAGCGGGTGCATCGCGGCTGCTCGCGGCGGAACTCGCCGGTGTGGCGGTGCCGGCGCTGGAGGGCGAGAGCGAATAGGAGTGCGCCGGTCGGCGACAAGCCTCGCACGTCGCCACCCAGCGTTGGCATCGGACCGTGCCTTTCTGCGGGCCTGCGGATCCCCTCGAGATGATTTTTGATCTTGCACCGATGATTTCCGCCTGCCTGCGTTGTCCTGATCAATAGGCGCTGGAATGGTCCGGTGGCGGAAAGAGAGGTGATCCATGGGATCGTTACAAGGTCAGAATGTCGTCGTCATCGGAGGAAGCCGGGGTGTCGGCCGCTCGATCGTGGAAGCCGCGCTTGGCGAAGGGGCAACAGTGCTTGCAGTTGCTCGTGGCACAGAAGCCCTGAAACAGCTCTCCCGGGAGACATCAGGTGTGAAGACGCTGGCGGTCGACGCCACCAAAGAGACCGCACCCGATGCGGTTTTCGCCGCGCTTGAACCAGACGTCCTGGTGATCTGCGCCGGCGCCCTCGCTCCGTCCGCGCCCGTCCAGGAACAGAGCTGGGAGGACTTCTCGGCAAACTGGGAAATGGACGTCAAGGCATCGTTCCTGTTCTGCAAGGCGGTACTCCAGGGTCGGCTCAAGCCGGGGAGCCGGGTGGTTCTGATCTCCAGCGGCGCGGCATTCAGCGGCGGGCCGCCGAACTCTGGCGGCTATGCCGGCGCAAAACGCATGCAGCTGTTCCTCGCCGGTCATAGCCAGAAGGAATCGGACCGACTTGGTTTCGGCCTGCGTTTCATGGCGCTTTCGCCGGCGCGCATCATGCCGGGCACCGGCGTCGGCGATCGCGGCATCGACGGCATTTCGGCCTATATGGGCATTAGCCCGGCGGACTTCCTGGCGGGCATGACCGACATGCAGACGCCGGCCGATGTCGCACGGGCTGTAGTCGCGCTCGCCACCGGCCAGGCGCAGGGCTGCTCCTTCGTGGTGAGCGGCAGCGGACTTGCGGCGGCGGCATGAGGCGCGCAGGATGCCAGCCGACTTCAGCACCGCGGGCTTCCTATGACAGACGCTCCTGGCCCTGTTGAGCCATTGGGCCTGCCGGTCCTCGATCGGCTGGCCTTCGAGCGCTTGACAGTGGCTCATCGCCGCGAGCTCAAGCTCCACTGCTACCGGATGATGGGCTCGTTGCACGAGGCGGACGACCTCGTGCAGGACACTTTCCTGCGGGCGTGGCGCGCACGGTCGCAGTTCGACGGACGAGGCTCGGTTCGCGGCTGGCTCTTCACAATCGCCACCAATAGCTGCCTCAACGCCATCAAGGCGAGGTCGACGGCGCATCGCATTCTCCAGCAACCCGAACGGCCGCCCTCCAACGGGCGGGCCGTCGGCGGGCCTGCCGAGCTCACCTGGCTGGAGCCCTATCCGGACGCCGAGCTTCCGGACCTCGTTGACGGCGAGCCCGGCCCGGAAGCGCGCTACGAGACCCGTGAAGCGGTGCAACTTGCCTTCGTCGCGGCGATCCAGCTTCTGCCGCCCAGGCAGCGGGCCGCCCTGTTGCTTTGCGACGTGCTGGGGTGGTCTGCGGTCGAGACGGCGCAATTGCTGGGTGGATCGGCCGCTTCGATCAACAGCGCCTTGCAGCGGGCCCGCGCAACGCTTGGCGAGCGATACCCTCAGGGACGCCCCGTGCAGCGGTCACGGTCCAGTCCGGAGGAGGGCCTGCTGCTCGAACGCTACATGCGTGCCTGGCAGACCGCCAACCTCGACGGCTTCATCGAACTCTTGAGGGAGGACGCCACCTACCACATGCCGCCATGGCGGGAATGGTACCAAGGGCGCAAGGCGATCCGCGATTTCATCGAGACCGTGTGGGGCAATTTTGCCGGCTATCGCACGGTGGCCACCCGAGCCAACGGCCAGCCCGCTGTCGGGGTCTATGCACTGGACCATCGTGACCGTGTATGGCGACCCCACTCGCTGCATGTCATTGAGCCCGCCGACGGCAAAATCGTTTCCCTGACGATCTATGTGCCGCCGCTCGGGCCCGAACTGTTTGCAGCCTTCGGCCTGCCGCCGGTCTAGTCCGCTTCCGCCTCGCCCGCCGCCGGCGCGATCAGCAGCACGGCGGCGCCAAGCAGTGCCGCGATGAGCGATCCGGCCAGGATGCCGACCTTGACCGCGTCCTGCAGCTCGACGTTGCTGGCGAAGGCGAGCAGGCCGATGAACAGGCTCATGGTGAAGCCGATGCCGCAGAGCAGCGAAATGCCGATCATGTGCAGCCAGCCGGCATTGACCGGCAGGTCGGCGAAGCCGAGCCGGATGGCAATCGCGGAAGAACCGAATACGCCGACCAGCTTGCCGGCGACGAGGCCGGCGGCGACGCCCAGCGTCAGCGGCTCGACCAGGGTGGCTGCGCTCAGGCCGGCGAGCGAGACGCCGGCATTGGCGAAGCCGAAGATCGGGATGACGACGAAGGGCACTATTCTGTGCAGGCCGTGCTCAAGCCGGTGCAGCGGCGAATGTTCGAGATCTTGTCCGACGCCCGGGGAGACTTTCAAAGGTATGGTCAGGGCCAGCGCCACGCCGGCGAGCGTGGCATGGACGCCCGATTTCAGCACCAGCACCCACAGCACGACACCAAGCAACAGATAGGGCAGCAGCGTCAGCACGTTCATGCGGTTGAGAACGACGAGCAGAGCGATGACGGCGAAGGCAGCGCCGAGATAGGCGAGCAACAGGCCGCTCGTGTAGAACACCGCGATGATGATCACGGCGCCAAGATCGTCGATGATGGCGAGCGCGGTGAGGAATACCTTCAGCGACCCCGGCACGCGGCTGCCGAGCAGCGACAGCACGCCAAGCGCAAACGCGATGTCGGTGGCGGTCGGGATCGCCCAGCCGGACAGAGCGGCTGGGTTGTCGCGGTTGATGGCGACATAGACAAGTGCTGGCACCAGCATGCCACCGGCAGCGGCGATGCCGGGCAGGGCGCGGCGTGGCCAGGTCGAGAGCTGGCCGTCCAGCATCTCGCGCTTGATCTCCAGGCCGACCAGCAGGAAGAACACGGCCATCAGGCCGTCATTGATCCAGTGCGATACGCTGAGTGGTCCCAGATAGGCGTGAAGGGCATCGAAATAGGTTTCGGCCAGCGGCGAATTGGCCACGACCAGGGCCAATGCCGCGGCTGCCATCAGGACGATGCCGCCTGCCGCCTCGCTGGCTAGGAATTCGCGAAAAATGGAGATCGGCCGCGGCTTCTGGTCCTGCATGTCGTCTCCGTCCTATCGGCCGGCAGGGCCGGTGTCGCCTCGTGCGATGATGCGCAAACACCAATGGCAGGGCAAGTCTCTACAGTGCCGCGTATCCTTTAGGGCGGGCAAAGGACGCTGTAGCACTTTGCTTTTGCGCTTAATCGCCAGCGACAACCGATTCCGCCATTCGCCGACACGAACCTTCGGCTCGGTCAGGCGTCAGCGCGGCGCGCGCTTGGCAAGAATCCGCTGCAGCGTGCGGCGATGCATGTTAAGCCGGCGCGCGGTCTCGGAGACGTTGCGGTCGCACATTTCGTAGACGCGCTGGATGTGCTCCCAGCGCACGCGGTCGGCCGACATCGGATTTTCGGGCGGTGCGGCGCGTTCACCCGCCGTGCGGGTAAGGGCCGCGAAAATGTCGTCGGCATCGGCCGGCTTCGACAGATAGTCAATGGCTCCCAGCTTCACCGCCGTCACCGCGGTGGCGATGTTGCCGTAGCCGGTGAGGATGATGGCGCGGGCGTCGTCGCGCTTCTCGCGGATGGCGGCGACGACGTCGAGGCCGTTGCCGTCGGCGAGCCGCATGTCGACCACGGCGTAGGCGGGCGGATTGGCGCGCGCCTTGGCCACCGCCTCCTCGACGCTCTCGGCCGTCTCGACCACGAAGCCCCTGGCTTCCATGGCGCGGGCCAGGCGCGTGAGGAACGGTTTGTCGTCGTCGACGATCAACAGCGAGGTGTCCTCGCCTTCAACCATTGCGCCAATCGGTTCGTCGCCGTTCATCGTCTTGAAGTTCCTGCTGCCTGATTTTTACGCAAATATAGTTTTGGAGCGCTATTGTCCAATTCAAGCCGTGTCAAACATGGTGGCCGAAGCCGATTCAGGATTGAGGAAGACGCTGCGCGGCCACGATATCTGCACGACGGCGCCCTCGCCCGGTTCGTTTGAATTGCGGAAATCGAGCGTAGCCCCCGAGCGTTCAAGCAAGGTCTTGGCGATGAACAGCCCCAGTCCCAGGCCGCCGCCGGCCTCGGTGCCCTGGCGCGTCGACATATAGGGTTCGCCGATGCGGTCGATGATTTCGGGAGGAAAGCCCGGCCCGTCGTCGATGATCGAGAAGGTGACCGTGCCCTCGTTCCAGCTCCAGCGCACAGTGACGGTCTTGCGGGCAAAATCGACGGCATTTTCGACCAGATTGCCGAGGCCGTAGATGACGCCGGGATTGCGCCGCCCGACCGGTTCGGGGCCGACGCGCTCGCCGGGGCGAAGCTTGATCGAGATGCCGAAATCGCGGTGCGGGGCCGTCATCTCCTCGACCAGCGAAGTTAGCGGCATGCGGGAGAGATGCGCCTCGCCCTCGGAAGACAGGCTGGTCAGGCGCTTGAGGATTTCGCGGCAACGCTCGCTCTGCGAGCGCAGCAGCGTCACGTCCTCGCCGTATTTCGGATCGTTGCGGAGCGCCTTCTCCATCTCCTTGGCGACGAGCGTGATGGTGGCAAGCGGTGTGCCGAGCTCATGCGCGGCGGCGGCGGCAAGGCCGTCCAGCGCCGACAAATGCTGCTCGCGCTGCAGCACCAGCTCGGTGGCGGCAAGCGCGTTGGCGAGCAGCCGGGCTTCCTCGGCCACGCGGAAGGCATAGATCGCGGTGAAGGCGATCGAGGAAAACACCGCCATCCACATGCCGGCGACATAGATGAACGGCATCTCCAGCGGCGCGCCCTCGTACCAGGGCAGCGGCAGATGGAAGAAGACCAGCAGGCTCGCCGCCACCATCACCAGCGCGCCGAGGATGGCGGTCAGGCGCAGTGGCAGCGACGTCGCCGAGATGACCACGGGCACGGTCACCAGCACTGAAAACGGATTGGTGAGGCCGCCGGTCAGGTAGAGCAGGCCGGCAAGCTGCAGGCTGTCGATGGTCAGGATGGCGAAAGCCGGCAGCGGGGTCAGCCGATGCGCCGCCGGATAACGGAAGGTCAGCAACAGGTTCATCCAGGCCGAACAGGCGATCAGCGCGAAGCAGGAACTGACGGGCAGCGGGAACTTCAGCCCATAGGCAACGACGATAACCGCCAGGCTCTGGCCGACGATGGCAAGCCAGCGCAGCCTGATCAGCGTGTTGAGGCGCAGCCGCTGGCTTTGCTGGAAGTCGGGTGCCCGCAAGATGTTTATCATGGTCAAGGATTATAGCCGGAAAAGGATAAAGGCTAGGTCCCCCGGGGTTTGGCGCGACTGGTGGCGGTGGCGAGAAGCGGGTTCTCCGGCCAGACGTGCCGGGGGTAGCGGCCACGCATGTCGGCCCGCACATCGGCCCAGGAGCCGCGCCAGAACCCGGGCAGGTCGCGGGTCGTCTGGATCGGCCGGTGCGCCGGCGACAAAAGCTCGAGCGTCAGCGGTACGGTGCCGTTGGCGATTGCGGGATGCCGGTCGAGACCAAACAGCTCCTGGACGCGGATCGCCAGCACCGGCCATTCACCGTCATAGCGGATCGGCACGCGGCTGCCCGACGGAGCGTCGAAATGGGTCGGCGCCAGTGCCTCGATCCTGCGCTGGAGATCGTGCGGCACCAATGCCATTAGGCCGGCCGAGAGCACGCCCGGATCGATCGCGGCAAAGGACGCTGCGCCGGAGAGGAAGGGCAGCAGCCAATCGTCGAGGCGGTCGACGAGCGCCGCGTCGGAAACATCGGGCCAGGGCGCGCCGAGGCCGCGATGCAGCCAGCCGAGCCGTTGGCGCAACGTTTCGGCCTCCTTGCCCCACGGCAAAAGCGACAGGCCGTGTTCACGCAAGGCGTCAAGGATGGCGCGATCCGCGTCGACGCCGGCCGGCGCCGGCAGCATGCGTTCGGACAGGGTGATAGCGCCGAGGCGAACGGTTTCACGCACACGCACCGCGCGCCGGTCGCGGTCGAAACCGGTTTCGCGGCTTGTCTCGATTTTTTGCGCAAGCGCGGCTCGGATGTCGGCCTCGTCTATCGCCGCCGCTGCCGTGATGCGGGCGTTCTGCGCCTTGCCCTGCAGATCGGCGACGACGAGCCAGGCCGCGCCCGCCAGCGGATCGACGGTGTCGAGCATGGCGCCCGAACCGTTGGCCAGCACGAAACGGCCGCGTTCGCCGCGCGCCTTGGCAACGCGGTCCGGCCAGGCATGGATGAGGAGAGCGCCGGCCCTACCCTCCCCCTCGAGGGGGTCCGAAGGACGGGCGAGACCCGTGGCTCGCCCCGGCACGTCGATCCGCGAAGCGGAGCGGGGTCGGGTCGGGTCGGGCACGCCATTGGCGACCCCACCCAGTCCCCCTCGCTTCGCTGCGCTCGGCTCGCTCGCCGACCCTCCCCTCAACGGGGAGGGTGAAGCCTGTTTCGCCAGCCGCTCGGCGAGCTGCCGCGCAGCCGTGGCGCGCGGCGATCTTTCGGATCGGAACCGCATCAGCCGCCGTTCGAGGTCGGCGCCTTCGCCGCCAAGGCCACGCTCGGTGAGCAGCACGGCGAGCATGGCCGCCTCGAACGCCTGGCCGGTTTTTGCCGCCTCGGCGACCATGTGAGCGAGCCGCACCGGCAGTGCCAGCCTGCGCATCGCAGCACCCGATTCCGTCAGGCGCCCTGCCTCGTCGATGGCGTCGAGCGCACGCAGCAGCGCCCTTGCCTCGTTGAGCGCCGGGGCCGGTGGCGGATCAAGGAACGAAAGGCTCACCGGGTCGGCGACACCAAAGGCGGCGCAGTCGAGCAGAAGCCCGGAAAGGTCAGCCTCGAGGATTTCCGGCGGGATGAAGGCGGGAAGTGCCGCCGTCTGCTCGGCCCGCCATAGCCGAATGGCAACGCCCGGCTGCGTGCGGCCGGCGCGGCCGGCGCGCTGGTCAGCGGAGGCTCTGCTAACCCGCACCGTCTCCAGCCGCGTCAGGCCGCTGGCCGGTTCGTAGCGCGGCAGGCGCGACAGGCCGGAATCGATGACGACGCGCACGCCGTCGATGGTGATCGAAGTTTCGGCGATCGACGTCGCCAGCACCACCTTGCGGCGGCCGGACGGCGCTGGCCTGATCGCGGCGTCCTGTGCCTTGTTGTCGAGCATGCCGTAGAGCGGCACGATGTCGGTGTCGGCACTGACGCGGCCTTGCAGCCGCTCGGCGGTGCGCTCGATCTCGCGCTGGCCGGGCAGGAAGGCGAGCACGCTGCCGGGTTCATCGGCAAGGGCGGCGCGGATCGCCTTGGCCATGGCGTCCTCGATGGCGACGCCGGCCGGCCGCTCGTCGTAGCGGATGTCGACGGGAAAGGCGCGGCCCTCGCTCTCGATCACCGTGGCGCCGGAAAGCAGCCGCGCGACGCGCGCGCCATCGAGCGTCGCCGACATGACCAGCAATCGCAGTTCGGGCCTCAGCGCACCTTGCACGTCAAGCGCCAGCGCCAGACCAAAATCACCGTCGAGCGAGCGCTCGTGGAACTCGTCGAAGAAAACAGCCGAGACACCGGGCAGCTCCGGATCGTCGAGGATCATCCGCGACAGCACGCCTTCTGTGACGACGAGGATCCTTGTCCTCGCAGAAGTGCGGTTTTCCATGCGCATGGCATAGCCGACCGTCTCGCCAGGTTCCTCGCCGAACAGTTCGGCCATGCGGCGGGCGGCGGCGCGGGCAGCCAGCCGGCGCGGCTCCAGCAGAATGATCTTTCCCGTGCCGAGCCATGCTGCATCGAGCAGCGCCAGCGGCACCAGCGTCGTCTTGCCGGCGCCGGGCGGCGCCACCAGCACGGCGCTGTTGCCATGACCGAGCGCTTCACTGAGCGCCGGCAGCACGGCGGAGACCGGAAACTGCGGCAAGGGTTTTCTGGTCATTGTTCCAAGGATGCATCCATCCAATTGCGGATCCGCAGCGCCCGCATATCAGCGGTGGCGGTCGCCGCGCAACCGGCAACGGGCCAACTCAAAGCCGGGTCCGTGAGAACGGGTCCAGCGCACGGTGCCGCGCCTCACCTCCTCGCGCACCCTCGAGGCCCGAGCCGCCAATGACGGCGAGGCCGACAAGCGACAGAAGATCTGGCGACAGAAGATCTGGCGACAGAAGGTCCGGATATTCCTGGAGAAAGCGCCAGGATCACCGCCAGAGGATCTGCAAGTAATGCGTCGGCGCGATCTGCCCAGGCTTTTGACAACGGCATCGTTGCATGAACAGCTTGCATGGGCGAGCAAGGCGAGCAGAATTCCGTTCGTCCCGTTATTCCAGTTCCAAGGAGAGAGCAGAGTGAAGATACTGGCACTCGGTGCGCATCCGGACGATATCGAGATCTTCATGTTCGGTACGATGGCGGCCTATGCCGCACAAGGCGCAGAATTGGTTTTTGTGATAGCCACGGATGGCGGCAAGGGCGGGAAGGGCGATCCGGGACTACTCGCGCGCGCCCGCCGCGAGGAAGCGGCTGTGGCGGCGGACCTGCTCGGCGCGACATCGCACTTCCTCGATTTTCCGGACGGCGCGCTGGTTGCCGATGCCGCGCTGATCGCGGCGCTGAAGACGCTGATCGGGGATATCAGGCCGGATCTGGCGATCACCCATGCGCCGAACGACTATCATGGCGACCACCGTGCGCTGTCGGACGGCGTGCGCATCGCGGCGTCCTTCGCTGTCCCGGTGCTGCATGCCGATACGCTCGGCGGCACCGGTTTTTCGCCGACGCATTATGTCGATATCTCCGGGCATTTCGAGCTCAAGGCGATGGCGATCCGGGCGCATCAGTCGCAGGATCCCGAACGTTTCGTCGATGCGGCGCGCACGCAGAACGCGTTTCGCGCCGGCCAGTGCAATGGCGCGACCGGTTCCTTCGCTGAGGCCTTCCGCTTCGAGCCGATCTTCCCCTTCGCCGATATCCGCGCCCTGCTGCCGCCCGCCCCAGTGATCCGGCCGGTGACGGTGAGCACCAAAACGGTCAAATGAGCCGGCACCCGCGCGCCCAACGATCTGACACGCGCCTTTCCTGAACCAGCGACCGATGCGCTATGCTGCAGCGCAGCGACGAATTCGCTTGCCTTGTTTAGTAAAAATTGCATCACTAAACAAATTACTAAACATCCGCCGCTCAACCGCGTCGTTATGTTTAGACCCCTGAGGAGGGGGTTGAGGCTTTTTGAAACCGTCATCCGGGCGCGTTTCGCAAATGGGAGGAAGGCATGAAATCGACCTTGAAACTGACGTTGGGACTGACATCGGCGATGTTTGCGTCGACCGCCGTTTCGAATGTCGCGCAGGCTGAAGATCTGACGCTTTGCTGGGCAGCCTGGGACCCGGCCAACGCGCTTGTCGAATTGTCCAAGGATTTCACCAAGGAAACCGGCATCGGCATGAAATTCGAGTTCGTGCCGTGGACCAACTATGCCGACCGCTTTCTCAACGAACTGAATTCCAAGGGCAAGCTGTGCGACCTGATCATCGGCGACAGCCAGTGGATCGGCGGCGCCGCCGAGAACGGCCACTACGTCAAGCTGAACGACTTCTTCGACAAGGAGAAGATCAGCATGGACGACTTCGTGCCGGCGACCGTCGTCGGCTATTCCGAATGGCCGAAGAACACGCCGAGCTACTGGGCGCTGCCTGCCATGGGCGACGTCGTCGGCTGGACCTACCGCAAGGACTGGTTCTCCAAGCCGGAACTGCAGAAGGAATTCAAGGAAAAGTACGGCTGGGATCTCGCCGCGCCGACGACCTTCGACCAGCTGAAGCAGATCGCCGAGTTCTTCCAGAAGCGCGAGATCGACGGCAAGACGGTCTATGGCGCGTCGATCTATACCGAGCGCGGCTCCGAAGGCATCACCATGGGCGCCATGGACGTGCTCTACAGCTTCGGCTTCAAATATGAGAACCCCGACAAGCCCTACGAGATGGACGGCTTCGTCAATTCCGAGAAATCGGTGAAGGGTCTGGAGTTCTACAAGGCGCTCTATGATTGCTGCACGCCTCCCGGGGCCTCGAACAGCTACATGGGCGAAGGCGTCGATGCTTTCAAATCCGGCCAGGTGGCGATGCACATGAACTTCGCCTTTACCTGGCCAGGCCTGCAGAAAGACGAGAATGTCGGCGGCGACAAGATTGGTTATTTCGCCAATCCTAAGGGGCCCGACGGCGATCAATTCGCCCAGCTTGGCGGCCAGGGCATCTCGGTGGTCTCTTACTCCGACAAACAGGAGGCTGCGCTCAAATACATCAAGTGGTTCGCCAACAAGGATGTTCAGGCCAAATGGTGGTCGCTCGGCGGCTTTTCCTGCCTCAACGCAGTCGTCAAAGATCCAGGCTTCCCGGCCAGCCAGCCTTACGCGCAGACCTTCCTCGACTCCATGGCCATCGTGAAGGATTTTTGGGCAGAGCCCAGCTATGCGCCGCTGCTGCAGGCGTCGCAGAAGCGCTTCCATGATTACGTCGTCGCCGGCCAGGGGTCGGCCAAGGATGCGCTCGATGGCCTGGTCAAGGACTGGACCGAGGTCTTCCAGGACGATGGCAAGATGTAATTGGGGCAAGACCTGACCGGCTCCTCCCGAGCCACGACCGCGTGTCCCGTGCCACCCTTGGCACGGGACACAGTTCAGATAAATTCCATTGTCGAGACGACCCAAGTGACCGAAGCGGGACTGACCATGCTCAATCGGACTGCGGACAGCGTTGCCCGGGCTACGCCTGAGCCGTTGGCCCGCAAGGTCCGGGGCATCAGCGACAACGGCCTCGCCTGGCTGTTCATCTCGCCGACGATCCTGTTGCTGCTCGCCATCAATATCTTCCCGCTGTTCTGGGCGATCTATCTGTCCTTCACCAACTACCGCGCCAACCGTCCGAACGAGGTGGTCAGGAATGTCGGCCTTGCCAATTACAAACGCATCCTCGGCGACCAGGACATCTGGATCGCCATGCAGACGACGGCGCATTTCGTGTTCTGGACCATTCTCCTGCAGACGCTGATCGGTTTTACCCTCGCCTGGCTGATTGACCGGAAGTTTCGCGGCCACGCCTTCTGGACGACTATCATTCTGGTGCCGATGATGCTGTCGCCGGCAGTTGTCGGCAATTTCTGGCGCTTCCTCTACGAGCCGCAGATCGGCCTGTTCGCCTATGCCATCTCGTTCGTCACCGGCATTCCGGCGACGCAGATCGGCATGCTCTCCAACGTGTCGCTGGCGCCGTGGTCGATCGTCATCGTCGACACCTGGATGTGGACGCCTTACGTGATGCTGATCTGTCTCGCCGGCCTGCGTTCGATCCCCGAATACATCTATGAGGCGGCAGAAGTCGACCGTGCCTCCAACTGGCGGCAGTTCTGGTCGATCACGCTGCCGATGGCGCTGCCCTTCATCATGCTGGCGGTGCTGTTCCGCGGCATCGAGAACTTCAAGATGTTCGACATGGTCAACCTGCTCACCGGCGGCGGACCGGGATCAACCACCGAAGTCGCCTCGATCACGCTGAAGCGGCAGGCCTTCGAAAGCTGGCGGACCGGCTATTCCTCGGCCTTCGCCATCATCCTGTTCGTCGCGGTGTTCGGACTTGCCAACATCTACGTCAAGGCGCTCAACAAGGTGAAGCAGAGATGAGCCTGACGTCAGCCCACTCGGTCGTCGCACCCTCGGCCACGTCGAAGCGCGTCGCCGGCACGATCATCGTGCTTTACGCACTGATCTCAATCGTGCCGCTGCTGTGGATCTTCGCCACCAGCTTCAAGACACCGCCGGACTCGATCGCCTATCCGCCAAAGATCCTGTTCCAGCCGAGCCTCGAGGGCTACTGCAATCTGTTCTCGACCCGGACCCGGCAGACACCGGAATACATCAACTCGCTGGGACCGGCGACGGGCGTCTGCGACGAGACAGTGCGCAAGCGCAACATGGTGATCGCCGGCCCGTCCAATTTCATGCCGCGCTTCGTCAATTCGCTGATTATCGCCTTCGGCTCGACCTTCTGCGCTGTGTTCCTCGGCACTCTGTCGGCCTATGGCTTCTCGCGCTTCAAGGTGCCGTTGGCCGACGATCTCCTGTTCTTCATCCTGTCGACGCGGATGATGCCGCCGATCGCCGTCGCCATCCCGATCTACCTGATGTATCGCGAGCTTGGCCTGTCGGACACCGCGCTCGGCATGATCCTGCTCTACACCGCGGTCAACGTGTCGCTTGCGGTGTGGCTACTGAAGGGCTTCATCGACGAGATCCCGCGCGAATATGAGGAAGCGGCGATGATCGACGGCTATACGCGGCTGCAGGCCTTCTGGCGCACCGTGCTGCCGCAGGCGACCACCGGCATTGCCGCGACCGCCATCTTCTGCCTGATCTTCGCCTGGAACGAATATGCGTTCGCCGCACTGCTGACCTCGGGCACGGCGCAGACCGCGCCGCCCTTCATCCCGACCATCATCGGCGAAGGCGGCCAGGACTGGCCGGCGGTCGCCGCCGGCACGACGATCTTCCTGGTGCCGATCCTGGTGTTCACCATCCTGCTCCGCAAGCAGTTGCTGCGCGGCATCACCTTCGGCGCGGTGCGCAAATGAGCCTGACCCAACCCGCAAAACGCAAGTCGCGCTGGCCGGCATGGGCCAGGCGCGGACTGATGGAGAATATCGCCACAGTAATCATTGCCATTGGCTTCCTGATGCTGTTCCAACCCTTCGCGCTGTCGCTTTACACTTATTCCTTCATCACCATGCTGGCCGGCACGGCGATGTTCATCATCGTCTCGAAGTTTCCGGAGTAGACGATGGCGGAGATCAGGGTCGAGCATCTGAGAAAGGCATTCGGCGATTTCGTCGCCGTGCAGGATTCCAGCTTCGTCGTCGGGGATGGCGAGTTCTTCGTCATGCTGGGGCCGTCGGGTTGCGGCAAGACGACGACGTTGCGCATGATTGCCGGGCTCGAACTGCCGACCGGCGGCAAGATCCTGCTCGGTGGCGAGGACGTCACCATGCGGCGTGCCCGCGAGCGCGACATCGCCTTCGTCTTCCAGTTGTTCGCGCTCTATCCGCACATGAATGTGCGTAAGAACATCGGTTTCCCGTTGCTGGCGCAAGGCATGCCAGGCATCGAAATCCGCCAGCGCGTCGAAGAGACGGCGAAGCTGTTGCGCATCGACCATCTGCTCAACAAATCGGTCTCCGGCCTTGCCGGCGGTGATCGCCAGCGCGTCGCGCTCGGCCGCGCCATCGTGCGGCGGCCAAAATGCTTCCTGATGGACGAGCCGCTCGGCACGCTCGACACCGAATTCCGCGATCTCATGGTCCATGAGCTGCGCGAACTGCACAACCGCATCCACGCCACCACGGTCTACGTCACGCATGACCAGATGGAAGCGATGTCGATGGCCGACAAGATCGCGGTTATGAACCACGGCGTCATCGAGCAGTTCGGCACGCCACGCGAAATCTACGACCGGCCGGCGACCATTTTCGTCGCCGATTTCATCGGCTCGCCGCCGATGAATTTTCTCGGCTTCGGCGGCGGGCTTTCAAAGGGCGCCAGGGAGATCGTGGTGCAAGGCGCCAAAGTGGCGGTGCCGGAGGTGCGCGAGGACATCGCGCCGGCCGAGATGGCGCTCGGCATCCGACCGGAACACATCCGCTTCGACGACGCGTCGAAGCTGCGCGGCACCATCTATGGCACCGAATATCTCGGCACCACGCAGATCGTTGCGGTGGAGACATCCGGCGGCATCATCAAGGCGCGGGTGCCGGCCGAAATCCGGCTCAATGCGGGCGACCATGTCGGCCTAGCGCTGAGCAGCGCACGGCTGTCGCTGTTCGAGAAGGGCTCCGGCCGCGCGGTGCGAACCGCAATCCATGACGGGGCTTCCCAGGGAAGAGCGCATCATGGCTGACGTGCAGATCAAAGGCGTGACCAAGAGCTTCGGCGAACATGTCGCCGTTGATACTCTCGATCTGCACGTCGCCGATGGCGAATTCGTCGTGCTGCTCGGCCCGACCGGCGCCGGCAAGACGACCACGCTGCGGCTGATCGCCGGATTGGAACGGCCGGATATGGGCTCGATCCATATCGGCGGCCGCGATGCGACAATGTTGTCGCCGGCCGAGCGCGACACGGCCTTCGTCTTCCAGCAATATTCGCTCTATCCGCATCTGTCGGTCTACGACAACCTGGCCTTTCCACTGCGCTCGCCTGCGCGGCGGCTGGGCGAGGACGCGGTGCGCCGCCGCGTCGAGGATGTGGCCAAGATGGTGCGTATCCACCACAAGCTGAACAACCGCTCCACCAAGCTTTCCGGCGGCGAGATGCAGCGCGTCGCCATCGGGCGCGCCCTGGTGCGCAAGCCCTCGATCTATCTGATGGACGAGCCGCTGTCGTCGCTCGATGCCAAGCTGCGCGCCGACCTCCGGCTCGAGCTCAAGCGCATCCAGGCCGAGCTCGGCGCCACCATGCTTTATGTCACGCACGACCAGATCGAAGCGATGACGATGGCCGATCGCATCGGAATTCTCGCCGACGGCGTGCTGGTGCAGATCGGCACGCCACGCACCATCTACTCGGAGCCGGCAAACCTTCATGTCGCCGCAAGGCTCGGCCAACCGGCGATCAATCTGTTGCCGACCGGCCTGCTGCCGGATGGCGATATGCCGGCGGGAACCAAAACGATCGGCGCGCGTACAGAACATCTGTCGATCGGCAAGGCATCGAACGGCCCCGCCGACGGCGTTGTTAACTGGGTCGAACATTTGGGCGACCAGAACCACCTGCATGTGACGGTGGGAAGCAAAAAGCTGGTGACGCTGACCGACCCCGACATCCAATTGGAAAAGGGCGACAGGGTGATTATCCGTTACCGGGCGCCGCTGTTCTTCGACCAGGCCGGCAATAGGATTGCAAACCGATGAGCGCTGGGACGATGGTCAAGACTGGGACGATGGTCAAGGTTGACCTGAAGACACTGATATCCGTCACCGCCGACACGATTGCCGCCCACGCGGACGAACTGACCGCGCTCGACCAGGCGATCGGCGACGGCGACCATGGGCTGAACATGAAGCGCGGCTTCGAGGCAGTGCGGGCGGAGGCCGAGGCGTTTGCGGCAAAGCCATTGCCGGAGGCGCTAAAGGCGATCGGCACCAAGCTGGTTATGACGGTGGGCGGAGCCTCGGGCCCGCTGTTCGGGACGCTGTTCATGGCGCTCGGCAAGGAGATTTCCGCAGAGCCGGATCGCGCCAATCTGGCTATGGCTTTCGGCAAGGCAATCGAGGCGGTGGCAGCCAGGGGCAAGTCGCAGGTCGGGCAAAAGACCATGCTCGACGTGCTGCAGCCAGTGCATGACGCCCTGCTGCAGGGAAAAACCGAGGCGGAAATCGCCGACGTCGCGGACCGCGCAGCCGATGCCACCGTGCCGATGAAGGCATTGCGCGGACGCGCTTCGTTTCTCGGCGACCGCTCGATCGGCCATATGGATGCCGGCGGGCGCTCGGTCGCGCTTCTGGTGCGGGCTGTCACTGAGACCATCGAGGGGCAAGCATGAGCAATGTCGGCATCGTTATCGTATCGCATTCACCGCTGGTCGCCGAGGGCACGGCCGACATGGTGCGCCAGATGGTCGGCGACGAAGTGCCGCTTGCATGGTGCGGCGGAAACGGCCATGGCGGGCTGGGAACCAATGTCGAGGCGATCATGGGCGCCATCAACAAGGCCTGGTCGGAGGCGGGTGTCGCCATACTTGTGGATCTCGGCGGCGCCGAGACCAACAGCGAGATGGCGGTCGAGATGATCGGCGAGCCGCGTGCGCACAAGATCATCGTCTGCAATGCGCCGATCGTCGAGGGCGCGGTGATGGCGGCGACGGAGGCTTCCGGCGGCGCTTCGCTCAGGGAAGTGGTGGCGACGGCACACGAATTGTCGCCATCGTGAATAACAGGAATTTTGACAGCATGTCGGCATCCGCAGAAGCCACCGTCCTGATCAGCCATGAGGTGGGCCTGCATGCGCGCCCTTCGGTGAAGTTCACCAAGCTCGCCAAGAGATTTTCGGCCGAAGTCGAAGTGGCGCTCGCCGCCAACGGGCCCTGGTTCGATGCCAAGAGCATCGTCAAGGTGATGGCCGCCAAGGCGCCGAAAGGGACGGTGCTGCATATCCGAGCGAGGGGTGACGGCGCCGGCGAGGCGGTCGGCGCGCTGGTCGAGCTGGTGCGGCGCGATTTCGACGAGGGCGTGGACCATGCCCGAACCGCTTAGGCTGCAGGGGATTTCGGCTTCGGCCGGCTATGCCGAAGGGCCGCTGTTCAACCTCGATCCGGTTGTCGCGCGCTATGGCCGTAAGGCGACCGCCGCGGACGAGAGGCTCGCGCTCGAAACGGCAATCAAGGCAGCGACAGGCCGGCTTGCGACGCTGATCGAAGCGACCAAGGGCGACGCCGCCGACATTCTCGAATTCCAGCTCGCCATGCTGGATGACGATGCGCTGACCGGCCCGGCCTTTGCCGCGATTGCCGCCGGCCAGCCGGCCGATGCGGCCTGGCGGCAGGCGCTCGACGCCGAAATTGTAGGCTACGAAACGTCAGACCAGGATTATTTCCGGGCGCGCGCCGCCGACATGCGCGACATCAGAGACCAGGTGCTGCGCGCGCTGACCGAAGACAGCGACCCTGCGACGCCGGCAGGAGCTATCTTCTACGGCGAGGACATCGCGCCGACGCGCTTTCTCGAAACCGACTGGAGTTCCGGCGGCGGCATCGCACTGAAAGCGGGCAGTGCCGCCAGTCATGTCGCCATGCTGGCGCGCTCGCGCGGCGTGCCGATGGTCGTGGGGCTTGGGGCAGTCGGGCTCGGTGCTTCGCCGGCTCATCTTGCCGGCGTCGCCCTGCTTGATGCCGAGCATGGCGGCATCATATTGGCGCCATCAAGGGCAGAGGTCGAGGCGTTCCGGCGATCATCGTCGTCTTTCGCGGCGCGTCGCGACAGGGCGGAAACTTTTTTGGCTCGGCCGGCGGTGACGAAAGCTGGCACGGCGGTGCGGGTGCAGGTCAACATCGCCGATCCGTCCGATGTCGACAACATCGATGTCTCGACCTGCGACGGCGTCGGGCTGATGCGAACCGAGTTCCTGTTCGGCAAAACGCTGCCGGACGAGGAAACGCAGTATCGCGCCTACCGCAAGGTGCTCGAATGGGCTGAAGGCAGACCGGTGACCATTCGCACCGTCGACGCCGGCGGCGACAAGCCGGTGCCAGGCTTCACCGTGGCGGAAACTAATCCGTTCCTTGGCCTGCGCGGCATCAGGCTGTCGCTGGCAAGACCGGAGGTTTTTCGGCTGCAGATCAGGGCGCTGTTGCGCGCCGCCGTGCATGGCAATCTGAAGGTGATGTTCCCGATGGTCGCCGTTAGGGACGAGTATGAACGTGCCGCCGCGCTCTTCGCGGAAGAGCAGGCCGCGCTTACCGCGCGCGGCGTCGCGCAAAAAATGCCGTCGCTCGGCATCATGGTCGAGGTGCCGTCGGTGGCGATCGCTCCTGAGGCTTTTACCGAGGTCGCCTTCTTCTCGATCGGCTCGAACGACCTGACGCAGTATGTGATGGCGGCCGCGCGCGACAACGCGTTGGTTGCGCATCTCAATTCGATCAGGCATCCGGCCGTGCTTCGGCTGATCGCCTCGGTTGCGGCGTTCGGCCGCCTGCAAAGGATTCCGGTCAGCCTATGCGGCGACGCCGGCGGCGATCCGGCGGCAATCCCGGCGCTGATTGAGGCCGGCCTGCGCGACCTTTCCGTGGTTCCCGCCCAGCTCGCAATGGCCAAGGCGGCCATTGCGGACGTTTCGATCTAGGCACCGGCATGGCCGACAAGACACCTGAAGCCGGCTCCGAAGAGGCGATCCGCGCCTATAAGACGATCCTGTCGCAGGTCCTCGACCAGCGCCCGTCCGGGATGCGCCAGCGCCTCGCCGACGCGTTGGGCAAGCATCGCAGCTTCGTCACCCAGATTTCCAGCCCGGCCTACTCGATCCCGATCCCGTCAAAACATTTGCCGGCTATTTTCTCCGTCTGCCATTTCAGCCCGGCCGAACGCGACCATTTTCTAGCCGCCTACCATCAGGCGCATCCCGGGAAAATGTCGGTGGCATCAGGCATGCGCAAGACGCGGCATGTCTCGCTGATTGTTCCCGATTTCGGCGACGACAAGCAGAATGCGGCGCTCGATCGGGCGGTCAACGATTTCATCCAGAAGATCACCAGCATCGCCGGCAAGGGCGGGACATAGTCGCGCCCAAGTTCAGCTATTTCGGGAGGAGACGGCCATGAAGAAGTTTCTAAATTCTGTGGACACGGTGCTGACCGAAAGCCTCGATGGCTTCGTTGCCGCACATGCCGACATACTGGCGCTTGGCGACGAGCATAAATTCGTGCGCCGCAGGACACTCAAGCCCGGCAAGGTGGCGCTGATCTCCGGCGGCGGCTCTGGCCACGAACCGCTGCATGGCGGGCTGGTCGGGCATGGCATGCTGGATGCCGCCTGCCCCGGCCAGGTGTTCACCTCGCCGACGCCGGACCAGATGCTGGCGGCCGCGGAGGTGGTCAACACCGGCGCCGGCTGCCTGTTCATCGTCAAGAACTACGAGGGCGATGTAATGAATTTCGAGATGGCCGCCGAAATGTCGGAGGGCGTGATGCAAGTGGTGACCAATGACGACGTCGCGGTCGAGAACTCCTCCTACACCACTGGCCGGCGCGGCGTTGCCGGCACGCTGGTGGTCGAGAAGATCCTCGGTGCCGCAGCCGAGCAAGGCATGGCACTGAAGCCGTTGAAGGCGCTCGGCGAGCGCGTCAATGGCGCAACGCGCTCTATGGGCGTTGCGCTGACCAGTTGCACCGTACCGGCCGCCGGCAAGCCGACCTTCGATATCGGCGACGGCGAGATGGAATTCGGCGTCGGCATCCATGGCGAACCCGGCCGCCGCCGCGACGCGTTGAAGAGCGCCGACGCCATCGCCGAGGAGATCTGCGCGGCGATATCAGGCGATCTCGGTGACAGGGCAAAAGGCCCGGCGCTGCTTTTCGTCAACGGCTTCGGCGGCACGCCGCTGATGGAGCTCTACCTGATGTACAACAGTGCCCGGAAAATCTTCGAGAAAAACGGCGTGACGGTCACTCGCTCACTGGTCGGGTCCTATGTGACATCGCTCGACATGGCCGGCTGTTCGATCACGCTGACCATGCTCGACGACGAGACGATCGCATTGTGGGACGCGCCGGTACATACGGCTGCGCTACGCCGGGGGATGTAGCACGGCCAAGGCCGCGCTGCGGCTTACGACAAGAAGTGGCCGTCAAGCAAAGCCCGCTTCGGTCTGCGAAGCGGCCTTTGCAAGGAATCCCAAAGACAGTCGGTGACAACACTGTCATGCGCTAGGCCGAGCATTGTCAGGCCAGTGTGCTGGAGTTAGGCACAATGTTGCTTTTCCTTTACCTTTGGTAAGGTAAGAAAATCCGGCGGGTTTTTGGAGGCAGAACATGCGTTACAATTGGGATCGGGCGCCGACCGGTTTCGAACGTCACAGAAAGGCGCTGGTCGCTGCCTTGCTGATCGCCGGCGGTGTCGGCCTCATGCTCGCGGCGCTGCCGCTTTAGAACCGCATTTGAGCGCAAGCAGGCGCTTTTCAACGCACCTGGCCGGTCACTGCGATGAAGCGGCGGTCCCGTCCTTCAAATCCCTGACTGAAGCGTTGCACGAGCACGGCAAGCACAGCCGGTTTGCCGTCCGGGGTGAATGCATAGGATTCCGACAGGCTGTAGGAAGTCGGACAATGCCTCGAGCCGGGCACAGCCTTGTCCTGATGCAGCAGTTTGAACGCCTTGCCATCCTGTCCCTACAGCGTCAGGCGGAAACCGAGCCCCTTGCCGGTCGCGGCGCCTTGCTGCGTCTCGTCGAAGCTTGACGAGCAATCCGTCGTGCTGTCGGCCAGGATCTGGTCGAGCTGGATGCTAGAGATGCCAAGCTCGTCATAGCTCGGCGAAAGCGATTTCTGCGAAACCTGCTCGAGGCGCGCAATATCTTGGTAAGCGACCATGTCGTCGGGAAAGGTGAACCTGTCCACAGCCGTCCGCTCGCCGCGCGGCGCGATGGCATATCGGGCGAGGATCGGCGCCGCCTGCGCGGCAGCCTGTGCCCTCGCCTGATCGAGAGTGAGCGTCGCCTCCTCGGTTTCGTCGACGATGCGGATCGGCTTACCACCGACGAATTCATCGGTGCGCGTGTCGATGATGTCGATCTCCGACCAGCCCGAATCCGAAGCGCCGGCATCGAGCGTGCCGTATTGTTCGAAGGCGAAGTAGCTACCGTCCGGCGAAAAGCCGATAATGCGCCGTGCCGCCGCATCGCCGGCCTGAGCGGCGGAAGCGACCACCAACAGCATCGCCGCCAAAACGGCAGATCCAACCTTGCACCGCAACTTCATTGCAACTTGCCCCCAATTATGACCCAGACTGCAATTATGACCCGAGACCATCGTGCCGGGTATTTGCGACCAAGGCGAGAACGCCAAACGACGAAATTGCACATGCTTGCAAAAACAGCATACGCTATTTCAAAGGCAGCAAACATTCCTGGGGAGTAAGCTGGATGGCGTCACGCTACCATGAGGTCTATGACGGCTGGAAACGCGACCCGGAAAAATTCTGGGCGGATGCGGCCAAAGCCATCGACTGGTTCTCGCCGTTCGACACGGTCTTCGATCCGAATGCCGGCGTCTACGGGCGCTGGTTTGGCGGCGCCTCCTGCAACACCTGCTTCAACGCCGTCGACCGCCATGTGGCGGGTGGCCGCGCCGATCAGATCGCGCTGATCCATGACAGCGCGATTTCAGGCACGATCAGGAAATTCACCTATGCCGAACTGAAACGCGAGGTGATCGCGCTGACGTCGGTGCTGAAGAACCGCGGCGTCCAAAAAGGCGATCGAGTCATCATCTACATGCCGATGGTGCCGGAAGCGGCCTTCGCCATGCTTGCCTGCGCCCGGATCGGCGCCGTGCATTCGGTCGTTTTCGGCGGCTTTGCCTCGCACGAGCTCGCCACGCGCATCGACGACGCCAGGCCGAAGCTGATCATTTCCGCCTCATGCGGCCTGGAGCCCGGGCGCGTCGTTGCCTACAAGCCGCTGCTCGACACGGCGATCGAGATGTCGCGGCACAAGCCCGAGGCCTGCCTCATCCTGCAGCGCGACCAACTGCGCTGCGAGCTCAGGGAAAACCATGACATCGACTATGCCGACGCCGTCGCCCGCGAGCGGGCCGCGGGCGCCAATGTCGACTGCGTTCCGGTGCTCGCCACCGATCCGCTCTACATCATCTACACGTCCGGAACGACCGGCCAGCCCAAGGGCATCGTGCGCGACAATGGCGGCCACATGGTTGCGCTGAAATGGTCGATGGAGAACGAGTTCGGCGTCAAGCCGGGCGAGGTGTTCTGGGCGGCTTCCGACGTCGGCTGGGTGGTCGGCCATTCCTACATCGTCTACGGCCCACTGCTGCATGGCTGCACAACCGTCCTGTTCGAGGGCAAGCCGGTCGGCACGCCCGACGCCGGCACCTACTGGCGGGTGATCGCCGAGCATGGAGTCGTCGCGCTGTTCACCGCGCCGACCGCCTTCCGCGCCATCAAGGGACAAGACCCCAAGGGCGAATTCGTTCCGAAATACGACCTGTCGAAGTTCCGCACGCTGTTCCTCGCCGGCGAGCGCGCCGATCCGGAAACCATCAAATGGGCGGAGCAGAAACTGAACGTGCCGGTGATCGACCATTGGTGGCAGACCGAGACCGGCTCGCCGATGACGATCAACCCAGCCGGACTGGGCCTGCTGCCGGTGAAATATGGCTCGCCCGGCGTGCCGATGCCCGGCTACGACATTCGCGTGCTCGACGATGCCGGGCACGAAGTCCCGCGCGGCACGTTGGGCAATGTCGTAGTCAAGCTGCCGCTGCCGGCCGGCTGCCTGCCGACGCTGTGGAATGCCGATGACCGGTTTCGCCAAGCCTATCTCGACGAATTCCCCGGCTTCTACAAAACGGCGGATGCCGGCATGATGGACGAGGACGGTTATTTGTTCGTCATGGCCCGGACCGACGACATCATCAATGTCGCCGGCCACCGGCTGTCGACCGGCGCCATGGAGGAGGTGCTGGCCGCGCATCCCGACGTTGCCGAATGCGCCGTCATCGGCATCGCCGATGCGATGAAGGGCCAGGTTCCGCTCGGCTTCGTGGTGCTGAATGCGGGTGTCGCGCGTGACAGCGGCGCCATCGAGGCCGAGGTGGTCACCCTGGTGCGCGAGCGGATCGGCCCGGTCGCCGCCCTCAAGACGGTGGTGACGATCAAGCGCCTGCCAAAGACGCGCTCCGGCAAAATCCTGCGCGGCACCATGCAGAAGATTGCCGACAAGGAAGGATGGACGATGCCGGCGACCATCGACGACCCGGCCATTCTCGACGAGATCACTGCGGCGCTCAAAGGGCGCGGCATCGGGCTTTAGTTGCTTTCGGAGCGCGGCAGGCGGATCGCGGCGTCGGAATTCATCCTGCACTGCAATCGTCTGTTGTGCAATGCAGCAATAGCCCTTAAACTTTGCGTGGGGGGCCATTCCGAAGGCACGGCATGGCTCAGCAAAAAACCACATTCGGCGGCATCGACATCCTGCGTTTTCTCGCCGCCGTCCTCGTGATGTTCTACCACTACGGCTTCTGGGTGTGGGCGTTCCCGGAGGGCGTTTCGGCGCGCGCGACGGGCGGCATCCCGACCCATCCGGAAATAGGCGGGCTGGTCCAATTCGGATGGGTCGGCGTCCAGATATTCTTCGTCATCAGCGGCTTCGTCATCGCCTTCAGCGCCGAGCATTCGACACCGCTGCGGTTTTTCGAGGCAAGGGTGAAACGATTGGCGCCGGCCGTCTGGATCTGCGCGCCAGTCACCGTGATGGTGCTGCTTTTCGTCGATCTCAGTTGGCCGACGGACGCTGTCACCAGGCTCATGCGCACCGCCTTGTTCGTTCCGTTCAACCCCTGGGTCGACAGCGTCTACTGGACGCTCGGCATCGAGATCGCCTTTTATGCCGTCGTCTGGATCCTGCTGCGGCTCGGCCGCTTCGATCTGATGGAAGCGGTGGCAGTTGCGCTCGGCGCGATCAGCACGCTTTTTTGGTGCCTGTATTATCCATTCGACTGGTCGGACCTTGCCGAGGCGCGCTGGCTCGACCTGCTCCTGGTGCATCACGGATGTTTTTTCGCGACAGGTGTGCTGCTCTGGCTGATGCGTTTCAAGGCAGTGACGCCCGCCCGCCTTGTTTTCTGCGCCTTGTTCCTGGCCGGCGGCGTGCTGCAGATCGTCAGTGCTGTCGACGTCCGCAGCATCAAGGTCGAAGCCGCGATGCCCTACGCGCCGCCGATCGTCCTGTTTCTCGCTGCCATGGCGCTGATGGCGTGGTCGTTACGGCTCGACCTGTCCTGGCGCGGCTGGCGTCGGATCGGGCTGATGACCTACCCTCTCTATCTGATCCATAATGTCGTCGGCGCGGCTATTCTCGGGGCCTTGATGCGCGCGGGAGTGCCATACCTGCTTTCGGTGGTCATCGTCGGCTCGACCATGATCGCCGCGAGCTGGCTGATTGCGATCGAGGCCGAACCGCGAATCCGGCTTCTGCTCGACCACACCATCTTCCGCTATCGGCTCAAGGCCGCGTAACCGCGCCGGCGTGTCACGCCGGTTCCTGGCTGCAAAGTCCTGCTGTGAACGTGCGGCGCGAAAATTGGTGTCCACGCTTTTGCGGCATGACGACGCGACTTCCCAAGCGAGAATTATTTTCTATCGTGGATCATCTTCTGCAGTGGTGAGCCCTTTTTCCAACCGTGTCGACCCGGCGCGGTTCGGCGACCTCTCGGGTCAAGCGAGGAGATCGACCAGCACCAGAAGCGACATTCCCTCCGACCATGTCAGCTTCATGCGCAAGGCTGCCGATCATGGTCTGTTCGAGGGCATTCATGCGCCAGCATCAGGCTCGGTATCGGCCTCGCCGCGCAGGACGACGACGCTGTGCTCAACATTCGTTCTTGTATACCGCTCAGGTGTTTGCCTTCGTCCGCGCTTCCGATTTTTCCAGATAGTAGCTCGAATATCTGTCGAAGAATTTTTCCGAGCCGCCGATCGATCCATACTTCGCCAGCTTCTTCAAATCGACTTTGTTCAAGACGACGCCGACGATCTTGTTGGCGATATAGGATTCCGAGCTCAGTATGGATTGCACCATCGCACGCGGCGTGCGCCCCCACTCGGTCACGAGCACGAAGCCGTCGGCAAGCGGGGCAAAGGCCTTGGCATCGACCACCGGTCCGAGCGGCGGCAGGTCGACGATGATGTATTCGAAGGTTTCCTTGGCGTTGTCGATGAAACGCCGCATTCCGGCCGACGACAGAAGCTCGCTAGTGTGCGAAAAATGACCACGCGGGACGGCCGGGACGATCGCCAGCTTCGTCTGCCGGTCGATCTTGCCGACGGACTGCCAGGTCTGCCCACTCACCACCGCTTCCATAAGGCCTTGCTCGGCCTCCATGCCAAGGCTGCGGCTGAGGCCGGGGTTGCGCAGGTCGCCGTCCACCAGCAGGGTTTTCGACCCGTTGGCGGCAAGCAATCCGGCCAGATTCGCCGCCACGGTCGACTTGCCCTCGCCGGGAAGGACCGAGACTACGCCAATGACCCGGCTGCCTTGCCCTTCCATCACGACGTCGAAGGCAATCTTGGCGCTGCGGAGCGTTTCGGCAAACATCGATGCTGGAGCGTCGATGCTCACTCGCATGCGCGCGCGCCTTTCAGCGGCCGACGGTGATTGACCGGCTTTGGCGTCCGCCTGACCGTCATCGCGCCTGTCGTCCTTGACGACCTTGCTGCCGATGATCGGCAGGTAGCCGAGGAATTTGAGGCCAACGCGATCGCGAACGTCTTCGCCGGTCCTGAAGAACCGTTCCCTGAATTCATTCAGGCCGCCAACCCCGGCTCCCATCATCACGCCAAGAACAAGCGAAAGTCCCAGCACTATGGACATGCGCGGGGTTGCCGCGGACTTCGGCAGCGTCGCGTCGGAGATGACGCGGATCTTGCCGACCGGGAAGGATTGCTGCTGGGACGCTTCCTCGTAACGGCCAAGGAACGTCTGATAGAGCGTCGAGAGCGCGGTTGCCTTCTGCTCCAATTCGCGCAGCTTGACCTGCGACTGGTTGTCGATGGAACTCTTGCCAGCCGCTAACGCGACATTTGCGCGGAGCGCCGTCTCGCGCGCGAGAGCGACTTCGTATTCGTTGCGGAAGCTTTCGGTCAATTGCTTCAGCTCGCCGAAAATCTGCGCCGAAATGTCGGCCTTTTCCTTGGCAAGTGCGACCGCCTGGGGATGCTCAGCCCCGAAATTGGCTTCGATATCCTGCTGCCGCTTGGCGACAGTGAGATAGCGGGTCTTGAGCGTTGAAATGATCGAGTTGCTGGGCTGGTCGGCGGATATGGCGGCGTCCCTGAATGCGTTGTCCGAACCGCTTTCAACGATCGACTTGTATTGCTGGTAGCGGGCGCTGGCGCGGGCGGTATCGGCCTGCGCCTCAATGAGCTGGCCATTGAGGTCCGACAGTTGCTTGTCACTGATCAACTGGCCGTCATCGACGGCCAGTCCATGTTCGGCCCTGAATTTCTCGACGGCGAGAGCCGCTGCCTGGGAACTTTCGCGAAGCTCCGTCAGCCGCCCTTGCAGCCAGACCGCTGCCCGCTCGGTCGCATCGAAGCTCGCATCGAGCTGATCCGCGAGATAGGCGTCGGCATAGGCTTTGGTGACCGCGGTCGCAAGTGCGGGGTCCGTCGCCTGGTAGGCGATGGAGATCACATAGCTTCGACCGATGCGCTCGGCTTGCACCTCGTTTTGCAGTTTGAGGATAGCGTAATCGCGGCGTGACGACGCAATCATCGCGTCACGCGTCGCCGGATCAAGCTGAGTAACGTCGGTAGTACCCACGGCGGGACTGGGACGGAAATACCGGACCACGCCGCGCACAAAATCGGCAGCTTTCGACACGGCCGACGTCGGAGGGTCCATGAAAGCGTCGTTCTGATCGAGCTTCTGCTTGTCGACGACCACCGCCGCCAGCCTCGCCGAGTGGAGAATTTCAATCTGGCTCAAAATGGCGGAGTCGGTCTGCATGCTCACCGACGCCGCCGAGACCTCATCAACGACCTTGTTCAAGCCTTCGTCGATCAGCACGCGGCTCATTGCCAAATAGGTGGGAGGCGTGGTCTGCAAATAGAGCACGCCCAGAAAAAGTCCGATGGCGGCGCATGCCGCAACAACCTTTGCCTGCCTTGCTGCCATGCCGAGCAAGCGCTCGACATCGATAAAGTCTTCGGCGCTGACTGCGTCCGAACTCGGCAATGGCTTCCTCTTGTCGAGAGGAAAATTGGCATAATTCATCTTCGGTCCAATTCTAGTTTGTACCTAGAGCGGCGGTCTCTCAAGTCGAACTGTGCCGCCGCTCTATTTTTGTCGAACATCGGATTTTCCCAAAACCGGTCTCCACTTTGGGTCCGATGCTCAAGTTGCAGACGCTAGAGCAAAATCGAGAGCATCAGCATATCTACGATGCAAGCTTCATGCCAGACACCGCGAGACCTGGGCAGCAAAACATACCGGCGTGTCTTGCGTCATCATCCATTTGCTAATGCTCCCAAATAATGGGCTTTATGCGGCTTCCACCCGGCGCTCATGCGACCGGACGAACTCCTGAAGCATCTCGAAGATCGACCCCTTCATGTCGTCACGCGCCAGCGCGAACGCGACATTGGCCTGGATGAACCCCTCCTTCGAGCCGCAGTCGAACATTCGACCGTTGAAGGGCTGGGCGAAGAAAGCCTGGCTCTGCGCAAGGCGGACCATGGCGTCGGTCAGCTGAATCTCGTTGCCGGCGCCGCGCTGCTGATTGCCGAGCAGCGCGAAGATCTCGGGCTGCAGGATGTAGCGGCCGTTGATGTAGTAGTTCGACGGCGCATTGGCCGGAGCCGGCTTTTCGACCATGGCGGTGACCTCGAAACCCGAGCCGACATCCGCGCCGCAGCCGACAATGCCATATTTGCTGGTCTCGGTCGGGTCGCAGCGCTCGACGGCGATAACGTTTCCACCGGTCTGCGCATAGAGGTCGGTAATTTCGGCGAGACATCCGCGCCCGCCGAAGGACACCATGTCCGGCAACAGCAATGCAAAAGGCTCATCGCCGATGACCTCCCGGGCGCACCATACCGCATGGCCGAGACCTTGCGGCGACTGCTGCCGGATGAAGCTCGTCGCGCCAGCCACGGGAAGCAGGCTTTCGAGCGCCTGAAGCTGAGCCGTCTTGCCGGTCTGCTCCAAGGTCCCGACCAGTTCGGGATGCAGATCGAAATAATCCTCAATGACCGCCTTGTTGCGGCCCGTCACGAAGACAATGTGCTCGATGCCGGCTTCGAACGCCTCGTCCACCGCGTATTGCACGACAGGCCTGTCGACGACCGGCAGCATTTCCTTCGGCATCGATTTGGTCGCCGGCAGGAATCGCGTTCCAAGCCCCGCTACCGGTATGACTGCCTTCCTGACTTTCTTCATTGCATATTCCTTCTGAGGAGATCACTTCAACCTGTCGCAGGCCGCCAAACTATTTTTCAGCTGCCTGCACCCTTCACCTCCCCCGCACCCGCGGCAAATTGCGCCGCCACCCTTCGCAGCCGAACGGCGATCGGCATGCCCATATGCCGAACCGCCGCCGGATCGCTGAGCACCGTCCACACCGCCTTGAGGGGGGATCGGGCCTTGATGTGCTGGACCAACGAAAGGAAAGACGCCGCCTTGCGCAGGCTGCGCGTGCGCCTCGCGAAAGCGGCCTCGGCGGCTGCGTCCATCGAATGGGTCCTGGCGAAAACGAGGTCGGCCTTGCGCATCGCCTCGACGTGATGAAGTTCAAGCACGCGGGAAATGGAGCCGGTCCGGATGTGGTAGACATAGCCGGTCGTCGGCTCGACCACGCATTTGCCGCCCTTGGCCAGAGCACTGGCCAGCAGGATGTAATCTTCTCCGATGATCAGGCCTTCGTCATAGCGAAGCCCGTTTTCGCTCAGGAAGCGTCGCTGGAAAATCGGTTTGAGATAGCCGAGATTGAACCTGGATTCGAAGACCACGTTGCCGGCGATATAGTCCGCCAGCGAGATTTCACCGAGCCCCTCCAGGTAGTCGGCCGGGAACATCGTCTCTTCGGCAACGCCGTCCTCGCGAACGACCTGGAGATTGTCGACCGCGATCTCGGCGCCCGCTTTCTCCGCACGGTCAATCATGGTGCAGATTCGCCCGGGATAGACCGCGTCATCGGAATCGAGGACCGCGACCCACCTGCCGCGAGCAAGCTCAAGGCCGGCATTCCTGGCGCCGCCGGGACCACGGTTTTGCTCAAGTGCGACAACGCGTACGATGTCTTCGGGGTAGGATCGCGCCAGATCGAGCGTCCGGTCGCGTGACTGGTCGTCGACGACGATGATTTCGACGCTGACATCGCGCTGGGCGATGGCGCTGGTGATCGCCCGCTCGATGGTCAGCTCCGCATTGTAGGCGGCAATGACAAAGGTGACGTCAGGCTGCATGCTTGCCCCCTTCCTGCGGCGAGGGCAGGCCGTACTGGCGGATTTCACGCACACCGACGAGACCGCTCACGACGCCGACATGCATGACGCCGCGAAGCACGCTGCGGTTCCTGCGCACGGGATTGATGGCGACCGGGATTGCCGATGCGAAACAAAAGACCGCCTTTGCCGAGGCAAGACCAACTTGCCTCACCAGCGCGAGCCCATTCGCGTCGCGCCCCAGAAGGTGCCCATGCGTTTGCCCGGCGCGGAACCGGCGGCGCCGGAGCCAGTCGAATGCGGCCCTGGCGCGCGGCACCACTTCGTCGACCCAGGCCTGCGGCGAAAAGGCGATGCGGCCGCCGGCCTTGACCATATGATCGAAGAATTCGGTGTCCTCGCCGCCGGTCTGGCCACGCGCCAGGCTGAACCGTCGGCCGCGGAGGCAGTCGGCGCCCATCCTGAGCAGGACGTTGCAGGTGTAGCCGGTGCGGATCTCGCCGCGCACCCAGACCGGCAGGGTCGAGTGGAAATCGCCGCGGCGCATCCAGTCGGGCGCGTCCGGCCGATAGCGCGCCCGCACCGGCCCGAGCACGGCGGCGGCGCCACTCACCTCCGCCGTCGCCACCAGTTCGGCGAGCCATCTGGACGATGCCGTTTCGTCGTCGTCGAGGAAGGCGACGAAATCCGACGTGCTGGCGTCGAGGCAGGCGTTGCGGGCGATCGAGATGTTGCGCGCCGGGCAATGATGGTAGCTGATCGGCAACTTCAACGTCTCCGCCAACGTCGCCACCAGCAGTTCTGCCGTCGGGCCGTCATCATTATCGGCCACGATGACGCGGATGTCGAATCCCGAAGGCACGTCAAGGGCGGCTATCGAGCGAAGCGTGTCGGCAAGCTCCGGCCGCCGAAACGTGCAGACGCAGATGTCGATGCTGCGGTTTTTTTCGGCCACACCCATCACGCCACCCTACGCTGTGGCCGCGGTCCAAGCAGTTGCAGCCAGAAGCCGACGGACCAGCCGAAATGCATGACCATCGCCGAAATCCCGGCAAGCGCATTGTCCGGATTGCGCTGGCTGATGGCGGTCCACACGCCATAACCGAGGCAGACCGACGCCCACACCAGCAGCGGCGTGATCGCCAGCCAATGCACGAAGGAAAAAGCCGCGAGAAGGACGACTGGGAACACCAGAAGCGGCACCATCTGCCGGACCTTCGGTATCATGCGGTGCTTGAGAATGTTCTTTGCCCGGCCGCGGCCATAGCCGAGATACTGGAAATAGAGGTCGGCGAGCGACGAGCGCGGGTAATAGATCATTTGCGTCTTGCCGCTCATCCAGATCCGGTAACCGGCCTTGCGCAGCCGGTAGTCGAGTTCCGCATCCTCGTTGTGGCTGAACGTCTCGTCATAGCCGCCCACCGCCTTGAAGGCCGATATTCGCATCAGCGCATGGTGGCCGTGATCGACCCACTCTCCCACTGAGAGATGCCGGTGCTTGGAGCCGCCAGTGCCGAGCTTGGAATTCTGTGCAGCCGCCACCGCTTTCTGCACCATACCGCTGCCGCTGGTCAGCATGGAGACGACGACCGAATCCGCGCCGGTGACTCGCGCCTCCTGGACCAACCGATCACAATAATCCGGGGGATAGCCGCCATGCGCGTCGATGCGAATGACATATTCAGCCCCTTCGCCACAACTGGCGACGGCGAGATTGATCGCCGCACTCTGGAGGCGCTTTTCGTTGTGAAGAAGGATGATCCGCGGATCCTTCCCGGCGATCTCCTCGACGATCGCCCTTGTGCCGTCCGTGCTGCCGCCATCGGCAACGATGATCCGGGCACCGAGCCTCTCGGCCGCCGGGCGAAGCTCATGAACAAGCGCGCCGATGTGAGCCGCTTCGTTCAGGCACGGAATCACGATCAGGCCGGACGGAAGAATTTTGGTCTGCATCATCGGCCCATGTCCATCCATAGCCATCCTAAGCCAGTGCCTTGGCAGCATATGAATCGGGCACGGCCGTCAACCCGCGAAGCTTCTCGACGAGCGCCCGGCAATCGCTGCGATCGTGGCTCCAGGTTCGCGGATTGCGGGCAAGAACACGCGCCCGCAATTTCCCGAAACGATGCTCCTCCAGTTCGCCCAGGGCGGCTTCGAGTGCCTCGGGCGTGGCTTGAGGCAAAAGAACGCCGATCCCGTGCCGGTCGAGGAACCGGCCAGTTTCGGTGTTGCCCATCGAGATCGGCACGGCGCCGAAGCGGCAGCCCTCGTAGAGGCGGTTGGGCAGCAGCCATTCGGAATTCAGCCCCTGCTCGAAAAAATCGATGGCCCAGGAAAAATGGACCTCACGGTAGATCGTAGCCATATCCTCGGGATTCCGATAGGGCCCGCCGAACGAGAGCCAGGGCTCGGATTCAACGAAACCGTGAAAATCCGGAAATTCGGAAAGCGCCGGACGGCCTCTGAGGATGATTTCGAAGCGGCCCTCGAGCCGTCGGGAAAATTCGGCCAGAAGCTCCAGGGAGCGGCGGCATCGGAGTGCGCCGAACCAGCCGATCCGCCAAGGCGGAGGGATGGGGGCCTCCACCGCTGTGCGATCATCCAGCGAAACCGCGGCAAGCTCGAAATATTTGTTTTCGAGCAGTTCGACCGGCGCAGCAATCTGCCCGAATGGCTTGAAGTAATTGGCGATGAAGGCCGGCGAACTGGTGACCAGCAGCTTTACATCCCTGGCCAGATAGCGTTCCGCGCCGCGCATGGCCCTGCCCAGAAAGTCGTCGCGAAGCATCAGACGATGGATGTCGAGACACTCATAGACGATCGGCACCGTTGCCTGGAACGCCGATCTGGCACGCCGGGCAAGCGCCAGCATTTCCAGATTGCGTGCGATGATGAGGTCAGGTCTTGGCATCGAACCTAGTTTCGAACCGATCGAGACCGCCGCCTTTGTGACTGCTGCCAGACGCTGGCCGAATCGGCCGTCGCGCGTCGCGCCAAGATCGATCGGCCGCAAGCCCTCGACATCGGCGATCGGGCTTACAGTCCGACGGAAGCCCGCCAGTGTGACCTGGGCGCCGCCTGCCTTGAGCATTATGATCCGCCGGCGCACTGCCGGATCGGAGACGTCGTGTACCAAGTACAAGACATGCAGCATGAAAACTCGACCGCTGTTGGCCCGCCCGGAAAAACCCTAGTACAGCTTTTGCTGCATCGCAACATTTTTGGTGCAGCGAGGCAGGTATCCATGTTTTTTGTTGCGCTGCAAAATTAATGCCGTAGTTTGATGGTGGCATCGGGCATGGGTCGGATATTGGGACCGGCACAAAAAAATCAGGGATCCTGAATTTGCAAGCCAATGCATTCGATCCGCCAGAGGGCTCTCTCCGCAGATCGGTCGGACGCGGCGCTATCGTCACGGCTTTGGCGCAATCGGTGCGGGTTGCGACGCAGGTTGCCTCCGTCATCGTGCTGTCGCGCCTGCTGTCGCCGCACGACTTTGGTGTGGTGGCAATGTGTGCGCCGGTGCTTGCCTTCATCGCGCTGTTCCAGGACTTCGGCCTAACCCAGGCGACGATCCAGAAAAGCGGAATCAAGCATGAAGAGATCAATTACCTCTTCTGGATCAATGTCGCGGTCAGCGTGTTACTCGCTTGCGTGCTCGCCGGCGCGGCGCCTGTGGTCGCCGCCTTCTACGGCGAGCCGCGGGTGGCAGATCTGGTGGCCGCGCTCGGGCTGCAGATCATAGCCTATGGGCTCGGTGCCCAGCATCTGGCGCTGCTGACACGTCGCATGCAGTTCGCCCGCCTGGCCATCATCGACGTCGCAAGTGCCATCGCCGGCCTCGTCGTGTCGATCGCCTGGACTTTCATCGACCGTTCCTACTGGGCGCTTTTTGCTGGCACGCTGACAGCAGCCGTACTGCCCACGATTTGCTTCTGGGCAAGCTCGCGATGGCGCCCCAGCCTGCCGCGCAAGGTTGGCGGCATCAGCGAGCTGATCAATTTCGGCGCCGGCATCACCGGATTCAACTTCGCCAACTTCTTTGCCCGAAATCTCGACAATGTGCTGATCGGAAAATACTGGGGCGAAGCGCAGCTTGGGCTCTATGACCGCGCCTACAAGCTGCTTCTGTTTCCGCTGAGCCAGATCACCAACCCGCTGTCGAAGGTCATGGTGCCGGCTCTTTCCAGGCTGAAGGACGAGCCGGACCGCTACCGCAGCGCCTATCTTCGCGTCATGCCGCTGATCTTGCTGGTTGCACTTCCAGGTGTCGCCTTCGCCACCGCCATGGCCGACGTGCTGATACCGTTCGTGCTCGGCGAGCAGTGGCGGCAGAGTTCCAGCATCTTCCTGGCACTCGGTTTTGCCGGACTGCTGCAGCCGCTCAACAACCCGGCGGGATGGCTTTTCATCAGCCAGGGCCGCTCGGGCGATTTTATGCGCTGGGGCATCATAACAGCCTTGACCTCGGTGCTGGCCTTCATCGTCGGCCTGCCCTATGGCGCGCTGGGCGTGGCGATCGCCTATGCAGTCAGCGAGTATCTCAGAACGCCTTTCCTGTGGCTCTATATCGGCAAGACCGGGCCGCTGCGGGCAAGCCATATTCTTCGCGCGGCAACGCCCTTCGTGCTTGGTGCACATCTGGCGCTTGCCGCTATCTGGTTCGCCAAGCCGCTGCTGCCGCAACAGCACATCCTCGCCATGGCAAGCGCGGTGGTGCTATCCTACATGATCACCATCGTGGTCGCCCTAGCGTTTGCTTCCGGCCGCGAGGCGTTTCGGGAGGCACTGAAGCTCCTGCCGGCACGGGCGCCCACGGCGGCACCAAGCGAGGCGAAGTAACTTGCACGGACATCCATACGAGGACCAGGCCTGATCCCATGCACTACCGATCGATCTCCGACATGAACGATGCCATTGTCAGGAACCTTCACCGGTTGCCGCGCGATATCGACCTGGTGGTCGGTGTTCCCCGAAGCGGCATTCTCGCCGCCACGCTGCTCAGCCTGACGGCGAACATCCCTATGACCGATCTGGACAGTTTCCTTGCCGGAAAGATCTATACTTCGGGGGTCACCAAACGCCGGGCCGCGCTCGACCGGCAGGCTTCCGACATGCGCAAGGTTCTGGTGATCGACGACAGCGTCAGCGGCGGCGCGGCCATGCGCGAGGCACGCAGCCGCGTAGAGGCCGCCGGCATCAAGGCGGATTTCACCTTTGCCGCGGTGTTCGGCCTGCTGCCACAGCACGAGGAAACCGACATCGTCTTGGAAGTCGTGCCGCATCCAAGGATGTTCCAGTGGAATTTCATGCACCACAAATTCCTCGCGCAATGCTGCGTCGACATCGACGGCGTGCTCTGCCTGGATCCGACCGAAGCGGAGAACGACGACGGCCCGGCCTATGAGAAATTTCTGAGCGAAGCACTGCCTCTCTTTGGACCGACCCGCAAGATCGGCTGGCTCGTCACCAGCCGGCTCGAGAGATACCGCGCGCTTACCGAAGCATGGCTCGCAAAGCACGGCATCGAATACGACAAGCTGATCATGCTTGACCTGCCGAGCAAGGCGGAACGGCAACGGCTTGGCGTGCATGGCAGTTTCAAGGCCGATTTCTACCGCAAATCCGATGCCATCCTGTTCATCGAAAGCGAGCACCAGCAGGCGCTAAAAATCGCCAAGCTTTCCGGCAAACCGGTGCTGTGCGTGGAAACGCATGTGATAAATTATCCCGACGCGTTGTCGCTTCCGGCACTTCGACAGACGGCACGCAACCTTCCGGACAGATTGCAGGAGATCAGTTCGCCCGACGGGCGCAAGACGGCGATCAAGACCGTCGCGCGCACGCTGCTTGGCGAACGCGGCTACGAGACGCTCAAGAGCCGGGTCAAACGACCGGCCTGAACCTGGTTTCGGGACTTAAAGCGCGTCACGCGACGCGCTTTAAGGTTTGTTTTATGCAGTCGTTGTCCCAAAACCGCTACGCACTTTTGGGCGACATGCATTAGGCGGCTTGCCGCGAAGGCTGTCGTGTCGCCCTCTCTAGCATCGAGAAGAAGGTCGCGAACTGACTCGCCGGATCGAGTTCCGGGCGCTCGGAGAATGCACGCGCCGCCGCGGAAAGCAGCCGATATTCCTGGCTGTCGGTCCACAGACGCCTGACCACTGCCACCCAGTCGGCGAGTGGGGCGTCGTAGTCCAGCACCACGCCACCGGAGCCGACCGCTTCGGGCAGGCCACCACGACGCGAGCCGACGACGGGAATGCCGCTGCAATGCGCTTCCGACGCCACTCGGCCCCAGGCCTCTTCCCATTTGCTGGGTGCGAGCAGGATTTTCGTGCGGCCATAGACCGTCTTCATATCGCTGGTCCGGCTCTCCAGCGTGACGTTGCCGAGCGGCGCGATCGTCTGCTCGATCCGGGCCCGATGATCGTCATCGAGCTTCCAGCTTTCGACGAACAGGAACGGGATTTCGGAGCAGGCGGCGGCGATGCGCACCGCAAGCTCGAAACCTTTTTCCTCGTAGGGGTTGATCAGCGTGACAAACGCACCCGTCGTCGGCGTGCTGTAGAGTGCGGGATTGATGGTCGGCGGTATAACCGTCGAATCGATATCGAATTTTGCCTTGTAGGAGCGCGCCGTGAACTCGGAATTGGCGATGTAAAGCGCCGAATGCAGCTCGCGCAGATCGCCGCCCAATTCATGAAACTCGACATTCCTCAGATACACGACCAGCGGTACGCCTTCGGCCTGCAGCGCCTTGCCGATCGGAACCGACTTGTGGCACTGGACCACGGCGACGTCCGGCCTCAGCTTTTCGACGGCAAAACCCGCCGCCTCCCAGGGAAACCAAGCCCGCACGACCGGATAGCCCGGATAGCTGTCGATGACCGCTCGCTGCCTCAGAAGCTTCATCTTGGCGCGCGCCTTGTAGCCGAAGACGCCCTGGCCGAACAGCGCGGCGAGCACCGACGCCTCATGTCCGCGCTCGAGCAGCTGCTCGGCAAGATGATGAGTGCTGGACTGGACACCGCCGCTGAACTGGGGCGTGTAACCGTTGCCGCCTGCAAAAAGCACCTTCATGGTTTCGGCTCCTGTCGCATTCTCAAGTTTACGGACGATGACGGATCGCTTGTTTACGGATGGTGACTGCAACCCGCCTTCAGGCACCCTGCTGCATCTCTAAATTGGCGAACGGATTGGTGCATGGCTGCCATCCGGTGAATCGGATCGGGTCGGTTGGCGAACTGCGCCGGGCGTAGTCGGTCAGCATATGGAACTCGGCAATGACCCAGCGGTCGAAATGCCCCAGATCCTCTTTTTTCCGTTCGGGCAGCAACCGGCGGGCGGCGCCCAATTTCAGCGCCTCAAGCAGAGTGACCGCATCGCCCAGCTTTTCGTTTGGAAATATCCAGGGATTCCGCTTCTGGAACTCCAAAACGAACTGCTGCATATGCTCGATGCGCATGTTCAGCCTGCCGAAATATCTTTCGAGCGTGACGCGCACCAGGTCCTCATCCGAAAGCGAGGAAACGGCGGCGTAGGCGATGCCGGTCGAAGCAACTCCGCCAGCCATGATGGCCAGTGCCGCGCGTCGCGAAAGCTTGATCATCCGGCCATTTCCTTTCCCGCTATCCGGCTCGCCGCCCGCAAGGAGAGGGCTGCCGCGGTCAGGCTCGGGTTCGCACAGGAGCAGCTTGGATATGTGCTCGAGCCGACGACAACAAGGTTCCTGAGCCGATGGTGGATCATGTCGCGGTCGACAACCGAATCCGCCGGGCTCACGCCCATCCTCAACGTGCCCTGGACGTGCGACTCGGTCCGCCGGATGCCGCGATCGAAAATCTCTTCGACCGGCAGCGGAGCCAGAAGCGCCGGCAATTTCTCCTTTGCCCGCGCCATGCCCTTGACCGCGTAGTCGGATGCCCCATTGAAACTGACGAAGGCGTTTTCATCCTCGTCGAGGACCACGAGATTCTCCGGGTCGAGCAGGTCTTCGGTGACAATGATGAGGGGAAGCGTCTGACGGACACGTCCCTTTTCGGGGCGCATCCCGTGTTGCCAGCGGTTTTCGAAATAGACCAGCGCCGCCGCATGGTCTGATCTGTGAGGGCCGTCATAAAGGCCGAAATTCAAGCCGGTGGTGATGGTACTTCCGTCGAAATTGTCGACACCGTCGAGATAGGCTTCGAAATTCCATCCGTAGGATTCGTGCAGGCCGCGCCCGACGAATTCGCCCGATAGGCCCGACCGCAACATTATCGCCGGGCTCTGGATGGCATTGGCGCCCAGAATGAAAAGATCGCCGCTGACCGAATACTCCTTGCCCTCATGAACGAATGCGACCGAACGGACCGATCCGCCGACATGGTCGAGCCGGCGCACTTCAGCGCCAAGGCAGACCGAAACGTCGGGATGCTCGAAGACGTGCATCAGGCCGTTGTTGGCGGTGAACTTCGCGTCGACCGGGCATAACCCGCATCGCAAATTGGCGCAGCACGAAGACCGCTGCGCGGTCGGCACGCGCGCCCTGGCTGTCGGCACGACAAAATGCTGGTCCGGCTGCGCCGCTTTCATCATCCGGTCCGGCGTCGACATGTGATGCGGTGGTTGGGGAAACGGCCTGGAACGCGGCATCATCGCCGCCATGTCGGGGTCGCCTGAAATCGACATGACGTCCTCTGCATCGCAGTAGAACGGCTCGAGCTCGTCATAGTTGATCGGCCAGTCGTTGCCGACCCCGTAGAGGCTTTTCAGCCTGAAGTCGTTCGGATGAAAGCGCGGCGTCTGCGCGAACCAGCAATTCGTCCCGCCACCCAATCCGATGGTGTAGTTCCACGGCTTGTCGGAGTTGGTCTTGTAGGTGGTCTCGTCCTCGATGTCGGTGTTGACGTTCTGCTCGAGCTGCCATTCATGCGTGTTGTGCCGGCCCCATTCGAGAACCAGAATGCGCGCCTTTCGCTGCTTGGCGAACGCATGCAGGAAGAAGGCCGAACCGAAACCGGAACCGACAGCGACAAGATCAAAATGTTCGTTGGCGATCTGTTCCGGCCTGATGCCCAACACCATCAGATAAGACCCCTTGCTGACACGAGCGCGTTCATCGGCGCCCTCGTGATCGTCCTTGATGTCCGAGCCGGCCTTGTCACCGGCCTTTCCCGCATGGTCTCACGCCGCCATCCTGCCGATGCTGTGATATTCGATGCCGTAGCGAGCGATGACCTTCGGGTCGTAGAGATTTCGGCCGTCGAAGATGATCGGCGTGATCAGCGCATCCTTCACCGCATCGAACGACGGCGCCTGGAAGTTCTTCCACTCGGTGGCGATCATGAGCGCATCGGCGCCGCGCAGCGCTGCCTCCTTGGTGCCGCACAAGAGCAGATCCTCGCGCAGTCCGTAGATGGCCTGGCATTCCTGCATCGCCTCGGGATCGTAAGCCTGCACTTTGGCACCGGCCTTCCAAAGCGCTTCCATCAAAACACGCGCCGGCGCCTCGCGCATGTCGTCGGTATTGGGCTTGAAAGCCAGGCCCCACAGCGCAAAGGTCTTGCCCTTCAGATTGCCCTCGAAATAGCGGTTCACCTTGTCGAACAGGACCGACTTCTGTTCATTGTTGCGTTCCTCGACCGCGCGCAGCAGCTTGGCATCGAACTTGACGCCTTCGGCGGTCTTGATCAGGGCGCGCACGTCCTTGGGGAAGCATGAACCGCCATAGCCGAGGCCCGGATAGATGAAGTGATAGCCGATGCGCGGATCGCTGCCGATGCCCTTGCGGACCTCCTCGATGTCGGCGCCCAGCTCCTCGGCCAGATTGGCCATTTCGTTCATGAAGCTGATCTTGGTCGCCAGCATGCAATTGGCCGCGTATTTGGTGAACTCGGCGCTGCGCACATCCATCACGATCATCTTCTCGTGGTTGCGGTTGAATGGAGCGTAAAGCTCACGCATCACCGTCTCGGTATCCTCACTGCCGGTGCCGACGATAATGCGGTCGGGCTTCATGCAGTCGGCCACCGCGGAGCCTTCCTTGAGGAATTCCGGATTGGAGGCGACGTCGAAAGTCAGATCCTCGCGGCCCCGCGCCTTCAGCGTCGCGGCGATCTTGGCCTTTATCTTTTCGCAGGTGCCGACCGGCACGGTCGACTTACCCACGACGATCTTGGGCGCGTCCATCTCCCGGCCGATGGCCTCGGCAACGGCCAGCACATATTTGAGGTCGGCCGAACCATCCTCGCCCGGAGGCGTGCCGACGGCGATCATCTGGATTTGGCCATGCTTGACGGCGGCCGCGGCATCGGTGGTGAACTTGATGCGGCCGGCCGCATGGTTCTCCTTGACGAGGTTTTCGAGCCCGGGCTCGAAAATCGGGATGAGGCCCTGATTGAGCCGCTCGACCTTTTTCACGTCGATGTCGACGCACATCACCTGGTGTCCAACTTCGGCAAGCACCGCCGCCTGCACGAGACCGACATAGCCAATTCCAAAGACCGTCAAATTCATTTGGTATCATTCCTGTTCAAGACTTCGGAGCGCTTTCGGTCCGGCCGGTTCAGATTAGTCTTTACTTTATGCTGCATGCCAGCGATTCCGGAAACTGGCATGGCTGGCCCAGTGCCGTGAATGCGACGCGGTCAACTTGCATGGTGAGCTTGCGGCCCGGATCCGAAAACGGCCCCAGCCATTCCTTCATGGTGTCGCTGCCCCAGTGGCTGAAGAATATCTTTTGCGCATGGCTGGGCAGCTTTGCCGGATCGCTGATCGTGTTCACCAGTTGGCCATTGACGTACCAGCGCAGCCGGTCTTTCTCCCAGACGAAGGCATAGTCGTTGAAAGCCTTGTCGGTGCCGCCAGCTACATCCACTACTTTCTCATTGTTGCCCTTGCCGGCTATGTAGGCGTTGACCTGCACCTTGGACGTGTCCTTGGTCAGCACCTCGAAGTCGATTTCATCCCACGGCTGCTTATCGGTGGGGCCGATATATGTGAAGAAGGCGGCGTTGATGCCGGAGCCCGCATCGGTTTTCAGCCGCGCCTCATAGGTGCCATAGCCGAAGCGCTTCTTGGTCTGGATCTCGCCACAGGCAAAGTCGCGATCCTTCAGCTTCCGCTTTTCGAAACCGAGCGTCAGCTTGCCGTCGGAAAGCTTGACCTGGCTTTTGGACCAGGTGCAGTTCTGATACTTGCCGTTTGTCCAGCCGTCTGCAATGTACCAGCGCGCACGGTCGAAGCTGGTGAAATCATCGACGAACGATGGCGCAGTCGGGATGTCCTGCGAACGGGAAGGGGTCGGGCTTGCAATCAGGCTGCCGAGTGCGACCAGCAGAAACGCGCCGCCCGAACATAGCTGCCTCAGGTTCCCTTGCCTGATCGTGCGCGTGAACGGCCTGTCGCCGGTTGCTGGGGTGGACGTGCTTTTCGGATCCGCATTCATACCAAACTCACCTTTGTGCTGTGCGCCCCCAACCCAAAGTCGACGTTCAAACCATGACGAAACGAGATGATCTTGACCGTCTGCCAATACCTTCCTTGTGTTGCCTGTTTTTTTGTCCTGTGCAGCCTTTTGCTGTGGCACCAAACCCCTTCCCTGTGGCGCCACCCAGGATCCTTGAAGTTCACCCCGCGCCGGCAGCCGGCTTGGCGAAATCAGCCTTGGTGGTCGAGCTACGCTCGACGCTTTCGTCGAAGATTGCATCCAGCGAATGACGGAGATCCTTCATTAATTCGTTCTGGCGCGCGAGCGCCGCGATGCGCCGCTCGCAATTCAGGATCGACTTCGTCAGTTCGCTGACCTCGGCGGATCTACTGGAGGAGGCCGCCCCATTCTCCATTGCCTCGACCAGAAAGGCCGCGTTGGTGGCCTTGGTCCGATAGCGATTCTCAAGACCGTTTTTCTCCGCCTCGACCTCGGCTGCGATCTGGTCAAGCAGCTTTGCCAGGCGGTCAAGGCGCGAGATGTCGGTCTGCCTGTCTCGGGCCGGATCCCTTGATCTAAAGCCGAATATCGAGACCATCCGCTCAGTTTCCTGTCATGGTCGGCCTGGCGCTCATGGTCGGCCTGAGGCCACCCCCGTGCCCGTCCGGGCCAACAAAACCTTGTCGCATCGTCCAGCTCCTCTGACAGGGGGACATTTTCGGGCCGATTCAAACAGCCAACCAAAATTGCTGCACCGCAACATACATGCCATCCCCAAGGCGAGTAGGCAACCACCTAGTGTGGCGAATCGGAAATTCGCATCACATTGGGGCGGGGTAAGGGCCTGTTGACAGGATCGGCATGGCACGGGCTGCGGACAAGCTCAAGTCTCGCCGGCCGGGCTGGTTGCGGCCATGAGAAAGCGCAAAGGCGGCACAGGCTGCTTTGAGCCAAAGCCAGCGCGGCGAAACAGCGCATCCAGCTTGTCGGCGGCCACGCCGCGGACGATGGGGATAAGGTTGGATTGGCTGGCCAGGGCGTAGGCCGCAGCCGATGTCAGCCCCTGCTCATTCTTCATGTCGAGGAAGTTTCGCAACCGGTACTTGTCGCGTACCTGCCGTTCGTGCCTTCTGAGCACGGCCTTAGAACCTTCCGGCAAACTGTCGATCGCCAGCAGCGCCAGATCCGCGTCGGCCAGACGCTTGAGATCCTGCGTCCTGTGCCGGCCGCTGAGGGAATCCGCGCGGACGATCGCGCCATAGCCGCAGGACCTGATGACCTTGAAGCGCGCACCGCAAGCCACCGCGCGCGCGTAGAGTTCATAGTCTTCGCCCAGTCGCAGGTTTTCGTCATAGTGCAGCCCATGCCGGTCGAGAAAAGCACGGCTGATCACCGGCTTGAGGAAACCCAACTCACCTCTCTGCACACGGCGACTGGAGATGTTGCCTTCGATGAAACGCTCGAAATCGAGGAACTCCGGATCGGGCGAGAACCGCGGAGCGGCGATTTTCGAGACGTCGGTGGCCGCGTCGTCCCTGATCATCATGATATTGTCGGCAGCGAAATCCCAATCGGCGCTGGCGAACAATTCGCGAAATCTGCCCGCAAGAAAAAAATCGTCGGCGTCCAGAATGCTGATGAACGGCGATTTGGAGCTGGCGATCGCGGCGTTGCGGGCGAAGGAAGGACCGCCGTTGACGTCAAGCCGGATTACGGAAAGCCTGCCGCTGCCATCGTCGGCCGCCCGAGCGACTTTCGCGGTATCGTCGGTAGAGGCGTCGTCGACGACGACGACTTCCGCCACCTCCGGCTCGCGCAATGCCGATGCGATGGCAACCGGGATTGTCCGCGCCGCGTTGCGGGCAGCGATGATCACGCAGACCTGGGGTTCTGTCATCAATTCGCCTCTCGACTGCACGGTAGCTCCGATTCCTCGCCCTTCCCCGTTGAATGTCCAATGCAGCTCTCGTTCTCAACGACTGCCGGCTGTTTGAAAAAGCGTCAGCCGGCGCTTATGCTGCAGGTGCGAAGCAAAGCATCGTCAAAATCATTCGCCCCGTCCAGTCTTTCCTTTCGGTGTCGCCTCGGCGCAAATCTATGGGCGATGAATGCCAGCGGATAGACGGGCCGCTTCGCACACCGTCCCGGCTCATTCTGGATGGAGCCGTCAGCGCACTCGAATCGGCGATCATCAGGTCGATCGACAGGGTTTTAGGCAATATTAGCGGCTGAATCAGAGGATCCGAGGCTGAAGGAAAATCCGGAAGCCGGTTGTCCAGGATGTTGTCGGGCGAGCAGTCCCCCAGGAATCCGATTGACGCTACCTGTCGTCAGGTCAGTGGAGGCTTCTCCTGGCACTGAACTTCTCGCCATCGGCCGTTTCGGCCGAACTCAGCTTTCGTTCGGCATCGCGAATCTTATCAGCCGACGTCGGGGGATTTCTGACAACCATGACGAAAACCAACAGAAAGTAGCCCAGCTGGATGACAATGGCGCAGGCTATAGTGCGAAACAGCGTTGTGCCTAGCGAAGCGCCGTCGAGATAAGACCAGGCGGCCACGATCGCCAGGGCGAAAATCATGCCGACAATGAATTTTGGTAGCGACATACCCAGCCCGTTAACCTGCTCGGGCAAAAATCGATGATTGACCCACCCCGAGCCTCCCTTCGCCATGCGAGCTGTTGAGGCCGCTCGCTTTTTGGCCGGTTGCTTCCGGCCTTCCCACGCTGTCCATACTCTGACAGAAACAATTTGCAACTCTATTAAGGTGTGCAATAGCGGGCAAGGCCAACGGCAAATTATTTTGGATAAGTTCGCGGGATCGAGTCCGCCATGTTGCAATGCACACATCGGCATCACGGCCAATCACCCGGTATGGACTCACTTCAGTAAGAGCCGCAATATTAACCAGTATTTTACCTTAACGGCTCCCTACATTTTACAAAGCTGAAGCACGATAACACTCGAGGATGCGACACAAAGAGCGATTCGCCAAAAATCAGCCTCAAAAAGGCACTAGATTTTTCACGGTCGCCCATAATTTGTCATAAACTCGCCATAAAGTTCAAACTTTGTGCAGGATCAGTTTATTATTTAGTCAATTCATGACGTGATTATTTCAGGCGCTCAAGAAATTGTGTGTTGCGATGCAGCATTTTTTTGATATCGTGCGGCAAACCATCCGTTCAACGTATGGAGTTTACGCATGAGGGACGTAGCCAAGCCGGCCGACGCGGAATTTTCGCAGGCCGGTATCGATTTTCAACCAATCGGCGGCCTGCTCAAACGCAGCTTCGATATTGCCGGTTCACTGATTGGCCTGGTTGCTCTCAGTCCGCTGTTTGTGATGGTCGCGCTGCTTGTCAAATTTTCCGACGGCGGGCCGATTTTTTACGGTCACAGCCGGATCGGTCGGGGAGGACGGATTTTCCCGTGCCTCAAGTTTCGGACTATGGTACAGAATGGCGAACAGGTGCTGGCTGCATATCTTGCCGCCAACCCGGATGCCAACGCCGAATGGATAGCGACCCGCAAGCTCAAGAACGATCCGCGCGTCACGCGCGTCGGGGCCGTGCTGAGGAAGCTCAGCCTCGACGAATTGCCGCAGATCATCAACATCCTTCAGGGCGACATGAGCCTTGTTGGTCCTCGCCCCGTCGTGCGCGACGAGCTCGAAATCTACGGCAGTTCGGCTGTTTATTACTTGAAATCGCGCCCCGGCCTGACCGGGCTCTGGCAGGTCAGCGGCCGCAACGACGTTTCCTATGACAGCCGCGTCGCATTCGATCGCCACTATGTCGAGAACTGGTCGCTATTCGAGGACATTCGCATTATCATCAAGACCGTGCCTGCCGTCTGGATGTCGCGGGGCTGCTACTGACCGGCCGGGACCCGGTCTCTGTGCAGGAGCGACTGTCCTGACGCCAGACATTCTGCAGCAAGCTTCATCGGGCGGGGCAAAAGCGGATCGGAAAACGTTCAGTTGAAAACAGACATCTTCGAAATCTCCAGCGCCGGCACCGTCAGCAATTGCATGCGACGGATGCGGCTTATGACCACTTACCTCGCGCTGGCGCTCACCATTCCCCAACTCGCCGCCGCCGATGAGTACCGCCTTGGATCACAGGACAAGCTGACCGTCCGCGTGGCCGAATGGCAAACTGTTGAAGGCACGTTCCGCGACTGGACGGCCGTCAACGGAGAGTACACAGTCGGCCCGGCCGGAACATTGTCCGTGCCGTTCGTCGGCGAGATGCCGGCATCCGGCAAGACGACATCGGAGATCGCGGCAGCGATCGGCCAGGCGCTCCAGCGCAAGCTCGCCCTGGCGGACCGGCCGGAAGCCTCCGTCGAAATGGCGCAGTACAGGCCGTTCTACATTTCCGGGGAGGTCCAGACGCCGGGCCAGTATCCTTACGTGCCGGACCTGACCGTGCTGAGGGCGATGAGCATCGCCGGCGGTGTCCGGCGGAGCCCAGAAGGACAGCGGTACGACCGCGACATGATCAACGCCAAGGGCGATTTTGACGTTCTCCAAGACCAACGGGTCCGACTGATCGTCAGGCGCGCCCGCATCGAAGCGGAGATCGCGGACAAGCCGACATTCGACGTACCGAAGGAGTTGGGCGACGATCCGAAGCTGGCAAGTATCGTTGCCGACGAGATGGCGATCCTGACAGCCGACCAAAAGAAGCTCAAACTGCGCCTTCAGGCGCTCGACGACTTGAAGAAGCTGCTGCAGAGCGAGATCGAATCGTTGCAGAAAAAGATCGTCAACCAGCAGCGGCAGGTCGACCTGGCAAAAGAACAGCTCAGCGGCATCGGTTCGCTGGCCCAGAAAGGCCTTGTCGTCAACACGCGGATTCTGGGTTCGCAACAGACGATCGCCGACCTGGAAGGCCAGATCCTGGATTACGACACGGCCATCCTCACCGCCAAGCAGGCGATCAGCAAAGCCACCCAAGATGCCATCGACCTGGAAAACACCCAGAATGCGGACCTGGCCGCCGACCGGCAACAGGTAGAAGCCGATCTCAGTGCAACGATGCTCAAGATGAACATGCAAACAGGCCTGATGGCCGAAGCCATGTCGGGGAACCCGGCACTGCAACGCTATCGCGACGGCGAAGAGCCGGCAATGACGTTTAGCCTGGTTCGGATGGTCGACGGCAAGACCAGCGCAATCACCGCCAGCGAAGACACGCCCGTACTGCCCGGGGACGTGATCAAGGTGAAGCTGGTACCGATGGCTAGCCAATAGGCCTTCGAGCGATCGGCTGATCAGATCACGCCGAACAGATCGACTGGATCGGCGAAGAGTTGGACTCGGACGAGTTCGACCTTGAACTCGCCAACACTGTGCTCGCCGCCCCCGACAAGCCGGCCTACCGCCAACTCGGGACGTGAGTAATTGCAGCGCAAGGAGATGTTGTGCTTTAGTTGCAACTTAAATCCGAGGAGGACTTTGTCGTGCACAGTGAAAGGGACGAAATCGTCAGTCGAGAAAGAGAATTTCACAATCTCAGATTCAGTCAAGAGGAGGATCCAAGAGGAAGCCTGGACAAGTGGTATCGAACAATTCGTCACGGCGCTAAACGTCAAGACGAGCAGATAAAACGCCTTTCGAAGAACGCAGACGTGCTCGAGTACGGTTGCTCCGATGGCGGGTGGTCCCTGCATTCCCTGCACCTGCCCGATCTTTGCCGATCTCTGACGGGGATTGATATTTCGGATGTAGCAGTAAACAAGGCGAACGAACGGGCGAGCACGCTTGGAAGCACGAACGCTACATTCCTGGCGATGAATGCGGAAGCCATGTCCTTCGAGGACAACAAGTTCGACCTGGTGTATGGACGCGGGATCATCCATCACCTGGACCTGGACCGGTGCTTTTCCGATGTGGTCCGCGTCTTGAAGCCGAACGGCGTGGCGTCCTTCTACGAGCCGATGGGACACAATCCTCTCCTGAATGCCTTCAGAAGGCGGACACCCCTTATCCGCACCGCCGATGAACATCCTTTGTTAATTTCGGACTTCGCGTTGGCCCGCCGCTATTTCAGCAATGTCCAGGTGGACTATTTCGGCCTGTGCTCCGTAGGAAGCGCGCTAATGCCACGAAGCATCTCGGAAACCGTCTACACCGTTGGCAAAGCTGTCGATTCGGTGGTTCTGACGCTTCCCTTCGTGAAGCGGTTCGCATGGTATGCGCTCCTAACCCTTAGGGCCTGATCAATAGGTGGCAAGCCCAACTCTGGCGAGGGTGGAAGGGGCAAGTGCCTCACGCCACCGCTTCAGAAGCTGCCCGGGTGACGATTGTTTGGCCTGGGCGCTGTTAGGCGGCGTCTTCGTACGAAGCTCAATTATCTGCCTGGCGTCGAAATCGGGGATCATCGCGTAATTGGATCTGGGTCCGTGGTCGCCCCCACGAAGCATGGCTGCGGGAAATCCTGCCCGAATAATTCGCGAATTTGTGACGTCCCAGGATTACATTTATTTTGATACTAATCTTAGCAAACGAACATCAAGACGATATTTGGCGCTTTGCTTAGCCCCTTGCGGTTTCTGGTTCCGCGAGGTTGGCTGCGGCCCACCGGGGACGGGCGACAGGCACCCTCACCAGCTTGAAGTAGCTGTAGTACAGGAGGAATGAGCCCATGATATAGGGGTTGAAGGTATCGATCTCGACGAAGGACCGGATGAACAGAAGCACCATCACGCCGGCAAGAATCACGGACTCAGCTTGCCATGTCCTGAATATCAACGCCGATATATGGCCCCACAGCGTGCGCACAATGATCAGCGACATCAGCGTCGCCCCGACATAGCCAAGCTCGACGAGGGCTTCGATATAGGTGTTGTGGAAGTGGAAGCCGCTTCGGGTCGTGATGTAGAATTCGTTCCAAAGCCGCTCGGCCTCGGCGAAACCCTGCACCCAATAGGCCGCGTAGCCGACGCCGAGGATCGGTGCTTGCTGCGCCGCATCCCAGCCCTGCTCCCAGAGATAGGTCCGTCCGGTGAGCGTGGAATCCTTTCCGAAGGCGCCAAGGATGAAATCCAGAAGTCCCGCAAAGGCAACCACGGTGACCACGACCAGCCCGAATGCGCCGACCAGGAAAATCACCCGTCGGTAGCGGAGCGAAAGCTTCTTGGCCATGGTAAGCAGAGCCACCAGAGCGAGAGCTGCCGGTATCGAAGCCGTCGAGGTGGCGGAATGCGCCATGACCAGCAGATAGGCCGACAGGACGAGGACCGGCGCCGTCAGGAAAAGGCTTGTCCGGCCGCGTCTGAGGAAGACCAGGAAGACAATGCAAAAATAGATGCCGAGCGATGCGACAAAGCCGATCTGGTTTTTGGAGCTGAATGCGCCGACGAAATTGTACGTCCCGTCGAGCATATCATAGGAATAACCCCCGACCTTCAGCGAATAGAGCAGAACGACAAAAATCCCAATCAGTGAGCCTATCGTCAACGTTCGGACGCTGACGGTGCGTGCTGCAATGTAGGCGCAGGCGATATGGGAGCAATACTGGATTGCCGTCCTCAACGTGATGCCGGGGGCATCCGACCAGAACACCGAGAGGCAGACGTAGAATGCAAACGCCAGCGGGAGCCACGCGCTGGAGGCATGTCGCAACAGCCGCCGGTAGTCGACCAGGATCAGGGGAAGCCAGACCGCATAGTAGGCCAGGATCAGGATCTGGCCGAAAACGGAAGAGTAGGAGAACGCCCAAACGGAGATGGCAACAGCAAATGTGCCGTAGACCGTGCTCTTCTCCGGGTCGACCAACAGAGATTTTGGAATCTTCATCTCGGTAGCGAATTCCCGTCCATGCAGTTCAATGCCGATTCGCCGCCGCGCCACCATGCGCGAACGCTTCCATTGTGCAGTGCAATATAACCCATCCCCCGCAGCCTGTCACCCAAATGAGGCAAAAACAGCCATAAGGCGCCCCGGGACGGCGGTAAAAGGCCACGACAGGCCGTGCGGCAAGAACCCGAGCATCCCGGCGCACGGCTGGGCATCGCTGTCGGCGCCGTCAAAAACCATCGCCGCCGCATTTATGAGAGGCTCGGCATCACCACCGCGCGGAACTGTTTTTGCAGTTCTTTCAGCACCGGACCGAAAATAGCAGCTGGCATTCGTTGCATCCATTGCAATGAATGAGGCCGTCCGCGTACGCTATCTCCGGGACAACCAGACGATGGCCACACGAACAATTGGCAGGCGCTGGTCGTCCCCGATCTGCTGGGTTGGAGCAAACGGATGGACAAACCTCGAATCTTCCTGGGCTCTTCGGGGAAGCAGAAAAAACTGCTGCAGGCGCTGACACGCGGTCTTGAAGACATCGCGCATGTGGAACCTTGGACGACGTCCTTCAATCCGGGGACAACCACCCTGGGGCGCCTCCTCGAGCTTACGCGTGAAGTCGACTTCGCCGCTTTCGTGTTCGCTCAGGACGATTGGACCAGTGTGAGCCAGCCGGCATCGTCTGCGACGGCATCCGCTCAAGCTTCTCCACGAGACAATGTGGTTTTCGAGGCCGGGCTTTTCGGCGGAGTCCTTGGAATGCGCCGGACGTTCATCCTCCATGCCAACGGCTCCAAGCTTCCAAGCGATCTCCTCGGCCTCACCTCCGTAAGGTATGGCGAGGCGACGACCAGCGCGGAGATGAGGGCGATCAACCAAAAGCTTCGGAATGCGATCGAGAACGAAAGTCGCGTCGCCCGCATAGAGGGCTTCTGGTGGCAGTTTTCCCTGACGGAGCGCTCCGCCAGGGAGCCGTCCGCCGTGAGCCTCTTGCGTATCTCGCGAGGCCGCGATGGTGCGCTGGAGTTGGCCGGCCGCTCATGGCAAGAGAATGGCAGTCTGTCAGCCAGATACTGGAGCGAGGCGGTAAAGGAGAGAAAGGAGCCTCCCGGCATCTTCTACTTTTGGAATGGAGAACGGCCCTTGGATGCGAACGCGTCGCAGTTGTACGGGACGGGAGAGATCCGGCTGGAGTCCGCCGATCGCGCATCCGGGTATTTCACGACGCGCGCGGACACGAACCCCGAGGTGAATGCGCGCACGTCCGGGGTCTACCTGCCCGCCGATCCGGAGGACTTAAGCATCCTGGACGGACGCGACAATCAGCGGCGCGTGGAGTTGATCGCAGAGCGGCTGAGCCATTGGAAGTCGATCAAGAACGTCTGAACTGCGCCCATGGGAGTCGCTTGGACGGCCCTGCCGCCTCGCCGCGACCGCAGCCCCAGTATCATATGGAGGTAACAGCCAGGAGGGGCTTCTCAACCGCCTGCTGCTGGCCCACCACGAAGCTGTTCGGAGGCTCCAGACTCCGGCTTGAACTTCTCTGTCGTTGACTTCACATTCGCCGCCGATTGGGAGGACGAGCACATGACGATGAGTTTTGCGGGACGGTTTGCCGGGCGGTCGGCCGTGATCACCGGTGGCGCGTCGGGAATTGGCCTGGCCGTCGCGCAAAGAATCGCTGGGGAGGGCGGGCGCATTTGCGTCTGGGATCGTGACCCCGCCCAAATCGAGCAGGCGAAGGCTGTCATTGCCGACCTGCACAGCGTGACAGTCGACGTCGCCGATCCCTTAGCGGTCGAACAGGCCGCCCAGCAGACATTCCATACCCTCGGCGCGGTCGATATCCTGGTCACCAGTGCGGCCATCACCGGACCGAACACGACGACCTGGGACTATTCGGTGGAGGATTGGCGCCGGGTCATCGACATCAACATCAATGGCGCCTTCTACTGCAACAAGGCACTGGTTCCGCACATGCTCAAGCGCAATTACGGCAGGATCGTCAACATCGCTTCGATCGCCGGCAAGGAGGGAAACCCGAATGCCTCTGCCTACAGCACCTCCAAGGCGGCGGTGATCGGCCTGACCAAGTCGCTGGGCAAGGAACTGGCCAAGACCAAGGTGACGGTGAACTGTGTCACGCCGGCGGCCGTGCGCACCGCGATCTTCCAGCAGATGAGCCAGCAGCACATCGATTTCATGCTGTCGAAGATACCGATGGCGCGGTTCGGCGAGGTCGAGGAGGTGGCGGCGCTGATCTCCTGGATTGCTTCCGAGGAATGCTCTTTCACGACGGCTGCCGTTTTCGACATTTCCGGCGGCCGGGCGACCTATTGAAGCAACTGAGGCGCGATCCAGACTGGAGTTAACGTCGCTTGCTTAGGGTCGAATCCCCCCTGTCCGACGAAGATCTGCTCGACCGCTTCCAGTGCGCGGCCTTCGGCTATTTTCTGGAAACCGTGAATCCCGAGAACGGGCTGGTCGCCGACACCTCGCGGCCAAATTGGCCGGCAAGCATCGCGGTCGTCGGCTTCGCCCTGTCCTGCTATCCGGTCGGGGCGGAGCGCGGCTGGATGACGCGAGACACAGCCGCGAAGCTGACGCTTGCCGCACTGCGCTTCTTCTGGAACAGCCGGCAAGGCAATGGCGACAACGTCACCGGGCACAAAGGCTTCTATTACCATTTCCTCGACATGCAGACCGGCCTGCGCGCCTGGCGATGCGAATTGTCGATGGTGGACACTGCGCTTTTGATGGCCGGCGTGCTCGTGGCTGGCGCCTATTTCACGGGCGACAATGACGAAGAAACCGAAATCCGCGAGCTCGCGGAAGTGCTCTACCGGCGCGTCGACTGGCGATGGGCGCAAGGCAGCAATTCGACCTTGCGGCAGGGCTGGAGGCCGAAGAGCGGCTTTCTGCGTTATGGCTGGGAAGGCTACAACGAAGCGACGATGCTCTACGTTCTGGCAATGGCCGCCCCGGACAAGCCAGCCTCGGACGACAGCTATGCCGGCTGGACGGCGACATATCAGTGGGAAAGCATCTACGGCTACGACGTGCTCTATGGCGGCCCGCTGTTCATGCACCAGTTCTCGCATGCCTGGATTGACTTCGACGGCATCCGGGATGCGTTCATGCGGGAGAAGAACTCGGACTATTTCGAAAACAGCCGCCGCGCGACCTACCTCCACCGGGACTATGCGCGGCACAACCCCTCTGGCTACGACGGCTACGGCGAAGGACTTTGGGGCCTTTCGGCGGGTGACGGACCCGGCAACTTCCGCGCGCAGATCGAGCGGCGACCGCGCAAATTTTCCGGCTACGCGGCGCGCGGCGCACCGTTCGGCCCCGACGACGGAACGATAGCGCCGTGGTCGTATCTCGCATCGCTGCCCTTCGCGCCGGAAATCTGCCTGCCGGCGCTGCGCCATCTCAGAGAACGCCACCCTGAGGTGATCGACAGTTTCAGGATGCCGAGCGGCTTCAACCCGACGCTGGCGAACCGGCGGAAGTTCGGGCCGAGCGGCTGGATATCGGATGCGCATTACGGACTGGACCAGGGCATTGTCGTGCTGATGATCGAAAATCACCGCTCGCGCCTAATCTGGGACCTGATGCGGTCGAGCACGCATATCCGTCGCGGCCTGTGCAAGGCTGGATTCAGCGGCGGCTGGCTGTCGCAGCCGGCGAGCCTCCTCCCAAGGACCCGTGCTGAATGACGGCTACTGCCCAGCTGTCGCTGTCGTGTCGGGCACGAAGATGTTCGCCCTTCCCAGCAACTCGCGCTTGCTAGGAGGGGCGTCATCGGCCGGCTCGCATGTTCGTCTGGCTTGGCAAGTCACCGATTTGATTAGCCGGCGAACGTATAAGCGGTCTTCACCGTGGTGTAGAATTCCGCCGCGTAGCGGCCTTGCTCGCGCGGGCCGTAGCTCGATCCCTTGCGTCCGCCGAAAGGCACATGGAAGTCGACGCCCGCCGTCGGCAGATTGACCATCACCATGCCGGCCTCCGAGTTGCGCTTGAAATGCGTGGCGTGCTTGAGGCTCGACGTGCAGATGCCCGACGTCAGCCCGAACGGCGTGTCGTTGGCCACCGCCAGCGCCTCGTCATAGTCCTTGACGCGGATCACGTTGGCGACCGGGCCGAAGATCTCCTCGCGTGAGATGCGCATGGCGTTGGTGGCTTGCGTAAACAGCGCCGGCTGCAGGTAGAAGCCGCGGGTTTCGCGATCGAGCCGCTCGCCGCCGAAAGCGAGATCGGCGCCCTCCTGGCGGCCGATGGCGATATAGTCTTCGTCCTGCTTCAGCTGGCTCTGGTCGACCACGGGTCCGATCTGGGTTTTGGTATCGAGCGCGTCGCCGACGACCAGCTTGCCCAGGCGATCCTTCATCGCGTCGACGAAACGGTCATGGATGCCGTCCGTCACCACCAGGCGGGACGATGCCGTGCAGCGCTGGCCGGTCGAGAAGTATGCGCCGTTGATCGCGCAGTCGACGGCGACGGCAAGATCTGCATCGTCGAGCACAACTAGCGGGTTCTTGCCACCCATTTCGAGCTGGAACTTGCGCATGTGCTCGACGCTGGCAGCAGCGACGCGCTTGCCGGTGCCGACCGAGCCGGTGAAGGTGATGGCATCGAGGTCAGGGCTGTCGAGCATGGCCTGGCCGACCACCGAACCCTTGCCCATCACGAGATTGAGCACACCCTTCGGCAGGCCGGCGCGGTGCAATATGTCGACAATGGTCCAGGCGCTCTCCGGAACAAGCTCGGCCGGCTTGAAGACAATGGTGTTGCCATAGGCCAGGGCAGGAGCGATTTTCCACGCCGGGATGGCGATCGGGAAATTCCACGGCGTTATGATGCCGACGACGCCGACCGCCTCCCGCGTGATCTCGACACCGACGCCGGGCCGCACACTCGGAAGCAGCTCGCCAGACAGGCGCAGCGTCTCACCAGCGAAGAAATCGAAGATCTGGGCGGCCCGCACGGTCTCGCCGATGCCCTCGACCAGCGTCTTGCCTTCCTCGCGCGCCAACGCCCGGCCGATTTCATCTTTCCGCGCTGTGATCTCGTCCGACGCCTTCCTCAGCACCGCATGGCGTGCCAGCAGGCCCGATCGGGACCATGACGGAAATGCCGCTTTCGCCGCCGCGATGGCCTGCCGGGCCTGCTCGGCGCCCCCCGACGCATATTCGCCGACCACGTCGTCGAGATTGGACGGGTTGATGTTGCGGGAGCCGGCATCGCCCACCCACTCGCCATCGATGAGGTTCTTTCGAAACGGGATCATGTCGCTGTCTTCCTTGTCGTCCTTCGATTGGCGTCTATCTGGACCACCGGCCGCCATACCGCAAGGCCGCCGGCGGCAAAGTTCTCCTCCTCGACAGGCATGTGCTAAGCAGGTTTCGGAAAAGTGTCCTACGGTTTTCCGATAGAAACCTGCGACAAAACAAAAAAACCTATGCAGGCGAAGCCCGGCAAGCCTGCTTAGGTGTCGAGGTGGTAAACCATGATTCTAGTATGGTGCGACGCGGATCGCACCAGGAGGAAACTGCCATGTCCGACAGCGCGTTGCCGCTGGTGATCAGCGCGCCCGAGCCACGCACGCTCGACCTGATTTTCACGCCCGAGGCACTGGCGAGATTCCGCGCCAGATACCGTATCGTCGAGACGTCGCCCGAAGGCGTCGCGGCTCTGCCGGCCGATTTGCTCGCCGAGGCGCGCTACATTGTCGGCCAGCCGCCGATCGCGCCGGAGACGCTCGACAAGATGCAAACGCTGCGCTGCGTCTTCAACGTCGAGAGCAACCTCATCAACAACATGCCGTATGAGACGCTGTTTACGCGCGGCATCCATGTCGTCACCACAGGCCTGGTCTTCGCCGAGCCGGTGGCCGAACTCGGCCTTGCCATGGCGCTCAACCTCGCCCGCGACATCGTCGACGCCGATCTCGCGTTTCGTCAAGGCAAGGAGCTGTGGGGCGGCGACGGCAACCAGACGGCACGGCTTCTCTCCGGTGCGGACGTCGGCATCATCGGCTTCGGCGATCTCGGCCGCGCGCTCAACCGGCTGCTGTCAGGCTTTCGCACGCGGACAAAGGTTTTCGATCCGTGGCTGCCGCCGTCGATCCTTATCGAGAACGGCGTCGAGCCCGCTTCGCTCGACACGGTTTTGTCGGCCAGCGATTTCGTCTTCGTCGTCGCTTCGGTGACCAGCGAAAACCAGGGTTTTCTTGGCACTGAGGCCTTTGCCAGGATGCGCAAAGGAGCCGCGTTCATCCTGCTCAGCCGCGCAGGCGTGGTCGATTTTCCGGCGCTGATGGACGCCGTTCGCAGCGGTCACATCGTCGCCGCCAGCGACGTGTTTCCGGAAGAGCCGCTGGCGCAGGATCATCCCGTGCGCTCGCTGCACGGCTTCCTGCGCTCCGCCCACGGGGCCGGCGCACTCGACATCGCCTTCAAGCGCATGGGCGACATGGTGCTGGAGGACATGGACCTCATCGATCGCGGCCTGCCGCCGATGCGTTCGAAGCGGGCCGAACGCGAGACCGTTTCGCGCATGCGTTCGAAGCCGGTCGACAAGAATTAAAGCGTCAAAGCCAGCGGATGCACGGGTTTCTCAGATGGTGAACGACCAGAACAGGCAAGCCAGCGTCGCAGCGGCGAAGACGACAAAGAACAGGCTTCTCAGCAGGATGTTGCGGCGCAGCTCGTTCATGAAGAGATGGCAGCCGACGACGGCTGCGACAAACAGGAAGCGCCAATTCAGCAGTGCCGGCAAGACATTGCTTCGATCAAAACCCCATCTGGCGGCGAGGCCGCCAATGATGGCCGCGAACAACACGATGACTGTCCAGAAGATCGCATCTGCGGCATGTGTCAGGACGACGCCGGCGACCCTTATCGGCAGGATCATCATCAGCAGCGCGCTGAAGAAGTACACGGCCGCGAGCGGGATAAACGTCCCGGCATCGGCGACGTCGTCCAAGCGTTTTGCGCCGATCGTACCATAGGGATAGCCATGCCTGGCCACCGCCAGGCTGAGCGCCATCAGCAAAGCCGTCAATACGGCGACCAATGCGAATGAAGTGAGGGCTTTGCTCATGCTGTTCCTTGTCCTTGGCGAATCGAACAAGGACGTTGGTAGACCACGGTTGTAAATGGCTGGTAAGCGGCAAAGCAGCGCGGTGACAGCTTTGGGGGACGGGCTTTACGGCAGAACCGTTCCGGCCACAGGAAATTCAACAGCGGTCGAGCATTCACTCTGCCGCTTGAAGATTTCGCGTGTCGATGATGGTCCTGATCTCGGCGCGGCAGGAGCCGCAATTGGTGCCGGCATGCAAGGTGGCGCCGATCGCTTCGACGCTGGTGCAGCCGCCGCGCACCGCTTCCGCGATCTGATTGGCGCCAACCCCGAAACAGGAGCATACGATGGCACCACGGTCGACGCGATTGCCGCCGGGCCGCCCGGCCACGATCGCCAGCCGCCCGCGCCGATCGGCGTGGTCCGCGCTCAACTGCTCCACCGCCCAGCTGCGCGACACCGCGACCGGTTTGGGCGCAAGATAGAGCGCGCCAGCCAGCCGGCTGCCGGCGAAGCGGGCGAAGCGATAGTGCCCGCCGGCGACATCATGATAGGCGAGCGTCTCACCTTGCACGTCCGCCCCGAGAAGCGAAGTCGCGAAAACCGGCCAGTCCCGGCCTGCCTTCAACGCAAACTCGAGGCGCCAGCCGGCGGCGCAGCGGGCGAGACTCCAATAGTCGGCGTCGATCGCGGCCGGCCGTTCGGCAAGCACCGCGAAGCCAAAGGCGACAGCAGCGAAGCGCTCTACGCGAGCGGCAACGTTCTTCGAGGCCGGCTGGCCTGAAATCGCATCGGTTATGGGCGCCACCAGCGCGTCGACGCGGGCGCGCGCGGAGAACTGGTCCGTCCAGTGCATCGGCACGAAGACCGAGCCCGGGCGCTGCCGCGCTGTCACCAGCGCGCGAAGCAGCACCTCGCCATGCGCGGTCGAGACGCGCACGATGTCGGCGTCGCCGATGTCGAAGTGCTGCGCATCCGCCGGGTGGATTTCGGCGAACGGCTCGGCCAGGTGCTGCGACAGCCGCGGGCTCTTGCCGGTCCGCGTCATCGTGTGCCAGTGGTCGCGAACCCGCCCGGTGTTGAGGATCAGCGGGAATTTTTCGTTCGTGCGGGTTTGCGGAACTGGACGGATCGGGATGAAGCGCGCTTTGCCATCGGGTGTGTAGAAGCTGCCGTTGGCGAAAAAGCGAACGGGCTGGCGTCCGATCGTGCCGCCCCCCTCTGGCCTGCCGGCCATCTCCCCCTCAAGGGGGGAGATTGGCAGCGTCTGCGATCCGCTCATTCCTGCAACGTCTGAGATTGGCGAAGGTCGTAGTGGCGGCTGATCTCCCCCCTCGAGGGGGAGATGGCCGGCAGGCCAGAGGGGGTCGTCCGCGACGGCCTCCACCTCGTTGGGGCGGAATGGCGTTGGAGGTGCTCCACCGACCCCACCCCGTCCCGCTTGTTTCGCTTCGCTCAACGCGCGCGCCGACCCTCCCCTCAAGGGGGAGGGTGGGCTCGGCGCTGGCCACTGGAAAGGCACCAGCGCGTCGTAGGCTTCTCCATCGGTCCCGGCGTACGCGCCTATATCGAAATCCCGCGCGCCGTCATTCTCGAATGCCGACAGCGCGGCGTGCTCTTCGAAGATATCGGCCGGCGACGCATGCGAAAACGCTTCGCCAAAACCCATCCGGTTGGCCACTTCGGCGATGATCCACCAGTCGGCTCTTGCCTCGCCGGGCGTGGCCAAAAAGGCGCGCTGGCGCGAGATGCGGCGCTCCGAATTGGTGACGGTGCCGTCCTTTTCGCCCCATGCGGCGGCGGGCAGGCGGACATGGGCGTGGCGGATCGTGTCGGTCTTGGCCAGCACGTCCGATACCACGACAAACGGGCAGGCCCTGATCGCCGCCTCGACGGCATCTGCATCCGGCATCGAATCGACCGGGTTGGTCGCCATGATCCACAGCGCCTTGATGCGCCCGTCGGCCACGGCTTGAAACATTTCGACCGCCTTCAGGCCGGGTTTTTCGGCCACCGTCGGTGCGTTCCAGAAGCGCTGGACGCGGTCGCGGTGTTCGGGGTTTTCGATCTCCATATGGGCGGCCAGCATGTTGGCCATGCCGCCAACCTCGCGGCCGCCCATGGCGTTGGGCTGGCCGGTCACCGAAAACGGCCCGGCGCCGGGCTTGCCGATGCGGCCAGTGGCGAGATGACAGTTGATGATGGCGTTGACCTTGTCGGTGCCCGAAGACGACTGGTTCACGCCCTGGCTGTAGACGGTCACCGTCTTCGCCGTCGCGGCAAACAGGCTGTAGAAGCTGATAAGCTCGTCCTCGCCAAGGTCCGTGGCAGCGGCGATTTCGGCAAGATCGAGCGCGGAGGCGGCGAAAAGCGCTTGCCCGAAGCCGGTCGTGTGCGCCGTCACATAAGTGCGGTCCAGCGCGTTATGCTGGCCGAGATAGGCGAGCAGCCCTGTGAACAGCGCAACGTCACCATCCGGCGCAATCGCCAGATGCATGTCGGCGATGTCTGATGTCATCGTGCGGCGCGGGTCGATCAGCACCACCTTCATGTCGGGCCGTTTTTCCCGGGCAGCGGCAATGCGCTGGTAAAGCACCGGATGGCACCAGGCGAGATTGGAGCCGACCAGCACGATCAGGTCGGCGAGTTCCAGGTCCTCATAGCTGCCCGGCACAGTGTCGGAGCCGAAGGCGCGGCGGTGGCCGGCTACCGACGAGGCCATACACAGGCGCGAATTGGTGTCGATATTGGCCGAGCCGATGAAGCCTTTCATCAGCTTGTTGGCGACGTAGTAGTCCTCGGTCAGCAACTGGCCCGAGACGTAGAAGGCGACCGAATCGGGGCCATGCTCGGCAATGGTTTGCGAGAAGGTCGAGGCGACGAGGTCGAGCGCTTCGTCCCAGCCGGTGCGGCGACCGTGTATCTCTGGGTATAGCAACCTTCCGTCGAGGTCGATCGTCTCGGCCAGCGCCGAGCCCTTGGAACAGAGCCGGCCGAAACTCGCCGGATGGTCGGGATCGCCACGGACGGTTACCTCACCGTCCGCGGCGACCTTCGCCAGCACGCCGCAGCCCACCCCGCAATAGGGGCAGGTGGTCCTCACCTCGCGTGCTTCGTCGATCTTCATATTCAGGCCGCGCGACTGGCCAGCGCTTCCAGCGCAATGAACAGACGCTCGCCCTCGAACCGCACCGGAACGGTGCGCACCGCACCTTCGTCGGCGCCGAGCGCCTTGCCAGTCTCCAGCGAGATCACCCAATTGTGCAGGGGACAGGTCACGGCCGCGCCATGCACGATGCCTTGCGAGAGCGGCCCGCCCTTGTGCGGACAATGGTCCTCGATGGCGAAGACCTGATCGTCTGCCGTGCGGAAGACGGCAATCTTGCCTTGAGGCGTGGCGACGCAGCGCGCGCCGCGGCGCGGAATGTCTGATATCGAGCCGATTGATACCCAGTTCATCATGATCACTCCGCCGCCTGCGCGAAGCCGACCGAAGCCATCGGCCGGAACTCGTGCTTGTCCTTGCCGGAAACACGTTCCGACCACGGGTCGACCTGCGCGAATTTCTGCGAAAAGACGAAGCGGTCGAAATAGGCCCTGCGCTTCTCGCCATCGTCCATGATCTGTCGCTTGATCTCGGCAATGCCGATGCGCTTGGCCCATTTGTAGATGCGCTCGAGATAGCGGCCCTGCTCGCGATACATCTGCGTCAGCGCCACGATATGCTCCAACGCCTCGTCCTCGGTCTTGACCAGGCCGAGCACCTCGGTGCCCTTGATGTCGAGGCCGGCGGCACCGGCGAAATGGATCTCGTAGCCTGAATCGACGCAGATCACGCCGACATCCTTGCAGGTTGCTTCCGCACAGTTCCTCGGGCAGCCCGACACCGCCATCTTGACCTTGGCCGGTGTCCACGACCCCCACATGAATTTCTCGATGCGGACTCCGAACCCCGTCGAATCCTGCGTGCCGAAGCGGCACCAGTCCGAACCGACGCAGGTCTTTACCGTGCGCAGTCCCTTGGCATAGGCGTGACCGGAGACGAAGCCGGCCTGGCCGAGATCGGCCCACACTGCCGGCAGGTTTTCCTTGCGGATACCGAGCATGTCGATGCGCTGGCCGCCGGTGACCTTGACCATTGGGATCTCGAATTTGTCGACGACATCGGCGATGGCGCGCAGTTCGGCGGCATTGGTGACGCCGCCCCACATGCGCGGCACCACCGAATAGGTGCCGTCCTTCTGGATGTTGGCGTGGACGCGCTCGTTGATGAAGCGCGACTGGTAGTCGTCGGCATACTCATCCGGCCAGTCGCAGACGAGATAATAGTTGAGCGCCGGCCGGCATTTGGCGCAGCCGCAGGAGGTGGTCCATTCCAGTTCCTGCATGACGGCGGGAATGGTCTTCAGGCCCTTGGCCTTGATCAGCCGGCGGACTTCGTCGTGACCGAGCGTGGTGCAGCCGCACATCGGCTGCACAGCCGCCGGATTGTACTTGTCGCCGATGGTCAGAACCATCAGCTTTTCGACCAGCCCGGTGCAGGAGCCGCAGGAGGCCGACGCCTTGGTGTGGGCACGCACGTCGTCGAGCGAGGTCAGGCCCTTGGCCGTGATCGCGCCTGATATCTTTCCCTTGCAAACGCCGTTGCAGCCGCAGATTTCCGCATCATCCGGCAAGGCTGCAACGGCCGCCATAGGGTCCAGGGAGGCGCCTCCCTGGTATGACTGGCCGAAGATAAGCGTGTCGCGCATTTGCGATATGTCGGTCTGCTTCTTTTTGAGGTCGTTGAACCAGGCGCCGTCCGCCGTCTCGCCGTAGAGCACGGTGCCGATGATGCGGTCATCCCTAAGCACCAGCCGCTTGTAGACGCCGGCGGCGGCATCGCGCAGCACGATCTCCTGGCGGTCCTCGCCCTCGGCGAAGTCGCCGAGCGAGAACAGTTCGATACCGGTGACCTTGAGCTTGGTCGGCGTATCCATATGGACGAAAGCCGCCGCCTCGTTGCCGGCAAGCTGGCTGGCTGCGACGCGCGCCATCTCGTAGAGCGGCGCGACCAGCCCGTAGACCTGTCCGTTGACCTCGGCGCATTCGCCGAGCGCATAGATGTCAGGATCGTTGCTGCGCATGCCGGCGTCGACGACGATGCCGCGGTTGACGGCAATGCCGGCTTCCTTCGCCAGCGCCGCATTCGGCCTGATGCCCACCGCCATGACGACCAGCGTCGCCGGGATGATGGTTCCGTCGGCGAGTTCCACCTGCTCGACCTTGCCCTTGCCTGTGATCGCCTGGGTGTTGGCCTTGGTGATGACCTTGATGCCGCGCTGCTCGACGGCGCGCTGCAAGAGATAGCCGGCGGCCGGATCGAGCTGACGCTCCATCAGCGTCGGCATGACATGCAGCACGGTGACGTCCATGCCTTGCGAGTTCAAGCCCGCCGCCGCCTCCAGCCCGAGCAGGCCGCCGCCGATGACAACGGCCTTGGCCCGCGACTGGGCGGCAAGCAGCATGGCCTGGACGTCATCGAGATCGCGATAGGTGAGAACGCCCGGCAGGTCGTGGCCGGGCACCGGAATGATGAACGGCACCGAGCCGGTGGCGATGACGAGCTTGTCATAGGGCTCGGTGACGCCGTGGTCGGAGGTGACGGTCTTCGCCGTCCGGTCGATGGCGACGATCTTGTGGCCCTTGTAGAGGGTGATGCCGTTGGCGATGTACCAGCCGTCGCCATGGATGATGATCTCCTCAAAGGCCTTCTCGCCGGACAGAACCGGCGACAGCATGATGCGGTCGTAATTGACCCGCGGCTCGGCGTTGAAGATGGTGACCTGATAGCGACCGGGCACCTGTTCGAATAGGTGCTCCAGCATCCGCCCGGGCGCCATGCCGTTGCCGATGATGACGAGTTTTTCGGTCATTGAGCTACTCCGCGGCTTCGACGAAGCGGTGGCGTTCGTAGAGGAACTTCAGCACCGCCTCGCGGCAGCGCAGGAAGGTCCGGTCGGAGGAAAGCTCGATGCGCCGGCGTGGTCGGGCCAGCGGCACGGGAAGCACCTCGCCGATGGTCGCCGATGGACCGTTGGTCATCATGACGATGCGATCGGACAACAGCACCGCCTCGTCGACATCGTGGGTGATCATGATCGTCGTCGAGCCAAGCCTCGAATGGATATCCATCACCGCATCCTGCAGATGGGCGCGCGTCAGAGCGTCGAGCGCACCGAAGGGCTCGTCGAGCAGCAGGATCTTCGGCTCCATGGCCAGCGCGCGGGCGATGCCGACGCGCTGCTTCATGCCACCCGATATCTCGGCGGGTCGCTTGTCCCTGGCATGCGCCATTTGCACGAGGTCGAGATTGCGCATGATCCAGTCGTGCCGTTCGGCCCGGCTCCTGGTGCGGCCGAAGACTTTCGACACCGCCAGGTTGATGTTTTCGTAGACAGTGAGCCAGGGCAGCAGGCTGTGGTTCTGGAACACCACGGCGCGTTCAGGACCGGGGCTGTCGACCTCCTTGTCTTCGAGCAGGACCGCACCGGCGGACACTTTCGTCAGCCCGGCTATCAGGTTGAGCAAGGTCGACTTGCCGCAGCCGGAATGGCCGATGATCGAGACGAATTCGCCCTTGTCGATGGTCAGCCGGATGTCCTTCAGCACCTCGCTGACCTGACTGCCGCGAGCGAAGGATTTGTCGATATGGTCGAGTTTCAGGTAGGCCGTCATGACGCCTCTCCTCACTTTGCCGTTGTGCCGCGGGTGACGAAGGCGCCGACCGCCGCGACCAGGCGATCGAGGCAAAAGCCGGTGACGCCGATATAGGCGAGCGCAACGATGATGTCGGGCAGCCGCGACGAGTTCCAGGCATCCCAGATGAAGAAGCCGATGCCGACGCCGCCTGTCAGCATTTCGGCGGCGACGATGGCAAGCCAGGACAGGCCGATGCCGATGCGCAGGCCGGTGAAGATGTAAGGTGCCGCGGCCGGCACCATGATCTTCACGAAGAATTCGAGCTGGTTGAGCCTGAGGATGCGGGAGACGTTGCGGTAGTCCTCCGGAATGTTGCGGACGCCGACGGCGGTGTTGATGATCACCGGCCAGATCGAGGTGATGAAGATGACGAAGATCGCCGATGGGCTGGAATCGCGGAAGGCGGCCAGCGACAGCGGCAGCCAGGCGAGCGGCGGCACGGTGCGCAGGATCTGGAACACAGGGTCGAGGCCGCGCATCGCCCAGATCGACTGGCCGACCAGAGCACCGAGCGCGACGCCGACGATGGCAGCTAGGCCAAAGCCGATGGCGACGCGCTGCAGCGAGATCAGCACCCGCCAGGCCAGTCCGATGTCCTGCGGACCATAATCGAAGAACGGATGGGCGATCAGATCGTAGGCCTCGTTCCATACCTGGCTAGGTGGCGGCAAGCTGGCGTTGGGCGACGAGCAGGCGATCTGCCAGATGACGAGCATGACGACGATGACGACTGCCGGCGGCACCAGCGTGCTCGCCAGTTTGCCGGCGATCGCGGCGGGATCGAAGCGGCGCCTCACCTTGGCGGTGAAAGCTATGACCTCTGCAGGCTTGGCAGGCGTGGGGAACGCCTTCACCTTGGTGTCCTCGATGGCTTGGATAGACATTTCGCAAAAAGCTCCTTGAGCATTGGCGTGACAGGCGGCGCCACTGGCGCCGCTTGCCGGCGACGTCAGGCCGATGCCTTGATCTTCAGGCTGTCGAGATAGGCGGACGGATTGGCCGGATCGAAGATCTTGCCGTCGAAGAAGGTCTCGACGCCGCGCGATGAAGACGCCGGGATGTCGGCCGCAGCGACGCCGAGATCCTTCGCCGCCTCACGCCACAGATCCTCGCGGTTGACCTGATCGACCAGCGCCTTGATGTCAGTCGTCGCCGCGAATTTGCCCCAGCGGATGTTTTCGGCGAGGAACCAGCTGTCGTGGCTCTTGAACGGATAGGACACGCCGCCCTTCCAGAACTTCATGTAGAGGTCGGTGCCGGTGGCGACGCGGTCATTGCCGTAATTGATGTCGCCCTTAAGGCGACCGATGATGTCGGCGGTCGGCACGTTCATCCATTGCCGCTTGCCGATGATGGCCGCCATCTCGTCCTTGTTTTCCATGGCTTCGCACCATTGCTGGGCTTCCATGACGGCCATCAGGATCGCCTTGGTGGCGTTCGGGTTCTTGTCGATGAAGGCGGCGCGCAGGCCGAGCGCCTTTTCCGGATGGCCTTTCCACAACTCGCCCGTCGTGGCGGCGGTGAAGCCGACGCCCTGATGGACGAGCTGCTCGTTCCATGGCTCGCCGACGCAGAACACGTCCATATTGCCGACTTTCATGTTGGCGACCATCTGCGGCGGCGGCACAACGATGGTCGAGACATCCTTGTCGGGATCGATGCCGCCGGCAGCCAGCCAGTAGCGCAACCAGAGATCATGGGTGCCTCCCGGGAAGGTCATGGCGGCTTTCACCTCCTTGCCTTCGGCCTTCTTGGCCGCAAAGGCGTCCTTCAGCTTGGAGGCATCGAGGCCGACGCCGGTGCCGGCATATTCCTGCGCGACGGAAATCGCCTGGCAGTCATAGTTGAGCCGCGCCACGATCGCCATCGGCATCGGCTGATTGTTCTGCGTCACCTTGCCGGTGTGCATCAGGTAAGGCATCGGCGTCAGGATATGGGCGCCGTCGATGCCGTTGGCTTCGCCGCCGAGCATCAGATTGTCGCGTGTCGCGCCCCAGGAGGCCTGCTTGAGCACCTCGACATCGGGCATGCCGAATTTTTCGAACAGGCCCTTCTCCTTGGCGATCATCAGCGGCGCTGCATCGGTCAGCGCGATGAAGCCGAGCTTGGCGCCAGTGACTTCCGGCGCCGCCGTTGCCGCATAGGCGCCGGACGGCAACAGCGCGCGTGCCGCCGCCAGCGTTGCCGCGGTGGCCGCGCTCATCATCAGGAAATCGCGGCGCGTTACGCCCGTGAGGGCGGATTGGGTTTTGATGCGTTTCGTCATCGTCATCTCCGTTGGGCGCGGCTTGGGATCTGCGCCGTCGATTGCGTGTTCGACCAAAACAAAAAAGCCGCCGGCCAGGCCGCCGCATCCGTTGATCCGGATCGCGTGTTGACCTGAGCGGCAGCTTTGCCTGTGGCGCCCGCCATTGGACGCCGTATTCAATGGCCTGAAGGCCTATGGATTACTAAGCAGGAACCGTGCCAGTTTAGACTTACGGCAAATTCGGCAATGAAAACAATCGAGAGAGCGGGCGTAAAGGCTGGAGCGCCGGATTGTCGATGCTCATGCGACAGTCACGTTCATTGTGCAGCAGCACAAAAATTGTGCAGTGCATGATAGTGCGCAAGGAATGCTCAACCCGTCGGCATTGCCCAGTCGCGGATGGCGAGATAGTCGTCGATCCTGTCCGGATCGAAGATGCGGCCGTCGAAGAAACCATCCGGACCAAGCACGAGGCTGGCGCCCGCCGAGCCGACCGGCGTGGCAGCGGTCAGGGCCCCCTCGACCTTGGCATTGGCTCCCGGCAGAGCGACGCCGAGCGGCTTCAGCGCTGCGCGATAGAGGTCGGGTCGGTAGGTGTCGCGCGCGAGCGCCATGTGGGCAGCGCTGTGCTTGACCTGCCCCCAACGGACCATCTGCGTGTAGAACCACAGCGCATGGCTCTTCCACGGAAAATTCGCCGCCTTGCCGAAAGGAAGAAAGAAGTCCTCGACGCTCAATTCCGCGCCGCCGCCCAGCGCAAGATGTCCGGTCAGGATCGGCATCAGCAGCGCCGGCGAAACGCCGAGGAACGAAGGCTGCGCCATCAGGGCGGCCAGTTCACCGCGGTTTGCCGGATCCTGGCACCAGCGCGCGGCGTGATGAAGCGCGCGCAGCAGGGCCGAAAGGGCCTCCGGGTGTTTCTCGGCCCAGGCCTTGCGCACGCCGACGACTTTCTCGGGGCTGGTCTTCCAGATAGCGGCCTTGACCGTGGCGATATGGCCGGTGCCGGCGACGACCGAGGCGCTGTTCCAGGGTTCGCCGACGCAGTAGCCGTCGATCCTGCCGGCGGCGAGTGCGTCGGCCATGAAGGGCGGCGGCACGATGACGATTTCTATTTCGCGCGACGGATCGATGCCGCAGGCCGCGAGCCAGTAGCGCAGTTCGTAATTATGCCCCGAGTGCGGATGCACGACCGCAAAGCGCATCGGCTCGCGACCGGCATTTGCCCGTTCACGGATCAGCGCTCCCAAGGCCCCGCCGGCCCGCGCCGGATCGAGGTCGGGCAACGCACCGTGCGCGGCCATGCCCGCCCAGAGCATATTCGAAACCGTTACGCAGTTGCCGCCCAGCCCAAGCGAGAACGGCACGATCGTATCGGAGGCGAGCGGGGTGAGCCCCAGATTGCAGGCGATCGGCATCGGCCCGAGCATGTGCGCCAGATCGAAATGCCCGATCGCGATGCGGTCGCGGATGTTGGCCCATGACGTCTCGCGACTGAGCGTCAGGTCGACGCCTTCGCGCGCGGCAAAGCCGATCTCCCTCGCTGCGACAAGAACCGCGCTGTCGAAGAGCGGTATGAAACCGGCATTGATCTGGTGTTCGGCCGCCATGCTCAACTCTCTCCGGGATCCAGAAGGCCTGCCGCCGTCACCAGGCTCTGCGCGATTTCGCTGATCTTGCGGTTCTGGTTCATGGCGGTCTTGCGCAAAAGCGTATAGGCCGCGTCCTCCGACAGGCCGCGCGACCTCATCAGGATGCCCTTGGCGCGGTCGATGACCTTGCGGTCCTCCAATTCACTGCGGGCCTCTTCCAGTTCGCGCGCCATCCGCGAAAAGGCGTTGAAGCGGCTGATCGCCATGTCGAGGATCGGCTTGACGCGCTCCTGGCGCAGCCCGTCGACGACGTAGGCGGAGACCCCCGCTTCCACCGCAGCTTCGATCGAAGCCTGGTCGGACCGGTCCACGAACATGGCGATCGGCCGCTTCACCACGCGCGAAAGCTGGAACATGTTTTCAAGCATGTCGCGGTTGGGATTTTCGAGGTCGATGACGATCACGTCCGGTTCGATCTCGGCAATGCGCCGCGCTATTCCGGCAACATCGTGAACGACCGTGACCTGCTCATGCCCGGCCTCCCGCAATCCCGCCTCAATGATGGAGGCGCGGATGTGGTTTTCGTCGATCACCAGGACGGTGAGGGATTTCCGGATCATGCCGCATTTTGCGCACGCTGCGTGATTGTGCAATGCGGCATATGAGAATTGACGCAGTTATCGCTTCGGGGACTGCCAAATGTTCGCGGAGATGACCCGTCAAGCTTCTCTAAATACCATTCATAGGGTCTACTTTGCTTTTGTATCGCCTTCGCTATTTTTCAGTTTGCGAACCTTGTCTCGCTGGCTAGAAGATTGGAGGTTTCCATGGATCGGCGATCATTTTTGACGGGAATGTTTGGCATTGCTGGGGCAGCAGCCCTTGCGAGCGCAGTTCGGCCAATCAACGCGGTCGCCGGCGTACCAGGCGCGCCAGAAGCGGCATTCTCGATGAACTCGACGCGCCGGATACGGAAGCCTTCGAGGATGAAGATACTCAAGCGGAGCCGGTCCGCCATCGGCACTGGCACCGCAGGCGGCGGCGCAGGCGGCGCGCTTGGAGAAGGATCTGCCGTCGTTACTGGCGAAATGGCTAGGCGACAGTGGGGCGCCCGCCAGTGTCGGGCATCTCGATTTCGCGGCAGTGATTGGTTTCCACAAGCGTATCGATGGCCGAAATCACCGCGTCACGATCAGCGAGCCCGGCCCATTTCCGTTGATGAACCGCCCGCACCGTGAATTGGTCGGGCAACTGCTGGCGGCGGTCCAGGATAAGCTTGGCGCCGTCCTCAGCCATGGTCTCGCCAGCCGCATAGAGCCGGTTGGCGTGGCTGCGCAGATACTCATACCATTCGAGGGCGCGAAGCGTCGAAACGTCGCCAACTTCGAACCGGCCGCCGTCGATAAGCTCGAACAACAGCGCAAGGCTGGCAATCGTCTTCGGCATCTTCAGGATATGGCTTTCCAGTACCGACGAAATGCCGCTGCCCCTGGCTTCCACCTGAACGCCAGACATCCAATCGCGGAAGACCTCTTGTGCGCCGGGAGCAAAGCGCATGACGGCCGGATTTTCGGTGCTGCCGAGATCCATCGAACGAAGGTCGGAAAACACCTTGTCGTAAGCTTCTCGCGCGGCGCCGTTCGGATGCCGATCGACCCATTTCCAATTCGGGTTATCGTCAGGCCAGACGGAAAGCTGCAACCGCTGGATAAGGCCGTCATTGGTGGCTCCGGTCATTGCGCCGCGGACGATAGGAGCAATGCGCGATGGCTGGATACCGCCGATGATTGACAGGGTGCAGCTTTCAATCTGTACCGTACCCCGCCCGATGCGGTCATAAGTGAAGCTATCGCCCGATGAGGTGGTGACAGTCGGCCTTTCCATTGCGGAAGGCATCGAAACCTCCTGGCAGTGATGGGCAATTTCGGCATGTCGCCGGTTTGGTCCACCATGACGGCCGGGACGCTTGCCGGGTTCCCGGTGCTGCCCGGTGTCGAATGCCTGTCCATCTTCGCGGACAACGACAGGGCCAAGATGCAGGCTGGCCGGCTACGGCAGGCAGGCAATGAGGCAGCGCGCAAATGCGCCGACACATGGGCGGCAGATGGCCGCGAAAGCATCATCTGGACGCCACCGAATATCGGAACCGACTTCAACGACATTTCTAGGAGGGCGGCGGCATGATCGAATATCGCAGCCCTGAAGAAATGCTATTGGCGACGGGTGCCATCAAGCAAGCGATGGCCCCTAACCTTATCCCGATCGATGGCGGAAGGGCAGGAGAGCCCAAGGGACGGGCATGGCCGGCGCCGTTGCCTATCGCGGCTACCTTGCCGCCCGTAAGGCGGTTCCATGCCGATCTGCTGCCGGAAGCGCTTCGCCGTTATGTTTTCGACGTTGCCGAACGACAGCAATCGCCAGTCGATTTCTCGGCTGTCTCGGCGCTGGTCGCGGTGTCTGCCGTGGTCGGCAACCGCGTCCGCATCGCGCCAAAGACCAATGACGACTGGACGGTTGTTCCGAACCTTTGGGGCGGCATCATCGGCCGGCCTAGCGCCATGAAGTCCCCGGCCATGCAATCGGCCCTGGCGCCCGTCTACGGGCTTCAGGATGCCATGCGCAAGGATTGGGAGAGTGAGACTAGATCCGCGCGGATATCTCGCGGCAAACGCCAAGATTTGAGATATTGTGTCTTCGGCAGATCACCCGATCTGCCCGATTAGGGAGGAGAATGTGCTATGCCATTGTTCATAATCACAGGGTGCTATTCAGCCACGTCAGCGAAGGGAATGATTGACAATCCATCGAACAGAGAAAAGGCGGCTCGCGGCATAATGGAAGCAGCAGGCGGAAAAATGCATTCTTTCTACGTCACGACCGGCGAAACCGACTGGATGGTAATCGCGGAATTCGACGACGGTGCTGACCTGATCCCCGCACTTCTCGTCGTCGGCGCATCGGGAGCAGTATCGAATGTCAAAACCGTGCGGGCATACTCGGGCGCGGAATTCAAGGCTGCTCAAGAGAAGGCGGGCAAAATCGCATCTTCCTACAAATCCCCGGCAAAATAAGCAGACCACTGGTTGAAACATCTCTGGCAGCGGAGCGAACCTCCGCTGCAAGTTCGTTCCGGCATCCATTAATCCGGCGCGTCATACAGCGGCTTTCGCCGTCCCGGCTCCGCCCTCTTCTTCGCGACGAGCGCGAGGCATTCCCCGCGCGTCGTTACCGGGAACGTCGTAGCGGCGTAGTGGAAACGAGAGCGAAAATTACTTTCCGAGCCCCAAAATGCGTCTGGCGGTGCCCTGGCGGTGCCCCGAAGGCTTCCGGGGCAAGAGGCCCCCAAAGGGCTGACTGCTAATTATCTGAAAACACTATAGAAATTTTGGTGGAGCCAATCGGAATCGAACCGACGACCTCTTGAATGCCATTCAAGCGCTCTCCCAACTGAGCTATGGCCCCACTCCGGCAGTCTACCGGCGCCGTTGCCGGCGAAGAGATCCGGCGCGGGTTGAGACCGCGCCGTTAGTGCAGCGGCTTCTAACCCCGCCTTCCGTCAATATCAAGCCTTCAAGAGCCGCTTTTTATTAAGACGCCGCGAAAGTCGGCAGGCGCTTACGCCAGAGGCCGGATCAGACTTCGTCGTCGTCGTCGCCGACGCCGATCATGTCGGCGACATCGTCGTCTTCTTCCTCCTCGTCGGCGAGGAAAGTATCGTCGTCGTCATCGCCGAGGTCCACATCGTCCTCGTCATCGCCGAGATCGGGAAGATCGTCGGGTTTCGCATCCTCATCCGCCTCTTCGAGCGAGACGACCTCGACGCCCTCTTCCTCCTCGGCGTCCACTTCCTTCTCGGCAACTTCCTCTTCCTCCTCGAGGGCGGCGATCTTGCCTTCCTCGAAATAGGAACGTGGATAGCTCTTGCCGGTATAGGGCGAGACGATCGGATCCTTGTTCAGGTCGTAGAATTTTTGACCCGTTTCGGGGTCGATGCGTTTGGTGCCAAGTTCGGGTTTTGCCACAGCAAGCCTCGTCGATGAAAGTTTGGTCCCCATAACCACAGTTTGCGGCGCTGTCAAAGCCTAAAGCCAGCCTGATAAATCGCCGTGTTGAGCGACCTCTTGCAAGGGGATGACCATTTCCGCCCACCGTGATACGAGACCGCCCAAACAAGAGGAAAAAGGCCGGCCACCGGCGTTTTCAGCCAAGGAAAAGCCATGTCGCATACTGCCGCCCCGAAACCGGCCACTGCTCGCAAATCGTCAGCGCTTTCCGGCGCGGCGCGGGTGCCCGGCGACAAGTCGATCTCGCACCGCTCGTTCATGTTCGGCGGCCTCGCCTCCGGCGAGACCCGCATCACCGGCCTGCTGGAAGGCGAGGATGTAATGCGCACGGGCGCCGCGATGAAGGCGATGGGCGCGCATGTAGAGAAGCGCGGCGCCGAGTGGGTGATCCGCGGCACCGGCAACGGCGCGCTGCTGCAGCCGGAAGGCCCGCTCGATTTCGGCAATGCCGGTACCGGCTCGCGCCTGACCATGGGCCTGGTCGGCACCTACGACATGGAGACGACCTTCATCGGCGACGCCTCGCTGTCCGGCCGGCCGATGGGCCGCGTGCTCGAACCTTTGCGCCAGATGGGCGTGCAGGTGCTGAGGGCAACGCCCGGCGACCGCATGCCGATCACGCTGCACGGGCCCAAGCACGCAGCACCCATCACCTACCGCGTGCCGATGGCCTCGGCGCAGGTGAAGTCGGCGGTGTTGCTCGCCGGGCTGAACACGCCCGGCGTCACCACCGTCATCGAGCCGGTGATGACGCGCGACCACACCGAAAAGATGCTGAAGGGATTCGGCGCCAATCTGTCGGTCGAGACCGACGAGCGCGGCGTGCGCCACATCTTCATCGAGGGCCAGGGCAAGCTCACCGGCCAGACCATCGCTGTGCCGGGCGACCCATCCTCGGCCGGCTTCCCGCTGGTGGCCGCACTCATCGTGCCGGGCTCGGACATTACAATCGAAAACGTGCTGATGAACCCGACCCGCACCGGGCTTTTGTTGACGCTGCAGGAAATGGGCGCCCGGATCGATGTTCTCGACCCGCGCAATGAAGGCGGCGAGGATGTCGCCGATCTGCGCGTACGCCATTCCGAGCTGAAGGGCGTCACCGTGCCGCCCGAGCGGGCGCCGACGATGATCGACGAATATCCGGTCCTTGCCGTCGCCGCCAGCTTCGCCGAGGGCGAAACGCTGATGCAGGGATTGGAAGAGCTGCGGGTGAAGGAATCCGACCGGCTGTCGGCAGTCGCGAACGGGCTGAAGGTCAACGGCGTCGACTGCACCGAAGGCGAGGCCTCGCTGGCGGTGCGTGGGAAACCGGGCGGCAAGGGGCTCGGTCAACACCCAAATGGACAGAGCACCATCGTCCAGACTCATCTCGACCACCGCATTGCCATGAGCTTTCTGGTCATGGGACTGGCAACGGAAAAGCCGGTGACCATCGACGACCAGGCGATGATCGCGACGAGTTTTCCTGAATTCATGGGCCTGATGAAGGGGCTGGGCGCGAAGATCGAGTAGCGGTACTGCGAGCAGGATTTCCACGTTCAGCGCCAAACTAGCCGCGCCAGCGGTCTTGTGAGCGACTTTCGATTTCTTTGTAAGCAACCGCGCAGGGGGGTGAGTGGATGGCAAGTCTTGATTTTCAGAGGCCGGGGGCCAGGGGCTCTCATTGGCAAAGGCAAGCAGACGGTACTTTTCTGTTCCGCTTGGACAGGTCCGCCAAAACCCGGATCGTCAATGCCGATGAACTTACCAGCCTCATCGAGATCCAGAATCGCGAATGGGCGTTTGTTTTGTTCACTCTCATTCCCATGCTCGTGTTCATCGTGCTTTGGCTTTCCGACCGGATGGATAGTATCTGGGTTCTCCTTGCTGCAGCGATATGGATTGCCTTGAACCATCACATGCATCGCAAGTTGAGAGCACAGACTGGAGCTATTCTTTCTACTACCCAACTGTCTTCCGATGAGTTCGTTTTTCCAAAAGCCTCGATCGATGGGATAGCTATTGAGATCGCAAAGAAGGTTTCTGCTCGCTCTGGTAATTTTTGTCTTGTGATGTCGATATTGTTTACCGGAGCTGGCGCGGTAGCCTTGGTAGACGGCATATTTCATCTGGGTCTTGGCGGGCAGGAGATAAGTCCGCTGGCCAGCGGCTATGCATTCGCCTTCTTTGGCCTCCTATCCTACCTATTTTATCGTGTCCGAAAGCTACGCCCTTGACCTTCACCATCGCCATCGACGGACCCGCCGGCGCCGGCAAAGGCACGCTGGCGCGGCGGCTGGCTGACCATTACCGCCTGAACCTGCTCGACACCGGCCTCACCTATCGCGCGGTCGCCCATGCGCTGCTTCGGCTCGGCCTGCCGCTCGACAATGTCTCGGCGGCGGAAACCGCGGCGCGGCAGGTCGATCTGGCCAAGCTCGACCGGTCGGTGCTGTCGGCGCATGCGGTCGGCGAGGCGGCTTCGAAAGTGGCTGTTATCCCGTCGGTGCGGCGCATACTGGTCGAAAAGCAGCGTGAATTCGCCAAGGCGCCGCCCGGTGCGGTTCTCGACGGTCGCGATATCGGCACCGTCGTCTGTCCCGACGCCGACATAAAACTCTATGTGACGGCGAGCGCCGAGGTGCGGGCACAACGCAGGCTGGCCGAGATCGAGAGCATCGGCGGCACCGCCGATTTCGACGAAATCCTGGCCGATATCCTGCGCCGCGATGAGCGCGACATGGGCAGAGCCTCCTCGCCCTTGAAGCCGGCCGCCGATGCGCACTTGCTCGACACGTCGGAAATGGCTATAGAAGCCGCGTTTCTTGCGGCCAAGGCGATCATCGACGACGTTCTGGCCAAGAGAAACAAAGCCTGAGCCGGGTTTTCCTGTCGTTGCCGATTGCCGGCGGCGAAAAGATACCCGTATCGGGCACGAACCAGCCTGCCAGCATTCTTCATGCGCCGGAATCGCCGCTTAGGCGGCCAAGGGCTTTTTGAAGCCCGGAACGCCGGCAGGCCAACGCAACGCTAACCCACGGCGCCCTCCCCGCTTGAGATGCGGGGTATTCCAGGAGAAACTATGTCAGTTGCAAATCCCACTCGCGATGATTTCGCGAGCCTGCTCGAAGAATCTTTTTCCGCCGGCCATTCCGGCGAAGGCCAAGTCGTCAAGGGCACGATCACCGCGATCGAAAAGGACATGGCAATCATCGATGTCGGCCTCAAGGTCGAAGGCCGCGTGCCGCTGAAGGAATTCGGCGTCAAGGGTAAGGAGTCGACGCTCAAGGTCGGCGACACGGTCGAAGTCTATGTCGAGCGCATCGAGAACGCGCTTGGCGAAGCGATGCTTTCCCGTGAGAAGGCCCGCCGCGAAGAGAGCTGGGTCCGTCTCGAAGAGAAGTTCACCAAGGGCGAGCGCGTCGAAGGCGTCATCTTCAACCAGGTCAAGGGCGGCTTCACCGTCGATCTCGACGGCGCCGTGGCCTTCCTGCCGCGTAGCCAGGTCGACATTCGCCCGATCCGCGACGTCTCCCCGCTGATGCACAATCCGCAGCCTTTCGAGATCCTCAAGATGGATCGCCGCCGCGGCAACATCGTGGTGTCGCGCCGCACCGTGCTCGAGGAAAGCCGCGCCGAACAGCGTTCGGAAATCGTGCAGAACCTCGAAGAGGGCCAGGTGGTCGAAGGCGTCGTCAAGAACATCACCGACTATGGTGCGTTCGTCGACCTCGGCGGCATCGACGGCCTGCTGCATGTCACCGACATGGCATGGCGCCGCGTCAACCATCCGACCGAAATCCTCAACATCGGCCAGACGGTCAAGGTCCAGATCATTCGCATCAACCAGGAAACCCACCGCATCTCGCTCGGCATGAAGCAGCTCGAGAGCGATCCGTGGTCCGAGATCGGAACGAAATTCCCGATCGGCAAGAAGATCAAGGGCACCGTCACCAACATCACCGACTACGGCGCGTTCGTCGAGTTGGAGCCGGGCATCGAGGGCCTCATCCACGTTTCGGAAATGTCGTGGACGAAGAAGAACGTGCATCCCGGCAAGATCCTGTCGACGACGCAGGAAGTCGACGTGGTGGTGCTCGAGGTCGATCCGGCCAAGCGCCGCATTTCGCTCGGCCTCAAGCAGACGCTCGAGAACCCGTGGCAGGCTTTCGCCAGCAGCCATCCGGTCGGCAGCCAGGTCGAGGGCGAGGTCAAGAACAAGACCGAGTTCGGCCTGTTCATCGGCCTCGAAGGCGATGTCGACGGCATGGTCCATCTTTCCGACCTCGACTGGACCCGTCCGGGCGAGCAGGTGATCGAGGAGTACAATCGCGGCGACATGGTCAAGGCGCAGGTGCTCGACGTCGACATCGACAAGGAGCGCATCTCGCTCGGCATCAAGCAGCTGGCCAAGGATACGGCCGGCGAGGCGGCGACTTCAGGCGAACTGCGCAAGAACGCCGTCGTCACCTGCGAGGTTACCGGCGTCAAGGATGGCGGTCTGGAAGTGCGGCTGGTCGACAGCGGCATCGAGACCTTCATCAAGCGCTCCGACCTCAGCCGTGACCGCGACGAGCAGCGCCCCGAGCGCTTCACGGTCGGCCAGAAGGTGGACGCCCGCGTCATCGCCTTCGACAAGAAGACCCGCAAGCTGCAGGTCTCGATCAAGGCGCTGGAAATCGCCGAAGAGAAGGAAGCGGTTGCCCAGTACGGCTCGACCGACTCCGGCGCTTCGCTGGGCGACATCCTGGGTGCCGCGCTGAAGAAGCAGGGCAGCTAGGTCCACTAACGCCGCGCCTCGCGCGGCCTATTAAAAAACCCCGCCGGAGCGATCCGGCGGGGTTTTTGTTTTGACCATGGTCAGAGCATCGTAACCCAAACGTGGCAAACCGATTTTGGGAAATCCGCGCTCTAGACAAAGAGATAAATCAGGCCCTGCCGTAAAGCGGCACCAGCGTGCCGCTCATCGCCAGATTGGCCGGCGAAGCGAGGTAGGCAATGGCCTCCGCGGCCGCTTCGAGGCTAACCCATTTGCTGAAATCGGCAGCCGGCATGTCAGCCCGGGTAGCCGGCGTATCGAGGATCGAGGGCGCGACGGCATTGACCAGGATGCCCTTGCCCTTGAGTTCTTCCGCCATCGCCACCGTCATTGCCGCGACGGCCGCCTTGCTGGCGGCATAGGCGACCATGCCGGAACCGCGCCGCAGGTCGAGCCCGGCGCGCGCCGTGACATTGACGATACGGCCCGACACGGAAGATTCCAGCATCGAGCGTATCGCCGCGCGGCAGCACAGGAAGGTGGTGCGGGCGTTGGTGTCCATCATTTCGGCAAAGGACGCGGGCTCGATCTTCTCGACCGGCGCGGCGGTGAAGCCGCCGGCCAGGTGGATGGATGCCCACAAATCCGTAACACTGGCGTAGAACGCATCGACTTTGGCGGGGTCGGCGAGATCGACATTGTGCGCCAGCCTGACGCGCTCATGTGCCGGGAAGGGAAAATGCGCGGGCGCGGCGGCATGGGCATTGGGCACATGGCAGATCGCGCCCTGCTCCAGCAGTTTGCCGACAACCGCGCCACCGAGCGCCCCGGTGCCGCCGGTCACCACAACATTCCTGCCGTTCAGTGTATCCGTCATCTTCGACCGCTCCAGTCACTCATATGCCGCTGCTCGCCACCGCCGAAGGTCGCGCCTTTCGCGCGATCACTCAAACGAAATCTCGATGACGCGGCGTCGTTTGCGCGCGTCAAGCCGGCGGCCATCCGACGAGGATCGCATCCCCAAGACGCTGCCACAGCACTCAATCGACAGTGATCTCGATGACATACGGCAGTCCGGTCGCACGCGCGCGCTGGAGTGCGTCCGCCAGATCGTCGATACCAACGATCCGCTCGGCGGCAATACCATAGGCCTCGGCCAGCTTGCAGAAATCAGGCGGCGCCGGCGAGACGCCGACCGGCTCGACGCCGACATCGAGCATCGAGGTTTCGATTTCGCGATAGCCGCGATTGTTCCAGACGACGTAGATCACCGGCGCCGCAGCGTCGAGCGCGGCGCCCAGTTCGGGCAGCGTGAACTGGAAACCACCGTCGCCGGTGAGACAAACGACCGGCGCATCAGGCACGGCAAGGGCCGCACCGATCGCCGCCGGCGGACCATAGCCCAGCGCGCCGAAGCCGGTGGCGGCGTTGAACCAGCCGCCCGGTCGGTCGTGATCGTAATAGAGGTTGGCGGCATAGACCGGCTGGGTCGAATCGCCGACGATAATCGAGCCCGGCAACGCATCGCGGATCGCCTCGACGGCGCCCGTTTGCGCCTGGAGGCTCGGGCTGATTTCGGCGAAGGCCGCTTGCCTTGTTGCAGCGGCGCGAGCCGGACCGTCCGATGGCGGCTGGCCCTTGCCGATTTCGGCAAGCAGCGCCTCGAGTGCTGCGCCGCAATCGGCGTGGATCGAAATCCGGGCCGGCCAGCGGGCAAGCTGGTCGGTGCCGATGTCGATGCGGATCAGATTGGTCGGCAGGACAAAGCCGCCGTCGCTATAGCCATCATAGTCGGTCGGGCCGAATTCGGTGCCGGCGGCAATGACCAGATCGGCCTCGGCCATCAGTGCACGCACCGCCTTCAGACTGGGGCTCGCCGGCACGCCAAGCGGATGGCGATGCAGCAGGCCGCGGGCATTGGCCGTCTGGACAACCGGCGCCCCCAGCCTTTCGGCAAGGCGCTGCAACGGTGCTTCGGCTCTCTTGGCGCCGCCGCCGGCAAGGATCAGCGGGCGGCAAGCAGCCGCGCAAAGCCTTGCCGCCTCTATTATCGCTGCAGCATCCGGTTCGGGCGGCGCGACATTCGTCAGCAAAGCCGCGATGCTGTCGGCCGGCTTGACCATGACGTCGGTCGGGATCTCGATATGGACCGGGCCGGGGCGCGATGACGAAAACAGCGCGAAGGCGCGGGCAAGAACGCCCGGCAGTTCGTCGGCGTCGATGACACGATGCGAGAACAGCGCGACCTTCTCCATCATGCCGCGCTGGTCGGGCAGTTCGTGCAGGTGGCCAAGGCCCTTGCCCAGCGTCGGCGTGGCGTTGACGCCCGAGATCACCAGCATCGGGACCGAATCGGCACGGGCCTGGCCCATAGCGGTGATGGTGTTGGTCAGTCCCGGTCCGGTGATGACGAAGGCGACGCCAGGCTTGCCGCTGGCGCGCGCATAGCCGTCGGCCATGAAGCCGGCGCCCTGCTCGTGACGCGGGGTGACGTGGCGGATCTTCGAGCGCGCCAGCCCGCGATAGAGTTCGACCGTATGCACACCGGGAATGCCGAAGACCGTGTCGACATCATGTGCTTCGAGCAAAGTGATGAGCGCTTCGCCGACTGTCGTCATTGTCTGAGCACCGGGCGTGTGAGGCAAGTCGGTCCGCCCTCGCAGGCGATGCACAGCGCGTCCGCCTCGAAGGTCGAAACCCTGCAGCCGGCGGCCGCCATGGCCGCCGCCGTCTTCGGGAAGCCGGCAACGGCGATCACCTCGCGCGGCGCGGTCGGCAGCACATTGAGGCTGAGGCCGTTGGAGGCGAAGAACTCCTCGGCGTCGCCCTCGACCAGGCGAATGCCTCGCGCCCGCAGCATCTGGTAGAAGGCAGCCGGCAAAAGCGGTGCATAGACCAGCGCCAGATCGTCGGCGAGCGGACTGATCACCGACATCAGGTGCAGGCAGGCCTCCTCGCCATGCCAGAGCGGCAGGTCGTAACCATAGACCTGGATGCCCTTGGGTGTGAGCAGGTTGGCGAGTTGCTGGATGCCGTCCTGGTTGGTGCGCACGCCGCGGCCGACGGCCAGCGTCCGAGAATCCATCCAGACGCAATCGCCGCCCTCGACTTGGCCGGGATGCTCGATGCGGCCGAGGATAGGCACGCCCATGCGCCTGTAGGCCGCCTCGTGCAGGCCGGGCTCGGCCCGGCGCAGCGCCTTGCCCATGGCAAGGATGATGGCGCCGTGGTCGGTCATCAACGAAGGATCGTGCGTGAAGACGGAATCGGCAAGCCCGTCATCGGCGTCGGTCAGCCATTCGATCTCGGCGCCGGATGCCAAAACCAGCGTCGTCAGCGCCTCATACTGGGCAGCGGCCTTTTGCGGATCGAAGCCCGGGCCATAGTGCCATTCCGATGCTCTGGCGCGGGGCATGGCGCTTGCGGCGGACCGCATCAGCACCCGCTGCAGGGGCCCGGCCATGGACTGCGACCCGTATTCCTTTGCCAACAAGTGCTCCTTAAACGCCCATCCCAGCCAATAGCCACTCAGCGAGCCGTGATCAATGGTCCAAAAAGCATGGTTGACGGAGGCAAGCGGAACGGTACATCTTGAGAATGAGAAGTCTGTCCAGTGATGGTAATGGGTAAAAAATTCCAGCAGCGACGGGTCCAACCACTTCGTGAGGCACCGCAAAGGTGATAGCGCAAGGCACGGCCCCCGCCCTGAAGTACACGGCGCAGAACGACGCCGCCGAAGCCATCCATGTCGAGAACCTGCATAAACGATTCGGCGAACTGCATGTGCTGAAAGGCGTTTCGCTGTCGGCGCGCGACGGCGAGGTCATCGCCATCATCGGCGGCAGCGGCTCGGGCAAGTCGACGCTGCTGCGCTGCATCAATTGCCTGGAGAACCCGACCAGCGGAATCGTCCGCGTCAATGGCGAGGAGATCCGGATGAAGGCCGACAGTCACGGCCACACCGTTCCCGCCGACCGCAAGCAGATCGAGCGCATCCGCTCCAAGCTCGGCATGGTCTTCCAGAATTTCAATCTGTGGAGCCACATGACGCTGATCGAGAACGTCATCGAGGTTCCGGTGCATGTTCTGGGCGTCAAGCGCGACGTGGCCATCGCCGAGGCCGAAAAGCTGCTCGCCCGCGTCGGCCTGGCTGAAAAGCGCGATGTCTATCCGGCCTACCTGTCGGGCGGCCAGCAGCAGCGCGCGGCCATCGCCCGGGCGCTGGCCATCAATCCGCGCGTCATGCTGTTCGACGAGCCGACCTCGGCGCTCGACCCGGAACTGATCGGCGAGGTGCTGAAGGTGATCGGCGACCTGGCACGCGAAGGCCGCACCATGGTGCTGGTCACCCACGAGATGAAGTTCGCCCGCGAGGTCGCGACGCATGTCGTCTACCTCTACAACGGACTGGTCGAAGAAGAAGGGCCGCCGGAGCAGATCTTTGGCGCGCCGAAATCCGAAAGGCTGAAGCAATTCATCCGCAACATCGGTTGAGCCGAGGCGGATAAAAACGGGAACAACAACAAACTGGGAGTATTGATATGAAGACGGTTCTGAAGACATTTGCCGCAGCGCTTCTGCTCGGCGTCGCCGCGATGGGCATGGCAAAGGCCGAGCCGGTCAAGATCGGCGTCGCTGCCGAACCCTATCCGCCGTTCACCTCGCCGGATGCTTCCGGCAAATGGGTTGGCTGGGAGATCGAATTCATCGACGCCGTCTGCGCCGAGCAGAAACTCGATTGCGTCATCACCCCCGTCGCCTGGGACGGTATCATCCCGGCGCTGACGACCAAGAAGATCGACGTCATCGCCAGTTCGATGACGATCACCGACGAACGCAAGAAGACGATCGATTTCTCCGACAAATATTACAACACCCCGACCGCCATCATCGGGCCAAAGGACCAGAAGTTCGGCGCTACACCGGAAGATCTCAAGGGCAAAATCATCGGCGTCCAGGTTTCGACCGTGCATGCCGACTACGTCAAGAAGCACTTCACCGATGCAGCGGAAATCAAGGAATACCAGACCCAGGACGAAGCCAATCAGGATCTTGCCGCCGGTCGCCTCGATGCGGTGCAGGCTGATTCCATCGCGCTCGACGCATTCCTGAAATCGGATCAGGGCAAGCAATGCTGCGACCTGAAGGGCATGGTCGCGCCGGATTTGGCCGTTCTCGGGCCCGGCATCGGCGCTGGTGTCCGCAAGGAAGATACCGAGTTGAAGGAGAAGATCAATGCCGGCATCAAGGCTATCCGGGCCAACGGCAAATATGACGAAATCAGCAAGAAATATTTCGATTTCGACATCTACGGCGACGATCCGCAGGCGAATTGACGGCATCCCTGAGCGAATAACCATGCGGCGCGGACAGCGCGCCGTGTGGCTTCGTCGAAATCCACCCATGCAAGCTTTTCGCTGACGGCATTGCCGACGGTTTTGGCGCCAGCAATTCGGGGCGACGCTGATCGACGCATTTCTACCGGCCTCTGTGGCCAGCATCATCGAACTGCTTTCGCCGACGCCACCTGGCTGGGGCGGAACGCTTCTGGTCGGACTGCTCCACTCGGTCGAGATCGCTGCCGGTGCTTTCGGTCTCGGCCTCGTGATCGGCATTTGCGGTGCGTATGGCAAGCTCTATGGCGGGCCCGTGGTGCGCGATCTGCTGGCAGTCTACACGACGATCGTCCGCGCCGTGCCGGAGCTGGTGCTGATCCTGCTGCTCTATTATGCCGGCACCGATTTGATCAACCAGTTGCTGACGGCAATGGGGTATCAGCGTATCGATATCAGCGGGCTGGTGGCCGGTATTGCCGTGCTCGGCTTCGTCCAGGGCGCTTATTCGACCGAGGTGATGCGCGGCGCGATCCTTGCCATTCCGCAGGGACAGATCGAAGCCGCGCGCGCCTATGGCATGTCTCCCGGCCTGCTGCTGCGACGCATCACGCTGCCGGCGATGCTGCCTTTCGCCATACCCGGCCTTGCCAATCTCTGGCTGATCGCCACCAAGGACACCGCCCTGTTGGCGGTCGTCGGCTTCTTCGAACTGACATTGGCCACGCGGCAAGCGGCAGGCGTGACCAAGGCCTATCTTACCTTCTTCCTCGCCGCAGGCGTGATCTATCTCCTGTTGACGCTGGTCTCCAATCTGATCATCGGCCGCATCGAGGTCTGGGCTCGGCGCGGCATGCCCTCTCTCAAGGAGGCGCGTTGATGGCTGTCGAAGCGACCATCGTCAACCTAGCCGCCCGCGCATCGCTGTGGTTGCAGCCGCACCGCATCGTGCTGATTGTGACTGGACTGGCGCTGGTTTTCGCAGCCGCTTTCTTCATGCGCTGGGACTGGCTGCCGCAATATTACGAAATGGCGCTTGTCGGCCTCTGGCGCACGCTCTGGATCCTCGCCGTCACCTGCACACTGGGCTTCCTGCTCGCCGTGCCGCTCGGATTGGCGCAGGCTGCCGGCCCCTTCTGGCTCGCGGCGCCTGCCAAGGCCTTCTGCACCGTCATCAGGGGAACGCCGCTGCTGCTGCAGCTCTGGCTGCTCTATTATGGGCTCGGCTCGCTGTTTCCACAGTACCCATGGGTACGCGAGTCCTGGATGTGGCCGTATCTCAGGCAAGCATGGCCCTACGGCGTCCTGGCGCTGACCTTGTCCTTCGCCGGCTACGAGGGGGAAGTGATGCGGGGTGCCTTCGCCGGGGTGCCGAAAGGGCAGTTGGAAGCAGCGCGTGCCTTCGGCATGAGCCGCTGGAAGATCCTGCGGCGGATCTGGCTGCCGCAAGCCTTCTACCGGGCGTTGCCGACGCTGACCGGCGAAACCGTGCTGCAGCTGAAATCGACGCCGCTGGTGGCGACCATCAGCGTGATCGACATATTCGCCGTCTCGTCCAAGGTGCGGCAGAGCACTTTCCTCACCTATGAACCCTTGCTGCTCCTGGCATTGATCTATATGGCGATCACCGGCATCCTGGTCTTCGCGCTCGGCAAGATCGAGGCGCGGATCCCGAACAAGATTGGTTAGTGAGGAGCGATTAGGGAGTAGCGAATAGCGAGTAGCTCGCTGATTTCCCTCTATTCGCTACTCCCTATTCGCTACTCGCTAGAGCTTCAGGGCAGCTAAAGATGCAACTCAGTCTCGACCAGGCGACAGGGCTGTGCCGGATGGCGGCGCTCGGCGCCGGCGCCAATGAGGAAGCGGCGCAGTCGCTCGCAGCCTCCATCGTAGCGGCCGAGGCAGAAGGTCTGTCGACAGTCGGACTGTCGCATTTCATCGACTATCTCGAAGCGCTGGAGGCCGGCCGCATCGACGGCAAGGCCGAGCCGGTCATCACCAGGCCGGCTTTGGCGATCTATCTCTCCGACGCGCGCGGCGGGCTGGCGCATACCGGCTTCGATCGCACCATCGACGATCTCGCCAAGGCGGCGCGCCTGTTCGGCGTTGCCATCTTTTCGCAGAGGAACGCCTATACATGCGGCGCGCTCGGCTATTTCACCGGGCGGCTGGCCGCGCAGGGGCTGGTGTCCTTCGCCGCGACCAATGGGCCGGCCGTGCTTGCCGGCTCCGGCTCGGTCAAGCCGGTCTATTGCACCAACCCGATGTCCTTCGCCGCGCCCGCCGCCGACGGAGCGCCGCTGGTGATCGACCAGTCGTCGAGCGCCACTGCCTTCGTCAACATCCGCAAGGCGGCCGAGGACGGCAAGAAAATTCCCGAAGGCTGGGCACTGGACGTCAGCGGCAACCCGACCACCGATCCCGCCGCTGCCATGAAAGGCGCGATGCTTGCCTTCGGCGGCCAGCGCGGTGCCAACATCGCACTGATGGTCGAAGTGCTGGCGGCGGGCCTGTCGGGCGCCAACTGGTCGCTCGATGCGCCATGGTTTAGCGGCGGACCGGACAGTCCCGGAACCGGCCTCTTCGTTCTGGCCGTCGAGCCCAAGCTGCTCGATCCGGATTTCGAGAAACGCATGAAGGACCAGCTCGACCGGTTGCGCCGCCGCTACGGCGTGCATGTGCCCGGCCGTGCCCGAGCCGAAGCGGCGGAGAAAGCGGCGGCACGGGGCATAACGGCGCCCAAGGCCGTGGTCCAACGGATCTCCGAATTCGCCTCGCGCTACTCCTCCTAAAAAGTTTGTCTGCATTTTTTCGCCGTCGTTGAACCTTTTTGCGCGGTGCCGCAACCAATGCCTGTCCGGGGTGGTGGGGTTGCCCGGGCGGTGACATCCGGTCGCCAGGGCTGGGGCGGGCGTCTCACGCCGTCCTGATACCGTCTCAGGTCAGGCCGCCTCGTCAGACCCTGACTCCGACCATGGAAGTCACCCGGAAAACCCCGCTTCGGCGGGGTTTTCTGTTCTCTCGCATCTGGTCAGTTAACCTGCCTGTTTTGGTCAACTTTTGTTCATTTGACATTGACCGAGATGGTCGGGTGTTTGCGCGGAGCAGCAAAAGAGGAGCCCCAATGTCCGCAAGCACCGACAATTCCAGCAGAAGCCTTTTCGTCCCGGCCCTTGGCGGCCTCTATGCGGCGTTGAACACCGCCTCCGAAATCATCCTGCGTGCCGTGGCCGGCATCTTCCTCACCGTCCATGGCTCGCATAAGATCACCGATCCGTTTGGCGCCGCCGAGATGGTCGAAGGCCTCGGCTTCTATCCGGGCGCATTTTGGTCCCTGGTCTTGGCATGCACCGAGTTCTTCGGCGGCATTTTCATCGCAATAGGCCTCTTGACCCGCCCGGCCGCCTTCGCCGGAATGTTCGTGCTTCTGGTCACGGTCTGGTTCCACTGGGTCACCATGGGCGAGGGCTTTTCGGGCGCCGAAAAATCGCTGCTGTGGGCGGCGATCCTGTTCTTCTTCGTCATTCGCGGCGGCAACCGCCAATCGGTCGACGCACGCATCGGCAGGGCCTTCTGACGCGGTCAAACAAGGGCGTTGGCGACTTATCGTCGCCCTTTGCCTTTGGCGCGAAACCGACTATGAAACTGCTTCAGCCAAGCACCAGTAAATCTGGAAACTGCGCCGGAGCCAGCAATGACCGAAATCCTGCAGACCCCAAAGCTCGTCGTCGTGTTCGGCGGCTCCGGCTTTGTCGGCCGCCACGTCGTGCGGGCGCTGGCCAAGCGCGGCTATCGCATCAGGGTCGCCTGCCGCCGGCCCGATCTCGCCGGCCATCTGCAGCCGCTGGGCAATGTCGGCCAGATTCAGCCGGTGCAGGCCAATGTTCGCGTGCGTTGGTCGGTCGACCGCGCCGTGCAGGGCGCCGACCATGTCGTCAACCTGGTGGCCATCCTGCATGAGAGCGGTCGGCAGAAATTCACCTCCGTCCACGAGTTCGGCGCACGCGCGGTCGCCGAAGCGGCGCGCGCCGTCGGCGCCGGCCTCACCCATATCTCGGCGCTGGGCGCCGATCTGAACGCGCAATCGGACTATGCACGCACCAAGGCGCTCGGTGAAAAAGCGGTCCTGGAAACGATTAGCGATACCGTCATCTTGCGGCCATCGATCAATTTCGGGCCGGAGGACAGCTTCTTCAACCGCTTCGCCAGCATGGCGCGCTATTCGCCGGTCCTGCCGCTGATCGGCGGCGGGCAGACCAAATTCCAGCCGGTCTACGTCGGCGACGTCGCCGAGGCGGTGGCGCACTCGGTCGACGGCAAAGTCCAGGGCGGCCGGATCTACGAGCTTGGCGGACCGCAGGTACTGTCCTTCAAGGAATGCATGCAGGAAATGCTTGCCATGATCGACCGCGAGCGGCTTCTGGTGTCGGTACCGTGGTGGGTGGCCAACATGCAGGCATCGATTCTCGGGCTTTTGCCCAATCCGCTATTGACCAAGGATCAGGTCCTGCAGCTGCGCGAGCACAACATCGTATCGGAAGCGGCCATCAGGGAAAATAGGACGCTCGCCGGCCTCGGCATCCAACCGCAGTCGATCGGCAGCATCCTGCCGAGCTATCTCTGGCGCTACCGCGCCGCAGGCCAGTTCCAGCGAAAGACGGCGGCCTAGCCAATCAGGCGCTCACTAAAGGCGCCGCGTGACCTGCATCGGCAGGCCGCCCTGCGGTTGCGTCGTCAGTTTCTGCACCGGCCACGGTTTGGTCTCGGCGGTGGTGTCGAAGCGGAAACGCGACAGCATGATGGCCAGCGCGATGATCGCCTCCTGCATGGCAAAGCTGGCGCCGATGCAGACGCGAGGGCCGGCGCCGAACGGCAAATACTGGAAGCGGTCGATTTTTTCGCGATTTCCCGGATGAAAGCGTTCCGGCATGAAGGCGTCAGGCCGGTCCCACAGCTTGCGGTGGCGATGGACAACCCAGGGCATGACCAGCACCGCGGCGCGCCTCGGTATATAGAGGCCGCTCCAGGTTTCGGGCTCGATCGGCTCGCGGTTGATCGACGGCGCCGGCGGGTAGAGCCTGAGCGCCTCGTCGAAGGCGGCGCGGGTGAACGGCATGGCGTCGAGCCACTTTGTCGGGTCGGGTTCTCGCGCCAGCACGGCGTCGATCTCGCGCTCGATCTTTTCGCGCTCCCAAGGCGCTTCGGCCAGGCAGTAGAGGGTCCAGCCAAGTGCCCGCGCCGTGGTCTCGTGACCGGCGCCGATGAAGGTGATGATGTTGTCCTCGACCTCGGCGCGTGTCAGCCCGTCCGGTCCCTCCGCCTTGAGCAAAAGCGTGAGAAAATCCTGCGGCACCTTGTCCGGATCGCGCTTGAGCCGCTCTTCGCGCATCTTGACTGTGTCGGTAACGATCTTGCGGAAATAAGCCATGGTCTTGCGGCCGCGGATGCGGGTCAGGCGCGGCAGCCAGTCGGGCGCCCGCAACAGGTCGAGCGGATCAACCCGGCCCATGGTCTCGAACAGCCGGTCGATCTCCTTGGCGAAGCTGCCCGGCTCGCCTGATATCTCGCCGGAAAACAGCGTCTCGGCCAGGATATCAAAAGTAAGCAGCGTCATGTCGTGGGCGATGTCCGACGTGCCGCCGCCCTCGTAGCGCGTGACGAACTCCCGCGTGCGCCTCAGCATCGGCTCGGCAAAACCGAATATGTGGCGCGGCGTGAACACCGGCGCCATCGCCTTGCGTGAACGCCTCCAGACCTCACCCTCGGCGGTCAGCAGGCCGTCGCGTAGGATCGGCCGCAGGATCATCTGGCGCACCGTCGCCATCTTGTAATTTTTGGCATTGTCGACCAGCACGTGGCGAATGAGGCCGGGGTCGTTGGCGATGACCAGCCGCCCGCCGATGCCGGTCACCGATATCCAGGGCTGGTTGTAGGTCGGCTCGCCCCACAGTTCGAGCGGGTTGCGATAGACGATGCGGATCATCTCGAGCGTCGACGGCGGCGACGTACGCGGCTTCGGCGCCGGCGGGACGAAGGGGGCGGGCTGACTGTCCATGGCGTGCTCCGCTGGTCACCTCAATGTAGTGGCTGGCAAGGCAAGCGTCCATGTCGCCGGCTCTCCGGAATGTGACCGGGCACTGGAAAGTGCCTGATCGTCGGAACAGGTCGGCCCTCTGTTGTTGCCGCCGCTCTGTTCCAAGTCCGGCTCCACTTTTGGGTCCGATGCCCTGGCCGGTCAGGCGCGCTCTTCTTCCATTCGGAAATGCTTGCAAATCTTGGAAAAACCGCCTTTTGCACCTATATCTTGGACATCAAGGACGCGCGATTCGGAGCCGATTTTTTGCGCTGGATGTGCGGCATCAATCAGACAGGTTTTCATGAGCGATCAGATCGACAACGCCAACGGCGCTGAGGCCGAGTACGGCGCCGATTCCATCAAAGTTTTGAAGGGGTTGGATGCCGTCCGTAAGCGGCCGGGCATGTATATCGGCGATACCGACGACGGCTCGGGCCTGCATCACATGGTCTACGAGGTCGTCGACAACGCCATCGACGAGGCGCTGGCCGGCCATGCCGACCTCGTCACCGTGACGCTCAACCCCGACGGTTCGGTGACGGTCATCGACAATGGCCGCGGCATTCCGACCGATATCCACACCGGCGAAGGCATCTCGGCGGCCGAAGTGATCATGACGCAGCTGCATGCCGGCGGCAAGTTCGACCAGAATTCCTACAAGGTGTCTGGCGGCCTGCACGGCGTCGGCGTCTCGGTGGTCAATGCGCTTTCGGCCTGGCTGAAGCTGAAGATCCGCCGTAACGGCCAGATCTACGAGATGAGCTTCACGCACGGCAATGCCGACGCGCCGCTAAGGGTCACCGGCACCTACGAACAGCGCAAGGTTGCCGGCACCTATGACGGACGCAGCGGCAGCGAGATCACCTTCTTTCCGTCGGCCGAAACGTTCACAATGGTCGAATTCGACTTCGGCACGCTGGAGCACCGGCTGCGCGAACTCGCCTTCCTGAATTCCGGAGTGCGCATCATTCTGACCGATGCCCGCCATGCCGACGTCGTGCGTCATGAGTTGCACTATGATGGCGGACTGGAGGAGTTCGTCAAATATCTCGATCGCGTCAAGAAACCGCTGATCGACAAGCCGATTGCGATCAAAGCCGAGCGCGACGGCATCACCGTCGAAGTCGCCATGTGGTGGAACGACAGCTACCACGAGAACGTGCTGGCCTTCACCAACAACATTCCGCAGCGCGACGGCGGCACGCATCTTGCCGGTTTCCGCGGCGCGCTGACGCGCCAGATAACCGGCTATGGCGAATCCTCGGGCCTCACCAAGAAGGAGAAGGTGGCGCTGATCGGCGACGATTGCCGCGAGGGGCTGACGGCGGTGTTGTCGGTCAAGGTTCCCGATCCGAAATTCTCGTCGCAGACCAAGGACAAGCTGGTCTCGTCCGAAGTTCGCCCGGTGGTGGAAGGGCTCGTCAACGAAGCGCTCGGCACCTGGCTCGAAGAGCACCCGACCGAGGGCAAGGTGGTCATCGACAAGGTCATCCAGGCGGCAGCGGCGCGCGAAGCCGCGCGCAAGGCGCGCGACATCACCCGCAAGAGCTCGCTCGGCGTCACCTCGCTGCCCGGCAAGCTGGCCGACTGTCAGGAACGCGATCCGGCGAAGTCCGAAATCTTCATCGTCGAGGGCGACAGCGCCGGCGGCTCGGCCAAGGGCGGCCGTTCGCGCCAGAACCAGGCCATACTTCCGCTGCGCGGCAAGATCCTCAATGTCGAGCGGGCCCGCTTCGATCGCATGCTCGGCTCCGACATGATAGGTACGCTGATCACCGCGCTCGGCACCTCGATCGGCAAGGACGAGTTCAACGCCGACAAATTGCGCTATCACAAGATCATCCTGATGACCGACGCCGACGTCGATGGCGCCCACATCCGCACCTTGCTGCTCACCTTCTTCTTCCGGCAGATGCCGGAACTGATCGAGCGCGGCCATCTCTATATCGCCCAGCCGCCGCTCTACAAGGTGACGCGCGGCAAGAGTTCGCAATACCTCAAGGACGAAAGCGCCTTCGAGGAATTCCTGATCGGCTCGGGGCTGGAGGAGGCGTCGCTTGCGCTCAGCGCCGGCGAGGTGCGGGCCGGACAGGACCTGCGCAGCGCCATCGACGATGCGCTGGCGGTGCGCCAGCTCATCAACGGGCTGCACACGCGCTATAACCGGGGCGTGGTCGAGCAGGCGGCGATCGCCGGCGCACTCAACCCTGAGTTGTTCGCCGATCTCGGCCGGGCCAACGCCATGGCTGAGCGTGTCGCCCGGCGCCTCGACATCATTGCCGAGGACACCGAACGCGGCTGGACCGGCCGCATGTCGACCTCGAACGAAGGCATCGGCGGCTATGTGTTCGAGCGCACGGTGCGCAGCGTCAAGGAGTTCGCGCATCTCGATCTCGCGCTGATCAATTCGGCCGACGCCCGCCAGATCGACCGCTATGCGCCGCGCCTCGCGGAAGTCTATGGCGAGCCGCCGCTGCTGCGCCGCAAGGATGTGTCGGAAACCATCTCGGGACCGCTGGCGCTGCTCAACGCCGTGTTTGCCACCGGTCGCAAGGGCCTGACCATGCAGCGCTACAAGGGCCTCGGCGAGATGAACGCCGAGCAGCTCTGGGAAACCACGCTCGACCCGAATGTGCGCTCGCTGCTGCAGGTCAAGGTCACCGATGCCACCGATGCGGACAGTCTATTCTCGCGGCTGATGGGCGACGAAGTTGAGCCTAGACGCGAGTTCATCCAGGACAATGCGCTGTCGGTCGCCAATCTGGATATCTGAGGCCCAATCAATCAGGGTATTTGAGGTGTTGGCGTGCTCCCGGCGCGCGTTTTTTATGCTTCAGGCCGTTTCTGTGCGGCCTATCGTCGGCACCGCCTGACTTGGCTCCAGTTTGCGACCGAGGTCGACGGCGTCGCGCAGCACGCCAATATGCGAGCGCGGCGGCGTGCCGGCGGCTGCGGCGACCTCGACGCCGGTCGTCTTCAGCGACCAGTAGAGCGTGTGCGTGAAGATGCGGCCAAGCGAACCGCGCAGCTCGACCTGGATGTTGTCCACGCCGGGGCCGAAATTTTCTGCCATCGGCCCGGAGATCGGGTCGCCCGTCAGCCAGCCATTGCCCCTGTCGAAGATGTTGGTCCAACGCGTCGCGGCAAACACTGCACCATGATGCACCGCCCGCTGTGGCTTGCCCGAACGGCTGCGCCCTTCCTGATAGAGGACGGTTCCACCGGCCGCCGTCTCGGCAATCGGCGGACATGCCGAGAACAGCCGCTCAGCGATGCCGCGCCTGAATTCGGCGAGGTTGTAGGTCACCAGAAATTCGCTGTGGGTCAGCGGACTGCCGAGCGTGACGAAATCGCTGATCTTCCATGGCAATGGATGATCGGCGTCCCTGGTGCGAAGCTGCCGATAGAGCTCCCATTGGGCGCGGCGGAATCCGGAAAAATCATCCAAGCCGTCAGGCCACGCAGAACCATCGGCGTTGAGCGTGGACTTGTCGACGGCGCGGATCGCTTTCAGTCTCGCCTTGTCGCGGACCGCTTCCAGCTTTCGAGGCCTGAAATCGGCCCACAATATCTGCAGCAGATCGTAGGCGATGATCGATCCCAGGCTGTGTGAGACCAGCACGATCCGATCGTAGCCATCGTCCATCATGAGACGCCTCAGCAGCGTCAGGCCACGGTCGCGGACAAGCGCGCGCTTCTCGACCGTTGCCGCTTCAGCACGTACATAGGCGGCCACGTCGCCGAAATAAGGAAGGCCAAACCGGTCCACCAACCAGATGACGAACGAAGCCAGGATCGTGACGAGCGTACCCGTGGTCCAGGAAATATACCCTTGCGATGCCGACGTCGCGAGCAGGAGCGCCGCGCACAGGACTGTTATGACGGCCAGAAGCGTGACGACATACAGCCCGCGGGCATCGCGCGGAATGTCGGTGGGCTTGCGCCAAAGCAGATTCGTTACCCAGGCCGCAAGCCGGCCCCGCGTCGTGCCCTGCGTAATGTCGGCCCAGTAAAGCTCGTAGAAATCGGTGCGGCGGCCATCGACGTCGTAAGGGGTGGTGATCCGGCGAAGCTCGTGCGAGTTCGTCCGGCTGTCAGGCGTGATCCAGCTCTGGTTGATCTTCTCACCGTCGGGGTCGGCCGGATCAGTGACACGGGCATAAAACGGCGCGCGGGCGGGATCATGACTCCAGACAGCCTGAACAAATTCCCTCAGCGTGCCCATGGGCCGCTGTTCGCCCATGCCATGCACGATCACCACGGCCTGGCTGAGCTTGCGCGGCGCCTTTCCGGAGGCCGGCGGACTGGTCCTGGCCGGCGACGCAACAGGATGAGGGTCGGACACCAGTGCCTCCGTTGGTGACAAATCCCGGAACAGAATTTGCCCATCGTAGCTCTGAAACCGGGGTGAGAGCAAAGACGCTCCAGGCCGGATGCTCAGGGCCAAGAAAAAGCCCGGCGCGGAGCCAGACTTTTGGTTTCGAGCAACTGGCGGTGTACCGGCGCCGCTAACCCGGATCAGTGGTCCAAGGCCTTGACGATCTCTTCGGTCATCTTCTTGGCGTCGCCGAGCAGCATCATGGTACCGTCCTTGTAGAACAGCGTGTTGTCGATGCCGGCATAGCCGGAGCCGAGCGAGCGCTTGACGAACAGGCAGGTGCGGGCCTTGTCGACATCGAGGATCGGCATGCCGAAAATAGGGGAGCTCTTGTCGTCCCGCGCGGACGGGTTGGTGACGTCGTTGGCACCGATGACATAGGCGACGTCGGCCTGCGCGAATTCGGAGTTGATGTCCTCGAGCTCGAACACTTCGTCGTAAGGCACGTTGGCTTCGGCCAAGAGCACGTTCATGTGGCCGGGCATGCGGCCGGCGACCGGATGAATGGCGTATTTGACGTCGACGCCGGCGGCCTTGAGCTTGTCGGCCATCTCGCGCAGCGCGTGCTGTGCCTGGGCGACCGCCATGCCGTAGCCTGGCACGATGATGACTTTCTGCGCGTTCATCATCAGATAGGCGGCATCGTCGGCCGAACCCTGCTTGACCGTGCGCTCGATGCCGTCGTCGGCGGTGGCGAAAGTCTCGCCGCCGAAGCCGCCGAGGATGACCGAGATGAATGACCGGTTCATGCCCTTGCACATGATGTAGGACAGGATCGCGCCGGACGAGCCGACCAGCGCGCCGGTGATGATCAGCGCCAGATTGCCGAGCGTGAAGCCGAGTGCCGCAGCCGCCCAACCCGAATAGGAATTCAGCATCGAGACGACCACCGGCATGTCGGCCCCGCCGATCGGGATGATGAGCAGGACGCCAAGGACAAGCGATGCCGCAACGATCAGCCAGAACACCAGCTTGGACTCGGTGGTGACCAGCAGCACGATCAGCACGATCAGCGCGATGCCGAGGGCCGCGTTGATGAAGTGACGGCCGCCGATCATGATCGGCTTGCCCGACATGCGGCCATCGAGCTTGAGGAAGGCGATGACCGAGCCGGTGAAGGTGATGGCGCCGATGGCGACGCCGAGGCTCATCTCGATCAGCGCCTGGGCGTGGATGTCGGCTGCCGTGCCGATGCCGAAACTTTCCGGCGCATAGACGGCGGCAGCCGCCACCATGACGGCGGCAAGGCCGACGAGCGAGTGGAAGGCGGCGACCAGCTGCGGCATTGAGGTCATGGCGATGCGCCGTGCGGTGACCGCGCCCACCGAGCCGCCGATCAGCAGACCGAGCACGATGAGGCCAAAGCCTCCCGCCGAAGGGGTCGCCAGCGCCAGCGTGGTGACAATGGCGATGCCCATGCCGATCATGCCGTACATGTTGCCCTGGCGGCTGGTGGTCGGGTGCGACAGGCCGCGCAACGCCAGGATGAACAGGATACCGGAGACCAGATAGAGGAAGGAGGCGAAGTTGGCGTTCATGTCGCTCTACCTGTCCTTCTTCTTGTACATGGCCAGCATGCGCTGGGTGACGAGAAAGCCGCCGAAGATATTGACCGAGACCAGCATCAGCGCGACGAAACCGAAGCCGGTGGCGATGCCGGACGCCGAGATGCCGACGGCAAGCAGCGCGCCGACGACGATGACCGAGGAAATGGCGTTGGTGACGGCCATCAGCGGCGTATGCAGCGCCGGCGTCACCGACCAGACGACGTAATAGCCAACGAAGATCGCCAAGACGAAAATAGCGAAGCGGAAGACGAACGGATCGATCGCCCCGCCGGACAGCGCGTGCGCGGCGTCGGCTGCCGCATCGGTGCCGCCTGGAGCGGTGGCCAGATCCTGCACCGCGAGCCGGACGGCGGCGGTCGCCTGGTCGAGCTGGTCGAGGGCTTTCTGCAAGGTCTGGTCCATCACGCGATCCTTTTCGGCTTGGCAGCGGCAGGTCTCTTGAGTGCGGCAGCTTTCTTTGGCGCAGCCGGTTTCTTCGCGGCAGCAGGCTTCGCAGGTTCAGCCGAGGCGATCATCACCGCCGGCTTGCCGGCGAAGGCCGGATGCACGACCTGGCCGCCATCGGTCAGCATCGTCGCCTTGACCAGATCGTCGTCGCGGTTGATGGCCAGCGTCTTCGCGGTCTTGTCGACAAGTGTCTCGAGGAACGCAAAGAGGTTCCTTGCATAGAGCAGCGAGGCGGAGGCCGCGACGCGGCCCGGCACGTTGAGATGGCCGACGATTTTTACCCCGTTGGCCGTCGTCACAACTTTGCCAGGAACGGCGCCTTCGACATTGCCGCCGCGTTCGACCGCGAGATCGACGATCACCGAGCCCGGCTTCATCGAGGCGACCATCGCGGCCGAAACGAGCTTCGGCGCCGGACGGCCGGGAATCAGCGCCGTGGTGATGACGATGTCCTGCTTGGCGATGTGCTCGGCGGTCAGTGCCGCTTGCTTGGCCTGGTATTCCCTAGACATTTCCTTGGCGTAGCCGCCAGCCGTCTCGGCCGCCTTGAACTCCTCATCCTCGACCGCCAGGAACTTTGCCCCCAGCGAGGCGACCTGTTCCTTGGCGGCGGGTCGCACGTCGGTGGCGGTGACCACGGCGCCGAGACGACGCGCAGTAGCGATCGCCTGCAGGCCGGCGACGCCGACGCCCATGATGAAGGCTTTCGCCGCCGGCACCGTGCCGGCCGCCGTCATCATCATCGGCAGCGCCCGGTCATATTCGGCAGCCGCGTCGATCACCGCCTGATAGCCGGCGAGGTTCGCCTGGCTGGACAGGACGTCCATCGATTGGGCGCGCGTGATGCGCGGCATGAACTCCATCGAGAAGGCGGTGACGCCGGCCCTTGCCAGAGCATCGACGGCAGCATCGTTGCCATAGGGATCCATGATGGCGATGACGGCAGTGCCCGGGCGATAGGCCTTCAGCTCCGCCTCATCAGGCCGGCGCACCTTCAGCACCACATCGGCCTTGGCGACATCGCCGGCCTTACCGATCACAGCGCCGGCCTTGGCGAACTCTTCGTCGGGAATGCGCGATGCCGTGCCGGCGCCGCTTTCGACGATCACGTCGAAACCCAGCCCTGCCAGCCGCTTCACCGTGTCCGGCGAAGCCGCAACGCGTGGCTCGCTCACGTCCACTTCACGAGGGATGAATACCGTCTGCCCCACCGCATGATCCTTTCGGCTGGAACCTGTCTGCGCAGGACGCCGACCGGGCTTCCGGCGATGTCACGGGCAAGGGTTTTGAAGAATTTACCGGAGAATGAAAGCGCCGACGGCGAGGATCAGTGCGAACAGGACAAATCCCGAGAAGAAGCCGCCCGCAAAGAAGCCGAAAGCCATTGCCAGAAGCACGGCGAGGCAAAAGAGCGATCCGTATTTCGCGAGCCTGAGGAAGCCCGCATAGGTGCGGTCGTGCTCGGCATAGTCCATCTTCGCGCCTAGTTCGACAGGACCGGTCGGCGAGTGATCAGCCATAGGAATACCCCTTCGAAGACATCTTTCAGGCACATAGCGAAAAGCCAGGCCGAGGGCAATGGCGCTATTGCCGCATCGTCGGAGACAGCAGCCTCAAAGGAAAGTTGAAGCCGCCGGATGCAGGAGGATGTTCCTGAGGCGACCGTGGCTGCCGCCTTGCGCTTCCTTGCGGCCGAGCTTGTCACATCAGCCGGCGAGCTGCGGAAACAGCCCAAGCAGGCCGACGACGATCAGGTAGAGCGCGACGATGTAGTTGAGGAGCCGCGGCATCACCAGGATCAGCACGCCGGCGATCAGCGAGATCAGCGGAGTGAGTGCGAGCGTGGAAATGGTCATGTCGGATTCCTCTCGGTAGGATTGTCGTCAACGCTATGCGGGTCGGACGTCATTCATTGCGCCATCGGCGCGCCTCTCAGAACGCCGAAGCGGCCTGAAAGCTCCATGGCCAGGTTGCAAAGTTGCCGAATGTCTTGCCTTTGTTTTGATGCATGTCGTTGTCCCAAAGCTGCTGCACACTTTTGCGCGACATGCATCAGGCGGCTTCGCGAAAATACTTGGCTGTGGGCAGGATGGTCAGCGGCGCGAGTTCACCAAGATTAGGCATGTCGAACAGCATGCGCTGCTCCATCGGCGTCGAACGGAAAAACGGGAACCGGGAGAGGGACCGCTCGCGGATCGCGTTGACGTCGGCACGGTAGAGCACGACCTTATTGTACACGCCGGGATAGGCGCGGGCCTCGCTGATCTTCTCGGAATAGTAGATCCGCTTGTAGAAGCCGGCGTGGTCCTCGCGAATGGTCGACAGGCAGTAAGGCGCGTTGAAATGAAAACACGCCATGCCGGCGAGCCGCAATGTGAGATAGGGAATTTGCGGATAGACGCGTGACCAGTCGGGGTCGGAGGCGAACCGGCTGGGACAGATGAAGCTCAGTCCCTTGGCCAGCATCGGCATGACGATATCGCCGAAAGCCTTGGTGGAAGGCGACATCGGCGTCGCCGGCGTGACGTGGTGAATGCGCAGTGTGCTGACGAGTTCCTGGTCGATGTAGACGCCGAAACGAAAGACATTCGGCGCCTCGTCGAGCTCGTCGTGAATGGTATGGTTCTCGCTATCGGGCACCATATCGTTGGAGCGATACGACTTGTAGCGCAGGCGGTAGATGTCCTCGAGGTCTTCGCCCTTGTCGCAGCGACGGTATTCCGTCCGCTCAAGCATCGCCGAGACATTCCTGGCAAAGCTGGACATAGTGTCGGACGCATCACTCCCGTCCGCACCCGCCGCCTGGCGAGGCGAAATCAACTCAACAACCATGAACTCAATCCCCGTACAACCGCCGCGATCAACCCTACGGCAGGGTCGTAAGATGTAAAGCTGAAAACAAGATAGAGATCGTTTACCAGCTATTAAGGTTAATAATTGTAAATATTATACCAAAGTGGAGATTCCTCCCATGGAAATCAGCCACAGAGATCAGCGAAGCGTCGCCTTCCTGGCCGTATTGATGTCCTTGGCGAAGGGCCAGACCGTGCTCGACATGGTCTCGATGCCGGACGCGCTGAGCGCCGAGCCGAACAGGAAACCTTGAACCAGGTCCGGCTTCACCTGCAAGGCCAGGATCTTGAGCTGCTCGAAAGTCTCGACGCCCTCGACCGTCACCGAAAGCCCCAGCGGCCGTGACAGATTGACGATGCCCTTGAGCAGTTCGAGCGAGCGGCTGTTCTGGGTGACGTCCATCAGGAACGATCGGTCGATCTTGATCTTGTCGAGCGGCAGTTTGTGGAGATAGCTCAAGCTCGAATAGCCGGTGCCGAAATCGTCGAGCGCGATGCGCACGCCAAGCCGCTTCAATTCCTCGATATACTGACGCGTCAGCGACTTGTCGTCGAGCAGCGCCGTCTCGGTGACCTCGATCTCCAGGCGACCGGCGGCGAGACCGGAGCTGGCGAGCGCATCGCAAACCTTCTCGATAACGTCGCGGTTGCGGAAGTCCTTGGCCGAGAGATTGACCGAGACACTGGTCTGTGCGGGCCATTTGGCGCACTCGGTGCACGCCGCATGCAGGACGAAGGTGCTGATCTCGGAAATGATGCCCATTTCTTCCGCCAGCGGAATGAAGATGCTGGGCGAAATTGGTCCGAGATCGGGGTGGTCCCAACGGCACAGCGCCTCGCAACTGGCTATGCGCATCGTGCTCATCGTCACGATCGGCTGGTAGACCACCCGCAACCCCTTGCTTTCCACCGCGGTGCGCAGATCGGCCTTCATCAGCTGACGGTTGCGGAAAGCGGCATCTATCGATGCTTCGAACAACCGCCAAGTGTTCTTGCCGAGTTCCTTGGCCTTGTAGAGCGCGAGGTCCGCCTTGACGATCATGGCGTCGACATCGCTGTTCCTGACCCGCGACAGCACCGCGCCACCGCTGGCCTGGATGCGCAGTCCATGACCGGCGACGTCGACCTCGCCCTGCAGGTCAATGAAAATCTCGTCGATTTGGCTGATCAGATGGCTCTCGTCCTCGACGCGGTCGAAGAAGATCATGAACTCGTCGCCACCGAAACGGCTGACGGTGACGCCTGGTCCGGCGACCGCCGCCAGCCGTTCAGCGACGGCGTAGATCAATCCATCGCCGACCGGGTGGCCAAGCGTGTCGTTGACGCTCTTGAAGTCGTCAAGGTCGAGCACGGCGAGCCCGCAGAGACGCTCGAGGTCGCCGGATGCCATCGCCTCTCCGATCAGCTCTTGGAAATAGGCGCGGTTGGGCAGGCCGGTGAGGCTGTCGTAACGCGCCATGAAGCGTATCTTGTCTTCCGCCTCGACGCGGGCCGTCACATCCTCGAAGGTGATGACGCCCAGTTCCTGGCTGCCTTCGCGCGCCGAGAACTCATAGTGCTGACCGTTCGCAAGCGAGACGAGAACCTTGCGATCGCGGCCCTCGCGCAGGGCGCGCGTAAGCTGGGCTTCGATGTAGCGGCAGTCCTTCAGCGCCAGCATGCCGCCGGCAACGCCGCGCATCAGCAGACCGTGGATCGATCGCCCGAGCAGCGCGTCGGGCGACTTGAGCGACATCAAATGCGCTGCTTCGGCGTTGGCCACCGCCACCCGGCCGTCCGGTCCGAGCATGACAAGGCCATGCGACATGGTGTTCAGCGCCCGATTGAAGCGCTGGGCGAGGCGGTTCGCCTTCTTTTCCTCCGACACCGCCGCAAAAAGCACATCGCGCACCGTGTTGGCGAATTTGCGGATCGCGAACAGGAATGGCGCTGACAGCAGGCCAAGGAGAACATGATAGATATCGCCGCGCAGCAGGAAGCCCAGCGAGATGGGCCAGGTCAATGCAAGAGTCAGGATGATCACCATGCGCGGCGAGCCGTAGTTGCGGCCGGCAATGGACGTCGCGGTCGCCAGCGTCAGGCAAACGGAGGCGATCTCGGCGAAATCGTCGCGCGCAAAGTAGATGCCGAGCAGGCAGAAAGCCCCGAGCGTAAGCCCATGCAGGGAGCCGTAGAATATGTAATCGTTTTCGCGCTTGTGCGCTTCCTCCCAGGTCGTCGGTGATGGCAAGTTGTTGTATTTTTGGAAGTTTCTCATGCGGAATATGCCGACGAGAACCATCGCGATCGCAACAACCAGGTAACGCGGATCGCCGTTCTTCCACCAGACAAGGCCGATAAGGAAGGTTTGCGCGAGAATGCCGATCGAAAGCGTCACCCCGTCGCGAAACAGAGTTTCCACGAACGGGATATAGACGTCGACAGGAATCTCGTTTTTTCTTTTTAGATTCACGCCTGAATCCCAACCCTGGGGAGCCAAGCTGTGTCACATTAGCCTTAAGAAAGATTTAGAGGGGCCGTCTGGGGCCTCACCGTCAGGTCGGTTGACCCCGGGGAAGCTATCCTTCAGGTAAACGAGGCGTATCGATCACTCGGCGGCCTGGAGTTTTGGCCGAACCGGCGTCTTTGCCAGGCGATCGAGCAGCCTTAGGCGCTCTCCAGCGGCCTTTTCGGCACTGGCCTGCCTGACGTGACCATAGCCGCGAATGAGCGCCGGCACCGAGGCAAGTGCTGCCGCGGCCTCGACCTTGCCCGGCGCCAGCGCGCCGGCGACAAGCTCCAGGTCGGCCTCGTATTGCGCAAGAAGCTGCCGTTCCATACGCCTTTCGGTGCTGTAGCAGAACACGTCGAAGACCGTGCCGCGCAAGCCTTTCATCGCCGCCAGCAGGCGGAATCCCTTCATCATCCAGGGACCGAAACTCGACTTCCTCGATTTGCCGTCGTTGCCGCGCCTGCCCATGATCGGCGGCGCGAGATGGAATTCGAGTTTGTCGTAGCTCTGGAACTGCTTCCCCAGTTCGGCGGCGAAGGAGCCGTCGGTGTAGAGCCTTGCCACCTCGTATTCGTCCTTGACCGCCATCAGCTTGAACAGGTTCCTCGCGGCGGCTTCGGTCACAGCAGTCGAACCGGGCACCGCACTGGCTTCGGCCCTGCGCAGCGCGGCCAGTCTGTCGGCGTAGCGCTTGGCATAAGCGGCGTTCTGATAGCCGGTGAGGAAGGCGACCCGGCGGGCGATGATGTCGTCCAGCGTCTCGGCGACAGCGGCGTTCTGTGCAGCCGCGCCCGGCTGGACAACGAGGCCGCGCACGAAATCCGGCTGGTGGGCGGCGCGGCGGCCCCAGCGGAAGGCTGAGACGTTCATCGCCACGGCCTGGCCGTTGAGCTCGATCGCCTTTTCGACTGCCTCGGCTGACAGCGGCAAGCCGCCATGCTGGAAGGCGAAGCCGAGCATGAACATGTTGGCGCCGAGCGAACTGCCGAACAACGCGGTGGCGGTGCGGGTGGCATCGAAGAAATGCGCCTTGTCGTCGCCGGCGGCAGTGCGGATCGCCTTTTTCAGTCGCTCGACAGGCAGCGAGAAATCCGCCGACCGGGTAAACTCGCCGGGCATGATCTCGGCGGTGTTGGCGAGGAAGATCGTGTGGCCCTCACGCGCCGCGGCGAGCACCTTTTGGGCGCCCGACACGACAAGGTCGCAGCCAAGCACAAGGTCTGCCTTCCCCGCCGAAACGCGGATGGCATGGATATCGCCCGGGCTGCACGCGATGCGGACATGGGTGAACACCGAACCGCCCTTCTGGGCAAGGCCGGCCATGTCGATCATGCCGCAGCCCTTGTCTTCGAGATGGGCCGCCATGCCGAGCACCGCTCCGATGGTGACGACGCCGGTGCCGCCGACGCCGTCGATGATCGCCGCCCAGCCTTGTTCGCCGAGCGGGAATTCAGCGGGCGCGGGCACGCCGTCGAGCGGATCGGTCGTGCCGGCAATACCCTCTGCCTTCCTGATCTTGGCGCCATGCACGGTGACGAAGGACGGACAGAAGCCGTTGATGCAGGAGAAATCCTTGTTGCAGCTCGACTGGTCGATCCTGCGCTTGCGGCCGAATTCGGTCTCGACCGGCTGGATCGACACGCAATTCGACTGCACCCCGCAATCGCCGCAGCCTTCGCAGACCAGTTCGTTGATGAAGACACGCTTGTCGGGATCCGGGAAGGTGCCGCGCTTGCGGCGGCGGCGCTTTTCGGCGGCGCAGGTCTGGTCGTAGATCAGCACGGATGTGCCCCTGACCGCGCGCAATTCGCGCTGGACGAGGTCGAGATCGTCGCGGTGATGGATGGTGGCGCCGGCGGGGAATTCGACCTTGCTGGTATATTTGTCCGGCTCGTCGGTGACGATGGCGATCCGCTCGACGCCCTCGGCCCGCACCTGCCTGGCGATCATGTCCACGGTCAGGCCACCCTCGTGCGGCTGACCGCCGGTCATGGCGACGGCGTCGTTGTAGAGGATCTTGTAGGTGATGTTGGCGTCGGTCGACAGCGCGAAGCGGATCGCCAGCGCACCAGAGTGGTTGTAGGTACCGTCGCCGAGATTCTGGAAGATGTGATCGCGCTTGGAGAACGGTGCCTGGCCGACCCATTGCGCGCCCTCACCGCCCATCGCGGTGAAACCAACGGTGTTGCGATCCATCCACAGCGCCATGAAATGGCAGCCGATGCCGGCGGCGGCGAGCGAGCCGTCGGGCACCTTGGTCGAGGAATTGTGCGGGCAGCCGGAGCAGAAGAAGGGGGTGCGCGAGGCGATGTCTGGCGTGTCGGCGAGCATCGCCTGGAACTGGCGAAGTCTCGCCACTCGTGCGGCGATTTCGTCCGACGGGCCGATCGTTCGCAAGATTCTCTCGCCGAGCGCGATTGCGATGTCATTGGGGTCGAGCGCGCCCTTGGCCGGGAACAGCCCGTCGCCGCGCTCGTCCTTCTTGCCGACGATGACCGGCTGCATGGCGGTGCCGTAAAGGTTCTCGCGCAGTTGCACCTCGATCAGCGAGCGTTTCTCCTCGACGACGACGATGGCGTCGAGGCCGCGAGCGAAATGGGCGATGTGCTGCAGGTCGAGCGGCCACGGGCAACCGACCTTGAACAGCCTGATACCAATGCGGTTGGCGGCAGTCTCGTCGACGCCGATGTCTTCCAGCGCCTGGCGAACGTCGAGATAGCTCTTGCCGATGGTGACGATGCCAAGCTTCGGGGCACGTCCACCGGAATAAACGATCCGGTTCAGCCCGTTGGCATGGATGAAAGCCGAAGCGGCGGCGCGCTTGTATTCATGCAGCCGCTCCTCCTGGCCGAGCATGTCGATCTCGTTGCGGATGTTGAGGCCGCCGGGCGGCATCTCGAAGTCCGGGGTGACGATATCAAGCCGTTCGAGCGCGGCATCGACCGAAGCCGTCGATTCGATGTTGTCCTTGACGCATTTGATCGCCGCCCACGTGCCGGCGAAACGCGACATGGCAAAGCCGTAAAGCCCATAGTCGATGATCTCCTGGACCCCGGCCGGATTGAGGATCGGCACCATGGTGTCGACGAACAGGAACTCGGTCGCGTGCGCGTTGGTCGAGGATTCGGCCATGTGGTCGTCGCCCATCAGGGCAAGCACGCCGCCATATCTGGACGAGCCGGCGAGGTTGGCATGGCGGAACACGTCGCCGGAGCGATCGACGCCCGGTCCCTTGCCGTACCAGACAGAAAAGACGCCATCATGCGTGCCCTCGCCCAGCAATTCGGCCTGCTGCGATCCCCAGCAGGCCGTGGCCGCGAGTTCCTCGTTGAGGCCGGGCTGAAAGACGACGTCCGACCGGGCGAGCTGCTTCCTGGCCTTCCAAAGCTGCATGTCGAGGCCGCCGAGCGGCGAGCCGCGATAGCCGGAGACGAAGCCGGCAGTGTTCAGGCCAGCCCGGCGGTCGCGCTCGCGCTGCATCAGCAGCATGCGGATGACCGCCTGCGCGCCGGAAAGGAAGATGCGCTCCTTTCCCAGGTCGAACTTGTCGTCGAGCGCGACATCATGCAGCGTCATCAGGCATTTCCTGTGCGGAGGCCCGCAGTTCGAGCGCAGCCAACGTCGGAGTCGAGTGCCTACAGTCTTTCTTCCCTTGCCGGGGAGGTCAAACAAAATCGAAGGTGCCAGACGGCGCGCAACAAATGATCCGTGCGCGGCCGTGTGGCGCCACGAAACGCCTGTCGGTGAGGATGGCCGAGCACGAAAATTCCGGCGGCGGTCAGTGCGCCGCTGGTGACGCATCATGCAGCCTTTGGGCAACTGGGCTTCGGTTCGCCGGGCAGCTTGCCGTCGACATGGCCGGCCAGGTCCTTGTTGAGCTCGTAGACTGGCCCGACCACGAGAGGCCGGTCGGGCAGGACCGACTGGTCGAGCGAGGACGTCAGTGTCGTCTCGAAACTCTGCAGCAATTTGCCGCTGGAATCCTCGATGCGGATCGACACCGCATAGGGCTTGTCCTTGACGACGCAGGTGAGCGGCGGGCTGGTCAAGGTCACATGCGGCAGCTTCGGCCATATTTTCTGGGTGACGATGATCGGATCACCACCGGCCGGGTTCTGGAAGAAGACCACGGCGACCTGTCCCTCACCCACCGGCCGCAGCGGATTGAGGGTGATGACATAGGTGGCGATGCCCAGCCGGTAGTTGAACTCGAACAGCTTCCCGGAAATGGCGAACAGCTGGTCCTTGCCGGAGTCACGGCAGGCGCCGAGAGCGGCCACCGCGAACAACGCCGCGACGACAATCATCGCGCGCGAAAATCTTTCAGACATTGGTGACCTCCCTCGCCGCGGTCCGGCGGCGATAGTATCGATTTGCCTTCTGTCGGTTGCCGCACACCGCCATGTCGCACCAGAGGCGGCTGGAATTGCGGCTTTTGTCGACAAACAGCCAGCTGCAGTTCGGACATATCCTCAGCCTGGCGATTGTGTCGCCGCGCAGCAGCGACAGCGCCGAGACCGCAAGCGCCGCCTCGAAGGCAATCGGCGTCGCCGGATTGCCGAACGGTTTTCCGGTCCTCCCGATTTCGGTGCGGCTTTCGGCGAGTCCGTCGGCGCAGGCTTCAAGGAATTCAGGCATGTCTCCGGTGGCGATCGCACCTTCCGAAACCGCACGGCGAAACAGCCGATCGGTCGTCTCCCTGATCGACAGCACCACCGGCGCGATCTTTCCAGGCGCCGGCGCTGCGAGCGGCCTGCCGCCGAGCTCGGCGGCGCGAAAGCCGCTCGCCGCTTCGGCAAAGCGGGCGATCTCGGCCGGATCTTTGAGCCGGTCGAAGGTTTTCTCCGGATCGTTCCGCAAAACGACGGTGTTCGCCGTGTCGAGCGCAAGCATGCCACCGGTGAAGCGGTGCGGAGTCCAGGATACTGCCATATGGCGAATCTAACCGATAAAACGCATTTGACAAGTTAGATATCGGGTGCAACGCTCGTCACGGAGGCGATCGCGATAGCCTAGTCTTGAGAATGTCGTTCATCCCAAACCGCTGCGCCCCGAATGCGGGGGGCATGCATCGAGGACATTGCATGCTCTATTTCTTCCAGCAGGTTCTGAACGGGCTGCATTCGGGCGCGCTCTACGCATTGCTTGCCTTCGGCTACGTGCTGACCAACGGCATCCTGCACCGCACCAATCTTGCCTATGGGGCGCTGTTCGCCTTTTGCGGGCATACGATGATCCTCACCGCGGCGTTCGGCTATCAGGCGCTGTGGCTGACGCTGTTTGCATCCGTCGCGCTCGGCGTAGCTGCGGCGTTCCTTTATGCGGCGCTGCTCAGCCATGTCTTGTCGCGAAGCATCTTCGAACCGTTGGCCGACCGCTCGCCCAACGCCATCGTGGTGACGACGCTCGGCATATTGCTGGCCCTGTCGGAAGCCAGCCGTATCGCCGCCGAAACCCATGATCTGTGGCTGCCGCCAATGCTGGCCCAGCCCATCATTTTTGCGCGGGGGGCCAATTTCAATGCCACGCTGACGCTCATCCAGTTGCTCGACTGCGCTGTCGTCGCGGCAACTATCGGGCTCGCCGCCTGGGCGTTCGCCCAATCAAGCTTCGGCCGGCGCTGGCGCGCCGTGTCCGACGATCCCAGGGCGGCAGCGATGTGCGGCGTCGATGTTCGCGCGGTGCTTCGGCGTGCGGTGCTTTTCGGCAGCCTTTGCGCGGCACTGGCCGGCGTGCTCGCCGCCTTCTACTACGGCAACATCAGCTTCGGCACAGGGTTGGTCTACGGGCTGAAAATCCTGTTTGTGACGGCGGTGGGCGGCTATCTCTCGCCGTTGCGGGCAGCACTTGGCGCCGCCGCTTTCGGCATGGCCGAATCGCTGTGGGCCGGCTATTTTCCGCTCGAATGGCGCGATGGCTGGATGTATCTGTTCCTCGTCGCCATGCTGGTGCTGATCGGCACCGGCCGCGATCAGGGCAAGATCGCCTGACTGTACCAAGCCTGGGTAGACTTTGGTTGCATGACGTCTACAGCGCGCGCGTCCTCTCGGACGCGAAAAGGCGTTGTAGCACTTTGATTTTGCGCATGATCCCCAGCGAAAATCGATTCCGATTTTCGGGGTCATGCGCCGGGTCAGCCGGCTGTTTCGCCCCCTTCCTCATCTCAAAAGCCCCTTCCTCACCTCACAAGATTGTTTTAGTCGGTCTGCCCTGTGTTGACCCGCCGGGCCACGCACGGCATACCGTTGGGCCACATCGAGGCGGCGGAAAAACAAGCGGGAATTGGCGCGCCGCTGATACTTTGAGTCATGCATCGTGCTTTCCGAAAATCGACACCGATTTTCGGGCCGATGCGTAAAGGGAGGAATGCATGGCAGGGCTGCTCGCTCTATCCAGAACCATTGACCGGGTGAACGAATTCATCGGCAAATGGGTGTCGTGGCTGATCCTGCTGGCAATCCTGGTCAGCGCCGCCAATGCCGTCATCCGCAAGACGTTCGACATGTCGTCGAACGCCTGGCTGGAACTGCAGTGGTATCTGTTCGGCGCCGCATTCATGCTGGCCGCCGCCTACACGCTGAAGCAGAACGACCATATCCGTATCGACATTGTCTACGGCATGTTCTCGCGCCGCGTGCAGCACTGGATAGACCTTCTCGGTCACCTTTTTTTCCTGATGCCGTTCGTGACGCTGATGGTGATCTATTTCGTTCCCTATGTGTCGCTGTCGTTTCGCAGTGGCGAAATGTCGAACAATTCCGGCGGGCTGATCATCTGGCCTGCAAAGGCAATCCTGCTGGCCGGCTTTTTCCTGCTCGCGCTCCAGGGCATCTCCGAGATCATCAAGAAGATCGCCATCATGCGCGGCGACATGGACGATCCGACGCCGTTCATATCGGTGCATGAGCAGGCCGAGCTCGAAGCGAAGGCGCTCGCCGAAGAGGTGCGCTCGTGATCGAGTTCATCGCCCAGAACATGGCGCCGATCATGTTCGCCTCGCTGGTCATCTTCCTGCTGATCGGCTACCCGGTCGCCTTCTCACTCGCCGCCAACGGCCTGCTGTTCTTCTTCATCGGGGTTGTGCTGTCACCCTATTCGGGCGGCTCGATCAATCTCGCCTGGCCGCTGCTGCACGCGCTGCCGGACAATTTCTACGGCAGCCGGGTGATGTCGAACGACACGCTGCTGGCCATCCCGTTCTTCACCTTCATGGGCATCGTGCTCGAGCGATCGGGCATGGCCGAAGACCTGCTCGACACGATCGGCCAATTGTTCGGGCCGATCCGCGGCGGTCTCGCCTATGCTGTGATCTTCGTCGGCGCGCTGCTTGCCGCAACCACGGGGGTGGTGGCTGCCTCCGTCATCGCCATGGGCCTGATCTCGCTGCCGATCATGCTGCGCTACGGCTATGACCGCCGTGTAGCGTCCGGCGTCATCGCCGCATCGGGCACGCTCGCCCAGATCATTCCGCCCTCGCTGGTGCTTATCGTTCTGGCCGACCAGCTCGGCCGCTCGGTCGGCGACATGTATGCGGGCGCGCTGATCCCGGGGCTGGTTCTGACCGGCCTTTACACGACGTACATCGTGATCATGTCGATCGTCCGGCCGAAGTCGATGCCGGCGCTGCCGCTGGAGGCCCGCACGCTCGGCCACGGTGTCCTGTCGCTGCTGTTCGCAGTGTTGGCGGCAGTCGTGGTTTCCTACGCGGCGTATCGCTATCTTGCGCCATCGCAGGGCCAAAACGCCGACATTCTCGGTGCCACCATCGGCGTGATCCTCATCTACGTCGTGGCAATCGCCGACCAGCGCCTGAAGATCAACATGATGTCGCGGCTGGCGCAGCAGGTGATCATCGTGCTGATCCCGCCGCTGGCGCTGATCTTCCTGGTGTTGGGCACCATCTTCCTGGGGATCGCCACACCGACCGAGGGCGGCGCCATGGGCGCTGTCGGCGCGCTGATCATGGCGGCGATGAAGGGGCGGCTGTCGCTGGACGTGATCAAGCAGGCACTGGCGTCGACGACGCGGCTGTCGTCCTTCGTGCTGTTCATCCTGATCGGGGCGCGGGTGTTCTCGCTCACCTTCTACGGCGTCAACGGCCATATCTGGGTTGAACACCTCCTGACATCGTTGCCGGGCGGCGAAGTCGGGTTCCTGATCGGCGTCAACATCCTCGTCTTCTTGCTCGCCTTCTTCCTCGATTTTTTCGAGCTCGCCTTCATCATCGTGCCGCTTTTGGCGCCGGCCGCCGACAAGCTCGGGATCGACCTGATCTGGTTCGGCGTGCTGCTCGGCGTCAACATGCAGACCAGTTTCATGCATCCACCCTTCGGCTTCGCACTGTTCTATCTGCGTTCGGTCGCCGCCCGCGTGCCCTATCTCGATCGCCTCACCGGCAAGAAGATCGCGCCGGTGACCACCGGCCAGATCTATTGGGGCGCGGTTCCCTTCGTTTGCATCCAGGTCATCATGATCGGCCTGACCATCGCCTTCCCGCAGATGGTGATGCACTACAAGGGCACGGCAGTGGACCCAGGCACGATCGATTATCAGGTGCCGGAAACGCCGAGCCTGTCGCCACTCGGCGCACCTCCGGCGGATGGCGGCACGGCGCCGACCGCGCCCGCACCAGACCTGTCGCAACCGCCGAATTTCGGCGAAACGCCGCCTGCCAAGCCAGCAGCGCCAGCAACCGATCTGTCCCAACCACCGAGTTTCAATTGATGCCGGAGGCGTAACAAAGATGAAAGCGGTGCGGCTGGAGGGCGTGGGCAGCATTGCCCTGCGCGAGGTCGGCAAACCGTCCGCCGGACCGGACGATCTCCTGGTGCGGATCGAGGCATGCGGCGTCTGCGGCACCGACCGGCATCTTTTCCATGGCGAATTTCCCTGTACGCCGCCGGTGACGCTCGGACATGAATTCTCCGGGATCGTCGAGGCGACTGGAACCGCTGTGTCCGGCTTTTCGGTCGGCGATCGCGTTACCGGCGATCCCAACATCGCCTGCGGGCACTGCCCGCACTGCCACGCGGGTCGCATCAATCTCTGCCATAATCTAGTTGCCATCGGCATCCGCCGCGACGGCGGCTTCGCCGAATATGTCGTGCTGCCTCAGAAGCAGGCCATTCTCCTTCCGAAAGACCTGAGGCCGACGCATGGCGCGTTCTGCGAGCCGCTTGGCTGCTGCCTGCATGGCGTGGACCTGGCGCAGATCCGACCCGGCTCCTCGGTCGCCGTGCTTGGCGGCGGGGTGATCGGCCTGCTCACCGTGCAACTGGCGAGGCTTGCCGGCGCGACGACAATCATCCTGTCGACGCGCCAGGCCTCGCGGCGCGCCCTTGCAGGAGAATTGGGCGCAACGGTGACGGTCGACCCCAGCGCTTGCGATATCATCGACACGGTCTTCGGTCCGTCGGGCCTCATGCCGGGCGGCGTCGATGTGGTGTTCGAATGTGCCGGCGTAAGAGAGACGGTCGAACAATCGATGCGGCTGGCCAAAGCCGGCGGTACGGTGGTCGTCGTCGGCGTGACACCTCAAGGCATGAAGGCCGAGTTCGAGCCTTTCAACCTGTTGTTCCGGGAATTGAAGGTGCTCGGCTCGTTCCTCAATCCGTTTACGCATCGCCGGGCCGCCGATCTCATCGCCTCGGGTGCGATCGAGATCGACAAGCTCATCTCACGGCAGGTGACGCTGGAGGAGGCGGCTGCGGTGATCGCCAATCCGCCTGCGCCAGGCGAAGTCAAGGTGCTGGTGGTGCCGCGCTGATCAGGCAAATCGAAATGTGACGGCGCCACGCGTCCGAAGAGCGCGTTGCGCCGTAACTGTTGTCAGAGCTTGCCGGTGCGCTGCTGGACCATCATGAAGGTGTCGTAATTGTACTCGGCCACCTGCGCCCAGAGATAGTGCTCCTTGCGGAAGGCCTTGATCGAGTCCCATATCTTCTTGAACGGCGCGTTCGAAGCTTCCATCTCGGCATAGACCTCGTTCGCCTTTTCGGAGCAGGCTGCCAAGATTTCCGGGCTGAACGGGCGCAATTTGGCGCCCGCGGACACCAGCCGCCTCACGGCCGCCGGATTCAGAAAGTCGTATTTCTGCAGCATGTTGGCGTCGGCGGCCTGCGCCGCGGTGCGCACCAGCGCCTTGTAGGCCGGCGAAAGCTCCTCGTATTTTGCCTTGTTGAACATCAGATGGACGGTCGGCCCGCCTTCCCACCAGCCAGGATAATAATAATTGGGCGCGACCTTGTAGAAGCCGAGCTTCTCATCGTCATAAGGGCCGACCCATTCGGCGGCGTCGATGGTGCCTTTTTCCAGCGCTGGATAGATATCGCCGCCGGCGATCTGCTGCGGCACGACGCCGAGCCTTTGCACCACTTTGCCGGCAAAGCCACCGATGCGCATCTTGAGGCCCGAAAGGTCGGCGACGGTGTTGATTTCCTTGCGGAACCAGCCGCCCATCTGCACGCCGGTATTGCCACCGGGCAGGCCAAAAAGGCCCTGCGTGGCCAGAAACTCGTTGAACAGGTCGATGCCGCCGCCGTGGTAATGCCAGGCATTGATGCCGCGCGCGTTGAGCGAGAACGGAACCGCGGCACCCAAAGCCCATGTCGGGTCCTTGCCCCAATAATAATATGCCACCGTATGGCAGGCCTCGACGGTGCCGGCGGTGGTGGCATCCGCGACCTGCAGGCCGGGCACCAGTTCACCGGCAGCGAAAACCTGGACCTGGAAGTTGCCGTCGGTCGCCTCCGAAAGCATCTTGGAAAAGACCTCGGCGCCACCATAGATCGTATCGAGGGATTTCGGGAAGGACGACGCCAGGCGCCATGTCACTTTCGGATTGGTTTGGGCGATAGCCGGCGCGGCAAGCGCCGCCGTAGCCGCCGCAGCGCCGACACCGGTCACACCGGCCTTGCGGATGAATGATCGACGATCCATGAAGTCCTCCCTATTGGATCAACAGACCGACGTTCGGGAGATGTTCTGTGCCCCGGATCGGCTTCGCGGCAAACAATACACGGGCAAGAAGTCGAGTCTAGCCATGGGAGCCGGTTTTGCCGGCGGCGTTTTCGCGAAAAACGCGGCGCGAACGCACCTCCCTGCAACTTAAGTCTAACGCCCCTTCCGTGGCCCATGCGACATGCCGAACTTGTCATGGCAAAGCGCCGTCGGATCGCCTATTTTAAAGGCAGAACATATCCTTGCACTGAATGGACCCGGATCAAAAATGCAGCAGCCGCTAGTCGCCATATCGACCGATGTCCGCCAGTTCGACAACTACACCTGGCATGCCGCTCCGCAGCAATATCTGGAGGCGGCGCTTTCGGCCGCCGGCGTGTTCCCGGTGCTGGTGCCGTCCTTCGGCGACCGGCTCGATTTCGATGAACTCCTGTCATCAGTCGACGGCGTCATGATCACCGGCTCGAAGTCCAACGTGCATCCCACGCTCTATGGCGGCGATGCCAGCGAGGCCAACGGCCCCTACGATCCGGCCCGCGACGCCACGACGCTGCCGCTGATCCGCAAGGCAGTGGAGCGCGGCGTGCCGCTGCTCGCCATCTGCCGCGGCATCCAGGAGATGAATGTGGCGCTGGGCGGCACGCTGGCCACAGAAATCCAGGAGCGCGAGGGATCGCTGGACCATCGCGCACCGGCGAGCGACAATCAGGACGAACGCTTCGCCATCCGCCAGACCATTTCGATCAAGCCCGCAAGCTGCCTCGCCGGCGTGTTCGGGGCGGGCGACATCATGGTCAACTCGGTGCATCGCCAGGCGATCGACCGGCTCGGCCCGAAGTTGCAGATAGAGGCCGTCGCCACCGACGGCACGGTCGAGGCGGTTTCGGTGCGGGACGCCCGTGCCTTCGCCGTGGGCGTCCAATGGCATCCCGAATACTGGGTCAATTCGGACAGCGTCTCGGCAAAGATCTTCCGCGCCTTCGGCGACGCGGTGCGCCTGCACGCCACGGCGAAATCCGGCGCGCGCACTGCCGCGGAATAATTCAGCCGTGGGGCGTCAACGTCGATCGCTGCTGGCCGCCAGCGACAGCAGCGGCAGAGTTGGTGCGTAGGATTCATAACCGTCGCCGTCGGCGACGCCGAACGTGACGATCGGGTCGATGCCGTTCACGCTGAAGATGACCGTGCCGTCATCCTGCTCACGCCAGAATTTCGCGCGCTCGATGCCAGGCAAAACCCGGCGGCAATTCGCAGTGACCGTCAACAGCGACAGGCCTTGCGCAACCTCAGTGCCGCGCTTGACCGCGCAGGACGCTTCGTCGCCATTGGCCACCAGCCTGTAATCGCCGGGCGACTGCGTTGAGTGATCGGCTGTGCGGCCTTCGCCGCTGCCGCCGTGAAACAGGTGAACGATGCCGAACAGCGCCGCCACCGATATCAATGCAGCAAGTGCTTTCATCTGCGTTCTCCGCGTGTTTGGCGATAGATAAAAAATGATTTCAAAGCGTTAAGCCGACGTTAACAAATAGGAAAGCTTGCCGCTCAGCTGCGCGCCTTGACCTTTTCCGTTTCCGGCACCGGCGTCAGCGCCCTCCCTTCCGAAAACCAGGAAACCAGATTGTCGACGCACAGATCGGCCATGGCGCGGCGGGTATGTTCCGAAGCCGAGCCGACATGCGGCAAAAGCGATGTGTTGGGAGCGGCGAGCAGCGCTGGCGGCACGTTCGGCTCGTCGGCGAAGACGTCGAGCCCGGCAGCGGCGATGGTGCCATTGGCCAGGGCTGCCGCAAGTGCTGCCTCGTCCACCGTGCTGCCGCGGCCGATATTGACGAAGACGCCATTCGGGCCGAGCGCCGACAGTATCTCGGCATTGACCGCCTTTTCCGTCGAGGCGCCGCCGGGCGCCACCGAGATCAGCGTATCCACCGCCTCGGCGAGGCCTTTCAGCGTGCCGTGGTATTCATAGGACAGGGCTTCGACCTGGCGCCGGTTGTGATAGGCGATCGGCAGCCCGAAGGCCTCCAGCCGGCGCGCAATGGCAATGCCGATGCGGCCCATGCCGAAAATACCGACACGACGGCCGCGCAAGGTCAGCCGGCTCAAGCGATAGTTGCCGTCGCGCGCCCAACTGCCGTCGCGCAGCCAGGTCTCGGCGCGCGGCAACTCGCGGATGGTGTTGATCAGCAGGCCGAGAGCCGTGTCCGCGACCTCCTCGGTCAGCACGTCAGGCGTGTTGGTGACCATGACACCGCGCTGCGCTGCGTGACGGGCATCGACCGAATCATAGCCGACGCCGAAATTGGCGATGATCTCGAGATTCGGCAGCGCGTCGATGAGGGCTGCATTGATCCCGCCAAAGGCGGCAATGCCGCGCACCGACCGGCGCAGCTCGTCGGTGACCAGCGACGCTTCCGGCCGTTCGATCCAGACGCGGCTGAACATTCGATCGATGCGGCCGACCGCATGGTCGTTGAATTGGCCCGGCACCAGAATGGCGACTGCTTGCTGCTGTTCGGCTTTTGTCATGTACGCTCCACCGGTTTGCCGGTCGACTGACGCACATGCAGTTCCGGCTTGATCAGTTCCTGCGACGGCCGCACCATCTGCCCATTGAGCTTGTCGAGCAGCGCGCTGGCGGCGCGGCGGCCGACTTCACGCTGGCCGTTCCAGACGGTGGTCAGCGCCGGCGTTGCGATCGCCGCCTCCTCGAGATCGTCATAGCCGGTTACGGATATGTCAATGCCCGGCACCAGCCCGGCGCGTGCAATACCGTTCATCAGGCCGATGGCGACAAGGTCGTTCCAGCAGCAGGCCGCGGTCGGCTTGTCCTTCAGCGACAAGAACTGCCCGGCCGCTTCGAACCCGGCCTGTTTGGTGCGCGGACCGGCGATGCGCCAGGACGGCCTGACCTCCAGCCCGGCCGCCTCCATGGCGTTGACATAGCCCTGGTAGCGGTCACGGCCGGTCGAGGTCTGGTCGGTGCCGCCGACCATGGCGATGCGCTTGTGGCCGAGCGAGATCAGATGGTTGGTGGCAAGCCCGGTGCCGTAGGCATCGTCGCCGCGAAACACCGGCACGTCGGCGCCTTCGACGGTGCGTGCGATCAGCACCGCCGGCAGGCCGTTTTCCTCGGCCATCAAGATGTCTTCGGGCGGCGTGCCGATGGCCGGCGACATGATGACGCCGTCGGCGCCGAGCTGCAAAAGCGTGTCGATGAAGGTGCGCTGCTTTTCGAGCTGGTCGTAGTGGTTCGACAGGATGAAGGTCTGCCGGCTGCGATCGAGCTCGCTTTCGATCGAGCGCAGTATCTCGGCGAAGAACGGGTTCATGATGTCGTGAACGACGACGCCGACGATGCCCGAACGCGAGGTGCGCAGGCTGGCGGCGCGGCGATTGTAGATATAGCCGATGGCGCGGGCATGTTCCTTGATGCGGTCGCGGGTGCCGCCGGCAACCAGCGGACTGTCGCGCAGGGCCAGCGAAACCGTGGCCGTGGACACGCCGAGCGCATCCGCGATCGTCGAAAGCTTAATCTTCTGTGCCAGCGCCTTGCGCTCCCCGACGATCTAGAGCTGATCCATGATCTCCAGCGAAAACCGGATTCCCACTTTTCGGGATCATGAACTAAACAGTTTAAACGCGGCCTTATGCCACCCTTCAGGAGCAAATCAAAGTTTTTTTGCCAGCGCTTCCACCTCGACGTCGAGGGCGGCGCGGTTGCGCACACGAAGCCGGTGCTCGCGATGAACGTTATAAAGGCCGCTGGCGACGATGACGGCAGCGCCGACGAGCGTCCAGCGGTCGGGAACTGGTTGAAGACAATCCAGCCGGCAATGATCATCCCAATGATTTGCGCATACCGAGACGATAGCCCGCACCAGGTGCCAATGGCAGACGATGCCGAACACGCTAAGCATCAGAAGGATGAATCAGCCGCCACAGGCTTGGTCTTTCTGCATGTCGTCATCCCAAAACCGGTGCGCACTTTTGGGCGACATGCACTAGGGATGCATGCGGGCGCCCTTGGTGATCTTGTCGACAAGCTTCTTTTCGGCGCGCAGCGCGATACCGACGACCTTGGCGTCGTCGGGTGCGAATTCGGCAAAGACGGCGCGGTTCGCCGCGTCGTGGCCGGTCGAAAACATCTCGTCGACGTAGAGCGAGGTCGTCACACCGCGCTCCACCGCCCGTCGGTGGATCGCACTAAGCGTCGGGCGATCGGCCGAAAGCACGATGACCGGCTGGATCGAGAGCGGATTGTAGATATTGCCGGCGCGGTCGCGATAGGGTTCGCCGATGATTTCGCTATACTGCGCGACGATGCCGCTGGTCAGGAAGGCGGTGACATTGAGCTTTTGCCAGATGGGAAGGTCGTCCTGCAGCACGATTGCAAATTTCGTGTCGAACATGAGACATTTACCATTCAGGTTTGTGAAATGAAGCGATGTCACACGGTCTAGATGGCGAGGCCTTTCAGGGTCTTGGACGTTTGTGCGTTGACGCGGCTGAGAACTGTGTCATCTCGGCCCCCGATTGCGTCGGAATGGAGCGTATCGAGGCCCGGTTCCACGGCAGCGCGTTCGATCTCCATCGTCATGATACCTACGCCATCGGCGTGACGCTGCATGGCGTCCAGACCTTCCGTTATCGCGGCGCGACGCATCACAGCCTGCCCGGCCAGATTATCGTGCTCCATCCCGACGAATTGCACGACGGCGGCGCCGGCACCGAAGACGGTTTGCGTTACAGGATGCTTTATCTGGAGCCGTCCATCGTGCTGGACTGCCTCGATACGATAGGCGCATCGCTGCCTTTCGTCAGGAATGCCGTGGTGACGGATCCTGTTTTCCGCACGAGGCTGCTTTCGGCGCTGGGGCCGTTGGACCAGAAGCTGGACGACCTCTTTGTCGCCGACTTCATTGCGCAATTGATGCAAAGCTTGGCACGGCATGCAGGCCTGCAGGCGAAACCGATCCCAAGGACAGCATTGCGGGCTGCCAGCCTGGCACGCGACTATCTGGAAGAAAATGTTTTCCGTATCGTCCGTTCCGAAGAGCTGGAGGCGATCACCGGGCTGGATCGCTATGCCCTATCGCGGCATTTCCGTGCCGCCTTCTCCACCAGCCCGCATCGCTTTCTCTTGATGCGCCGGCTTCAACGAGCACGCCGCATGATCGAGGCGAGCGAGCCATTGGCGCAGATCGCGATAGCGGCCGGTTTCAGCGACCAAAGTCATTTTAACAGGCACTTCAAGAAGGCGTTCGGTGTCACGCCGGGCCGCTGGTCGGCATTGGTCCATGGATCGTCGGCAGCCGCAGCCTGATGGCGTCAGCCGCGGATCATTCGTCGGCGTCGATCTCATCATCGACGAGAACCATCTCGCCGTTCGAGAGGTTCGCCTCGACGCGGGCGAGCAGCTTGAACAACGCCTTCTGGTCCCTTTTATCGAGACCCTTCAGCGCCTGCTTCTCGGTCTTTTTCACCGATTTCTCGATGGCGTGGATGATTTCGCGGCCGGTGTTGGTCAGGAAGATGTGGGCCTGTCGGGCATCGGCGGAAGAAGCGCGCTTTTCCAGAAAGCCCTGGGCCTGCAGCCGGTTGATCGTCTTGGTGATGGTCGGCGGGCGCACACCGAGGCGGCCGGCGAGATTGCCGGGCGTCTGCCCGTCCTCACGGTCGAGCGCCAGCATGATCTGGTCCTGGCCGGCGTAGAAGCCGTGGGTCAAAAGCCGCGCGGCGAGTGCCGTACGCGCCAGCCGCGCCGCCGAATGCAGCCGGCTCATTGTCGCAGTCTTGTCCGCCTTGGCCATGGTCATCCCTCTTCGGGCCGAACCGGTGCGGACAGCATAGCGGCAGCCGCCCGGTTGGCAATCGACGATCAAACAGATCCGGCTTTGCAAAATAGCTTTGCCGGCAAGCAATGCGATGCCCGCCGTGGCTAATGCCAGAAGTTTATTTCAGTTAGATGACAAACGACTTTTCAGTGCAGGTTGAAGCTTTCCGCAGGAGCGACGCACACGCGAAACGAGACTCATGCAGCCTTTACTGCGACGATCATCAGGGCCTGATAGTCGTCCGCCACCTCGCGCAGCGCCGCCTGCGACAGCGGCCCGGCGCGCCGCGCGATACCGTCCCTGGCATTCGGCGTATCCCGCCTGCCGGACCGATCGGTGTAGGGCGCGACAGTGGTGAATATCTGCTCGCTCAGGCTGTCGGGGAAAAACAGCTGGCCGGTCATCACCGAATTGTCATCGGGGAAGACCTTGAAGTGGATGTGGGTGGTGCGGCCGCGATACCAGCCGGGATAGATGGTGGTGAACGAGACGATGCCGGTGTCATCCGCCTTCTGCCAGCCGCGCAGAAAACTCTGGCCTGACGTATCGACATCCTGGCCGTCGCCTTGTCCCGGATAGCCCGAATAATGGCCTTGCGCGTCGCAATGCCAGATGTCGACGCGCGCGCCGGCAAGCGGCCGGCAGGCCGCGTCGACGACCTGCAGCCGCACATTGAGGCCAATGCCCGCTTTGCCTTCGGTGATATCGGCGCGTTCGAGCTTCGGGTCGAAATAGAACGGCCCCTCGGTCGCTTCCGGCGTGATCGCGCAGACGCCGGCACCGCTATCGAACAGGGCAAGCCCGGCATAGGGCGAGGCCTGCTGAGCCATCGCGATGCCCGGCAGAAAGACGCCGCCGCCCGCGCTGACGGCAATGAGGGCGAGCGCCTGACGCCGGCTCAAAGGCAAGGAGGACGGTTTGTCGGACATCCGGCACCTCTTCTGGTTCTTCTGAGCAAGCGACCTAGGCAGTGAGACCCGCCAGCGCCAATGAAGTCCAGCGATGTTGGGAAAGTCCGGCAATGTTGGCGAACTGTTTGGCCCATCGGTTTGCCGCGTGCAAAAGCACGGCGCACATCCTATATGGATCCAACAATCCCTTTTCGAGGCCCAACATGAGCGATGCACAGACGACGCAGATCCCCGTAACCGTTCTCACCGGCTATCTCGGCGCCGGCAAGACGACACTGCTCAACCGCATCCTTTCGGAAAACCACGGCAAGCGCTACGCCGTCATCGTCAATGAATTCGGCGAGATCGGCATCGACAACGAACTGATCGTGGAATCCGACGAGGAAATCTATGAGATGAACAATGGCTGCGTCTGCTGCACGGTGCGCGGCGACCTGATCCGCGTCGTCGAAGGCCTGATGCGCCGGCCAGGCCGCTTCGACGCCATCGTGGTCGAGACGACCGGCCTCGCCGATCCGGTGCCGGTGGCGCAGACCTTCTTCATGGACGAAGACGTGCGCTCCAAGACCAGGCTCGACGCGGTCGTGGTGCTGGTCGACGCCAAGCACCTGCCATTGCGGCTGAAGGATTCCCGCGAAGCCGAGGACCAGATCGCCTTTGCCGATGTCGTCGTGCTCAACAAGACCGACCTCGTCACGCCGGAGGAACTGAGCAAGGTCGAGGCGACGATCCGCGCGATCAACCCGGCGGCCAGGATCCATCGCACCACTCGCGCCGGCCTGGCGCTGTCGGAGGTGCTCGACCGCGGCGCCTTCGATCTTTCGCGGGCGCTGGAGAACGATCCGCATTTCCTCGAGGCGCATGACGACCACGATCATCATCATCACGACCATCACGATCATGACGGGCATCATCACCATGACGGGCACGACCATCACGCACACCCTTCCGATATCCATGACGTGACGGTGCAGTCGGTGTCGCTGCGCGGCGGCGAGATGGACCCGAAGAAATTCTTCCCGTGGATCGAGAAGGTCACCCAGATGGAAGGCCCGAACATCCTGCGGCTGAAGGGCATCATCGCGCTCAAGGGGGATGATGAGCGCTATGTCATCCAGGGCGTCCACATGATCATCGAGGGCGACCACCAGCGCGCCTGGAAGGACGGGGAGAAGCACGAGAGCCGGCTGGTCTTCATCGGCCGCGAGCTCGACGCCGAACGGCTGAAGATGAGTTTTGAGGCCTGCCAGGCCGCTTGATTTCCAGGCCTTATAACGCTAGCGCTGCCGCTTCTTTCCTTCTCCCCTTGCGGGAGAAGGTGGCCGAGCGAAGCTCGGTCGGATGAGGGGTGTTCCAGCTTGGCAACGACGGCACTCCGTCCAGCACCCCTCAACCGTCTTGGCGCTGCGAGCCAATCCTCCTTCTCCCACAAGGGGAGAAGGAGAGCTGCACCTACCCGCGCTGGCGGCTCCCGCGCGGGGGTAGACGACCAGCCGAAATCTCGAATGGAATAGTCTCACATGCCGACAGTCGCCCCGCTTGATCTCCAGGGACATTGTATCGCCGCCGTTTTCCTTGGCGACGTACCGCATTTCGCGCTGGCCGACGGCACAATCCATCGGCTGGACCATGGCCACAAGACGGCGCAGGCTAATGACGGGCTGCTCGCCGCCTTCCACGATGCGGCCAACGACCGGCTGATCACCGGCGGCGAGGACGGCAAGATTTTTTCCGTTACCGCCGGCGGCGATGCGGCGGAGCTGGCAAGCGCCGGGAAAAAATGGATCACCAGCGTCGCGGCTGGACCACAAGGCGCCGTCGCCTATGCCTCCGGCAAGTTCGCTTTTGTGCGCTTTGCCGACGGCAAGACTAAGGAATTCATGCATCCGCGTTCGGTCGAGGGGCTGGCGTTCTCGCCCAAGGGCATGCGCTTTGGTGTCGCCCGCTACAATGGCGCGACGCTGCATTTCCCGGCGGCGAACGGCAAACCGGTCGAGCTGGAGTGGGCCGGCGCCCATACCGGCATCACCTTCTCGCCCGATGGCGCCTTCCTCGTCACCACCATGCAGGAGAACGCGCTGCATGGCTGGAAGCTGGCCGACGGCAAGCACATGCGCATGAGCGGCTATCCCGGCAAAGTCAAAAGCCTGTCGTGGAGCGCCAAGGGAAAATGGCTGGCCAGTTCCGGCGCGCCGGCGGCGATCGTCTGGCCTTTTTCGGGCAAGGACGGGCCGATGGGCAAGGCGCCGCTGGAGCTCGGTACGCGCGGCAACGCCATGGTGACCTCGGTCGCCTGCCATCCCAGCCAGGATGTCGTCGCCGTCGGCTATGACGACGGCATGGTGATGGCGGTGCGTTTCGCTGACGCCAAAGAGGTGCTTCTGCGCCGACCGGGCAAGGGCGCCATCACCTCGATGATGTGGGATAGGGAGGAACGCCGCGTCGCCTTCGGCAGTGCCGCCGGCGACTGCGGCGTCATCGACATTTCCGCATAACCGGGAGTTCTCTACTCGGCCCCGCAGGAGACTTTGCCGGTCAACGCGGCAGGCATGCCATCGCCACCCGTGTCAGCAGTGCCCTCATAGATGGCGAGCGAATAGCGCCCGTCATAGGTGCCTTCTTCACTGGACTTGGTCACGATCGTCAGTTCGACAGAGCTGTAGGTGTTTGCGACCTCGTGCTCGCGATAGACGAGCAGCCGCAATTCCTTGCCGTCGAGCCAGTATTGCGTGAGGTTGGAATCCTCGAACACTGTCTTGCGCAAATCGTCGCCGACGGGTCTGCCGAGAATTTCGAGATCGCCCCGGAAATTGAACGTTGGACCGCCCATGCCTCTGGTGACGCCGGCTTCTACCTGGAATCTCACCGCTGCATCCTCGGCCGAGCACCAGATGCCGCCGGTGGCGAAGGCCGAGCCGGCCGATAACAGCAGCGTTGTTGCACAGAAGATCGTCCGCATCTTTCTTCCCCCAGCCACAAACCCTATCCGCATAGATGCTGGAGGATGCCCTCAGGTCAAGCGCCCGTCCTCTTCACCGTGGCCACTGAACCAATGCAGCGCAGCTGTCCGGCCAATTGCGGTTCCGGACGCCGATTGGCAAAGTGACGCATGAGAGGGACCTTCATGCATACAATCGACCATTTAAAGACTTCCATCGGCGGCATCAGCGCCGCCTGCATCGCCGATCTGCGCGAGACCGAGGCCGAAGCCTTCCGCAAGGCAAGGCCGAAATCGGCAGCCAAGGTCGGCAACGGCCTGCCGGGCTTCTTCGGCGGCGTGCCGATGCACTGGATGAACGACTGGCCGACGCCGTTTCCGATCCTGGTCGACAGCGCCAGAGGCGCCACGATCACCGATATCGACGGCAACCGGCTCGACGATTTCTGCCTCGGCGACACCGGCTCGATGTTCGGCCATTCGCCGCCGCCGGTCGCCCGCGCCATCCGCCGGCAGGCCGGGCGCGGCCTGACTTACATGCTGCCTTCCGAGGATGTGCGCGCCATCGGCCCGTTGCTGCAACAGCGCTTCGGCCTGCCGTTCTGGCAGATCGCGACGACGGCGACCGATGCCAATCGCTTTGCGCTGCGCGTCGCCCGCACCATCACCGGCCGCGAAAAGATCCTGGTCTTCAACGGCTGCTATCACGGCTCGGTCGACGAGACGATGGTGCGGCTGGTCGACGGCAGACCGGCCAACCGGCCGGGACTGGCCGGCGAATTCCGCGACCTGACCCGGGCAACCGATGTCATCGAGTTCAACGATGTGCCGGCACTCGAGGCCGTGCTCCGGGATAAGGATATCGCCTGCGTCATCACCGAGCCAGTGCTGACCAATTCCTGCATGGTGCTACCCGACCCTGGCTTCCACGAGGCGCTGCGGCGTCTCACCCGCGCGGCCGGCACCCTGCTGCTGATCGACGAGACGCACACGATTTCGACCGGTCCGGGCGGCTACACCGGAAGACACGGCTTGGAGCCGGACCTGTTCGTGCTCGGCAAGCCGATCGCCGGCGGTGTGCCGGCCAGTGTGTGGGGGATGAGCGAAGACGTCGCCACCCGCTATGCCGCCTATAACAGGAGCAAGGAACCAGGCTATTCCGGCATGGGCACGACGCTCTCGGCCAATCCGCTGCAATTCGCGGCAATGCGCGCTACGCTCGAAGACGTGATGACCGACGAGAATTACAACGATATGGACCACCTGGCCCGGCGGCTCGACGCCGGGCTGACCGCCGTCATCGACCGTTACCGCCTGCCGTGGCATGTTGCCCGAGTCGGCGCCCGCGTCGAGTTCATCTGCGCGCCTGGCCCGCTGAGGAATGGCGGCGAGGCGGAAACAGCGCACGCGCCGGCGCTCGAAGCGGCTATCCATGTCGCGCTGGTCAATCGCGGCGTGCTGATCGCGCCGTTCCACAACATGATGCTGATCTCGCCGGCGACCAGCGCCACCCAGGTCAACCGCTTGATCACCGCCTTCGGCGCGGTTGCGGCAAGGCTCGCGGCATGAGACAAGCTTGCGTATGAGAGAAGCGCACAAGCAAACTCTGAACGCCATCATCGCCTCCCCTTCGGGCTCGACGCCCGCTGAGGCGCAAACCTTTCTCGACGCCTATCCCGAGATCGAAGCGTTCGACATCGTGCTGACCGACGCCAATGGCGTCGGGCGTGGCAAGATCGTGCGCCGGCACGAGTTGATGAGCATCTTCGAGGGCGGCCGGCATATGCCGACCTCGATCCTCGGCCTCGACATTACCGGCGAGGACGTGCACGAGACGGGACTGATCTGGACGACCGGCGACGGTGATCTCAGAGCATGGCCGATTCCCGGTACGCTGGTACCGCTGTTCGGCACACAGCCGCCGCGCGGCCAGGTGCTGATGGCGATGTACCATCTCGACGGTCAGCCCATGTCCTCCGACCCGCGCCTGGCGCTGGGCCGTCAGGTGGAGATACTGGCGGCCAAGGGCCTGTGTCCGGCCGGCGCCTTCGAACTCGAATTCTTCCTGCTCGCCAACGAGCGCGACGCCGACGGCAAGGTGCAACCAGCGCACGCAGTGCTCGACGGCCGACGCTCGGCCAAGACCGAGGTCTATTCCGTCGACCATCTGCACGGCATGGAGCCGCTGTTTTCCGACATCTATGCCGCGGCCAAGGTGCAAGGCATCCCGGCGGAGACGGTCATTTCCGAATATGCGCCCGGTCAATACGAGCTGACGCTGAATTATCGCCAAGATGTGATCCGCGCGGCCGACGACCTCGTCATGCTGAAGCGGCTGGTGCGGGCACAGGCGCGCCGCCACGGCGTCACCGCTTGCTTCATGGCCAAGCCGATCGAGAAATATGCCGGTTCCGGCATGCATTTCCATGTCTCGCTGCAGGACAAGGCCGGCAAGAACATCTTCGCTGAGGCCAGCGGCGAGACTTGGTCCTTGCCGCTGCTGCGCGGACTGGGCGGCCTCATCCAGACCATGGCCGAATCGATGCTGGTGTTTGCGCCGCATGCCAATTCATGGCGGCGTTTTGTTTCGCAATCCTATGCGCCGGTGGCGCCGACCTGGGGCGTCAACAACCGCTCGGTGGCATTGCGTGTGCCGGCAGGCGATGCGAAAAACCGGCGCATCGAGCACCGGCCGTCGGGCGTCGACGCCAACCCTTATCTGGTGGCGGCAACTGTGCTGGCCGGCATCACTAAGGGCCTCGACGAAGGCCTCGATCCCGGCCCCGAAACCACCGGCAATGGCTACGAATCAGCCGTGACACGGACGACAATGCCGGTGGACTGGCGCGCGGCGATCGAGGCGGCAAGGGCCTCGACATTCCTCAAAGGGGCACTGGGGGAAGACCTGCACCGGACATTCGTGGCAATCAAGCAATCCGAATATCTGCGGGTGGCGCGCACGGTCAGCGAACTGGATTATCACCTCTATCTGCACGAGGTGTGAGGCGATCGCATCGGCGGTCATTCTCCCAGCGAAAGCCTGGGGTCCGGGCTATTTGAAGGAACCTTTCCGGGGTTTCGCTCATTCCGCATCTGATCGCAGCTGCGGACAAGGCCGCATCAGCCATGATTGCCAGGATGCAGACAACTCCCGCGCCGCACCACGCCAAGGTGCAGGCAAGACGCTGGCCCAACCGTGAATTGCCTGAGACGGCGGAAGACGATGGCGCAAGCACCATTCCCGAACTCAGCGAAGTGGCGAAGGCCTGCCGTCGCTGTCCGCTGTGGCGCAACGCGACGCAGACCGTGTTCGGCGAAGGGCCTGATAAAGCCAAGGTGGTTTTCGTCGGTGAACAGCCTGGCGACCAGGAAGATCTGGCCGGCAAACCCTTCGTCGGGCCGGCCGGCAAGGTCTTCGATGCGATCCTTGACGATGCCGGTGTCGATCGGCTGAAAGTCTATGTCACCAACGCGGTCAAGCATTTCAAATTCGAGCCGCGCGGCAAGCGGCGCATCCACTCCAAGCCGAATGCCGGCGAGGTGCAGGCCTGCCGCTGGTGGCTCGACAAGGAGCTCGATCTGATCAAGCCCAATCTGGCTGTGGCGCTCGGCGCAACGGCTGCGCAGTCTCTGCTCGGCAAAGTTGTGCCGATCATGAAGATGCGCGGCGCGGTCGTGGAGCGCGAGGATGGCTTGCGTGTCTTCGTCACAATCCACCCGTCCTTTATCCTGCGCATCCGCGAGCCGGCGGACAAACAGGCCGAACGCGAGCGGTTCCTGAAGGATATGAAGGCGGTGAAGACGCTGATGGCTGCATGAGCCTATCTGATCAATATGGCCCGGAGATCATTGACGTTCGTCCCGGTCGGGCCGGGCACGAAAAGATCGCCAATGGCATTGAATGCCGTCCAGGCATTGTTGCCGGCAAGCATCGCCTTGGCATTGACGCCTGCCGCCCGCATCCGCGAAACCGTCGAACCGTCGGCAAAGGCGCCGGCATTGTCCTCCGAACCGTCGATGCCATCGGTGTCAGCGGCCAGTGCATGGACGCCCTCCATGCCGCTGATGCCGATGGCGAAGGCGAGCAGGAATTCCGAGTTACGGCCGCCCCGGCCTTTTGACCGCAAGGTCACCGCCGTCTCGCCGCCCGACAGGATCAGCACAGGCTTCGGGAAAGGCCGGTTGCGCGCCGCCACCTCGCGCGCGATCGCGGCGTGGACACCGCCGACCTCGCGCGCCTCGCCCTCAATAGAATCGGAGAGGATGACCGCCTCGATACCTTGGCGCCTGGCTTCGGCCGCAGCCGCCTCCAGCGACACGCCGGCCGAGGCGATCAGATGCACTTCGTTGCGAGAAAAACGCGGTTCGGCGGCACGCGGCGCATCTGCGGCCGGCGAATTGATATGCGCCATCACCGCAGCCGGCAGTTTCATGCCATAGGCGGCGATCGATGCCAGCGCCTCTTTGCGACTGCCCGAATCGGGAACGGTCGGGCCGGAGGCAACCAGCGCCGGATTGTCGCCGGGAATGTCGGAGACCACCAGCGACACCACCTTTGCCGGATAGGCGGCTGCCGCCAGCCTGCCGCCCTTGATCGTGGAAACATGCTTGCGAATGGTGTTCATAGCAGCGATCGGTGCGCCGGAGGCAAGCAGCGCCTCGTTGACGGCGATCTCGTCGGCCAGCGTCAGATTTTCGGCAGGCGACGGCAGCAGCGCCGAGCCGCCGCCTGAGATGAGCGCCACGACCAGATCGTCCGCGGTCAGGCCCTGCACCTTTTCGAGCAGCCGGCGCGAGGCTTCGAGACCGGCGGCATCCGGCACCGGATGCGCCGCCTCAATGATCTCGATGCGCTGGCAGGTCGCGCCATAGCCGTAACGGGTGACGACCAGCCCTTCTATCGGCCCGTCCCACACCCTTTCGAAGGCCGCAGCCATTTGCGCCGAGCCTTTGCCAGCGCCGATGACGATGGTGCGCCCTTTCGGCGTTGCCGGCAGATGATCCCTGATGGTCCTCTGGGGATCGGCGGCGGCGACGGCGGCATTGAAGATGGCGGTGAGGAAGGGCTTGGGATCGAGCGCGGTCATTTTGCTTCCGGCGGCAGTGCCAACTCACGCCCGTCGACGCCGAGATGGCTGCACAGCGCATCGACGACGACGCCGTGATCCTCGCGCTCCGGCAGGCCCGAGACCGCGATCACACCGATCACACCGGCGCCTTTGACCGTGACGGGAAAGCCGCCGCCGGCCAGCACGTAGTCTGATATATCGAGCCCCTCGCCCGGCTTGAAGCTGCGGTCGGGACGCTGCTGCTCCAGCACCATGCGGTAGGTGCTTTTCAGGAACCGCCGCACCACGTTGATCTTGCGCCGCGCCCAGTCCGGATTGGAAGCGTTCGAGCCTGGCATTGCCGCGTAGAACAGCGGCCGGTCGAAGGTCCTGATGTCGACGATGATCGGCAGGTCTTCGGCTAGCGCCCGGTCGCGGATCGCCGAGCCGATCTTGAAGGCGACAGCCTCGTCGAAGACGGGGAAGACAAGCGTAGCTTCCTGTTTCTTGATCAGAGCGATGTCGTCCGCAACGGCCATGTCGTTCCCCTGTCAATTCGCACGCTTTGACCGATGGCTGCCGCCGGGTCAAGCCTCGGATCCTTCACGCGGATCCGTCTCCAGCGCCAGATCGACCGCGGCCTCGGCATGAAGAACCGTTACGTCGAAGGCTGGCACAGGATAGTCGTCCGTGTCGAGCAGAAGCGGCAGTTCGGTGCAGCCGACGATGATCGCTTCCGCGCCCCGGGCCTGGAGATCACGCGCCATTTGCAGGAGCGCCGCCTTGGAGGCGTCCTCGACGGCGCCCAAGGTCAACTCGTCAACGATGATCCGGTGCAGAGCGGTGCGCTGCTCCTGCGGCGGCGTGATCACGTCCAGGCCATGACGGTCCCTGAGCCGTTGCCTGAAGAAATCCATCTCCATCGTGTATCTGGTTCCCAAAAGTCCGACGCGCGAGAAACCCCCGTTGCGGATCGCAACTGCAGTCGGATCGGCCAGATGGAGCAACGGGATACCAATCGCCGTCTCAACCTGATCTGCAACCGAGTGCGGGGTTACCGCTGTGATTATCACGAAGTCTGCCCCGGCTCTTTCCAGGCACCGGGCGGCCTCGGCAACTCTTTCACTGACTCTATCCCATCGCCCCATGGAAGCCATGGTGTTAAGTTCGTCGAAATCGAGCGTGAACAGCACGGAGCGCGCATTGTGATGGCCGCCGAGGCGGCGATGTGCGGCCGCGTTCAGCAGCCGATAGTAGAGGGCGCTGGACTCCCAGCTCATCCCTCCGACCATTCCGATCAGCTTGGACTGGCGCAGTGTCATGCTTGAACCCACAGATTACTTCATGGCGACGTTAAGTCCCAGGTCGCATTTCATCGCACGTCCGGCGACATAAACCTCGCGCACGGCGCGATCGTCGCCCAGCGTCTGCAGCAGAAACAGCTCCTCGGCCAGCGTGTCCGCCGTCTCCATCCGCAGCCGCATGGCCGGCGTGGCGCGGGCATCGAGGACAACGATGTCGGCATCGCTGCCTTGGTCGAGCGTGCCGATCCTTTCCACGATCGACAGCGCCTCGGCATTGCCGCGGGTGAGCTGCCAGAACGACTGGAACGGGTTGAGTTTTTCTCCGTTCAGGGCGATCGCCTTGTAGCCCTCGTCCATGGTGCGCAGCATCGAATAGTTAGTGCCGCCGCCGACATCGGTGGCGGCCGCGATCCGAAGAGCTTTTTCACGCGTGCGGTAGCGCTGATAATCGAACAGGCCCGAACCGAGGAACAGGTTCGAGGTCGGGCAGAACACGGCCACCGAGCCCGTGTCCGAAAGCGCATCCGCCTCGCGTTCGGACAGATGGATGCAGTGGCCGAACAGGCTTTTGCGCCCGAGCAGCCCGTATTGCTCGTAGACATCGGTATAGTCGTGTGCCTGCGGGTAGAGTTGCAGCGTAAAGGCAATCTCGGCGTGGTTTTCCGACAGATGCGTCTGCATGTGCAGATCAGGATGTTCGCGGCAGAGCGCGCCCGCCATCTCCAATTGCTCGGGTGAGGAGGTGATGGCGAAGCGCGGTGTGATGGCATAGTGCTGGCGCCCCTTGCCGTGCCACTCGGCGATCAGCGCCTTGCTGTCGTCATAAGCCGATTGCGGCGTGTCGAGCACGCCCTCCGGCGCGTTGCGATCCATCATCACCTTGCCGGCGACGTTGAGCATGTTGCGGTCATGCGACTCGGCGAAGAACGCTTCGGCCGATTCCCTGTGGACCGAGCAATAGGCGGCGACTGTCGTCGTGCCGTGGCGCACCATCTCGTCGAGGAACAGCCTGGCGATGCGGCGGCCATGCTGGGCGTTCTGGAATTTGGTTTCCTCGGGAAAGGTGTAAGTGTTCAGCCAGTCTAGCAGCTCGGCTCCGTAGGAAGCGATAACCTGCATCTGCGGAAAATGCGCATGCGCGTCAATGAAGCCCGGCAGCAGCAAATGCGGGCGGTGGTCGATCTTTTTTACGCCTTCATCAGCCTTTTTCTCGACCTCGGCATAGGCGCCTGCGGCAACGATCCTGCCGTCGCGGAGCAGCAGGCCGCCGTCATCCTCGTAGCGCCAGGCGGAATGGTCGTCGACGGTCTCAGGCCAGCGCAGGAAGGACAGCGTGCGGCCGCGCAGGAGCGTGCTGGTCATGCTTATTTCCCCGCCTCCTCGAACCATGCCACCAGCAGCGCCCGCTCCTTTTCGGTGATATGGGTGACGTTGGCGGGCGGCATCGCGTGGCTGCGGCCGGCCTGCAGGTAGATCTCGCGGGCTTGCTCGGCGATACCGGCGTCCGTGTCGAGCATCACACCTTTCGGCGCGTGATAGATGCCCTCGTAGGATGGCTCCTGCGCATGACACATCGAGCAGCGGCCAAGCACCGTGTCGCGCACTGCGGGAAAGTGCGCCGAGGCGACATAGACCTGTGCCGCCGAGGACGCCTTGACGTCGCCGGTCAGCACTTTCGGCACCGTTGACAGCCAGATAATGATGACGAACAGGACGGCGGCAGCCAGCCAGGTCCAGGTCGGGTTACCCTTGCGCGCATGCATGGTGTTGAAATAGTGCCGGATCAACACGCCGATGGTGAAAACCAGCGAGGCGATTACCCAGTTGAACTCGGTGCCGAACGCCAGCGGGTAGTGGTTCGACAGCATCAGGAACAGAACGGGCAGCGTCAGGTAATTGTTGTGCAGCGAGCGCTGCTTGGCGATCTTGCCGTATTTCGGGTCGGGCTTGCGGCCGGCGATCAGGTCGGCGACGACGATCTTCTGGTTCGGAATGATGACCATGAAGACATTGGCCGACATGATCGTCGCGGTGATGGCGCCAAGATGCAGGAAAGCGGCGCGGCCGGTGAACAGATGGGTAAGACCCCAGGCGATGAACACCAGCACGCCATAGAGCACCAGCATCAGGCCGGTGTCGCTCCTGCCAAGCGGCGAACGGCATAAGAGATCGTAGACCACCCAGCCAACGCCGATCGTCGCCAGCGACAGCAAGATGCCTGTAGGCACCGACATGGCAAGCACGTTGGGATCGATCAGGAAGAGGTCCGCCCCGGCATAGTAGACGACGCACAGCATGGCAAAGCCCGACAGCCAGGTGGCGTAGGATTCCCATTTGAACCAGGTCAGGTGCTCGGGCATTTCGGCCGGCGCCACCAGATATTTCTGGATGTGGTAGAAGCCGCCGCCATGCACCTGCCATTCCTCGCCGAAGGCGCCGACAGGCATGCCCGGACGCTGGCGCAAGCCAAGATCGAGCGCGACGAAATAGAAGGACGAGCCGATCCAGGCTATGCTGGTGACGACATGCAGCCAGCGCACGGCGAAACTCAGCCAGTCCCAGAAAATCGCGAAATCCATCATTGAAAAGTCGTCCCTGCCGATCGGGTGACTTTACGGACTGGAGCGCAAACGGAAAGGGCCGAGCTGCACGATGACTTTCAAAAAAAATTGGAAAATACTAGGGTTATCCCTACGCAGCCGCATGAGAGCCCTAAAGCCGCATGGCCTATCTCGACAACATCGCCGTCTTCGTCCGCGTCGTCGAGCTCGGCAATCTGTCGGCGGCGGGCCGCGACATGCGCATCTCGCCGGCGGTCGCTTCCAACCGCATCAAGGAACTCGAGAAGCACCTTGGTGTCAGGCTGTTCAACCGCACGACGCGGCAATTGATGCCGACCGAGCACGGCACCGTGTTCTACTCCGGCGCCAAGCAGGTGCTGGAAGCCATTACCGAGGCGGAAGCCGCGGTCAGCGCCTTGTCCGGCCAGCCGCGCGGCACCATCAAGGTGACAGCGCCGCTCGGCCTCGGCCGCCGGCTGGTGGCATCCGGCATCCCGGATTTCCACGACAAATATCCTGATATCGAGGTTCGGCTGAGGCTTTCCGACCACAATGTCGACATCATGAAGGAAGGCATTGATGTCGCCTTCCGGCTGGGCATCATCGAGGATTCCAGCCTCAGGATGCGCGGCATCATGGAGTGCGAACGGGTGCTGGTGGCGGCACCGAAATATCTGGAGGCGCGCGGCGAACCGAACGAACCGCAGGAACTGATCGGCAAGAAACACGACTGCCTGATGCTGCGCTACGCCGGCGCGCGCGAATATGTGTGGACGCTGCAGATGGCCGACGGCCCGCGGAAATTCGAAGTGCACGGGCCCTATGACACCGACGATGGCGACGTGCTGACCGGCTGGGCGCTGTCCGGCCGCGGCATCATCAACAAGCCGCGCTTCGAGGTCGAGCCGTTCATCCGCGATCGGCGGCTGAAGGTGATCCTGCCAGACACCCCGCCGACACCGGTGCAGTTCGCCGCCGTCTACCCGCACAAGAAGCTGCAGGACCCGAAGGTGCGGCTGCTGCTCGACTTCATGGCCGAGCGGTGCCAACGGCTGATCAAGGATATTCTGGCAGGCAAGTGACGGCTTGCTGGACCAGCGCAACCGGTTGCCATCCCTGGAGGCGGCGAACATAGTTCTGGTAGAACTTTCGCCTTGCAAGGACTATCGATGGGCAACGGCCCCACAATGCATCTCGCCGTTTCCTTGTTGCCGGGAAATGCTCCTTCCAGCGAGCCGCCAGCCGGCGGCGCGGATTTCAGCCTTCTGGCGCGGTTCTTGCAAAAAGCCGAAGCAGCCGGGCTGGACATGGTGCTTCTTGCCGATTCCGCGCCAGCTGCAGGCGGCGACGCACCGAACCGGCAACTGCCCTTCGAAGCGACGACCCTGCTGGCGGCGCTGGCGACGGTGACCAGCAGGATCGGCCTCGTCGCCGCGGCATCGACGGTCGCCCACCAGCCCTACAATCTCGCGCGCCGTTTCGCATCGCTCGACATCATCAGCCATGGTCGTGGCGGCTGGAACGCGACGATGATGCAGGATCCGACCGAGGCGGCCAATTTCAGCCGGCCAGAAGGGTTTTCCGGCGACGATTTTCGCCGACGCGCCGAGGAATTCATCGGTATCGTGCAAGGCTTGTGGCGAGGCTGGGATGCGGATGCCCTGCTGTTCGACAAAAGCGAAGGCCGCTTCTTCGATCCCGAAAAGATGCACCTGCTCGACCACAAGGGCGAGTTTTTCTCTGTGCGCGGGCCGCTGAACGTTGCACGCTCGTCGCAGGATATGCCGGTGCTCGTCATGTCAGGCCTGTCGGAGCCCGACATGGAAATCGGTGCCCGCGTCGCCGATGTCATCCTGCTGGACGAGCCATCGATCACGGGCGCCAAGGCTGACGATCTGAAGCGCCGCGCTCTTGCGTTCGGGCGTAGCCCCGGCGCGATAAAGGTGCTGATGAACGTCGCGCCGGGTGCTGAAATGGCCGCCAGGCCGGACGTTATCGCGGACAGGCTCGAAGAGTCCTTCCGGTCGAAAAGCTGCGACGGTTTCAACATACTCATGCCGCCGCTCGAGTCTGTGCTCGACAATTTCGTCGACCTCGTACTGCCGGAGCTTCGTCGCCGCGGCCTTCTCCGGTCGGATTATCCCGGCGCGACGCTGCGCTCCCATCTCGGACTGGCCGGGGAGGAGGGACAATGACCGCCCGTCAGATGAAGCTCGGCGCCTTCCTGTGGGCAACAGGCCACCACATTGCCGCCTGGCGCCATCCGCAGGCGCATGCGACGGCGGGGGTCGACATCGACCATTACGTCCAGCTGGCGCGGACGGCGGAGGCGGCGAAATTCGACCTGTTGTTCTGCGAGGACGCCGCCGGCGTGCGCGAGGCCAATGTCAACATTGCCAGCCAGACGTCACGCTCGATCGGGTTCGAACCCATCAGCCTGCTTGCGGCTCTCGCGGTCCAGACCAGCCGCATCGGTCTCGTCTCCACGGCGTCAACAAGCTACAACGAGCCTTACGGGCTGGCGCGGACTTTTTTGTCGCTCGACCATCTGAGCAGCGGCCGTGCCGGCTGGAATCTCGTCACGTCCGCCAGCCACATCGAAGCCGCCAATTTCGGTTCAACCGGCCTGCGCCCCCATGCTGACCGTTATGAGCGCGCGCGTGAATTCGCTGGCGTGGTTACCGCACTCTGGCGAGGCAAGCTCGACGGGGTTTCCGGACCTGGTCACGACAGCAGAAGCTTTTCAGTGCGCGACCCGCTCGACCTGCCGCGCTCACCTCAAGGCGCACCGGTGATGGTTCAGGCGGGGGCATCGGACGAGGGCCGGGATCTCGCCGCCCGAACCGCTGATGTCGTGTTCACGGCGGCGCAGACATTCGAGGAGGCGAAGGCCTTCTACACCGATCTCAAGAGGCGTCTGGCGACCTATGGGCGCGAACCGGACGACATCAAGATCATGCCGGGCGTCGGGCCGATCGTCGCGGCAACCGAAACGGAAGCCAGGGCCAAGCATGAGGAGCTGCAAGAACTGATCCCCGACGATGTCGGCGTGGCGCTGCTTTCCAGCTATCTCAGCATTTCCGATCTATGGCGCTACCCCATAGACGGGCCGCTGCCGCAGCTGCCGGCCAGCGAAGGCATGCAGAGCCGGCAGGCGCTGGTCATCGAGCAGTCGCGCCGGGACAACCTTTCGATTCGCCAGCTTGCCCGCCATTTCGCCGGCGCGCGTGGTCACTGGCGCGTCGTCGGAACGCCTGCCCAGATCGCCGACGAGCTCGAGGCACGCTTCGAGGGCGGCGCGGCCGACGGTTTCAACGTCATGCCGTCTTACTTCCCTGGTGAGCTCGATGCATTTGCCACACTTGTCGTACCGGAGCTGCAGCGGCGCGGCCTGTTCCGCAAGGACTATGAGGGCCGTATGCTGCGCGACCATCTGGGCTTGAAACGACCGAAGTGAGCAGCAGGCTATGGAAGTTCGCCTGCACGAAAATGCAGCTCGGCGGGATACCAGCCGTCAGCCGGCCATCGCTTTGCGACGAGAGGCGGGGTGCGGAGCGGCTGGTGCGACGGCATGCGCGGCCAGCGCCGTCATGATCTCGGCCGCCGCAACTGCCGCGATCACCTGCGGGCGCTTGTCCTTGACTGCATTGCCGCCGATCGGCGAGACGAGGCGGGCAAATTCCGCCTCGCTTCCGTCCGCCGACTTCAGGAACCAGCTCCTGAAGGTCGCCTTTTTGGTCTTCGAGCCGATCATGCCGACATAGGCGGCATCCCTGCGTTTCAGCGCCTCGGCGACGATCAGGAAATCCAGCGCGTGGTCGTGGGTGAGGATGACGAAGGCGGCGCCAACAGGCGCATTCCGCACCATCGACTCAGGCATAGGCGTCAGACAGGTTTCGACCGTGTCCGGCATGCCCTCCAGCGCCTCGGCCCGCGTCTCGACAACGACGACACGTACCGGCAGCAAGGCCACCGCCGAAGCCAGCGCGTGGCCGACATGGCCGCCGCCGAAGATGTAGACATGCGGCAGCTTCGCTTCCTCGGCTTCCGCCGCCGCAACCAGCTCTTGCGCCAACGCCTTATCGACCAACCGGATCGACACCTCGACCCTGCCGCCGCAGCACTGGCCGATTTCCGGCCCGAGCGGGATGTCGAGCGTGGCGCGGATATCCCTCCCTCTTGAGGGGAGGGTGGCGGCGAAGCCGTCGGGTGGGGTCGCCGCGGCAGTGCTCGACGCTTTGGCGGTGCCTCCTGAGACGACCCCCTCTGGCCGCTCCGCGGCCATCCCCCCCTCAAGGGGGGAGAAAAGCAGCTGCCGCGCCTTATCGATCGCCATGAATTCGAGTTGTCCGCCGCCGATCGTGCCAAAAATCGCCGCGCCCGAGACGAGCATGAAGGCGCCCTTCTCACGCGGCGTCGAGCCTTTTGTCCCGGTCACCTCGACCAGGGCGACCCGGCCGCCGCCGGCAAGAAAGGCTTTCAGGCTTTGCACTTTCGAAGTCATGTTTCGCTTTCCCTATCGGGAAATATAGAGTTTTCGGCCCGGATTGCACGTGTTGCCCGATTTCTGTGATCTGACTCAGGTGCCGGTCTTGGCTTCCCGCTTCAGCTGTTCGATCGCCATCAGCACCCGCTCCGGCGTCGCCGGCGGGTCGAGGCGCGGGCAAATCCGGTGGTCGGCAACGCTTGCCACCGCATCCGACAACGCATGCAGCACCGACATGCCGAGCGGGAGCGGCGGCTCGCCGACCGCCTTCGAGCGGTGCACCGTCGGCTCGTGTGCCTCAGGCCAGTCGGCCAGCGTCACGTTGAAGATCTTCGGCCGGTCCGAGGCGAGCGGAATCTTGTAGGTCGACGGCGCATGGGTGCGTAGCCGGCCCTTGTCGTCCCACCACAGTTCCTCCGTCGTCAGCCAGCCCATGCCCTGGATGAAGCCGCCCTCGACCTGGCCGAGGTCTATGGCGCGGTTCAGCGAGCGGCCGGTCTCGTGCAGGATGTCTGTGCGCTCGACCATGTATTCGCCTGTCAGCGTATCGACCGAGACTTCCGAGCACGCGGCACCATAGGCGAAATAATAGAAGGGACGGCCCTCGCCCTTGTCGCGGTCCCAGTGGATTTTTGGCGTCTTGTAGAAGCCCGCCGCCGAAAGCTGGATGCGCGCCATATAAGCCTGCCTGACGAGATCGGCGAAGGCGATTTCCTGGTTGCCGATGCGCACCCGGTTGGGCAGGAATAGCACTTGGTCGCGCGGCACCTGATATTTCTCGGCGGCGAAATTGGTCAGCCGCTCCTTGATCTGCCGGGCGGCGTTCTGTGCCGCCATACCGTTGAGATCAGAACCGGACGATGCGGCGGTCGCCGAGGTGTTCGGCACCTTGCCCGTTGTCGTCGCGGTAATCTTGACCTGGTCGAGGTCGATCTGGAATTCTTCCGCCACCACCTGCGCCACCTTGACGTAGAGGCCCTGCCCCATTTCGGTGCCGCCATGGTTCAGATGCACCGATCCATCGGTGTAGACATGCACCAGCGCGCCGGCCTGGTTGTAGTGCGTGGCAGTGAACGAGATCCCGAACTTGACCGGCGTCAGCGCCAATCCACGCTTGATGAAGCGACTGTTGGCGTTGAAGGATTCGATGGTGCGGCGGCGCCTTGCATAGTCGCAACTTGCCTCCAACTCGGCGACGATGCGGTGGACGATGTTGTCCTCGACCGTCTGGTGGTAGGGCGTGACGTTGCGGTCGCTGGCGCCATAAAAGTTCTTCTTGCGAATCTCGAGCGGGTCCTTGCCGACGGCAAAGGCGACCTCTTCGATGACACGCTCGGCGCCGACCATGCCTTGCGGCCCGCCGAAGCCGCGGAAGGCGGTGTTCGACACGGTGTTGGTGTAAAGCGGCGCCGACTGAGCATGAACCGCTGGCCAGAAATAGGTGTTGTCGCAATGGAACAGCGCACGGTCGGTGACCGGGCCTGAAAGGTCCGCCGAGAAGCCGCAACGCGCCGCGAACATAAAGTCGACGCCGAGAATATTGCCCTCGTCGTCGAAGCCGACCTCATAATCGACGAGGAAGTCGTGGCGCTTGCCGGTGGCGATCATGTCGTCGTCACGGTCGGGCCGGATTTTCACGGCGCGATGATGTTTCTTCGCGGCGATAGCGGCCAATACTGCAAACTGGTTGCCCTGCGTTTCCTTGCCGCCGAAAGCGCCGCCCATCCGGCGGATCTCGACCGTGACGGCATGGCTCGGCACGCCGAGCGCATGGCTGACCATGTGCTGGATTTCACTCGGATGCTGGGTCGAGGAATAAATCGTGACGTCCTGATCCTCGCCGGGAATGGCCATGGCGATCTGGCCTTCGAGATAAAAATGGTCCTGGCCCCCGATGCGCATTTTTCCCTTCAGCCGGCGCGGCGCCGCGTTGATCGCAGCCGCGGCATCGCCGCGCCTCAGGGTCAGCGGCGGCGTGACCAGCTTGTCCTTCCTGGGATCGAGGACGCCGATGTCGGTGACGAAAGGCGATTCCTTGTATTCGACCTTGGCCAGCCTTGTGGCGCGGCGCGCCTGCTCGCGGGTTTCGGCGATGACGCAGAAGATCGGCTGGCCGAAGAACTGCACCTCGCCGTCGGCCAGCACCGGTTCGTCGTGACGGCCGGTCGGCGAAATGTCGTTTTCGCCCGGCACGTCACTGGCCGTCAGCACGTCGACGACGCCGGGTGCTGCACGCACCGCCGACAGGTCCATGCTGGTGATGGTGGCGTGCGTGGCCGTCGAAAGCCCGAGGCAGCCATGCAGCGTGCCTGATGATTCCGGCATGTCGTCGATATAGACGGCCGTGCCGCGGACATGCTTGTGCGCGGAATCATGGCGCTGGTCGGTGGCAACGCCACCAGCGATTTTCTGTGCCCTGAGGTTGGGAGCGTGGCGGGTCATGGTGCGCCTCTCCTCCCTTCTCCCCGTGGACGGGGAGAAGGTGGCCCGAAGGGCCGGATGAGGGGCAGCGTTGACGTTGACGAGCTTGCGAACATCGATCGAGGACGGCGCCGCCCCTCATCTGCCTGCCGGCATCCTCTCCCCGTAAACGCGGAGAAGAAGGACGCTACTCGCGATCGTTCGGCTGTTTGTTTGCCTGAGGTGACATACAAGTTCATCACGCCGCCTCGTGGCGCGATATCTGGATCGGCGCCTTGGTGCCGCTGGTCTCGGCGAAGAACCGCAACAGCAGGTTCCGCGCCGCCAGCGCCCGGTATTCGGCGCTCGCTCGCATGTCGGTCAGCGGGGTAAAGTCTTTGGCGTACTCGGCCATCGCCGTCTCGACCGTCGCCTCCGTCCAGGGCTTGCCAAGCAGCGCCTCTTCAACTGCGGCCGCCCGCTTCGGCGTTGCCGCCATGCCGCCATAGGCGATGCAGATATCCGCCACCGTGCCGTCGCCGGCCAGGGTCAGCAGGAATGCGCCAAGCGCTGCGGTGATGTCCTCGTCACGGCGCTTGGTGATCTTGTAGACGGCGAATTTCGTGTCGCTGCCCGGCACCGGGACATGCACGGCCTCAACGAACTCGCCCTGCTGCCGATCCTGCTTGCCATAGGCGATGAAGAAATCTTTGAGCGGGATCGCCCGCCGCTTGTTGCCGCGGCGCAGCGTCAACCGCGCACCCAAAGCGATCAGCGGCGGCGGCGTGTCGCCGATCGGCGAGCCGTTGGCGATGTTGCCGCCGATCGTGCCCATATTGCGCACCTGGTCGCCGCCGATGCGATCGAACAGCGGCCCGAGCGCCGGTATGCGCTTCGCCAATATTGAGAAAGCTTCGGTATAGGTGACACCAGCGCCGATCGAGATGATGCCCTTATCCTCGGAAACCGCGCAGAGCCCGTCGAGATTGCCGATGAAGATCGCCGGCCCAATATCGCGCATATGCTTGGTCACCCAAAGGCCGACATCGGTCGAACCGGCAACGATGGTGGCGCCCGGCTCCTTGTCGAGCACGGCGGCGAGGTCGTCGGCATCGGCCGGCACGACCAGGCGCTGCTTGCCGGCGCCGATCTCGATGCGCGCACCGTCTTTCATGGCCGCAAGCTTCTCGGCGATCGCCTTGCGCTCCGCCGCCAACGGGTCCGTTGCCGCCTTGCCATAGGTGGAGATGGCACGAGCGGCGCGGACGATCGCCTCGTAGCCGGTGCAACGGCAGAGATTGCCCTGCAGCGCCCTTTCGATGGCTGCATCCGAAGGCTCAGGCGACCGCATCCACAGGGCGTAAAGCGACATGACGAAGCCCGGCGTGCAGAAGCCGCATTGCGAGCCGTGGAAATCGACCATCGCCTGCTGCACAGGGTGCAGCCTATCGCCGTCGCCAGGCAGATGCTCGACGGTCACGACATGCGTGCCATCGAGCGAACCGAGGAAGCGGATGCAGGCGTTGACGCTTTCATAGACCAGCCGGCCGGCTGAGAGCCTTCCAACCAGGACGGTGCAAGCGCCGCAATCGCCCTCGGCGCAGCCTTCCTTGGTGCCGCGTAGCGTGCGCTCGAGCCGCAGCCAGTCGAGCAAGGTCTCGTCGGGCGCGACCGTGCCAAGTGCGACATCCTCGCCGTTGAGGATGAAGCGTATCTCGCTGCGTGTTTTGAGCCTCGTCATGTCTCAGCTCCCCCGATAGGTCGAATAGCCGTAGGGGGATATAAGCAGCGGCACATGATAGTGCACCGGCTCGGCCATGCCGAAGCGGATCGGCACGCTGTCGAGGAAGGCCGGTTCCGGCAGCCTCAATCCCTGCCGGCGCAGATAGTCGCCGGCGGCGAAGACCAGCTCGTATTCGCCGGTGCGGAATTCCGCGTCCGCAAGCAGCGGCGCGTCACAGCGGCCGTCGGCATTGGTGACCGCTGTCTTCAGATGCGTCCGCATGTCGTCGTTGATGCGGTAGAGCTCGATCGACAGGCCTGCCGCCGGCCGGCCGGTCGCGGTGTCGAGGACATGGGTCGTCAGACGTCCGCCTTCGGCTTTCGACGTTTCCGCCACTGGCTGCTCCCATTCCCGGTACACTCGAACATATTTGACGAATTGTGCGCCAATTAAAGGCGATGCATAAGTCCCGGTCGAGCGGAGTGCTGCAAAAACACTTTCAAAATTTTCTGGGGAATGCGCAAGCAGCCCTTTCGACTATCCTGATCACACCATCCGGCAGGAGCGATAATGCGTTACGAACGAGACATGCGCGGCTATGGCGCCAATCCGCCGGATCCGAAATGGCCTGGCGGGGCGCATGTCGCGGTGCAGTTCGTCGTCAACTACGAGGAAGGCGGCGAGAACTGCGTCCTGCATGGCGACAAGGCTTCGGAAGCCTTCCTGTCCGAGATCGTCGGCGCCGCACCCTGGCCCGGCCAGCGCCACTGGAATATGGAATCGATCTACGAATATGGCGCGCGCGCCGGCTTCTGGCGATTGCTGCGCCTGTTTACCGAGGCTGAGGTGCCGGTCACCTGCTACGGCGTCGCCACAGCGCTGGCGCGTTCGCCCGACCAGGTCGCGGCTATGCAGGAGGCCGGCTGGGAGATCGCCTCGCACGGGCTGAGATGGATCGACTACCGCGATCATGCGCCGGAAGACGAGCGCCGCGACATGGAAGCGGCGATCCAGCTGCACTATGAGGTGACCGGGGCACGGCCGACCGGCTGGTACACCGGCCGCACCTCGATCAACACCGTGCGGCTGGCGGCGGAAGAAGGCGGCTTCGACTATGTGTCGGACACCTATGACGACGAACTGCCCTACTGGTTCGAGCATGACGGGCCGTACGGATCGGCGAAGCCGCAGCTCATCATCCCCTATACGCTCGACGCCAACGACATGCGTTTCGCCACGCCGCAGGGCTTCAACTCGGGCGACCAGTTCTTTGCCTATCTCAGGGATAGTTTCGACACGCTCTATGCCGAGGGCAAGGCAGGGCGGCCGCGCATGATGAATATCGGCCTGCACTGCCGCCTCGTCGGCCGGCCGGGCCGGGTCGCGGCGCTGAAGCGTTTTGTCGACTACGTCAAATCGCATGACAGGGTCTGGCTGGCGCGGCGCATCGACATCGCCAGACACTGGCAACAGACCCATCCGTTCCGGCCGCCGGCGCTGCGTCCGTCGAAAATGGAATTCGAGGCCTTCGTCCAGGCTTTCGGCGGCGTGTTCGAGCATTCGCCGTGGATCGCCGAGCGCGCCTTCGAACTGGAACTCGGCCCGCCGCATGACAGTGCCGGCGGCCTCCATAATGCATTGTGCCGTGTCTTTCGCGGCGCCAGCGACGCCGAGCGGCTCTCCGTGCTCAACGCCCATCCCGACCTTGCCGGCAAATTGGCGCAGGCCAAGCGGCTGACAGCGGAATCGGCCAGGGAACAGGCTTCCGCCGGGCTCGACGCGCTGACCGACGACGAGCGCGAGCTGTTCTCCAAGCTCAATGCCGCCTACGTCACCAGTTTCGGCTTCCCCTTCATCATCGCGGTGAAAGGCAAGACCAAGGCGGAGATCGTGGCTGAGTTCGAGACGCGCATCGGCAACAGCCAAGACGTTGAATTCGAAACCGCCTGCAAACAGGTCGAGCGCATTGCGCTGCTTCGCCTCAAGGACATGCTTCCGCAATAGGCTTGGCTTCCGCAATTAGGCTTTGAACTGATGGATACGATGAAAATGGCCGACCGAACCTATTACGCGCCGCAGGGCGGCCACCCCGGCCAGAGTGAGCTGCTGACCGGCCGGGCCGTCTTCACCGAGGCCTATGCCGTCATTCCAAGGGGGGTGATGCAGGACATCGTCACCAGCGCCTTGCCATTCTGGGACAAGACCCGCGTCTGGGTGCTGTCGCGCCCGCTGTCGGGGTTTGCCGAGACGTTCTCGCAATACATAGTCGAGGTCGCACCCGGCGGCGGCAGCGATCGGCCGGAACCGGATGCCGGCGCCGAGGGCGCTTTGTTCGTGGTCGAGGGCGAGCTGACCGTTTTGCTGGCTGGCGAGAAAAATGTCCTGCAGCCGGGTGGCTTTGCTTTCCTGCCGCCGGCCAGCGGATGGACCGTTCGCAACGAGAGCGATGAAGCTGTCCGCTTCCACTGGATCCGAAAAGCCTACGAGGCCGTTGAGGGCATAGATACGCCGCAAGGCTTCCTCGCCAACGAACAGGACATCGCGCCGACGCCGATGCCCGGCACCGACGGTCGGTGGGCGACGACGCGCTTCGTCGATCCTGAAGACATGCGCCACGACATGCATATCACCGTCGTCACGCTCGAGCCGGGCGCGGTCATCCCCTTCGCCGAGACCCATGTCATGGAGCACGGCCTCTATGTGCTGGAAGGCAAGGCGGTCTATCGCCTCAACCAGGACTGGGTCGAGGTCGAGGCCGGCGACTATATGTGGCTGCGCGCCTTCTGCCCGCAGGCCTGCTATGCCGGCGGTCCGGGAAAATTCCGTTACCTGCTCTACAAGGACGTTAACCGCCACGCCAAGCTTGGCGGCGCCGGCGTCGCGAGGCGCACGCCATGAGCCGCATTGTGGCGCGCCCGCTGACCCGCGAGAACTTCGCTGAATTCGGCGACGTCATCGATATGGGCGGCGAAAACCACTACCCGATCAATGGCGGCAGAGCGGAGCGCTACCATGACCTCGCCACCGTCGAAGCGCAGGGGCCGAATGCGCGCGTGCTGATCTCCATGGTGCGCGGCACGCCTTACGAATTTCCGCTGAAGCTGACCATGGTTGAGCGTCACCCGTTCGGCAGCCAAGCTTTCATCCCGCTGTCGCCACGGCCGTTCCTGGTCATCGTTTGCGATGATGGCGACGAAGGTCCGGGCGAGCCGCACGCCTTCATCACCGCGCCTGGGCAAGGCGTCAATTACCCCCGCAATCGGTGGCACGGCGTGCTGACACCGATCGGCGAGGTTCAGGATTTTCTCGTCGTCGACCGCGGTGGCGACGGCTCCAATCTCGAAGAGTGCCATTTCTCGCACGCCTACGAGATCGACCTCCCCGACGGGAGCCAGTGATGGTCGACGTCTCGCTGATCGACCGCCTGCTCGACGTCATCGAGCATGACATCCTGCCGAAGACGGCCGAAGGCGTCGCCCATGGCAACAAGCTGTTCGGCGCGGCGATCCTGCGCAAGGACGACCGCTCTCTGGTGCTCTCCGAAACCAACAACGAGACGGAAAATCCGCTCTGGCATGGCGAGGTGCACTGCCTGAAGCGGTTCTATGAAATGCCGAAGGCCGAGCGCGTCGACACCAAGGACGCCATTTTTCTCGCCACGCACGAACCCTGTTCGCTCTGTCTGTCGGCGATCACCTGGACCGGCTTCGATAATTTCTACTATCTGTTCAGCCACGAGGATTCGCGCGACAGCTTCGCCATCCCGCATGACCTGAAGATCCTGAAGGAGGTCTTCACCCTCGACCCCGGCGGCTACAATGCCGAGAACGCCTATTGGAAGAGTTTTTCGATCCGCAAATTGGTGCGGTCGTTGCCCGAAGCCGAGCGCCAGCGACTGGAAGCACGGATCGGCACGATCGCCGCGCGCTACGACGAACTGTCCAATACCTACCAGGCGAGCAAGGCCGAAAACGACATTCCGCTGAGTTGACGCGGATTGACCAGCTGAATTCGTTGGCTGGCCCACGACGCGGCAGGCTCGGGCTCCATCATGCAGCCACCTAGGAGCCCCGCATGAAAACCGTCACTGAATTTCCCCGCAAGGTCGTCGAGTATCCGGACATGGGGATCGTCATGCCGGACGGCTGCCGGCTGTCGGCGCGGGTGTGGATGCCGGCTGACGCTGCCGACGATCCGGTACCGGCGATCCTCGAGCACCTGCCCTACCGCAAGCGCGACGGCACGATCTTTCGCGATCAGCTGACGCATCCCTATTTCGCCGGCCACGGCTATGCCTCGATCCGCGTCGACATGCGCGGCAATGGCGATTCCGAAGGGCTGATGGACGACGAATATTCCGAGCAGGAATTGCAGGATGCTTGCAATGTGATTGCCTGGGCCGCATCCCAGCCCTGGTGCAACGGCAGTGTCGGCATGATGGGCATCTCCTGGGGCGGCTTCAACTGCCTGCAGACTGCAGCCAAGCAGCCGCCGGCGCTGAAGGCGGTCATCAGCCTGTGCTCGACCGTCGACCGCTATGCCGACGACATCCACTACAAGGGCGGCTGCCTGCTGATCGAGAATTTCGGCTGGGCCTCGACCATGCTGTCCTATTCGTCGCGGCCGCCGGACCCGCTGCTGGCCGGCGACAACAGATGGCGCGACCTGTGGCTGACCCGGCTGGAGAACCAGCCCTTCCTGGCGCCGCTGTGGCTGAAGCACCAGCACCGCGATGCCTATTGGAAGCGCGGCTCGATCTGCGAGGACTATTCCGCCATCCAGGCCGCCGTGCTGTCGATCGGCGGCTGGCATGACGGCTATCGCAATACTATTTCCCATCTCGCCGCCAATATCGAGGCGCCGGTCAAAGGCATCGTCGGCCCGTGGATCCACAAATACCCGCATTATGCGGCACCTGAACCGCGCATCGGTTTCCTGCAGGAGGCCTTGCGCTGGTGGGACCGCTGGCTGAAGGACATCGATACCGGCGTCGAGACCGACCCCGCCTACCGCGCCTATGTCATGGACAGCGTCCGTCCCGCGCGCTGGCATCCCGAGCGGCCGGGGCGCTGGGTCGCGGAACCGGTGTGGCCGTCGCCTGAGATCAAAACGCAGGACATCGAGTTGATCCCAGAAGGCCGCAAGCCGATCATCGTCGCTTCGCCGCAAAGCTGCGGCCTTGCCGGCGGCGAATATTTTCCCTTCACCTTCGGCCCGGAACTGCCCGGTGACCAGCGCCCCGACGATGCGCTGTCGGTGTGTTTCGACCAGCCGGTGCTCACCGAAGCGATCGACATTGTCGGCGCGCCGGAAGTGCTGGTCCGGGTTTCGTCCGACCGGTATCAAGCGAACATCGCGATCCGGCTCTGCGACGTGCATCCCGACGGCGCGTCGGAGCTGATCTCCTATGGCGTGCTCAACCTGACGCACCGCAACTCGCACGAATTCCCGCAAGCGCTGGTGCCGGGCGAGACTGTCGGCGCCCGGGTGGTACTCGACCAATGTGCCTATCGCGTACCATCAGGCCACCGCCTGCGTATTGCCGTGTCGAACGCCTACTGGCCGATGATCTGGCCATCGCCGGAGCCGGTCCGGCTTGGCCTGTCGGCGGCAACGCTGATGCTGCCGTTGCGCCCGCTGGCGCAAGGCGACGAAGTCGGTTTCCCCTCACCCGAGGCAGCCGCGCCCTGGGCAACCGAAACGATCCGCGCCACCAATTCCGAACGTCATGTTGATCGCGACGAAAAGACCGGAATCGTCACGCTTTCCATCGTCGACGATTTCGGCGAGGTGCGCGATCTGGAGCATGGCCTCGCCAATGGCAGCATCGCGCGAGAGACATGGGCGATCCATCCCGACAATCCGCTGTCAGCCTCGGGCAAGACGCATTGGACGCAAACGCTGTCGCGAAATGGATGGTCGGTGCGCACCGAAACGTCAGCCGAAATGCGGTCCGACGCGCAAAGCTTCATGGTTAGCGCCAGAATCGAAGCCTATGAAGGCGAGAAACTGGTTTTCGAGCGCAATTTCGAAGAGAAAATCCCGCGCGCTCTGCTTTGAGCGCTTATGCGGATTGGTCCAATTGCGACGTACGATTTACGCCACGGCATGTCGCATTCGGTCTTGCTTACGGCGTTCCCTTGCGGTCATTATTCTCCTCACAAGAAATGATAAAAAACGACCACAAGGTCGAACCAACAGAGTGAGGAACTCAACATGTCGAACGAACTGGAATTCCTTAGCCGGCGCGTCGCATCCGGCAAGCTCAGCCGTCGTGATTTTCTCGGCCGGGCGGCAGCGCTCGGCGTCACCGCGACCTTCGCCAACTCGCTGCTTTCAAGTGCGGCGCGCGCCGCGGGTCCGGTCAAGGGCGGCACGCTGAAGGCCGGCCTGGTCGGCGGTGAATCCACCAACAGCCTCGATCCGGCCCTGATGATGACGCAGGTGCCGTTCGCCTTCGGCAAATGCTGGGGCGAAATGATTGTCGAGCTGTCCCCGGAGGGCAATCTCGAGAACCGCATCGCCGAGGAGATTGGCTCGTCGGACGACGCCAAGGTGTGGACGCTGAAGATTCGCGACGGCGTCGAATTCCATAATGGCAAGACGGTGACCGCCGAGGACGTGGCCGCCACGCTCGAACGCCATTCGGACGAGAAGGCGAAGTCGGGCGCGCTCGGCTACATGAAGGGCATCGAGAGCATCAAGGCCAGCGGCAAGGAAGTGGTGCTGACGCTGAAGGAGGCCAATGCCGACCTGCCCTACCTGCTCAGCGACTACCATCTGATCGTCCAGCCAAACGGCGGCAAGGACAAGCCCGATGCCGGCATTGGCGCCGGACCGTACAAGATCGTGACCAACGAGCCCGGCGTGCGCCATGGCGGCGAGCGCTTCGCCAATTACTGGCAGGGCGACAAGATGGGCCATGCCGACCAGATCGAAGTCATCGTCATCAACGACGCCACGGCGCGCACGGCGGCCTTGCAGGGCGGCCAGGTCAATATGATCAACCGCGTCGAGCCGAAGATCGTCGACCTGATCAAGCGCCTGCCCGGCGTCACCATCCGCAACCATTCGGGACCCGGCCACTACGTCTTCATCATGCACTGCAACACCGCGCCGTTCGACAACAACGATCTGCGGATGGCGCTGAAGCTGGCGATGGACCGCGAGGAGATGCTCGACAAAATCTTGAGAGGCTACGGCTCACTCGGCAATGATTTTCCGATCAACGCGTCCTACCCGCTCTTTCCCGACGACATCGAGCAGCGCAAGTTCGATCCCGACAAGGCCGCCTTCCACTACAAGAAGTCTGGCCATTCCGGCTCGGTGCTGCTGAGAACATCCGATGTCGCCTTTCCCGGCGCGGTCGACGCCGCCCAGCTCTATCAGCAGAGCTGCGCCAAGGCCGGCATCACCATCGAGGTCAAGCGCGAGCCCGGCGACGGCTACTGGTCGGAGGTCTGGAACAAGCAGCCCTTCTCGACATCTTATTGGGGCGGACGCTCGACCCAGGACCAGATGTATTCCACCGCATACCTGTCGACGGCGGACTGGAACGACACGCGTTTCCTGCGTCCGGATTTCGACAAGATGGTGCTGGCGGCGCGTGCCGAGCTCGACGAGGCCAAGCGCAAGGCGATGTATCGCGACATGGCGATGCTCGTTCGCGACGAGGGCGGTCTCATCCTGCCGATGTTCAACCAGTTCATCGACGCGACGGGCGCCAAGGTCGCCGGCTGGGTGGACGATCCGCATCAGGAGCTGATGAACGGGTACGCTCTGGCAAAGTGCTGGCTCGAAGCCTGAGCCCGGGCCTTGCGGATATGTCCTCACCCATCGTGAAACTGGTGGCCCAGCGCATTGCGCTGGGCATCCTCCTGCTGTTGGCCGTATCGGTCCTGATCTTCGCCGGCACCCAAATCCTGCCCGGCGACGTCGCGCAAGCCATCCTTGGACAGTCGGCGACACCGGAGTCGCTCGCCAATCTGCGCGAGCAGCTCGGGCTCAACGACCCGGCCTTTATCCGCTATTTCCGCTGGCTCGGCGGCGTCGTGACCGGCGATCTCGGCACCGCGATGTCGAGCGGGCAGGATATTGCGACGTCGATCGGGGGACGGCTGTGGAACACGCTGTTCCTCGCCTTCTGGGCGGCGGTCGTGGCCGTGCCGCTGGCGATCATCCTCGGCCTGATCGCAGTCCGCTACCGCAATGGCTGGGTCGACAAGCTGATCTCAGGACTGGCGCTTGCCTCGACGTCCTTTCCCGAATTCTTCGTCGGCTACGTGCTCGTCTATTTCTTTGCCGTGAAGTACCAGATCTTCCCGGGCATCTCGACGGTCTATGACGGAATGCCTTTCGGCGAACGCATGCTGGCGATCATGCTGCCGGCGGCGGCACTGACGCTGGTGGTGCTCGCCCACATGATGCGCATGACGCGCGCCGCGATCCTCAACGTCATGCAATCGGCCTATGTCGAGACGGCGGAACTCAAGGGGCTTTCGGCATTCGCCGTCATCCGCAGGCATGCGTTTCCCAATGCGATTGCGCCGATCATCAACGTCGTCATGCTCAACCTCGCCTATCTGATCGTCGGCGTCGTCGTGGTCGAAGTGATCTTCGTCTACCCGGGCATGGGCCAATATCTCGTCGACCACGTCACCAAGCGCGACGTGCCGGTGGTGCAGGCGGTCGGCCTGATCTTCGCCGCCGTCTACATCAGCCTGAACATCATTGCGGACATAGCGGCGATCATCGCCAATCCGCGTCTCAGACACCCGAAATAAGGGGCGCGCTGTGCTGGATATAAAACGCATCCCTCTTCCCGCGCTGATCGGCCTGGTGCTGACTGCGCTGTTCGTGCTGGCGGCGATCTTCGCGCCCTGGATCGCGCCGTATGGCAATGGCGAGATCGTCGGCGATGTCTGGGGACCGATGTCGGCAACACATTGGCTGGGCACCGACAATCTCGGCCGCGACCTCCTTTCGCGCATGATCTACGGCGCCCGCGTCACGCTGTTCATCGCGGTTCTGGCCACCGCGCTGTCCTTCTCGCTCGGCGCCATCCTTGGTTTCTCGGCGGCGGTTTTCGGCGGCTGGTTCGACACGCTTATGTCGCGTCTTGTCGATCTCCTGATGTCGATCCCGACGCTGATCATGGCCCTCGTCGTGCTCTCGGTGCTGCCAACCAATCTGGTGACGCTGATCCTGGTCATGGGTATCCTCGACTCGACCCGCGTCTACCGCCTGTCGCGCGCGGTCGCCGTCGATATCAACGTCATGGATTTCGTCGAGGCGGCCAAGCTGCGCGGCGAAGGCAGCGTGTGGATCATCTTCCGCGAGATCCTGCCCAATGCGTTGTCGCCGCTGGTTTCGGAGCTCGGCCTGCGCTTCATCTATGCGGTGCTGTTCCTGTCGACGCTGTCCTTCCTCGGTCTCGGCGTGCAGCCGCCTAGCGCCGATTGGGGCGGCATGGTCAAGGAAAACAAGGATGGTATCGTCTTTGGCATCGCGGCGGCACTGATCCCTGCGGCGGCGATCGCGATGCTGGCGATTTCCGTCAACCTTGTCGCCGACTGGGTGCTCAACCGCACGACAAGCCTGAAGGGAGGGCGCGGGTAATGGCTGACCAGCGAGCAAAGTCCGTGCTGCTCGATATCCGCAATCTGCGCATCGAGGCCACGGTGTTCCCGCCCGGCGAGGCGCCGAAGAACATCGTGCTGGTCCACGACGTCTCGCTGACGCTCGAGAAGGGCAAAGTGCTCGGCCTGATCGGCGAGTCCGGCGCCGGCAAGTCGACCATTGGCCTGGCGTCGATGGGCTATGGCCGCGGCGGCGTCCGCATCACCGGCGGCGAGGTCATGCTGAACGGCCGCGACATCCTTAAGAGCGGCAAGGAGGGTTTTCGCAAGCTGCGCGGCCGCGAGGTCTGCTATGTCGCGCAATCGGCTGCCGCCGCCTTCAACCCGGCGCACAGACTGATGGACCAGGTGGTCGAGGCGACGCTGCTGCATGGCACGGCGACACGGGCCGCAGCCGAAAAACGCGCCGTCGCGCTGTTCAAGAAGCTCAGCCTGCCGAACCCTGAAAGCATCGGCGAACGCTTTCCGCACCAGGTGTCCGGCGGCCAGCTGCAGCGCGTGATGACGGCGATGGCGCTGTGCTCCGAGCCCGACCTGATCGTCTTCGACGAGCCGACCACGGCGCTCGACGTGACGACGCAGATCGACGTGCTGGCGGCGATCAAGGACGCCATCCGCGACACCCATGTCGCGGCGCTCTACATCACCCATGACCTGGCCGTCGTCGCGCAGGTGTCGGACGAGATCATGGTGCTGCGCCATGGCCGGCTGGTCGAATGGGGCGGCACCCGCCAGATCATCAAGGAACCGCGCCAGGAATACACCAATGCGCTGGTCTCGGTGCATGAGATCGAGCACCAGGAGCAGAAGCCCGGCACGACGCCGTTCCTGTCGGTCAAGAACATCACCGCCGCCTATGGCCGCAGCCACATCAAGGTGCTGAAGAACGTCTCGGTCGACATCTATCCGGGCCAGACGCTGGCCGTGGTCGGCGAGTCCGGGTCGGGCAAGTCGACACTGGCGCGCGCCATCACCGGCCTCTTGCCACCCGAACAAGGCACCGTCACCTTCGACGGACGCCCGCTCGCCAACCGACTTGCCGACCGGCCCAAGGAAGATCTGCGCCAGTTGCAGATGATCTACCAGATGGCTGACGTCGCGATGAATCCGCGCCAGACCGTCGGCACCATCATCGGCCGGCCGCTCGAGTTCTATTTCGGTCTGCGTGGAAGGCAACGTGACGCCCGCGTCGCCGAGCTGCTCGACAAGATCGAAATGGGCAAGGGTTTCATCGACCGCTACCCGGCCGAGCTTTCCGGCGGCCAGAAGCAGCGCGTCTGCATCGCCCGCTCGCTCGCCGCCAAGCCGAAGCTGATCATCTGCGACGAGGTGACCTCGGCGCTCGACCCGCTGGTCGCCAATGGCATCCTTAAGCTGTTGCTCGAGCTGCAGATGGAGGAAAACGTCGCCTATCTGTTCATCACCCACGACCTCGCGACGGTGAAGTCGATCGCCGATTCGATTGCAGTGATGTATCGCGGCGAGGTGGTGCGCTACGGCGCGAAGAGCCAGGTGCTGGCGCCGCCGTTCGACGCCTACACCGACCTTCTCTTGTCCTCAGTCCCCGAAATGGAGATCGGCTGGCTGGAAAAGGCGATCAAGGGACGGCGCATGGCCAGTGCCGGGAATTAAACATCCCGGTGGCGCTGACGACAAAACTTCTGCTGATCATCCTCGACGGCGTGCCTTACCGCAACTGGCGCCGGCTGATGGGCAATCTCGAAGGCTGGGTGCAATCGGGCGAAGCGCGGATCTGGAAGATGCGCTCCGTGCTGCCGTCGACCTCTGCCTGCTGCTATGCCTCGATCCACACCGGCGTGGCGCCGCAAGTGCATGGCATCTTGACCAACGAGAACCGGTTCCGCGTCGAGCAACCTGATATCTTCTCCGAAGTCAGCAAGGCCGGCGGCAAGACCGGCGCGGTCACCCATTCCTACTGGTCAGAATTCTTCCGGGCCTCTCCGTTCGATCTGGTCGAGGACATGGAGTTCGACGAGCCGGGCGGGCCGATCACGCATGGCCGGTTCCACACCATGACCGGCTACAATGCCCGAAACCAGATGACGCCGAGCGACGTCGACCTGTTCGCGACGCTGACCATGCTGACCAGACGCCACGGCATCGATTACGGCATCCTGCACACCTGCACACTGGATTCGATGGGCCACCGCTTCGGCCACGACTGCCATGAGATGGACCATGCCGTTTATGCGATGGACGGCATGCTCGCCACGTTCCTGCCGCGCTGGCGAGAAGCCGGCTACGAGGTGATCGTCACCGCCGATCACGGCCAGACCGATCGCGGCCATCATGGCGGCCATGACGACGAGATGCAGGATTTTGCTCTGTATTATTTCGGACTGGGCAAGGGTCCGGAGGCCGATACACTGCTCAACCAGCTGCAGCTTGCGCCGACTGTGCTAGCGCGCCTCGGCGTGCCGGTCCCGGCCACCATGAAGGCCAAGTCGTTTCTCGACTGAATGGGGTGCCTAGCCTGCTTGCTTACGGAGAACATGAAGCCGGGGCCGAAATGCGCAACGCCAAATGGAGGCCAGATACAGCAGTCAAAGTTCGAGACAGACCTTGCCAAAATGCTTTTGGGACTCGTAGTGCTTGAAGGCATTGGCGATCTCCTGCAGCGGAAAACCGCGGTCGATAACAGGCTTCAAACGGTTGGCCTCTATGGCACGAATCATGTCTTCTTGGTCTGCCCTGCTGCCAATCGAGATTCCGCTGACCCTAATCTGATTGGAAAACAGGGCCGGGATCGAAACTTGTCCGGCAAAACCAGTCAAGACACCGATTAGTGCGATGTGACCGCCCATCCTGCAAGCTGTTATCGACTGCTCCAACGTGCCGGGCCCGCCAACCTCGATCACATGATCGACGCCGCGTCCGTCCGTCAAAATCCTTACCTTCTGGCCCCAATCCGGCACTGCCTTGTAATTGACGACTATGTCGGCTCCAAACCGCTTCAGCTTTTCCAGCTTCTCCTCCGATGAAGAGGTTGCAATAACGCGAGCGCCCGCAATTTTTGCGAATTGCAGCGCGAACAGCGATACACTTCCCGTGCCAAGGACCAGCACCGTATCACCGGGCTTTACCTGCCCGCACACCATCAGGGCTTTCCAGGCGGTAACGCCGGCACAGGTAAGCGTTGCCGCCTCCATATGCGTGAAGTCTGCCGGTGCCCTTGTGAAGGCGTGCCACGGCATGCACACATACTCGCGGGCATAGCCGTCAACATCATCTCCCAATTCGCCACTCTTATTGGCTGGCGTCGGTTCGCCGGCCAGCCAATGGGGCCAATAGGTGCTGACGACGGCATCTCCGGCCTTGAATTCTTGGACATCATCTGAGACCGCAACTACTTCTCCAGCGCCATCGGACAGCGGGATACGGCCATCGGCGCACGGTTTCTTTCCCAGCGCCACCATGCTGTCGTGGAAATTCAACGAACACGCCCGTATCCTGACAAGCAACTCACCCGGCCCTGGTTCCGGGCAATCCGTCTCGACCAGCTTGAGATTTTCCAAGCCTCCCGGCGCTTTCAGCCTAATCTGTCTTATGGAAAGCTCCTTCCGACCGCGCAAGGCTTCATGCGCCCCACCAGTCGCATGGACGATTGAGCGCATCGAACACCGGCATCGGCGATCGATCCACGAGAATCGCGGCCGCAAAGCTGTTGTTGGTCATGACATTCGCTTCTTCAGCTGGGTTGTGGTTGCGATCGGGACCTTAGTCGCCCGGCAGCGGACCGGTGAGTTACAAAACTGTCGGGAATCCTGCGCGGCGGTGTCGTCCAATGGCGCTCCGTCCGAGGCTGAACGACTGCACCTTGCCCGACGCGCATGAGCCGCCTTGTGGCCGCCGTCACTGCGAGCCTGACGGCCGCCTTTTGCTTGGCGCCCCTGACTGAGACAGGACCCTTAAAAACCGGGAGAACGTACACTCTGGCAACCTCTCCGCTCTTCGGTTAGCTTTCAAAAATCCGGGCGGAAAGCGGTGAACCTTTTTGGGCCGATCAGCGACAGAGCAGGCAGGAGCCAGGCGGCTCGACCGGCCATGACGGCAGCGACGGAAACCGATCGCGCGCTTGTCGGCCGGGTCGCGAAGGGCGATCGTGCCGCCGTGCGGCTCCTGTTCATGCGCCACCACGCGCGGATCTACCGTTTCGTGGTGCGCCAGACCGGATCGGAAATGATGGCCGACGATATCGCCAACGAGGTGTTTCTCGAACTCTGGCGCCAGGCGCCCGGCTTCGAGGGCCGCTCGGAAGTCTCGACATGGCTGCTCGGCATCGCCCGCTTCAAGGCGCTGTCGTCGCTGCGCAAGAAAAAGGAAGACTGGATCGACGACGATGACGCGGCCCAGATCGCCGACGGCGCCGACACGCCGGAAGTCGTCACCATGAAGGAAGACAAGGGCGCCGCGTTGCGGCGCTTCGTCGATGCCTTGCCGGAAGAACACCGAACGGTGATCGACCTTGCCTATTACCACGGACAGTCGGTGAGCGAGATCGGCGAGGTGCTCGGTATTCCGGTCGCCACCGTCAAGACCAGGATGTTCTACGCCCGCAAGAAACTCGGCGAGGCCCTCAACGCCGCCGGTTACGACAGGGGGTGGCCATGAGCGCCGCTGAAAAGATGTCGCGCCGCGATGAAATGGAAACGCTGCTGCCGTTCTATCTGAACGGCTCGCTGGAAGGTGCGGAACTCGAAGCCGTCGAGGAATGGCTGGCGACCGACCCGGCAGCGCTTGCCGCACTCGGCGAGGCCGAAGCCGAATTCTCCAGCACCGCTGCATCCAATGAAGCGATCCGTCCGCCGGCCGATGCGCTCGGCCGCTTCGCCCGAGCGCTCGACGCCGAAGCCGGCCCGGTGCGCGCGCCGGCGGCATCGTCCTGGCTGGCGCAGGTGTGGGGCCGCTTCACGGCGCTGCCGGCCGGCGTCGCCTGGGCTGCGGCCGCCGCTCTGCTGGCGCTTGTTGTGGTGCAGTCGTTTGAGCGGCCCGGCGGCATGGACAGCGATTTCGAAATTGCCGGCCAGCAAGGCGATCTGGCGAAAATGCCGTTCGCGCTGGTCAAGTTCAAGCCGGATGCTAAGATGGCCGACATTGTCGCTTTTCTTGGCGAACACCAGCTGAAGATTGCCGGCGGGCCGACTGCCGATGGCGTGTTCCGTCTTGGCATCCCGGCCACGACTGCCGCCGACTATGAAAAAGTGCTCGGCCTCATTGCCGCCCAGCCGTTTGCGGAGGCTGTGGTCGAGGGAAGGAAACCGGTCGATGGCGGCTAGGGCGGTCATTCGATTTGCGGCGCTCGTTGTGGCGGCGATGACGATCGCCGCCGCGCCCGCGTCGGCGCAGACCAATGATCCGAACCTCACCCAGAGGGAAATCGACTGCCTCAACCGAGGGACGGCGGCGGCCGACTGCGTCAAGGGCGACACAGAGGATGGCAGCGGCGAAAGGCCTGGCGCAGGTTCCGCCGCGACAAATGCGGTCTTTCTTCCCGCGCTGATCGTCGACCTGTTCCCCAATCCGGTCGGCGGCGGCCAGGCTCCGCTGCCGACGCCCGATCCACGCCGCGATCCGGCCAGCGGTGCGTTGCCACCACCGGTCCCGCCTGCCGGCGCGGCAGCGATACAGGCCGCCGCGCCGGGCAGTCCGGTCATTTCGCCCACCGATCTCGTCGCGGCCGAGCCGCCGCGCGCCGTCGTCGGTGATTTCGTGGCAGACGAGGTGCTGGTGACGGTGGCTGACGACGCCGTTCAGCAGATCGCCGCCTCCTTTGGCCTCGAGGTGCGTTCACAGCGCCAGTCTCAGCTGCTCGGCACCACGCTGGTGCGCTTCGGCATTCCCGACAGCCGCCCGGTCGGCGTCGTGCTGGCGCAGCTTGCCGCCGACGGCCGCACTCTGCGGCGCGAGCCCAACCATATCTACTCGCTGCAGCAGGCAGCCACGATCGTCAATTATGCCTTCGAGCGCATTGCGCTCGATTCGAGAGAGGCGAGCGGCGAGAATGTACGTATCGCCGTCGTCGACACCGCCATCGACGATACCAATCCGGCGCTCTCCGGCGTCATCGCCGATCAGTTCGACGCCATGCCCGACGTGCCGATCGAGGCGCGCGATCATGGCACCTCGATCGACGGCCTGATCGCCGGCGTCGGTGCGCTCAAAGGCATGGCGCCAGGCGCCAGGATCTATCACGCCCGCGCCTTCGAGGGCGGCAAATCGACCATGGACGTCATCCTTGCGGCGCTCGACTGGGCGGCGGAGCAGGACGTCCGCATCATCAATATGAGCTTCGTCGGCCCGAAGAACGACCTGCTCGGCGTCGCCTGCCGCAATGCACGCGCCTTGGGCATCGTGCTGGTCGCCGCCGCCGGCAACAACGGGCCGAAGGCGCCCTACGGCTACCCGGCCGCCTTCGACGGCGTCATCGCGGTGACCGCCACCGATGCCAAGGACGGGCTGATGCAGCAGGCCAATCGCGGCGCCTACGTCTTCCTCTCCGCCCCCGGCGTCGAGATGGTGGCGCCGAGCGGTGCCGGTTCGGATGTGGTCACCGGCACCTCGTTTGCCGCGGCCATCGTGACCGGCGCCATCGCCAACCTGTTGCATACCGCGCCCGACCGCTCCGCCGACTGGGTCGAGAAGGCACTGGCCGCCACGGCCAGGGACCTTGGCCCCGAGGGGCGGGACAATGATTTCGGCTACGGCCTGTTGGACGCCAAGGCGGCCGAGGCGGTGAAGGAATAGGTCTAACGCTTCAAGCTTCTGTTTTATGCATTATCGCAAACCGCAGCATTTTTGGGCGACATGGAATAGGCTCAAAACTCGTTGCCGCAGATGGCCGAGATGGGTGGTTTCCCGACATCCATGTGGCCCCTAAGATAGAGCAATGCGTGAACCGGATTTCCAATTGGACGGGTGGTGCCTGGATGATGGCGAGGAATATCATCGGGCGTCGCCGAACACATTCTGGATACCCGATTCGCATGAACGAGAAGGGTTGCAACCGGGAGATCTCGCGAAACTGATCTTTCGAATTTCGGTCGATGATGAGAATGAACCCGTCGCCGTAGAGCGCATGTGGGTGCTGGTGCGTGAGCGGATCGACGGAGGCTACTTGGGTGTCCTCGATAACGATCCGTATGCAGTTGCTCAGAATGATGAGCTTTGGAGTGGGGTTGAGTTACCGTTTTCCGCCCGTGATGTGATCGATATTCGCGAACGTGACGAAAAAACCATTGCCTTGGCCGCACAAACACCGAAGAAGCGTTGGCCTCAAACGTGATTGCGGTCTTATGTCTACAACGGGTCGAACTCGGTCGCTCAGAGTGATTGGAATTTGATCCCTACGTCGGCGCGCCGGCGACCGATCCCCTGATCACCAGATCGACCGGCCAGACTTCGCCGCGGGCGCCCTCCTCCAATCCCGAAATCCGCGCCGCCAGCCGCTCGGCGATGCGCGCGCCGGCCAAGCGGATCGACGAACGCGTCGTCGACAACGGCACCGAAAAATTCTCCGGCTTCAGCCAGGGGAAGACGTCGTCATGGGCGATCAGCGACAGGTCGCCGGGGATGGTCAGGCCGAGATCGCGCACCGCGCGCACGACGCCGAGCGCCATGATCAGGCTGGAGCAGGCGATCGCGGTCGGCGCATCGCTTTGGTCGAGTAAGCGCCTGGCGGCGCGGTAGCCATTCTCCTCGGTCATGGCGAGGGAACAGACATGGCCTTCGCATAGCACCAGGCCGCTTGCCGCCAGCGCCCGGCGCACGCCACGCTCGCGGTGAATGGCGAAGGTCTCGCGGTCGTCGCCGTTGATCAGCGCCAGCCGCCGGTGCCCGAGCTGGACGAGCAACCGTGCCGCTTCGTGGAAGGCGCCCTCATTGTCGATGTCGGTGAAAGGATAGTCGAAATCCAGGCCTTCGCTGCGGCCATGGACGATGAACGGGATGCCGAGCGCGTTGACCAGCGCCACCCGCCGATCGGCCGGCCTCGGCGACGAGATATAGACGGCGTCGACCTGCCGGTTGGCGACGATGCGCCGATAGGTGGTCTCCTGGTCGTCGGCATCGGCCGGGGACAGCACCAGGTCGAGTTCGTGAGAACGGGCGTAGTCGCCGAGACCGGACAGGAATTCGACGAAATGCGGGTCGATGTCGACGGCCGCCCCGGTCGGCAAGACATAGCCGATCATCCCGGTCTTGCCGGTAGCCAGCCGGCGCGCGCTCGGGTTGGGACGGTAGCCGTGGCGCTTGGCGGCGGCGATCACCCGCCGGCGCGTTTCCTCGTTGACTTCCGGGTAGCCGTTCAGCGCGCGGCTTACCGTGGTCTGCGAAAGCGCCAGCATGTGGGAGAGCTGTTTGAGGTTCACTGGAGGCCTCCAAGCCTCAAAGCGCTTTTAACCATGGGATTGCCGGCCGCCACTGGCAGCGCTGCTGCATGTAAAAGACCATAAGCACCGTTTCTGACCAGTTTAAAGCAAAATTTACTGCTGTATCGCCCAAAAGGCATGCTGCAGCGCACTTTATATGCTCATACATCGGCAGGAACTAAATCGATTAGCCTCTTCGCCCCCTTGACTCCTGATCGATTTCATGGCGTGATCAAAAAGACCAAAGCGCTTTGGAAGGCTCTTCGAAAGGTTGCGGTTCCTTTCCGACTGAGTCACAGTCCTGCAGCGTCGGCGGACGGAATGGAGGTTTCGTCCGAGTGTTCGTGACCACTGGGAGGAATACCGATGAAGAAAATGCTTCTGCTGGGCGCCGCGTTTGTCACGCTCGTCCTGGGCGCGCCGGCGCAAGCCGAACTGAAGTTCAAGCCGGGCGAAGACCCCCGCTTCAACTGGGCGAATTACGAAGAGCTGAAGAAGGTCGACCTCAAGGGCGAGACGCTGTCGATCTTCGGGCCATGGCGCGGCGAGGACGAGGGCCTTGTGCGCACCGTTCTCGACTATTTCTCGGAGGCCACCGGCGCCGAGATCAAATACTCATCGTCGGAAAATTACGAACAGCAGATCGTCATCGACACGCAGGCCGGAAGCCCGCCCAACATCGCCGTGCTGCCGCAGCCGGGCCTGATCCAGGACCTGGCGTCCAAGGGCCTGCTGACGCCGCTCGGCGATGACACCGCCAACTGGATCAAGGACAATTACGGCGCCGGCCAGTCATGGGTCGATCTCGGCACCTTCAAGGACAAGGACGGCAAGCCGGGCTTCTTCGCCTTCCCCTACAAGGCCGACGTGAAATCGCTGGTCTGGTACTCGCCGGACAATTTCGAGGAAGCCGACTACGAGGTGCCGAAGACACAGGAAGAGCTCGCCGAGCTTGAAAAGAAGATCATCGCCGACGGCGGCACGCCATGGTGCATCGGACTCGGTTCGGGCGGCGCCACCGGCTGGCCGGCGACCGACTGGGTCGAGGACATCATGCTGCGCACCCAGACGCCCGAGACCTACGACAAGTGGGTGAAGAACGAGATTCCGTTCAACGATCCGGCGGTGGTCAACGCCATCGACATTTTCGGCAAGATCGCGACCGACGACAAGATGGTCGACGGCGGCGCCAAGGCGGTGGCGGCGACCGACTTCCGCGACAGCCCGAAGGGCCTCTTCTCGGTGCCGCCGAAATGCTATTTGCACCATCAAGCGTCGTTCATCCCGACCTTCTTCCCGGAAGGCACTGAGATCGGCCAGGACGCCGACTTCTTCTACTACCCACCTTACGCTTCCAAGTCCGACCTCGGCACCCCGGTGCTCGGCGCCGGCACGCTGGCCATGATCACCAAGGACTCCAAGGCCGCGCGCGCCTTCATCGAATTCCTGAAGATGCCGCTCGCCCATGAGATCTGGATGGCGCAGGGCGGTTTCGTGACGCCGTTCAAATCGGTCAACAAGGAGGCCTATGCCAGCGACGCACTGAAGAAGCAGGGCGAAATCCTTGCCGAAGCCTCGACCTTCCGCTTCGACGGGTCGGACCTGATGCCGGGCAAGATCGGCGCCGGCGCCTTCTGGACCGGCATGATCGATCTCGTCGGCGGCAAGTCCGCCCAGGATGTCGCCACCGACATCCAGAAGAGCTGGGACGCGATCAAATAGGCGGCCCCGGCTGAACGTTCTGACTACCGATCCTGAATGGATCCGCGCCTCAGTGGCGCGGATCCGACCGGCGGCGCAGCAATTTTTATGAGCACATTCCGGCATGGCGCGCGACCAGCAAGAGTAGAACCCTGCCTTGCATCCGGTCGCGTTCCAAACAAATGAATCGGCCAATGATCCCGTCGTCAAAGCCATTCTCGACTGGCGGATCATGCGCAGAGGGAGGGACCCGTGGCGGCTCAGATTTTCTCGGCCATAACAGTCATCATCGTCGGCGTCGGCGGCTGCGTCGCCTATTTCTGGGGCGCCAACAAATTGGTGGACATCATCTTCCCGTCGCGCGGCGTTGCAGGTGCTGCGGCCATCGACAATCTGCGCCGGCAGGGGATGATCCGGCCGTGGCTGTTCGTCGGTCCGGCCATGATCATCCTCACCATCTACCTGATCTACCCGGTCGTGGAGACGCTCAGGCTGTCGTTGCTCGATCGCGGTGGCGCCAATTTCGTCGGCTTCGCCAATTATGAATGGGCGTTGGGCGACCGCGAATTCCGCACCTCCATCCTCAACAACATCATCTGGCTGGCGGTCGTGCCTGCCGCCTGCACCTTCCTCGGGCTGATCATCGCCGTCCTCACCGACAAGATCTGGTGGGGCACCATCGCCAAGAGCCTCATCTTCCTGCCGCTCGCCATCTCGTTCGTCGGCGCCAGCGTCATCTGGAAATTCATCTACGAGTATCGCGGCGCAGGCCAGACGCAGATCGGCCTGCTCAACGCCATCATCCAGTATTTCGGCGGCCAGCCTCAAGTCTGGATATCGCTGCCGTTCTGGAACAATTTCTTCCTGATGATCATCCTGATCTGGATCCAGACCGGCTTTGCCATGGTCATCCTGTCCTCTGCCTTGCGGGGCATCCCCGAAGAGACGCTGGAAGCGGCCGTCATCGATGGCGCCAATCCGTTCCAGATCTTCTGGAAGATCATGGTGCCGCAGATCTGGGGCACGATCGCCGTCGTCTGGACCACCATCACCATCCTGGTGCTGAAGGTGTTCGACATCGTGCTGACCATGACCAATGGCCAATGGAACAGCCAGGTGCTGGCCAATCTGATGTTCGACTGGATGTTCCGCGGCGGCGGCGATTTCGGCCGCGGCGCCACCATCGCCATCATCATCATGATCGCGGTCATTCCGATCATGGTCTGGAACATCCGGCAGGCGAACAAAGAGACGGGAGGACATTGAGATGGCCGTGGCGACCGGAAAGTCCTTTGCCAGCCGTTTCGGCGTCCATATCGCTGTCTTCATCTTCGTCGCGATCTGGACCGTGCCGACGCTCGGCATTCTCGTCTCATCGCTGCGTGACAAGGATCAGATCATCGCCTCGGGCTGGTGGAACTCGTTCGCCAGTTCCACCCAGACGGAAGCGGGCCGGCTGCCACCCGCCTCGGCGCAAGTCGAGAAGGACGGCAAGTTCGTCCTCGAGGGCAACATCTTCGGCGACGATCCGGCCCGCGACATCAGCGCCTTCGGCGTCAAGTCGTCGGCGCCGACGCAATATCCCGCCGGCACCACAGCCGATCTCGGCGACGGCGAGACCTTGCAGCTCAACGCCGACGGCAGTTTCGTCATGACCTCAACCAAGCCCTTCGAGGGCGAGCGCGGCCAGCGCGTCTACTACGCCTCGTCGGCGCCGCCGAAATTCACCACCGACAATTACAGTACGGTGCTGTTTTCGGAAGGCATCGGCCGCTCCTTCATGAATTCGCTGACCGTCACCATTCCGGCGACGGTCATCCCGATCCTGATCGCGGCGTTCGCGGCCTATGCGCTGGCCTGGATGCGCTTTCCCGGCCGGGCGTTGCTCATCGCGGTGATCATCGGCCTCTTGGTCGTGCCACTGCAGATGTCGCTGATCCCGCTGCTGAAGCTTTACAACGGCGTCGGCAGCTTCTTCGGCGTGCCGTCGAAAACCTATCTCGGCATCTGGCTGGCGCATACCGGCTTCGGCCTGCCCTTCGCCATATATCTCCTCAGAAGCTACATCGCCGGCCTGCCGCGCGAAATCATGGAATCGGCGCGCATCGACGGCGCCAGTGATTTCGAGATCTTCGTCAAGATCGTGCTGCCGCTGTCGTTCCCGGTGCTGGCCTCCTTCGCCATCTTCCAGTTCCTGTGGGTGTGGAACGATCTGCTGGTCGCGATGGTTTTCCTCGGTACCGAGGGCGACCAGATCGTGCTGACCGCCAAACTCAACGCGTTGCTCGGCTCGCGCGGCGGCGACTGGGAGATCCTGACGACATCGGCTTTCATCACCATTGTCGTGCCGTTGATCGTGTTCTTCTCGCTGCAGCGCTATTTCGTCCGCGGGCTGCTCGCCGGCTCGGTGAAAGGAGGTTGAGCTTATGCAATCCGCTGTGAAAGCGACGTTGAGCCCCGACGTCGCCGTCGACCGCGACTGGTGGCGAGGTGCCGTGATCTACCAGATCTATCCGCGCAGCTACCAGGACTCCAACGGCGACGGCATCGGCGACCTCAGGGGCATCATCCGCAGGCTGCCCTATATCGCGGCGCTCGGCGTCGATGCCATCTGGATCTCGCCGTTCTTCAGGTCGCCGATGAAGGATTTCGGCTACGACGTATCCGACTATTGCGACGTCGATCCGATGTTCGGCACGCTGGCCGATTTCGATGCCTTGACCGCCGAGGCGCACAGGCTCGGGCTCAAGGTGATGATCGACGAGGTGCTGTCGCATACCGCCGACATCCATCCGTGGTTTAGGGAAAGCCGCTCGAGCCGCACCAACCCGAAGGCGGACTGGTACGTCTGGGCCGACGCCAAGCCCGACGGCACGCCACCCAACAACTGGCTGTCGATCTTCGGCGGCTCGGCCTGGCAGTGGGACACCAGCCGCCAGCAATATTACCTGCATAATTTCCTGGCCGAGCAGCCCGATCTCAACTTCCACAGCCGCGCGGTCCAGGATGCGCTGCTCGATGTCACCCGCTTCTGGCTGGAGCGCGGCGTCGACGGCTTCCGCCTCGACACCATCAATTTCTACTTCCACAGCCAGGGCCTGGAGGACAATCCGCCGCTGCCGCCCGAACAGCGCAACGACCAGACTGCTCCTTCCGTAAACCCCTACAACTACCAGGACCACCTCTACGACAAGAGCCGCCCCGAAAATCTCGGTTTCCTCGCACGCTTCCGCGCCCTGCTTGATGAATATCCGGCGACGGCGGCGGTCGGCGAAGTCGGCGATTCGCAGCGCGGACTGGAGGTGGTGGCGGCCTACACCACCGGCAGCAAGCGCGTGCACATGTGCTATTCGTTCGACTTCCTGGCGCCCGAAAAGATCAGCGCGGCAAAGGTGCGTTCAGTGCTGGAGGCCTTCGGCAAGGTCGCCAGCGACGGCTGGTCGTGCTGGGCCTTCTCCAACCATGACGTGATGCGCACTGCCTCGCGCTGGGCGGCCGACGAGGCCGACCGGACCGCTTATCTCAAGGTGATCTCGGCGCTGCTGATGTCGCTGCGCGGCTCGGTCTGTATCTATCAGGGCGAGGAACTTGGTCTTGGCGAAGCGGAATTGCAATTCGAGGATCTGCGGGACCCCTACGGCATCCGCTTCTGGCCGGAGTTCAAGGGCCGCGACGGCTGTCGCACGCCGATGGTCTGGAATGGCGCCGACAGCAATGGCGGCTTCTCCAAGGCAAAACCCTGGCTGCCGGTGCCCACCAAGCACCTTTCGCAAGCGGTCGATGTGCAGCAGGGCGACAACAGCTCGCTGCTCGAACATTACCGGCGCTTTCTTGCCTTCCGCCGTTTACATCCGGCGCTGGCCAAGGGCGAAATCGACTTCATCGAAAGCGAGGGCGATACGGTCGCCTTCACGCGCCGCGAGGGCAATGAGCAGATCGTCTGCGCCTTCAATCTCGGCAGCCGACCGGCCGAGGTCAATCTCGGCGGACGCTCGCTGCAGCCCTTGCCGGGGCACGGGTTTTCGGGACAGACTGTCGCCGGCTCTATCAGCCTCTGCGGCTACGGCGCCTGGTTCGGGCGTATCGACTGAATTTGCAATTCACTGGAGGGAATCATGGCCGATGTCACGCTAAGGCAAGTGAAGAAATCATACGGCAATCTCAATATTCTCCATGGCATCGACCTCGACATCAAGTCGGGCGAGTTCATCGTCTTCGTCGGCCCTTCGGGCTGTGGCAAGTCGACCTTGCTGCGGTCCATCGCCGGGCTTGAGGAAATCACCTCCGGCGAGCTCAAGATCGACGGCGAGGTGGTGAACGACGTGCCACCGTCGAAGCGCGGCATCGCCATGGTGTTCCAGTCCTATGCGCTCTATCCGCACATGACCGTCTACGACAACATGGCATTCTCGATGAAGATCGGCAAGGAGAGCAAGGCCGAGATCGACAAGCGGGTGCGCCAGGCGGCGGAAATCCTGCAGCTGACCAAATATCTCGACCGCTTGCCCAAGGCGATGTCGGGCGGCCAGCGCCAGCGCGTCGCCATCGGCCGCGCCATCGTGCGTAACCCGAAGGTCTTCCTGTTCGACGAGCCGCTGTCGAACCTCGACGCGGCACTGCGGGTTGCCACCCGCATCGAGATCGCCAAGCTCAAGGAGTCGATGCCTGCTACAACGATGATCTACGTCACCCACGACCAGGTCGAGGCGATGACGCTGGCCGACCGCATCGTCGTGCTCAAGGAGGGCCATATCGAGCAGGTCGGCACGCCGATGGAGCTCTACAAGAGACCCGGCAATCTGTTCGTCGCCCAGTTCATCGGCTCGCCGGCCATGAACATCCTGCCGGCGACGATCGACAAATCAGGCGACCCGACCATCGTCAGTCATGTCGGCGGGCGCAAGGCGACGGTGCCGATCGCCACGCCGGCGTCAGTGAAGGGTGCTTCGGTCAGCTTCGGCGTGCGGCCGGAGGATCTGATGATCGCCATCGGCGCCGATTATCTTTTCGAGGGAACGGTGGATTATGTCGAGCAGCTCGGCGAGGTCCAGCTCGTCTATGTCGACATCGGCCGCGCCGACCTGCCGCTGGTGACCAAGCTGCCAGGCAATGTCGAAGTCAAGCGCGGCGCTGCGTTGCGGTTGAATGCCGATCCCGGCGACCTGCATATTTTCGACGCCGACGGACATTCCTTCACACTCCACATGGCGGAAGCAAAGGCAGCCTAACTACTGGATCAGGCAGTTTGGCGAAGGCAAAAACAAGAGCGGCGGGCAAGGCCCGCCGCTCTTGTGCATTGCATTCAGGTCGCTGTTAGCGGCCGAACAGGTTCCGGTCGCTGCCCTGCGGGGCGGACTTCTGTACGTCGCCCGAGGAATTGAGCAGCTTGTAAACCGGCGAGCCGGTATTGCTTACCGAAGACGTCTGCGTGTTGTCGACGTTGACGGTCGCCTGCTTGTTGATGTCGGTTCCGCCAACGTTGTCGTTGCGGGCATAGGCGCTGCCGGCAGCAATCAAAAGTGCCGCAGCGGTGAGAACGATCTTCTTCATTTCAGTAATCCTGGATTTTCGTATGCCATCAGCGCGGCGGCCGCGGTCTTTGTGAAAGACAATGCCGCCGCTGCTGTTGGGATCGACATTAGTTGTTGCCGAAGAGGTTACGGTCGCTGCCATTGACGGGCTTCTCGTCAGCCGGAACCGGATTCTGCGCCGAAGCCGAATTCTGAATCGAAGCCGTGTACGAGCCGTTGTCGACCGCAGCGGCCGGCTGGTTGGCGCCGTTCAATCCAAAGTTGTCGCTGCCGGCAAAAGCGCTGCCGGAGACAGCCAGGATGGCGGCGGTGGCAAGAATGATCTTCTTCATTTCTAGTACTCCTGAATTTTTCAGATCCCGAGCGGCGGACTGGCCGCTTTGTCTTGTTGTTTGACCATGATCTTTTCCGAAAACCGGTTTCCACTTCGGGATCATGGTCTGGGATCAGCTGTTAATTGTTGCCGAAAAGGTTGCGGTCGGCGCCCTGGTCGACGGGCTTTTCAGCGTGAGCCGACTTCTGAATGGAAGCCGTATACGAACTGTCGACCGAGGCGGTCGGCTGATTGGCGCCGTTGGACCCATAATGGTCGCTGCCAGCAAAGGCGCTGCCGGTGATGGCCAGAACGGCGACGGCAGTAAGAGCAATCTTTTTCATTTTTGGAACTCCAGTATCTTTAGTTTTCCGTCCGTCTAGCGGCGTGTCTTGAGAGGGATTCGCGTCGTTCGGACAGCCCCGATGTGGGAAGGCCATCTGGCAGATTCCAATCACGAAGTTGTTCCGTGTGGACCAAGAATCTACACCTTGAAATTGTACAAGAGGCTTCTCTCGTCATTGCTTTCTGTTTTGTTTTCAAAGGTTTAAGACAAAAAGGCTAATCGACCATTTGACGGATTGCCGGACCTGCGTTCACAGCGTCATGCACGCATTGTCAACAGAAACGAACCGTTCGGTTCGATTTTAGAAGCGGCTTAAAAAGCCGGTGCTGAGTTGTTGTCGAATCGTTAACCATTTCGGCGCCATGCAATGGTCAATCCGGCACGCTTTCAGGACCGGCAGCGCTCGCAGCAGGCGCAAATTTCACCTTCCTCAAATCCCGGCCCACAGGTTTCGCCGGCGGTGTCGCGCCGCATGGATACGATGTCGCTTTCATGCCGACAGTCAGCCGGCCGTCATGATTAGATCACGCCATCTCAGGTGCCGCTTGGTGACGACGAAGCGGAGAATTGGGAAGCCGGTCAGAACCCGGCGCTGCCCCCGCAACGGTGGTGGAGTTCAAGTCGCAACGGGAGACCACTAGGCCCAAGCCTGGGAAGGTGTCGCGATGGTCCGCAAGGACACTCCAGAGCCCGGAAACCAGCCCGAGATTTCTAGACTCGACTGATCGCGGTGGGCGGTCAAGAGGTGGATAGTGCATGCCCGGCCCTGTCGCCGGCTTGCGGCCGATCCTCCCTCCATCACCACCAGTTCAGTCTTTGGAGCGACGTGCGTCCATTTGGACGCACAAAGTACGCTCCAAGACTTTGAATTGCGCATCGTGCTTTCCGAAATCGATTCCGATTTCGGGCCGATGCGACGGCTATGAGGACAGGACATGGATGCGCGCAACGACATGCTGAGGCTCTTGCACGGCCGCAGGGAAGGCTACTCGCTCGAGCAGCCCTTCTACACCGATCCCGATTTCTTCAAGCTCGACATGGAGCTGATCTGGTATCGCGACTGGCTGTTCATCGGCCACGATTGCGAGTTGCCGAAGCCGGGCAGCTACATCACCGCCCAGATCGGCGACTATCCGGTCGTGCTGGTCCGCGACCAGCAAGGCAAGATCAACGCCTTCCACAATTCCTGCCGGCATCGCGGCAGCCGCGTCTGCAACGCCGACAAGGGTACGGCGGCGAAGCTCGTCTGCCCCTATCACCAGTGGACCTACGAGCTGGACGGCCGGCTCTTGTTCGCAAGGCAGATGGCGGACGGCTTCGACAAGAGCCAGTTCAGCCTGAAGCCGGTGGCTTGCGAAAGCATCAGTGGCTACATCTTCATCTGCCTGGCCAAGGAGCCCGCCGATTTCGCGCCGATGCGCGCCATAATCGAGCCTTACCTCCTGCCGCACCGGCTGCGCGAGGCAAAAATCGCCTTCGAATCGACCATCGTCGAGAAGGGCAACTGGAAGCTCGTCTGGGAAAACAACCGCGAGTGCTACCATTGCGCCGGCAACCATCCGGAACTGTGCAAGACATTCCCGGAAGCGCCGACCGTGACCGGCGTGCAGGGCGCCGACAGCGATCCGGAGATGCTCGCGCACTGGGCGAAATGCGAGGCGGCGGGCTTGCCGAGCAAGTTCCGCATCGATCCGGCCGGGCAGTATCGCGCCACCCGCGCGCCGCTGCTGCGCGATGCCGTCAGCTACACGATGACGGGAAGACGTGCGGTGAAGAAGAACCTCTCCGACGACGTTTCGACCGACCGTATCGGCTCGCTGCTGCTCTATCACTATCCGACGACCTGGAACCATATCCTCGGCGATCATGCGGTCACCTTCCGCGTGCTGCCGATCAGTGCCACGGAAACGGCCGTCACCACCAAATGGCTTGTCCACAAGGACGCGGTCGAAGGCGTCGATTACGATCTCGCCGATCTCACCCATGTGTGGACCGAGACCAACGACCAGGACCGCCGTATCGTCGAGGAAAACGCCTTCGGCATCCTGTCGCCGGCCTATGAGCCCGGCCCCTATTCGGAATTGCATGAGAGCGGCGTCATCCAGTTCGTCGAATGGTACGCCTCCTTCATCGGGCCGCGCCTTGCCGAGGACGGCCGGCCGGCGTTGCGCAGCGTCGCCTGAGCGAGGTCAAGGGGATGAATGCGATGACGGATCTCGGGCTCTACCGCCATCTCGACGAGATGACGCCCTGGAACGACAGGCTTCAGGTGCTGGAAGTGATCGGCGTCAGCGACGAGGCGCCTGACGTGAAGACCTTCACCTTCCGCTCCGACAACCAGACCTGGTTCCGCTACAGACCGGGGCAGTTCGTGACGCTGGAACTGCCGACCACCGGAAGCCCGCTGATGCGGACCTATACGCTGTCGTCCTCGCCGTCGCGGCCGTTCTCGATCGCGGTGACGGTGAAAGAGCAGGCCGGCAGCATCGGCACGCGCTGGATGTTCGACAATCTGAAACCCGGCGTTCACGTGAAGGCCTATGGGCCGGCGGGCGACTTTTCGCTGCACAGCCATCCCGCGGCCAAGTATCTGTTCATTTCGGCCGGCTCCGGCGTGACGCCGATGATGTCGATGCTGCGCTGGCTGAACGATTGCGCGCCATGGACAGATGTCGGCTTCGTCAACTGCGCGCGAAAGCCCGAGGAGATCATCTTCCGCAAGGAGCTCGAGCTGCTCGGCAGCCGTATGCCGGGCCTGACGCTCGGCTTCATGATCGAGGAGCGGTCCAGCCGTGAGGGCTGGTTCGGCCATATGGGCCGGATCGACGCGATACGGCTGCCGCTGCTGGCGCCCGATTTTCGCGAGCGCGAAATTTTCTGCTGCGGCCCCGATCCGTTCATGCGCGCGGTGCGGCAGATGCTGGAGGCGGCCGGCTTCGACATGGCCAACTATCATCAGGAAAGCTTCGCGGCCCCAGGGGTTGAGGAAATACCGGCCCCGTTCGGTTCGCCGGCAGAGGGTGGGCCGGCAAAGGGTGGGCCGGCAGAGGGCGGGGTCGAGATACCTACTGAGGCCGCAACGCCGATCCGCTTTTCGCTTTCGGATGTCGATGCCGACTGCATTGCCGGCCAGACCGTGCTGCAGACGGCGCGCGCTTCGGGCGTACGAATTCCCGCAGCCTGCGAGTTCGGCCTGTGCGGAACCTGCAAGGTAAAAAAGGTCTCGGGCACAGTCGAGATGAGCCACAATGGCGGCATCCTCGATCACGAGATCGACGACGGCTTCATCCTTGCCTGCTGTTCGAAGCCGCTGACGGCGATCGAGATCGACGCCTAACCGGCGGGGAGCTTAAACCCCGTAGCGCTCGGTGCGGATGAGGCTTGCCGGAACGCCGGCATCGATCAGCGCCTGGGCGGCGGCCGACACGAAGGCATTCGAGCCGCAGACAAAGGCGAACCTTGGCGGCGCGGGCAGCCGCACCATCGATTGCTCCATCATCGCGGCATCGACCCGCCGCGAATAGTCCGCCGGGCGCCGGGCCGGCTCGCGGGTCAGCGCCAACACCAGATCGAAGCCGTCCCGGCGATTGTGGAAGTCGATCAGTTCGTCGCGAAAGATCACCTCGTCCCAGACCCGTGCCGAAAACACCAGCACCGCGGGCACCGTCGATTTGCGCGCGACACGATGGCGGATCATCGCCATCAGCGGCACCACGCCGGACCCACCGCCGACCAGCAGAAGCGGGCCGCCGTCGCTGTCGGACCAGACGAAGTGGCCGCCGAGCGGTCCGCGCAGCTCGACCTCATCGCCGACCGCAGCGATATCGTGGAAGAAGGGCGAGATCTCGCCATCGTCGAGCCTTTCGATCGCCAGTTCGATCGTCTCGCCGGCGTCAGGCGCCGAGGCGATGGAGTAGGAACGGCGCGCCTGATAGCCGTCCGGCGCCGTCAGCCTAACGTCGACATGCTGCCCGGCACGATAGGCGAACGGCCGCGACGGCTTGAGGAAAAAGCTGGTGACGCGCGGCGTGCGCTTTTCGATGCGTCTGATGGTCACCGTCTGCCAGGGCGACTGCGCCGCCGGCCCGTCGCTCATGGATCGCCCGTATAGCGCTGCTCGCGCCACGGGTCGCCATAGATGTGATAGCCGCGCAGCTCCCAGAACCCGGGCTCGTCACGCTCGGTGAACTGCAGCCCGTTCAGCCATTTGGCCGACTTCCAGAAATAGAGATGCGGAACCAGCAGCCGCGCTGGGCCGCCATGGTCCGGCGTGATCGGCTTGCCTTCGTAAAGCAGTGCCACCATCGCCTTGCCGGCGGTGAGATCCTTCGTCGGCACGTTGGTGGTGTAGCCGTCGAACGACAGTGCCAGCGTGAAGGGGCTCAGCGGCTCGATGCCGGCATCCGCCAGAATATCGTCGACCAGCACACCCTGCCACGCCGTGTCGAACTTGGTCCATGCGGTGACGCAATGGATGTCGCGGGTCATCTTGGTCAACGGCAGTGCGTTGAACTCTGTCCAGTTCCACTTCTTGATCGGCCGCGGTCCGTGCTTGAGCGCGAACGACCAGTCCTCGGTGCGCACGCGCGGCGTCGGCCCGGCCGACAGCACCGGAAACCCTAGCTCGAGATACTGCCCCGGCGGGATACGCGCATCCGTATCCGTCGGGGGCTTTCGTCCTGAAAAGAAGCCGCGGGTGACCATCGGGAAATCCGTTTAAATCAGGCCGTCTGCCGGCCTTCACTAGTCTTCTCGAAGATGCTCTGGCGGGCAACCATAATTTTGGCTGCAACCTCGCGGCAATGCGCCGCTTCAGCCACTGGCGAAGGGCACGGCGACGAACATCTGCGCGTCGCCGCGTTCGACGAGCAGGAGCACGGACTTCTTGCCGGATTTCCCGGCCTGCGCCTGCGCAATCGCCTGGTCCGCCTGCCTGGCGTTCCGCACCGGCGCCTGACTGACGGCGACGATGATGTCGCCGGGCTGGATACCGGAAGCCGAGGCTGCTTCATCAGGATTTGACGCTCTCGACCAGCGCGCCGCGCTGGTTTGGCGTCAGATTCGAACCCTTGATGAAGGGGAGTAGCGCCGATCTGAAACATAAAACCCGCCTTGCGGCGGGTTGTTGGCGCAATCAGCACCATAGAGGAATCGATAGCATAGTTGCCGGCACAAAGCAAGAACAAAATTGCTGACAGGGATCACGAGCTCGCATGTCTTCCCGCCTCTGCCTGCCGGCCATCGAAGCCTCTTATGCGCCGATCCCGTCTGTCCGCCTGAGATAGCCGTTGGCGATTTCGCGCATCCGTTTGGCATTGAAGCTTGGTCCATGGCCGCCATGACCGATGCGGATCGGCAGATCGAGCAGCCGCTGCATCGTCCGGCGATAGGCTGATCGGTCGGAATCCGGCAGGTCGTCGATCAGCATCGCGTCGTAGATGGCGTCGCCGGCCAAGAACAGGCCGTCGGCCTCGTCGAACAGTGCAATCGAATCGGGCGAATGGCCAGGCAGATGCAGCACGCGGAATTGCCGGTCGCCGAGATCGACCAGATCGCCCTCGTCAAGTGTTCGCGTCAGCGGCGCCGGCGGAATCTTGTAATCGGCTGCTTTCCAGCCCGGCGCCGGCAGCTTGGAGACGGCGCCGTCGAGATCTTGAAACATGTGGGCGTATGTGACCGCTTCGTCCATGCTGTCGAAACACGCAGCACTCATCCTGGGCCCTGCCCGCAGCGGGAATTCGTGCAGCGAGCCGACATGGTCGAGATGGATGTGGGTGGCGACGACGAGCAGCGGCTTGCCATCAGGCGTGTCGAGCTCCGGCGCAAGCGGGCGGATGCCCATGCCGGTGTCGACAAGCAGGTCGACGTCGCGGCCGCGCAGATGCCAGATGTTGGCGCGCACGAAATCATGCACGAACGGCTCGGTCAGCATCGTCGTTTGGGCGTCGACTTTCGTCCTGCTGAACCAGTCAAGCATCAGAAGAGAGACCGGCATCAGGAGAGACCCGGCATCAGACGAACGGTTTTCCAACCTTATATTTTTCGGGGACCAGCCGCTTCAGATAGGCCATTCCCGCATCGGAGAGCTGGTTGACCTCAGGCAGCATGAAATCGTCTGGCATGTGGCGCGTCTTGCCGGCGACGTTTTTCAGCGGCACCTTGTTCAGCACGGTTTTCTTGCCGTCATATTGCAGCGCCACCGAGCCGCCGCCCTGTTCGGCGACAGCGACCGCAAAGACGCCGGCATCAAAGGCTTCCTGTGCATCCACGGGGTTGATGGCGCCGACGTAGCCGCGCGGCATGTAGCCGAGCGCATCGACGCGCGCCCGCTTGCCCGGCAATCCTTCGGCCAGCGCGCGCTCGAGGGCGGCCGGCAGGTCGCTGCCCGACAGCTTGACGTTGCCATGCGCATCGCGCTCCAGTTTCTCCGGCGGCACAAGGCTTTCGACCAGCGCCTTGCCGTCGGCGGTGCTGACGCCTTCGGACACGGCGACGATGCAGCGCTTGTGGCGGTCGAGCGTGGCGCGAACATCGTCGATGAAGGCCGCGGCCGAGAACGGACGCTCCGGCACATAGACGAGATGCGGGCCGCTGTCGGGATCAAGCTGCCATGCGGCGGCGGCGGCGGTGAGGAAACCGGCATGCCGCCCCATGACGATGCCGACATAGATGCCGGGCAGAGCACGGAAGTCGAGGTCGACCGAGAGAAAGGCGCCGGCGACGAACTCGGCTGCCGAAATGAAGCCGGGCGTGTGGTCGTTCTCCTCGAGATCGTTGTCGATGGTTTTCGGCGCATGGACAAAAGCCATCTTGCCGCCGGCGGCGTCGGTCAGGATCTGCTGCGTGCCCGACGTGTCGTTGCCGCCGATATAGATGAAGGCGTCGGCGCCGGCCTTCTTCAGGCCGTTGAGGATGATCTCGCAATAGGCGTCATCCGGCTTGTCGCGGGTTGAGCCAAGCGCGGCGCTCGGCGTTGCCGCAATCAGCCGCAGCCGATCCTCCGGAATGGCTGAGAGATCGACATAGTTGCCGTCACGAATGCCGCGCACGCCATGGATCGAGCCCAGGACCTTGGCGCCGGGATGCCGCTTGCGGATTTCGAGCGCGGCGCCCACCATCGTTTGGTTGATGACGGCGGTCGGACCGCCGCCTTGCGCGATCACAAAAGTTCCGGACATGCTTCACGTCTCCCGAGCAGTGGCTTTGCAGGCACATTCGCCTGTCTTGCGAGATCACGCAACGGGAGAGTCGAGCAGCCGCGCCGGCCGCGCTATCAGGTCAGACGACGACCGGGAGATCAGACGACGACGACCGGGTTCTTCCTCGAGACGCGGCTGTAGAGGTCTATGATGTCCTGGTTGATCAGGCGAACGCAGCCCGACGACATCGCCTGGCCGATGCTCCACCATTCGGGCGAGCCGTGGATGCGGTAGCCGGTGTCCTGGCCGTTCTGGTAGATGTACAGCGCGCGCGCGCCGAGCGGGTTGTCGAGGCCGCCGGGCTGCCCGGCCTGCCATTTCACCAGTTCCGGCTTGCGGGCGATCATCTCGGCCGGCGGCCTCCAGGTCGGCCATTCCTTGCCGTACTGGATGTTGGCGCGGCCGGACCAGCGGAAGCCTTCCTTGCCGATGCCGACGCCGTAACGGATCGCGTCACCGCCGGGCTGCACCAGATAGAGCAGCCGCTCCTGCGAATGGACGACGATGGTGCCGGGCTGCTCGCCGGTCGGGTCGACGACGATCTGGCGGCGGAACTCCGGCTTTACCTTGAGGTAGGGCACTTCCGGCAGCGTGAAGCCGCCGTCGGTGACGGAGGCATACATCACACCAGGGCTGGTAATGTTCTTGTCGACGCTGATGCTCGGGCGGATGGGGGTGATCGCGCCGGTTGTGACGCCGTCGAGTTGCAGCGCCGACAGGTCGAGCGTTTGGCTGCAGCCTGCGACGCCGAGTAGCGCCAGCGCACCGGCGCCGGACAACACCGTGCGGCGGGAAAGCTGGTTTTCGGAAATTTCGATGTCGATGGCGTCGCCGTCGCACGGCGGCGTCAGACTTTGCGGCAACTCACGCATCTACCCAGACCCTACGCTATCGGCGGGAAACACGGTCCGGCCGGATAGGATGCATTTTCACCAATCATGGTTGAAAAAGCGTGAAGACATCTTGCCCTACCTTAACCTCCGTCGCGCCGTACATTTTTCGATGTCGCCCCTTTACATCTTCGCGAGCCCAAGGATTTATCCTCTTCTTTGAGCTCAAGGAGACGAACATGTCCTTCGAAAACTGGGCCGCCTTTGCCGCCGCCTCGACGATCCTTCTTGTCATTCCCGGTCCGACCATCCTTCTAGTCGTGTCCTATGCGCTCGGCCAGGGCTGGCGCACCGCGCTGCCGATGGCGGCCGGCGTGGCGTTTGGCGATTTTACGGCGATGACGCTGTCGATGCTGGGCATCGGCGCACTGCTGGCGGCGTCGGCCACCGTGTTCACCGTGCTGAAGGTGATCGGCGCCGGCTATCTGATCTATCTCGGCATAAAGCTGTTTCGCGCCGGTGGCACGCTCAAGGCCGAGCCGCGCCTGGACGCGGTGTCCTCGGCCAAGATGATGGCGCATGCCTGGCTGGTCACCGCGCTCAACCCGAAAAGCATCACCTTCTTCGTCGCCTTCCTGCCGCAGTTCCTCGACCGGCACGCCGATTTCTGGACGCAGATGCTGATCTTCGAAACGACCTTCCTGGCGCTCGCCTTCGCCAATGCCTTCGGTTACGCGCTGATCGCGGCAAGGGCGCGCAACGTCGTGCGTAATCCCCGGGCGATCCGCATCTTCAACCGCACCGGCGGCACACTGCTGGTCGGCGCCGGCATCGCCACGGTGGCGATGCGCTCGGGCAATTAGAGCAGACGAAATTCGCCTGCCGCAATTTTTGCTGCAGGCCCAGAATTACGAATTACGGTGACAAGTACACCATTCGCTTTTCCCCGCCTGTCGCGGTTTCCTGATTTCACGGCTTTTTCGGTTTGCTCGGCAGTCCGGGCCAGAAGTGCTTCACTGTCCACCGGCCGCGCAGATGCCGACATCGGCGACGCGGCAATGCAAGTCGAGCCATGCGGTCAATCTACACACAGCGACAGCCGAGCAAACGTAGCAAAAAGTGCGCTGTCACCGTAATTCCGTAATTCGCCGTAATTCGTCACCGTAATTCGTCAACGATCTCAACAAACTCCTGCCGTGGGCTTGGAACACGAAAGCCATGTCAAGTACTGGAGGGGTAGTGCGAGAGCCAGAAGCTTACTCGAGGGCCGCCTCGATCGCCAGGATGATCTTTTCGGCTTTCAGCGTCGAGAAGCTGATGCCCCTTTCAGCAAAATAGGCGGCAGCAAGCCGCACAGCTTCGCGCAACGACATGCCCACAAAGCCAGCTATATCCTCACCATTGGCGACGGGCTGCGGAACGGCGATCATCACCACCAAGCCTTTCTGCTCTCGAGAGAAGTGGCCGAGCTTGTAGCCCTCAAACTCAGGCTTACTGACCGAGCCAGGCAGAATGAAAATCGGATTTATCCATGCCTCGGTACCATCGTTGTAACTCGCATCACGGACATCGGCGGCGACGTTCATTGCCTTGTTGAGCATTGAGTGGACGAGGCTGCCGCGCTGTTCTGGGCCGCCAAATTGATTCCCTATCGCTATCATTACCCTTTACCTTTTCAACGCCTCGGCCTGCGCCGTCACAGATTTGGTAGTGACACCTAAACAGTCGTTGCGAAGGGCTTTCAAAGCCTGCTTGATATCTCCAGGTGACCTTGCCAAAGAGTCAAACCCGTCGCCTACATATTTGCTGAAATCCGCAGCTGCTACCGGCCCAGACCTGATTAGCGCGCCGACCGCTAATGTTGTAAGATCGGATCCACAAATTGTGTGGTCGTCGATGGGTAGCCCATGGCAGTCAGGGACGCATTCGGCCTGACGTTTTCGGGCGCGACGGAGGCCGGGTTCTCGTCCTACAGCCAGGCCGTGCGCGAACTGCAATGCTTCATCGGCGATCCGGTCGCCTCGGTCGACCGCGCCATCGCCGAAGATCCCGGTTTCGTCATGGCGCATGTGTTCAAGGGCTATCTCTTCGGCCTCGCCACCGAGCGCGAGGCGACAGCCGTGGCCAGGACATGCCACGAGGCGGCACTGCCGCTTGCCGCCACGTCGCGCGAACAGGCGCATGTCGCAGCACTTGGCCATCTTGCCGGAGGACGCTGGCATGAAGCCGCCCGTCTGCTCGAGGATATCGCCATCGACTTCCCGCTCGACGCGCTGGCGCTGCAGACCGGGCACCAGATCGACTTCTTCACCGGCAATGCCCGTATGCTGCGCGACCGCATCGGCCGCGCGCTGCCGTCGTGGCAGAGCGGCATGCCGGGATACCACGCCATACTCGGCATGCAGGCGTTCGGGCTGGAGGAGATGGGCGACTATGCGCGCGCCGAAAAGCTTGGCCGCGCAGCAGTCGACATCGAGCCGCGCGACGGCTGGGCGCAGCACGCCGTCGCTCATGTCATGGAAATGCAGAGCCGGCAAAGGGACGGCATCGCATGGATGCGCGCCAACCCGGAAGCGTGGACGCTGGAAAGCTTCCTGCAGGTGCATAATTGGTGGCATCTGGCGCTGTTCCACTACGATCTCGGCGAGACCGGCGAGGTGCTGGCGCTCTATGACGGCCCGATCTACGGCGAGCGCTCGACGCTGGCGCTTAACATGGTCGATGCCTCGGCGATCCTGTGGCGACTGCATCTCGGCGGCATCGATGTCGGCGACCGCTGGGCAGCACTTGCCGCCAACTGGGCCAAGGCCGGCGCCGGCAACTATGCCTTCAACGATGCCCATGCAATGATGGCCTTCGTCGGCGCCGGCCAAGAAGCGCCGGTTCGCACCTTGCTCGAGGCGCAGCGCGAGGCCATGCGCGGCAACGACGACAACGCCGCTTTCACCCGGGATGTCGGCCATCCCCTGACGCTCGCCATCAAGGCATTCGGCGACGGCAATTATGCCGAGGCGGTACGCCTGATCCGGCCAATCCGCGCGATCGCCCACTGCTTCGGCGGCAGCCACGCGCAACGCGACGTCATCGACCTGACGCTGATCGAGGCGGCGCTGCGTTCCGGCGACCATGCGCTGGCACGGGCGCTTGCCGCGGAACGCGCGCTGGCGCGGCCGAACAGTCCGCTGTCGGCATTGTTCTCGCGGCGGGCGGCCAATTTGTCGGAGAATTGACCAGAGGCGGATCTTGTCTTAAAAACTGCCAAGTCAGATTTTTTCGAGATCCGAAAAAATTAATGGCATTGGGAGGACATCATGTATCTCGGCCTCGATCTGGGCACGTCGGGCGTCAAGGCGCTTTTGATCGATGCCGGGCAGACGATCATCGGCTCCGGCCACGCGTCGCTCGACGTGTTGCGGCCGCATCCCGGCTGGTCCGAGCAGAACCCCGCCGAGTGGATCCGCGCCTGCGAGGAAGCGATCGCGGAACTCAAGGCTTCCCATCCAGGACAGCTCGCCGCCGTCAAAGGCATAGGCCTCTCCGGCCAGATGCATGGCGCCACCTTGCTCGATGCCGGCGACCAGGTGCTGCGCGCCTGCATCCTGTGGAACGACACGCGCAGCCATGCCGAGGCGGCCAAGCTCGACGCCGATCCGCGCTTCCGCAAGCTCACCGGCAACATCGTCTTCCCCGGTTTTACCGCGCCAAAGCTGGTCTGGGTAAAGAACAACGAGCCTGATATTTTCGGCAAGGTGGCAAAAGTCTTGCTGCCGAAGGATTTCCTGCGGCTCTGGCTTTCCGGCGAACATATTTCGGAAATGTCCGACTCGGCAGGCACGTCCTGGCTCGATGTCGGCAAGCGAGACTGGTCAACCGACCTGCTTTCCGCGACCTCGCTCGATGAAGGGCAGATGCCGTCGCTGGTCGAAGGCACTGAGAAGGCCGGCGCCTTGCGCAGCGAATTGGCCTCGAAATGGGGGATGCAGGCCGGCATCCCGATCGCCGGCGGCGCCGGCGACAATGCGGCCTCGGCCTGCGGCATGGGCACGGTCGCAGCCGGCCAGGCCTTCGTCTCGCTTGGCACGTCAGGCGTGCTGTTCGCCGCCAATGCGTCTTATCTGCCAAACCCGGAAAGCGCGGTGCACACGTTCTGCCACGCGCTGCCCGACACCTGGCACCAGATGGGCGTCATCCTGTCGGCAACCGATTCGCTCAACTGGCTGTCGGAGATATCAGGGAAAGGCGCCGGCGAGCTGACCGCCGAGCTCGGCGATACGCTGAAGGCGCCGACCGGCGTGTCCTTCCTGCCCTATCTCTCCGGCGAGCGCACGCCCCACAATGATTCGGCCATTCGCGGCTCGTTTACTGGGCTTGCGCATGAATCGAGCCGCGCCGTGTTGACCCAGGCCGTGCTGGAGGGCGTGGCTTTCGCCTTCCGCGACAGTCTCGAAGCCCTGGCCAAGGCCGGTACGACGCTGACGCGGGTGACGGCTATCGGCGGCGGCTCGCGCTCGCGCTACTGGCTAAAGGCAATCGCCACCGCGCTCGGCCTGCCCGTTGACATCCCGGCCGACGGCGATTTCGGCGCTGCCTTCGGTGCGGCCCGACTCGGCATGATCGCGGCGACGGGCGCCGATCCGCTTAGAGTGTGCACGGCGCCGGCCACCGATGCCACCATCGAACCGGTCGCCGCGCTAAGCAACGCCTATGCGGATGCTTATCAGCGCTACCGCTTGCTTTACCCAGCCATCAAGGCTGCGACCGCATGAGCGAGGGTTTAGCCCCCTCTGGCCTGCCGGCCATCTCTCCCTCAAGGGTATGGCTATGGCTTTTAGGCAAGCGCCCCCTCACCCGGATTGCCAACCGAATTGCGAAGAGCAATTCGGGGCAATCCGACCTCTCCCCGGGGGGAGAGGAGATCGCCGACCTTGGCGCCAGCCTCTTCTCCCCAGCGGGGAGAAGGTGGCCGCGAAGCGGCCGGATGAGGGGGCTGCCCTTGAGGGGGAGATGGCCGGCAGGCCAGAGGGGGGTGTGTCGCCCCCGCCTCGCCACGAAGTCTTCACTGTGCCGGAACCTTGTCGAGAAAGCCGGTGACGATTTTCAGGCGGCCATTCTCGATGACACCGATGTCGGTGCCTTCGATGACGGAATCCGTGCCATCCGGCCCGAGATTCCACGAGAAGCGGATCGTGTCGCCAAACCCGTCCGGCTTGCCCTTCAGCGAGAACCGGAAGCCGGCAAAACGCTGCTGAACGCCGTCGATCAGTGCGGCGACGCCATCATGGCCGTCGCCCTGCATGATCGGGTCACGATAGCTGACGTCTTCGGTGAAGGTCGCCTTGAGCAAGGCAGTCCGGCGCGCGGCCTCGCTCTCGTTCCAAGCGGCGATGTAGTTTTCGGCGATCGTGTTGAGGTCGGTCATGGTCTGTCTCCGTTGTTGATTGCTTTGACATGATCCTTTTCATCCAGCGCCAGCGCGAAACCAATTACGCCTGAGGTAATCAGGACAGAACCATGCGAGAGGAAAGACAATCATGACCAGCGGCTTTTTCGGCGACATCCAGAAGATCAAATATGAGGGGCCGGATTCGACCAATCCGCTGGCCTACCGCTTCTACAATCCCGATGAAATTGTCGCCGGCAAGCGGCTGGAAGACCATCTGCGCTTTGCCGTCGCCTACTGGCATTCGTTCGCCTGGCCGGGCGGAGATCCGTTCGGCGGCCAGACTTTCGATCGGCCGTGGTTTGCCAAGGCTGGCGGCACCGACACGATGGAACTGGCCAAGCTCAAGGCCGATGTCGCCTTCGAGATGTTTGCGCTGCTCGGCGCACCCTACTTCTGCTTCCACGATGCCGATGTGCGGCCGGAAGGAAAAGATTTTTCCGAAAGTGCCGCGCGCCTCGACGAGATCTCAGATTATTTTGCGACGAAGATGAAGCAGACCGGCGTCAAGCTGCTTTGGGGCACGGCCAACCTGTTCTCCAACCGCCGCTTCATGTCGGGCGCCGCCACCAATCCCGACCCGGATGTGTTTGCCTATGCGGCAGCGACGGTGAAGCACTGCATCGACGTCACCAAGCGGCTGAAGGGCGAGAATTATGTGCTGTGGGGCGGACGCGAGGGCTATGAGACGCTGCTCAACACCGACCTTGCCCGCGAGCAGGAGCAGGCCGGTCGCTTCCTCAACCTGGTCGTCGACTACAAGCACCGGATCGGCTTCAAGGGCACCATCCTGATCGAGCCGAAGCCGCAGGAGCCGACAAAGCACCAGTACGACTATGACGTCGCCACGGTCTACGGCTTCCTGAAACGCTTCGGCTTGGAGAAGGAGGTCAAGCTCAACATCGAGCAGGGCCATGCGATCCTGGCCGGCCATTCCTTCGAGCATGAGCTGGCGCTGGCCAATGCGCTCGGCATCTTCGGCTCGATCGACATGAACCGCAACGACTACCAGTCGGGCTGGGACACCGACCAGTTCCCCAACAACGTGCCGGAGATGGCGCTTGCCTATTACCAGGTCTTGCAGGCCGGCGGCTTCAAGTCCGGCGGCACCAATTTCGATGCCAAGCTGCGCCGGCAATCGCTCGATCCGCAGGATCTGCTGATTGGCCATATCGGCGGCATGGATTGCTGTGCACGCGGCCTCAAGGCCGCCGCCCGCATGGTCGAGGACAAGGCGCTATCCGCCCCGCTGGCCGAGCGCTATGCCGGCTGGAACTCCGCCGAGGCCAAGGCGATGCTTGCCGGCAAGCGGACGCTGGAGGAGATCGCCGAGCGCGTCGTCAAGAAGAAGATCGAGCCGCAGCCCAGATCCGGCCGCCAGGAACTGCTCGAGAATATCGTCAACCGGTACGTCTGAGGTGTCGCACCGGCGGGTCTTTGACCGATCCACCTACCCGGAACAGCTTTGCGCGAAGGCGGAACCGATGACAAGGTTTTGCCTCGCACCGCCCCTCAATCGCCTCGCTCTTGCCTTCAAACAGCCGTCACGAATCCGGTATAGTGTGGTTCGTGGCGGGAACAGAAAGAAGGAGGCGAAACGATATGCAGCACGAACGCGAAATCGACGCCCTGCTCTCATCTGGCGAGGCGGGATCGATCATCGACCGGCTGATGGCGCTGCCGCATCCGAAACATGGTGCGCGGAGTGCAAACGAATGGGATCGCGCGGTCGCCAGCCGCTTTGAGACCCATCTTGCGAGACAGATGCGCTCGCAGATCGACGGCAAAGGCGACCGCAAGGACGCTGCCTAATCCCGACTATCCCCTACGCAGCCTGACCGGCGCTTCGCCGAAAGCTCTGGAAAACGCCCTGGAAAATGCCGCGGCGGACGAGAACCCTGTTCGCCCGGCAATGTCGGCCATGGCCACGCGCGTGTCGACCACCAGCCGGCGCGCGGCACCCAGCCGCAGCCTGAGATAATAAGCGCCCGGCGTCTCGCCGATCGACTTGCGAAAGATGCTTTCAAGCGTTCGCGCCGTCACCCCGGCGCGCTTCGCCACCGCGGCGATGGTCAGCGGCTGGTCGACATGCGCTTCCATCAGCCGGATGGCTTGCGCCAGCCGCGGATCGTAGCCGTCGAGGCGGCCGAGCGAGACCAGCGGCTGCGCGTCGGTCGCCGCCCGCGCCTGGTCGTAGATGAAGACACTTGCCACATCGAGCGCGACGGCCATGCCGAGCCGCGTGCGGATCAGATGCAGCATTAGGTCGAAGGTCGGCGAGGCGCCGCCCGAAGTGAAGACCGGCCCGTCGATGACGTAGCGGTCAGGGCGTACATCGACGCCTGGAAAGGCCGACGAGAAATCCTCCATGTCCTCCCAATGCGTGGTGGCGCTGCGCCCTTCCAGCAGGCCGGCGCGGGCCACAAGCCAGGTGCCGGCTTCGACGCCGCCGCAGGCGCGCGCGGCGCGCGCCGCCCGGCGCAAGCCGGAAAGCAGGGCCGATGTGGCATAGTTCTGCGTGCCGAAGCCGGCGACCACGACAAGCATATCGGCTGTATCCGCCGCATCGAAGCGGCCGCTGACCGCAACCGGCAGGCCGCATGTGGTGATTGGTGCTTCGCCGGTCACCGAAACCAGCCTGAAATCGAACAGCGTCTCGCCGGCAATACGGTTGGCGGCGCGCAGCGGATCGACGGTCGATGCCACGCACATGATCGACGAACCGGAAAACACCAGCAGCGTCACCTTGAGCGGCGAGCGCTCGGCGCGAAAGATCGAAGGCTTTTCGTTTTTCATCATATGGTCTTCGTAAAACGCAAAACAGTTTCCGGCAAGTCAGGCATTGTTGCCATCTGTTCGATCGGGCCCATTTGGGGCCATGTTGGTCGAGACCGTCTGTGCCGATTGGGAGAGTCCGATGCCACTTGCAATGAACCGTGAGGTTTTCATTACCTGTGCCGTGACCGGGTCCGGCAGCTCGCAAGACCGCAGCCCGCATGTGCCGCGTTCACCCAAGCAGATCGCCGATTCGGCCATCGATGCGGCAAAGGCGGGTGCGGCGATCGTCCACTGCCACGTGCGCGATCCCGAAACCGGCAAGCCGCGCCGCGACGTGCACCTTTATCGCGAAGTAACTGAGCGCATCCGCGCGGCAGACGTCGACGTGGTGCTGAACCTGACCGCCGGCATGGGCGGCGATATGGTGTTCGGTTCGCCGGAAAACCCGCTGCCGCTGAACGAGAAAGCCACCGATATGGGTGGCGCCACCAACCGTGTGGAACATGTGCGCCAGTGCCTGCCGGAGATCTGCACGCTCGACTGCGGGACGATGAATTTCGCCGAAGCCGACTATGTTATGACCAACACGCCCGGCATGCTGCGCGCCATGGGCGCCATGATGACGGCGCTCGGCGTCAAGCCGGAGATCGAGGCCTTCGACACCGGCCATCTGTGGTTTGCCAAGCAGTTGGTCGAGGAAAAGGTACTGGATCCGGACGCGCTCGTGCAATTGTGCATGGGCGTGCCATGGGGCGCGCCTGATGATCTCAACACCTTCATGGCCATGGTCAACAACGTGCCGTCGAACTGGAATTGGTCGGCGTTTTCTATCGGCCGCAACCAGATGGCCTACGCCGCCGCCGCGGTGCTGGCCGGCGGCAATGTCCGCGTCGGGCTCGAGGACAATCTCTGGCTCGACAAGGGCGTGCTGGCGACCAATGCGCAGCTGGTCGAGCGGGCGGTCAGCATCGTGTCGAACATGGGCGCAAGGGTCATCGGCCCGGATGAGGTGCGCAAGAAGCTCAACCTGACGAAGCGCGCGCCGCTTTGAACAAGCGATCGGTAGGGAGGAGCTGCCGATGAAGACCGTGAAATTCACCGCGATGAAGGACGGCGACCGCGACGATTACGCCTTCCTCACCGAGCACGAGATCGACTATGCGGCGAAGACCGGCGAACGGCTGCTTGACGCGCTTGTCCAACTCGACGAAGGCCTGTCCGGCTACAAGATCACCCGGCTCGGTCATTCGCTGCAGACGGCGACGCGCGCATGGCGCGATGGCGCCGACACCGACTGGCTCGCCTGCGCGTTGCTGCACGACATCGGCGACATCTACGCACCGTACAATCACGACGAATATGCAGCTTCGATCCTAAAACCTTTCGTGCGCGAGCAGTGCACCTGGGTGGTGGAAAAGCACGGCGACTTCCAGCGCCTCTATTATGCCCATCATCTCGGCGGCAATCCCCATGCGCGCGACCGTTTCGCCGGCCACCTTTATTTCGACGATTGCGACCAGTTCTGCGAGCGCTGGGACCAGTCGAGCTTCGATCCGGATTACGAGACGTTGCCGATCGACTTCTTCCGGCCCTTCGTGCTCGAAGTGTTCGCGCGCAGAGCCTATGACGCCACAGTGATCCGTGCCGGCGAACGCGTGCCCCTCATCGATTCCAAAGTAGCCAGGACAAGAACCGGAGCCTCCGCATGAGCATCATCACCAAGGCGGCCGCCATCGGCGGCGGCGTCATCGGCGCCGGCTGGGTCGCGCGCCTGCTCTTGAACGGCATCGACGTGTCGATCTTCGATCCCGATCCCGACGCCGCGCGCAAGGTCGGCGAGGTGATGAAAGGCGCGCGCCGCGCCTACAAGCAGATGCTGCCCGGCGGCGTGCCAAAAGAGGGCAAACTGACCTTTGCCAAGACCATCGCCGATGCCGTGGCCGACGCCGATTTCATCCAGGAAAGCGTGCCGGAACGGCTCGACCTGAAACACCGCGTGCTGGCCGAGATCGACCTTTATGCGCCGGCCAACGCCATTGTCGGCTCCTCGACCTCCGGCATCAAGCCGACCGACATGCAGGTGGCGATGAAGGAGCATCCGGAGCGGCTGGTCGTCGGCCATCCGTTCAACCCGGTCTATCTCTTGCCTCTGGTCGAGGTCGTCGGCGGCGAACAGACCTTCCCCGAGGCCATCGAGGTCGCCAAGGAGATGTACGCCTCGATCGGCATGAAGCCGGTGGTCATCCGCAAGGAGATCGAGGCTTTTGTCGGCGACCGCCTGCTGGAGGCGGCATGGCGCGAGGCGCTGTGGCTGATAAAAGACGGCATCTGCACGGTCGAGGAACTCGACGACATCATGCGCTATGGCTTCGGCTTGCGCTGGGCGCAGATGGGCATGTTCCAGGTCTATCGCGTCGCCGGCGGCGAGGCCGGCATGCGCCATTTCATGGCGCAGTTTGGGCCATGCCTGAAATGGCCATGGACCAAGCTGATGGATGTGCCGGAGTTCAACGACGAGCTGGTCGACCTGATCGCCACCCAGTCGGACGACCAGGCACATGGCCTGTCAATCCGCGAGCTCGAAAAGATCCGCGACGACAATCTGGTCGCGATCATGGAGGCGCTGTCGAAGCAGAATAAAGGCAAGGGTTGGGGCGCCGGCGCCTTGCACAAGGACTATACGAAGCAGCTCGCCAAGCTTGCGGCGAAGAAGCCCGCTACTTCCAAGGCGGCCGAAAAGGCCAAGGCTGAAAAGCCGAAGAATAAGAAGAAAGGCTGAGGCCATGGATTTTGGTCTTTCGGAAGAACAGAAACTCATCGTCGAGACGACGCGCGCCTTCGTCGAGAACGAGCTGTATCCGCACGAGCGCGAGGTCGAGCGCACCGGCGTACTGCGCCGCGAACTGATCGAGGAGATCAAGGCCAAGGCAATCGAAGCCGGGCTCTATGCCGCCAACATGCCAACGGAAGTCGGGGGCGCCGGGCTCAATACGGTGACCTGGCTGCTTTACGAAAAAGAGCTCGGCCGCGCCAATTACGCGCTGCATTGGACCTGCGTGGCGCGGCCTTCCAACATCCTTCTGGCCGGCACGCCGGAGCAGCGCGAGAAATATCTCTATCCCTGCATTCGCGGCGAGAAATGGGATTGCCTGGCGATGACCGAGCCGGGCGCCGGCTCCGATCTGCGCGGCATGAAGGCGACCGCCGTGCAGGATGGCGACGACTGGGTGCTGAACGGCACCAAACACTTCATCAGCCATGCCGATCTTGCCGATTTCGCCATCGTCTTCATGGCCTCGGGAGAGGAAGAGTCTTCGCGTGGAAAACGCAAGAAGATCACCGCGTTCTTCGTCGACAAGGGCACCAAGGGTTTTACGGTGCGTGACGGCTACCGCAACGTCTCGCACCGCGGCTACACCAATGCCATCCTCGAATTCGACGAATGCCGGCTGCCCGGAGCCCAGGTTCTCGGCGAGGTCCACAAGGGTTTCGACGTCGCCAATTCGTGGCTTGGCGCAACCCGCCTGCAGGTCGGCGCGACCTGTCTCGGCCGGGCCGAGCGGGCGCTTGGTCACGCCGTCGAATATGCCGCGCAGCGCCAGCAGTTCGGCCAGCAGATCGGCAAGTTCCAGGGCGTGTCGTTCAAGCTCGCCGACATGGCGACCGAACTGAAGGCCGCCGACCTGATGGTGTTCGAAGCCGGCTGGAAGTACGATCAGGGCACCGTCACCGATCAGGACATGGCCATGGCCAAGCTGAAGGCCACAGAAATGCTTGCCTTCGTCGCCGACGAGGCGATCCAGATCCATGGCGGCATGGGGCTGATGGACGATCTGCCGCTGGAGCGCATCTGGCGCGACGCCCGCGTCGAGCGCATCTGGGAAGGCACTTCGGAAATCCAGCGCCACATCATTTCACGGGCGCTGCTGCGCCCGTTCGGCGGCTGAACAATGCACAGGCTTGAACGTCTTCTGCGCCCGAAATCGATCGCCGTCTTCGGCGGCGCGCAGGCCGCCGCCGTCGTCGCGCAGTCGATCAAAATGGGCTTTGCCGGCGAGATCTGGCCGGTGCACCCGAGCAAAGACGAAGTCGCCGGCCGCAAGGCCTACCGTTCGGTAGCCGATCTACCCGGCGCCCCCGACGCCGCCTTTGTCGGCGTCAACCGGCATCTGACCATCGAGGTGGTCAAGGCGCTGGCCGAACGCGGCGCCGGCGGCGCCATCTGCTTTGCCGCCGGCTTCCTCGAGACCGAGGCCTATGACGAGGACGGCGAGCGGCTGCAGGCCGAGTTGGTCGCGGCGGCGGGCCAGATGCCGATCATCGGACCGAACTGCTACGGCCTGATCAACTATGCCGACGGCGCGCTGCTGTGGCCCGATCAGCACGGCGGCATCAGGCTGGCCGAGGGCGGCCGCGGCGTCGCCATCATCACCCAGTCGTCGAATATCGCCATCAATATGACGATGCAGAAGCGCGGCCTGCCGATCGCCTTTCTGATGACCGCCGGCAACCAGGCGCAGACCGGCCTTTCCGAAATGGCGCTCGGCCTGATCGAGGACGACCGCGTCACTTCGCTCGGCCTGCACATCGAGGCCTTCGATTCGGTAGCCGGGTTCGAAAGGCTGGCTGCACGTGCGCGGGAGCTGAAGAAACCGATCATCGCCATGAAGGTCGGCCGCTCCGAGCAGGCGCGGCAGGCGACGGTGTCGCACACTGCATCGCTGGCCGGGTCGGATGCCGCCTCGGGCGCCTTCCTGAAGCGGCTCGGCATCGCCCGCGTCGATTCGATCCCGGCCTTCATCGAGGCGCTCAAGCTGCTGCACGTCACCGGCCCCCTGCCCGGCTATCGGCTGTCGTCGATGAGCTGTTCGGGCGGCGAGGCGTCTGTGATGGCCGACAGCGCCGAAGGCCGCTGGGTGAACTTTCCGGCGTTGACCGATACGCACCGCGCCCACGTCAAATCGACGCTCGGGCCGCTGGTTGCGGTGGCCAACCCGCTCGACTACCACACATTTATCTGGAACAACGAGCCGGCGATGACCGCCACCTTCACCGCCATGGTGTCGGGCGGTTTCGATCTCAACATGCTGGTGCTCGATTTCCCGCGCCCCGACCGCTGCTCGGACACCGACTGGTGGGCGACGCTGCGTGCCTTCGAATCGGCGCTGAAGACCAACAAGGCGCAGGGCGCGATCGTCTCGTCGCTGCCGGAGAACCTGCCCGAGGAATACACCGCCGGCCTGATGGCACGCGGCATGGTGCCGTTGTTCGGCATTTCCGAAGCCATGGACGCCGCCCAGGCGGCAGCCTTCATCGGCTGGGCCTGGCGCGAGCCGCAGGCGCAGCCGATCGACACCTCCGCTTCCGGGGCGCCGGCCGGCGACCATGTCACGCCTGATGAAGCCGAGGCGAAAGCGCGGCTGATCGAGGCCGGGCTCCCCGTGCCCAGGGGCGAACGCGCCGGCAATGCAGTTGAAGCTGTCATCTCCTCGATGGCGCTCGGCTTCCCGGTGGCGCTGAAGGCTTTGGGCGTCACCCATAAATCCGAGCTCGGCGCGGTGCGGCTCAACCTCAGGGATGCCGAATCCGTCAGCACCGCCGCTCATGATCTCGCCCCACTCGGCACCGGCCTCTATGTCGAGCGCATGGTGCGCGACGGCGTCGCCGAACTGCTCGTCGGCTTCACCCGCGACCCGATGTTCGGCGCGGTGATGACGCTGGGCACCGGTGGCGTGCTGGTCGAGCTGCTGCGCGACAGCGTGACGCTGATGCTGCCGGCAACCCGCGACGACATCGAGGCGGCGCTGCGCGGGCTCAAATTGTTCCCGCTGCTCGAAGGCTATCGCGGCCGGCCCAGGGCCGATGTCGCGGCGGCCATCGATGCGATATCAGGCATCGCTGCCTTCGTGCAGCAAAATGCCGGCGAGATCGAGGAGCTCGACATCAACCCGCTGATCGTCTGCACCGAGGGCAATGGCGCCTGGATCGCCGACGCGCTGCTGGTGCTGGGAGAGAACAAGAATGTCTGACGTCATCACCACCCGCCGCGAGGGCACCATCCTCGAAGTCGTGCTCGACCGGCCCAAGGCCAATGCCATCGACCTGAAAACGTCGCGGCTGATGGGCGAGACGTTCAAGGCGTTCCGCGACGATCCGGATCTGCGAGTCGCCATCGTCAAGACCGCCGGCGACAAGTTCTTCTGCGCCGGCTGGGACCTCAAGGCCGCGGCCGGTGGCGATGCGGTCGACGGCGACTATGGCGTCGGCGGGTTCGGCGGACTGCAGGAATTGCGCGACCTCAACAAGCCGGTCATCGCCTGCGTCAACGGCATGGCGGTCGGCGGCGGCTTCGAGCTGGCGCTGTCCTGCGACCTTATCTACGCGTCGGATCATTCCTCCTTCGCGCTGCCGGAAATCCGCGCCGGTACGCTGGCCGACGCGGCAACGATCAAGCTGCCGAAACGCATCCCCTATCATGTCGCCATGGACCTTTTGCTCACCGGCCGCTGGATGGATGTCGCAGAGGCGCATCGCTGGGGCCTGGTCAACGAGGTGCTGTCCAAGGAGAGGCTCGAGGACCGCGTCTGGGAGATCGCCCGGCTGCTCGCCGGCGGCCCGCCGCTGGTCTTCGCCGCGATCAAGGAGACGGCGCGTGTCGCCGAATCGCTCACCTTCCAGGACGCGATGAACCGGGTGACGCGCCGCCAGTTGCCGACGGTTGACGCACTGTACGGCTCGGAGGACAATCTTGAGGGCTTTCGCGCCTTTGCCGAAAAGCGCGAGCCGGTGTGGAAGGGGAAATGATACTGCGGAGATGATGGCGTTTCTTCCCACCCCCCTCTGCCCTGCCGGCCATCTCCCCCGCAAGGGGGGAGATTGGCAGCTTCGGCCCATCCGCCCTTCCTGCCGCGCTGGAGATTGGCGAAAGCCGACGCGACATCCGATCTCCCCCCTTGAGGGGGAGATGGCCGGCAGGGCAGAGGGGGGTGGGAAGGCTCAACCTTGGCAGCCCATCCGGCTCCCATGACCGACTACAAAAAACTCATAGACGCCGAGACATGGGCCTTCATCGAGCGGACCAATTCCTACTATCCGTCGGATACGATCGACTACACGATCGCCCAGCAGCGTCCGATCTACGACCGGATGTGCCGCGAGTTCTTTGCCGGCTATCCCCAAGGCGTGACGGCTGAAACCACCGTCATTGCCGCGCCCGCGCACGACGTCCTGATCCGCATTTATCGCAGCGCGGCGCCGAACGCCTCTGCGATGGTGCTCTATGTCCATGGCGGCGGTTTCATCCTCGGCGGACTCGATAGCCATGACGATGTCTGCGCCGAGCTTTGCGCTCGCACCGGCTATGAAGTGGTTTCGGTCGACTATCGGCTGGCACCCGAGCATCTGCATCCGGCCGCCTTCGACGACGTGATGGGCGCCTTCGAATGGGCCACCTCAACCTACGAATGCCCCGTCCTGCTTTGCGGCGACAGCGCCGGCGGCAATCTCTGCGCCTCCGTCAGCCATGCGACGCGCGGCCACGCGCGAAGGCCGATCGGCCAAATGCTGATCTATCCCGGCCTCGGCGGCGACCGCTCGCAAGGATCCTATGTGACCCATGCCGAGGCGCCGATGCTGACGGTGCGCGACCTCAATTTCTACAAGGATATCAGGACCGGCGGCGAGGACCGCACTGGCGACCTCACTCTGTGGCCGCTTGCCGACGCCGATTTTGCCAATCTGCCGCCGACCGTGGTGATCACCGCGCAATGCGACCCGCTGTCGTCAGACGGCGAGGCCTATCGCGACCGCGTCGTTGCGGCAGACGGCCACGCCTTCTGGTTCGAAGAGCCGGGGCTGGTGCATGGTTATCTCAGAGCCCGGCATACGGTCGGCCGCGCGCGCTCGAGCTTTACCCGGATCGTCCACGCGGTAGCGGTTCTGGGACGCGGCGAGTGGATCTGGTAAGGGGTCTAGCCCACCCCGCGTGACGCCGCGCGGCCGGCGCTGCGGCCCGGAAAAGATGCAGCCGCCGAGAAACGTGCCTTCCAGCGCCGCGTACCATGAGCGAATCGACGAGGAAGATGCCGCCGAGCGACTGGCCCGGCTCCTGGTCGACGACGACGATCTTCTAGCCGGCCTCAGTCAGTTCGACGAGGCCGGCAAGCCCGGCGCGACAATGATCACATCGGCATCGTCAGCCATTCTGTTCTCCCCGGCTCTCCTCCTGGCTTTGACGAATTATCAGACCGCCTCCCAGCCTTCCTTCTCGCCGGCGCGGAAAATGGCGTCGATGACCTTCTGGTTGAGCACCGATTCCTCCAGCGTAAAGACGCGGTCCGTGCCGCCCTGTGCCGCCCGCGCGAACGCCTCGACCTCCAGCCGGTATTGCTGCATCCCGGGGAAGCGGAACACTTGCGCCTCGCTATGGTTCTGGTTGTGCAGCTCGACGCGATGGTGGTCATAGATTCCGGCGTTGAACGGCGAAAGCACCTCGATGAAACCCTTCTCGCCGTGGAATACCATCACCTGCCGCGCCGCCATCTGCGTCGACAGATAGAATGACAATTCGAAGTCGCCGAAATCGGCGCGGATCGAAGAATAGATGTCGGTGCCGAACGTCTTGTCGCGCTCGATCGTCGCCTGGACGCGCAGCGGCTCCTTGCCCGTCGAAAAGCGCGTCGACACCGTCGGGTAGACGCCAATGTCGGGCAGCGCGCCTCCGCCGAGGTCGAGCTGGTTGCGCATGTTCTTGGGATCGACATTGTAGTAGGAAAACGCGCCCTGCACATGGCGCAGCCGGCCGATGGCGCCGTTGGCGATCAGCTCGCGAACTTTGATCCACTGCGGGTGGTAGACGACCATGAAGGCTTCGCAGACGAGCACGTTTTTGGCGTCGCGCAGCTTTATCAGCGGCGGAATGTCCTTGGCATCGAGCGCCAGCGGCTTCTCGACCAGAACATGCTTGCCGGCCTCGATCGCCTTGGCGGTCCATTCGACATGCTGCGCGGTCGGCAGCGGGATGTAGACGCCGTCGACGTCCCTGGATGCGAGCAGCTCGCTATAGGAACCGAAGGCATGGGGCGCGCCGAAACGGTCGGCCAGGGCGCGGGCTTTCGACAGGTCGCGGCTGGCGATCGCCGACAGTACACCGTTCTCCGCCTCGACCATTGCAGGCAAAAGATGCTCGCGGCCGATCTTGGCCGTCGACAAAACACCCCATCGGAACATCAGGCTTCTCCCTCTTTAGATTGCAGGCGTCGAGGTTTGCCTGAAATCGGCAAAAAAGCCAATGAGAAGCATGTCAGCGAGCAAGGCGATCGTCTGCGGCTTTTCGGATGCCGGCGCTGCCCTCCGCAGAGCTTGGATTCCTCGCCCCAGGAAGTGGGGGGCGAGGAACCCAGGTCCTGCAAAGGCTATCCCCTTCTACCTGTAAGCGTCATGTCGAAGTCGACGACGTTCGAATAGATCGGCGTGCCGACATCCATGCCGTAGCGCGACCGCAGCACCTTGCCGGTGACATGGAATTTTATCGTGCCTGCCTTGAGACCGGCGAGCTCGGCCGTGAACTTCTCCGAAAAAGTCTTGCCGCGCGCCGTCAGCCGACCGGTGACGAGGGCTGACGTCTCGCCGATGCGTCTCACGCTGGTCGAGCGGAACTGGATTTCCGGGTTGTTGGCGGCGTCGAACACCGCGTCGGAGCGAAGGAAGGCGTCGACGCGGCCCTGGCCGGTGCCGACGCTTTCGGGAAAGATGGTGATATTGACACGGGAGCGCCTGACATCGCTGTTGTCGATGCGGATCGAGCCCTTGAAGCGGGCGAAGGCGCCGGCGAGCCCGCCGCCGCCGGCCTTGCCGACCGAGAAACGGATGCTGGAGCCGGCCGGGCTGATCGTGTAGCTGCCGGCAGCGTCGCTGAGTGCTACCGCCGCGAAAACAGGCATGGCAAGGCACGTGGCGACCGCTGCAAATCCGAAGATGCGCGCAACCATGGGCGTGATCCTTTTCCTGCAGGCAACGCTTCTCTAGCGCCCTCGCCCTATCAACGAATGAGCCGCCTGCTCTATTCCGCGCTGTGATCCGACGAAGGCCTGATCATGCGCGTCAGCACCGCGTCCTTAAGCCAGAAATGATGGCGCAGCGCCGCGACGATATGCAGGGCGACAAGCCCGATGCCGGCATAGGCAAGGTACCAATGCGCCGAGGTCCAGAAGCTTTCCGCCGTGTCCGATTCCGCGAGTGGCAGGTCCGGCATGACGAACAGGTTGAACGGCACGCTCGGTATCTCCAGCATCGACACTGATACCAGTGCCCAGCCGGACAGAGGCAGCGCAAGCTGAAACACGTAGAGCGCAAAATGGACGAGCGGCGCCACGCGGCGCTCTAACGGCCCGACCGAGCGCGGCAGCGCCGGCACCGCATTGCCGAGCCGCCAGGCAATGCGCAGGATCACCAGCCCGAGCACCAGAAAACCCAGGGATTTGTGCAGCTGGATCAGCTCGAAGGCGGTGCGCTGGCTGGACACCCGCATCATAACAAAGCCGAGCACGAACTGGCCGATGAAGATCGCCGCGATCAGCCAGTGGAGGACGATCGCCGCCCAGCCGTAGCGGGTCGTGCTGTTTGTGATCCATGCCGGCATGGGAAGTGAACGAATGCCGGGCCCGCCTTCTTCCACCCTCCCCTGGAGGGTCGCGCAGCAAATGCCGCCAAAGCAGCTTTTGCGAAGCGGGGTCTCGTAGCGCGCTACCCCCACCCCGGCTCGCAGCCTCCGCTTCGCTCCGACCGCGAGCCGACCCTCCCAACAAGGGGGAGGGTGGCTTACCCGCTCATCTTGAAGAAATTGACGAAGGCTCGCAGCGCCGGCCGCATCTGGCGGCGGCTCGGATAGTAGACGAAGAAACCGTCGAAGGGCGGGCACCATTCCTCCAGCACGCGAATGAGCTTGCCGGCGGCAATGGCATCGCGAACATAATCCTCGAACACGAAGGCAAGGCCGGCGCCGTCGATCGCCGCATTGGCGATCATATGGTCCTCGTCGAGGATCAGCGGCCCTTGCACCGCCAGCTCGATCTCCTCGCCGTCCGTCTCGAATTCCCAGCGGTAGAGGATGCCGCTGGAGAAGCGGAAGCGGAGGCAACGGTGACCGGCAAGATCGTGCGGATGGCGCGGCCTGGGCATGGTCGCGAAATAGGATGGCGCGCCGACGACGGCGCCGCGAAGGTTTGGACCGATGCGCACAGCGATCATGTCGCGCTGCAGGCTCTCGCCGAGCCGGACGCCGGCGTCGAAGCCGCCTTCGACCACATCGGTGAAGCGGTCTTCGATGAGAATCTCCAGCACGATGTCGGGATAGGCAGATGCAAAGGCACCGAGGCGCGGCGTCAGCGCCAGGTGGGCGGCGGTGCGCGGCACGGTCAGCCTGAGGTTGCCGGCCGGCCGGTCGCGCGCCTCGAGCGCCGATTCCAGCGCCAGATCGATCTCCGACAGCGCCGGCCTCAGCCGCTCGAGCAGCTGCGCGCCTTCCTCAGTCGGGGCGACGCTGCGCGTGCTGCGGGCCAGGAGCCGCACGCCAAGACGCGCTTCCAGGCTGGAAACCGCGTGGCTGACCGCCGATGGCGCGATGGCGAGCTCCCTGGCCGCGCCGCGAAAGCTGCCGCACTGGGCGACGGTAGCCAGCACTGCGAGTTGGGAAAGATGAGTTCGCTTCATTGATCTATTTCTTGGAACAGCCCGTGCAAATGAGAGCCGATTATCGAACGCGGCGCAAGGCGCTATCTCTGCCGCATCACAACAAGGAGACGCGTGATGCAAACCCGCAAGCTTGGAAATGAACTTGACGTCTATCCGGTCGGCCTCGGCTGCATGGGGATGAGCTTCGGCTATGGCGGCCAGCCGGAGGTGGACGCGATCGCGACGCTGCGCCGCGCCGTCGATATCGGCGTCAATTTCTTCGACACGGCCGAAGTCTATGGCCCCTACGAGAATGAGATCCTGCTCGGCAAGGCGTTGAAGCCGGTGCGCGATAAGGTGACGATCGCCACCAAATTCGGCTTCAAGATTCTTGAAGAAGGCAATAGTGTCGAGCGCATGGCAGGCGTTGACAGCCGTCCCGAACACGTCAAAGCGGTCGCCGAAGCCTCATTGAAGCGGCTGGGCACCGAGGTGATCGACCTGTACTACCAGCATCGCGTCGATCCCAATGTGCCGATCGAGGATACGGTTGGCGCCATGGCCGAGCTGGTGCGCGAAGGCAAGGTGCGCGCGCTCGGCCTGTCGGAAGCGAGTGCGGCGACCATTCGCCGGGCGCATGCCGTGCATCCGATATCGGCCGTACAAAGCGAATATTCGCTGTGGAGCCGCGATCCGGAAGAAGAGGTGTTTGCCGTCTGCCGCGAACTCGGCATCGGCTTTGTTCCCTACAGCCCGCTCGGTCGCGGCCTGCTGACCGGCACGATCGCCAAGCCCGAGGTGCTCGGAGCCGACGACTGGCGGCGTGGACTACCGCGCTTCCAGGCCGACGCCATGGCGGCCAATGCGGCTGTTATCGCGACGCTGGAGACAATGGCGGCGGAGAAGGGCGTCGCGCCGGCGCAACTGGCGCTCGCCTGGGTGCTGCATCAGGGCGATTTCATCGTACCGATCCCCGGCGCGCGAAAAATTCGCCATCTGGAACAAAATGCGGCAGCGGCACAGATTGCGCTGAGCCAGGCGGAAGTGGCGGCGATTGGCGACGCCCTGTCGCCGGAGAAGGTGGTCGGCAAGCGCTACACCGAAGAGCTGCTGGCGCTGGTCAACGGGTGAACGGTGATCGACGGAGTAATCGAAACGGGGCGTTTCGGCGCCCCTTTTCGAGCGCCGCGCGATGCAAAAATAATTGCGAGATGTGGGCGCGAGACACCCCCCTCTGTCCTGCCAACTTCCGCGGAGATAGGCTCACCACGGCACAGCAGTGATCGCCATGTGCCCGCAGCCGTCACGCTCTGAGCACGCCGCCGGTCTGCTTGTTCACATTCTCGACGATGCGCTTTGCCAGCGCCTCAAAATCCTCGTCGGTCAGCGTCTTTTCGACCGGCTGGATCGACACTTCGATGGCGATCGATTTCTTGGCCGCGCCGAGTGCGGCACCTTCGAAAACATCGAATACCGAGACGTTGGTGATCAGCTTCCTGTCGGCGGCAAGGGCTGCGCGAGTCAGCGTGCCGGCTTCGACTGCCTTGTCGACGACGAAGGCGAAATCGCGCTTGACCGCCTGGAAGGCGGACAGTTCCAGTCTCGGCTTGGTCCGCGTCGGCTTGGCCTTCGGCTCGGGCACGGCATCGACGAAAACCTCGAAGCCGCAGAGCGGCCCGGAGACGTCCAATTCCTCCAGCGTCTTCGGGTGGAATTCGCCGAACGTGCCCAAAATGACCTTCGGCCCGAGCTTGATCGTGCCGGAACGGCCGGGATGATACCAGGCCGAGCCGCCGGCCTCGATCTGCAGCCGCTCGACCGGCGCGCCGCAGGCTTCAAGTGCTGCGATCGCGTCGGCCTTGGCGTCGAACACACCGACCGGACCGGCATTGCCGGCCCAGTGGCGGCCGGAGCCTTCGAGCTTGGCCGTGCCGCGCCGCACGCCGGCGGCGACGCGCCGCTGCTGGTCGGCCGCATCGCCCTCATAGGTGCCGGACACTTCGAACAGCGCGACATCGCCGATGCCCTTGTCGGCATTGCGCTGCGCGGCGGCGATCAGGCCCGGCAGCAGCGACGGCCGCATGTCGGACATGTCGGCGGCGATCGGGTTGGCGAGCTTGAGTGCTGTCTGGCCGCCGCCGAACAGTTCGGCATGTTTTGCCGGAATGAACGACCAGGTGACCGCCTCCATCATGCCGCGCACCGCCAGCGCCCGCTTGGCGGCGCGGGTGCGGACCTGCAAGACAGTCAGGATCTTGGCGTTGACGGCGTCGTGCGCGCCGAGCGGCTGCGGTGCGATATTGTCGACGCCATGGATGCGCATGACTTCCTCGACCAGATCGGCCTTGCCGTCGACATCCGGCCGCCAGGACGGAACCGCCACATTGATGACATCGCCCTCGCCTTCCGGCTTGAAGCCGAGGCGGGCAAGAATGTCGAGGCTTGTCGAGCGCGGCACCTCGATGCCGGTCAGCCGCTTCACTTCCGACAATGGGAAGGACACGATCTTGGGTTTGTGGCCGCCATAGCCGGCCACCTCGATTTCGGTCGGCGTGCCGCCGCAGAAATCCAGCACCAGCTTGGTCGCCAGTTCCACGCCTGGCACCATGAATTCCGGGTCGACACCACGCTCGAAGCGATAGCGCGCATCGCTGATGATGCCGAGCGTGCGGCCGGTGCGAGCCGTGGTGATCGGATCCCAAAGGGCCGATTCGATCAGCACGTCGGTGGTGTTCTCGTCGCAGCCGGAATGCTCGCCGCCCATGATGCCGGCGATCGATTCGACGCCGTCCTGGTCTGCTATCACGCACATTTCAGGTGTCAGCGTGTATTCGCGGCCATCGAGCGCCAGGACCTTTTCGCCATCGCGCGCCCGGCGCACGACGAGGTTGCCAGCGACCTTGCTGGCGTCGAACACATGCAAGGGCCGGCCGCGGTCGAAGGTGACGTAATTGGTGATGTCGACCAGCGCGCTGATCGGCCGAAGACCAATGGCGATCAGCCTTTGCTGCAGCCATTTCGGCGACGGGCGGTTTTTCACGCCGCGCACCAGGCGCAGCGCAAAACCGGGGCAGAGCTCCGGCGCCTCGATCGTCACCTTGACCGGGCACATGCCGCTGCCGGCATGTGGCATGATTGCTCCGCCGACGAGGCGGCCAAGGCCGCTCGCCGCCAGATCGCGAGCGATGCCGTAGACACTGGTCGCATCCGGCCGGTTCGGCGTGAGGTTGATGTCGATCAACGGGTCGTCGAGATGCGCATAGGCGGCGAAGCTGGTGCCGACCGGCGCATCGGCCGGCAGATCGATGATGCCGTCATGCTCGTCGGACAATTCCAACTCGCGCTCGGAGCACATCATGCCGTGGCTTTCGACGCCCCTGATCTTGCCGACGGTTAGCGTCACGTCGATGCCGGGAATATAGGTGCCGGGTGCCGCAAAGGCGCCGATCAGGCCCGCGCGGGCGTTCGGCGCTCCACACACAACCTGTACGGGGGCCTTGCCGTCGCCGGTATCGACCGTCAGCACGCGCAACCGATCGGCGTCGGGGTGCTGCACCGCCGTCAGCACCTTGGCGATGACGAAGGGTTTTAGGCTCGATCTGTCGTCGACATGCTCGACTTCGAGGCCGATCGAGGTCAGCCGCTCGACGATCTCGGCCAGCGAGGCGTCGGTCTCGAGGTGATCCTTGAGCCAGGAGAGGGTGAGTTTCATGACTGGGTTCCGTCTGATGGTCTGGGCACGCTGGTTTTCAGATGGCGCGGCAGCGCGTCGGGCATGTGCAGGAAGGGAAGCTGCTCGCGCACATGGGCGTGGTGCGTCGGCTTGAAAAAAGCCGGCATGTCCATGGCGCCGAGCATGAAATAAATGTGGTCGGCCAGCCGCTCGTCGACATAGGCGATCGGCGAGCCGCAGATGCCGCAAAAGGAGCGCGTCACCGGGCCATTCTCGAACATCTTCAGCGCCTTGCCCGTAAAGGCGACCTGCTCGGTCAGGAAGCCGACGAAAGCCGAAACCGGCGCGCCGCTGGCCCGCCGGCAATCGCCGCAATGGCAATAGCTGACATGGTGCGGTTCGGCCGAAGCCTCGAACCGCACGGCGCCGCAGCGGCAGCCGCCGGTGTGGGCCGCTGTCATGAGCTCAAGCCCCCGAATAGTGTCGGCATGTCGAGCGGCCGGAAACCGTAATGCGACAGCCAGCGCACATCGGCGTCGAAGAAGGCGCGCAGGTCCGGCATGCCGTATTTCAGCATGGCGATGCGATCGATGCCCATGCCCCAGGCAAAGCCCTGATATTCGTCGGGATCGAGCCCGCCATATCTCAGCACATTGGGGTGGACCATGCCGCAGCCGAGGATCTCCATCCAGTCGGAGCCTTCGCCGAAGCGCACCTCGCCCGGCCGCGAACGGTCGCACTGGATGTCGACCTCCATGCTGGGTTCGGTGAACGGGAAGAAGCTCGGCCGGAAGCGCATCTTGACCTGCGGCACCTCGAAGAAGGCCTTGCAGAACTCCTCCAGCACCCATTTCATGTTGGCGACGTTGGCTGATCTGTCGATCACCAGCCCTTCGACCTGATGGAACATCGGCGAGTGCGTGGCATCGGAATCCTGCCGGTAGGTTTTTCCGGGAATGACGATGCGGATCGGCGGCTTCTGCGCCTCCATGGTGCGGATCTGCACCGGCGAGGTGTGGGTGCGCAAAAGCTTGCGCTCGCCCTTCTCGTTCGGCCGGAAGAAGAAGGTGTCGTGCATCTCGCGCGCCGGATGGCCTTCCGGGAAATTCAGCGCGGTGAAATTGTAATAATCGGTCTCGATATCGGGGCCTTCGGCGATGGCAAAGCCGAGGTCGCCGAAGATCGCGGCAATCTCGTCGCTGACCTGGCTGATCGGGTGGATGCGGCCGCGCTCGGCCGGCGATTGCCGCACCGGCAATGTGACGTCGACCTTTTCCGCCGCGAGCCGTGCCGCGATCGCCACGTCCTTCAGCTCGGCGCGCCGCGCAGTAAGCGCCTCGGTGATGCGGTTCTTGAGGCCGTTGACCTCGGGGCCAAAAATTTGACGCTGTTCCTGCGACATCCCTCCCAGCGATTTCAACAACTCCGAGACCGAGCCTTTTTTGCCCAGCGCAGAGATGCGAACGGCTTCGATCTCGTGCTCATCCGCCGCACCCGCAATCTCCGCCATCAATGCTGTTTCGAGGGCGTCGATATTCCGATCGTTTAAAGTGATGTTCATCGCAGCTACCAGTTCAAAGATTAAGTCATCGCTGACTTACATCGCGTCACAAAGAAAAACCCGCGCCAGCCCTGCCAGCGCGGGTTTCCCAAATCAAGTGTCGAAGTGCTTGGGAAGGCGCTGGTTAGGCTACAGCGCTTTCAAAAGCGTTCGGGGTGGTGTTCTTGAGGTATTCGAGCGCGACCTTGGCCTTGGCCACAAGTGCGGCAAATGCCTGCGGCTCGTGGATGGCCATGTCCGACAGGATCTTGCGATCGATCTCGATGCCGGCCTTGTTGAGGCCGTCGATGAACCGGCCATAGGTCAGGCCATGCTCGTGGGTCGCGGCATTGATGCGCTGGATCCACAGAGCGCGGAACGAACGCTTGCGGTTCTTGCGGTCGCGGTAGGCATACTGCAGCGACTTTTCCACCGCCTGCTTGGCGATGCGGATGGTGTTCTTGCGGCGGCCATAAAAACCCTTGGCGGCTTTCAGGACCTTTTTGTGCTTGGCGTGCGAGGTGACGCCTCTTTTTACGCGTGCCATGTCATGATCTCCTTAAAAATTTGTCCAGACCGAATGCCTTAGAGGCCGTTCGGCAGAAAATTCTTGATGACCTTCTTGCCATCCGGTTCAGCCAGAACCATCGTGCCGCGGGCATTTCGAATGAACTTGTTGGAACGCTTGATCATGCCGTGACGCTTGCCGGCCGCAGCCGACAGGACTTTACCCGTACCTGTGATCTTGAACCGCTTCTTGGCGGCTGACTTGGTCTTCATCTTGGGCATTTTGCTACTCCGTTATGTGCGCATCATCGCGCTTTTTGTTCGCTTCAGGCCGACCAAAGCCCGAAAAGCAAATGAAACCGCCACGGCATGCCCTGCCGGGCGGTTTTTGGGAACGGCGGTGCTATACGTCAAAGCGGGCCGGCGCGCAACACCTGCAAGGATGCGACGCTCTGTCCAGTATCCGGTATTCCCATGACCTTATCCGAACTGGAGGTCATCGCAGCAAAACCGGTTCCCACTTTGGCCGTCGCAGACCTTCGGTTCGGGATCTTGCCTATGGGAGACGGAACAGCACCGGCAGTATGCCCGATAGTTGGGCGCCGTCGATCGATTCGAAAAACGGCAGGGCAACGAGGAATACCAGTCCGTCCAGCAGCGTCGTCCGCAGCAGGCGCGGCTTGAAGCTGCCGGTATCACCTTCCCGATACAGCGAAAGCTTCGGGAAGAAGCGCGGCACCCGCGCCATATAGGCCTGGAATGGAGTACCGAAGGCCTCCTTCAGGAACTTCTCTTCGCGCAGGATGACGACATGAAAGGCGGCGGCGCAAACCACCGCGAAGCCGATCGCCGCAGTGATCGAGCCCATCTGCGCGCCGACGCCGGCGGCAGCTATCGAGGAGAAGACATAGAGCGGATTGCGGGTGATCGAATAGGGTCCGCCGGTAACCACCTCGGAGGATTTGCGTCCGCCAATATAGAGCGTCGACCACAAGCGCCCGACAATGCCGAGAAAGATCAGCAGGACGCCGACCATTTCGATCGTTTCGTGCGGCACGCTTTCGGGAGGAAAAGCAGACTGGCCAAACAGCAGCGCTGCGAACATGACGACGACGAGGGCGGCAAGCACCATCCTGCGCGCGTGCTGATACCTGCCCAGCGCACGCCTGGCCTGCGCTTGTTCGGCCGGCGCCGATTTGACTTCATTGAGCATGTCGGGAATCCGATCGTCGAGGAAACTTCGCTGGCGATCGCAGCTTCTGGCCAAGAAAACAGGCGTCCCGCCGATCGCCGGGACGCCTTGCAAGATGATTCAGGCGAATTTAATGCATGTCGCCCAAAAGCCCGCCCACGGGCCTCACCCGAGGGTGCGCAGCGGTTTTGGGACAACGACGCGCGAGGAAAAGAAGCGAGAAGGCGGGTAGCATGTCGCCTCCTTTGCCTGCCCATCCCGCTCAATACAGCCAGAAGAGGACGGGAATTACCCCGCTTTCCTGTCCGGACTCGATGAGTTCGAAAAACGGTATGGAAGCCACGAACATCAAGCCGTCGCGCAGCGTATGATTGAAGATGCGCGGTGTGAAGGTGACTTCGGCCTGATCGCGATAAAGCCGGGGATTGGGAAAAAACCGCGGCACCCGTGCGATGTAGTCCTTGTACGGCGCCCCGAGCACGGTGGTCAAATGCCGTTCCTCGCGCAGCGTGACGATGTAGAACGCGGCCGCGCACAAAACCGCCGACGCCACCGAGACGATCACGCTGCCGGTCTGGGCGCCGATGCCGGCGGCCGCTACGGTGGAGAAAAAATACAGCGGGTTGCGCATCACCGAATATGGGCCGGTAGCAACCACTTCGGCCGACTTGCGGCCGCCGATATAGAGGATCGACCAGAGCCGGCCGCCGATCCCGATCAGTATCAGGGCGATCCCGTACTGCCCCTCTATGCGTTCGTGGCCTAGTTCATCGTGCGTGGAGCCGCCGAAGATCAGCAAAGCGCAAAAAGCTCCGATCAGCAGCGCCAGCAGGACGCGCCGGCGCCGCTGATAGCGGCCCATTTCGTCGAACGACTTTTCAATCGGAGAACGTGCCGCAGCGGCCATGGGACAATCCTTTCGCCGCGAGGACCGGCAACCAGAATCCTTGTCGCTGCACCTTGCGGAGAAATCATGGCGAAGACAAAAACAACAAAAGGCCGCCGAAGCGGCCTTTGCTTTTGACGGGATCGCTTTAGCGGGGCGCCAGCACCATCATCATCTGGCGGCCTTCGAGCTTTGGTTCGGCTTCGACCTTGGCGATCGGCGCCACTTCCTCGCGAACCTTGTTCAGAAGCTGCATGCCGAGTTCCATATGCGCCATTTCGCGGCCGCGAAAGCGCAATGTCAGCTTGACCTTGTCACCTTCCTCGAAAAACCGCCGGACCGCTTTCATCTTGGTCTCGTAATCATGGCTGTCGATGTTCGGGCGCATCTTGATCTCCTTGATCTCGATGACCTTCTGGTTCTTGCGCGCCTCAGCCGCCTTCTTCTGGTTGGCGTATTTCAGCTTGCCGAGATCGAGAATTTTTACGACGGGCGGCACTGCGTTGGGCGATATCTCGACCAGATCGAGCCCAGCCTCTTCGGCGAGCAGCAATGCGTCGTTGATGGAGACATCGCCATGGTTGTGGCCTTCGGCGTCGATAAGTTGGACCCGGGGAACCCGGATGTCACGGTTGGAGCGCGGGCCCTCCTTGGTGGGCGCCGTTGCTTTGAAAGGTCTGCGAATGGTCGTGGTCTCCTTGAGCCGTTTCGTTCAGGGTTTTCAATTCAGATTGCGAACGCGCCAATGTGGTGAGCGCGCGGCCGGAGTCAATAGCACAGCGTTCACAGGAAATCACCTGTTCCCTGACTTCAGCCTGTACCAAACGAAGAAAGTTGCCGAGCACTTTTCGTTGAACCGCCAGCTGTGTCAAAAGACCTGCGTGAGGAGTGAGCCATGATCGCACCGGTTTTTCTCAACGTCGACGGAACCAGCATCGCTGTCAGGCGCGCTGCGGGTGCCGCGCCAGGCATTGTCTGGCTCGGCGGCTACAAGTCGGACATGCTGGGCACCAAAGCCGAGAAGCTGGCGGAATGGGCGAGCGGACAAGGCCGGGCATTCCTGCGCCACGACTATTCCGGCCATGGCGAATCGGACGGCGCCTTTGCCGATGGCACCGTCTCGAAATGGCTTTCGCAAAGCCTCGCCGTCTTCCACCATTTCACGCTAGGCAGGCAGATCCTGGTGGGCTCCTCGATGGGCGCATGGATAGCGCTACGCATGGTCCAGGAATTGCGCCAAGAATTGCACAAGTCGCACGAGAACCGCATCGCCGGCCTGGTGCTTCTGGCGCCGGCGGCGGATTTCACCGCAGAGCTGGTCGAGCCGGCGCTGACCAAAGCGCAGAAGCGCGATCTTGCCAAAAAGGGTTATTTCGAGGAGCCGTCGGACTATTCGGCCGAGCCTTACATCTACACCCGTGCGCTGATCGAGGACGGCCGCAACAACCTGACGATGAACGGGCCGATCGACACCCACTGCCCCGTCCACATATTGCAAGGGCTGGCCGATGCAGACGTGCCGCCGAGCCATGCGCTGAAACTGGTCGGCCTGCTGCCGGCCGACGACGTCACGCTGTCGCTGATCCCCGACGGCGACCACCGCCTGTCGCGGCCTCAGGATCTAGACATGCTGGTGCGGGCGGTCGACGCCATGGTGCGGCAGGCATGCTAAGAGACATGCGCATTCGTCGCGGCCGGCTGCAGCCCTCCTGGAATCCTGCCCTGTCTGCCGGCGGACGCGGATGTCGTCAGAGGGATACGTGCTGCAACTAAAAAGCATTCAGCCGTTGCGGAATGTGTAAGCATATCCGTTGATGGCTGGAGCACCGCCGAGGTGGGCGTAGAGCACCTTGGATCCCTTGGGAAAATAACCCTTCCTCACGAGATCGATCGTGCCCTGCATGGATTTTCCCTCGTAAACCGGATCCGTGATCATGCCTTCGAGGCGCGCGCAGAGACGGATTGCTTCCTTCGTCTCCTGAGAGGGGACGCCGTAGACCGGGTAGGCATAATCCTCGATCAGGACGACATCATCCTCATTGAGCTCCTTGCCGAGTTCGACCAGCGTCGCGGTGTTCTGCGCAATGTTGAGTACCTGCGCCTTGGTCTGCGCCGGGGTGCAGGATGCGTCGATGCCGATCACGTTGCGTTCGCGGCCGTCCTTGGCGAAGCCGACCAGCATGCCAGCATGAGTTGAACCGGTGACGGTACAAACGACGATGTAGTCGAAGGCAAAGCCGAGTTCCTTCTCCTGCGCGCGGACCTCCTCGGCGAAGCCGACATAACCCAAGCCGCCATATTTATGCACCGAAGCCCCGGCCGGAATCGGATAAGGCTTGCCACCCTTCGCCTTCACATCCGCGATCGCCTGCTCCCAGCTTTCCCTAATTCCGATATCGAAGCCCTCATCGACCATCTGGACATCAGCGCCCATAATCCGGCTCAAAAGGATGTTGCCGACGCGATCGTAGATGGCATCTTCATGGGGTACCCAGCTTTCCTGCACGAGGCGGCATTTCATGCCGATCTTCGCCGCGACGGCCGCCACCATGCGCGTATGGTTGGATTGAACGCCGCCGATCGAGACCAGCGTGTCGGCGTTTGAGGCGATCGCGTCCGGGATGATGTATTCGAGCTTGCGCAATTTGTTGCCGCCGAAGGCGAGGCCGGAATTGCAATCCTCTCGCTTGGCGTAGAGATCGACCTTCCCGCCGAGGTGAGCGCCGAGCCGCTCCAGTTTCTCGATATGGGTCGGCCCGAAGGTGAGCGGATAGCGTTCGAATTTCTCGAGCATGAGAGTGCCCTCTCTTGTTCCTGTTCATTGCGATGTGATGCGGTGAACACTACCATCTTTGCCTTGAAAGGTGCTCTCAAAGATCGGACCTGAAATGTCCGAGGCATCGCCTAACAGCGCGGAATTGTCATATAGCTTCAATTTTCAACTCCAATATCGGAAGAATCTTCCATGCGAGCACCGCTCGACCGGATCGACCTGAAAATGTTGCGCCTGCTCCAGGACAACGGACGACTGACCAATGCAGAGCTGGCGCAGTCGGTCGCTGTCAGCCCGGCGACGTGCCACCGCCGCACGCAGCGCTTGTTCGATGAAGGCTTCATCAGCCATGTCAGGGCGGTGGTGATACCGCAGAAAGTCGACAGAGGCGCGCTGGTGATGGTTGGCGTCGTCCTCGACCGCTCGACCCCGGAGAGTTTCGCGGATTTCGAGAAGGCCGTCGCGAAACTGAAATTCATCCTCGATTGCCATCTGGTGGCGGGCGACTTCGACTATTTTCTGAAGATCAGGGTCGGCGACATGGCGGATTTCAACCGAATTCACGGAGACCAGTTGATCGCATTGCCCGGCGTTCGCCAGACGAGAACCTTCTTCGTGATGAAAGAGGTCGTCGATAACGCACCCCTGGATTTTTGAAACGGACATCCGAAGCATCAAGTCAATGCACCGGCGCCGGACTTTCGCTGCAGAACCGTCGGCCACCTTGCTTGCCGGCCTGGTCGTTCTTTCCCTTGAAACGCTCAAAAAGCGATAATCATTTCAGATGTTTGTCCGGTTTTGGCTGTGACTGTCTTGAATAGCCGTTTTTCCCTTCCCATTTCGATTCCACGCAGCCGGGATTGGCTGTCTCCAACTGAAGGATTGGGAGAAAATGAACACATCTGCATTGATCCGTCCGGCCTGGACGCCGGCGACCATCGCACTGATGGTGATCGGCTTTATGGTGTTCTGGCCGCTCGGCCTCGCCATGCTCGCCTACATCATCTGGGGCGACCGGCTTGAAGGCTTCAAGCGCGACGTCAACCGCGCCACCGACGGCATCTTCGCCGGCTGCCGCCGCGGTTCTGACAGAGCGGCGCGCTGGGGCTACGGCTCCGCCCGCACCGGCAACGTCGCTTTCGACGACTGGCGCGAAAAGGAACTTGAGCGGCTCAATGAAGAGCGCCGCAAGCTCGACGAGATGTTGAGCGAGTTCGATGAATATGCCAGGGAATTGCGTCGCGCCAAGGACCAGGAAGAGTTCGACCGCTTCATGGCGAACCGCAACAAGTCGACGTCGCCTACAACAGGTGGATCGACCGGCTCGACGGCGACCGGCAAACGCGGTGGCAAATCCACGCCAGGCCTACTGGACGAGTAAGAGCCTTGCCCCGATAAATAATCAAAAACGGCGTCGCGTCAGCGGCGCCGTTTCTTTTTTGTTCTATTCGTTTTCCTCGAATCACGTATCGTCCCGCCATGTCATTCGGCTTCCTCCGCAACCTGACCAAACCCAGGCCCGCCCCCGTCGTGGAGCGGGAGCATTGTGTTGCCGGCCGCACGCTGCCACTCAAGATCGTCGAGAGCGACCGCGCGCGGCGCCTGACGCTGCGGATCGATTCCGGCGGCCGCGGCTTGCGCATCACCGTGCCGCCGGGCCTGCGCCGTGGCGAGGTGGAAAAATTCCTCGACCGCCATCAGGACTGGCTGGAACAGCGGCTGGCCAAGGTGCCCAACCGCCCGCAGGTGCGGCCCGGCATCAAGATACCGGTGCGCGGCGTGCCGCATCGCATTGTTCATGAGCCCTCGAAACGCGGTACCGTCACGCTGTCGTGCGACGAACGCGGTCCGCTGATGATCGTGCATGGCGAGCGCGTGCACCTGCCGCGCCGCATCGCCGATTTCCTCAAGCGCGAGGCCAAGCGCGAGATCGAGCGGTTGGTGGTCAGGCACACCGGGACGATCGGCAAGCGCGCCAAGGCGATCCGCTTCAAGGACACGTCGAGCCGCTGGGGCTCGTGCACTTCCGACGGCAATTTGTCCTTCTCCTGGCGCATCATGATGGCGCCATCGCCTGTTATAAACTACCTCGTCGCGCATGAGGTGGCGCATCTCAAGGAGATGAACCACGGCCCGAAATTCTGGAAATTGTGCGAGCAGCTTTGCCCGGACACCGAGCGCTGCAAGGACTGGCTCAAGCGCAATGGCGGCGCGCTGCAAGCGATCATGTTCGATTAGATCGCCCGATCAATCGTCGTTGGCGGCGTTGAGCTCTTCAGGACGCAAGCCTTCGTCGGTATGGCGCGGCCATGGCAAGAAATTCTTCTCGAAGGCGTCGTTGCTGAAATAGTCGAGCGCGCGGTGTGCCTCGGCGCCGTTGAAGGCGGCCTTGTCCATCAGATGAGCGATGACCTCGCGGGCCTGCGCGACCTTCTGCCTGAGTTGGGCGACGGTTTCGTCTGCCATGCTTGTGTGCTCCCGCCTGTACTATCTTAAGTAAGGTAGCGCGTTCCGCGCTGGTGGCAAACAGGATGCTTTTTCTCGACTCTTTTGCCGTTTCGTGCCAATCCCGCGCCATGGCGCTCGACATCAAGATATGCGGACTGAAGACTGACAAGGCATTGGCCGCGGCATTGGCCGGCGGCGCCAGCCATGTCGGCTTTATTTTCTTTGCCAAAAGCCCGCGCTATATCGAGCCGGCGGAAGCCGGCCGCTTGCGCGAAGCGGCGACCGGCAAGGCCAAGACGGTTGCCGTGACGGTCGACGCCGGTGATGCGTTCCTGGACGAAATCGTCGAAAAAATGCAGCCCGACATGCTGCAGCTGCATGGCTCGGAAACGCCGGAGCGGGTGGCCGAGATCAAGGCCCGCTATGGCCTGCCGGTGATGAAGGCGCTGCCGGTCAGCGAGGCTGCCGACCTGGAGCGGATAAGACCCTTCGTCGGCATTGCCGACCGTTTCCTATTCGACGCCAAGCCGCCGAAGGGTTCGGAACTGCCGGGCGGCAACGGCATTGCCTTCGACTGGCGCGTTCTGGCCGGCCTTGACGCAGGCGTCGATTACATGCTTTCCGGTGGGCTCAACGCCGCCAATATCGGCGATGCCTTTCGGCTTGCCAACCCGCCCGGACTAGACATTTCCTCGGGCGTGGAAAGCGCGCCAGGCGTCAAGGACCCGGCGCTGATCGAACAGTTTTTCCGGGCCGTCAGAGCCGCGCGGGATACCCGCGCAGCCTGAAGGATAGAACCCGGAGCATGTCTCGGAAAATAGGAAACCGGTTTTCCGACAAGGACAAGCTCCAACCAAGAAGTAGGAGATCGGCGATGAACAAGCCGGCGATACCCAATTCCTTCCGCACCGGACCCGACGAGCAGGGCATGTTCGGCATCTTCGGCGGTCGTTTCGTTGCCGAAACGTTGATGCCGCTGATCCTCGACCTCGAGCGGCACTGGAACGAGGTCAAGGACGATCCGGATTTCAAGGCCGAACTGACTGACCTTTCAACCCACTATGCCGGGCGGCCGTCGAAGCTTTATTTCGCCGAAGGCCTGACCAGGCATCTTCGCGAGGTTTCCTCGGCGAAGGGTCTTGGGGGCGGCGCAAAGGTCTATTTCAAGCGCGAGGATTTGAACCACACCGGCTCGCACAAGATCAACAACTGCCTCGGCCAGATCCTGCTGGCCAAGCGCATGGGCAAGAAGCGTATCATCGCCGAGACCGGCGCCGGCCAGCATGGCGTGGCGTCGGCCACCGTGGCGGCGCGTTTCGGCTTCCCGTGTGTCGTCTATATGGGCGCCACCGACGTCGCCCGGCAAAGCCCGAACGTCTTCCGGATGAAGCTGCTCGGTGCCGAGGTGCGGCCGGTGACCGCCGGCCACGGTACGCTGAAGGACGCCATGAACGAAGCTCTTCGGGATTGGGTGACCAATGTCGAGGACACCTATTACCTGATCGGCACGGCCGCCGGCCCGCACCCCTATCCGGAACTGGTGCGCGACTTCCAGTCGGTGATCGGCATTGAGGCGCGCGCCCAGATCCTCGAACAGGAAGGCCGGCTGCCGGACACCATCATCGCCGCCGTCGGCGGCGGCTCGAACGCCATCGGCCTTTTTCACCCGTTCCTCGACGACCGCAGCGTAAAGATCATCGGCATCGAGGCCGGTGGCCGCGGCCTCGACGGCATCGAGCATTGCGCCTCGATGAGTGCCGGCGCGCCCGGCGTGCTGCACGGCAACCGCACCTATCTTCTGCAGAACGCCGACGGGCAGATCATGGACGGGCATTCGATCTCGGCCGGCCTCGACTATCCGGGCGTCGGGCCGGAGCATTCCTGGCTGCGCGACAGTGGCCGCGTCGACTACGTGCCAATCCTCGATGACGAGGCGCTCGAGGCGTTCCAGCTGACGACGCGCGTCGAAGGCATCATTCCGGCGCTCGAATCCGCCCATGCCATTGCGCATGCGGTGAAGGTCGTGCCCGCCATGGACAAGGACCAGATCGTCATCGTCAACCTGTCCGGCCGCGGCGACAAGGATGTGCATACGGTGGCCAATATGCTGGGCATGGAGATCTGATCATGACCACCCGCATCGACCGACGCATGGCCAAGCTGAAGGCCGAAGGCCGCCCGGCGCTCGTCACCTATTTCATGAGCGGCGACCCGGACTACGACACCGCTTTGTCGATCATGAAGGCGCTGCCCAAAGCGGGCGCCGACATCATCGAAATGGGCATGCCGTTTTCTGATCCGATGGCGGACGGCCCGGCGATCCAGGCGGCCGGCCTGCGCGCGCTGAAAGGCGGCCAGACGCTGGTCAAGACGCTGAAGATGGCTTCGGAATTTCGCGCTACCGACAATGAAACGCCGATCGTTTTGATGGGCTACTACAATCCGATCTACATTCACGGCGTCGACCGCTTTCTCAGGGATGCGCTGGCCAGCGGCATCGACGGGCTGATCGTCGTCGACCTGCCGCCGGAAATGGATGAGGAATTGTGCATTCCGGCGCTGAAGGCCGGCATTAATTTCATCCGGCTGGCGACGCCGACCACCGACGACAAGCGCCTGCCCAAGGTGCTGCAGAACACCTCCGGCTTCGTCTATTACGTGTCGATGACCGGCATCACCGGCTCGGCGCTTGCCGACACCGGCAAGGTGGCGGCGGCGGTCAGGCGCATCAAGGGCCATACCGACCTGCCGGTCTGCGTCGGCTTCGGCGTCAAGACCGCCGAGCAGGCGCGCATCATCGGAGCGTCGGCCGACGGCGTCGTCGTCGGCACCGCGATCGTCAATGCCGTCGCCAATGTTCTGGGGCCGAAGGGCGAAAAGACCGCCGACCCGGCCGAGGCGGTCGCCACGTTGGTCAGCGGGCTTTCGCAAGGCGTGCGCGCAGCCCGCCTTGCTGCCGCCGAATAACTGTCCTACCTCTTCGTCAGGACAGGAGCCGAAGCGATGAACTGGATCACCAACTACGTTCGCCCGAAGATCAATTCGATGCTCGGCCGGCGCACCGACATGCCTGAGAATCTCTGGATCAAGGATCCGGAGACCGGCGAGATGGTCTTCCACAAGGATCTGGAGCAGAACCAGTTCGTCATCCCGTCCTCCGGCCATCACATGAAGATCTCGGCCAAGGAGCGGCTGAGATTCTTCTTCGACGACGGCAAGTACGAGATGCTCGAAAACCCCAAGGTGGTGCAGGATCCGCTGAAATTCCGCGACGAGAAGCGCTACACCGACCGGCTGAAGGACGCCAAGGCCAAGACCGGGCTGGAGGACGCGATCATCAATGCGCTGGGGACCGTCGAGGGCCTGCCGGTGGTGGTGACTGTGCAGGACTTCGCCTTCATGGGTGGCTCGCTCGGCATGGCCGCCGGCGACGCCATCATTCGTGGCTTCGAGGTCGCAGTGCAACGCAAGCGGCCGCTGATCCTGTTCGCGGCCTCCGGTGGCGCCCGCATGCAGGAAGGCATCCTGTCGCTCATGCAGTTGCCGAGAACCACGATCGGCGTCGATCGACTGAAGGAGGCCGGTCTTCCCTATATTGTCGTCCTGACCAACCCGACCACCGGCGGCGTCACCGCCTCTTACGCCATGCTGGGCGACGTGCACATCGCAGAGCCCGGCGCGCTGATCGGGTTTGCCGGGCCGCGCGTCATCGAGCAGACCATCAGGGAAAAGCTGCCCGACGGCTTCCAGCGCTCCGAGTATCTGATGGAGCACGGCATGGTCGATATGGTGGTGTCGCGGCTGGAGATGCGCCAGACGATCGCTCGGCTCCTGAAAATGCTGCTCAAGCTGCCGGAAGAAGAAAAGCCGCTGGAGCCGGAAATCCTGCCGCCGATGGCGCTGCCGGGGGAAGCACGCCCGCAAGCCTGACGCGACATCCGTCGTCGCGAACCGCGATTGCGCGCCATCTGTGGCGCTGTAGCATCTTGATTTCGCGCATGATCCTTTCCGAAAATCGATTTTCGATTTTCGGGGTCATGCGCTAGGATTCTCCCATGACCACGCTTGCTGCCGACCGCGAAATCGAAAGCCTGATGTCGCTTCATCCGAAGGGCTTCGATCTTTCGCTCGACCGCATTTCGCGGCTGCTGGAGCGGCTTGGCAATCCGCAGGACCATCTGCCGCCGGTCATCCACATCGCCGGCACCAACGGCAAGGGCTCCTGCGCCGCGTTTTCGCGGGCGCTGCTCGAAGCGACCGGCCGCCGCGTCCATGTCCACACATCGCCACATCTGGTGAACTGGCATGAGCGCTACCGGCTGGCCGCCGATGGCGGCGGCAGGCTGGTCGAGGACAAGGTCTTCGCCGACGCCATCGCCCGCGTCGCCAAAGCCAATGAAGGCCAGAAGATCACCGTCTTCGAAATCCTCACCGCCGTCACCTTTCTGCTGTTTTCCGAACATCCGGCAGATGCCGTCATCATCGAGGTCGGTCTCGGCGGCCGCTTCGACGCCACCAATGTCATCAGCGAGCCGGCGGTGTCGGTGATCATGCCGGTCTCGCTCGACCACGAATCCTATCTCGGCGACCGTGTCGAACTGATCGCCGCCGAAAAGGCCGGCATCATCAAGGGCGGTTGCCCGGTGGTCATCGGCGCGCAGGAAAGCGAGACGGCGCTGCAGGTGCTTATCGAAACCGCCGAGCGGCTCGACTGTCCCGCCTTCGTCTATGGCCAGGATTTCCTCGCCTTCGAGGAAAACGGCCGGATGGTCTATCAGGACGAAGACGGGCTGATGGACCTGTCGCCACCGCGCCTGCCCGGGCGCCACCAGTTCGCCAATGCGGCGGCGGCGATTGCGGCGGTCAAGGCGGCGGGCTTCGAGATCAGCCATCGCGTCGCCGACAAGGCGATGGCCAATGTCACCTGGCCGGGGCGGATGCAAAAATTGCCGCAAGGCAGGCTGACGGAACTGGCGCCAAAGGGCGCCGACATCTGGCTCGACGGCGGCCACAATCCAGGCGCCGGCGTGGTCGTCGCCGAGGCATTGGCCGAGCAGGAGGAAAAAAACCCGCGGCCGCTGTTTCTGATTTCCGGCATGATCAACACCAAGGACCAGAGCGGCTATTTCCGCGCCTTCAAGGGCCTGGTGCGGCATGTCTACACGGTGCCAGTGAGCCTCAGCGAGGCCAGCGTGCCGAATGACGAACTGGCGATCCGCGCCGTCGAGGCCGGCCTGTCGGCCGAACCGGTGAGCTCCGTCGCCAATGCGCTGATGCTGCTGCGCGACACGTGGGACGGACCGCCGCCGCGCATCCTGATCAGCGGCTCGCTCTATCTGGCCGGCGCGGTGCTGGCCGAAAACGGCACGCCGCCGGTTTGAGGCGCGTGTTCACCAGGGCACGATGACGCCGGACTTCGTCAGATCACCGCGAGGAGCCAGTCATGATCAAGGTAAAGCAGCTCGCTCACGTTTGCATCTTCGCGGATGACCTCGAAGCGACGCGAAGCTTCTATCGGGACGTCCTCGGCATGGACACCCAGTTCAACTTCCTGCGCGACGGCAAGATTTTTGGTTTCTACCTCAATTGCGGCAGCCGCAGCCACATCGAGGTGTTCCAGAAAGATGGGGCCAGCTATAGCGACTTGAACCAGATCAACCACTTCTGCCTCGAAGTGGAAGACATTGACGCCGCGATCGCCCACGTAAGGTCGAAAGGCGTTGATATCACTTCAAAGAAACACGCGTGCGATGATACCTACCAGGCATGGGTTCGCGGTCCTAACGACGTGATGATAGAACTGTTTGAATATACCGAGAAAAGTGCACAGTTCGTCGGAGGCGATCGTATCGCGGATTGGTAACCGCGCCTCCAGCCTACGGCGGGCCTGAGCCGCTTTAGGGTGTGTTGATATTCAGGTGATGCCGGCCTGCAAATGGCGGCTTCCTGCGCTTCCGGTGCTCACGTACCCAAAAGTACGCTCCGCCCCGGTTCTCGGAACCCACCATTTTCGACTCGGCCTGACCTGAATCTCAACACACCCTAGGTGAATTACTTCAGCTCGATCTCGATGAAGGCATATTCGCCCTCATTGGCATTGATGACGTCATGCTCCACGCCCTCCTTGCGGAAATAGGGCGCCCCCTTCTTCATTTCGGCGAAGGATTCGCCGTCCTTGGTCAGGAGCTTGAGCTTGCCGTCCATCAGCGGCACGATGACATAATCGTGGCCATGACGGTGCCAGCCGGTGTTGTCGCCTGGGGCGAAGCGGTATTCGGTGACGATGACGCGCTCATTGTCGATGAAGACGGTGGCCTTGGCGGATCCGGTCATGTCGTTCTCCTGCTTTAAGCCAGACAAGAGCATGAGGCGGCAAGTGGCGAGTGCCAGGGCGGACCAGCGCATGACCCAGAAAATCGGATTCGATTTTCTGGGTCATGCGTAAGATCAAGTGCTGGAGATGACGCCACGAAAAAGCCCGGCGCGAGGCCGGGCTTGTCTGCGAAATTTCAGCCGGTTCAGGCGAGATTGCCGTTGATCCAGTGCGACAGCGCCGTCTTCGGCGCGGCGCCGACCTTCATGTCGGCCATTTCGCCGCCCTTGAAGATCATCAGCGTCGGGATCGAGCGCACGCCGAACTGCGCGGCCAGCTCGGGATTCTCGTCGATGTTGAGCTTGGCGATCTTGACCTTGCTGCCGAGTTCGACAGCGATGTCTTCCAGCGCCGGCGCGATCATCTTACACGGGCCGCACCATTCCGCCCAGAAGTCGACCACGACCGGCTCCTTGGCATCAAGTACGTCGGTCTGGAAATTGCTCTTGTCGACCTTGACGGTGGCCATGCGAAAATCCTTTCGAGAGTTATTGTCGCACCAAATGTGGTGGTGGTCGCGCCCTTCTTCAAGCAATTGTTGTGTCACGCTCGCGTGAGTCGGGCAAGGGCGTCGTCCATGACCGCTAGCGGCAGCTCGATCAATCGCGGCGCTTCAGTGAACATCAGCGCCGCCGAGACCTCATGCTCGGGATAAAGCGGCTGGAGCAGCGCGCGATAGAGCGCGAGCTGCAGGACATAGGCCGGTGGAACGTCCGACAGGGTTGCAGGCGCCGGCCGGTTGGTCTTGTAGTCGACGATCGACACCTTGCCTGATGTGACCGCCAGCCGGTCGATCTTGCCGGAGATCGAGCGCAGCTTGCCCTTGACCTCCAGGCTGCCCATGATCGCGACTTCGGCGCGTGAATTCGACGCAAACAGCTGATCGAAACGGCTGTCGGCAAGGATCGCCGCCACCGAGGCCAAGGCCTTGTCGCGCTCGGTTTCAGGCCATTGCGCGCCGGCGCGCCTGAGATAGCGTTCCGCGGCATCGCGGCGTTCCGCCTCCGCAATGCCGGGCAGCATCTGCAGCAATTTGTGCAGCGCCAGCCCTCGCATTACGGCAAAGCCAGGCTCCGCCTCGGTGTCCAGCACCGGCGAGCCGGTGTCGATCACCGCTTGCTTGGCCTCGTCGATCAGCGCCGAGGCGCCGGACGGCGACAGCGGTCGCGGCAGGTCCTCGAAGGGCGGCAAGGGCTGGAACAGGGTGTTTGGCAACGGCTCCAACTGTTGCGCCTGCCGCGCCTCTTCGGTGGCCGCGTGTGCGACCGGCGGCAGTTTTGTCGCGTGAAAGCGATGCACGGTCTCGCCGGTGGCCGGGTGCTGCCGCTCCGTGCTTTCGGGGGCGCCGACCAGCGCGCGACTGACGATCGAATGCCAGGTGCCGGCGTTCGGCGCCCGCTTGCCGTGATAGCCGCAGACAATCAGCCGGTCCTCGGCACGAGTCATGCCGACATAGAGCAGCCGGCGGTATTCGTCGTCGGCCAATTCGCGGGCGCGGACCGAAGCGGCCCGCGAAAATCCATTGGCGACATCGCTGGCCGAGCGCCAGAGATAGCCCTTGCCGTCCCAATGGTCGCCCGAGCCATCGAACGGCATCAGCCTTGGCAGATGCTGGTCGCTGAACGGGGCGGAACCGCCATCGACCAGGAACACGACAGGCGCCTCCAGGCCCTTGGCGGCATGCACGGTCATGACGCGAACCTCGTCGCGGGTCTGGTCCATTTCGCGTTTGATCTCGGGGCCGGCATTTTCCAGCGTCGACAGGAAGGATTCCAGTCCTGGCAGGCCGCTCCGCTCCTCGGCCAGGCAGAAGCTCAGGAACTCGTCGAGGATGTCGCCGGCCTCCGGCCCGAGCCGTGCGATCATTTTCTTGCGCAGGCCGTCGCGGCCGAGAGCCCCGGCATAGAATTCGAATACCGGCTTGAATGCGGCTTCATCAGACCATGTGTCGAGTTGGGCAACGATTGCGGCCAAGGCGGCGCTTTCGCCGGCTTGCTGCCTGAGCGAAGCGATCAACGAGAGGCCGGACGGCCGCTCGCCGGCGAGCGCGAAAAGCATCTCTTCCGAAACATCGAAAACCGGGCTGCGCAGCACGGCGGCAAGCGACAGATCGTCCTCAGGCTGGATGAGAAAATGGCCGAGCGCGATCAGGTCCTTAACCGCGATATGACCGGGCAGGCTGAGCCGGTCGGCGCCTGCGACCGGTATGCCGCGGCGCTTCAGCGCGCGTGTCAGCGCATGGACGAAGCGATCGCGCTTGCGCACCAGCACCAGCACGTCGCCGGGCCGAAGCTTCTTGCCGCGGCCTTCGATGATCTCGCCGGCGCCGATCCAGCCGGCAACGGTCGCCGCCACGTTTTCGGCAACACGCACCGCCGGCGCATGGGCGTGGTCGACGGCTTGCGTCCAGTCGTCGGGCTCGTCGACGACGTCGGCACCGATCGACGGCCAGACCTCGACATAGCCCGGCGCATCGGTGCGGATCGCCTTGTGGTTCAGCGGGTCGGGATCGTGGCTGATGCCGCGCCGCACGACCGGGTCGGCAAAGACACGGTCCACCGCCGCAAGCACGTCGTCGGTCGAGCGGAAAGACCAGGTCAGCTTGAGATCGGCGAAGGCGGCATTGGCGTCGCGCACCTTTCCGGAAAACAGCAGCCTTGAGTCGGCGAAGGAGTCGGGCGCTGCTCCTTGAAAGGAATAGATCGACTGCTTTTCATCGCCGACGGCAAACACCGTGCGGTGGACCATGTCTCGCGCGCCGAGCCCGGCAAAGAATTCCTCGGCCAGCCGCTTAACCACCTCCCACTGGTCGGGACTGGTGTCCTGCGCCTCGTCGAGCAGGATATGGTCGATGCCCTGGTCGAGCTTATATTGCACCCATGGACCGGCGTCGGGCCGCGCCAGAAGATTGACCGTTCGGGTGATGAGGTCGTTGAAGTCAAGGAAGCCGCGGGCGCGCTTCAAGTGCTCGTAGCGGGCGATCAGCCAGTCAGCGATGGTCAGAGCGGCACGTGTGCCCTCCAGCATCCTGAACAAGGCCAGCCGATCGGAGATTTCGAGGATGGCATCGGCCGCTGAGAGATAGCGCTCGGCAAGATCCGGCAGCCGGTCGAGCAACGCCTTCTTGAACGTCTTTGCCGGCTCATAAGGCTCGCCATCTGCCCGCAGGAAGGCTTTTGCCAGCAATTGCAGCCGGCGAACCGGATCATTCTCGGCGAAGGCAAGATGGGCGTAGGGCAGCAAATTGTTCAGCACGATGCGGGCATCGGCGGCTTCGGCAGCGCCGGCAAAGGTGATGAAATAGTCCGGCAGGAAGCCCGGCAGCGGCCAGACGGATGCAGCCAGGCCTTCGGCGGTCTGGCCGGCGCGAAACTTGAATTCGTCGAACAGCGCCCGGAAGCCATCGCCGCCGGCCGCGCTGATGAAGGCGCGCAAGCCGTCGCGCTTGCGCACGATCTCGGCCAGCAATGCGTCGAGCCCATGTTCGCCGCCGCGCTCCAGAATGGTGGCGAAAGCCTCGGCCAGCCCCGCATCGCCGGCCGCCGTGCCCGAGATCATGTCGCGGCGGGCGGCGGCGAAGAGCGACGCCTCCATCTGCGGATCGAGCATTTCGAAATGAGCCGGTATGTTGGCTTCCAGCGGAAACTGGTGCAGCACCGATTCGCAGAAGGCGTGGATGGTCTGGATCTTCAGCCCGCCCGGTGTCTCCAGCGCCTCGGCAAACAGCCGGCGGGCGCGGCGCAGGGTTTCGCGATCGGGCTGGCGACCGTCCAGCGCTTCTATCCTTGCCGCCAGTTCGACGTCGCCAAGCGCCGTCCATTCCGACAATGTCGAAAACACCCGGTTCGACATGTTGGCGGCGGCGGCGCGGGTATAGGTCAGGCACAGGATCTTCGACGGATCGGTGCCACGCAGCAGAAGACGGATGACGCGCTGGGCCAGCACATGGGTCTTGCCCGATCCGGCATTGGCCGACACCCAGGCGGAATTTTGCGGGTCGGAGGCGCTGGCCTGGCTGGCGGCGGTATCGGTCGGGATGGGATAGGCCTTCTTCATGCCTCCCCTCCCTCGTCGTCGGCGTCGCCGCCAGCAGACCATTCGAGCACGCGGGCGAGATGGTCGTAGTCGCCATCGGTCTCGCCCTCACGGAACGGCAGCGCCCGCGACAAATAGCCGGTCGTCGGGTCGGCATAGTGGATCAGCAGTTTTTCGAGCCGCGCCCAGGCCTCCTCGGCAAGATCGGTGGCGGTTCGCGGCTTGCGGTTGTATTCGAGGATGGATTCCTCGAATACCTCGCCATTCGGCTTCAGCCTGATGAAGGCCAGCTGCGACGGCTCGCGCGCGCCAAGCCCCTTGAAGGCGCCGCGCCTGAGCAGCGCGCCCTCGAGCGCCAGTTGCGGCGAAAGCAGCGTATGGGCCTGCGCCTTCGACGGCGACGAGCCGGTCTTGTAGTCCAGGATATCGGCCATGCCGCCGGCCAGGAGATCGACGCGATCGGCATAGCCGGACAGCGTCACGCCGGACTGGCCGACGCCGGTTTTTTCGGCGCGCTCCTCCGCGTGGCGCCGTGTCACGGCGAAGGCGCGGCCGCGCTCCCATTCGATGATGCCGGCGGCGAGCTTTTCGAAGCGCGGCCACCACACCGCCTCGACATCGGAAGGAAGGGGCGCCTCGGCAAAGCATGCGCGGCCGGCGGCGATGAGAGCGTCCAGCGCCTCCGGCACAAGCGGATCGGCCACGGTCCGCGAAAAAAGATGCAGGATGGCGTGGAACAGCGTACCGCGCTCGGCGGCGCCCGGATCGCGGATGACGGGATCGAGCGGCATCAGGCCGAGGATCCTCCTGGCATAGACCGCGTAAGGGTCGCGGCGCAGCGTCTCGATTTCGGTGACGGAGAAATGCTGAGGCCGCACAGCCAGCGGCGGCTTCGGCTGCGGTCGCGGCGCGAACTCTCTTCTTTCGCCGGCATCGAGCGCACGGGCCCAGGACAGGAATTCATCACCACGCCGGCGAAGCACCGCCGCATGGTCCTTGCCGATGAAGGTCAGGAGGCGTTGCAGCCAGCGCGACGGCACCGCCGGCGCGTCGCCCGAGCGGGCGGAGCGCGCCAGCACCACTTTCTTCGCCCCCATCGCCATCTGGAAATCATGGGCGGCCAGGCCGATGCGCCGTTCGGGCGGCTCGAGATCGATGCCGGTCTTCATCAGCCGCGACATGAAGCGGTCGCTTTCCGGCTTGCGCGGCCACACGCCTTCGTTGAGCCCGCCGACGACCAGCGTGTCGACGTTCTGCAATCGGGCTTCCAGCGCACCCCAGATGGCGATGTTCCTATCGGTCCCTCGTGCCGGCTTGACTGTCTCGGGCGCGATCAGCGCCTCCATCACATCGGGCCATTCGTCCGCCGCGAAGGAGAACGACGCCGAGGCAGCGACCAGCCCGCGCAAGAGCTCGGCGAGCTTTTCGCCGGCATCGCCGGCATAGAGTTCGCTCAGGCTGCCATCCGCGGTGCGGCCCAGACTTTCGAGCGCGACGACGCTGGCCCGGGTCAATTCGGCAAGATCGGCCTCGGCTTGACTGCGAAAGGCGATCAGCGGCGCCAGCGCGGCGACAAGGCGGATGAGCAATTCGCGGGCGCCCTCGATGTTTCGCACAGTCAGGCGGGAGAACCAGAAAGGCGGGCGGGTGCCGTTGCCCACGCCGGTGAGTCGGGCCTCGAAGAGCTCCGGCAGCGATGCGATGTCGGGGCGGCCGGTGCCGCCGCGCAGCACCACCAGTTCGACGATCTCCGCCGCATGACGGACGCTTGTGCGTTCCAGGCCGAGGCCCAGCAGCGGGTGCTTGAGCAGCGACAGCAGGGCGACCGGGTCGCCAGGGCGGAACGCAGCCTGAAGCGCCAACCTGAGCAGGCTGGCGGCAGGCGTGTTGGCGAGCGGCGTGCCGCCCGAATCGTCGGCGACGACGCCAAACCGCAAGAGCTCGACTGAGACGCGCCGCGCCAGGGCGCGGTCGCCAGTGACGAGTGCGGCGCGCTGGCCGGGCTGTTCGACGGCACGTTTGAGCGCGACGGCGATCGCCACCGCTTCGTCGCGTTCGCCGGCGGCTTCGAGAAGCGTCACGTCGGCGAAGGCGTCGGTGATATCGCCGGCCGTAAAGCGGGCGCGCGTCTCGGCCCACAGCTCAGTGGTTTCGGCCGGCCGCAGCGCCTCGCCGACAAGTGCGGCGCGCAACGTGAGCGGCGTTTCGGCAACGGCGATCTCCTCGACATCGCCGCGCAGCACGCCGATCTTGCCGATCAGTTTTGTCAGGCCGTATTGCGGATGGCCGAGCAAGGCCGGCCGCGCGCCGGGCGCCGCAATTGCCTGGAATGACGGCTCATCCAGCATCAGGTCGAGGCCGGGCAGCACGACCGCGCCGCTGGGCAGGCCGGCGATCACCGCAAGCAGTTCAGCGGTGGCGGGAATAGACCCGGTGGAGCCAGCGGCGATCACCGGTCCGGCCGGCGGATTGCGCTTCAGCCGTGCTGCTTCCAGCCTTATCAGCGCATTGCGATGCGCGGCCGGGTTGGAGCGATTGCGTTCCTCGAGGAGATTCGGCCAGTTTTCGGTGACGATGCCCAGGAAATCGAGCGTCACTTGCCACCAGCCGGCGAGGTTGCCGGTCACCAGATCGGCGAGCCTGGTCCAGTCCGTACCTTCCGTCTCGATCTCGTCCATCAGCCGGGCCAGGTCGCGCGCCAGCCAGATGGCGTCGGCGGCGGAGGCCGGCACGACGATCTCTTCGTCGAAAAGTGCCGCGACATGCGCCGGCAGGCGGCGTTTCCAGGCGCGGACCAGCGGCGCCAGCAGCAGCAGGCGCTCGATCGCGGCGATCGGCGGCGCAAGATTGATGGCCGCCGATGCGTCGGCCTCGAATGCAGCTTCATCCTCGTCGAACTCGCCGAGCGGACGGATGACCGGCAGGATCGCCGAGCGGCCACCGAGACGGTCGACGAAGACGCCGCGCAGCGCCCGCGCAGCGCGACGCGTCGGCACGTAGATGGTGGCGTCGGCCAGTGCCAGTGGGTCGCCGTCGAACCGGAAACCGGGGACAAGCCATCCTGACAGCAGGGCCTCGGCCAGCGTCGGCAGAAACGGCGCTCCGGGCGGGATCGAGAAAACGCGGCGGGAGCCGCTCATTTCAACTCAGTAAGAGCGCTGGGCGACTCAGCAAGAGCGGCGGCGACGGCCGCTTCCGCAAGCGGTATGGCGTCGGGCGTGCCGACGGTGATCCAATGGCCGTGCATCGTCATGCCGAACAGGCGACTGGCAGCGATGGCCGCATCGAAATAGGCGTTAAGCGAATGCGGCCCGGCCGGCGCATCCTTGAAAAGCCTGGGATGGACGATCGCCGCGCCGGCGTAGATCAGGCCTGTCGGGTCGCCTTTCGAACGCCGCAAGGCGCCAGCCGGCGACATCAGGAAATCGGTGCCGCCGCTGTGTCCGGTTGCTGACTGGGGATCCGCGAGCATCAGCAGAATATCCATTTTCGCCGCGTCCCATGCAAGGACGAGGCGGGCAAGGTTGGGCACGCCGCTGTCGATCCAGAAGGTGTCGGCGTTGACAATGTAAAAGGGAGCCCCTCCCAGTTCCGGCAAAGCATGGACGATACCGCCGGCGGAATCGAGCAGTCTTTCGCTTTCGTCGGAAATGACGACCCGCGGCGCGCGGCGCGCGGCGACATGGGCGACGATCTGTTCGGGAAAATAATGGACGTTGACCATGGCCTTGTCGACGCCGGCGTGGGCCAGGCTGTCCAGGCTCCAGTCGAGCAACGTCTTGCCTGATATCTTGACCAGCGGCTTCGGCATTGTGTCGGTGATTGGCCGCATGCGCTTTCCGAGCCCGGCGGCAAGCACCATTGCGGTTTTGAGGCGTGTCGTCACAGCGACCGTTCCTCCAGTAGGCCGTGGGCGGTATAGAAATCCCGCAAGCTGGCCAGCCCGGGATGCGCCAGCGCCCGCCGGAGATAATCGCGAATGCGCGGCAGGTGTTTCAGATAATAGGGCTTGCCGTCGCGCTTTTCGAGCCGGACGAAAATGCCGAGAATCTTCGAATTGCGCTGCGCCGCCATCATCGCATAGGTCTCGACGAATTCGTCTTCGTTAAAAACGCCAGCCTTATGGCGCGCGGCGATATAGGCATCGAGCGTCCGCCGCTCGATCTCAGGCGAAATTGTAACGCGGGCATCCATGGCCAGCGAGGCGAGATCGTAGGCCGAAGGGCCGATCAGCGCGTCCTGGACATCGACGATGCCGAGGCGATCGTGACCGGTACGCTCGCCGCGCCAGATGATGTTGGGCGAATGAAAGTCGCGCAGCATGAGCGTGTATTCGCGCCCCTCCAACCGGTCGAGAACCGCATTCCATTCTTTTGTATAGCCGACGCGCAAGGCATCGCTTGCCGGGCCGCCTGACATCGCCGGCACATACCAGTCGAGCAGCAATTCGGCTTCGATCATCATGGCGTCGCGGTCGAAAGGCGGCACGTCGTGAAAGAGACCGGGCGCGGCCTCGATGCGATCGGGCCATGCCTTGCCGTGCATCATGGCAAGCAGTTCGGCCGCCGCTGCGTAGCGCTCCGCCACCGGCTGGCCGTGCTGGCCGAGAAATCCCTCCGAGCCCAGATGCTCGAGCAGCAGAAAGCCTTGGTCCAGATCCTGCGCGTGGATTTCCGGGGCGCTGACGCCACCGGCCCGCAACGCCCGGTCGATGGCAACGAAGGCCGAGACCGATTGCGCAGTGTGGGCGATCACCGCATAGGGCTTGCCGTCGCGGACCGGCGGCCCGAGCACCAGCCGCGGCGAGTTCATCAGCACGCGCGGCGGCAGGCCGGCCAGCGAGACGATCTCATAGGAGCGGGCCGAGGCGTCGCCGATAAAATAGCGTCTTTGCGCTTCACCCCAGCCAGCTCTTTCGAGAAACTCGCGCATGGCCAGCGATCGCGCCGCTCGCTCGACGGCAGCGCCTTGTCCCGACAGTCTCACCAGGCGTCCGTCGTCCTGATGGACCAGTTCGATCAGAACCGAAGTCTTTGGCAAATAGGCCTCTGCCCGTTCCGGCCATTCGACCAGGGCAGCGCCTTGCGCCAGCGCCTCGTCGAAACCCAGTTCGTCCAGTTCGGACGCCGAGGACAGGCGATAGAGGTCGAAATGATGGACGGGAACACGCGCCTCATAGCTCTGGACGAGCGTGAAGGTCGGGCTCGGCACGTCGAGATCGGCATCGTCGGTCATTGCCCTGATCAGCGCCCGCGCCAAACTCGACTTGCCGGCGCCGAGATCGCCTTTGAGCGCCAGCACGTCGCCGGGGCGCAGCGACATGGCCAGATCCTCGCCCAGCCTTGCGGTCGCAGCCTCGTCGGCGAGAAAACGCTCCAGCACCACGCCTGTCATCGAGCGCGCTACTCGGCCGCCGCGCGGATGCCGGACGGCGTATCCGGAAAGGCACAAATGACGGTGGTGCCCTTGTCCTTGCCGGTCTCAATGCGGACGCTGCCGCCATGCAGCTCGACAAAGCTCTTGACGATCGACAGACCGAGGCCGGCGCCGCGCCGGCGGCCGCCATTGGTGCGCGGTTCGAAACGCCGGAACACCGAGTCGAGCAGGTCGGGCGGCATTCCGGGACCATCGTCGTGAACGGAGAATTCCACGCCTTCGGCAAGCGAACGACAGGCGAGCGTGATGGTGCTCGCCTCCGGAGCGTAGTTCGCGGCATTGCTCAGCAGATTGTAGAGGATCTGGCGGATGCGGATTTCATCGCCGTGGAACGTCTTTGGCGCGGTGGCCGCGTCGATCTTGAGCCTGATCGCATGCTCCTCCAGCCGGTCGGCAACAAGCTCGGCGGCGGCGGCGATGGTCCGGTCGACGTGAACTTCGGAGATGTCGAGCTCCATGATGCCGGCATCCACGGTTGCCAGGTCGAGGATGTCGTTGACGATGGTGAGCAGGACCGCGGAAGACGAGCCGACATGCTCGACATATTCGCGCTGCTTCTGGCTCAATGGCCCGGTCGACGGCAGCGAAAGAAGCTCGGTGAAGCCGATGATGTTGGTCAGCGGCGAGCGCAATTCGTAGGAAACGTGCTGCACGAACTCGTTCTTGAGCTGGTCGGATTTTTCCAGCGCCTCGTTCTTGTCCTTCAGCGCACGCTCGACATTGACGCTGTCGGTGACGTCGACGAAGGTCATCATCACCTGCCCGTTTGGCAGCGGGATCATCGCGTAGCGCAGCACGGTGCCGTTGTTCAGCTCGGTCTGGCCGTGGCGGTCGCGGCGCTCGTCGTCGAAACCGGTGATGGCGGCAACGAACCCGCGCCAGGGGCTGTCGGCGGCGCGCCGGTCGCACAGATCGCGGATCGTGGAGACGTGAACGTTGGGCTTGGCGGCGTCAGCGTCCAGCCCCCAAAGTGCTGCGAATGCCGGGTTCGACAATCTGAGCCTGCCGTCCGGGCCGAACACGGCCACGCCTTCGGCAAGATTGTCGAGCGTCTCGCCCTGGACCCGCACCGCGGTCTGATAGCGGCTTTCAAGGTCCATCTTCTCGGTCAGGTTCTCGAATACCCAGGTCACGCCGCCCTTGGGCTGCGGATTGGCGACGACGCGGATGGTCTTGCCGTCCGGCAGATGCCACCAATGTTCCTGCGACTCGACCGCGCGATAGGCGCCAAGCAGGCTTTCCTTCCAGCGCCGCCATTCGGGCTGCTCGGCGATCTTGCCTTCGCTGCGCAGCCGATCGAGCAACAAGGCGTTGTCGGGAGCGCTGTGCAGGAAGCCGCTGTCGAGACCCCATAGTTTCTGGAACGCCTGGTTGAAAAACCGTAGCTTTTCGTCGGTATCGAAAATCGCCACGGCGGTGTTGAGCTGATCGAGCGTGTCGGCGTGGCTCCGCACGGTCCGCTCATATTCGTTACGGATGGTTTCGATGGCGCTGGTGTCGCAGGCAAGACCCGCCGAGCCGTCGGCGCCAGCGAAGTCGGTCACGGCGAACATGCGGCGGTCGCCTTCGATCACGGTGGAAAGCGCCTGCTCGAAGACGGGACGCGACTTGTGCTGCGCAGCGATTGCTTCGCGCGCCTGGCCACCCAGGAATTCCTTCGCGTCGCGAACCGCAGCTTCGGCGTTTTCCGCCTCGACCGCCTTGGCATAGGCGCGGTTGACCCATTTCAGCCGCCCGTTCGCCGTGCGCAGCCATGCTGGCATGCTGAGTGCGTTGAGAAGGCCGAGCATGGTGTCATAGTCGGCGGCGAGACGCTGGTTCTCGATTTTCAGCCTGGCCTCGCTTCGCTGCGTTTCTGAAAGCGAGACGAAGCGGACGACCACGTGTGCTGCGCTCTTGCGCCCGTGCACTTCGAGCGGCGCACCGGCCTGCGATTCGATGACGAGATCGAACGGTTTCGCCTTTTCCCGCAGTCCCGCCACGGCATTTTCGAGCGCCGCCGCTGAGCGCGGCATCAGCCAACGGCCGAAGGCCAGGAAGGCGGCACGGTCTTCCGGAGCGCCGCTTTCAACCGGCAATGTCCCGACGAGCTCGGGTTTTTTGTTTTCCGAGGCCCATACGACGACACGCTGGCCGCGCAGGTTGAGCAGCGCCTCGGAGCGCTGCAGCGCAGCGTTGACGTCGGCCAGGCGGGCTCTGAGTTCGACATTCTGCGCCGAGGTGCGCGCCCGTTCGCGGATCAGGAAAATGGCCGAGACAAGTGCGGCACCCATGACGCCGACAAACATCGCGAGTTGCATGACCTCGACCGTGCTGACCGACAGCCCGGCTTTGGACGCAGCAGCGGGTCCAGCATGTGCCGAAAGGCCAAGCAGCGGACCGACGAGCGCGGAAGAAGCAAGCAATTTTCCGACGCGGCTGCCAGCGCGCCATAAGAGGCTTCCGCCTCTGGCAGCGGAACCCATGGTCACCGAATCGTTGTGGCCGCCGGAAACGGCCTGTCCCGCGCAAGGCGGGTAATCCCCCGGCATGTCCTGGTCCTCTTCGCCGCCTGAATGCAAGACCGCCCTGATGCGGGTGTCGGCCCTCGTCCCCGGACCCGCGAATCAGCACCATAGCGCTTGCGCGAATCGGCGTGAAGAATCAATCAGCGCAAAAATAAAGCCGGGCGAAAAGTCAATCGCCCGGCATCAATATCTAGTGGTAATTTCCGCTGTGGTTAATAGCGGTAGTGTTCCGGCTTGAACGGTCCCTGCGGGGTCACGCCGATATAGGCGGCCTGTTCGCCGGACAGTTCGGTAAGCCGGGCGCCGAGCTTGTCGAGATGCAGGCGCGCGACCTTTTCATCGAGATGCTTCGGCAGCACATAGACCTGGTTCTGATACTGGCCGGGCTTGGTGTACAGCTCGATCTGGGCCAGCACCTGGTTGGTGAAGGATGCCGACATGACGAAGCTCGGGTGGCCGGTGGCGTTGCCGAGATTGAGCAGGCGACCTTCGGACAAAAGGATCATCCGCTTGCCGTCCGGGAAGGTGATCATGTCGACCTGCGGCTTGATGTTGGTCCACTTCAGGTTGCGCAGCGACGCCACCTGGATCTCGTTATCGAAGTGGCCGATATTGCCGACGATCACCATGTCCTTCATCGCCCGCATGTGATCGATGGTGACGACATCCTTGTTGCCGGTGGTGGTGATGATGATGTCGGCGGTCGGGGCGGCATCTTCGAGCGTGACGACTTCGAAGCCGTCCATCGCCGCCTGCAATGCGCAGATCGGATCGACCTCGGTGACCTTGACGCGGGCGCCGGCGCCCTTGAGCGACGCCGAAGAACCCTTGCCGACGTCGCCATAGCCGCAGACGACCGCAACCTTGCCGGCCATCATCGTGTCGGTGCCGCGGCGAATGCCGTCGACCAGCGATTCCTTGCAGCCATATTTGTTGTCGAATTTCGACTTGGTCACGCTATCGTTGACGTTGATCGCCGGGAACGGCAGCAGGCCCTTCTTCTGCAACTGATAGAGCCGGTTGACGCCGGTGGTGGTCTCTTCGGTGACGCCGCGGATCGCTTCCTTCTGCTTGGTGAAGAAACCGGGCGATGCCGCCATACGCTTCTTGATCTGGGCAAACAGGATTTCTTCCTCCTCGCTGCCCGGATTGGAGAGCACATCCTCGCCGGCTTCGGCACGCGCGCCGATCAGGATGTACATGGTGGCGTCGCCGCCATCGTCGAGGATCATGTTGGAGGTGCCGCCATCGGCCCACTGGAAGATCTTGTCGGTGTAGACCCAGTAGTCCTCGAGCGTCTCGCCCTTGACGGCGAAGACCGGAATGCCGGCCTCGGCGATGGCCGCGGCCGCATGGTCCTGGGTCGAGAAGATGTTGCAGGAGGCCCAGCGGATATCGGCGCCGAGCGCCTTCAGCGTTTCGATCAGCACCGCCGTCTGGATGGTCATGTGCAGCGAACCGGTGATGCGCGCGCCCTTGAGCGGCTGCGCTTTGCCGAATTCTTCGCGGCAGGCCATCAGGCCCGGCATTTCGGTCTCAGCGATCTCGATCTCCTTGCGGCCCCAGCCGGCAAGCGAGATGTCGGCGACCACATAGTCATTGCTACCCGTCATGGCAGTGCTCCGATCAAGAATTGTCTTCGGGATGCGCCCGCGCCGGAAGGCGTGTCGAAGGGCGCGAGTTGCCGGCCTGACTAGCAGATCGTCGGTCGGACGACAATGGGATATAAAGAAATCTTTATCCGTGCATGTCTTCGGAGGCGCCTCGGCCCGAAACCGGAATCGATTTTCGGAAGCACGATGCCCAAAGGACGCCGCGGTGCTCTGGGCGTCAGGACTCCTCGCCGAAGCGGGAGGCGACCAGTTGCTCCAGTGCGTCGATCACCTGCTCGGCCTCCGGGCCGCTGGCGGTGACGCGGATCGAAAAGCCGGGGCTCGCCGCCAGCATCATGAGGCCCATGATCGAGGTGCCGCCAACCGTGACGCCGTCCTTCTCGACCTGGACGGAGGCGTCGAAGCCGCTGGCGACCTGAACGAACTTCGCCGAGGCGCGGGCATGCAGGCCACGCTGGTTGACGATTGGAAATTCCCGGACGATGTCACCTTTCTTGGCCGACAGCGCGTTCATTTGCTGCTCAGAAGCTGGCTGGCGACATTGATGTATTTGCGGCCGGCGGCCTGCGCCTCGTCCAGCGCTGCCGTCATGTTGTCGCCCTTGCGAATGCTGGACAGCTTGATCAGCATCGGCAGGTTCATGCCGGCAATGACCTCGGTACGACCGGATTCCATCACCGAAATGGCGAGATTGGAGGGCGTGCCGCCGAACATGTCGGTCAAAACGATGACGCCCGCCCCCGTGTCGACACGGGCAACGGCGTCGACGATGTCGCTGCGGCGCTGCTCCATATCGTCGTCTGCGCCGATCGCCACGGTCTCGAAATTGTCTTGTGGCCCGACGACATGTTCCACGGCATGGCGGAACTCGGCGGCCAGTTGACCGTGCGTTACAAGCACGAGTCCGATCATTCTTTGGTGGCTCCCGTCATCGCCGCTTCACAGCCGCATTTTATGCTCGCCGGCCATTCCAGGCGGCGGGAGCGCTATCTTGTCGACGCGAGACGCGTTGACAAGCCCAAAATTGCACAGGCCCAGGCCATTTTGACGCATTGCAGCAAAAAACCGGAACCGGATCATAAAAAGGGCGCGATCGACAGCCGCGCCATCACCGCCGGCAAGGCCGTGGCGGCGTTGCGCTCGGCAAGGTCGATACGCGGCACCGGACAGCCTGCCACCGGCTCGCTGATTTCCTCCTGGAAACGGGCCATTTCTGCCTTCGGCACCAGCCGGACATGCAGGTCGATCACTCCACCCGGCTCGAACGGCAGCGGGCGCGGCATGAACCCAGGCACTTCGGCGAGACCGGCGATGGTCGCCGGCACGCGACAGACCAGCCGCCCGGCGTGGGCCGCGGCAAGCAGCCTGTCGTCGCCGATAAGCCGCGAAAACAGCCCGCGCGCGCGGCAATGATCCAGGAGTGTCAGCGCCAGCGTCGTCTTGCCGGCGCCGGACGGTCCGGTGATGAGGACGCCGCGCTCGCCGATCAGCAGCGCCGTTCCATGAATGTTTTCAGCGCGCACAGATCAGCCTTCCGCCGGCAGTGTCACGACGAAGCGCGCGCCCTTGATCTCGCCGGGTTTGGTGCCCGGGATGTTCTCGGCGGTCAGCGTGCCGCCATGGGCTTCGACGATCTGCCTGCTGATCGACAGGCCGAGGCCTGAATTCTGGCCGAACGCCTCGCCGGCCGGCCGGTCGGTGTAGAAGCGTTCGAAGATGCGGTCGATGTTGTCGGCCCTTATACCGGGACCATTGTCGTCGACGGTGATGATGTTGACCTTGCCGGCGCGCGCCAGAGATATGGCAATGTGGCCGCGCTCTTCAGGAACGAAGGAGCGGGCATTCTCGATCAGATTGGTGATGACCTGGCCGATCCTCAGATCATGACCGGCGACGAAGTAGCCTTTGACGCCCTGCGGCAGTTTGGCGACCTTGAACTCGATCTCGACCGTCTTCTTGTTGCGCGTCGCCGTGCGCGAAACGTCGACCAGATCCGTGATGAATTTCTTGAGATCCACGGTTCCTGCGTCTTCCCGCGCGAGCTCGGCGTCAAGACGGGAGGCGTCGGAAATGTCGGTGATGAGACGGTCCAGCCGCCTGACGTCGTGCTGGATGATCTCCATCAGCCGGCCGCGCGAGGTGTCGTTCTTGGCCAGCGGCAGGGTCTCCACCGCGCTGCGCAGCGAGGTCAGCGGGTTCTTCAATTCGTGCGAGACATCAGCCGCGAAACTTTCGATCGCCTCGATGCGGGCGTAGAGCGCATTGGTCATGTCGCGCACGGCGATCGACAGATTGCCGATCTCGTCCTGCCGGTCGGAGAAATCAGGGATTTCCTCGCGGTTCTTGACGCCGCGCCGCACCCTGACCGCCGCCGCCGACAGCCGGCGCAGCGGGTTGGCGATGGTCGAGGCGAGCAGCATCGACAGGATGGCGGTGACAAGGGCGGCGATGCCGAAGACGCGCAGGATCGCCTTGCGCTCGGCCGCGACGATCTTGTCGATGTCGCCGCCTTCCGTCGACAGCATCAGCACGCCGAGGACGGCGCGGAAGCGCTGGATCGGCACGGCGACCGAAACAATCTGCTCGCCCTGTTCGGAGATCCGCACGATGGTCGACGGGCTGCCGGTAAGCGCCTTGACCACCTCCGGAAATGCAGCGCCATTGCCGCCCGGCTGTTCATGGTAGACCGGCAGCGCGGTGTTGCGGAAGAAGTCGAAGACGAATTTCTGGATACGTTCCAGAAGGTCGGGTTCTTCCTTGTCGGTCGGCGGCAGGTCGTAGCGAAGGATCTGGCCGCGCGAATAAAGATGGCGCGAATCGAGCAGTAGATTGGCGTCGCGGTCATAGATGCGGGCGCGCGTCCGCGTCGGCGAAATCAACCGCCTGAGCACCGGCGCGACGCGCTCCGGATTGATCGGGAAATCCAGATTGTCGAGCTGATCGGAGCCGGGGCCTAGGCTTTCGCCGGCCTGCAGTTCCAGCAGTTTTTCCGGATCGATGCTGATCGAATCGGTCTCAACCGTCGCCGATGCCGCGATCGCGCCGGCGATGATCTCGCCCTGGGTCATCAGGCTCTCGACGCGGGCATCGATCAGCCCGTCGCGAAACGTGTTGAGGTAGAGAATGCCGGTGACCAGGACGGCCAGGCCGGCGAGGTTGAGGAAGAGAATGCGCCGCGTCAGGCTGGAAAAGATATGGTGGCCGAGGAAGCGGCGCATCGGCACCGTGATTCTCGACAGGAATGCCGGCAGAATCCGCGACGGGCGCCGGGCGCCCGTCCGTCTCACTCTCTCTACGTCCACTGCCATCGAATAGCAGCCCCCGCTCAGTCCTGGTTTTGATGCATGTCGTTGTCCCAAAACCGGGACCACTTTTGGGCGACATGCATCAATTCATGCTTCGCGGAACCGATATCCGACTCCGTAAAGGGTTTCGATCATCTCAAAGTCATCATCGACGGCCTTGAACTTCTTGCGAAGCCGCTTGATGTGACTGTCAATGGTGCGGTCATCGACATAGACCTGCTCATCATAGGCCGAATCCATCAGCGCATCACGGCTTTTTACCACACCGGGACGCTGGGCCAGAGAATGCAGGATCAGAAACTCGGTGACGGTAAGCGTCACCGGCTCGCCCTTCCAGGTGCAGGTGTGACGTTCCTGGTCCATGACAAGTTGGCCGCGCTCGAGCGAACGGGCCTGCTGGTTGGGCGTCTTGGCCGATGCCTCGCGGGCGCTGGCACGGCGCAGCACGGCGCGAACCCGCTCGACCAGAAGACGCTGCGAGAAGGGTTTACGGATGAAGTCATCGGCACCCATCTTGAGGCCGAAAAGCTCATCGATCTCGTCGTCCTTGGACGTCAGGAAGATCACCGGCAGGTCGGATTTCTGGCGCATCCGGCGCAGAAGCTCCATGCCGTCCATGCGCGGCATCTTGATGTCGAGGATGGCGAGGTTCGGCGGGCGCGCCGCCAGGCCTTCCAGCGCCGACGCCCCATCCGTGTAGGTTTCGACGCGATATCCCTCCGATTCGAGGGCGATCGACACCGACGTCAGAATGTTGCGGTCGTCGTCGACAAGCGCGATTGTTGCCATTTCAAGTGGCTCCCTCATGAGCTGTCCCTTCTTTGGTCGAGAAGGGGCTTTTGCAGGACAAATTAGGTACAAAATGTGGCACAGGCTTCGTCCGCTGTCACGAGCGGCATGCCGGCGGCCACGATTTCACCTCAACATGGATTGGACTGTTAAAGACCGCCAATCCTGTGGGCAACCACCTGACTTTTTGCACATATAAACGATTTAAACAACTTTCAAAATATTTAAATCGATTAATTATTTGATATCATTTGGCTTTTCTGGTTCTCACCGTTACAGTCTCCTTGGTGGGGGCTCCGGAAATTCGCCGGCCAGGATGCTGCAAATCGAAGAAGGAACCCCTCATGTCGGAAGCCGGCAAACGCAATCCCGCATGGGCGATCGATCGGATCGGCCTAACGACTACGGGCGCGGTGCGCTATAATTTCGGGGAGGCCGTCCTTTACGAGGAAGCGGTCCGCCGCGGCGAGGCCCGGCTCACCGCGCATGGCGCGCTCGTCGCCGAGACCGGGCAGCACACCGGCCGCTCGCCCAAGGACAAATTCGTCGTGCGCGACGAGACCACAGGGCCGCATGTATGGTGGGACAACAACAAGGCGATTTCCCCCACCCAGTTCGACACGCTGCTCGCCGATTTTCGCATCCATGCGGCGGACAAGGACCTTTATGTGCAGGACCTGGTCGGCGGCGCTGACGAGGACTTGAAGCTGACGACCAGGGTCGTCACGGAGCTTGCCTGGCACTCCTTGTTCATCCGCAATCTGCTCATTCGCCCGGAAGCCGCCGAGCTCGAGCATTTCGTGCCTGACATGACGATCATCGACCTGCCGTCGTTCCGCGCCGATCCGGTTCGCCACGGCACCCGCACCGAAACGGTGATCGCCGTCGATCTCTCGCGCATGATCGTGCTGATTGGCGGCACCTCCTATGCCGGCGAAATGAAGAAGTCGGTATTCACCGTGCTCAACTATCTGTTGCCGGCGAAGGGCGTGATGCCGATGCATTGCTCGGCCAATGAAGGCACCGGCGGAGATGCGGCGATCTTCTTCGGCCTCTCGGGAACCGGCAAGACGACGCTGTCGGCCGATCCGTCGCGCACGCTGGTCGGCGACGACGAGCACGGCTGGGGTCCGCATGGCATCTTCAATTTCGAAGGCGGCTGCTATGCCAAGACGATAAAGCTTTCGGCCGAAGCCGAGCCGGAGATCTTCGCCACCACCCAACGCTTCGGCACGGTGCTGGAGAATGTGGTGCTCGATGCGGGCCGCGTCCCGGATTTCGACGACGGCAGTCTCACTGAAAACACGCGCTGCGCCTACCCGCTCCACTTCATCCCCAACGCCAGCAAGACGGGCCGCGCCGGTCACCCGAAAAACATCATCATGCTGACCGCCGACGCATTCGGCGTGATGCCGCCCATCGCCCGGCTGACCCCGGCGCAGGCGATGTATCATTTCCTCTCCGGCTATACCGCCAAGGTGGCTGGGACAGAAAAGGGCGTCACCGAACCCGAAGCGACGTTTTCGACCTGTTTCGGCGCGCCGTTCATGCCGCGCCATCCGTCGGAATACGGCAATCTGCTGCGCGAGTTGATCGCTCATCACGGAGTCGATTGCTGGCTGGTCAACACCGGCTGGACCGGCGGCGCCTACGGCACCGGCAAGCGGATGCCGATCAAGGCGACGCGGGCGCTGCTTGCCGCGGCGCTCGACGGCTCGCTGAAAGGGGCCGATTTCCGCACCGACGCCAATTTTGGTTTCGATGTGCCGGTGGCGGTTGCGGGCGTCGACAGCGCCATTCTCGATCCGAGATCGACCTGGGCCGATACCTCAGCCTATGACCTGCAGGCGGCGAGGCTGGTCGGCATGTTTGCCATCAATTTCGAAAAATTCGAACCTCATGTCGACGCCATTGTGCTCGGCGCCGCGCCGCGCATGCGCGAAGCCGCGGAATAATCGCCGGCTGGGTACCCTGCGCCTCAAGGCCCGACCCGGGGGATCGGGCCTTTTCTTTTTTCGTCCGCCGCGCCATGACTGCGGCATGAACGCCGACGACAAGATCATCATTGCCGACGATGCGGTGATCCATCCGGATGACCTGCACGAGGACTTCATCCGCTCGTCCGGCCCTGGCGGCCAGAACGTCAACAAGGTGGCGACGGCGGTGCAATTGCGCTTCGATGCGGCGAATGCGCCGGGCCTGTCGGAGCGCGTCCGCGAGCGAACCATAAAGCTGGCCGGCCAGCGCGCCACCAAGGACGGCGTCATCGTCATCGAGGCCGGGCGCTTCCGCACGCAAGAGCAGAACCGGGCGGACGCCCGGGCGCGGCTTGCGGAACTGGTTGCCAAGGCCGCCGAACCGCCGCCACCGCCGCGCAAAAAGACGAGGCCGTCGAAAGGCGCGGTCGAAAGGCGGCTGAAGACCAAGGCTGGGCGCGGCACAATCAAGAAACTGCGCGGCCGGGTGGCCGACGATTAGAGCGACGTGCGATAGGCGACATCGATTGCGCGGTCGAGACGGCTTCCAATTCAAGGTTGCAGGTGGCAAGTTCGCTATTCGCCACAGCAAGGGAGACCACAGATGGGCATGTTTGATTTCGTCAAGGGCGTCGGCAAGAAGCTCGGATTCGGCGACGATGAGCCGGAGCCGACCGCCGATACGCTGAAGAAAGAACTCGATTCGCACGCGCTCGGCACCGACAATGTGGAAGTCGACGTAAAAGGCGATACGGCTGTGCTGAAAGGCGTAGTCAAGGATCAGTCGATCTTCGAAAAGGCGGTTATCGCCGTCGGCAACACGCTCGGCGTGTCCAAGGTGCAGGCGGATGAGTTGCAGGTCGCCGCCCCCGAATCCGGCACACCCGCTGCCCCGGCCAAGGAACCGACCTTCTATACGGTCAGGAAAGGCGACAACCTCTGGAAGATCGCCGAAAAGAGCTACGGCAAGGGCAAGGGTGCGAAGAACACGATCATTTTCGAGGCCAACAAGCCGATGCTGACCCATCCGGACAAGATCTATCCGGGGCAGGTCCTGCGTGTCCCGGATCTCGATCAGGCCTGACCAGTTCGGGCCAGATCGGCAACAGCAATCGACAATGGCGGCTTTCGGGTCGCCGTTTTCATTTGATGGTGGCATTCTGGTTGTTTGCAGACCAACGGATCAAGCGACCATGCTCGTCCTGCCCAAAGGCGTCCGCCACATGCCCGGCTATCTGTCCCGTGCAGTGCAGGAAGCGCTGGTCGAGGATGTGAGACGGGTCGTGCAGGAGGCCCCCCTGTTCGTGCCGGCCATGCCGCGCACCGGCAAGGAGATGAGCGTGCGCATGACCAATTGCGGTTCGCTCGGCTGGGTGACCGATAAGGAGCGCGGCTATCGCTACCAGCCGACGCACCCGGTGACCGGAACGCCCTGGCCGCCGATCCCCGACGTGCTGCTGCAGCTGTGGCGGGACGTGTCTGCCTATCCGCATCCGCCGGAGGCTTGCCTGGTCAATTTCTATTCGCCGGACGCGAAGATGGGCCTTCATCAAGACCGCGACGAGATCGATTTCTCCGCGCCGGTCGTTTCCGTTTCCCTGGGCGACGATTGCCTGTTCAGGGTCGGCCAGAGCACGCGCGAAGGCGGCACCAAATCGTTCAAGCTGAAAAGCGGCGACATCGTCGTGCTTGGTGGCGAAGGCCGCTTCTGTTTTCACGGCGTCGACCGTATTTATCCGTCGACCTCGGCACTGCTGAAGAATGGCGGACGGATCAATCTTACGCTGAGGCGGGTGACCTATCCTGGTTAGGACGGCGGACCTTCAAGTCGCGCCGTATTAAGCATCGGATTTTCGTAAAACCGGCACCCGCTTTGGGTCATGGTCCAGGCCCGCCGCTGAACCGCCGGAAAAGATCCAGCGTTCGAGAACGACAAAGTTGACCACGGGAATGAGAATGCAAGTGAGCAGTATCGGAACTGCGACCGGCAGGCCGAACTGCCCGACGAGGAGCAGCGGAAGAAGATAGGCGATGGCAAGGCCGAATCCGGTCAGCACGGCGAAACGCGGCGCTTCGAATTGATGCGAGCCGGCCGACATGAACGTGAAAAACTTGTGGCCGAGATAGGAGAATATTGCTGCGGCCACGTAGGCGGCGACCGAGGCTGTGGCCGGCGACAGGTATGTTGACCCGGCACTGGTGAAGAGGCTGGCACAAAGCGCGTAGAGCACTGTGGCCGCAAGTCCCACAGAGGTGAATTTGAGAAGCCGGCGCAGAGCAAGTGTTCCGCGCCAGGCGGAAATGTCAGGCCGGCGCATTGCAGGCATATTGATCACCGGCTCCCGACAAATGCTCTGGAATTGGCAATCGAACGGTAGCGGGTACTGCCTAAAGCGCCGTTAACCGCTTCGTTACAGCTTCCTGAGCGCCACTTCCTCGACCAGATGATTGGCGCCCTTGCGCAGGATGAGATCGGCGCGGGCTCGCGTCGGCAGGATGTTCTCGCGCAAATTCTTCAGATTGATGTTGGTCCAAAGGCCTTCGGCGATGGCGCGGGCCGCTGCCTGCGAAAGTTGCGAATAGCGGTGGAAGAAGGAGTCCGGATCGCGGAAGGCGGTCTCGCGCAGCCGCATGAAGCGGGCGATGTACCATTGATGGATCAGCTCCTCTTCGGCATCGATATAGATGGCGAAGTCGAAGAAATCTGACAGGAAAGGCACGATCTTGCCGTCCTTCGGCAGCTTGCCCGGCTGCAGCACGTTGATGCCTTCGAAGATCAATATATCCGGCCGGTCGATAGTCTGGAACTCGCCGGGAACGACGTCGTAGGTCAGGTGCGAATAAACAGGCGCGCGGACATTGCGCTGCGCCGATTTGATGCCCGACAGGAAACGCAGCAATGCGCCGACATCGTAGCTGTCGGGAAAGCCCTTGCGCTCCATCAGATTGTTGCGGCGCAGGATTTCGTTGGGAAGCAGGAAGCCGTCAGTGGTGATCAGATCGACCTTGGGGCTCGACGGCCAGCGCGCCAGCAATTCCTTGAGCACGCGAGCCGTGGTCGATTTGCCGACCGCGACAGAGCCGGCAATGCCGATGATGAAGGGCGTTTTGACGACATCCATCGCGTTGAAGAAGGCCTGGCGCTGCCTGAACAGAAGCTGGCTCGCCTCGACATGGGCCGACAAAAGCCGCGACAGCGAAAGATAGATGCGCTTGACCTCTTCAAGGTCGACCGGGTCGTTGAGCGAACGCAGGCGACGGACCTCGTCCTCGCCGAGCGTCATCGGCGTGTCGGCGCGGAACTGCGACCATTGCTCCGCCGAGAAAAAGCGAAAGGGCGAATATTTCTCGGTGGGGGCGAGCTGGTCCATCGAGTTTCCTACCCTCCGCAGCGATCAGCCCCGGTCCTGCCGAGACGCCTTTTCGGCGATGCCCGAACGACCGGTGCGGCGTTCGAGTTCGGTCAGGACATCGGCAAGCGGAATGCCGGCGACGCCCAGAACGACAAGCCAATGATAGATGAGATCGGCGCTTTCCGAAACGAGGGCTTGTCTGTCACCGCCAACGGCCGCGATAACCGTTTCGACCGCCTCTTCGCCGAGCTTCTGCGCCGCCTTGTCGATGCCGCGTGCGAACAGCTTTGCCGTCCACGAATCCGGATCGCCGGAATGCGCGCGTTCCCTGATGATTGTCTCCAGCTCGGAGAGCGAAAACTCAGCCATTGCGCCATCTATCTGCTTGTTTAAGCATGATCTTTTCCGAAAACCGGTTGCCACTTTTCGCTTGCGCGGACCTTCGGTTCGGGATCATGCTTTAGAGCCGATCACCTGGGGTGTCCAGTCGCATCGGCAGGCCGGCGCGGGCCATATGCGCCTTGGCTTCGGCAATGCTGTAGGTGCCGAAATGGAAGATCGATGCCGCCAGCACCGCGCCGGCATGGCCGTCGCGAATGCCCTCGACCATGTGATCGAGCGTGCCAACGCCGCCGGAGGCGATGACCGGCGCACGCACGGCGTCGGCGACCGCGCGGGTGAGCGCGATGTCGTAACCGGCCTTGGTGCCGTCGCGATCCATCGACGTCAGCAGGATCTCGCCGGCGCCGCGATCGACCATCTGCTGAGCGAATTCGACCGCGTCGATGCCGGTCTTCTCGCGGCCGCCGTGGGTGAAAATCTCCCAGCGGGCGGCCTCGCCTTCGCCCGACACTTTCTTGGCGTCGATGGCGACGACGATGCACTGGTTGCCGAACTTGTCGGCCGCCTCGGCGACGAAATCGGGATTCTTCACCGCCGCCGTGTTGATCGACACCTTGTCGGCGCCGGCCAAGAGCAGCTTTCTTATGTCGGCGACCTGGCGCACGCCGCCGCCGACGGTAAGCGGCATAAAACATTGTTCGGCCGTGCGGGCGACGATGTCGAAGATGGTCTCGCGATCTTCGGACGAAGCGGTGATATCGAGAAAGCAGAGTTCGTCGGCGCCGGCGGCGTCATAGGCCTTGGCCGCCTCGACAGGATCGCCGGCATCGACCAGGTCGACGAAATTGACGCCCTTGACGACGCGGCCGTTCTTGACGTCGAGACAGGGGATGACACGGGCTTTCAGCATCAGATCCTCGTAAGCGCGGCAAGAAAATCGCCAAGCAATTGCCCGACGACAGGCGGAACCTCGCCCTTGGCGTCAAAGGCAGGATCGTAGGCGGACAGGGTGACGCCGACGATCGGGATCGACCTGGCCAGCCCGCAAACCAGTTGCCGCAGCTGCTCCGGATTTGGACCTCCCGGCCGTGCGTAGCGGTTCACCTGCAGCACATCCGGATCGTGAACGTCCAGATCCAGATGCAAATGGACTTGGGCCGCGCCGGCCGCCTTGAGCCTTCCGACATTGTCGAGTGCATCGGCCCATCGGGTGCGAATGATCGGCAACGTCTCTAGAAGCCAGCTTTCATCGGGGTCGAGGTCGCGTGCATCGACCAGCATGCACCGCGACGGGTCGATCGCCTGGAAGCCGGGAATCGCTGACGTCATCGGGCGCCAGCAGAGCCCCAGCGTCGTCGCCAGCGCCATGCCGTCGAGAAAGCCGTAGGCGGACGTCTCGGGCGTGTTGAGATCGCCATGCTGATCGATCCAGATGATCGAATCCGCGGTATCGCCAGCCACCGCACCGGCGGCGGTCAGGCAATTTCCGGCGAGCACGATGGGAAAACGCTCATCGTCGCGCGCCATGTCGACCTTGGTGGCGACTGCCCGACAAACCGCGAAACCTGTCGCGATTTCGCGTCTCTGAGCATCGCCGACCTCGCCGATGTCCTCGACGATGACATCATGGCCGCGCAAGGCAAGTTCATCGACAAGGCCGCCGGCAATGATGGCGTCGGGGCCTTGGCCGAAGCCGGCGTGGTAAAGGCCGCTGTCATAGGGTGCGAGAATGATCGAGAGCTTCATCGCGCCCTCGCCTTTTCCGGTCCTGCCGCCAGGATCGCCAGTGCCTCGGCCGGATCGATACGCCCGTCATATAGCGCGCGGCCCGAGATGGCGCCTTCGAGTTTTTGCGCATCGGGCATGGTCATGCGCACGATGTCGGCGATCGAGGCGAGCCCCCCGGAGGCGATGATCGGGATAGACACGGCGTCGGCGAGATCGATGGTGGCATCCCAGTTTATGCCGGTCAGCACACCGTCGCGGTCGATGTCGGTGTAGATGATGGCGGCGACGCCGGCGCCCTCGAACTTCCTCGCCAGTTCGATGACGCCGAGGCTCGAGGCCTCGGCCCAGCCCTCGACCGCCACCTTGCCGCCCTTGGCGTCGATGCCGACGGCGATCCTGCCCGGGAACGCCTTGCAGGCCTGCCTGACCAGATCCGGATCGCGCACCGCCACCGTGCCGAGAATGATCCGGGCCAGCCCGCGATCGAGCCAGTCCTCGACCTGCGCCAGGGTGCGGATGCCGCCGCCGAGCTGCACCGGGTTTTTCGTCGCCTTGAGGATGGCGCCGACCGCCGCGCTGTTGACGCTCTGGCCCTTGAAGGCGCCGTTGAGGTCGACGACATGCAGCCATTCAAAGCCCTGTTGCTCGAAAGCCCTGGCCTGGGCGGCCGGGTCGTCATTGTAGATCGTCGCGGTCGCCATATCGCCGTGCTTCAGGCGCACGCACTTGCCGTCCTTGAGGTCGATGGCCGGGAACAGGATCACTTTCAGGCGCCCTCGACGATCGCGAAATGGCCGGTCGAAGCCGCCAGTCGATTCCGTAGTGCGGTCTGATAGGCCGGCGACTGGTAACAGATCAGCGCTGTCTGGTAAGAGTCGAACTCGACCACAACATGCCTGTCAAATTCCGATCCTTCGGGGTTTGTGACCTCTCCGCCGCGCACGAGATAGCGGCCGTCGTAGCGCGAAATGGCGTCACCGATGGCGTCACGGTAGCGCTGGTAACCCTCGGGGTCAGTCACCGTGAGCATGACCATCCAGTAGCCTTTCTTGCTCATGATCCTAGGGCCTCCAGCTCAAGAAGTTAGTGATCAGCGCCAGGCCAAGCGCCTGGCTCTTTTCGGGATGAAACTGCGTGCCGGCGAGATTGTCGCTGACAACAGCGGCCGTCACCGGACCGCCATAATCGGCAATCGCGAGCACGTCGTCGGCTTTCCTGGCGTCGAGATGATAGGAGTGGACGAAATAGGCGTGCAATCCCTTGGTGCCGGTCGGAATGCCGGAAAACAGCGGATGCTTGCGCGTGAGCTCGATCGTGTTCCAGCCGATCTGCGGTATCTTCAGCGCCGAATCGGCCGGGGTGATCTCCTTGACGTCGCCGGCGATCCAGCCAAAACCTTCTGTAACAGTCTTTTCCAGGCCCCGCTCCGACATCAGCTGCATGCCGACGCAGATGCCGAGGAACGGCCGCCCCTTGACGGTCGCGACCTCCTCGACGGCCTCCCACATGCCGGCCACAGCGCGCAGCCCGGCCGCGCAATCGGCATAGGCGCCGACGCCGGGTAGGACGATGCGGTCGGCGGTCCTGACACGCTCGGCATCGGCGGTCTGGTCGATCGCGGCGGCGATTCCGGCTTCATGCGCGGCGCGCTCGAAGGCCTTGGTGGCCGAGCGCAGGTTGCCCGAGCCGTAGTCGATGATCGCGACCCGCATGTCAGGGTCTTCCCGGAGTGTGGTTCAACCCTAGCGCGATGCCCATATGCGCTGGCCGGGCATGGGCAGCATCCGGGACGATGCGTTGCGGGGGCGCTTGCTCATCCGAATGCGCTTCGGCTTCCAGCACATAGCGCGTATCGGCATCATCGAGCCTGTCGGCCGCGACGACGCCCCATTCAAGCCAGCCACGACGGCGCAATGCGGCAATCCGCAAGGCCTGCCCTTCCAGACCGACATAGAGCGATACAAGCAGCGACAGCAGCGGGCCGGCCAGCCCAAGGCTCAATCCTTCGGCAAGCATCGAAAAAAAAGCCATGGTGACAAACGCCAGTGCTGCCTCGATCCACAACCGGTGCCAGAGCAGCCATAGCGGCGGCACGAGGAAGCCGAGCCAGGAAAACCCATCACGGACAAAGGCCGTTGTGTCAGGCTTTTCGCCGCGGCCCGGCGGTTCCATCACGACATAGATGGCCATCGCCTATCCCTTCAGAGATCCCTTGGTGGAGGGAACCGCGTCCGGCTGGCGCGGGTCGCTTTCAAGCGCGAAACGCAGCGCGCGCGCCACCGCCTTGAAGCAGGTCTCGGCGATGTGGTGATTGTTGGCGCCGTAGTGGTTGGTGACATGCAGCGTGATGCCGGCATTCTGCGCCAAGGCCTGGAAGAATTCGCGCACCAGTTCGGTGTCGAACGTGCCGATCTTCGGCGATGAGAACGCAACGTTCCAGACAAGGAAAGGACGGCCGGAAACGTCGATCGCCGCGCGCGTCAGCGTCTCGTCCATGGCGAGATCGACCGCGGCATAGCGCATGATGCCGCGCCGCTCGCCCAACGCCTTGGCCAGCGCCTGGCCGAGCGCGATGCCGGTGTCCTCGACCGTGTGGTGGTCGTCTATGTGCAGATCGCCCTTGGCCTTGACCGTCATGTCGATCAGCGAATGGCGCGACAGCTGGTCCAGCATGTGGTCGAAGAAGCCGACGCCCGTTGAAATATCGGATTTTCCCGAGCCGTCGACCTGGACCGATACGGAGATGTCGGTTTCCCCAGTCTTGCGGCTGGCGTTGGCGGAACGGGGCGGCATGACCTCATCCTTGTGCAGAGTTCAGACGTTCCAAGCGTCCACGTGCTTGAAAACGAGAGCCTTCTAGCAGCATGATCCGGCGATTGCCAGTTGCCATGCCAAGGGATATCGAGCCTGCGGATGACCGGTTGGCAATCATCGGGCCTATGCATACATATGGTCGATCAAGTCACTCGTAACGCGCCAATCGCCGTTTCGGGATCGGTGCTGATCGGAGCAGAAGATGTCGAATGAACTGACCATGCACGCCACGACCATCTTGACCGTGCGCAGGGGCGGCAAGGTGGTGATCGCCGGTGATGGCCAGGTCAGCCTCGGCCAGACCATCATGAAGGGCAACGCCAAGAAGGTGCGCCGCATCGGCAAAAGCGGCAATGTCATTGCCGGTTTCGCCGGCGCCACCGCTGACGCCTTCACGCTTCTGGAGCGGCTCGAGGCCAAGCTCGAACAATATCCGGAGCAATTGACGCGGGCCTGCGTCGAGCTCGCCAAGGACTGGCGCACCGACCGCTATCTGCGCCGGCTGGAAGCGATGATGCTGGTGGCCGACAAGTCGGTTTCGCTGGCGCTGACCGGCACCGGCGACGTGCTCGAACCCGAACATGGCGTCATGGCCATCGGTTCGGGCGGCAATTACGCGCTGGCCGCGGCGCGCGCCCTGATGGACACGGACAAGGATGCCGAAGAAATCGCCCGCAAGGCGATGCAGATCGCATCCGACATTTGCGTCTACACCAACAACAACTTTGTCATCGAAACCCTCGATGCCGGCTGAGCCGGCCGCTGGCCATGATCCCGAAAAGTGGAAACCGGTTTTTGCTTCGCTGACCTTCGGTTCGGAGAACGATCATGGCCAAACAAGAAAATAGATATGACTTTCGGCCGATGACCGAGGCGGACCTGCCGATGATCGCGGCATGGCTGGCCGAGCCGCATGTCGCGGAGTGGTGGGACGATCCCGAGACGGAGATCGCCCAGATCCGCGAACACATCGACAGCATTTCCGTTGAGCCGCTGATCATCGAGCTCGACGGCTCACCGATCGGGTACATGCAGAGCTACGACCCGCATCTGGAGGACGGCCATCCCTACAGCGACCAGCCGTTCGGCACGCTCGGCATCGATCTGTCGATCGGCAGGCCTGAGCTTGTCGGACGCGGCCACGGCTCGGCAATTGTCCGGCACTTCGTGGAACAGCTGTTCGAAGAAGGGGTGCCGCGGGTCATCATCGACCCGGATCCATCCAACGGACGAGCGATCCGCGCCTATGAAAAGGCCGGTTTCAGAGCTATCGATCGAAGGCAATCGGAATATGGCGACGCCGTGCTGATGGCAATCGACGCAGAAGAAGGTGACGCCGAATAGGGCGACGCCGAAGAGGGGCAGTAACAACATGAGCACAACCGGCGCCGACAAGACCGTCTCGGCCTATGAAGACAGTTGGCGGATGGGACTTCTGCTCGTCCTCGGCCTGATCATATTCCAGGCCGGAGCCCTTTACGGCATGGGCCGAACGCCGATCTGCACATGCGGCTATGTCAAGCTGTGGCACGGCATCGTGCAGAGCTCGGAGAATTCCCAGCATATTTCCGACTGGTACACATTCTCGCACCTCATCCACGGCTTCCTGTTCTATGCGCTGGCGTGGTTTCTGTTCCCGCGCTCGCCGATCGGGCTCAGGCTGGCATTTGCGGTGGTCATAGAGGGCGGCTGGGAACTTCTCGAGAACAGCCCTTTGATCATCGAGCGCTACCGGGCCGGCACGATCTCGCTCGACTATTACGGCGACAGCATCATCAATTCGGTGGCGGACACGCTGGCCATGGTGCTGGGATTTGTGATGGCGCGCAGGCTTCCTATATGGGTGATCGTGACCCTGGCGGTCATCTTCGAATTCGGTGTCGGCTACATCATCCGGGACAATCTGACACTCAACGTGATCATGCTGCTGCATCCGTTCGAGTCCATCCGGCAGTGGCAAAGTGGAATTTAGGAATATGAGCACATTTTCGCCCCGCGAGATCGTTTCGGAACTCGATCGCTTCATCATCGGCCAGAAGGACGCCAAGCGCGCCGTGGCCATCGCCTTGCGCAACCGCTGGCGCCGCCAGCAGCTCGAAGGCCAGATGCGTGAAGAGGTGATGCCGAAGAACATCCTGATGATCGGCCCAACCGGCGTCGGCAAGACCGAGATCTCGCGTCGCCTGGCACGCCTTGCCGGTGCGCCGTTCGTCAAGGTCGAGGCGACCAAATTCACCGAGGTCGGCTATGTCGGCCGCGACGTCGAGCAGATCATCCGCGACCTGGTCGAGATCGCCATCGGGCTGGTGCGCGAGAAAATGCGCGAGGATGTCAAGGCGCGCGCCCATATCAATGCCGAGGAACGTGTGCTGGAAGCGCTCGTCGGCAAGACGGCGAGCCCAGCCACGCGCGACAGTTTCCGCAAGAAGCTGCGCGACGGCGAACTCGACGACAAGGAGATCGAGATCGAGGTGAGCGATACCGGCACTGGCGGCATGCCCGGCTTCGAGATCCCCGGCATGCCGGGCGCCAATATCGGCGTGTTGAACATCAACGACATGCTGTCGAAAGCCATGGGCGGCCAGAAGACCAGGACGCGCAAGACGACGGTGAAGGAATCCTACGCGGTGCTGGTCGGTGACGAGTCCGACAAGCTGCTCGACCAGGATGAGGTGGTGCGCAGGGCGCTCGAATCGACCGAAAACGACGGCATCGTCTTCCTCGACGAGATCGACAAGATCGCCTCGCGCGAGGGCGGCATGGGCGCCGGTGTTTCCCGCGAAGGCGTCCAGCGCGACCTGCTGCCGCTTGTAGAAGGCACCACGGTCGCGACCAAATACGGACCGGTGAAGACGGACCACATCCTGTTTATCGCATCGGGTGCGTTCCACGTTGCCAAGCCGTCCGACCTGTTGCCAGAATTGCAGGGTCGTCTGCCGATCCGCGTCGAGCTGCGTGCACTGGAGAAGGACGATTTCGTCCGCATCCTGACCGAGACCGAGGCCAGCCTGATCAAGCAGTACATCGCATTGATGAAGACCGAGGGCGTCGATCTCGTCTTCACCGACGACGCCATCGATTCGCTGGCCGGCATCGCCGTCGATCTCAACGCCAGCGTCGAGAACATCGGCGCCAGACGGCTGCAGACGGTGATGGAACGGGTGCTGGACGAGATCTCCTATGATGCGCCGGACCGCCACGGTACCTCGGTCACCATCGACGCCGCTTATGTGCAAAAGCATGTCGGCGATCTGTCCAGAAACACGGATTTGTCGCGATTTATCCTGTAGCAGGCGATCCATTCTACAAGAGATGGGGCCGGGCGACCCGGCAAGTTCCGAGACGTGTGGCCAAATGGAAGCATCTGGCCAGCTTTTGTCTTGCCGGTTGCAGGGGCTCTCGACTCCCCTTCCAGCTTTACCTAGTTTGCCGGCAACTACAGCGCCGCGCATCAGTTGGGCGTGCAAAGGGCGTTATACAGTTGGTTTTGCGCACGACCCCCGAAAATCGATTCCGGGGGTCATGCGCTGTTGCAGGCGGCGGCGCATGAAAAAACTGATCCTCGTCATTCTCGGGCTGACGCTGGCGACAGCCATGTTCGCCGCCGAAGCGGCGACGATGGTGCCGCCGGGCAACAGTCATGCCGAGCAGCCCAACATACCGGGCGCCTCAAACCGGCGCACCCAGGCCACCAACACCACCTTCCAGGCAAAATACAGCAAGGTCTATGCGCTGCTGCAGCACGACGCCGGTCTTCGCGGCAAGATCAGCCAAGCGGCGGCGACCTATGGCATCGACCCGATGCATATCGTCGGCGCCATCGTCGGCGAGCACACCTACAATGTCGACGCCTACGACCGGCTGCAGACCTACTACGTCAAGGCGATCTCCTATCTGTCGAGCAAGCTGTCCTTCGCCTATGAAGGCGAGGACATCACCGATTTCGTGCAGCGGCCGCAATTCCAGGAATGCGCCGGCAAAACGGACAGTTACGCGCTCTGGGAATGCCGCGAGCAGGTGTGGAACCAGTCCTTTCGCGGCAAGACTGTCGGCGGCGAGAGCTACCCCGACGACCGCTTCGGCGCCACTTTCTTCCAGCCCTACTATGCCGGCCAGACTTTTGGCCTCGGTCAGCTCAATCCGCTGACCGCGTTGCAGATGAGCGATCTCGTGCACCAGGTTTCCGGCCTGCCGAAGCTCGACGTCGGCGATCCGAACGCGGTCTACAAAACCATCATGGATCCGGACCTGACACTGGATTATGTCGCGGCGACGATCCGGAAATCGATCGATGCCTACCAGAGCATTGCCGGCTTCGACATATCGGGCAATCCCGGCATCACATCGACGCTCTACAATGTCGGCAATCCGGAACAGCGTGCCCATGCGCTGAAGGCCGAGAACGACAGGCGCCGCGACGCGGGCGAACCGGAGAAGCTGCCCCAGGAAAATTACTACGGCTGGCTGGTCAACGACAAATTGCCGGAGCTGAAGGCGCTGTTTTAGTGGTGAAATCCGACTCTTGTTGCCTGACGACCACAGCCGCCCTGGGGTTGAGCCGCTGTTGGCGAGAGCCGATACAAGAGCGCAAATGCAAGTGGACGACGCACTCGGCCAAGGAGCCTATTGCCCTTGATGCAATCCCTTGCATCCGCGCACTTAGGCTCGGGTTCGCGCCCGCTTCGGAAGCGTTCGTAAGCGCCTAACTTGTCCGGGAGGGTTTCCTGTGGTCCGCTTGAAGGCACGGCTGAAAGCGGCTTCGGAAGGAGCGCGAGATCGGTCACCGCACCGTCAGGGTCGTCGGCGATGACATGTTTGGTGCCATGCGGAAGGAGCACGACGTCGCCCTTGTCCAGCCGCTCCGGTTCAGACCCCTCGACAAGCACCCAACAGGTGCCTTCGGCCACGAAATGGAAGCGAATTCCTCTTTGGAATTGCAGGCCGATGCCCCAAGGCCGCGTTACCTCGGCCCGGCAGTAACTCGCCTCCGCTGGCCTGAGGTCATCGAGGAACTGCCGAAGAAGATGGACGACAGGATCGGCAGAATTGGATGATCGAGCATGCATCTCGGACGCAATATCATTGTTCGTCCGGCATTCCACAATAGGCTTCTTCCCTGCTACCAATAGATACGTGGCAACATTGAGGGAGATGTCGGTGCTTTTTCCAAAGCTCGCGGCGGCGATAGCCGCAGTTGTTATCCTGCCGTCTCAGACTTACGCGCTGGAGAATACATACCTGCCCGTTGAGAAGGTGCCGTATTATGAGGAAATGCCTGGCCAGCCCCACCGACTGGGTCCCTTATGGGGCAAGCGCGATGTGGGTCCGGCCGGAACGCTGCTGAAAGTACCCGGGGGATGGCAAGCACCCATACATGCACATACGGCAGACTATCAGGGCGTTGTCATCGAGGGCACCTGGAGCCACTGGGTGCCCGAAATGGGCGAGGGCAAAGGCATCGAACTGCGGCCCGGATCATACTGGACCCAGAAGGCAGACCAGATGCATGCCGATGCCTGCATGTCCGAAAAGCAGTGCGTGATCCTTCTTATCAACACCGAGCCTTATTCCACTTTTTTCAAGAGCCGGTAGCTGGGCAACAACTATGCAGTGTGACCTGGACGGGCAGAGGCCCAATGGCTACCAAGCGTCGGATTGTCACCACTAGAACGACAAGCGTTCCGCCAGTTCCGGAACCCGCACCGGCTCATGCCGCCAGCAGCGACTTCAGCTTGATCGTTTGCGAACCGAGCGCCTCAGGCGCCGGCTTTGCCCTTCTTGCGATCAGCATCTCGGCCAGCCTTATGTCGCGGGCGACCGCGTTGCCCGGGCCGATGCCGCTCGCTGCGACGAGCCTGCCGTGCTGCGCCAAATGGAACAGGATGAAGGCGCCGTCGTCGAGATCGCGACGCACGACCTTGCTGCCCTCGTCCGAGAGCCCAGATATCTGCAAGGTCAAGCCGTACTGATCCGACCAGAACCATGGCACCGCCGCGTGGGCCTCACCGGCGCCAAGCATGTTCCTGGCCGCAAGCGCGCCCTGCTCCTGCGCGTTGCGCCAGGCCTCCAGCCGCACGCGCCGGCCGCCATAGACGGCAAGCGGAAACGAGCAGCAATCGCCGGCGGCGAAGATGTCCGGATTGCTGGTGCGAAGCTCGGCATCGACCGCTATGCCGTTGTCGATCGTCAGCCCCGCCTCCGCGGCAAGTCCGGTCACTGGCACGGCGCCAATGCCGATCACGGCCAGATCGGCGACGATGTCCTGTCCGCCGGCAAGCGCGATGCGCACCTCGGCGCCATCGTCGGCGATCGCCGCGATGGCGTCGCCGCACAGGATTTTCACGCCTTCGGCTTCATGCGCCTCGTGGATGATTTTGGCGATCTCGGCCGGCACGCCGCGCATCAGGATGCGCGGCTGCGCCTCGATGACGGTAACCGTTGCCCCCAGCCTGCGCGCCGCGGCGGCAAGTTCGAGGCCGATGAAGCCGCCGCCAACGATGGCAATGCGGTTTCCGGCGCTGAGATGGGCGCGAATGGCCAACGCGTCGTTGAAGGTCCGGAGATAGACGCAACGCGGTCCAAGGCCGGGCATCGGCAGCTTGCGCGGCACCGACCCGGTCGCCAGCAAGAGCTTGTCGTAGGGCAGGACCGAACCGTCCGACAGGTGTACGAGATGCGCCGCGCGGTCGATCGCCACCGCCTGAACCGAATGGATATGCCGGATCGATCTCCCGGCCAGGATCTCATCGCTGGCGATCGCCTTGATCATGGGCGCATCGCCGACCATCGCGTCTTTCGACAGCGGCGGCCGCTCATAGGGCAGATGCGGCTCGTCGCCGACCAGCGTCACCGGCCCGTCATAGAAGAGATCGCGCAGCGCCAAGGCAGCCCGCCCGCCGCATTCGCCGGCACCGATGATCACCATCCCCTTCGTCATCACAGTCACCCGATCTGAATGAGGACTTTGCCGGCATCGACCTTGACCGGATATGTCCTGAGATGGACGCAGACCGGCGCGCCCCTTGCAGCACCGGTCTTGTAGTTGAAGCGGCCATTGTGCTTCGGGCATTCGATGATGTCGTCCATCACCAGCCCGTCGGCCAGATGCACCTTCTCATGCGTGCAGAGACCGTCCGTTGCGAAATATTCGTCGTCGGGGCTGCGATAGATGGCGAAGGTGCGGCCGCCATGGTCGAACCGCATCACGTCCTCTTCGTCGATGTCTTCGGAATCACAGGCCTCGACCCAGTCGCTCATCAGTCCTCCCGGCAGTTTTTTGCTTGGCCAACTTGCCCGGCACGGGCGCATGTCATTCCGCTGCTGCCGCGACAGCATCGTTGTCGTTGTGGAATTCCTCGCGATAGGGCTTCGCGGTCGGCGGCAGCGCGCGCTTGAGGAAATAGTCCTCATTCCGCAGCTGGCGCACGAAGGCAGGCACCATCTCGCGATAGCCGGCCAGGATCGACGGCGTCGGCGTCGGCAGGTCGTGCTTGATCAGTTCGTGCAGCCTCGGCAGCGCGTGATAAGGCACCATCGGGAACATGTGGTGCTCGACATGGTAGTTCATGTTCCAGTAGATGAAGCGGCTGATCCGGTTCATGTAGACGGTGCGGCTGTTGAGGCGATGGTCGATGACATTTTCGGCCAGGCCGCCATGCTGCAGCAGGCCGGTCATGACATGATGCCAGGCGCCGTAAAGCCTGGGCAGCCCGACCAGCATCAGGGGAAGGAACGAGCCGCTATAAAGTGCCAGCGCGATGGTCGCGGCGTAGATCGCCGTCCAGATGCGGGCAATGCGGATCGCCTTTGGCTGCTCCTGCTCGGGAATGAAGGTCTTTTCCGCCGGGCTGATGATGCCGGCCGCATTGCGCAGCATGTCGGTCATGGCATGCCAGGCATCGACAATGCCGAAGAAGTTGAGCACGACGCGCAACAGGTCCGGTGGGCGCATCACCGCGATCTCCGGATCGCGGCCGACGATGATCGTATCGGTGTGATGCCGCGTATGGCTCCAGCGCCAGGTCACCGGATTGCGCATGATCATGAAGCAGGCGATCTGATAGATCGCATCATTCATCCACTGCGTCCTGAACGCGGTGCCGTGACCGCATTCGTGCCAGCGTGAATCGGTAGAAGAGCCGTAGAGGACGCCATAGACGAAGAAGAACGGCACGCACCACCATGTGCCCCAGAACCAGGCGCCGCCCGCGCCGCTCAGGATCAGGGCGCCGAGCCAGATGGTGGTGTCGCGGATCGCCGGCCCGTCGGAGCGCTGCATCAGCTCCTTCATCTGCTTTCGGGGCACGTCGGTGTGATACCACTCGGCCGCGGCCAGCCCGGTCTCGACGGCAAGCTTCGCGTCGCGGCCGAGCAGGCTGTAGTCTCGCCGGGACGGTGCTGCGTCCATCGTTGTGCCTCCACCAGCGTCCTGCGATCCGCCCCGGCCAATGACCGGGCCGCGGTCGCAAGCATCGTAGGCTAGAAATAGCGCCAAGCCATGATAGGCTCAATATCACAAAGATAGTTTCTATCATTTCCCATCAGAATGATGTAGACTGCTTTGGCAAGCGAAGAGACAGCCATGGCAAAACGGCCGACCATCACCGATCTGGCGCGCGCCTCCGGCGTCAGCGTCGCCACCGTCGACCGGGTGCTGAACAATCGCCTGCCGGTGCGCGAGGAAACCGCGCGCCTTGTCTATGAGGCCGCGACCGATATCGGCTATCACGCCGCCGGACTGATCAAGCAGCGGATGCGCCAGGAACTGCCCGAATACCGGCTCGGCTTTCTGCTGCTGAGGGGTAATGATGTTTTCTACAGCGATTTCGCGCGGGAGCTCGAACTGGCGGTGTCGCAATCGCAGCGCTTCCGCGGCGTCGCAACCATCGACTTCGCCAGTTCGCTGGCGCCCGATGAAATCGCTGCCCAGATGCGCAAGCTGGCGGCGAGATCCAGGGCCGTCGCCCTTGTCGGTCCGGACCATCCGACGCTGACGGCAGCCGTCGAGGCACTGAAGGCGAGAGGGCAACCCGTCTTCTCGCTGCTGTCCGACTTTGCCGCTGGCATCCGCGAAGGCTATGTCGGCCTCGACAACCGCAAGGTCGGCCGCACCGCGGCCTGGATGATCGCCAGGGCGGCGAGGAAGCCCGGCAAGGTCGCCCTTTTTGTCGGCAGCCATCGCTTCCATGGCCATGAGCTACGCGAGATCGGCTTCAGATCATTCTTCCGCGAGCATGCGCCGGAATTCACGGTGCTGGAGACGCTGGTCAATCTGGAGGCCAACCAGGTGACCCATGATGCGATGATCGATCTTCTGGCGCGGTACCCGGATCTTGCCGGCTGCTACGTCGCCGGCGGCGGCATGGAAGGCGCGGTCTCGGCGCTCAGGGCAGCGAGGCCCGTAAATATGCCGGTGGTCGTCTGCAACGAGATCAACGCCGAGTCGCGCGCGGCGCTCGCCGACAACATCCTGACCATGGTGATTTCGACGCCGCTGGCAGCATTATGTCGCGAACTTGTCGGGCTGATGGCGCATGCCATCGAGGCAGGCGCTGCCAATGCGCCGGGCCAGACCTTCCTGCCCTTCGATATCTATCTACCGGAAAACATCTAGGTTCGGGCAAAACGTCTGGGCTCAGACAGGGATCCAGGTTCAGATCGGGCACCACGATGCGTCGGCAATGATGTGAACCATCAACCTGATGGATTCTTGCAGAAGATTTGCCGGCCCTCAGCCGCGTTATCCGAAAATCCGGCATCCGCTTTCGGAATCTCCTTGACGCCCGCACGCAGAATGGAATAAATATTTCACCAGATAGGTATTTTGGTTCTTTCGTTCCGGAACATCTGTTTCAACGGAGGGCTTGGCGTTCCAGTCAACGCGGAAATCGCCATCGGGAACGGAGATGGCAATCGGGAGAGATTCCCTGGAAGATCGGGGATTCCGGGTAGATCGGTGCAGCCGGACACCAATTCTGTGGAGGAGAAATAAAATGAAGAAACTGCTTTTGGGCGTCGTGTTTTCGGCGCTGATGAGTTCGTCCGCCCTCGCGGCCAAGATCGGCGTGTCGATGGCGCTGTTCGACGATAATTTCCTCACCGTGCTGCGCAACGGCATGATCGAGCAGGCCAAGGGCATGGACGGCGTGGAGCTGCAGGTCGAGGACGCGCAGAACGACGTCGCCAAGCAGCTCGACCAGATCAAGAACTTCGTCGCCTCGGGCGTTGACGCTATCATCGTCAATCCGGTCGACACCTCGGCCACCCAGGCGATGTCGGACGCAGCGGCTGCGGCCAAGGTTCCGTTGGTCTACGTCAACCGCGAGCCGGTCAATGTCGACACGCTGCCGGACAACCAGGCTTTCGTCGCCTCGAACGAGGTTGAGTCAGGCACTCTCGAGACCCAGGAGGTCTGCCGCCTGTTCAAAGAGGCCGGTAAGACCGAGGCCAATGTCTACGTGATCATGGGCGAGCTGTCGAACCAGGCCGCGGTGCAGCGCACCAAGGACATTGACGACGTGATCGCCACTCCGGAATGCAGCTTCATCAAGATCATCGACAAACAGACGTCGAACTGGAAACGCGAGGAAGCGCAGAATCTGATGACCAACTGGCTGTCGACCGGCACGCCGTTCGATGGTGTGATCGCCAACAATGACGAAAGCGCCATCGGTGCCATCCAGGCCATGAAGGCTGCCAACATTGACATGAAGTCGGTTGTCGTCGGCGGCGTGGACGCCACCCAGGACGCGCTTTCCGCTATGCAGGCGGGCGATCTCGACGTGACCGTGTTCCAGGATGCGGCCGGTCAAGGTGCCGGGGCGCTGGACGCGGCGCTCAAGCTTTCCAAGGGCGAGGCGGTTGAACAGAAGGTCTACATCCCGTTCCAGCTGGTCACGCCGGCAAACATCGACAAGTTCCTGCAGAAGAACTGAGGCAGAGGACCGTTTTTCGATAGGGAGCGGCGCGTCAGAGCATCGGACCGGTTTTTAGGAAATCCGATGTTCGAAACAAGAGCATCGGGAAATCCGATGCTCAAAACAAAGGGACGGCGCCGCTCCTTTTTCTCTCATCGCCGTAGACAGGCGGGAGGGCGACTGCTGACGGAGGAAGCAAGATTTGGCACAGACAACCCATGGCGTCGGCGGACTGAGCTATGATGCGAAGAAGCGCACATGGCCTGCCGAATTCAACGTTTTCCTGGCGCTCATCATCCTGGTCGGCGCCTTCGAGCTGATCGGCCGCGTCTTTCTTGGCGACAGCTTCCTGTTCAACACCCGCGCCAACGTCGATACGATCTTCAACGAAGCGCGCCTGCAGATCATCATCCTGCAGGTGTCGATCGTCGGCATCATCGCCATCGGCGTGACGCAGGTGATCATTTCCGGCGGCATCGACCTTTCTTCGGGTTCGATCGTCGGCGCCACGGCGATGATTGCCATGAGTTTCGCCCAGGTGGCGACGGTCAACGGCAACCCTAACCCCAAGGCGATGTTCATCGAGCAGGGCTGGACTGACCTGCCGGTGATCGTGCCGGTGCTCGTCGCGATCGGCTGCGGCCTGCTGGCGGGCCTGATCAACGGCTCGCTGATCGCCTACACGCGCATTCCGCCGTTCATCGCCACGCTCGGCATGATGGTCACCGCGCGCGGCGTCGCCAAATGGTGGTCCAAGGGGCAGCCGATCTCGTTTCCCACCGAAAGTTTCGCCGCAATCGGCAAGGGGCTGATGCCGGTCATCATCTTCATATCGCTGGCGATTCTGTTCCAGCTGATCCTGTCATACACCAGGTACGGCAAGCACTGTTATGCCATCGGCTCCAACGAGGACGCCGCCCGCATGTCCGGCATAAATGTCCAGAACCACAAGATACTCGTCTTCGTCATTGCCGGCATCCTCGCCTCGCTGGCCGCCGTGGTGCTGAGCTCCAAGAATCTCACTGCTCAGGCCGGCATGGGGGTGATGTACGAACTGGACGCGATCGCCATGGCTGTAATCGGCGGCGTCTCGCTGTCGGGCGGCCGCGGCTCGATCATCGGAACGGTGATCGGTGCGCTGATCTTCGGCGTCATCATCTCCGGCTTCACCTTCCTGCGCCTCGACGCCTACTACCAGGAGATGGTCAAGGGCGTGATCATCATCGGCGCAGTCGTTCTCGACCAGTGGCGGCAGCGCCTGCGGGCAATGAGGGCTTGATCATGTCAGACATCGTCCTGAAGACCGAAAACCTGACCAAATACTATGGCGGCGTGCATGCGCTGGAAAGCGCGAACTTCGAACTGCGCAAGGGCGAGCATGTCGCCATCATGGGTGACAACGGCGCCGGCAAATCGACCTTCGTGCGCCAGATCACCGCCGTCGAGCAGCGTACCAGCGGCAAGGTCTGGTTTGACGGCAAGGAAGTGAACTTCGCCGGCCCGATCGCGGCGCGCGAGGCGGGCATCGAAACGGTGTTCCAGAACCTGGCGCTCGCCGACGATCTCGACGTGCCGTCGAACCTGTTTCTCGGCCGCGAAAAGGTGCTTTTCAATCTCGGGCCTTTCTCGATCCTCGATCGCAAGTTCATGCGCAAGGCGACCGAGGCGGCGCTGATCCGCACGGCGGTCAAGATTCCCAACCTTTCCAACACCATCCGCCACATGTCGGGCGGCCAGCGCCAGTGCGTGGCAATCGCCAGAACCGCGACTTTCGCTTCCAAGCTCATCATCATGGACGAGCCGACGGCAGCACTTGGTGTGCAGGAGACGATGCAGGTCGAAAACATCATCCGCACGCTGAAAGCCAATGGCGAGCCGCTGATCCTGATCAGTCACAACATGCGCCAGGTGTTCGATCTGGTCGACCGCATCGTTGTGTTCCGGCGCGGCCGGATCGTCGCCAACCTGCGCAAGCAGGACACCGACGGCAACGACGTCGTCTCATACATCACCGGCGCCAAGACCGGGGAGGCCGAACTTGCCGCCTAGGGCGGATGCCGGCGCGGCGGGTCATCGGCCCGTCGCCGATCAGCTGCGATAATAAAATCTACTGCGCCTCGCCCTGAACGGTGCAGTAAAGACGCACTTCCATTTCGAACAATCCTCAAAGGAAATTCCCATGCCTCTCCGCTTCGCTCTTCTCGGTGCCGGCCGCATCGGCAAGGTCCACGCCCGTGCCGTCGGCTCCAATCCGCAGGCCAGGCTGGTCGCAGTTGCCGATGCCTTCGAGAAGGCCGCGACGGATCTGGCGTCGGCCTATGGTGCTGAAGTACGCAGCATCGAGGCCATCGAGAAAGCCGGGGATATCGATGCGGTCATCATCTGCACGCCGACCGACACCCATGCCGATCTGATCGAGCGGTTTGCCAAGGCCGGCAAGGCGATCTTCTGCGAGAAGCCGATCGACCTCGACTCCGGCAGAGTGGAAGAATGCCTGGCCGTGGTCGACAAGGCCGGCGCCACTTTGATGGTCGGCTTCAACCGCCGCTTCGATCCGCATTTCGCCGCCGTGCGCAAGGCGATCGACGACGGCGCCATCGGCACCGTCGAGATGGCGACCATCACGTCGCGCGATCCCGGCCCGCCGCCGCTCGACTATATCGGCCGCTCGGGCGGCATCTTCCGCGACATGACCATCCATGATTTCGATATGGCGCGCTTCCTGCTCGGCGAGGAGCCGGTGGCGATCAGCGCCCATGCCTCGGTGCTGGTCGACAAGAAGATCGGCGAGGCCGGCGATTTCGACAGCGTCAGCGTCATCCTCGAAACCGCCTCCGGCAAGCAGTGCATCATCTCCAATTCGCGGCGCGCCACCTACGGCTACGACCAGCGCATCGAGGTGCATGGCTCGAAAGGCATGGTCGCGGCCGAGAACCAGCGGCCGGTGTCGATCGAGCTGGCCAATGAAAAGGGCTATACGCGCCCGCCGCTGCACGACTTCTTCATGACCCGCTATCTCGACGCCTACGCCAACGAGATCGCCGCCTTCATCGCGGCAGCGACGTCAGGCAAGAAGGCGGCGCCGAGCGGCAAGGACGGGCTCGTCGCGCTGAGGTTGGCGGACGCGGCGCTGAAATCGGCCAGGGAAGGCAAGACCATTCGCCTCGACAAGACCATCTGAATATCAAGCACAGGAGCAACTCGATGAACGGTTCCGCCGGTCGCAATTCCGAAACACGCGCCATCGTCACCGGCGGCGCGCAAGGCATCGGCTTCGCCGTCGCCGAGACGCTGGCCGACGAGGGCTGCCGCGCCCTGGCGCTGGTCGGCCGTTCCAGGGAAAAGGGCGACAAGGCGGTCGCCGCACTTGGGAAAAACGGCGTCGACGCCATCTTCATCAGCGCCGACGTCTCAGTGGTGGCCGACTGCAAGCGGGTCGTCGAAACGGCGATCGCTCATTTCGGCACCGTCAATTCGCTGGTCAACGCTGCCGCCACCTCGGCCCGCGGCTCACTGGTCGAGACCACCGAGGAAACATTCGACCAGATATTTCAGACCAATGTGCGCGGCCCCTTCTTTCTGATGCAGGGTGTGGTGGCACACCTGCTCGACCGCAAGGCGCCCGGCTCAATCGTCAATGTGCTGTCGATGTCGGCGCATTGTGGCCAGTCGTTCCTGGCGCCCTATTCGTCGAGCAAGGGCGCACTGGCGACGCTGACCAAGAATGTCGCCAATGCCTACCGCAGCAATCGCATCCGCTGCAACGCCGTGCTGCCCGGCTGGATGGATACCGAGGGCGAGGCGATCGTGCAGAAGAAATGGCACGACGCGCCGGACGACTGGCTGGAAAAGGCCGAGGCCGCGCAGCCGATGGGCCAATTGGTGAAGCCGGACCAGCTTGCCCGGCTGATCAGCTATATGGTCAGCTCGCAGTCGGGCGTCATGACCGGGTCGCTGGTCGATTACGACCAGAACATTGCAGGGTCGTCGCCGGAGTAGCATCGACGGAGTGGCATCATCAGACGGTGGGTGGTGTCTCAGTTTGAATTTCGGCTGTGGGTGGAAAGTTGCCGTTCGGCTCGTCGATGGGAATGAGAAAGTGGCGCCATATTGAGACCTTTGCAGTCACCGTCGTGGAGGTCGCGTTCCGGGCCATTATCGAACATTCGCTTCGCCGAACGCTTTCACAACCCCAGGCGTCACCGAGAGGTCCTTACGGCACGGCTGCAAAGAACAAGAAAACTGCGAAAATGACCAGATGCACGATGCCCTGAAGCACCGTGGTCCGGCCGGTACCCAGCGTGATCACGCTGACGATGAGCGTCAGTGTCAGCAGAACCTGGTCCTTGTCGTCCAGACCAAGAGCAAGGGGCTGGCCGAGGACGATCGAAACGAGCGCAACCGCGGGGATGGTCAGGCCGATCGCCGCGAGTATCGACCCTAGCGCCAGGTTCAGACTGGTCTGCAATCGATTGGCTTGGGCTGCTCTGAGCGCTGCCAGTAGTTCCGGAAGCAGCACGACAGCCGCAATGACGATCCCGACGACAGCCTTCGGCACACCGACCCAGTCGATTCCTGCCTCCACGGTCGGCGTGAGGGCTTTCGCAAGCCCCACGACCGCCACGAGCGCAACGAGCAGCAATGCTAAGCTGACTGCTGCCGTCCTGTTCGACGGTGTTGGCGCGTGTGCGTCTTCGTCAGCTTCGAGCGGAAGAAAATAGTCGCGATGCCGCACGGTCTGAACGAAGACGAACGAGACGTAGAGGACCAGCGAGACGATACCCGCAAAGATAAGCTGCGGTGTGCTGAACATCGGACCGGCCGAGGTCGCGACGACGTTTGGCACGACCATCGTCAGCGTCGTGAGCGCGGCCAGAACCGCCAAGGCAGCGCTCGCGCCCTGGAGCTGAAAACCCTGTTCGTGATGACGTACGCCTCCCCAAAGCAGGCAGAGGCCGACGATGCCGTTCATCACGATCATGACCGCGGCAAACACGGTGTCGCGTGCCAGCCCTGCCTTTTCAACCGGAGCTGAGATCATCACCGAGACGATCAGCGCAACCTCGATAATCGTGACCGCGAGGGCCAGGACGAGTGTGCCGAAGGGCTCTCCGGTGCGGTGCGCGACGACCTCGGCATGGTAGACGGCCGCAAAAACGGTGGCGATCAGGGCTATTCCTGCAGCCGCGGCAATTAGGCCTCCGGCGCCGCCTGCCAAGAATATCGTCAGCAGAATCGCCCAGGCCACTGCTGGCCACACCCATGCCCACCATGGCGTTTGTTCTGCTGTCACGCCAAGAACGCCCTTGTTCCGCTGGCGAGGCTAGCACCCCCCGATGCGAGGTTCTAAGGCAACATCTGCCACGTTGCACATCCGAGCCACCTCGTCACTTCAGTCGATATATACGACCACGTAGCGGCCGCCGTAAGGCTGGTAGTAGGTGCGGCCGCACTGCCATAAGACGCCGCCGTTAATCGACGTTCTCACGCAACCGGCCGGCAGCGTGCTGGCATAAATGGCTGACCGGCGAATGACGCGGCGGGTCGTGCGCCTTGCCACGCCCGCAACGCTGCCGGGCGTTGCCGGTCGGCCTACGCGGGCGTGCGCGTCGCCGACAAAGTCAACGAAAGGCGCGATCGAGCTCGCGCCGTCGGCAAGGATCATGGCGAGGGCGGCGAAGGCAATGCCGATGCGCCTGGAACGATGTCTCATTGCACTCCCTCCGCGGAAAGCTCGCCGATCTCGTCGGTGCTGATCTGTTCAAGCTTCGTTGCGCCTTCCGGCGCCGTGAATGTGAACTGCGCCTGATCGATCTGCGGGGCCACGTTCCAGTCGCTGAGGCGTACCGCGTATTGCGGCGCGCCGGTCACCCACTTGGTCGTGATCACATATTTGAGCGGCAGCGGCTGTTCGCCCTTCTGGACCCAGATCTGCCAGTCGACCCGGGGGTTGCGGAAGGCAAGATGGTCGCACTCGACCCCGCCGACCAGACCGGTCCCCACATGGACGCCTTTCGTGGCGTCCTCAGTGAGCACGGCGTACGGGTCTGCGGCAAAGAGGTCGGCCCCCGAGGCGTCGAAGCCCGTCCCCGCTCGCACCTCCTCGACCGCCTCGTCGATTGTGGGGCCGGGGCTTTCGAGCTGGCCGTAGACGTTGGCCTTCTTACCGTAGAACGAGATCGTCTTGCCGTCGAACGTAAGCTCGGCATCGACGAAGGTCCCCTTGCGTGAGACATGCATCTTGCCGGGACGTTCGATCGCGACGGACCCCGACGCGCTGTATTGCAGCTTCTGGCCCTCGGTATCGACGACTTCGCTGTCGGCGTCATAGTTGACCGTGAAGGTTTTCAGCCCTGCGACATAGTCCGCCATCGAGCGAAGTATCTTGTCGGCCTCTGGCTCGATCTGCTGGGCGCTGGCCGGGGACACCGCCAGCCCGCAAGCGATGACAAGTGCGCCGGCGATGACGGAGAAGCCTGCGGAACAGCCGTTTTCAGCTGTGATGACCATATCTCCCGAACCTCCCTATTGGTTTCAGATAGTCGGCGAGTTGTATGCGGCGCATGTAGCAAAGGAGTGATCGGAAGGACCTCCCAATTTGATCGGCGGCAGCGGCCTCCTTGCATCCCATCAGGCCTTGTCCCAAGCGCCTCCGTATTGGTTAACCGGCCGGCGTGTACCATATGGGCGAGGTGTAGGCTCGCTCCTGTAGAGTCATCGGTACTTCTGGAGGCATGGTCACACCAAAGTATTTCGCGTCATACGCCGTCCAGCGCGGCGTCGGAATTTCCAGCACTCGAGCGTAGTAGAAAGCCCGCTGGGCGGGGTCGAAGGCAGGATCGGTCCAGACCCCAATGAGCTCGGGCGCGCCGATCGTGTTGGTCCAGGTGGCGTTGGCGATGTCGACCGTGTTTCCCACCGGTGGCAACTTGCCGTCCGCGGCGGGTTTACGGTCGCCGGACCAGACGACGTCATAGACCTTCTCATGCAGTTCGCCGGCCGAGTCCATCCAGCCCTTGATAACTTGGTAGCGGTCGAGATTGGCGCCGATCGGGTCCTTCAACGCGGCCACGAGGAACGTGGGAGACTTCCCCGCTGGCGCAGGAGGCAGGTCGCCGCCCATGGGAACGCCTTTGGTATAGCCGACGACCGCCGGGCTTCTCGTGTCGGCGTCAGCGTCGACGAAATCCCATCCGCCAAAAAGCCTAATCAGCATCCGCGGCCCGGTGGTGGCGTAGACCTCCTTGCGCTGCATCGCGTCGAAGATGGCTTCGCGCGTGTTCTCCGTCGCCCAGACGGCAGCATAGCCGCTGGAAACCGTTTCCCAGTCTATGACCGTCTTGTCGCCGAACTTGACGAGCGGATGCGTGGCGCGGTCTGCGCTGGGTTCGGTGTAAGGCATCTTGCCGAAGAAATTATTTTCCTCCACAGCGGACAAAGAGTTGTGTGCGTCCGTCGATCCAATCATGCCGTATTTGTAGGGATTCACCCCAAGCGTCGACTCCAGCTTCAGACCGTTCTTGAGGGCCGAGCGCGCATACTCAAACTCAAGCATTTCGGGCCGCTTATCTACGCTTAAATCGAGATTGCCCCTGTCCCAGCGCTCGAAATTGGCGAACTCGTCATTGGGTGACAATGAGGGGTGTGTCTCCCCATCACCCTTGGTCTGAACTACCTCCAATAGTGGCTCCAGGCTTGCGCGGGTGCGCGCATACTCCGCGGTGATCGGCTGTCCTCCAACCGGATTGACAAGCGGGTACATCAACCCATTGGACAAATTGCCGTTGTGCGGGATGGCAAGCACGCTGCCGCCGGTCTTCGTCTTGTAGTCTTGAAGTACCTTCCAGAGGTCCTCCGGATTGTCGCTCTCAAAAGACGAGAATGGCAGGATCTGTTCTAGCCTTTCCGCTCCATCGCGGAAGACGACGACCCGGTGAAGATTATTGCCGCCCGTGTTCGACGACCACTCATACCCGATCAACGCGGTGAAGGTGCCAGGGTCGTTGTTTTCCTCCGCAGTCTGGATGTTTTTGTGCCAGACCGAGCGGACAAGTTCCTCCGAACTAAGTGCGGCCGGCAGAGGCTCGCCCGCGCCGCCAACGCTCGCAACTATTTCGTAGTAGACGCCCATTGCTTGCTCGCCGCCAGCAACCAGCATCTGGTTCCAGCGCTTGAGTACCGGATCCTCCATCAAGACCGGGTTGCCGATCTTGATCTCGCCGAGCGTACCCATGTTCTCGGCGTGATCGGCGACCATGAGAAAGTCCAGCGGCCGGCTCAGCCGCGCCCGCTGGCCGGTCGAAGTGGTCACCTCCTCGCCGCGCGCGAAGCGATAGGCCTCCTCCGGTCCGATGAAGTTGCCGAAGGCGATGGCATCGAACGACTGCGAGGTGTGCAGATGGGTGTCGCCGAAGAGCGGGCGTGTCGGGAATGTATTGCCGGCATAAGGGGAGTAACCCTGCTTTCGGAAGAGAGTCTCGGCCATCTGAGGGTCAATTGTCCCTTTGTCCGTGGTCTCCAGCGCCAGTGCAGAGCAGCTCAGCGCTGTGGTCGCAGCCAGTACGGCAGCCAAATGCATCAACACTCGCATGATTTCCTCCACATGAATCGGTGACTTGTCGTTCCAGTTTGTTGAGCTGCAGGACGGTTTTGAAGATTCAGGCCCGCCGCTGTGCGCGAGGGGCCCGTCTCGAGCACGCCCAGGTCTGCGCCGACCTGTTGATAATTTTGAACGAACGCGGCGATCTGGGCATCCTCGCCGTAGAGTCGCGCCACGCCGCGGGCGTAGGCTTCGCCGAACGTAAGGTGCCCAGCGGCGATCTCGGCGATCACCGCTTCCCCGGTGACCACGACAAGATCACCATCCTTGGCTCCTGAGACGTGGACCGCCGTCCGCAAACCGCCGGCTGTCGGCTCAAAACGCGCCCACAGCATCGGCTCGAGCAGGACGATAGCCACCGGTGTCTGCAACGACTCGGACGACGTTGCACTCAGCATTGTGCCGAACTGCTCCAGCGACTTACTGGCCAGGCGGAACTTGTTTCCGAACAGATCCACGCCCCCGCGATTGAAATTCGCATGCGGGAGCCGCCGCGCCGCGACTTCCGTCGAAATCGCCCCAATGACATGGAGCGAATTGGGATAGCCCCAGCTCAGAGAGCCGCGCGAGACTGACTGCGGGTCTTCATAACCGCAGGCAAGGCTTGCCGAGCCAGGCGCTGAGGCGCCCAGGCTCGCCGCCGCTGCCATAACAAGGGCTGCCCTCTTTGGATGTGCGAGAGACCTCATCGCGGTCGTCCTCATAGAAACATCGCGCCCAGCCGCTCGGCGCTCCAGAATGCCGCGACGATGCCGATCGCGTAGGCTGAGGCGACGGTCGCCCGTCGCGGGATCGGGACGAGCCGCCGAACAGTGTGGACCGCCGTCAACACCAGGGCGATGAAGGCCAGCTGCCCGATCTCGACGCCGAGGTTGAACGACACCAGTGCCAGCGGGATGTCGCCGCGCGGCAAGCCGACCTCGACCAGCGCGCCGGCAAAGCCGAAGCCGTGCAGCAGGCCGAAGACGAAGGCGACGATCCACGGCCAGGTGGTCGTCAGGCTAGTTTCGCCGTGCTCCAACCGGATGGCTTCGGCTCCGACCAGAACGATGCTGAGAGCGATCATTGTCTCCACGGGCGCTGACGGCAGCGTCGCCCAGCCCATCGTCGCGAAAGTCAGCGTTATCGAGTGGGCCGCGGTGAATGCCGTGATCGTCTTCACCAGCATGCGCCAATCGCGTACGATCAGCATCAGCGAGGAGACGAACAGCAGGTGATCGAAGCCGAACAGGATGTGCTCGATACCGCTGGCCAGATATGTCCACGCAACCTCTAGTGTGCTTTGAGCGGCCGGGATTACCGCTTCGGCGGAGTCCGGCGTCAGCCTTTCCAGCCACACGCTGCCGTCGAGGAATTCGATGCGCACCAGCGCGTCGGTCATCGTGGCTTGCAGTCCTTCGATCGACAGGGTCTGACCGGCCAGCGGCGCAGCGGCACGCATCAGCCAGGTCTGGATCATCGCGCTGCCGGTCGGCCGCGAAACCATGGGCGAAACCAACTCTGTCCTGCCGGAGAAACTGGTTGACAGAGCTAGACGCGCGTCGCCTTGCATTGGCGTCTTCAGGAGCCCAGAGAAAACGCCGGGCGTCTCCTCTCGCAGGTCGAGGTAGGCGGGCCGCACCTCATGCGCCGCCGCGCTCGCAACAGAGACGGCGACCGCGAAAATAGCAGCGAGAAGTCGCAGAACCATGAGGCGGCCGGAGCTCATCGCATCGACACTTCCGACCCCGAATCTGGCTTGAGCAGCGCCTTGACGTTGTCGTCCAGTTCCACACCGTATTTTTCGCGCAGTCGCGCCAGGTAGCCTTGGCTCGCCTTCTGCTGCTGGTCGTGCTGCCACTCAGCCAGCACCTTCTTCCTAACCTTCTCGAAAGCCGGTGCGCTGGCAGCCTCCCTCGCCGTGACCAGCACGAGATGCGTGCCATAGCCGGACTCCAGCGGCCCGGTCCACTGCCCTGCCTCGGCTGCAAGCAATGAGTCGGCGAACTCGTCACCGAACGTACCGGAAACTGACTGCCTATCCGCATGTGTCATGTCCGGCCCGAGAAGGAACCTGTCCCCCATTGTCGAGGCTGCGTCCGCGCTCGTGCCCGTTGCCAGGCCGGCAAGGGCCGCCGCCGCATCCCCGGTCGCGTCCGTTCGGTTCGCGGGATTGAAGTAGATGTGGGAGAACGAAATCCTCGGACTCTTCACAAACTTTGGTCGGTTGGCTTCGAAATAGCTCCGAAGGTCGCTGTCAGTGGGCTGGGCAAGCCGGGCTGTGTCCTCGACAAGAAACTTCAGTTTCTGAGCCAGTCGGCGGCGGATGATGATATCGTCCTCGCCGAGGCCCATAGCTTCCGCCTCGCGGGCAAGAAGTTCCTCATTGACGAGATCGGTGACCAGCCCCTGAAGTTCCTGCATATCCGGCGGTCGCAGCCATTGATTCTGGTACAGTTTTTTCAGCCATTCGACCTCGCCTTGGCCTACTTGCACCGGTTCGACGCCGTCCGCGTCGGGCTGTGGCTCACTGAACCAAGAATAGCCGGAAAACAAAATCAGGCCCGCGACTGCGAAGTGAAGCAGCGGTTCCCGCAGCAACTTCATGTCGGCCAACTCCAAGGGAGTATCCCCGCCCGCAGGGGAGTGTAGGAGATTATCGAAATCTTGCCAACCGGCTTTCCACTTCAGATTGATTCTTGTGACTCGGGGTCAAAGGGCTACGAGGACAAGTTGGATTGCGACCGTGATCGTCATGCGAGGCAATCAAGAACGCATCGACATCTGCACCGTTTGCTTCGACGTAGCGCCGCTGTTCGGAACCAACTGTCAGCCGCTCAGCAATATGAGTGGTTTGCCCTCCCGCTCAGGTGTACCATCGGCTCGCGACCAAAAGCGTTGCAAGAGGGGATTCGACATGATGATCGGCAGAAGCGTAGCCTCGTTATTTGCCGCGACCGCGATGATGCTGGTCGCACCGGCTGCCAAGGCGGCCGACGTTGGGATCGAGGCAGCCCCCGCCGAAGCCGCGATCCCAGGCAGGGAATGGACATTCAGCGTGGCGCCCTATTTGTGGGGCGCCGGGCTTGAAGGCGACGTCGGTCTATTCGGTCGTGACCCGGTCGAGATCGACATGAGCTTCGGCGACATCTTCGACAATTTGCGTTTCGGCGGCATGGTTGTCGCGGAAGCGCACAACGGGACCTGGGGCGTCGTGGTCGATGTAATCTATGTTAACATCGAGGATGAAGAGTCGGTTACGCGACCCATCGCGGGCGTCCCGGTCAGTCTCGCCGCAAGTGTTGAGACCAGCAGCCTGACCGCGACCATCATGGGCGAATACCGCGCCGTCTCACGGCCGACCGCGACCATAGACTTGATGGCCGGCGCCCGCATCTGGAGCGTCGACAACGACATTGACATCAGCCTGTCGGCTGGCGGCGCACCGCTCGCCGCCTTAAGCGGCAGCGACGGAAGCACCTGGGTGGACCCGATCGTCGGGATCAAGGGACGCGTCAACATCAATCCGTCCTGGTACGTTACCGGATGGGGCATGGTTGGCGGCTTCGGTGCGGCTTCCGACGTCACATGGGATGTGTTCGGGGGTGTCGGTTATCAATGGAACGAGTGGCTGTCGCTTGTCGCCGGCTACCGTGCGCTGGGCGTCGACTACGAAAATGACGGCTTTGTCTATGATGTCGTCCAGCAGGGGCCGGTGCTCGGCGCTGTAATGAAATTCTAGGCAAATCGCACGATCTGATGACGGCCGCTTCGCGCCACCAAGCGGAAGTTCCAGAATTCACCACGAGCGTCTGGTTTGGGTCATGGGCGTGAATTCGACTGAGGGCGAACGAGCTTCCGCTTAGGGTCGTGAGCCGAAATTCAAATAGAGACACTACCGACGCGTGACAAACGCCGCGGCTTCCGATATAGGGGCGCGCATGATCCACCTGACCGCCTCGTTCTGGTACTTTAGCTACGGCAGCTCGCTGGCGGCGGGAGGATTGCGCTCGATCTGAAGATTGCAGCAACAACATCCGAACAGCCGCCAGACCTGGCGGCTTTTTTGTTTCAGCCGCAGGTCTCCCAACCAGGAGCAGAAAGCCGTGTTGACCACCACCGACGATCTTCGGGTCAAGGAAATAAGGGAATTGAGTACGCCGGACCAGGTGATGCGGGAGATACCGCGCACGCTGACGGCGACGCGCACCGTTGCCGCGTCGCGCAACGCCATCCACGCCGTGCTGACCGGCGCCGATGACCGGCTGATCATCGTCGTCGGCCCCTGTTCAATCCACGACCCGGCCGCTGCCGTAGACTATGCCAGCCGTCTAGCGGGGTTGCGCGAGAGCCTGTCGGACCGGCTGGAGATCGTGATGCGCGTGTATTTCGAGAAGCCGCGCACGACGGTCGGCTGGAAGGGCCTGATCAACGATCCCGACCTGGACGGCAGCTTCAACATCGACAAAGGACTGAGACTGGCCCGCAACGTGCTCTCTGCGGTCAACAATCTCGGCCTTCCGGCGGCGACCGAATTCCTCGACATGGCGACCCCGCAATACATTGCCGACCTCGTCGCCTGGGGCGCGATCGGCGCGCGCACGACAGAGAGCCAGATCCATCGGGAACTCGCATCCGGCCTGTCCTGCCCGGTCGGCTTCAAGAACGGCACCGACGGCAGCCTGCGGATCGCCGCCGAGGCGGTGAAATCCGCCGCCCAGCCGCATCATTTCATGGCGGTGACGAAGGGCGGGCGCAGCGCCATCGCCACGACCACCGGCAACGAGGACTGCCACGTCATCCTGCGCGGCGGCATTGTGCCGAACTATGACGCAACGAGCATAGCTGCCGCCTGCGCGGAACTCGGCCGGATCGGCGTAGCACCTCGGCTAATGATCGATGTCAGCCACGCCAACAGCAACAAGAAGCCGGAGAACCAGCCGATGGTGGCGGCTGACGTGGCGGGCCAGGTCGCGGCAGGCGACGAACGCATCATCGGCGTCATGATCGAGAGCAACCTCGTCGCCGGCCGGCAGGGGGTCATGCCCGACAAGCCGCTCGTCTACGGCCAGAGCATCACCGATGGCTGCATCGACTGGGCAACCACCGAGACGGTGCTGCACGGCCTTGCCGACGCCGTCGAGCAACGCCGATCGGCGCGACGTGCCATGATCGCCAGCCGTCCGGGCGCCGCCTGAAGCTTTCACCTTCTCCCCTTGTGGGAGAAGGTGGATCGGCGCGCAGCGCCGAGCCGGATGAGGGGTGCCGGACGGGATGCTGCGTTAAAAATAGGAATGATTTTAAAGGCTTATAACTTCAAAGGTAGCGATCCGTCCAACACCCGTCATCCGACCGAGCTTCGCTCGGCCACCTTCTCCCACAGGGGGAGAAGGAGAGCCAACGCCGGCGCTACTTCACATCCACCCAGCGCTGTTCCTCGAACGAGCGCGCCATCGCATGCACGGTGCGCTCGATTTCGAGGCCCCCGTCGAAATCGATGATCCGCGCCGGCTTGCCGGTCAGCCGCGTCAAAAGCTCCCGGCATTCGATGATCTTGAGGTCGTTGAAGCCGAGACCGTGGCCGGGTGCCGGCAGGAAGGCGTCGTACGGCTTGTGATGCGGCGCCACCAGGATGGTGCGATAGCCTTGCTCGGTCGGCCGGTCGGCGGTGAGATAGAGCTGGAACTCGTTCATCCGCTCCTGATCGTACAGGATCGAGCCCTTCGAGCCGAAGATCTGGATGGCGATCCGGCCCTTGCGGCCCCAGGCCGAACGATTGACCAGCAGCGTGCCGGCAATGCCGTTTTCGAGATGCATCAGCACGCTGGCGATGTCGTAGGTCTCGACCGCCCGGCGCCCGCCGGACGCGACGCGGCGATCGGCATAGGGTTTTGCCATGTCGCACATGACGCGGGCAACGCGGCCGAACAGCACGGCGACCAGCGACAGCGGATGCACGGCGAAATCGTCGAGCGCACCGTAACCGGACGCCGCCTCGTGCTTCCAGAAGAACTGCGCCTCCGGGTCGGCCATGAAATCCTCGTCCATCTCGATGCGCAGATGGTTGACCTCGCCGATGATCTTCTCGTCGAGCAGCGCACCGATATGGCGGATCGCCGGGTTCTGGATGTAGTTGTAGCCGAGCGCGGCCACCTTGCCGGACTTTTTGGCCGCCGCCGCCATGGCTTGCGCCTCGGCAAAACTCGGCGCCATCGGCTTTTCGCACCACAGATGCTTGCCGGCTTCGAGGATGGCGATGGCCATTTCGGGATGGAACTGGTTCGGCGTGGTCAGCGAGACGATATCGACATCCGGATCGTCGACGACGGCGCGCCAGTCGCCGGAGCCTTTGGCAAAACCAAATTCGGCCGCACGGCGCTTGGCAAGCCCCTCGTCGACCTCGCCGAGATGGACCAGCCTTGGCTTGGCCACGTCGGGAAAGACGGTGCCGACGGTGTTCCAGGCGATGGCGTGACACTTGCCCATGAAGCCTGTGCCGATAAGACCGACTCCGACCATTTCCTTGTCTCCGTCGCCAGAAAGATTGTGTGGATGAATTAGTCCATTTTTTCCAGAAATGGAACGCATGCCTCATTTTTTATGGCCTTCTTGCACAGGCTCGCTATGATGGGGCACACACGGCATCGATTGATGGGCTTAGGCGGAGCGACGATGGACGAACGGGTGCCCCGCGATTTCGAGACGCTGCGTACGACGATCCTGGAACGGCGCCATAGCCTGCCCAAGCGCATCGCGCAGATCGCCGCCTATGCGCTCGACAATCCCGACGATATTGCCTTCGGCACCGCCGCCAGCATTGCCGCCTCCGCCGGCGTCCAGCCTTCGACCTTGATCCGCTTCGCCCAGCAGCTCGGCTTCGACGGCTTCACCAGCCTGCAGCTGGTGTTCCGCGAGCGGCTGCGTGAGCGCAATTCGTCCTATGACGAAAGGCTGGCGGCATTGCGCGCCAAGGCCGAGGAAGGCGCCGGTCACCGGGCGATTTTCGACGGCTTCGTCGCCGCGGCCAGCACCTCGCTTAACGATATTTCAGGCAGGTTGAACGAAGACCATTTCGAAGATGCGATCGCCCTGCTGGCGAAGGCGGAGACGATCTACGTGCTGGCCAAGCGCCGTTCGTATCCGGTCGCCTCCTACATCGCCTATGCGCTGGGCAAGCTCAAGATCCGCAACCAGCTGATCGAATCGGCCGCCGGCCTCAACGCCGAAATGATCAGCTTTGCCTCGCCCAGGGATGCCGTCATCGCCATCAGTTTCTCACCCTATGCCCCGGCGGCCATCGAGGAGGCGCGCGTCATTTCCGAGCAAGGCGTGCCGATCGTGGCGATCACCGACAGTTCGTTTTCGCCGCTCGCCCAGTTCGCCAAAGTCTGGTTCGAGGTCGCCGAGGCCGATTTCGCCGGCTTCCGGTCGCTGTCGGCAACGATGGCGCTGGCCATGGCGCTGACCGTTGCGGTTGGCGAAAAGCGGCGCGATGCGGGCAGGAAGCGCAAGGCCTAGACAACTTTTCTCTTGTTTGACCGTGATCTTTTCCGAAAACCGGGCGCCACTTTTTTGCTTCGCTGACCTTCGGTTCGGGATCATGGTCTAGCACTTTTCAGCAAAGGAATGCGCGTTCCATATTGACTATGGATTGGAATTATTATTTCATATTGCCGGCGCCACGCTGCCGCTCGCGCGTGTTACCCAAGACAACAAGGCTGATGGGAGGTTCGAATGGGCGAAGCCGTGGACGCGAAACATGCGCCAATCGACGTCATCACCATTGGCCGCGCCTCGGTCGACCTCTACGGCCAGCAGATCGGCTCGCGCCTGGAGGACATCACCTCCTTTGCCAAGTCGGTCGGCGGCTGTCCGGCCAACATTTCGGTCGGCACGGCGAGGCTCGGCCTGCGCTCGGCGCTGCTTACCCGCGTCGGCAACGAGCAGATGGGCCGCTTCATCCGCGAGCAGCTGACCCGCGAGGGCGTTTCCGTGGCCGGCCTCAGGACCGACCCGGACCGGCTGACCGCGCTGGTGCTGCTGTCGGTCGAGGACGAAGGCGTCTCGCCGATGATCTTCTACCGCTCCGACTGCGCCGACATGGCGCTGGCGGAGGAGGACATAGATGAGACGTTCATCGCTTCGGCACGTGCGATCGTCGTCACCGGTACGCATTTTTCGCGGCCCAACAGCGACGCCGCGCAGCGCAAGGCGATCCGCGCCATCAAGGGCAAAGGCGGCAAGGTGGTGTTCGACATCGACTACCGCCCTAATCTCTGGGGTCTCGCCGGCCATGCCGAAGGCTTCGAGCGCTACGTGAAATCCGACCGGGTCTCCGCCCAGCTGAAGACAGTGCTGCCCGACTGCGACCTGATCGTCGGCACCGAAGAAGAGATCATGATCGCCTCCGGTGCGGATGATTGCCTGAGCGCGTTGAAGACCATCCGCTCGCTGTCCAAGGCCACGATCGTCCTGAAGCGCGGCGCCATGGGCTGCATCGTCTATGACGGGCCGATCAGCGATGATCTCGAAGACGGCATCGTCGGCAAGGGCTTTCCGATCGAGGTCTACAATGTGCTCGGTGCCGGCGATGCCTTCATGTCGGGCTTCCTGCGCGGCTGGCTCGGCGACGAAAGCCTGGAGACGGCGGCGACCTGGGCCAATGCCTGCGGCGCCTTCGCCGTGTCGCGGCTGCTCTGCGCGCCGGAATACCCGACCTTCGAGGAATTGCAGTTCTTCCTGAAGAACGGCAGCCAGCACCTGGCGCTGCGCAAGGACGAGGCGATCAACCATATCCATTGGGCGACGACGCGCCGGCGCGATATTCCCTCGCTGATGGCGCTGGCCTGCGATCACCGTATCCAGCTTGACGATGTCGCCGCGAAAGCCGGTGCCGATCCGTCGCGCATCCATGATTTCAAGGTGCTGACGGTCAAGGCGGCGGCAAAGGTCGCCGCCGGCCGTGCCGGTTACGGCATGCTGCTCGACGAGAAATACGGCCGCGAGGCGATGTTCGAATTCGCGCGCCATTCCTTCGCTTGGCTTGGCCGGCCGGTCGAACTGCCCGGATCGCGGCCGCTTCGTTTCGAATTCTCGCAGGATATCGGCTCGCAATTGATCGAGTGGCCGGTCGACCATTGCATCAAGTGCCTGTGCTTCTACCACCCCGACGACCCGGAGGCGCTGAAGACCGAGCAGCAGCAGAAGCTCAAAATCCTGTTCGAGGCCGCGCGGAAAGTGGGAAGAGAACTTCTCATCGAGATCATCGCCGGCAAGCACGGCGAGCTCGACGACACGACGATCCCGCGCGCGCTGGAGGAACTCTATGCGCTTGATATCAAGCCCGACTGGTGGAAGCTTGAACCGCAGGCCTCAGCCGGGGCTTGGGCAAAGATCGAGGCGGTGATCCTGAAGAATGATCCGTGGTGCCGCGGGATTGTGCTGCTCGGCCTGGAAGCGCCACAGGACGAGCTGGAAGCGGCCTTCGCCGCCACCGCCAAGGCGCCCATCGTCAAGGGTTTCGCCGTCGGTCGCACCATCTTCATCAACGCAGCCGAACAATGGCTTGCCGGCAAGATGTCGGACGACGAGGCGGTCGCCGACATGGCGTCGCGCTTTGAGAGACTGACCGAGGCATGGCTTGCCGCGCGCGGCCGCAAAGCAGCATAAGAAGGCGCGGCATAAAGACTGCGGAGGAAAACAACATGACCAAGACAATCCGCCTGACGATGGCGCAGGCGCTGACCCGTTTTCTTGCTCGCCAGATGACCGAGATCGACGGCAAAAAAATGCCGATCTTCGGCGGCGTCTGGGCGATCTTCGGCCATGGCAACGTCGCCGGCGTCGGCGAAGCGCTCTATCAGGTGCGCGACGAATTGCCGACCTTTCGCGCCCATAACGAACAGGCGATGGCGCATGCGGCGATCGCCTACGCCAAGGCCAATTTCCGTCGTCGGTTCATGGCGGCGACCAGTTCGATCGGCCCCGGCGCGCTCAACATGGTGACGGCGGCGGCACTTGCGCATGTAAACAGGTTGCCTGTCCTGTTTCTGCCCGGCGACGTTTTCGCCAATCGCATCCCCGACCCCGTCCTGCAGCAGGCAGAGGATTTCTCCGACGGCACGGCGACGGTCAATGACTGCTTCCGGCCGGTGTCGCGCTATTTCGACCGCATCACCCGGCCCGAGCAGATCATCCCGGCGCTCAATCGCGCCATGCAGGTGCTGACCGATCCGGCCGAATGCGGACCGGTGACCTTGGCGCTCTGCCAGGATGTGCAGGCCGAGGCCTATGATTACCCCGAGAGCTTCTTTGCCGAACGGGTCTGGACCCAGCGTCGGCCGCGCCCGGACCGCCAGGAGCTGGCGGCCGCGGTGGCGGCGCTGAAGGGGGCAACTAAGCCGCTGGTGATTGCCGGCGGCGGCGTGCTGTATTCGCAGGCTTCCGGTGAATTGGCGAAGCTGGCGCAAGACGCCGGTATCCCCGTCTGTGAGACGCAGGGCGGCAAATCCTCGCTGCCGGACGATCATCCGCTTAACATGGCGGCAGTCGGCGTCACCGGCACTTCGGCGGCCAACCGGCTGGCTGAAGAAGCCGACGTCGTGCTTGCCGTCGGCACCAGGCTGCAGGATTTCACCACCGGCTCGTGGGCGCTGTTCAAGAATTCCGGCAAGACCATCATCGGGCTGAACGTCCAGCCTTTCGACGCGGGAAAACACCAGGCGCTGCCGCTGGTCACTGATGCGGCGGAAGGGCTCGCCGAGCTTGGCGCGGCGCTGAACGGCTGGAAGGCGCCGGCTGCCTGGACCGACAATGCGGCCAGGGGCAAGAAGGACTGGCAGGCCGATGCCGGCAAGGTGACGGCGTCGACCAATGCCGCCTATCCGTCCGACGCGCAGGTGATCGGCGCCGTGCAGCGCGCCATGGGCTCCGGCGTGATACTGCTTCATGCCGCCGGCGGCCTGCCCGGCGAATTGCACAAGCTTTGGCAGGCCGGCGCGCCCGGCTCCTACCACGCCGAATACGGCTTCTCGACCATGGGCTACGAGATCGCTGGCGGGCTCGGCGTCAAGATGGCCAAGCCCGACGAGGAGGTCGTCGTGATGATCGGCGACGGCTCCTATCTGATGCTCAATTCCGAGATCGCGACCTCGGTCATGCTCGGTCTCAAGCTGACCATCGTGCTGCTCGATAACAGAGGCTATGGCTGCATCAACCGGCTGCAGATGGCGACCGGCGGCGCCAACTTCAACAATCTGCTGAAGGACGCACGCCACGAGATTTTGCCCGACATCGACTTCGCCGCGCATGCGGCAAGCCTCGGCGCCATCGCCGAGAAGGTTTCGTCGATCGCCGGGCTGGAAACGGCGCTGGCGCAAGCGAAGAAGAATACAAGGACCACAGTGCTGGTCATGGACACCGACCCACTGGTGTCGACCGAAGCCGGTGGAAGCTGGTGGGATGTCGCGGTGCCGGAAGTCTCGGTGCGGCCGCAAGTGAACGCGGCGCGCAGGGCCTATGATGAAAAGCGGCAGATGCAGAAGATTGGAGATTGATGTCGGCGCTGCCAAGCCCCACCCTCCCCCTTGTGGGGAGGTCGGACCGAAGGTCCGGGTGGGGGTCCGGCGCCGCACCCCCACCCCGCTGCTTCGCAGCGACCCTCTCCACAAGGGGGAGGGTGGACACGAACTGACACTGGAGTGACGACTTGAAAGCCAAACTGGGCATGTCCCCCATTGCATGGTGGAACGACGATCTTGCGGAACTCAGCGATGACGTGTCGCTGGAAGAGTGCTTGCGCCAGTCGCGTTCGGCAGGCTTCACCGGCATGGAAATGGGCCGCCGTTTTCCCAGTGACCCGGAGATCATGCTGCCGATCCTGAAAGAGGCCGACGTCACGCTCTGCGGCGGCTGGTTCTCCGGTACGCTGGTCGACGAAGACATGGCCAAGAATAGGGATCGCATCCAGCCGATGATCGATCTGTTCAAGGCGGTGAACGCGCCTTGCATCGTTTACGGCGAGGTCGGCCGCTCCATCCAGGGCGACCGCTCGAAGCCGCTCGCCACCAAGCCCAGGCTTTCGGATGACGAGATGAAAGCCTATGCGAGGCGCCTCACGCAGTTCGGCGAATGGTGCGCCAAGCAGGGCATGCCGCTCTCGTATCACCATCATATGGCGGCGGTCGTCGAGACCGAGCCGGAGCTCGATGCCTTCATGCGCTACTCGGGTGAAGGCATTCCCCTGCTGCTCGATGCCGGTCACCTGGCCTTTGCCGGCGGTGACGTGCTGCGCGCCATCGACAACCATCACCAGCGCATCAACCACGTGCATGTGAAAGATGTGCGCATGGGGGTGATTGAAAAACTGGATCGCCAGAAGCAATCCTTTCTCGATGCCGTGGCGCTTGGCGCCTTCACGGTGCCGGGAGATGGTTCGCTGGATTTCGGTGCCATTGTGGAAAGGCTGGCGAACTACGGCTATGAAGGCTGGTTCGTCGTCGAGGCCGAGCAGGACCCAAGAAAGAACCCCCCGCTCAAGATGGCACAAGTCGGCTACAAGGAGTTGATGCGGGTGATGACGGCCGCAGGCTACACGGTTGAAACACAGGGCTTCCCCAATGCTTGAATGCAGTATTCCCGGTAACGGGCTGATCTGATGCGGGAGCCGATCCGATGAAGGACTCTGAGCATCCGTTCTTCCGGCCTTTGTGGCGGCGCGTTGCCATCGTCGCGGTCTGCCTGGGCTGGGCCGTGGTCGAGTTTGCCACCGGCGCGCCGTTCTGGGGCACGATCGCGCTCGGCTTCGCCGGCTATGCCGTCTGGCAGTTCTTCTATCTCTACAAGCCGGCCGACAGCGGCAAGGATCCGGCCGAGCCGAAGGAATGATCGGAATCCATGGCGCAGAAGTTTTTGGATCGGATACCGCGTGACTGACAGATCGCATGCGTCGGCGATTGGCCGGAACACCCCTCGCTTCGTCATCCTAGGGCGGAGCAAGGAGCGCAGCGACGCGGCGCAGACCCTAGGATCCATGCCATGACTTCGAAGTATTATGACGGTGCAGAATTCTGCTCCGCTGTGCCCTTCGGCCAAGGTTACGGCATTGATCCTAGGGTCTTCGCGACGGAGCTTCGCTCCTGCTTCGCCCTAGGATGACGAAGTTGGAATTCGAGTGTCGAGGATAGGAGACCTCAATGTCGAAACTGCTCGTCAAAGCCGATAAGGGTCATGGCCGCGTCGCCCATGTGACGCCGCAAAACGCCGGCTGGACCTATGTCGGTTTCGATCTGCATCGGCTGCGGCCAGGCGAAATAGTCTCCGGACAAACCGCGAACCGTGAAGTCTGCCTGGTGTTCGTCACCGGCAAGGGCAAGGCGACGGCCGGCGGCAAGGATCTCGGCCTGCTCGGCGACCGCATGTCGCCTTTCGAAGGCAAGCCGTGGTCGGTCTACGTACCGCAGGGCTCTGACTGGTCGGTGACCGCCGACACCGGTCTCGAAGTCGCGGTCTGCTCGGCGCCGGGGCTTGGCGGCGGCCTGCCGGTCCGCGTCATTGCGCCGAAAGATCTCGGCCAGGAGATTCGCGGCAAGGGCACCAACACGCGCTATGTCACCAACATCCTGCCGGAAGGCAAGCCGGCCGATTCATTGCTGGTGGTCGAGGTCATTACGCCTGGCGGCCATACATCGAGCTATCCGCCGCACAAGCATGACCAGGACAATCTGCCGGCCGAATCCTATCTTGAGGAGACCTATTACCACCGCCTCAATCCGCCACAGGGCTTTGCCTTCCAGCGGGTCTACACCGATGCCGATCGGAATGGCGCTCGTTCGCTCGACGAGGCGATGGCAATCGAGGACGGCGACGTCGTGCTGGTGCCAAAGGGCTATCACCCTTGTGCCGCCTGCCATGGCTACGACCTCTACTACCTCAACGTCATGGCCGGGCCGAAGCGGACGTGGAAATTCCACAACGCGCCCGAGCACGAATGGCTGATGAAGGCCTGAGGCGCTGCCCGTCCGGGTCGGCAAACTGGCCCAAGGCGAAAAAATCGTCGGCTAATGACCCGCCTGAACAACTTTGTTATCAGGAGCGATCATCAGCTTCGTCATTTCGTCATGCAAATCGCCTATGGCAGCGGGAGTTGACGAGGACTTTCGATGCGCTACGCTATCTATTTCACACCCCGGCAGGACGAACCGCTGGCGCGGATCGCCGCCAATTGGCTCGGCCGCGACCCGTTCGGCGCCGCCACGAGGCCGGTCGAGGCCGTGGGCGAACTGTCGGCGGCGGAAGTCGCCTTCCACACCGCTTCGGCACGCCGCTACGGCTTTCATGCGACACTGAAGGCGCCCTTCCGGCTGGCTTCGAACGAAACGGAAGGCGCGCTTCGCGCGGCACTGGACGATTTCGCCGAGACGACGCCGATGGTGACGATCCCACGGCTGGTCGTCAGCCAGATCGACGGCTTCTTCGCGCTGGTGCCGGAAGGACCGCTGCCGGCGCTCAACCGCTTCGCCGACGACGTGGTGCGCGACTTCGACCGTTTTCGTGCGCCGCTGAGCGAGGCTGAGATCGAACGGCGCAGCCCTGACTCGCTGAAGCCGGCTGAATTCCGCAATCTCTGCCAGTGGGGCTACCCCTATGTCTTCGGGACCTTCCGGTTCCATATGACGCTGTCCGGCCGTGTTTCGTCACAGGAAAGCCCTCGTCTTCGCGCAGCAATCGACAGCCTGTTTGCGCAGGTCCTGCAACGCCCGCTGCCGGTGGACGCACTGAACCTGTTTGTCGAAACCGAACCTGGCGCCCCGTTCATGGTGCTTTCCCATCACGCGCTCGGGCGCCGCCCGGCCAGAAAAACTGCCTGAAACGCCTATTTGTTTTAACCGCATTTGTGCGACGCCAATTCACCCAATCGGTGATTCTGATTGGCTGCAAAATGCTCCAAGGACTGCCTGAAATGACCGACGAGACCGTTCTCAACAATGCCCGCATCGTGCTTGCCGACGAGATCGTCGAAGGCTCGATCGTGCTGCGCGACGGCTTGATCGCCGGGATCGACGCCGGTGCCGGCCGGAGCGGCGAGGACATGGGCGGCGATTTCATCATTCCCGGGCTGGTCGAGCTTCACACCGATCACCTCGAAGGCCATTACGCGCCGCGGCCGAAGGTGCGCTGGAACCCGATCGCCGCGGTGCTCGCTCACGACGCGCAAGTGGCGACCGCCGGCATCACCACCGTGCTCGATGCCTTGCGTGTCGGCATGGACGACGATGCCGACATGAATTCGGCCGACATGCGCAAGCTGGCCGATGCGATCGAGGACAGCGTCCAGCAGCACCGGCTGCGGGCCGACCATTTCATCCATCTGCGCTGCGAGGTTTCGGCGCCGGATTGCCTCGCAGCCTTCGCGCATTTTGACGGCGATGACAGGATCAAGCTGGCGTCGCTGATGGACCATGCGCCGGGACAGCGCCAGTTCGTCGATTTGGAAACCTATGCCTATTACTACCAGCGCAAGCTGAAGCTGACGGATCGCGAATTCCAGCAATTCTGTGAGAAGCGGATGGCGGAGTCGGCGACGAATTCTGGGCCGAACCGCGCCTTCATCGCTGCTGCCTGCCATCAGCGCGGCATCGTGCTGGCCAGCCATGACGACGCCACGACCGGCCATGTCGACGAGGCGATCGAACAAGGCGTCCGCGTCGCCGAATTCCCGACCACCAAAGAGGCCGCAAAAGCTTCGAAGGCGGCAGGGCTCGGGGTGCTGATGGGCGCCCCGAACGTCATGCGCGGCGCTTCGCATTCGGGTAATGTTTCGGCTCGGACACTCGCCGGCGAAGGCTTGCTCGACATATTGTCGTCCGATTACATTCCCTTCAGCCTGATCCAATCGGCGTTTTTCCTCGGCGACGTGGTCGACGGCATTTCCCTGCCTCAGGCGGTCGCCATGGTTTCGAAGAACCCGGCCGAGGCGGTCGGCCTCGTCGACCGTGGCGTCATCGAGCAGGGCCGGCGCGCCGATCTGGTTCGCGTCCGTCTCGACGACCATGTCCCGGTTGTCCGCACCGTCTGGCGGCAGGGACGCCGGGTCGCATGATGGCGTCGGCGTTGATCGAGCGTGAATTGTCCGCCGCCGCGATACCGATCCGCGACGGCGTGTTTGTCGCCGTCGTCGGCCCGAGCGGCGCCGGCAAGGACACGGTGATCGGCTATGCCCGGTCGCTATTTGCCGACGGGACGCGGCTTGAGTTCGTCCGCCGGGTCATCACCCGGCCGAGCGACACGGCAAGCGAGGATCACGATACGCTTGCCGATGCGGCCTTCGTCGAGGCGGAAGCGGATGGCGCCTTCGCCATCTCCTGGGAGGCGCATGGCTTGCGCTACGGCATCCCGGCTGAAGTCGACCGGTCGGTCGCCAACGGCCGCGTCGCCATCGCCAATGTCTCCCGCGCCATCATCCCGGCGCTGCGTGATCGTTATGCCAATCTGGCGATCGTCGAGATCACCGCATCGCCGGAAATCTTGGCCGAGCGGCTGGCGATGCGCGGCCGCGAGTCGCGCGGCGAAGTGCTGGCGCGGCTGGCGCGTAGCGCCAATGTGGCGTTGGCCGGACCAGGCGTCACCTCGATCGACAATAGCGGCCCGCGCGAAGCGGCCGGCGAGCGCTTTGCCGACGTGCTGCGCAAGGCGATGGCGTTTTCGGACCGACCCTGACATCGATCGAAGAATGCAGCGGGGCAGAAACTAATCTGTAGCGATCCTTCGCGTCCCCCTCTGTCCTGCCGGACATCTCCCCCACTTGGGGGGAGATTGGATGCCGCGC
>NZ_FUIG01000013.1:252766-322525 GCF_900149755.1 Mesorhizobium delmotii | reverse complement strand
GAAGCGAATCTGTAGCGATGGACAGAGGGGGGCGCTGTCCCGCCGACTCAAAGGTTCGTGAAGCGGCTACTCCGCGGCCGCGCCGGCCGTGCCCTTGCGGGTTGCTTCCAGCATCAGCCGCCTCTCCCGGAAAACGCCCCATTGCTGGTCGACCAATACGCCGATGAGAATTACCCCGCCCATCACCGCGAAATTGAGCGAGGACGGGATGCCGAGCAGGTTGACGAGGTTTTGGAGTTCCTGCAGCAGGACCGTTCCGAGGATGACGCCGATCAGCGAGCCCTCGCCGCCGCGCAGCGAGAAGCCGCCGAGCACGGCTGCGGCAATGGCGTAGAGTTCGTAGAACTGGCCGTGGCTGGCCGGCGAGATCGAGCGCGTGTACATCGCGAAATAGATCGCCGACAGCGCCGTCAGCACGCCGCAGATGACATAGGCGGCCATGACGACGCGGCCGGTGCGGATGCCGGAATATTTCGCCGCCTCCTCGTTCTTGCCGATGGCGTAGAGGTAGCGGCCGAACACCGAACGGTGTAGCACCACCCACATCACGATGGCGATGACGATCAGCGCGATGAAGCTGTTCGGCACGCCATAGGATCGCCCGGCGGTCAGGAACTCGAGTTCCGGAAAGTTCTGTCCGAAGGCAAAGCCCGCCGTGCCGTCGGCAGTGTAGAACCGCGCGACGCCGCGGTAGATCAAGAGGCCGCACAGCGTCACCACGAAGGGCTGCAATTTGAGCCGCGTGATCAGCCAGCCATGTGCCAGCCCGATGATGCCGCCGAGCACGAGGATCAGCGGCAGCGCCACCGGCCATGCCATGCCTCGCGTGGCGATGAAATCGACGAACAGGACGCCGAGCAGCGCGACCACCGAGCCGACCGACAATTCGATGCCGCCGGTGATGATGACGAAAGCCTGGCCGATCGCGAGGATGCCGAACAGCCCGATCAGGTTCGAGGTGTTGGCGAGGTTGATCGGCAGCAGGAAGCGCGGATTGATGATCGCCACCACCGCTCCCACCACCAGGATCAGGATCAGCAGGCCGAGATCTTTCTTGCTCATCGTCTTCTCCCCAATGCCCGCGAATTATTTCGGCTGCTTGCCGACGGCCAGCAGCAGCACGTTTTCCTGGCTGAACTGTTCCTTGTCGAGAATGCCTGAGATCTGGCCCTCATGCATAACGGCGATGCGGTCGGAGACGCCGATCACCTCCTCCATGTCGCTCGAGATCATCAGCACGGCGACGCCGGCATCGGCCAGCGCCCGCATCAGCCCGTAGATCTCGGCCTTGGCGCCGATGTCGATGCCGCGCGTCGGCTCGTCGAGGATCATCACCTTGGGGCTCATGGCCAGCCATTTGGCAAGCACCACCTTTTGCTGGTTGCCGCCGGACAGCGTGCCGGTGCGCGTCGCCACCGAGGGCGCCTTGATCCCGAGATTGCTTTTCTGCTTTTCGGCGGTGACGGCTTCGGCGCGGGCAGAGACCAGGGCTCGCCGGGCATGCGCCGGCAGGTTGGGGAGCGAAATATTCTGGGCAATCGACAGATCGAGCAGGATACCGGTCAGCTTGCGATCCTCGGGGACGAGGAAAATCCCGTTGGCCACAGCGTCGGCGGCCGAACCAAGAACCAGATCCTTTCCATCAAGCTGGAGCGCACCGCCAAGGCTCTTCTCGATGCCGAAAAGCACGCGCGCCAGTTCGGTCCGGCCGGAGCCGACAAGACCCGCCAAGCCAAGAATTTCGCCATGCCTGACGCCGAGATCGACCGGTCGGTCGGGATAGGCGCTGGTGCGAATGGCTTTGGCCGACAGGGCGACCGTGCCGGGCGGGCACGCCGATTCTGCCGCCTTCTCCCTCTCCTTCAGCATGCGGCCGATCATCAGCTTGACCATCTGGTCGTGGTTGATGGCGTTCTTCGGCAGCGTGCCGGCAAGCATACCGTCCCTCAGCACAACGACGCGATCGGCGACCCGCTCGACCTCGTGAAGACGGTGCGATATGAAGATGACGCTGATGCCCTCCGCCTTCAGCGCCTTGATGACATCGAGCAGCTTGTCGGTTTCGGCAAGTGGCAGGCTCGATGTCGGCTCGTCGAGGATCACCAGCCTTGCCTCGATCGACAGCGCCTTGGCGATTTCGACCATCTGCTGCTGGGCAAGCGATAGCGTCGATACCGGCGTGTCGGCCGAAAAATTGGCGCCCACGCGTTTGAGCAGCGGCGCCGACAGCGCGCGCAGCCTGGCGCGGTCGACAAGCCTAAGCGGACCGGCGCGCAAAGGCTCGCGGCCGAAATAGATGTTGGCGGCAACGTCGAGGTTCTCGAACAGGTTGAGTTCCTGATGAACGAAGGCGATGCCGGAACCGATGCTGGCTTCGACGGTCAGCCCGTCATGGGCGATACCGTCGACGGTGATCGTGCCGGTGTCGGGGGTGGTCACGCCGCCGAGGATCTTCATCAGCGTCGACTTGCCGGCGCCGTTTTCGCCGACGAGGCCGATGACCTCGCCGGGCCTGACCTCCATCGAAAACCCGTCCAGCGCGACCACGCCGGGATAGGTCTTGCGCACGCCCTCGAGACTGAGGAACGGGGCGGTCGTGGATGCGCCGATGGATGCGTCGGAATAATTCATTCACGCCTGACAGCAGTTGGCGGGGTCGGCCTCCCCGCAGATTGACGAGCCTGATCAAGCCCGTCAATAACAAGCGGAGCCAGTCACGCCAGCGTCGCGCTGCCCCTCACCCTTACGCTCTCCCCGTCAAGAACGCGGAGAAGGATCGCCAGCGTTGCAACCACTGCCCTTCTCCCCGTTCTTCACGGGGAGAAGGTGCCGGCAGGCGGATGAGGGGCAGCGCCGACGACGCTCAGTTTCCAGACATCGCCTTCAGATTGGCGGCATAGGCGTCGACATCGTCCTTGCCGATGATCTTGGTCGGCACGATGATCAATCCGTCGGCGGGAACACCCGACTTGTCGCCCTTGAGATAGGCGGCCATCAGCTTCATGCCTTGATAGGCCCATTCGAAGGGCTGCTGCACCACCGTGGCGGCAACGGTGCCTTCCTTGACGCCGCCCAGCGTGATCGGATCGTCGTCGAAGCCGACGACCGTGATCTGACCGAGCTTGCCGGCGTCGCGCAGCGCTTCATAGATACGCGGCGTGTTGTAGGAATAGAAGCCGACCATGCAGGTGACGTCGGGGCTGGCGACCAGCGCGTCCTCGACGTTCTTCTTGGCGCGGGCCTGGTCGATGTCGTCGCCACGCACGTCGATCAGCTCGATCTTGGTGCCGGCGAGCCCTTCCTTCATGCCCTCGATGCGCTCCTTGGCATTATCGGCGCCGAGCAGGCCGACGAAGCCGAGGCATTTGCCGCCGTCGGGCATCGCCTTCTTGGCGATCTCGGCCGCCTGCTTGCCGGCATCGATGTTGGACGAGCCGATATAGGCGACCCGCTTGGTCTGTGGCGCGTCGCTGTCGGTGGTGAACAGCGCCGTCTCCGAGGCGATCTTGTTGAGCCCGTCGGTAGACGTCTTGGGATCAACGGCCGAAACCATGATCGCCTTGACGCCGGCCGTCACCAGATCGTCCATCAGCCGCTGCTGGATGGCGACCGATGACTGCTCCGGATATTTGAGCTCGAGATTGTAGTCGGGCAGTTCGGCCTGGGCCTTCTTGACGCCGGCTTCGGCCGCCTTCCAGAAATCGGAAGCGCCGTTGACGACGAAGGCCAGCGTCGGTTTATCCTGGGCACGGGCAATCGCCGTGATGGACAGGCCGAGAGCCAAGGCCGCGGCAGCGACGGACGCATTTCGTATCGCAGATTTCATGTTCAACCTCCCATTTGATTCAGTCATTTTCGCTGATCTGAACTTGTCGAATGCGGCTGGACGCCTCCTCCTCAAGGGGTGCTGGCAGCGAAAGAACGGCGCCATTCCAGCCGCGATTTTGGACTTTAGAGACTCATTGGCTGTTCGTATAGTCGGATTTGTCTGACATTTCCGTAATTGCGTGGAGTTGCTTTGCCGGCCCAAGAGCCGCGGATGCCGCGCCACGCGCCTGCTTCCCGTCATGGCCCGTTCAGTCCCGAGCCGGGCATGACGAATTGACAATAGAACGCTCACGCCTATTAGTAAATAGTATTAGTCTCTGGTTGGAAACCTGGTGCCGCTGGCGAATGGTCTGCCTACCGTGTGGTGAGAAAGGGAGGCTTCCGAAGCCATCTAGCGGCCTTGAAATCGGATCACATTCCCAGAAATCGATCTTCCAGAAACCGCGTATCGCTCTCTCCGCGCTGCTAGCCATTCGGCTGCCAGGATGATAATAATGATTATTCGAGTGCCTGTTTTATAAACGTTAAGCGTCGTCGGCCGCCCTACCGTCCTTAATGACGTCCAGGACGACCTCTGGCTAGCCAAGCCGGGAATTTGGAACACAATGCCATGAGCGAACCGACGGATCTGCGCGATCCTGCCCTTGAAGCCTCCCGGCGCCGAAAGCCATCGGCTAAGAGTCCCAAGGGTCGCGTCACCATGACCGATATCGCCAGGGCCGCCGGCTGCTCGCAGGCAACGGTTTCGTTCGTCCTCAACAACACGCCGGGCATAAGGCTCTCGCAGCAGACCCGCGAACGGGTGATCGAGGCCGCGCGGGGTCTCGGCTATGCGCCACCAGCCTTCTCTGCTCTTCGCAGCCCTATCGCCTCGTTCGAGGGGCTGGACGGGGTGATCGGCTTCGCGGTCGATCAACTGGCGACCAGTCCCGAAGCGGTCGTCGCCATAGAAGGAGCGCGCCAGGCCTCGTGGAATGCCGGGAACGTCGTGCTGGTCGCTCAGACTTTGGGTGATTCCGTCATGGAGCCGCGCGCGATTGCGGCACTGACCAAGCGAGGCATTTCGGCGCTGATCTACATGACCATCTTCACGCGCGAGATCGCCGCGCCCGACTATCTCTACGACCTCGATATCCCGGTCATCCTGCTCAATTGCTATTCCGCCGACTACGCCTTCCCCGCCGTGGTGCCGAGCGAAATCGCCGGCGGGCAGAGCTCCACCCGCCACCTGATCAGCCATGGCCACCGCCGCATCGCAACCATCACCGGCGAGCCGTGGATGCAGGCGGCGCAGGATCGTCTGAAGGGCTACCGCCGGGCGCTGGCGACGGCCGACATCCCGTTCGATGCGGAGCTGGTGGTCGAGGGCGACTGGTCGGCGAGCGCCGGCTACGCCGCGACCATCAAGCTTCTGGCGCTCAAGGACCGCCCGACCGCGATCTTCTGCCAGAACGACCGCACCGCGATCGGCTGCTACGAAGCGCTGAAGGAAGCCGGCCTGCACATCCCTGGGGATATTTCGGTCGTCGGCTATGACGACGAGGAAATCGCCCGCCATCTGTTCCCGCCTTTGACGACGTCGATCCTGCCGCATATGGCGATGGGGCAATGGGCGATCGAGCAGCTTGAGATTCCCGCACCGCCGGGCCGCGGCCGCTACCCCATCACCAAGCTTGAATGCCCGCTGGTCGAGCGGGAATCGGTCAGTGCTGTGGCGCCTGGGCGCACACACGGACTGACAGCCCGCTGAGCACCTCCAGACTTCCATCAATGCATAAGCCGTACTGATGCCCGCTCCAAGCCGGACAAGCGCCCCCGCAAAGGATCGGGATTCTTGTATCCCGAGTTCTGCGGATTGACATACGGTTTGCTGCAGTCTGGTTGTGGCGAAATCCTGGATCCAAGGGTAAATTTGATCTGGTTCGCCGTTCCGCGCCGGCCTTCGAGCCCGATTTCCTCGCTGACCCGGATCGGCAACCCGCCAGGAGTTGTACTGCCATGAAGCTCCAGCATCGCCACGGCCCGCCGCGCGATTTCGTCGGTTACGGCCGGCGGCCGCCGCAGATCATCTGGCCGGACGGACGTCTGGTCGCAGTCAATCTCGTGGTCTGCTACGAGGAAGGGTCGGAATATTCGCTGTTCGAGGGCGACAGCCATAGCGATGGCTGGGGCGAATATCCGTTGGCGGCGCCGGCCGGCATCCGCGACCTCGGCACCGAAACGCATTTCGAGTATGGCAGCCGCGTCGGCATCTGGCGCATCGCCAGACTGCTCGAGCGACACGGTGTCCACGCCACGATCTCGAGCTGTGCCGAGGCGCTGCGGCGCAACCCGGAGGTGACGGCATGGCTGCGCCAATCGGGTCACGATCTGCTCGGCCATGGCCTGCGCTGGACCGAACAATGGACCCTGAGCCGTGACGAGGAGCGCGACCATCTGCAGCGCGCTGTCGCGCTGTTCATCGAGCTGCTCGGCGAGCGCCCGATCGGCTGGAACAGCCGTTCCTTTCCCAGCGTCAACACGCGCGACCTCCTGATCGAGGAAGGCGGCTTCCTGTATGAATCAGATCCGTGCAACGACGACCTGCCCTATTTCGTGCCGGCACAGGACGGGCGTCTTCTGATCGTTCCCTATTCCAAGACCTTGAACGACAGCCGTTATCTGGTCAGCCCCGGCTATGTGACGCCCAAGGACTTCGTCGACAACGTTGAAGCCTATCTGGACTTCCTGATCAAGGAAGCCAGGGAAGAAGGCGGGCGCATGATGACGATAGCCGTCCATGCGCGATGGACCGGCCAGCCCAACCGGGCTGCGGCATTGGAAGGCATAATCGAAACAGTTCTGTCCAGGCCGCAGGCCGTCTTCATGCGCCGCAACGATATCGCCCGGTTTTGGCTATCGCTGTTTCCGGCCGAGGGCGAAGCGCCATGAGCCAACGTCCAACTCGCATGGCGAACGGCATCCTTAAGCATCGGTGCGGGAAGGGAATTGCTCACCCCAACGGCATAACGCCTCTGCTCCAGCATTGAGCGCCGCTCCGCTTTCTGTCAACGAATAGACGACCTTAGTCGGCGATCCCGGATAGACTTCTCGGTTCACAAGCCCGTCAGCCTCCAGTTCGCGCAATTGCTGCGTCAGCATCTTTTCACTGATCGCCGGAATCGACTGCCTCAACCGGCCGAACCTGCGAGACGCCGTTCCAAGCTCACAAAGAATATCCACTTTCCACTTCCCTTCGATCGCCTTGATCGCGGTTGCGAAGCCGCAATTGCCCGTCGGCTCATTCATGATATTCTCCTTACCGTTGGGTAACCACTTACCTCCAGGTGCGTATTGTGCGCGCCACTCACTCCAACATACCTCTGCCCGTGACGAAAATTGGCACCTATTGGTATGGAGTGTTGTAATGAAGCTTTCAATCAGCGTTGTGGGGACGGGTCGTATGGGATCAGCGCTCGCCCGCGCCCTGCTTCAGTCGGGATATCGGACGACGGTCTGGAACAGGACAAAACAAAAGGCCGAACCGCTGGCCGCGCTCGGCGCCACCGTTGCGACGTCCGTCCTGGAAGCCGTCAATGCGGCTGAGATTATCATCGTGAACGTAAGCGACTACCAGGCAAGCGCAGTTCTGCGCGACGATGCTGTTGCTTCAGCTATTCGCGGCAAGTTGATCGTGGAACTTACTTCGGGAACGCCGCATGGCGCACGCGAAGCCGCTGAATGGTTTGCTGCGCACGGAGCCAGCTATCTCGATGGCGCGATCATGGCCACGCCGGATTTCATTGGCACAGATGCCGGGACGATACTGATCTCGGGGCCAAGGCAGGCTTTCGACGCGAACGAGGAGATGTTTCGTGCGTTGGGCGGCAATGTCCAGCATGTCGGGGAAGAACCGGGACGTGCGAACGCACTTGATAGCGCGCTGCTTGCTCTCATGTGGGGCGCGCTGTTCGGAACGCTGCATGCGATCGCCGTGTGTCAGGCCGAAGAGATCGACCTGGGCGAGTTGGGACGGCAGTGGACCGCAATAGCGCCTGTTATTGACGGGCTTGTCGCCGACCTCATCAAGCGGACGAATGCTGGCCGGTTTGCCAGCGACGACGAGACGCTCTCGTCGATCTCCCCGCATTACGGCGCATTCCAGCATCTCCTGGAGCTGATGGAGGCGCGCAAGATCGACCGCTCCGCGGTCGACAGTTACGACGCAATCTTCCAACGGGCGATTGCAGCTGGCCACCTACATGATGATTTCGCGGCGTTATCGCAATTTCTGGAAAGTCCGGATAAGAGATCTCTCCGATCCGGACCGCGCGAAGGATCCCTTCTGGCTGGCTGAGCGGATTTGGTCTCCGGCCTTATTGAGGCGGACCACGCTTTGCCGTCGGCCGACGGGTTCGGGCTTTGTTGTCCGAGCGTCGGCCGAGTCAGACCAGTGATTTACATTAGGGGAATAGAATGCCTTTGACGCTTCTCATCGATTCGTATTGTGCTGCTTGGTCCGATGAGAACGCCGAGCAGCGGCGGGCGTTGCTGTTACCGATCTGGAGCGATAGCGCGACATACACGGATCCTACAGTTCATGCGACTGGCGCGGAAGAACTGCTCGCGCACATCGCAAGAGTTCTGGCCAAGCATCCCGGTGCCCGCATCCTACGGACAAGTGACGTGGATGTTCATCATGGGATCGCACGCTTTGCGTGGAAGTTTGTGATGCCTGATGGATCGTCCTTCCCTGAGGGTTTGGACATAGCCTTCCTCGACCCTGGCCAGAAGCGAATAACACGTATCATCGGCTTTTTTGGGCCGTTGGTAAGATCCTCGGTGTCATAAGCCTTCGCCATCAAGCCGATCGACCGGCGCGTGCCAGCCCGTGCGCCACCAGCCGATCGATAATCTCGCAATAGCTGACGCCGCTTGCCGCCATCGCCTTGGAATACATGCTGATATCGGTGAAACCGGGAATGGTGTTGAGCTCGTTTATGAGGACGCGCATGTCGGGGGTCACGAAGAAATCAACGCGGGCCATGCCGTCGCAACCGACCGCACGGAAGGCCTTTGCCGCCATCTCGCGGATCTTGCCCTCAATCTCCTGCGGCAGTTCGGCCGGGACTTTCAGTGCGGCGCCGTGCTCGTCGATATATTTGGCGTCGTAGCTGTAGAAACCGTGGCTCTGTGCCGGCACGATTTCGCCGGGACGGGAAACGAAGAGGCCGCCGTCTGTATTCTCCAGCACGCTGCACTCGATCTCGCGGCCTCGAATGAATTCTTCGGCCAGCAGCTTGCGGTCGTGCCTAAAGCCTTCTGTCAGCGTTGCCTGGTAGTCTTTTTCAGCTTCAGCCGAAACCTTGCTGACGCCGACAGAGGAGCCCTGTCGGGCCGGTTTGATGAAAAGCGGAAGCCCAAGCGCGCTCTGCAGTTCCGCAAAGGCCGGTGCGGCGCCATGGTGGATTGTGACGGAGCGCGCGGTGGGTAAGCCCGCCTCATTCAGCAGCCGCTTGGCAATGTCTTTGTCGAGGGCGGCGGCCGAACCGAGAATGCCGCAGCCGGCGAGCGGCACGCGCGCCACTTCCGCGAGTCCTTGGACGGAGCCGTCCTCGCCATGGAGGCCATGCAGGGCGGGAAACAGGATGTCGATGTCAGGCAGTTCGTGCGGCGCGCCATGGATCGGGATCGCCATCATCCGTCCCTGTCCGCCCGGCACGAGGCAGACTTCGGTGCCGCTCGACGGTTTCGCCAGCGTGCCCCCCTCGAAGCTGCTCAGCAGCCATTGTCCTTCGCGGGTGACGAAGATGGGAACGGCATCGTATTTCGCGGGTTCCAGCGCACGCAGGATATTGGTCGCCGACAGCACCGAAACCTCATGCTCGGCGGAGCGTCCGCCAAAGAGCACGGCAATACGCAGTCTTTTCGAGGTGTCGGCCATGAGCGTCTCCAAAATGGTCTGGCAGAATGCGGGCGGCAGGGTCCGAATCTCGGTGCGCAGCCCGATCGTTTGCCGACGAAGGCACAAAAAGCTATGTAGATGGTCGACTCGTATACTTGTATACTTGTATACTTGTATACTCGTATACTCGTATACGAGTTCAGGGGTGTGCATTCAAGCCCTGTCTGAGAAGGGTGCTTTGGTCCGGTCTCCTCCCCAGTGCTCCTCTTATTGAAGCGAGCGCAGCATGAGACCTGAATAGGGAGAGAATACGCTGCCCTCTGCTCTGCTTCGCAAATAGCTGGGTTGCCCTAACCATAAATATGTGTTTATCATAAACCATGGCTTATGATTATGCAGGTATGGTCGCACTGGCCGACCCCACGCGCAGAAAGGTATTCGAGCTTGTGGCCGAAGGGCCGCGTTCGGTGGCGAACCTCGCTCGAACCCTGCCGGTGTCTCAGCCCGCGATCTCTCATCATCTGAAGGTGCTGAAGGAGGCACGGCTGGTCCGCGCCGAGCCTCGCGGCGCCAGCAATATCTACCATGTCGACCCTCATGGTCTCGGCGAGATGCGTGCCTGGCTCGACGAGATGTGGGGGAACGCGCTCGACGCCTTCCGAAACGAGATCAACAAAGCCAAGGGGCGAAATGATGACGGCGATCATTAAACCAGCACCTGTGCGCAAGTCGGTCACTGTGGACGTGCCGGTTGCCACGGCGTTTGAAGTCTTCACGAGCGGGTTCGGACGTTTGTGGCGTCCCACTCCATAGGCAAGTCCGCACTCAGGAGCGCGACTATCGAGCCAAAGGCAGGCGGCCGCTGGTTTGAGACCGGCGAGGATGGGACGGAATGCGACTGGGGCGAAGTGCTGGCGTGGGAACCGCCAAACCGCATCGTCCTGGCATGGCGGATTCGCGCCGACTGGAAGTACGATCCGTCGCTACTGACCGAAGTCGAGATCAACTTCTCCGAGGCCGGCGAGAACGCGACTCGCGTCGAGCTCGAGCATCGTCAGCTTGAGAACATGGGCGCGGCCGGTGAAGCGGTGCGTGAGATCTTCGAATCCGATCGTGGCTGGAGCGGCATCCTGCAAGGTTATGTCCAGCTGATCGAGAAGCGGTAGGCTGCCAACCGATCGGCCAACTGACTTACCCTTTGAGTACGTGAAAGGTGCGCTTCAATTCGCAATGCATGTGCTATAGCCAAAGACTAGGAAATGCGGCCGGCCTCCTGCTGAGGCAACGAAGACGAAGGTGCATTGGTCGAAGTGTATGAAGAGCCGTACCGGTGAGATGAGACGAAGCGGTCCAAGACAGGCTAGCACAAGGCCCGGCGTTCTGCTCAGCGCGGGTGCTGGCCTGCGGCTGCTCGCTTCGTTGCTCTTTTTGATCTGGACCATTCCTGCGGCAACAGCCGACCAGGTCGGACAGGCCAAAGAGCAAATGAGGCTCGCTGCGTCCAAACCAGTCACACACCCGACTATCATCGTTGCCCGCGGCATTGCGCGCCACCTTGGTGCTGAGACTTCCCGTTTCAAAACGGGAACGCCTGCCATTGCGGGAAACGGCAAACCCTTTTGCATAATCCCGGATTTGCGCCTGCCGCTCGAAACCGCGTCAGCCGCATCGTTTGGGATAGGGTCTGAAGACGGGCCGAAACTGTCGCCGATCCGCGCCTTTGATGCGCGCGCGCCTCCGCTTCTCCCGGCATGATCCTGGCCGCAACCGCGGCCCCGATTCCCAAAACTTTCACATCGCGTTCCGTTCGGGCTCTCGCCGATCAGAACGCCAAAGCTCTTGTCGGAGGCGGTTTCCGCCCGATATGGGCTGAACGGACAAGAACATGCTGCATTTTTCGCGCTGGAAGACCATTCTCATCTGGCTGACGGTCCTGGCCGGTATCCTGTACGCAGCTCCCAATCTGGTTCCCGCCTCCACTCTGGCATCGCTGCCGAATTGGCTGCCAAAGCAGCAACTGACGCTGGGCCTAGACCTGCAGGGCGGCTCGCACATCCTGCTCCAGATCGATCGGCAGGACCTCGCCAATGAACGCCTCGAAGCGGCGCGAGACGAGGTCCGCACATCGCTGCGCGATGCCCAGATCGGCTATACCGGTCTTGCCGGCACCGCTAATTCCATCCAGGTCCGCATTCGCGACCAAGGCCAGATCGAGGCTGCGAAGAGCGCGCTCGAAAGACTGACGCAGCCGATCTCGACCGGGCTTTTCATGAGCGGCTCGGTGACCGAGATGGAGATGACCGAGCCGGAACCGGGCCTGCTGCGTTTCACGCTGACCGAAGCCGGGGTCGACTACCGTCTCGCCGCGGCGCTGACCCAATCGATCGAGGTGGTGGGCCGGCGCGTCAACGAGCTCGGCACGACCGAGCCGATCATCCAGCGCCAAGGATCTGAGCGCATCATGGTCCAGGTGCCGGGCCTGCAGGATCCGCAGCGGCTGAAGGATATCCTCGGACAGACCGCGAAGCTGACCTTCCAGATGGTCGACCAGTCGATGCCGGTCGAGGAGGCGATCTCCGGCCGCCCGCCGGCGGGCTCGACGGTGTTGTATTCGACGGACGAGCCGCAGGTTCCCTATCTGATCGAGAACCGGATCATCGTCTCCGGCGAAAATCTCGTCGACGCGCAGGCAACCTTCGATCAGCGCACCAACGAGCCGGTGGTCTCGTTTCGCTTCGACAGCCGCGGCGCCACCCGCTTCGGTCAGGCTACTCAAGCCAATGTCGGGCGCCTATTCTCGATCATCCTCGACAACGAGGTGATCTCCGCGCCTCAGATCCGCGAACCGATCCTGGGCGGCACCGGGCAGATATCCGGCAGTTTCACGGTGGAGAGCGCGAACGACCTTGCGGTCCTGCTGCGCGCCGGCGCACTGCCTGTTGACCTCACCATCGTCGAGGAACGCACCGTCGGTCCGAGCCTCGGTAGCGATTCGATCGAGGCGGGCCAGTTCGCGTCAATCATCGCCGGGTTCCTCGTCATCGGCTTCATGCTGTTCGCCTATGGGCGACTGGGACTGATCGCGAATATCGCGCTGCTGGCCAACGTCGCACTGATCATCGCCGTCCTGTCCGTGCTCGGCGCAACGCTGACGCTGCCTGGCATCGCCGGCATCGTGCTGACGATGGGCATGGCGGTCGATTCCAACGTCATCATCTTCGAGCGCGTCCGGGAAGAGAACCGCCAAGGGCGCTCGATCGTGCAGTCGATGGATTCCGGGTTCAAACAGGCGCTGGCGACCGTCGTCGATGCCAATGTGACGACGCTGATTGCCGCCGTCATCCTGTTCTTCCTCGGCTCTGGGCCGATCAAGGGGTTTGCCGTCACCCTCGCCATCGGCATCGTCACCACCGTGTTCACGGCCTTCACGCTGACGCGCTGGCTGGTCGCGTTCTGGCTTCGCCGGCAGCGCCCGAAAGCCATGCCCAGCGGTGTCATGCGGCTGGTGCCCGACGACACGCGCGTGCCGTTCATGGCATTCCGAAAATACGCCTTCACGCTGTCCTTGCTGTTGTCGATCGCTTCGGCCGTGCTGTTCTTCACTGTCGGCATGAACTACGGCATCGACTTCCGCGGCGGTTCGAGCATCGAGGTGCAGGCGAAGGGCCAGCAGGCCGACATCGGCGACATCCGTGAGCGACTGACGGGCCTTGAACTGGGTGAGGTTCAGGTGCAGGAGTTCGGCTCGACCCGGGACGTGCTGATCCGCATCGGCACCCAGGGGGGCGGCGACATTGCCGAACAGTCCGCCGTTGGGAAAGTAAGAAGCGCGCTCGAGTCCGACTACGAGTTCCGCCGCATCGAGGTTGTCGGTCCGACAGTGTCCTCCGAACTTGCGTTCAACGGCACAATGGGCGTGCTCGCCTCGCTGCTGGCGATGCTCGTCTACATCTGGATCAGGTTCGAGTGGCAGTTCGGGCTCGGCGCCATCATTTCGACGTTCCACGACGTGATCCTGATGATCGGCTTCTACGTCGTCGCCGGCATTGAGTTCAATTTGACCTCGATAGCCGCGATCCTGACTATTGTCGGCTATTCCATCAACGATACAGTTGTTGTCTATGATCGGGTCCGCGAGAATCTGCGCCGCTATAAAAGGATGCCGATTGCCGAATTGCTCGATCTGTCGATGAACCAGACACTGGCGCGAACGGTCCTGACCGGCGTGACCACGCTGTTTGCGCTGGCGGCGCTTTCGATCTGGGGCGGCGAGGTCATCCAGTCCTTCACAGTCGCGATGATCTTCGGCATCCTCGCCGGCACCTATTCCTCCATCTTCGTAGCCGGGCCGCTGCTGATCCTGTTCAAGCTCCGGCCGGGCGCCCTCAGCCCAGAGGAAACCGCAGCGGCGAAAGAGCCGCCGGCGCGACAGGCCCTATGATGTGACCGTTCGAAGCTGATCCACGACAGCGTCGGTTTCGGCGCTGGTCGTGGCTCGGCCAAGACTGAAGCGAACGGCGCCCATGCCGATCTTCTCGGGCACGCCCATGGCCGTGAGCACCGGGGAGAGCTCGACCCGGCCGGCGTGACAGGCCGAACCGGTCGACGCCGCGACGCCGTCGAGACGCGAAAGCACCTCGGCACCGATCATGCCGACGAACGAAACGCTGAGCGTGTTGGGAAGGCGGTGCCGAGGGTGCCCGTTGAGTGCGACACGGTCACCGAAACTCTCCTGCAGCGCGTCCCAAAAGCGATCACGCAGCACGCGGACGCGCGCCATCGGGTCCAGGTCGCCGGCGAGCGCGCAGGCGGCGCCGAGGCCGACCGCGAGCAGGGCGCTCTCGGTGCCGGCGCGCCGGCCATGTTCGTGCCCGGCGCCGTGGATCAGCGGCTCGAGCCTGAGCCCGCCTCGGACGTAGAGCGCACCGACACCCTTCGGCGCGTAAAGCTTGTGACCGGCGATGGTCAGCAGATCGACGCCAAGCGTGTCGACCTTGGTTGCAATCTTGCCGACCGACTGCGCAGCGTCGGTGTGAAACCAGACACCATGCTCCCGCGCTATAGCACCGATCTCCTCGATCGGCTGGATCGTGCCGACCTCATTGTTGGCGTGCATGACGCTGATCAGGATGGTGCGCGGCGTGATGGCACGACGCACATCCTCGGGATCGACCCGGCCCGTGCTGTCGACCGGCACATAGGTCACTGCCGCGCCGAGCTGCTCGAGGAACCGGCAAGGGGCGAGAATGGCCGGGTGCTCGACCGTAGTGGTAACGATATGCTCGCCCTTGTGCCTCGACGCGAAGAACGTGCCCTTGATCGCCAGGTTGTTGGCCTCGCTGCCGCCGCTTGTGGACACGATCTCGTCGGGTGCGCAGTCGAGCAGCGCCGCAACCTGCCCGCGGGCCTTCTCCAGCGCAGCCTTCGCCGGCATGCTCGCCCAATGGCCGCTCGACGGATTGCCGAAAGCCTCTTCAAGATATGGCCGCATGGCAGCCGTGACCGAAGGATCGATCGGCGTGCTGGCGTTGTAGTCAAGATAGATCGATGTCATGCCCGGGAGCCTCCTTCGCGGTTTGTCGCCCGGCGATCAGCTTGCGCGGCTATTCCCGCATGAATGCCTGAACCTCTTCGGATGTCACTTTGCCGTCCTTGTTTGCGTCCACCTTGTCGAAGATTCGCTTATGGATGGCGGTGATCTCTTCGAAGGAAAGTGCGCTGTCACCGTCCGTGTCGGCAATGGCGAACATGATCTTCATCATGTGCCCGCGCATGCGCATCATCGGCATTGCGCCCATCATGCCGGGCTGCATCATCTCGCCCATCATGCCCTGACCCATGCCTTGGCACATCATGCCCCGGCCCATGCCTTGGCCCATCAAGCCCTGGCCCATCATGCCGGGAGGCATCATGCCGGGTTGAGCGGGCTGTGCACCTTGGTCTTGTCCCGCCATACCTCCAGGCTCGGGAGACGGCGCCGCCTGCGCGACCGTCGTATCGTGGGGATCGGCTGCGGTTGTTTGCGCGGCGGCTGTAGCCGTCGCGCCGGCGGCGACAATGGCGGCGAGCGCGGCCGCGCGCATCAGTGCAATCAACGTCATAATATCCTCCTTCCTCTCATGGGGCTCGGCAGAGGCGCTGGCGGCTCTGCGGCCGGAGATGCTTTCAGCTCTTTCCCTAATGCCGGCAAACCGCCGGTCGTGGTCAAATTTCAATGTAAGCCAAAGGCGTGGCGAATTCGCGCCGGATCAATTGCTCGGGCAGCGATCTGCCGTTGTCATGTTGCCCTCCTTGAGGACGGATCTGTAGACGAGCGCGAGACATCGCTCATCACGACAGCCACGACTACCCCTGAGAGAAACGTCAGCGCGGCAATCGATGTGATCGCCCATGACAGCCCGAAGCTGTCGGCGATGAGGCCGGCGGAGAGCGCACCGATCGCGTAGCCGAGATCCCGCCAGAACCGGTAGACGCTGAGTGAGCGGGCGCGCCAGGTCGGATGCGAGGCATCGGAGACGGCTGCGATCAAGCTCGGGTAGACCATTGCCGTGCCGAGGCCGAGCAGAAGGCTGCCGACGATCCACCACTCGAACCGGTGCGTCGCCGCGGTGAGAAACAGACCGGCGGCCTGAACCCACATGCCGGCGACGATCAGGCCTTTGCGCCCCCAGCGATCGCTCAGGGAACCCGTGGCGATCTGCAAGATACCCCATGTCGCGGGATAGATTGCCTTGAGGATGCCGATGCGCTCGACACCGAGACCGAAGGACGCGAAGAACAATGGGAAAATGCCCCAGCTCATGCCGTCGTTGAGATTGTTGACGAGACCGGCCTGCGAGGCGGCGAACAGGTTGCGGTCCCCGAACGAGGTGAGCGCGAAGACCTGCCGAAAGCTGATCGGCGCGGCCTGCTGCGCGTGGGATGAAGCCTCCAGCCGAATGTGGTCGCGCGTGTCGCGCACGAGCAGGATCGACAGTGCGGCACCGAGGACGGCATAGCCGATGCCGAGATAGATCGGCACTGGCCGAAGTCCGTATTGCGAGGCGAGATAGCCGGTGAGGAACGCCGTCACCCCAACGGCGAGATAGCCGGCGAACTCGTTGAGGCCGACGGCAAGGCCGCGCGACTTCGGCCCGACGAGATCGACTTTCATGATCACCGTCATCGACCAGGCGAGCCCCTGGTTGACGCCGAGCAATGCGTTGGCCGCAATCACCCATTCCCAGGTCGGCGCCCAGATGATCATGAACGGCACCGGCAGGCCGACCAGCCATCCCAAAACGAGCACGCGCTTGCGGCCCCACGCGTCGGCAAGCTGGCCCGAGACCAGATTGGCCAGCGCCTTGACGACGCCGAAGCTGACGATGAAGGAGACGATGAGCGTCGTCGACGTGACGTGGAACTCCTCCGATCCGATCAGCGGCACCACCGTTCGTTCTATTCCGACCATCCCGCCGACAAAGGCGTTGATCACGACGAGCAGCGCGAATTGCGGCCAGTTCTCCCTAAGGCCGAGCCTGACGGGTGAACCCGCCTTGCCTGGAACCGATGCCGCTTCGTCCATGGCTCAGGCCGCCGCAGCAGCCAGGGCGGAATTGGCGGCCCGGAGCGCCGCGGCCTGCGGCGGAGCCGGCGGAATCTCGGCGAGCATGAAGCGAATGAACGCGGCTTCGTCCTCGATCCGGAGGGCCTCGTTGTGGCGTTTCTCGAAACCGATGGTCGACCAGGGCTTTCCGCTCAGGCGTCGGCCGCAGACCGAGCCAGCATAGGCGCCGGGGAGCACCTCGACATGATCGGGAAGCGCCTTGAGCCGACCGGCGCTGCGAAAGAGATCCTCTGCGCCTTGCTCGGCGCTGACGGCGAGTTCGGTGCGACCGAGATCGCCGGCCATCAGCGTGTGGCCGGTCAGCACGAACCACGGCTCGTCGGCACGCGTGCGGTCGCTGACGAGAAGGCAGATATGCTCAGGAGTGTGACCGGGCGTATGCAGAACGGTTGCGGTGACGTTGCCGAGCGAGAGGACCTCTCCGTCGCGCACGCCTTTGAACGGGAACGCAACATCCGCCTCCGCCGAGAGCACGTAGGCGGCGCCCGCCGCTTCGGCGAGCGCGCGGCCGGCAGAGAGATGGTCGGCATGAACATGCGTGTCGACGACGAAATGGATGCGCATGCCGGCGTCTTCGGCGGCACGCAGGTAGAACTCGATGTCGCCGGCCGGATCGACGACGGCCGCAGCTGCTTTGCCGCCGCAACCGAACAGGTAGGAGACGCCGACCGGATCGGTGTGAAGGAACTGGCGAAGGATCATGGTCTTGCGCTCCTCGTTGCAAAGGGCTAGAAACATTCAATCATTCCGCTGAATGTTTCACTGAGGAGAAGCCGTGTCAAGCACCGGACCGAAACAGGCGATCTACACGAGCCTTGCCGAAGTGGCTCAGGCACTCGGCCATCCGCACCGGCTCGAGCTTCTGGAGCACCTGGCGCAAGGTGTGCGCAGTGTCGAGGACCTCTCCGCGCGAGCCCATCTGAGCTTCGCCAACACGTCGCGCCACCTGCAGATCCTGCGGCGGACGCGCCTCGTCGAGACGGAGCGCCGCGGCAAGCACGTGCTCTATAGCCTCGCCGGCGATGTCGAGGTGGTGGCGCTGATCAAGGCGCTCGGCCGCGTCGGCGAGCGAAACATGGCCGAAATCGGCCGCGTCATGGCCGACTACTTCCGCGCTCGCGATGCGATGGAACCGGTGTCGCGAGACGACCTCGTCTCGAGGCTCCATGACGGCATGGTCACGGTTCTCGACGTGCGGCCAGAGGACGAGTTTGCGGTCGGACATCTTCCAGGTGCCCTCAACATCCCGCTGGCCGAACTGGAACGTCGCTTGGGCGAACTACCTGCGGATCGGGAAGTGATCGCCTATTGCCGCGGCCCCTATTGCGTTCTGTCGTTCGAAGCGGTCGCCGCCTTGCGGGGGCGGGGCTATCTCGTCCGTCGGCTCGAGGACGGCTATCCCGAATGGAAAGCCGCCGGCCTGCCGGTCGAAACGCCCGCCTGAAGCAGAACACGCGGAGACGAGTTCCAGGATCAGAAAGCCGTCCTACTCCGCGGGAGTTGGAAAGTGCTTTTCAAGCCAGGTTCGCCACCTTGGCTCCTCCCGTTTTGCAATGCTCGCTGCATCGTCGCCAAAGAGGAAAAACCGCACGGACAGGTATGTCATCCCGCCCATCCGCAAGGCGAAGAGGTGCGCGAAGCCCGGCGCGGGCTGGTCCAGCCGGACCACCAGTTCGGGATGGTCTTGCGGCCCTGTTCGTTCGACGACGCCCTCGAATGCCTGCGCGTCCGAAGCCACGCGCCGTTGTTCAGTCGCATTCGCCAGGCCCAAGGGTTCAACCAGCTTTCGCCATGCATCAGCTAAAGGTTCAGAGGACGGGACCAAGAGCTGAAAGGCCGAGCCGTGCTGCCCGGGAAAATGCGTGAGGTAGAGGCGGAGCAGGCGGAAGAAAGCGATCCATCCATGGCTGTGGCCCTCGAACTGATCGTCCCAATCATCAGAAGTCGCGAACCAGCGATGGACCACGCGAACGGTGCAAAGCCCACCGGATTTTGCCTCAACGGTCCATTCCGTCGCTACCGTTCCCGGCTCACCCGGTGCTTCTGCGACAAACCGCTTGGGCGGCTCCCAAGCTGTGATGGTGGCGACCGCATCCATGCTTCCATCGGCAGCGAAATGCGAAACGGCGGTTCCTCCGATGCGGCCTTCGAGATCGCTCGGCACGAACCATTGAGATATTCCAGGTCCTGTTGCGATCGCGTTCCAGACGTCCTGCGCTGTACCGGGGACATCCACTTGCGCCTCGACCGAGCGATTGCCGGCAGCATCTTTCTTTACTGGCATGGAAAGTCCTTTCCTTGCGGATTGGCTAGGGAAGGATGCGCCGTCACGACAAGGCGATGGGACCGTCCCTGCGGCGCAGTATCGTCGTGATAGCGTGCCGCGAGCGTGGTGATTGCCTCAGTCAACTCACGCGTGAACGAGGCGCGGTCGGCGGCGGAGCGGAAGCGGATTTCGGTGTCGATCGCCAAGGTCGCCAGGCGCTTGCCGGCATCCGTTGCGGCGCGTTGGAGGGCCCCGATCTCCCGCACCAGCCTAGCGCCGAGCGCGATGAGGTAGCTCGCCGACAGGCGGTCGGCGGTGCGATCCGGATCGGCGCCGACCGGGCCCAGCGCGCTTGTTGAGACGACATAGCTTGTGGCGCTCGCCACCATGAGCCGCTCCGTCAGGCCACCCCACTTCCGCGTGTCTGCAACTTGGACAAGCCCGTGCTCCTCCAGAGCATGCAGGTGGTAATTGATCTTCTGCCGCTTGAGACCGAGCCGCGTGGCGAGGGTGGCGGCCGAGGCGGGCTCCCGCAGTTCCGAGAGGAGCTGACTCCGCACGGGCTCCAAAGCGGCGGCGGCCGCGCTCGGCCGATCTATGACTTCGATATCGAGCATGCAGCCCTCACATTGACAAGCTTTCCTGTCAATGCCGTTGACGAGTATATTTGTCAAGAGCGAAAGGACCGCTTCGCCCCGATAAGCCGACACTCCAACGGCATGCGGCTGCAGCGAGCGACCTATCTGTCGCCACTACCGAAGACGACGCATCCCCCGCCCGCAGTCGGACAATTGCAATGACAGTGCCCTTCGTTGTAGCCATTGCGACCGCTTGATTTTGGAGGAGATGCAGCATGGACCGATTCACTGGCGGTTGCCTGTGCGGCAACGTCCGAATTGTGGCGTCGGGACTCCCATACCGGGTCGGCATTTGTCATTGTCTCGACTGCCGCAAGCATCATGGGGCCCTTTTTCACGCTTCCGCGGTGTTCCCCCAAGATGCGGTGACGATCGAAGGCGAGACACGCGACTACGCCGGGCGGTTTTTCTGTCCCCGCTGCGGCTCGACCATTTTCGGACGCACCGCAGACGAAATTGAAGTGAACCTGGGATCCCTGGACGCCCCTGACCAACTGATGCCAACCTACGAAAGCTGGATCATCCGTCGCGAGTCCTGGTTGCCGCCGTTTCCGCTCACGAGACGATACGAGCGCGATCGTGACGCAACGAGTCGCTTTGAGGAATAGTCGCCCGAACGGTGCGAAAGCGTTTGGGAGGTCACGCCGGCAACGTCACTCCGGAAGACCGGCCTTACGGAAGCCATCAACGAAATGCTCGAGCGTCGCAGCGTCGCGGAATGGCTCCGTCGTGGCCCAGTGGCGGGTGGTGAAATGCGGGTTGCCGACGAGGAACAGTTCGGCCTCTGCGCGCGCCTCGTCGAGCCGGCCCAGTTGGGCAAGGCTTGCCGCCAGGAAACGGCGTGAGCTTGTACGATAAGTCTCGTCCCTGCGCAGTGTCTCGACAGCGGCTTCGTATTCGCCGGCCGCATATTGCGCCTGGCCGAGCGCCAGATAGTACCAACTTGCCGGAAACGGGTTCAGCCGGAACGCCTTGCGAATGTGCTCAAGGCCTTCTTCGACCCGTCCGGCCAGGACCGCGATGTCGGATAATGCCGCCCAGGCATCGGCCTCGTTCGGGTCGAGCTCGATCGCCTTGGCGAATTCCGCATCCGCCTCGGCGAAGCTGCGCTCATAGGCAAGCAGGTAAGCCAAAACCCAGCGGCAGCCGGCATCGTTGGGGTCGATCGCCACGGCTTTGCGCGCCAGTTCCAAAGCAACGCTACGGGACGTTTCGGTTGGTCCGCCGGAATGCACCCATCCCATCCAGTGGTTCATGGCGAGCCAGCGATAGGCTTCGGCATATTCCGGATCGAGCGAAATCGCGCGGGTGAGCATCAGATGCGCTTCGCGCGCCGTCTGCGGCGAATCATCCATCAGCTTGCGCGCCCGCACGCAGAGATCGTAAGCCTCGAGATTTTTGGGCCGATTGCGCGGCGGCGATGCGCGCAGCCTGCCGAGCAACGCCTCCACGATCTTACCGGTGACCTCGTCCTGAACGGCAAAGATATCTTCCAGGCTGCGATCGAAGCGTTCCGCCCACAGACGGTCGCCACCGACCGCGTCGACCAGCTGTGCGTTGATGCGCACGCGCCCCGCAGCGCGTCGTGCGCTCCCCTCCAACAGGTAGCGCACGCCAAGGTCCTGTGCGATATCGCGCACGTCCATCGCCCTTCCTTTGTAGGCAAAGGCCGAGTTGCGTGCGATGACGAACAGGCCGGAGATCCTGGACAGGTCGGTGATCAGGTCTTCGGTCAACCCATCCGCGAAGGATTCCTGCTCGGGATCGTTGCTGACATTGACGAAGGGCAGCACGGCTATCGATGGCTTGCCGGGCAGCGGCAAAGGTTTTCGCTTCGCGCCACCGAGCTGTTCGACGGCCCCCGTGAAGCGGTAGCCGACGCGCGGAACCGTGGCGATCCATTCGCCGCCGTCGGCAGCCGGGCCAAGCAGCTTCCGCAGCAGCGCGATCTGGACCGTGAGGTTGCCTTCCTCGACGGCCGTGCCCGGCCACGCCGCGTCCATCAACTCGGCTTTGCTCAAGATTTCGACGGGCCGTCCAATGAGTGCCGCAAGCAGCTTTAGCCCGCGGTAACCAACGGCAACGGGGACATCGTTGCGAAGCAGCGTTCCCGCACCGGAATCAAGCACGAACGGACCAAAGGCAAAGCGCGATCCCTGCATGCGGCGTATCTATAGCCGGTTTGGAAGTTTTGAGAACTATTTGGGAGAGCTTAATTACGACGCTGTTCGTATCCTGCAGAATTCATCCTCTTTCAGGTCGAGGGTCCCCGGACCTTCAAACCGATGGAGGTTGCTATGAACGATATCCTTGCATCGGCCCCGCATCAGGCAGCGCGGCCGGGAACGCCCGTGGAACCGGCGGAAATGTCGCGTCGGCATTACAGCCTAGCGACCCTGCGAAGCATTATCGCGGCCTGGGACGAGCGGAAGCGCTTTCGCTGGGAACTTGAGCAAATGTCGAGGGACAATCCTCATTTGATCGACGATATCGGTCTGACGAGACGGCAGGTCGAGGCAGAGATCGCCAAGCCCTTCTGGCGACGATAATCCTCGTCGCCGCAAGGTCGCGAAGCCGATACCGTTATCCTCGTCCTTGGTGCAGTACTCGCTCGCGCCGGTCGCTGCGCGGACACTGACAAATAGGCGAACATGGGGAAGACCGGCCACACGCTCTTCGGCAACATCCGGAACTCGCGCCGCTCGTTTGAGTTGAGCTCCATTCCAGACAGCAAAACGGAATCTTGACATGAGCCTGCCCGCCCAACGCCGAATGCGTCTTTCCGGTGGAACCGAGCTTGCCTACGTCACTGCGGGCGATCCATCCTACCCCGCTTTGCTCCTCCTGCATGGGTTTGCCAGCTCCGCACGTACATTCCGCGACGTGATTCCGGGACTGGCAGGCGCAGCCTATGTCATCGCGCCCGACCTCCCGGGCCATGGCCAGTCCGACGTCCCGCCGACACCCTCCTTCGCCGCGATCAGCGAGGCAATTTCCGAATTGCTGACCCACCTCGCGATCGGACGCCGCTTCATCTACATCCATGACTGGGGCACCGCTGTGGGCCTGCAGATCGCCATGCAAGCGCCCGAGCTGGTTTCGGGCCTCATCATCCAGAACGCAAACGCGCATCGAACCGGCTTCGGTCCCGTGTGGGATGCTGTGTTAAAATTCTGGTCAGAACCAACAAAAGAGAACGAAGCGGCCGCGACCCCCGACCTGACCTTTGAATTCACGCGCGAGCAATATACCGGCGGCCTGCCAGAGGAGGTCGCCGCCACGATCAAAGGCGAACCCTGGGTCGAGGACTGGAGCGTGATGAATCTTCCCCGCCGCATGGAGACCCACCGCGCGCTCATCGCCGATCATAAGAGCCACGCCGCGCGTTTCGATGCGATCGCCGGCTATCTAGAAAAATGGCAACCGCCGGCGCTCATGCTGTGGGGCCGTCACGAGCCCTATTTCGATATCGCCGAAACGCTGTCCTGGATGCAGGATCTGCCTCGTATGGAGGCGCATATTTTCGACGGCGGGCATTTCCTGCTTGAGACGCATGCCGAACCAGCACTTTCCCTCATGATGGAGTTCATCAAGCGAACACAGGAGAGACCCACGCAGTTCCCGTCGCTTTAGGCGCAACGCAAAAACAGACTTCAGCGGCGATTCCATCCGGCGGGCCGCGAGATCAAGCAGGAACGTAGGTCAACCTGATCACGTCCTCGCCAATCCGATCATTAGTCATAAGGCGGAGCGGCGGCCGGGGGCCGGCGAAATATGGCTTGCCGTGGCCAAGGACGACGGGGTGCAGGTAGATGCGATACTCATCTATCAGGCCAAGTTCGGTGAGGCTTCGCGCCAAGTCCGGACCAGCAACTTCGATCTCCCCGCCGCGCTCGGACTTCAGCTCGCGGATCGCGCCTTCAAGATCATCCCCAACAAGCGTGGCGTTGGGGCCAACCGACTTCAACGAGCGCGAGACGACCCATTTCGGCTGGTTCCGCCACGCCGCCGCGAAGGCGTGTCGCTCTGCATCCCATTCAGGATGATCGTCGTCCCAGTAACGCATGACCTCATACATTTGGCGACCGTACACACTGCCCGCCTGCCTCTGAGCCTCCTCGATGAAGTGGCGGAAGAGCGTGGGGCTAGGCGCAAACGCCAGATGGTCGACGTAGCCGTCGAGGGACTGGTTCATTCCGAATACGAGCTTAGCCATACCCGCCTCCTTTCCTCACGCGGCACATCCGCGCGGTTCTGACTGCGTTATGCAATCGGTTGTAAGCTAGATCGACTGATGGCGATCGACAGAAGCGAGAAATCATGCCGGATCTCCTTCTGCACTACGATTGCCCGGATTGCTGCTTCTTTGATCCAGTTAAGGTTCTTTCTTTCGCAAGTCCTTCACGACATCGAGAAAAGCCCGCAGTGCCGGCGGCACGGCTCGATGTCCGGGATAGTAGACCGCGACCCCTTCCGGAGCGGGCATCCATGCGGTCAGGACCTTACGCAGCCGGCCATCGGATATGGCCGCTTCGGCGGCCCAATCCGCCACATAGGCGACGCCCAGACCCTCCATTGCGGCTTCGACCATCAGTTCCTCGTCATCGAGGACGATGGAGCCGTTTGCCTCGATCACGAGTTCCTGGCCGGCGCGTTCGAACTCCCATCGATAGAATTTGCCGCTGGGCATACGATGGCCGATGCTATGGTGGCGTTGCAATTCCTCGGGCGTTCCCGGGTCGCCGAAGCGATCGAGATAGGCGGGCGAGGCGACACAGATGAACGTCAACGGGCGTGCAAACGGCACGGCGATCATGTCCTTGGGGACCGATCCGAGGAGGCGCACGCCGGCATCGAACCCGCTGGACACGATATCGATGAGCCGCCCCTCGACGACGATGTCCACGGTCACGTCCGGATGGCGCTCCGCCATCTGCGGAAGAACCCAGCGAACGAGAAGCCCGGCCACCAATCGCGGTGCGTTGATGCGAACCGTGCCCGCGACATTGCCCCGGAACCCCGCGACGCTGTCGAGCGCCTCGTCCAGCGAGGCGAGCGCCGGCTGAAGGCGATCGAGCAACCGGAACCCGGCTTCTGTCGGTGAGACGCTGCGTGTGGTGCGGTTCAGAAGGCGCACGCCCATGCGTTCCTCGAGCGCACGCATCGCATGGCTCAATGTGGAAGGTGCTGTGCCGATCTCGTCCGCTGCGCGGCGGAAGCTGCGGTGTGTGGCAACGGCCACGAAGGCGGTGAGATCGTCGAGCGACGGCCGGGGCATTGATGGGGATTTTGCATCATCTCATGCCGATTTCAACGGCTAATGCGCGCAATGCGATTGCCCTATCTCCTGCTTGTATCAACTCGGAGATACCCCGGCTCCGGCCCGCCGCCGGTCCGCTCCCGTCATCAAGACAGAAAGGAACACGAAATGCCTGCACGTGACGCCATCTATCCGGCCAAACGCCACGCGTTATACGATATTCATCGATATTCCGCGGCCATTCGCTCCGGCGATCTTCTCTTTGTGTCGGGTCAAGTCGGGAGCCGTGAGGACGGCTCGCCCGAGCCCGTATTCGAGGATCAGGTTCGACGGGCATTCGCCAATCTGCGCGCAGTCTTGGCCGCGGCCGGGTGCAGCTTCGACGACGTTGTCGACGTCACAACGTTCCACACCTACCCGGACGAACAGATCGAGACAGTTCTGGCCGTCCGAGCGGAAGAGATCGGCGCACCTCCCTACCCGAACTGGACGGCAGTGGGCGTCAATTGGCTTGCGGGCTTCGATTTTGAGATCAAGGTCATCGCCCGCATCCCTTCGACGACCAGCAGTCAACCGGCGGACAAGCGCTGATCGCTCGCCCCACAGTCTCTGTATTGGCGATTGTACCCGGACGGCGGAAACGGCAGCGCGGCGCGCCCCGGCACGGGCTCGCGATGTCCGTCCAACGATCAATATGCTTTGCCGTGGGCCAAAATACGTCATTCGGCCGCAAACGATTCGAACGTTTTCACCACCGATCACCGCCGTTACTACGCTCTCTCGCCTCTTGGCTATTTCGCGCTCCTCGCGCGGACGTAGTTCCAGCGGCAATGGGCGGCAATTTTCGGTGTTGGCGTGGTGGAAATGGCAAAATTGGCGCGCCGGAGAGGATGAAACTGGGCACCGCTATGTGATTGAAGTCGCTCTGTAAAAACTCTCAGCCGGTTTCAGGAGCCTTGGCCTGTGCGAGGTCCTGCAGGAACTCTTCCATCAGCGGCCTGTCACCGAACCGGCGGTAAGCGCGCTCTGCTTCCAGCGAGAATGCCGGGTACGCCTCGACCAGCTTTGCCATCGTCTGCTGGGCTGCCTCGACCTCTCCGCCCCCGGCCTGCAAAGCGGCCTGAATCAGAAGGCAGTTTGCATCGCGCGGCGCCCGGATCAGGCATTCCTCTATGACGGCGGAAGCCTCATCGCGGCGGTCAGCCGCGTAGAGCGCCTGCCCGTGCACATAGGCATAGTACTCGGGCGCCATAGGATGAAGGCGGCGGGCCCGCTCTGCGTTGGCGACGGCATCATCATATTGCCCGAAGCGAACCTGCGCCTTTGCAAGCGCCATCATGCTGTCGGGATCGTTAGGGTTGAGCTCCACAGCGCGCCGTGCGGCCTGCAAGCCGCCTGAATAGTCGCCCTGCAGGGCAAGCCCGAAGCTGATGACCTGATAGCCAAGGCCAAGATTGGGATCGAGACGGACCGCCTGCCGGGCTTCGCTAAGCCCAAGATGGAGTTCCGGCGCGTTTGCCCGGCCGTCACCGCTCTGCGCCACGCTGGCGATAAAGGTCAGCGCGAGGCCTGCGCGGGCGGCCGCATAGGACGGGTCCATTTCAAGGGCGCGCTGGTAGAGGCCCCGCGCCTCCAGAATGTCCTGCGGGTCATCGGCGCCGTGCCGGTAGCGGTTGCGGGCCTGCAGCACGAGGTCATAGGCCTGCAGATTGTCGGTCGGGCGTTCCGCTGCCGCCGCCGCCTCGCTCCTGCCGATATAGGGCGCGATCTGCGCGACGATTTCAGTGGTCAGCTCGCTCTGGACGGTGAACACGTCGGCGACCTGCCGGTCGAAACTGCGCGACCAAAGATGCGCGCCTGTCTTTACATCGATCAGCTGCGCCGACACGCGAAGCTGGTCGCCTTCACGGCGGGCGCTGCCTTCAACCACATAATCAACGCCGAGCTTCGCCCCGAGCTTGCGCACGTCCGTACCCTGCCCGTGCACGGCGTAGGTGGAATCGCGCGCGATTACCTGCAGCTCTGAATTGCGGGCAAGGGCTGTCGTCACATCCTCGGTCAGTCCGTCCGCGAAATACGATTGCTCGCCGCTGCCGCTCATCGCGGCAAAAGGCATGACCGCCACTGACGGCCGGGGGTCGGCGCGGCTCTGGTCCATCGACAAGACCGCCGGGATGCGGCTGACCATAGCTGCCAGGGGGAGCGGCTGGATTTGGGTGCCGATGAGGATGAGGGCTATGGCGGCCGCGCCATAAGACCAGCGGGCGGCGGTGCTGCGCAGCACCTGCGGCACCTGCCGCCATGGCGACCACGGAGAGCCCGCGCGCCTTACGCGGTAGACGTCGAGAAGTTCGGGAATGTTCTTGGCCCGCCTGCGGCCGATGCGGACGAACCTGTCCGCGCTGTTGCGGTCGGCCGCCATCACCACGGCGCCGCTGACGAATATCTGCCCCGGATCGCACATGGCCTCAAGACGGGCGGCCACATTGACGCCGTCGCCGTATACGTCGCCGTCGTCTTCGATGACATCGCCAAGATTGATGCCGATGCGCAGCTCGAACGGGCCCTTGTCGAAGCCTTCCTGGATGGCCAGCGCCGCATCAACCGCTTCGTTGACGCTGGGAAACATGGCGAGAAAGCCGTCTCCCGCCGTCTTGACGATGCGCCCGCCATGGCGAGCAGTGGTCGGGTCAATGAGCTCATCAAAAACAGCGCGCAGCTTCGCGTAGGTAGAAGCCTCGTTTTCAGCCATCAGCAGGCTGTAGCCGACGATATCGGCGGCCATGATTGCCGCGAGCTTGCGTTCCATCAGCATTATTCCTGAGCGGCGGCCATGCACGGACTACTTAAGGCGACGCACGGTCCAAAATTAGACCCATAATCCCGAATAGGCTTATCAATACAGCTCACAAATGCGTGACGATTGGGGCCTATACCGTTCTGACCTTCGTCAGCCATCGTCTGCTTCGCGCTCGCCACGGACGCCATTTCGACGACGAGCCTGGTCCTGTGATTGATCAATGGTGCCGGACTACATCCGGACCGGGCCCCCGCGGAGCGTCAGCGGCGCGGCATTTTTCCTTAGTCGTCGTCGTCATCATCATCTATGTAGCGGTCGCGATAGCGGCGGCGATCATAGTCCTGGTAACGACGGGTGGATCGGTCCTCTTGATAAACCCTGCGCTTGACGTAGGTCTCACAATAGTCATTTTCACAGTAGGTCTCGACAATCCGCTCACGCACAACGCCGTTGTTCGACGAGCTATTCGAGCTTGTGTTCGAGGACTGACTGTCCGCGTGGGCAACGATTGTCGCCATCATCGTCGCTGATGTCACCAGTAGGAACTTCATACGCATGGCTGCCTCCGTTTTTGCCTAGATAGCGCAACTCAAAGCCAGGTCGACTCACAATCAACGACTAGCTAGCTGAGCAACGCCCCCGTGCTCTCGTCTGACGCCCCCGCAAGACCGCCTCCGCAAAATCGGCGCTGCCCAATGAATCGTCTCAAGGCCAAACGGGTGAGCGACTTCTTCAACACCCTGCTAGCTCAACTAGTCGCGCTCGGAAGCCGACAGGAGAGCGGAACCTCACTTGTCGGGCACCAGCACGGCAGAGCGGATTCTCGACCACTACTTGAAGGCCGCGACGTAGTCCTGCGGGCTGGCAATCGGCTCGCCTGCAGGGATCGAACCGCCCAAGGCAGCGAAGTCCGCCAGGTTGCGCATCAAGGTCGCAGCACGGCCATCGCAGCCGTCAGCCAGCAGCAAGGCTACATCCGAGATGGCAGCAGAGGAAGTCATAATCGCCTGCTGCGCGCCGCTGAACTCCTCCTCGGTTGGTGGGGGCAGTGATCCTCGCTCGGGCGATCGACGATCCCAAGCTTTCGGATGAAGTGCTGGAACAGACGCGTGCCTGGATTAACGCAGGGCTTGATCAACAGTCAGCCAGCTAGCCCCTCGTCGCTAACTGTCTCGACGTCGAATACCGGGCGCGTATATCGGTCTGGTCGACCATGCTACTTCAAACGCTCTTCGGTTCGTGACAAACTTCTGGTCGCTCCTCGCTGCGATAGGTGAGGAAAGCGCCGCTCCGGTCGAATGCGATCTTCCGAGCTGCTTCACAGTCGGCCCTGGATCGCGGAAGGGGATGTGGCATGGTGGATTCTGATCGGATCGACAACCTGATCGCAGCGGTGCCCCCCGCCTTGGCGCTTCGCGCCGGGCTGGACCTTGGCATCTTCACCCGGCTCGGTGGCAGCGCGGTGACTGCTGACAGCCTTGGGGCCGCGCTCAAAGTCGAGCCCGATCGTCTGTCGCGGCTTCTCTACGCGCTCGCCAGCATCGGTCTCCTCGAAGTCGAGGATGGTCAATTTCGCAACGGAGCCGAAGCGTCGGCCTTCCTCGACGCGTCCAAGCCGAACTATCGCGGCGGCGATCATGCGCTCCTGCGCGAGATCTGGGGAGCCGACCTGCTGACCGCAGAGTCGCTGCGACAGAACCGGCCGGCTGCGCTGCACGACTTTTCCGAAGCGGGGCCCGAGGCCGCGGTGGCCTTCAGCCGCATGCTCGCACCGGGCGGGGTGATTTTCGGCCGGCATCTGGCCCGGGAGATGGACCTATCGGCGATCGGTTCGGTGATCGACATCGGCGGGGGCCCCGGGACCATTCTCGTCGGACTTCGCGAGCGGCGGCCGCAGATTGCGGCGACGCTGATGGAACTCCCAACGGTCGCAGCGGTCGCGCCAGATATCCTGTCAGAATACGGTGCCGACGACGTGGTTGTCGAAGAGGGGGACATAACTGTCGCGCCCTCGATCGGTCGCCACGATCTGGCGATCCTGAAGGCCGTCGTCCAGGTCCTTCCGCCGGACCAGGCGCGCAGTTCGATCCTGAACGCGGCGCGTTGCCTCACACCCGGAGGCGAGATCGCAATTGCGGGGTGGGGTGTCGTCGATGACGACCGCCTCGGCCCGCCTGAGGGTGTCTTTCTGAATCTCACCTTCTTGAACCTCTATCGCCACGGCGAATCGTACACTGAAGGTCAATATCGCGCGTGGATGACCGAGGCTGGATTCCGGGCTATCTCCAGGTCGCGCCTGACGGACGGCTCAACGTTGTTTCGTGGGCGTCTCACGGGCTGACCGTGGCTGAATGGTGGGTTTCGGACGCAAGGATCTCCGAGACGCCCCGAGCCTATCCGGCCGCTTTCGAGAATCCCTTGCTCGATCTCTACGGCCTGGAGTTCGCACATCGCATCGCCATTGCGCGCCGCCGCGCACCACGCTTCGTACGCCTGCCGGGCACAACCACATTTCGCTGATTGCGCACTTCAACACGGATGAGGACAACCTTGGACGCGAAATCGTGGAGCTCACGCGCCGCCTGGTCTGAGATCCGAAGGGCCGACGTGTTGTTGCCCCCGAATGATCGGACACGATCAGAGTGGGTTTGATCCGCGATGAACTCGCGAGGTGAACGATAGCCGACGGCCTCGTGTGGGATGAAGGCTGTTGTAGTGGTCGATCCACAAGGGCAGGCTTTCCATCGCGGGCCAGATACTAGGCCAGCGCTAGTTGACTGCGACGGGTCAGATCACGTCGATGCCGTGGACACCTTAAGGTCCGCTTCTTAAGATCCGATCCCCGAAGCTGCCGTTCGTACTCGCCCCCTTGGCTGCTGAAAAGCTTTGCGCCTCATGTCGGCCATTGAGGTGATCTTTGCTGTTGCCCGATAGCAGACGCTGCCGGCGATCACCCTGGACATCGTAATTGCGCCCAATTGCCGACCTTCCTGGTGCTTTCTCCAGAGCGCCGTCCGCGCTACGGCTTGAGTCGGGCCCGTTCCGGAACTTCGGGTTCGAGTGCGCTATGGCGCAAGATGATCGCATTGCCGACGTTCCCGGGCCATTTTCCGCCCCCGACGATATCGGCGGCCACCACCCATGCGATGGCCGCATCCTGACATGCTTCAACGTAGCTTATGATGGTCCGCCCATGCGGCGATGGCCTTGATGCGCCGGCGCAGTTGAAGAACGCAGCGCCCGCGTCCTGAGCTGACCGAGAAACCGGCTCAGTCGAGCGTCAGCGCAACGACTTCGCCGTCGTTCATCAACGGCACGAAAATCCTGCTGCCGTAAGTGCCGATATCGGCACTGCCCGGCTTGAAGGTCGCAACCGTCTCCGGTGTGCCATCAACCTTGTAGCGATAGAGCGTACCAGTCATGTAGGAAGTGGCGTAGATGGTGTCGCCGATTGCAATGACGCCGTCGAGATCGGCGAATTTTTGCGCGCCAGGCAGTTGCGAAATCGCCTTGGTGGCGAGATCGACTGCAACCAGGCCGCCCGGCTCCGCCGTGCTGAAGTCAGACTTGATGCCCTTGCCCCAGGAGGCGACGATCAGCCTGTTGCCATCGGCGAAGATGCCATTGGGCGAAGCAAGCGCCGTGTCCTTCGCGAACAATTCCGGCCGCTCGTCGTCGATGTGGTAGATGGCATCGGCCAGCATGTCGGTGACATAGACCTTGTCGGACACATCAGTGGTCATGTCGTTGAGGAAGATGGCATTCGGCACGTCAATGGTCCAGGCGAGCTTGCCGCTGGCGAGGTCGACGACGCGTATTTTCGTGATGTCGGCGACGTAGAGCTTGTCGCCTGAGATCGCCATGCCCTTGGGTGCGTCCATGCCGTCGGTCCAGTGCCGGGTGGTGACCTTGCCGTCGAGCGACAGCACCGACAGGTAGCCGTTGCCGTCGGCGTCGCCGGGATTGCCGACGATGTTAGAAACGATGATGCGTTTGTTGACGGCGTCGAACAGCGCCGATTCCGGCTGCTCAAAGCCGGTGGCGCGCCAAATTTCCCCGGCGTGGGCGGCAGACATCGTCGCGATGCCGACGATGGCGAGAAGAGTCGAGCGGACAATGGTTTTCATGGCTGATCTCCTGTGGTGACAGCGGAGACCTAGATTTTCCGATACTTTTCTGGAAGGCTGATTGCAGCTAGTATCGAAGATCGATACGAAATCACCCAAAAGAGATGCATCCCATGAACAGCCTGATCTTCGAGGCGCTGAAGCGGACGCTAAAGGCAAAGGGCGTTACCTATCGCGTGCTTGCCGAGCGCATGGGTGTTTCCGAGCCGACGGTGAAGCGTATCTTCCACGAGCGCAACTGCAAGCTCGACCGGCTGGTGGAGATTTGCGCCGCTGCCGGCGTGGAACTGGAAAACGTGCTCGGCTCTATGAACAGGGGACCGGGGCCGGCCAACCACATCGCGCCGGACATCGAGCGCAAGCTGGCCAGCCGGCCGGCGCTGCTGTTCATCTTCGTCATGCTCTCCGAGAAATTCACGCCCGAAGGCATCATGCGCTCACAAGGGTTGAGCGAGGCCTCGATGTTCCTCTATCTGCGTGACCTCGAGGAGCTGGGGCTGGTCGCGCTTGGCCGCGGCCTGTCGGCCAGGCTGCTGGTCGAGACGCCGATCCAGTGGAATTTCGAAGGGCCGCTGCGGCCACTGTTCGAGATGACCAACAAGAACTTCATCGGCTGGGCGATTACGCATCTGCAGCGCGAGGCGACATTCGTCAGCTTCTCCAGGCGGATGCGGCCGGAGACGGCGGAAATGCTGAGGCGTGAGGCGGAGGAACTGGCCGATCGCGCCAGACTGCTCGCACATCACGACCAGCACACAACGCCCGAAGACGGGCTAGTCGGCTACAAATGGACATTCGCCTTCGGCGCGACGCCGTTTCCGGCGATCATGCCGGTCGGGCCGCATCCGCGCGACACCGGCGCAAGCATGCCTGTCCGAGCCGCTGCCGACGCGAGCGGGCGGCGCACTCAGCCGGCCTAGCTAGGTTGAGGACTCGTTCAGATCCAGGCTGAAATGATTGCAGCGAGAGCGAGGGCTGAGAGGTAGTTCTGTGCATGGCGATCGTATCGTGTTGCGATGCCGCGCCAGTTCTTGAGCTTGCACAACATGCGCTCGATGAGTTTTCGTCGGCGATATGACTTGTGATCGAGCGGATAAGGCTACGCCGTGCAGCGGTTGAGGCCTACACTGTCCGTTCTGCCGGAGCCATGTCGCGGCGATGGCGCAACTCAAGCCGGCCCTGCGTGAGAAAGGCGTTGAATGCCTGGCGGTGGTCATTACGCCGGTCGAGCGGGCGCAGCTCTATTTCCGTTACCACCCGGCCCCCGATCTTCTCGCCGCATCCGACCCGAAGCGGGCCTCGCACCGTGCTTTCGGCTTGCGCCACCTCTACGGGCTTAGCCGCACCAGTATGTGCCAACGTCGCCGAGGGACCCCGATTCTGGCGTTCGCGGGCGGCACCAGCCGGTCGCTGTCGCCGTGGACGATGAGCACCTGGGCCGACCGCCGACGACCACTCGGCGGGCGCCTGCAGGCCCCAGCGGCGCAGGGCGGTCGGCTCGCGCGGTACGTCCCCGGGCTGGCCGGCATGTCGTGCCCCGTCGTGCGTTCCTTCAGCCGCGCGAGGTAGGCGCGCGAGGCTGACCTGTCGTGTACGTCCGTTCAGCCGCCGTTGAGTGCTTCGTCCAGTGCCGTCGTCTGGGCCTTGACGAAGGCCCGGGAGATGGCGGCTTTCGCTTCGATGGCGTCGAAGTTGTGGTAGGCGCCGGGCACTACGTGCAGGGTGCTGGCGACGCCGGCCTGCTGCAGCCGCCGGGCGTAGGTGACGTCCTCGTCGTGGAACAGGTCGTTGGTGCCGACGCCGATCCATGCGGGCGGCAGGCCGGAGAGGTCGTCGTAGCGGGCCGGCGCGGCCAGCGGGGGCACGTTGCCGTCCGCGGTGGCGGGGCCGAGGTAGGCGCGCCAGCCGAACCGGTTGCTGGCCGGGCTCCAGAGGCGGAGCCGCCGCGGGTCGATGTCGGTGCGGGTGGTGGTCCGGTCATCCAGCATTGGGTAGGACAGCAGTTGCAGAACCGGACGGATCTCGCCGCGTTCCTTCGCCAGCAGCGCCAACGCGGCGGCCAGACCACCGCCGGCGCTGGCGCCACCGATGGCGATGCGTGCGGGGTCGATGTCGGGTTGGCGGGCGAGCCATTGCAGCGCGGTGTAGCAGTCTTCCAGCGGCGCCGGAAACGGGTGCTCGGGCGCGAGCCGGTACTCCACCGAGACGACGACGATGTTGAGCTGATCGGCGATCCGGCGGCAGAAGCCGCTGTCCTGCGCCGCGTCGCCGAGCACCGTTCCGCCGCCGTGGATCCACAACAGTGCCGGCGTCCGAGGCCGGGCCGAAGCCGGGCGGAAGACGTATACTGACACATCGGCGTCCACGGATACGACCTGCGCGTCCGGCCGCCGAGTGATCCCGGTGAGCTTGGTGAGGACACGGAGCGCGGGAAGCGTTCGGGCGTTGATGATGGTGCGGGGAAGGAACCGCGCGGCTCGTAGCTGTGGGTTGAAGGGTTGCTCGGTCATCGTGTTCCTATCTGATGGAGGGCGACGTCGCCGGGTGTGCCGGGGGTAGTCGCAGAAATGAAGGTCATGGTCGGAGCTCGGCGTCCACCAGGGCTAGGGCGTTGCGGAGGCCCTGCTCGAGGAGGTCGTCGGAGAGCTGTCGGTCGGTCAGGGCGCGGGAGAGTTGTAGCGTCCCGGCCATCAGGCCGAGGAGGCTGAGCGCCTTCACGCGGGCCGAGGGCGGATCTTCGGGTGCCATTCGGGCGGCGAGGTCGTCGATGACGACCAGCACGCCGTCGGTGTACGCCTGCCTGATTGCGTCCGCGCTGCGCCCGATCTCGTCGAGCAGGGCGGCGTTGGGGCAGCCGTCGCCGGGATTGTCCCGGTGGTGGGCCGACAGGTACCAGCGCACGATCTGTTCGAGGCCGGCCCGGCCGGGCTCCGCCAGCTCGACGATGTTCGCGTGCAGTGTGTGCAGTTGGTCGGTGACCGCCTCCGCGACGAGGCTGTCCTTGGATTCGAAGTGGGCGTAGAAGGCGCCGTTGGTCAGGTCCGCGTCCTTCATTAGCGTCGCGACTCCGGAGCCGTCGATACCGTCCCGCTTGAGCCGTCGACCGGCCGTCGCAATGATCCGCTGCCTTGTCTCCTGCTTGTGTTCTTTCGTGTAACGCACCATGCGTTCCTCCATCTCCAGCCGGGCTTGCGCTCCGGATACCGCTATGGCCAAGTCAGTGTGCAGCGTTGGCAAGGAGAGCCGGGACGTTGATCCTCGCGGTCTGCACTTTCGAGTCGTGGAGCTCGGGGAGGCCGCCGTTGGTGATGTACGGTGCGTGGTGGCGGGCCGTCTGCTGGCTCTGCTGCTAGATTACTCTCCTCGGTAGACCTGCGAATGACTGGTTAGTGGATCTCGGCAGCGATCAGCTCGGCATCCGGTTGAATCTGCGGATGACGCGGTCGAAGATCCGGGCCGGGGCGACGCGGTACACCGCGTTGATGGTCCGGGCGGTCGTACCGGCGGTGCGCCGTAGTTTTGGGTTCCGGTCGGTGACCGCCGCGACGATCACCTTGGCGACGACGGCGGGGTCGTCGCCGTTGCTGAGGTTCTTCCCCAGCAGCTCGTCGTAGTTGCGCCGTCCCGCCGCGTAGAGCGGCATGGGGGTGTCGGCCTCCACGCTGTGGCCTGCGAACGGAGTGTTGATCGGGCCGGGCTCGACGAGCAGGACCCGGACGCCGTAATCGCGAACCTCGTGGTCCAGCGATTGGGAGTAGCCCTCGACCGCGTGCTTGGTCGAGACGTAGAGGGCCATGAACGGGCTGGGGACGAACCCGCTGAGGGAGGAGACATTGATGATGCGTCCGCGGCCTTGGACGCGCATGTGCGGCAGGACCGCCTTGGTCGTCCGCATGACGCCGTAGACGTTAATGTCGAAGATGTCCTGCGTCTGGGTAATCGAGAACTCCTCGGCTGCGCGCCGGTTGTGCCAACGCCGGCGTTGTTGACCAGGACGTCGATGTGCCCGAACCGGTCGATCACCTGCTTGACCGCTGACGCGACCGATTCGTCGCGGGTCACGTCGAGGTCCAGGTAGGTCACCCCGGCGGGCGCGGTGAGTTTCGCGGTGTTGCGGCCGGTTCCGATCACCTGGAAACCTGCGGCGGCCAAGGCGATCGCTGTGGCCTTGCCGATGCCTGAGGTGGCGCCTGTTACGAGCGCAACCTGCGGAGTTGTTGTCATCATAAGCTCCTGAAGTTTTGAATTACGTTCATACTACAATAGCCGTTGGGTGGTCGCAAGGCAAGCATTAAATTATGTTCGTACTCTCATGGAGGGCGAGACGAGGACCACAGGGGGCCGGGCGGTAACGGTAAGCGGCCTCGCATGGGCCGGCCTTCGAGCTCGAAGTGGATTGCATCCGCGATCCAGCGACCGTGGTCGAGGTCCTAGAGGGCTATCTGGCGACGCTGATCGTCGATGGCCGCAGGCAGGCAGCTTTCGGCCCCTGAGCGGTCAGGACGTGTACTGTTCACACAGAGGCGTTGCCGATCTTTCGCTGCGCCCGCTCAATCGCGCGCTGCACTATCCGAAACTACAAAACCGTTTCAAAAACCGTTTCAGTTTGCTGATTTGAAACGGTGCAACTTGGCTAAGCTTTTGAGATTATTGGCGCGCCCGAAGAGATTCGAACTCCTGACCCCCAGATTCGTAGTCTGGTGCTCTATCCAGCTGAGCTACGGGCGCGCAACAGGCCATGCTTTGCATGGCCCGCGATCCGATCCTTGACGACCGGCCGCGATGTGACGTGTTCCCTAGCGACTGAATTTCCGAAAAGCAAGCCGATCCGGCAAAAGTTTTGCTGTTCGTGTCTTGAGGATCGGGCGGGGCAGGATCAGGCCGGGCGGCGCAGGCCGTTGCGGGCCTGGTCGAGCCGGACCGGCTGGTCCGGAATGGTAACCGCGAATGTGGTGCGGCCGCCTCTGCTTTCGACGAGCTCCACCGTGCCGCCATGGGCGCGGATCAGTTCATAGGCGATCGCCAGGCCAAGGCCGGTGCCGCCGCTGCGGGCCGAGCCGCGGAACGCCGCGAACAGGTTCTCGCGCGCCTTCGGCGGCAGGCCGGGGCCGGTGTCGGTGACCGTGATGCGGCTGACGCTGCCGACGCGCTCGGCCGACACCTCCAGCCGGCGCACCACCGCATTTTCCGCGTCCACCGCCATCGCCTGCACGGCGTTGCGGCAAAGATTGGTGAGCACGCGAAAAAGCTGATCGGAATCGGCATCCACCTCGAAAGCCGGATCGACGGCGTTGACGAATTCGATGCCGCCTTCGGTGTCGAGCAGGCCGTGGACGTCGTCGACCAGCTGGCGCAGCCTGAGCCTGCGGCGCGACGGCGGCGGCTCCTGGGTACGGCCATAGGCGAGCACACCTTCCGAATAGGATACGGCACGATCGAGCGCGCGCAGCAGTTTCGGCGCGAAGGCCTGCACGGTCGGGTCCTTGACCTGGCGCAGACGGTCCGACATTAGCTGCGCCGAGGCCAGGATATTGCGCATATCATGGTTGATCTTCGACACGGCGAGACCAAGGTCGGCGAGATGCTTCTGCTCGGAGAGCATCTTTTGCAGCCGCTCCTGCATCTGCGAGAGCTCGCGCTCTGCAACGCCGATCTCGTCGGCGCGGGCGGCTGGGCGGATGATCCGTCCGGGGTCGTCCGGTGCCTCGGAAAAGGCCAGCATCGAACGCGTCATCGTCCGGATCGGGCCGATCATGATCAGGTCTATGGCGGCATAGACCAGCATGGCGGTGAACAGCGAGATCAGCAGCGAGACGAAGGCGACGTTGCGCGAATAGATGAGCATGGCATTGCGCAGGCTGTAGTCGGGCATGATCAGCTCGAATTCCTTGTCGCTGTCGCCGACCGGGCCGAAAACGCGCAGCATCCGCTCGCCGCCGAAAAACAGCGTGTCCAAAGCGCCAGTCATGCCGTTGATCAGGCCGACATTGGCGATGTCGATATGCTCGTCGACCTGCGGCGGCATTTCAGCCACGACCAGAAGCCGCGAGACACCGCCGTCGCGCACGGCGATCGCCTTGGCGCCGATCGCCATCAGCACATCGTTCTGGGCGGCGCGGGACAGCGAGGCGGGCTCTCCCTGCACCAGCACGATCGAGACGGCCGCGGCGGTGCTCAGCCTCTCCTTCAGCCAACTCAGCCGGTAGCTGGCGATCCAAGGCAGAAAGATAAGGACCTCGGCCAGGAGCACGAATACGATGGTGAGCAGCAGGAGCTTTGTCGACAATCCACGCGACAACGGCACCCTCCGGGCGGCCGCGGTCGCCCGATCGGTCCTTTCCTCCGCGGATGGGATTTCACTCATGCTGCTTCTTCACGATCACTTGATCAGCCAAGATTAGGCCATTGCGGCTTTTTTGCCAATTTCATCCTTCGTCCCAATACGGGATAAGACCACCAAGACTTCGGCCATCACTTCAGCCATCGGCCTGACGGTGCCGGATGTCGGCGCCGGATTGACTTCCAAAACCCTTCTTTCTATAAGCCCGCTCACGCTCGGGCCATTCGTCCCGGCGCGGTTTCGATCGCGCCAAAACCGGCCGGGCAAAGCTCCTGTTACAGAGTGACAGAATCAAGAAGGGCCGCACCCCGCGGTATTAAAACAAATGAAGCGTACCTACCAACCGTCCAAACTCGTCCGCAAACGCCGGCACGGTTTCCGTGCCCGCATGGCCACCAAGGGTGGTCGTGGCGTCGTCGCAGCCCGCCGCAACCGCGGTCGCAAGCGGCTCAGCGCCTGAACGGAAGACGAGATCGTTGCCCGCAACCGGCAAGCCAGTGGGAGCACATCCCAAGCGGCTTCTGAAGCGCGCGGAATTCCTGGCCGTCCGGCGTGGCGAAAAGCGCCGCGGGCGGCTTTTTCTCGTCGAGGTTCTGGACCGCAGCGACGCAGAGGCGCCTCGCATCGGCTACACGGTCACCAAAAAGGTCGGCAACGCGGTCGTCCGCAACCGCATCCGGCGGCGGCTGAGAGAAGCCGTGCGCACGCATGCCGCGGGTGACATGAAGCCTGGCAATGATTATGTCATCGTCGGGCGCGAAGATGTGCTTACCATTCCGTTCGGCCAGTTGAAGGCCGAACTCTCCCGCCGACTGCGCGGAACACGATAGGCCAAGGCTTTCGATGGAAAACAACCGGAACTTCTTCATCACCATCGCGCTGTCGGTGCTGATCCTGTCGCTTTGGCAGTATTTTTACGTGCTGCCGCACAGCGAGGCGCAACGCGAGGCGGCCCGTATCGAAGAACAGCGGCTAGCGGAGCAGAAGAAGGCGGCCCAAGGCACCAGTCCGGACAGCAGCGGAACGCCGGTGCCGCAGCAAGGCGCCATTCCTAGTGCACCCAATGCACCGGCAACCGACGGCACGACGCCGGCCGGCCGCGAGCAGGCGCTGGCGTCGACCAAGCGCGTCAGGATCGACACGCCGAGCCTGGAGGGCTCGATCAACCTCACCGGCGCTCGTCTCGACGACCTCAAGCTCAAGCACTACACGCTGACGGTCGACAAGAACTCGCCCGAGATCGAACTGCTCAACCCGGCAGCGCTGCCTACGGGCTACTATGCCGAGATCGGCTTTGTCGGCAGCGACAAGACCGGCACGGTGCCGGGCCCGGAAACCGTGTGGACCGTCGACGGCAATGCGACGCTGACCCCGGCGACCCCGGTCACGCTGAGCTTCACCAACGACAAGGGCCTGACCTTCAAGCGCACCTTCTCCGTCGACAGCGACTATATGTTCACGGTCTCGGACACGGTGCAGAATTCGGGGTCGGCCGCCGTTACCCTGTCGAATTACGGCCGTGTCACCCGCTTCGACAAGCCTGCCGTTGCCAGCATCTATGTGCTGCATGAGGGGCTGATCGGCGTCACCGGCACGGAAGGCCTGCAGGAACACAAATACGCGGCGGTCGAGGAGGACAAGCAGTTTACGCCGGGCAAGTCGACCGATGGCTGGCTGGGCATCACCGACAAATACTGGGCGGTGACGCTGGTGCCGACCGAGAAGCAGCCGTTCCAGCCGCGTTACGCCTATTTCGAGGACGGCCGCCCGCGCTACCAGGCTGACTTCCTCACCGACCCGATCACCGTTGCTGCCGGCCAGTCGGCGACGGTCGAGACCGAAATCTTCGCCGGCGCCAAGGAAGTCGCCAAGGTCAACGCCTATGCAGAAGACCGCAACATCAGGCTGTTCGACCGTTTGATCGACTGGGGATGGTTCATCTGGATCACCAAGCCGATGTTCTATCTGATCGACACGCTCTACAAATTCTTCGGCAATTTCGGCGTGGCTATCCTGGCCACCACCGTCGTCGTCAAGGCGCTCTTCTTCCCGCTCGCCAACAAGTCCTACGCGTCGATGGCGAACATGAAGAAGGTGCAGCCCAAGATGCTTGAGATCCGCGAGAAATACGCGGACGACAAGATGAAGCAGCAACAGGCGATGATGGAGCTCTACAAGACCGAGAAGATCAATCCGCTCGCCGGCTGCTGGCCGGTGGCGCTGCAGATCCCGGTCTTCTTCGCGCTCTATAAGGTGCTCTACATCACCATCGAGATGCGGCACGCACCGTTCTTCGGCTGGATTCAGGATCTGGCGGCGCCCGACCCGACCTCAATCTTCAACCTGTTCGGCCTCATTCCGATCGCACTGCCGGACATGTTGATGATCGGCGTCTGGCCGCTGATCATGGGCGTGACCATGTTCCTGCAGATGCGCATGAACCCGACGCCGCCCGACCCGACGCAGGCCATGATCTTTACCTGGATGCCGGTGGTCTTCACTTTCATGATGGCCGGTTTTCCGGCCGGCCTCGTCATCTACTGGGCCTGGAACAATTTGCTTTCGATCATCCAGCAAGGCGTGATCATGAAGCGACAGGGCGCCAAGATCGAGTTGTGGGACAATCTGGTCGCGCTGTTCCGGAAGAAGCCGTCACCGGCGGAATAGCCGGCGCTCCCTTTTTGCGAATCCAGGAAAGCCCCGGTTCGACCGGGGCTTTTTTCGCACAAGCCGAGCGGCCGGCGAACGGCGAAACCAGTCGGCCCGGCGGTAGACGCCGCCGCGGCACATCCCTATAAGCTCGCTGTCGTTTCAGGAGCGCTCGTCGATGAACAGGTAAGGATGATCCGCTAAGCACGCGGTTGGTGCTGCCGGGCGGATCGCGTTATTTTGACCTTGCCCGTTTTTTTCGTCGATGGAGCCAGACCATGATCGGACCCAACCCCAACATCAAGCACCCGATCCCGATGCATACCCGCGTCGGTTTCCTGAAGGGACTGGTCACGGCGCCGAATATCGAGATCGGCGACTTCACCTATTATGACGATCCGGATGGACCGGACAAATTCGCCGAGCGATGCGTGCTGCATCATTATCCATTCATCGGCGACCGGCTGATCATCGGCAAGTTCTGCGCCATCGCCGAGGGCGCGCGCTTCATCATGAACGGCGCCAATCATGCCATGTCCGGCTTTTCGACCTATCCGTTCAACATCTTCGGTCATGGCTGGGAAGTGGGTTTCGACCCGGCGACCTGGTCGAGGGAATTGCGCGGCGACACAGTGCTCGGCAATGATGTATGGATCGGCATGGAAGCGGTGATCCTGCCCGGCGTGACGATCGGCCATGGCGCCATCGTTGCGGCAAAATCGGTGGTGACGCATGAGGTGCCACCCTATGCGATCGTCGCCGGCAATGCGGCCAAGGTGGTGAGGATGCGCTTCGACGACAGGACCATCTGGCGGCTTTTGGCGGCGGCGTGGTGGGATTGGCCGGTGGAAAAGATCAGCCGCAACCTCAATGCCATTCGTGGCGCCGATATTTCTCTTCTGGAGGCAGCGGTTTGAACGCGTTGAACAAGACCGTGATCGGCATCGAGCTGTTCACGCGGCCGTGGATCTTCATCCGCGGCGTGCCGGCAATGAAATTCCTGCCGCCTGAGGGACCGCCGGAGATCGCCTTTGCCGGCCGCTCGAATGTCGGCAAATCGTCGCTGATCAACGCGCTGGTCAACCAGAAGGGGCTGGCGCGCACGTCCAACACGCCGGGGCGGACGCAGGAACTCAACTATTTCGTTCCGGGCGGGTTTTCCGGCGAAGGCGCCGATCTGCCGCCGATGGCCCTGGTCGACATGCCGGGCTACGGCTACGCCACCGCGCCCAAGGAAAAGGTCGACGACTGGACGAAACTCGTCTTCGACTATCTCAAGGGCCGCGTCACGCTGAAGCGCGTCTACGTGCTGATCGACGCCCGCCATGGCATCAAGGCCAAGGATGATGAAGTGCTGTCGCTGCTCGACAAGGCGGCGGTGTCCTATCAGATCGTGCTGACCAAGACCGACAAGATCAAGGCGGCCGGCGTGCCGCGACTGATCGAAGAGACACTGCAGAAGATCAAGAAGCGGCCGGCCGCGTTTCCGTTCGTTGTCGCCACGTCCTCGGAAAAGAACGAGGGCCTCCAGGAATTGCGCGCGGCGATCGTGCTGGCGGCCAATGGCGGCTAATGCATGTCGCGCAAAAGTGTGCAGCGGTTTTGCGATAACGACATGCATAAAACAACAACCTAAAGCGCGTCGCGTGAGGCCGGTCAAACGCGACGCGCTTTAGGACTTTGCCTCTAGGGCAATCGTCTGGGTGCTTTCTTCCGCGGCAAGCCTTTCGGTGCCGTAAGCCTTCAGGAACATGCCGACGCCCGACCTGACGATGTGGTCGATTTCATCCTGGCTCGGGGCTTTGGTGCGGTAGGCGAATATGCACTGACGGAAAAGACCTGCCAGGCACAGTTCGGTGAACTGATAGGCGGCAAGATCGACATCGTCGATCTTGAGCAGGCCTCGCTCGATGGCGGCATTCAGAAAAACAACGACCTTGTCATGGCCGCGTTTCGGGCCGCGTTCGTAAAAACGCGCGCCAAGTTCGGGAATCCTGTCCGACGCGCCGATTACCGTGCGCTGCGCCTGGATGACCTTGGCCGAGGTGATCTTGAGGGACAGCACCTTGCCGAACTTCACCAGCGTCTCGCGAAGGTCGTCGGCGCGGTCGAGCATATCGTACATGTTCTTGAAGATCGTGCCGCGCTCTTCCTCGATCAGCGCTTCGAACAGCTCTTCCTTGTTGGCGAAGTAGACATAGATCGTGCCCTTGGAAACGCCGGCCTCGCGGGTGATGTCGTTCATCGACGCCGCTTCAAAGCCCTTGTCGATGAAGACACGACGCGCGCCTTCGATGATCTGGCTGCGCTTGACCGGGTCCTGTCCCGCCGCCGGGCGGCCGCGACGCAGGCCATCCAGCAGATCGCACTGGTCCTTGTCGGGTTCGGTCATAACGTCACACCTCGAAAAAAATTCGAACCGATCGGTTCGATCGCCCTTGATATGGGCCTCTCTCCGCGCTAAGTCAACGTTCGCATCGAACCGAACGGTTCAGTATGGCTGATTTTCCAAAGAGATGCCAAGAGAGATTCCCCATGTCCTCGAACGCGACCCCCACCGCCGAAGTCCGTCCATTCCCCAACGCCAAGGTCGCGCCAGTAACCGAAGCGCCGAACGCACCGACTGAGCCCGCAATAAGTCCTCCGGCCGAGGCGCCGGCGAAAAAGAAGCGTTCGGCACGCTCCTTTCTGTTGCCGATCATCGCGCTTGGCTTGCTGGGCGCTGGCGCTTGGTATGGCTACGATTACTGGACCGACGGGCGCTTCATGATCTCAACCGACGACGCCTATGTCCAGGCCGACATGGCGTTCATATCGCCGAAAATTTCCGGCTATGTCGATCAGGTCAAGGTGACCGAGAACCAGCAGGTCAAGGCCGGCGACCCGTTGCTGGTCGTCGACAATGGCGACTATAAAATAGCGGTCGCCCAGGCCGAGGCGCAGATCGCCACCTTGAGCAAAACGCTCGACCGTATTGACGCCCAGACCGAGGCGGCGCGCGCATCGCTTGAGCAGGCTCAGGCGCAGAAGACCGCAGACCAGGCCGCCGCCGCCAATGCGACGCGTGTTCAAGCGCGCGCCGCCCAATTGCTCAAGACACATGTCGGCACCCAGGCTCAACTGGATGATGCCCAGACCGCGGTAGAGCAGGCCAATGCCGCCCTTGTAGGCGCCGACGCCCAGATCGCGGCGGCTGAGGCCAATATCGGTGTGCTCCAGGCGCAGCGCGCGGAGACGGCAAGCACGCTGGCGTCGCTGCAGCTGGCCCGGGACAAGGCCGCGCGGGACCTGTCCTTCACCGTGCTGCGCGCGCCCTATGACGGTGTCGTCGGCAACCGCTCGGTCGAGCAAGGCGACCTGATCAGCCCCGGACAGAAGCTCGCCGTCATCGTGCCGATGGACAAGCTCTACATCGTCGCCAATTTCAAGGAGACCCAGCTTGCCCGCCTGGTGCCTGGCGAAAAGGTCAGGATTTCGGTCGACGCGATCGACGGCCAGGATTTCGAAGGCACCGTCTCGTCGCTGGCGCCGGCATCCGGCGCGGTATTCTCGCTGCTGCCGCCGGAAAACGCCACCGGCAATTTCACCAAGGTCGTGCAGCGCGTCCCGGTCCGCATCGACGTGCCGGCGGATGTGCTGAAGACAGGCAAGCTGCGCGCCGGCCTCAGCGTCGTAGTCGCCGTCGACAGCCGCACCGCACCTTCTGCGTCGAAATAAGCAGGCCCCGGAGCAACGCCATGGCGACCGCAACCCTGACCGCGGGATCGGCGCCGGCCAAGCCGGTCGATCACATCGAGCCGCGCCGCATCATCGCCTTCCTGGCGATGGTGTTCGGCATGTTCATGGCGATCCTCGATATCCAGATCGTCTCGGCCTCGCTGGCCGAAATCCAGGCGGGCTTGAGCGCCAGTTCCGACGAAATTCCATGGGTGCAGACTGCCTATCTGATCGCCGAAGTCATCATGATCCCGCTGTCCGGTTTTCTCAGCCGGATGCTGTCGACGCGCGTGCTGTTCACCGTCTCCGCGGCTGGCTTCACCGCGGCCAGCGCGCTGGCGGCGACCGCCACCAACATCGACCAGATGATTGTCTACCGCGCCATCCAGGGCTTCATCGGCGGCGGCATGATTCCAAGCGTCTTCGCTGCCGCCTTCACCATCGTCCCGCCGTCGCGCCGCGCCATGGTGTCGCCGATGATCGGCCTGGTGGCGACGCTGGCGCCGACCATCGGCCCGACCGTCGGCGGCTACATCAGCCATGCCACGTCCTGGCACTGGCTGTTCCTGATCAATGTGGTGCCCGGCATCCTGGTAACCGCCGCGGCGTGGTCGCTGATCGACTTCGACAAGCCCAATCTCAGTCTGTTCCGCAAGTTCGACTGGTGGGGCCTTGCCGGCATGGCGGCCTTCCTCGGCTCGCTGGAATATGTGCTCGAGGAAGGTCCCAACAACGACTGGCTTCAGGACCAGGCCGTGTTCATCTGCGCCATCCTGATGACGGCCGGCGCGGTGCTGTTCTTCTGGCGCGCCTTCACCGCAGAGGAGCCGATCGTCGACCTGAAAGCCTTCACCAATGTCAACTTCGCTTTCGGCTCGCTGTTCTCGTTCGTCATCGGCATCGGCCTCTACGGCCTGACCTATCTCTATCCGGTGTACCTCGGGCGGATCCGCGGCTACGATTCCCTGATGATCGGCGAGGCATTGTTCGTCAGCGGGCTGGCGATGTTCGCCACCGCGCCGATTTCCGGCATCCTGTCGCGCAAAATGGATCCGCGGCTGATGATGATGATCGGCTTCTTCGGCTTCGCTGCCGGCACCTGGCGCATGACCTATCTGACCGCCGACTGGGATTTCTGGGAACTTTTGGTGCCGCAGATCCTGCGTGGCGCCTCGATGATGCTGTGCATGGTGCCGATCAACAACATCGCGCTGGGAACGCTGCCGCCTGACCGGCTGAAGAACGCATCCGGCCTGTTCAACCTCACCCGCAATCTCGGCGGCGCTGTCGGCCTTGCCGTCATCAACACCGTGCTGATCGATCGCAACGCCTTCCACTACGCAAGGCTGGCCGAGCATGTTCAATGGGGCAGTGCCGAGGCGCAGACCAAGCTGCAGAACATGACGCTCGACTTCCAGCAGAATGCCGGCCTGGACGCATCCAAGGCGGCGATCTCCAAACTGTCTGCTATGGTCCAGCAGCAGGCCTCGCTGCTGTCCTTCATGGACGTGTTCTATCTCTTGACGGCGCTGTTCGCCACGCTGGCGATCTTCACCATAGTCATCCGCAAGCCGGCCGAGCCGGCGGGCGGAGGCGGCGGACACTGATAGCGCAACTGGCGCGTCCAAAAGGACGCGCGGCGCTGTAGGTCAGGCGGTGGCCGGCTTGAAGGTCAAGGCGACGCCGTTGATGCAATGACGCAAGCCGGTCGGCGGCGGGCCGTCGTCGAAGACATGCCCGAGATGGCCGCCGCAGCGGCGGCAATGCACCTCGGTACGGGTCATGCCCAGAGACCTGTCCACGGTCTTGCCGACGGCATTGGGAATCTCCTGCCAGAAGCTCGGCCAGCCGGTGCCGGAATCGAATTTCGTCTCGGAGGAATAGAGCGGCAGGTCGCAGCCGGCGCAGGCGAAAATGCCCTTGCGGTGTTCGTTGAGCAGCGGGCTGGTGCCGGGATATTCGGTGCCTTCCTTGCGCAGCACATTGAAAGCCGCATCGGACAGGATGGCGCGCCACTCGGCCTCGGTCTTGGTGACCTCGAAGGTTTCGGTCGCGTGTGCGTCCTGCGGCCGGCCCATGCGCAGCGCTGCTGCCGTGCCTGCCAACAATGCCACAGCGGCACCGCTCCAAAGAAAGTCGCGCCGGATCATCACCATTCCTCCTCTGTCGGTTTGCCAAATTCGACCGTCACATGGAAATCAAAAGCTGGTGACGGCCAGCTCCTAACAACGGGCACTCCGCACCAGCCACGCCTGGCGGACCGTGCGGAGTGTACGCTTATCGATTGCGCGGGTCACGCAAGCGGATACCCGCCCTATCGGCATGGAGCCTCAGCCATATCTTCGCTGGCGACGAGCCCTTCGTGACGAGCCCTTCGTTACATCTTCGGCAGAAGGACCTTGTCGATGACGTGGATGACGCCGTTCGACTGCTCGACATCGGCGACCGTGACATTGGCGACATTGCCGTTCTCGTCGGTCGCAGTGACCTTGCCGCCGTCGGCCTTGAGCGTCAGCTCGCAGCCGCCAACCGTCTTGACCTTGTGCGCGCCACCATCGTCCATGGCCATCTTGGTGACGTCGGCAGCCATCGCCTTGGCACCGATGACGTGGCAGGTCAGGATCTTGACCAGCTTGTCCTTGTTTTCGGGCTTGAGCAGCGTGTCGACGGTGCCGGCCGGAAGCGCTGCAAAGGCTTCGTTGGTCGGCGCGAACACGGTGAAGGGACCGGAACTCTGCAGCGTGTCGACGAGGCCACCGGCCTTGACGGCCGCGACCAGCGTCGTGTGATCCTTCGAATTGACGGCATTCTCGACAATATTCTTGGTGGCATACATGGCGGCTCCGCCGACCATCGGATTTTCGGCATAGGCGGCGGTGGCGAGCGCGGTAACGGCGACCGTCCCGGCAAGCAAAAGGGTGGCGAATTTACGCATGATGTCAATCTCCTCAGTTTATTTTTCCCCTCTTTCGGGGCGCAAGGAGATACGGGAGATGAACGCGTTAGTTTCGTCGTTCAGGAGAAACTTTTACTTTTCACAACGGCGAGCATAATTTTCAAAGCAGGAAGGCGCCAACCTGCATGCTTCCAAGCTCACTTTACCACAGGCGATAGATTTTAAATCTTCTCGAAACTAGGCAGGCAGAGGCTATCAGATGCTCTTCAAATCGCCCGCAGCGACCACAGGGCCGGTCGGCTGGCCGGTCGGCGAACCGCCGGCCGGCTCAAGGCTGACCGCAAGAACGGCGCCCTGCGCAAGTTTTTCCTGCACGGCCGGGGAGATGGTCATACGCGCGGTCTGACCGGCCGGGATGACGCCCATCGAGACCGGCGCGTTCTTGCCCTCGATCATCCACAGCTCGAAATCCTTGCCGGCGGCGCGCTCGCCGGAGACATGCGACAAGCCGACCTCGCGATGGGCGGCGTCATAGACGGCAAGATATCTGACGTCGCTGCCGTCGGCAGCCAGCGAGGCGATGAGCCGCGGCTGCTCGACAGGCGGATTGAAGTACGGCACGGCGACATAGATCGCCAGCGCCGCGACAGCAGCGGCGGCAAGGCCGCGCCAGAAGGCAAGGCTCGACCACAGACCGGCGCGAGGCCCTGCAACGAACAGCCGGCGATCCAATGCCTCCTTGACCCTGATCGGGGGCTCTGTCTCCGGATAGGCGGCGGCCATCGGCGAAAGATGCGCCTCCCAGGCATCGACAAGGCGCGCGAAAGCGGCGTCCGCGTCGATGCGGCGTGACGCGATCTCGCGTTCGTCCGCGTCAAGCACGCCAAGAGCGTATTCGGCGGCGAACAGGTCGTCGCCGCCAGGTTCCGGTCCGTTATCCTCTGCCGGCGTCATCTTTCCAGACACTCTCTGAGCTTCAACAGGCTGCGCCGCAGCCAGGTCCGCATCGTGTTCAGCGGCACGTCATGGCGTGCGGCCAGTTCGGCATAGCTTTCGCCGTCCAGATAAGCGCCCCGCACGGCCGCCGCCCGGTCCTTTTCCAATTCATCGAGACAACGATAGATGCGCTCGGATTCACCGCCCGCAACAGCCGCAGCCTCCGGTCCCGGCGCCGGATCGGCCACGTCCAGCGCGGCATCGATGTAGGCGGCAGGCTCTCGCCGCGCCCTTATCCGGTCGATCGCATGATTGCGCGCAATGGCCACCAGCCAGGAAATCGGGCTTAGATCCGAGACGGCGAAACGATCCGCCTTCGTCCATATCTTGACGAAGACCTCTTGCAGCGCCTCTTCTGCCTCTCCCCGGTCCTTCAATACACGAAGGCAGACCCCGAAAAGTTTCGCGCTGGTCTGCCGGTAGAGCAGATCGAACGCAGCCCGGTCCTTCATCGAAGTCCGAACAATCAGGTTGCTGATATCCTGCGGCGTCATCGGCTGTCAAATTAGGCGATTGCAATCTATTTGCAACGGCGGAAGCGTTCTGGGCAGGGAGAGCGTCGTGAACTTCGATTGCCAAGAAAAGAGCCGATTTTGTTTGAGCATCGGATTTTCTCAAAACCGGTTTCCACTTTTGGGTCCGATGCTCTAGCTTGCCAATATTTGGGGGAAGCAAGAATGTCCGTCGAACGGGCCTTGTGGGAACATGACGCAATCGGCCTGGCCGGCCTGGTGCGCAAGGGAGAAATCTCGCCGCAGGAGCTCGTCGATGCGGCGATCGCGCGGGCCGAGGCCACTCGCCCGGACATCAATGCCATCGCCGAGCCGCTTTACGAGGCGGCGCGGACGCGGGCGAAAACCATCGATCGCAAGCTGCCGCTGGCCGGTGTGCCCTTTGCCCTGAAGGATCTCGGCATCGCCATGAAAGGCGTGCCGACGCACGGCGGCAGCCGCATTCCGGCCTTCGTTGCCGATTTCGACTCGGTGATGACCGAACGCCATCTGGCCGCCGGCCTTGTCCCGATCGCCACCAGCACCTCGCCCGAACATGGGCTGAGGCTGATGACCGAATCCACCGCTTTCGGCATCACCCGCAATCCGTGGAATACGGCCCATACCAGCGGCGGCTCGTCCGGGGGTGCGGCGGCGCTGGTCGCGGCCGGCGTCGTGCCGGTGGCACATGCTTCGGATGGCGGCGGCTCGATCCGCGTTCCCGCCGCCTGCACCGGGCTGGTCGGGCTGAAAACCTCGCGCGGCCGTGTGCCGCTGTCGCCGCTCGTCACCGAAAGCTGGTACGGTCTGGTCGTCGACCACGCCGTTGCCCGCTCGGTCCGGGATTCGGCCTTGCTGCTCGACCTGACGCATGGACCAGATCCGCTGTCACCGTATGCGGCGCCGCCGCCGAGGGGAACTTTTGCCGCCGCAGCAGTGCGCGACCCCGGCAAGCTGAAACTGGCCGTCTTTCGGAAATCGCCGCTCGGCCTGCCGATATCGGCCGAGACGCTGACGGCGCTGGACACGGCTGTGGCATTGGCGCGCGAAGGCGGCCACACGATCGAGGAGATCGACCTGCCCTATATCGGCCGCGACTTCATCGCCGATTTCGGCAGGACGGTGGCTGCGGCAGTCGCCGGCGCGATGCGCATTGAAGTCTTGCGCGTCGGCCGCTCCGTTTCGGGCGACGTCGAGCGCGCCACGCGTCTGATGAGCCGCTTCGGCGAGATCGTCTCGGCCGGCGAGATCTACGCCGGCCTGCAGCGGCTGCACGCCACGTCGCGCCGCCTGATTACCGAGACCGCGCCGTACGATGCCGTGCTGATGCCTGTTATTGCCCATCCTCCGCTCGCCTGCGGCGCCATGGACCCGAAGGGCGCCGATGCGTTCATAGAGGACGTGCTCGACAGGCTGCGGCTTGCCCGCCTGCTGAAATTCAAGCCGCTGTTCGGCCAGTTGATGGACAAGAGCCTGTGGTTCACCCACTGGCCGGCGATCCAGAACGTCAGCGGCCAGCCGTCGATCGCGCTGCCTGTTTATGTCACCGATGCCGGCCTGCCGCTCGGCATCCAGGCCGCCGGCCGCCCCGGCGACGAGGAGACCTTATTGTCCTTCGCCGCGCAAATGGAAAAGATTTCGGGATGGCAGGAGCGGCGGGCGCCGCTGCAGTTGCCGGCATAAAAGCGGGCCGATTTCACCTGATGTGACAGCAAAGCCGTTTGCCCCCTGCTCCAATTCCCGCTAAGACGCCGCCGTTCATGCCAAACTGGGAACCATGCCGATGACGGACCTCGCCGCCACCGCCGAAATGCAGGCCGCTCTGCTTTCGAGGGCGCTGCCCTATATGCAGCGATACGAAAACAAGACGGTCGTGGTGAAATATGGCGGCCATGCCATGGGCGACATTGCACTCGGCAAGGCCTTCGCCCGCGACATCGCGCTGCTGAAACAATCCGGCGTCAACCCGATCGTCGTCCATGGCGGCGGGCCGCAGATCGGCGCCATGCTGAGCAAGATGGGCATCGAATCGAAGTTCGAGGGCGGCCTGCGCGTCACCGACCAGAAGACGGTCGAGATCGTCGAGATGGTGCTGGCCGGCTCGATCAACAAGGAGATCGTCGCGCTGATCAATGCCGAGGGCGAATGGGCGATCGGCCTGTGCGGCAAGGACGGCAATATGGTTTTCGCCGAAAAGGCGCGCAAGACCATGATCGACCCGGACTCCAATATCGAGCGCGTGCTCGATCTCGGCTTCGTCGGCGAGCCGATCGAGGTCGACCGCACGCTGCTCGACCTTCTGGCGCGGTCCGAAATGATCCCGGTGCTGGCGCCGGTGGCGCCGGGCCGCGACGGCCACACCTACAACATCAATGCCGACACCTTCGCCGGCGCGATTGCCGGTGCCTGCCAGGCGACACGCCTTCTGTTCCTCACCGACGTGCCCGGCGTGCTCGACAAGAACAAGAAGCTCATCGATGAGCTGACCGTGGCCGAGGCCAAGGCCTTGATCAAGGACGGCACGGTGTCGGGCGGCATGATCCCCAAGGTCGAGACCTGCATCGAGGCGATCGAGCGCGGCGTCGAGGGCGTCGTCATCCTCAACGGCAAGACGCCGCATTCGGTGCTGCTCGAACTGTTTACCGAACACGGCGCCGGCACGCTGATCGTGCCATAAGCGCAGGCTGACAGCTTGTAGGGCATTGTTGGACTCAGGCGCTCGGCGAAATCCCGATGGCTGGTTCAGCAGACTTGCGGACCTGATGTACGAACGTCATCGATTGCTCTTCCTCGTCCTGCGGTGCACCCCAGAACGCGGCCAGTGTCGGCCCGTCGTCAAGACGGCGATCCCGCGCGAGAAAGCCCCAGACTTCACGGAACCAGACGCGGCGGCCCATTTTCGTATACCAGCGCATCGAATGCCGTTGCTCTGGATCCTTGTGGAACAGGATGCGCGCCAGGGCCTTGGGCCGGGACTGTACCGCCAGTTCGATCAGCTTGACGCTGAAGAACAGCATCCACGGCTTGAGCCGGGTCATCTGCAGCACCTGATGCTTGTAGTCCCACAGGCGGGCGTCCAGCTGGATCACCTTGCGGTCCCTGGCGATCCTGAAGAACGGCGTCCAGCGGTGCGGCGTGACATAGAGCGCCTGGATCTGGTCCGGGTCGTAGGCGATGAGCTGCCGGAAGCCGCGCCAGAGATCGCGAAAACGCTCGTCCTCGAAGCCGGCCACCCAAGTCGCCATCGACAGGATGCCATTGAGGCGCAGCAGCCGGATCGCCTCGCGGTCGGATGAAGTGCTGCCGCCCTTGCGGATCAATGCAAGCGTCTGCTCGTCGGTGTTTTCCATGCCCAGCAGCCAACGGATGACGCCTGCCTTGCGGTAGAGATGCAGGCTGTCGGCATCGCGAACGATGTCGTCGGCACGGGTTGAGCCGACGATCAGCACCGGCACGTTCTGCGCAATCATCGCATCGAGAAAGGCGCGCCAGGCTTTTTTGGACGAGGTCGGGTTCTCGTCGGCAAGGTTGATCAGCTCGACGCCGTGTTCGCGGTGCAGCCAGGCGATCTCCTGCGCGAATTTCACGGGGTCGCGATGCCGCCATCGCGTCCAGAAGCCGCGCTGGCCGCAATAGTTGCACAGATGCGGGCAGCCTCGGGAAAACTGCATGACCACCGCGCGCTTGCCGCCCCAATAACTGTAACGACTGACATCGATCAGGTCCCAGCCGACGCGGTATTCATCAAGGTCGGCGATGGTGCCTGCCGGCTTGGTGGCAAAGGGACGGCGCAAATCGTCGCGAAAGGCGATGCCCGCCACGTCAGACAGCGGCCGGCGCCTGTCCAGCGCCTCGACCAGGGCTACGATGGTCGCCTCGCCTTCGCCGCGCACGATGAAGTCGAAGACATCCGTTTCGGCAAGGATGTCGCGCCAGTGATAGGTCGGGAACACACCGCCATAGATCACCATCGTCGCCGGGCCGCGGTGCTTGACCATTCGTGCAATTTCCAGGGCTGTCGGGTGCGCCGAGGTCGAACCGGAATGGCCGATCAGAATGCAATCGGGATGATCGCTCAACGCATCTTGCACAGCCGCGGCAAGCGGCATCGGTCCGAACTCGGCATCGACGAGCCGCACGTCATGGCCGGCGTCGATCAGCGGGCCGCCCAGTGCCAGCAGGCCGAGCGGCGGCAAATGGTCGTCGGGCACGCGGCTGCCGATTGCGGTATGCGGCGGATTGATCAGGACGATTTTCATGAAGGACCTTTTGCGATGGTCCGGTCATCCTGGTCGGCGATCTGGGCCTGCAGCTGGCCCGGTTCAGCAGTTTCCGTGCAGCTTTTCCGCAGAAATGCAGACGGCGAGATACAGACTCATCGCCTGAGGTGCCCAAGCGGTACGTGGCCCGGCCCCTTGATGTTCTGCAGCACGAGCTGCGTGTGGACATCGCGCACGCCGTCGAGCCGCATCAGCCGGTGCATGACAAAGGCGTTGAGCTCATCGACCGACGGCACCATCACATGCAGCAGGAAATCGTAGTCGCCGGTCATCGTCCAGCAGGACGACACCTCGTCCATGCGCTGCACGGCGGCGATGAAGGTTTCGGGCGAACCGTCGCTGTGGGTTACCAAGCGCACCTGAATGAACACTTCGACCATCAGGCCGATGGCGCGGCGGCTGAGCACAGCGGCAAAGCCCTTGATGATGCCGGCGCTCTGAAGAGCCTCGAAGCGGCGCGCGCATGGCGTCGTCGAAAGGCCGATCTCCTGGGCCAGTTCGGACACCGGCTTGCGCCCATCACGCTGCAAGATATCGAGCATCTTGATCTCAAAATCGTCAAACTGAGGCACTTTCACTCTCCTGCAGCTTTTCTGTGGTGGCTTTTAACCTCAAATCGCCTGTTCGGGCCATCATCAAAGCGGATTTGCCTCACCGGACCCGGCTAAACTTTTATAATGTTAGTCGTGATTTCCAGGGAGAACAGCCATGACGATGAGCGTTGCCGATTACGCCCGCGAATGCGCGGCACAAGGCCTTCGCGGCGACTATTCGGTCTGCCGTGCCGATTTCACCGTGGAGCAGAGCTACAACTACACCGCTGACGAGCAGGCGGTGTGGCGTACGCTGTGCGACCGCCAGACGAAGCTGACTAAAAAGTTGGCACACCGGTCCTATCTCGACGGCGTCGCCACGCTGGGCCTGCTCGACAAGATTCCGGATTTCGGTGTCGTCAGCGAAAAGCTGCGCAAGCTTACCGGTTGGGAAATCGTCGCCGTGCCGGGCCTCATTCCCGCGCCAGCCTTCTTCGTCCACCTCGCCAACCGCCGCTTCCCGGTGACCAACTGGCTGCGGACGAAACAAGAGCTCGACTACATCGTCGAGCCGGATATGTTCCACGACTTCTTCGGCCATGTGCCGGCGCTGACGCAGCCGGTCTTTGCCGATTTCATGCAGATGTATGGCGAGAAGGCCGAGCATCTGATCGCGCTCGGCGGCGACGAGATGATCAGCCGCCTCTACTGGTACACTGTCGAATACGGGCTGATCCAGGAAGCAGGCCAACCGCTGAAGGCTTTCGGCGCCGGGCTGATGTCGTCCTTTGCGGAACTTCAATTCGCGGTTGAAAGCAAGGACGCGCACCATGTCCCCTTCGATCTGGAAACGGTGATGCGCACCAGCTACGAGATCGACAAGTTCCAGCGCGCCTATTTCGTGGTGCCGTCCTTCGACGTTTTGCGCGATGCCTTCCAGAACGTCGCCGAAATGGCAGCGATCATCGGACGCCACAAGGGCAAGCCGCCGCTCGACCCGGCGAAACTTTAGACGCTGGGCGGCTCGGACGCTCCAGCCGATCGGCGCCGGCGTTATTGGTGGCGCACTGTGATGGCGATCCCTCGGCAGGTCGGCTGAGCCGGCCTTCTACACGCCGATGACCTTGCCGCGGTGGTCGCCCAGCCGGGAGGAAGCCGGGAAGTTCCAGGATGTCTTGGACTTCGGGCAGATAAAGCACGTCCCGATGGGACCGCTCAGGCCGCTTCGGGAATGTCCCTGTCCAGGATGGTCAGATTGCGGCCGCGATGCTTGGCCTGGTAAAGGCGGTGGTCGGCGGCACGCATCAGATCCGACACGCCGGCATCCTCGCCGCAGGTGACACCGCCGATGCTGACGGTGAGGGGTATGACCCGCTCATCGACGGGACGGAAGCGGATCAGCTCGACTTCACCGCGAATGCGTTCGGCGACGCGTTTGGCTTCCTGTTCGGTGGCACCGACCAGAAGCGCACCGAATTCCTCGCCGCCGATGCGGCCGATCACGTCGCCGCTGCGCACGCCGCGCTCGATCGCGCTTGCAATGAGGAGCAACGCCTCGTCGCCGGTCAGATGGCCGTAGCTGTCGTTGATGATCTTGAAGTGGTCGGCATCGATGATCAGCAACGCTCCGCGATCGGATTTACGCCGGGAGGCCTCGAGCGCCGCAAAGAAGCTCTCGCGGTTGAGCATGCCGGTCATGTCGTCGCGGCTCGCCTTTTCCGACAGGCGCCGATGCGCTGCGGCGAGCTGTGCATGAGCGCGGGCGAGGTCGCGATGGGCGCTTTTCAACCTCTCCCCCTGCCAGAAGGTGTAGGCGCTAGCGATCCAGGCAAGCGCGAGCGGGCAGACCGTGGATGTTAGCCAGATCGTGCGGTTGAACGGGAAGCCGATTGCCGGGACGATGATCAGCGTCAACAAAAGCGAGACCGCGACGGAGGCGAAAGCGACGGCGGCAGACTTCAGAAATATGCGGCTCATCGCTGGTTCCCCCTGAACCGTCTCTGTGCCAGCAAGCGCTGAATGCCACCTTTCGGCGATGCCTAAAATTTGAATCATGGCGCCATTTTCGCCACTCGCAACGCGCATAAGTTGTGGATAAAGCCTCTGCCAAAAGCATTGTTTCGTGCCATAAGGATTGCATGACCACGCTCCCGGATCCCGCCCGTTTTGCCCATGTCACCGACTGGGTGTTCGACCTCGACAACACGCTCTATCCGCACCATTCGAACCTGTTCTCGCAGATCGACGTGAAGATGACCGCCTATGTCGGAGAACTGCTGACGCTGCCACGCGACGATGCCCGCAAGCTGCAGAAGGAACTCTACCGGGAATACGGCACGACGCTGAACGGTCTGATGGCGCGCCACGGCATCGATCCCGACGATTTTCTCGAGAAGGTCCATGATATCGACTATTCCTGGCTGGTTCCCGATCCCGTTCTCGGCACCGCCATCCGCCAGCTTCCCGGCCGCAAGTTCATCTTCACCAATGGCGACCGCAGGCATGCCGAACGCACCGCGCGCCAGCTCGGCATCCTTGACCATTTCGACGACATCTTCGATATCGTCGCTGCCGGGCTGAACCCCAAGCCGGCGCGCCGCACCTACGAGAAGTTTGCGGAACTCCACGCCGTCACCGGCCACAATGCGGTGATGTTTGAGGATCTGGCACGCAACCTGTCCGTGCCGAAATCGCTGGGCATGACCACGGTGCTGGTCGTGCCGCGCAACTTCGAGCCGACCTTCTCGGAGATCTGGGAACGTGATCCGGCCAACGAGGACGATGTGGATTTCGTCACCGACGACCTTGCCGAATTCCTCACCGCGATCGTCGACGTCACCGCTTGAGGCAGTTGCTTCGTGCAGCCGGATCGATACAGCCCGCGGCCTAAAGCTTGTAGAAGCGGCTGATGATCCCCCAAGCCTCGTCGGCGGTGTCGACGAAATCGATGATATCCTGGTCGCCGGGGGTGATCGTGCCTTGCTCGGCGAGGAAATCGAGGTCGATCGCCCTTTTCCAGAACGCCTTGCCGAACAGGATCACCGGCACGCGCTCCATGCGGCCGGTCTGGATCAGGGTCAGCGTCTCGAAGAATTCGTCCATCGTGCCGAAGCCGCCCGGAAACACCGCGACAGCCTTGGCGCGCATGACAAAGTGCATCTTGCGGACAGCGAAATAGTGGAAGTTGAAACAGAGCTCCGGCGTCACATAGGCATTCGGCGCCTGCTCGTGCGGCAACACGATGTTGAGGCCGATCGACGGTGCGCCGACATCGTCGGCGCCGCGATTGCCGGCTTCCATGACGCCGGGTCCGCCGCCTGTCACCACGACGAATTCGCGATAATAAGAGGTGGCCGACTGCTGCGAGCAGAGGCGGGCGAATTTTCGCGCTTCCTCGTAATATTTACTGTTTTTCTCGAGGTTCTTCTTCTGCGTCTCGTTTTTGGCTGCCCAGGCTTCACCGTCCGGCTCGGGGATGCGCGCCCCGCCGAACAGGATGACGGTCGAGCGGATGCCGCGCTCGGCCAGGATCATCTCCGGCTTCAACAGTTCGAGTTGCAGTCTGACCGCGCGCAATTCGCGCCGCGTCATGAAGTCGGGATCGTTCCAGGCCAACCGGTAGGTCTCGGCACGCGTCTGCGGCGTGTCCGGCACGCTTTTCGACCGCTCCAGATCCTCGTCCGAATGCGGCAGCGGCGTCCACCCCGCCTTTTCCATAGGAGTCATATTACCTACCCGTCCAATTATTCACTTGCGCCGTCCCGTGACGCAGCCGCGATTGACCCTCACCAAGCCTTCACATAGGGTCCGGCGACTTTCAAAACAGGTTAAGGTGCGGCCCCTTAACAGCTTGGTAATGGAGCGAATTCATGTCGAAGCCCGATCAGACGAGCCTCGAAAACACCATCGAAACCGCCTTCGAGGAACGCGAGACGATTTCGACGGCAACCCGCGGCGCGACGCGCGACGCCATCCAGTCGGCGCTCGACCTGCTCGATCGGGGTATCGCCCGCGTTGCCGAGCGGCAGGCCGACGGGAAATGGCATGTCAACCAGTGGCTGAAGAAAGCGGTGCTGCTGTCGTTCCGGCTCAACCCGATGGAGATCATCAAGGGTGGTCCCGGCCAGGCTGTGTGGTGGGACAAGGTGCCGTCGAAATTCGACGGCTGGAGCGCCATCGATTTCGAGAAGGCAGGTTTCCGCGCCGTGCCGTCGTCGATCGTGCGGCGCTCCGCCTATGTCGCGCCAGGTGCCGTGCTGATGCCGTCCTTCGTCAATGTCGGCGCCTACGTCGACAGCGGCACCATGGTCGACACATGGGCCTCGGTCGGCTCCTGTGCCCAGATCGGCAAGAATGTGCATCTGTCGGGCGGCGTCGGCATCGGCGGCGTGCTGGAGCCGATGCAGGCCGGCCCCACCATCATCGAGGATAATTGCTTCATCGGCGCACGCTCCGAGGTGGTCGAAGGCTGCATCGTGCGCGAGGGCTCGGTGCTCGGCATGGGCGTCTTCATCGGTCAGTCGACCAAGATCGTCGACCGCGCCACCGGTGAGGTCTTCTACGGCGAAGTGCCGGCCAATTCCGTCGTCGTCGCCGGCTCGATGCCCGGCAAGCCGTTGCCCAATGGCGAGCCCGGTCCGAGCCTCTACTGCGCCGTCATCGTCAAGCGCGTCGATGCCAGGACCCGCTCCAAAACCTCGATCAACGAACTGCTTCGCGATTGATCCTTCGCAAAAAAACGGACGCACCCGCTTGCTCGACAGACCTCGATTTCTATGGCTTTTCTTCAGCCTTTCCGGGCGAGTGAACCCAAGTGCCTACGTTTTGGCCGGTCTTTTGCCGCTCCTGGTTCAGCTTTTCCTGCTCTACCAGTTCTCGCGAACGCCGCTAGGCACTGCCGCAAGTCAGTACTGGGCGCTCGCCTGGTGGATCGCCGTGGTTGTCTCGACATGGTCGACCTTTGCGCTAACGGCGAAGCGGTTCCATGATTTCGGCAAGCCTACCTACTACGCATTGATCTCTCTCATCGTCGGCGCCATTCTCCTTATTATTTTGGCCTTCTTCAAAAGCGATCCCGGACCCAATCGCTACGGCAAACGCACCAATGCGCCGGCCGAATCCTGAGCGCCGGTCGGGTATCTAGCCATGCGCTACCGCACGCTTGATTCGAAACTGATCATCGAAACTGCCGAGCGACTGGAAAAACGCGTCTCCGAGCGTTTTCCCGATGCAGGCTTGCGTGGCGTCGCCATCGAACTCGTGTCGCTGTCGCGTGATCTGGCCAAGGCGGCGAAGGCGCTGGAAGCGCCGATCTGGTGGCTGCGCGGCGTCGTCATCGCCGCCATTGCCGCCGGCGCGCTGACGTTCCTGTTCGTCGGCACCATCCTGCCGCTCGGCCGTATCTCGGGCACCCACGATGCCATCCAGTCGGTGCAAGGCATCGAATCCCTGATCAACATGATCATCCTCGCGATGCTCGGCTTCCTGGCCCTGATCCGAACCGAGGAGCGCATCAAGCGCAAGCAGGTGTTTCGCAAGCTTCACGGCTTGCGATCGCTGATCCATGTCATCGACATGCATCAGCTGACCAAAGATCCGGCAGCGCTTTCAACCGATTTCAAGCCGACATCCCATTCACCGGCACGCATAACCGACCGTGCCGATCTCGCCCGCTACCTCGACTATTGCTCCGAAATGCTGTCGATCACCGGCAAGATCGCCGCGCTGTTCGCCCAGTCGGTCAACGACAATGTGGTCGTCGACGGTGTCAACGACATCGAAACCCTGAGCTCCAACCTGTCGCGGAAGATCTGGCAAAAGATCACCCTGATCGACGGTTCGTTTCGGTCGGCTCGTCCAGGTACCTAAGCTAATCTTAATCACCTTGGTCCAGCATGCCCGTGGAGACTGTGTCGCCCGGCACGGAGCGCTCGACTGGCACACGACGAACCCTTGGCCAACCCGAAAACGCGCGGAAAGCGAAGTGCCGGCGCGCGGCTGTTCGCCTGGTTTTCTTCGCCGATGAGAGCGGAACCGGAAGCTGTCCGTGCGCGGCTTCTCGATACCGCCTTCGACCGCAAATTCGCTGTCCTGTTCGGCACCATCAGCGTCCTGGTGCTGGCAGTCAGCGCCGCGGTCGTCACCGGCGACCGGTGGCCTTACGCCTGGATCGCGGCCGACCTCATCCTGTTTGCCGTCCGCTTCCTGCTGATGCGGGAATGTGAGCGGGCCCGCAAGCGTGGGGGAACGGGGCCGCTGGCAGGCCTCATGGCCGCCGGGGGCCCGTGGTCGGTGATTTTCGGCCTCGGCTGCTATGGCTGCGTCGTCAGCGGGCATATGGCGCTCGCCGTTTTGGCTGCCCTGAATGTCGCAGGCGTCGTCGGCGTGGTGTCGTCGCGCAACGCAGCGACTCCGCGCTACGCCATATTCGTTATGCTGGCCGTAGGCCTGCCTTTCCTGGTTGGCGCGCTGTTTTCTCCAGCGCCGGGAATGTCTATCGTCGGATTTCAAGTGCCGTTCTATGTGGCCGGCGTCATCATCGTGTTGCTTCAAAATCATGCGATTAACGCCCGCATGATCCGCGCCGAACTGGACAATCGCGATCTGGCGATCAAGGACGCCCTGACCGGCCTGCCGAACCGCATCTTCCTCCAGGAGAAACTGCGCGGCATGTGCAGCGAGCTTGCGGCGCCGGCCGCAAATGGCGGCAGGCCGTTTGCCGTGCTCAGCATGGATCTCGACGGCTTCAAACACGTCAATGACCGCTTCGGCCACGCGGTCGGCGACATGCTGCTGCGCAAGGTGGCCGAACGATTGAAACGCGCTTTCCGAGCGGGGGATGTGGTCTTTCGCATCGGCGGTGACGAATTCGTCATCCTGCTACCCGACACATCCGAGATTGAAGCCACCTACCTGGCAAAGCGGGCCATTGAGAAGATTTCGGTGCCTTTCGACCTTGGCGTGGGCACCGCAATACCCATCGGGCTGAGCATTGGAAGCGCCTTTGCGCCTGCCGACGGCGGCGAGCCGGAACTCCTCCTCACCTGTTCCGATCACGCGCTCTACGAAGCCAAGCGCACCGGCAAGGGCCGTTACTGGGCGCATGTGCGGGCCGCGAACTGACGATCCTAGTGATCATTGGGCCTTTTGTCGCCTCCGTCCATCCAATATCCAGCCTAAAGGCGCGTTGGGTCTGAAGCGATTCGTGCGACGCGCTTTAAGCCCGAGCGCATGCTTTTGGGCGACATGCGTTAGGCCTTCGACTATACGCCATGAGAACCATAATGTCGGCGGGATGGCTGGCCCTTATGTCTGGCCGTGACAGGCCTTGCGCTTTCGACTATCGCTTTTGCCCATGACGTTGCCGACCGATCCTGCTGGAAATCTCGCCGCCCTCATCCGCTGCCCCTCGGTGACGCCCATTGAGGGCGGGGCACTGAGCACACTGGAAACAATGTTGAAACCACTCGGCTTTTCCGTCGAGCGGCCGGTATTTTCCGAGGACGGCACACCCGATATCGAAAATCTCTATGCACGGCGCTCCGGCAACGGTCCGCACCTGATGTTCGCCGGGCATACCGACGTGGTGCCGGTCGGCGACGAGGCCTCATGGACGCATCCGCCTTTCGCCGCCGAGATCGCCAAAGGCGAGATGTTCGGCCGCGGTGCCGTCGACATGAAGGGCGGCATCGCCTGCTTTATCGCCGCGGTGGCGCGCCATCTCGGTTCGAAAGGCGGCCTGAAAGGCTCGGTCTCGCTGCTGATCACCGGCGACGAAGAAGGGCCGGCCATCAACGGCACGACAAAGCTGCTCGAATGGGCGGCCGCCAAGGGCGAGAAATGGGACGCGTCTATCGTCGGCGAGCCGACCAATCCCGACACGTTGGGCGACATGATCAAGATCGGCCGGCGCGGCTCTTTGTCCGGCAGCATCATCGTCAACGGCCGCCAGGGCCACGCTGCCTACCCGCAGCTTGCCGACAATCCGGTGCGTGGGCTGATGACGCTGGTCGACGCCTTGCTGCACCCCGTCTTCGATAGCGGCACCAAGGACTTCCAGCCGACCAATCTGGAGGTGACCTCGATCGACGTCGGCAATCCAGCCACCAATGTCATTCCGGCAAAGGCGACCGCCACCTTCAACATCCGCTTCAACGACACATGGACCGCCGAGACCATCCAGGCGGAAATCCACAACCGTCTCGACAAGGCGGCGAAGCGCAAGAAATACCGGGCCGGCAAGACGACCCTAGTCGATTACGAACTCGTCTGGCGCGACCGGCCGAGTCACGTCTTCCTCACCCGAGACGACCGGCTGATCGAAGCGCTCAGCGGTTCGGTCAAGGCGGTGATCGGCAGGAAGCCGGCGCTTTCCACCTCCGGCGGCACCTCCGACGCGCGCTTCATCAAGGACTATTGTCCGGTGGTCGAGTTCGGGCTGGTCGGCAAGACCATGCACATGGTCGATGAACGCGTCGCGCTTGCCGACCTCGAGACGCTGACGCAGATCTATCAGCGTTTTATCGAAGATTGGTTCGAGCGAGGCATACCGTAATCATGCTTTCGTCGGATGAAACCTATGCTTCGCTGACCGGCGCCTGGCGACTGATGCTCGGCAAGGCCGACGGGCTGCGCCAGCTCGACCTTTCGGCCGACGGTTTCTGGAATTCCTTCTTCGCCATCATCGTCGCGGCACCGGCGCTGATCGTCGGCTGGGTCGGCCTTGCCAACGAGATCGGCGATCCGAATGCATTCGCGGGGCGCTTCAGCATGCTGATCCGTCTGGCGACGGTCGACATCGGCGCCTGGGTGTTGCCGCTCGTTGGCCTTGCCCTGGTCGCGCCGCGCGCCGGCATTGGCGGACGCTTTGTCCACTATGTCGTCGCCAGCAACTGGGCGTCGGCGATCATCGCCTGGCTGATGCTGCCAGCGGCGTTGATCAGGCTTTTCCTGCCGTCCACCAACGAGTTCGCCGTACTGGCGTCGCTGCTTTTGTTTGCGTTGTCGATGATCCTGACCTGGCGGATGACAAACGTCGCCATCGGCAGGGGCGCGGCTGTCGGCACCGCCGTCTTCGCCGGCATGTTCGTGGCGTCGCTGGTCATTCTGTTCGGCCTGCAGGCGCTGCTCGGCATCGGTGCGCCGAATTAGTCGACTTTCGGATAATCTACCCCAACGAGAAAAAGGCCGTCGGGCGGCGCCACCTGGCCACAGGCTGCACGGTCGCGCGCGCCGAGCGCCGCCTTCAGGTCGGCAATTGTCCAGCCGCCTTCGCCGACGCGCTTCAGCGAACCGACCATCGAGCGCACCTGATTGTGCAGGAACGAGCGCGCCGAGGCTCGCACTTCGATCACGTCCCCCAGCCGACTGACATCCAGCCGATCGAGCGTCCGCACCGGGTTGTCGGCCTGACATTGGGTCGAGCGGAACGTGGTGAAATCATGCCGCCCCAGCAGCACCTTTGCCGCCTCGTGCATGGCCTCGGCGTCGAGCCGCTTCGGCACCCACCAGATCTTGCCCTTGTCGAGTGCCGCCGGCGCGCGCCGGTTGACGATGCGGTAGAGATAGTGGCGGCCGATCGCCGAGAAACGCGCATCGAAGCTATCAGGCACGACGGCCGCCTTGAGGATGGCGATGCGCGCCTTGGCCGTTTGCAGGTGGGCATTGACGGCATCGCGCACCTTGTCATCAGGCCATGCCTTGACGAGATCGACATGCGCCACCTGACCGGTCGCATGGACGCCGGCATCGGTGCGGCCGGCGCCGCGCAGCGAGACCCGTTCGCCGCAGAATTTCTCGATCGCCTGTTCGATCGCCTGCTGCACCGAAGGTTGGTCTGCCTGGCGCTGCCAGCCGGCATAGAGGCTGCCGTCATATTCGATGTCGAGGCGAAAACGCGGCATTCCTAAGCAGGATGAGGTTAGGCGGCGAGCGCGGAGCTAAAAGCCGAAGCATAGACCAGCTTGCCGGTCTCAGGCGCCTCGCCCCAGGCCAGCGCCTGCAGGGCTTCGCCCTGGTACTCGCTTTCGAACCTTTCGGCGCGCGCATGACTGTAGCCGAAGCGGCCATAATAAGCGGGATCGCCAAGCACAACCGCCAGCACCTCGCCGGCGTCCTTCAGCCGGATATGCGCCTCGCGGACCAGCGCACCGCCGATGCCAGTGCCATGGAATGACGGCTCGACCGCCAGAGGCGCCAGCGCCACCGCCGGAAAGCTCTTGCCGTCGTTCTGCACGAAAAGCCTCGAAAACAGGATATGGCCGACCACCTGTCCATCTTCTTCCGCCACCAGTTCGACGATGGCATCGCCGCCGCTGACCAGCGCGTCGACCAGTCCGGCCTCCGCCTGCTGGCCGAAGGCGTGTTCCTCGACGAGGCGGATCGCCTCGCGGTCCCGCGGCGTTGCCGCGCGTATCGACATCATGCTCATGAGAATTTCATTCCTTCTTCGAGCTTGGCCCCGCGCAGAAATTCCTGCGCGGCAATGGGCCTTCCGCCCGCACGTTGAACTTCGACCAGCCTGATCGCGCCTGACCCGCAGGCGACCGTCAGCCGGTCGTCGAGAATTCCTCCCGGCTCGCCGGCGCCATCCGAAAGCGTCGAGCGAAGCAGTTTCAGCCGCTCCAAGCGGCCGCCAATTTCGGTCTCGCACCATGCGCCGGGAAAGGGCGACAGGCCGCGAATATGATCGTGGACTTCGCCAGCAGGCCGCGTCCAGTCCACGCGCGTCTCCGCTTTATCGATCTTTTTGGCGTAGGTCACCCCCTCCGTCGCCTGTGCGGTAAATGTCAGGGCATCCCTTTCCATTCGTGCCAGCGCTTCCGCCATCAGCGCGGCACTAATGTGCATCAACCGATCGTGCAGTTCGCCGGCCGTCATATCGGGGCCGATGGCGCATTTTTCGACCATCGCCACCGGGCCGGTGTCCAAGCCCTCTTCCATCCGCATCACCATCATACCTGTCTCGGTATCGCCGGCCATGATGGCGCGCTGGATAGGGGCGGCGCCGCGCCAGCGTGGCAACAGCGACGCGTGACCATTGAGGCAGCCGAGCCGCGGCGCCTCGAGAATTGGTTTAGGCAACAGCAATCCATAGGCGATGACCACGGCGACGTCGACCCGCAAGGCGCGGAACGCCTGCTGCTCAGCTTCGCTTTTCAGCGACACCGGCGTCCGCACCTCGATGCCCAGCCGCTCCGCCTCGCGCTGCACCGGCGACGGCGTCAGTTCCAGGCCGCGGCGACCGGCGGCGCGCGGTGGCTGGGTATAGACGGCTTCTATCTCATGCCCGGCTTCGGCGATCGCCCGCAGCGTCGGCACGGAGAATTCGGGCGTACCCATGAAGATGACGCGCAGGGGCATTTTTGTTCCGGGTCCGGTCTAGGTCTGGCCGCTAAGTCGGCTCAGTCGAAGTCGCGAACTTTGCGGGTCGGCGACCGAAGTCGCGTTTCCTTTCTGCTTCGATTTCGTTCATGAGCTTGGCGAATTCATCGCCAATTGCGTTTTCAGCAGCGAAAGTCGCGCGAATAGCGTCCCATGCCGAGCGACCCGGCTCCAGCCTGGCTTGCCTTTCGGCGACCATGCCTTCGCGCAGAAGAGCGATCGCCTTGCCCGAGACGCTCTGGCCGCTCTTACGCGCCGCCTGCTCGATTTCCCGCTTCAAGGGTTCGGGAATATTTCTGATCAGCATGTCGCTCATCGGCGTCTCCATTCCTGATCTGGAACAGGGCAGAGGGGCGCTGTCCCGCCAATATTCTCGAAAGGTTCAGCATCAAACTGCGCGAGTATCGCCCTATCCCACCAACTTGCCCGGCGTCTTGTCCCTCGCGAGCTTCTTGAACTTCTTCACCACCATGTCGCGCTTCAGCTTCGAGATGTGGTCGATGAACAGAACTCCGTTGAGATGGTCGATTTCGTGCTGCAGGCAAGTCGCCATCAACCCTTCGGCCTCGATCTCCTGCAGCTTGCCGTCGCGATCGAGATATTTCACCCGCACAGCGGCGGGGCGCTCGACCTCGGCATAGTAATCCGGAATCGACAGGCAACCCTCCTCGTAGACCGAGCGCTGATCGGCGCTCTCAAGGATCTCGGGATTGATGAAGACATGCGGCGCCGGCGGCTCGTCTTCCTTGGCGAGGTCGATCACCAGCATGCGCAGCGGCTCGCCGACCTGGATCGCCGCCAGACCGATGCCCGGCGCATCATACATCGTGTCCAGCATGTCATCGGCAAGTTTGCGCAAAGCGGCGTCGACGCGCTCGACCGGTTTCGAAACCTGGCGCAGGACGGGATCGGGAAGGATGATGAGCGGTTTGATCGACATGGCGTCTCACCTAAGACCTCGCACGAAAGGCGTCAACCGGGGCATTTGCAGCGGCGTTCACGTTTTGATCTGTGCCATCAGGCCGAATCATCTATGCTGCCCAATATGAATGACCTGACCACCATCCTGTCCGAACCAATCGCCCGGCTCGGCGCCACCACGATCACGCTCGGCCACGCACTGGCATTCGGCGCGATCCTTTTTCTGGGCCTGTTCGTGGCGCTTGTCGTCGCGCTCTGGCGCTCGGCCAAGGCGCGTGCGGTGGCTGCCGCCGAAGCCGCCGACCACGCCCGTGACGCGGAGGCGCGGATGGCCGGCATTTTGCAAAGCCAGGCCGAGATGCAGGGCCGCATCGGCGCCATCGCCGAAGTGTTCGGAGCGCGGCAGGCCGAACTCACACAATCGATCGGTCAACGCCTCGACGCGATGACCGGCCGTCTCGGCCAGACCATGACCGAGCAGACGAAATCGACGCATGAGAGCCTCGCCAGACTGCAGGAGCGGCTGGCGGTCATCGATACGGCGCAGGGCAACATCCAGTCGCTCGCCGGCCAGGTCGTTCAGCTTCAGGCGATCCTCTCCAACAAGCAGACGCGCGGCGCCTTCGGCCAGTCTCGCATGGAGGCGATCGTCGCCGACGGCCTGCCGCACGGTGCCTACGAATTCCAGGCGACCTTGTCGAACGGCAGCCGGCCCGACTGCCTGGTGAAGATGCCGAATGGCGCGCCCGCACTTGCCATCGACGCCAAGTTTCCGCTGGAAGCCTGGAACGCCATCCGTGCCGCCGAAGGCGTCGATTTGCAGAAGGTCGCAGCCCAAGCGTTTCGGCGCGACATCGAGGTGCACGTCCGCGATATTTCAGAAAAATACCTGATCCAGGGCGAGACGCAGGACACCGCCTTCATGTTCGTGCCGTCGGAATCGGTGTTCGCGGAGATCCACGAGAATTTCGAGGGGATTGTCCACAAGGCGCACCGCGCCCGCATCGTCATCGTCTCGCCGTCGCTGCTGATGCTGTCGATCCAGGTCATCCAGGCGATCCTCAAGGACGCCCGCATGCGCGAACAGGCGCATCTGATCCAGGGCGAAGTCATCCGGCTGATGGAGGATGTCTCGCGCCTCGACGAGCGGGTGCGCAAGCTGCAGAGCCATTTCGGCCAGTCGGCCAAGGATATCGACGATATCCTCGTCTCGACGTCGAAGGTGACCAAGCGCGGCCAGAAGATCGAGGCGCTGGAGTTCGGCGCGCAGCCGACGGAGGGCGACGCCGGATCGGGGGCCAGCGCGAAGGCCGAAGCGGGTGCGCGCGTCGCCGACTCCAAGACCGGTCAGCTGAGACTGAGGGTCGTCGAGGGCGACGACTGAGAGGCTATTGCTCCTCGACGGTCGTCATGCCTTCGAACTCCGGCAGCCAGTGCAGCGCCGAGCGGTGCCATATCTGTTTTCTCGGGATCAGTTGTTCGCGCTGCCGCGCCGTGCCGACTCTGATGCCGTAGACTTTCGGCCCGTCGCCGACCGACGTGGCATAGAGGTGCGAACCGCACTCGCCGCAAAAGGCCTGGGCGCGCCTGGCGCCGCTCGATGCGATCTTGATGTAGATCTTCGGCGTGCCCTTGGTGATCCGGTAGTGGTCCTCCGGCGCCGGCACGGTCACGCGGAAGGCCGTGCCCGTCAGCTGCTGACAATCGATGCAGTGGCAAATACTGGTCTTTTCCGGATCGACCTCCGCTTCGTAGGTGATAGCGCCGCAATGGCACCCGCCGTCGATTTTCATCTTCGCTCCTCCCTTCGGCTGCGCCTCGACGCGTTCACGGCGCAGCAGCCGCAGTTCCACAGGCATTCACAACGCGCGAAGCATCCGGCGTTTCAAGACTGCTGCGCCGACGCCTGTTCGATGACCTCTTCCGTCCAGACCTTGAAGCCGGCCAGCGTGCCCGGCCCGAAAATATGGGTCAGCGGCACATCGGCTGCGTCGCGGCCGGAGGCGATCAGGATACGGCCGATGCGCGGCGCATTGTTGCGCGGATCGAAGGCATGCCAGCGGCCGCCGAGATAGACCTCCATCCAGGCGGCGAAATCCATGTCCGACCACGGTTTCGGCAGGCCGATGTCGCTGATGTAGCCGGTGCAGTAGCGCGTCGGGATGTTCAAGGCGCGACAGAAGGCGACGGCGAGATGGGCGAAGTCGCGACAGACGCCGCTTTGCTCACGATAGGTCTCTGCCGCGGTGCGCGTCGGCCGCGCATTGCCGTAATTGAAGATAATGTGGTTGTGGACGAAATCGCAGACCGCCTGCACGCGTGGAATGCCGAGCGGTGTGTGGCCGAACAGCCGCCACGCCTCGCTCGCCAGCACGTCGCTCTCGCAATAGCGGCTGGGCAGCAGGAACAGCAATGTCTCCGACGGCAGGTCGCGCACCTCGTGCTGCCACGCCACCAGATCGCCGATCTCGAAGGTTCCGGGATCGCGGATCACCGCGTCCGTGCCGAAGGTAAAGCGCCCGGGCGGGGCAACAAGACGGTTGCACCAATTGCCGAAACTGTCGCGGTAGCTCTCGATCGGTACCGGCGGGTTCGAGGTCAGGAAATCCGGCCGATCGAGATCGGACGCGCGGGAATAGTGGACGTTGAGCATCGCGATCAACGGCGTTTCCTGCGGAAAATCGAAGCTCATCTCGCAGCCGATATGGATTCGCATTGTCGTCCTGACCGGCCTGCCGGATCATCACCCGGCGAAGGCACGGGCTGTGCTGCAGTGCAAAAAAGATCATCGCACGGACCAGCGCGGTTTACGAGCGAATTAGAAACGGTTGACGGCCGCCGGCTGACGCAGGCGCGCCAGATAATGCCTCTTGCGGTCGGACGTTTCTCTTGGTTCATTTCGCTTGCCACAATCGGAGGAAACGAATCATGGCTAAAGGTGCGATGAAGGCGGGCAAAGAAGCCCGCAAGCCGAAGAAGGACGCAAAGAAACCCGCCGCTGCCCCGACCCTGAAAGCGCCGCCCGTCAAGGCGACCAAGCTCAAGGACAAGTAAGCCTCGGCGTTTCGGCGCAAGGTCATGACCGACGGCATTTCAGGACCAATCGACATCCAGCGATTGGTCCTGAAATGCCGTCGGCGCTGAC
>NZ_FUIG01000013.1:140129-252756 GCF_900149755.1 Mesorhizobium delmotii | reverse complement strand
GGTCATGACCGACGGCATTTCAGGACCAATCGACATCCAGCGATTGGTCCTGAAATGCCGTCGGCGCTGCTGTTGATTGGGCACCCGAAATTTCCATATCAATGCAGCGAAGGCGACTTCGCGATCAATGCAGCGAAGACGACTTCGCGCTTTCCGAAAAGACCGGGACGACCCGCAATCCAATGGAGCGTTCCGATGTCGTGGATTCTTCTCTTCTTCGCTGGCCTGTTCGAGATCGGCTGGGCGATCGGCCTCAAATACACTGATGGCTTTTCGAAGCCGCTGCCGACTGTCCTGACGGTTGTCTCGATGGTCGTCAGTCTTGCCTTGCTCGGACTGGCACTGAAGATGCTGCCGGTCGGCACGGCCTATGCTGTGTGGACCGGCATCGGCACCGTCGGCACGGCGCTGCTTGGCATCTGGCTGCTCGGCGAGCCTGCGACCGCGATCAGGCTGGCCTGCATCGCACTCATCGTCTGCGGCATCATGGGATTGAAACTCGCGGCCTAGTTTTGCAGCAAGGCCGCAGCACAAACGCCTTCAGGGCCGCTGCAAGGCGGCCCTGAATTTGATTCGTGAAATCGCGCTGTAGGAGAGCTAGCGAGCTGAAAAGCCCGGAGGCGTCCTGCCGGTGCGCTGCTTGCGCGCCGCATAGCGCGCGTCGCGCTTGGCCTTGCGCTCGGCCTCGTCGGCAAGCAAACGAGCGATGCGCTCGTTCTCTTCGGCTTCCCGGATCTTCGCTTCCGCCTGCGCCGCTTCTTCCGCAGCAATACGCGCTGCTTCGGCAGCAGCTTCGCGCTCGGCCTTTTCGGCGGCTTCGCGCGCCAGCTTTTCTTGCTTCAGCCTGGCCTTTTCGGCCTCGCGTATCGCACGAGCTTCGATGATTGCCTTGCGTTCGGCCTGTCGTGCCAGCACCGCTGGATCGTCTGCTGCCGGCTTTGCCTTGAAGCGCGCGAGAAGCGCCTTCTTTGCCTCGTTCGCGGCATTGCGCCGCTCGAAAACGTCTTTTTCCCTATAGATAGCCAAGTCCACTTCCCTGGAGTCAATTTGCGAGGCTTACATACGCGTGAAAACCCAGAGTTCAAGCGCCAAAACGGTATGCCAGCCATGAAATTCTGAGCTGTTGCAGCCGGGAGACGCCTTTTCGGCTGAATTCTGCTGAAACGGACATGCACTGTTCACCATCCGGCCCTCTGGCGGCGCGGCGGACTGGTCGCTACCTGTAGCGCGAAAAACAAAACGCCAGGATGACAGATGATGGAACTCGGTCTCTACACCTTCGCCGACGTCAGCCCGGAGCCGGGTCCCGGTGCCATCGGTGCGCATGAGCGGCTGCGCAACCTGATCGAGGAGATCGAGCTGGCCGACCAGGTCGGCCTCGACGTGTTTGGGCTGGGCGAGCATCACCGTCCCGATTATGCGGCTTCAGCGCCGGTCGTGGCCCTGGCCGCAGCGGCCGAACGCACCAGGCGTATAAAGCTGACCAGCGCGGTCACCGTGCTTTCCTCCGACGATCCGGTTCGTGTCTTCCAGCAGTTCGCGACGCTCGACCTTCTGTCAAGCGGCCGGGCCGAGATCATGGCCGGGCGCGGCTCGTTCATCGAATCCTTTCCGCTGTTCGGCTACAATCTCGAAGATTATGATGAGCTCTTTGCCGAAAAGCTCGACCTGCTGCTTGCGATACGCGACAGCGTCAAGGTGAGCTGGTCGGGCAGGCTGCGCGCTCCGATCAACGATCGCGGCGTCTACCCCCGCCCGTTCCAGGACAGATTGCCGATCTGGATCGCCATTGGCGGCACGCCGCAGTCCGCCGCGCGGGCCGGCGCACTCGGCCTGCCGCTGGCGCTGGCTATCATCGGCGGCGAGCCGGCGCGGTTCGCGCCGCTGTTCGACATCTACAGGGAGGCGGCCAAACGGGCCGGCAACGATCCGGCTGATCTCGCCACCAGCCTCAATGTCCACGGGTTCATCGCCGAGACCACCGACCAGGCGGCTGACGATTTTTATGGGCCACAGGCCGAGGTGATGAACCGCATCGGCCGCGAGCGCGGCTGGGGTCCGACGTCGAGAGCACATTTCGACCAGTCGCGCGGCCCGAGCGGCGCGCTGTTCGTCGGCAATCCAGAACAGGTGGCCGAAAAGATCGTTGCCCAGCACAGGATATTCGGCAACGACCGCTTCCTGCTGCAAATGGCAATCGGCACCATGGCGCACGCCACGGTCATGAAGGCGATCGAACTCTACGGCACCAAGGTGGCGCCGATCGTGCGCAAGGAAACGGCGAAGGCCATTCCCGCCGTGGCTGCGCCAGCCGCCTGATTCGCCGGCAAGATCGTAGGGCTAACGTCATCGTCAGCGCCGGCTAACGCATCGGCCCGCAATCGGAATCGATTTTCGGAAAGCACGAGGCGTAGATTCAAAAGTGTTAGAGCGTACTTTGTGCGTCCAAGCGGACGCACGTCGCTCTAACGGAACCTTGAAGCCGCAAAGACGTTTCCGCCAACAGCGTACACCAATCGCAGTGTGCCGCCGAGGGCCAGAATGAAAGCCGAACCCGCCGCTTCGGGCGCCGCAGAGAGCCCGGATCCGCGCGTCGAGGCGCGTGCGGACATGCACCTGATTCGTTCGCTGCTCGTCGGCATCTTCATCCTTATGGCGATCTACGCGCTCTCCTTCGCCCGTGCCTTCTTCATGCCGGTCATCCTGGCCTTCCTGCTGGCGCTGACGCTGACGCCGATCGTCCGCTTCCTGCGCAAACACGGCATGCCCAATGTGATATCGGCGACACTGCTGGTGGTGCTGTCGGTCAGCACCCTTGCCGTGGCCGGCTATCTGCTCAGCGGCCCGGTCATCGACCTCATCAATAACACCTCGGTGATTGGCCAGCAGCTGACCGAACGTCTCGCGCAACTGCGGCGTCCTTTCGAAAGGATCATGGAGATTTCGCGGCAGATAGAGGGACTGACGCAGACCTCCCAAGGGCCGGGCGTCCAGAGGGTAGCCATGGCGCAATCCGGCCTTCTCCCACAAGCTGCCAGCAATTTGCTGTCGGCGGGCACCAGCCTCATCATCGTCTTCGTCCTGTCGCTGTTCCTGCTCGCCTCCGGCACGATGTTCTATGAGAAGATCGTCGAATCCTTCCCCAGTCTCAGCGAAAAGAAGCGGGCACTGCGCGTCGTCTATGACGTCGAACGTGAAATCTCGCACTACCTGCTTACCGTCGCCGTCATCAATACATGCCTGGGCGTGGTCATCGGACTCGGCCTCTGGGCACTCGGCATGCCCAACCCGCAGGTCTGGGGCGCGGCAGCGGCTCTGCTCAATTTCCTGCCCTATATCGGGGCGCTGATTACAATCACGCTTGTCACGATCATCGCGCTTATCAGCTTCGACAGCATCTCCAACGCGCTGCTGGCGCCGGCCTTCGTGCTGTTGTGCGATACCGTCGAAGGCCAATTCGTGACGCCGACGGTGGTTGGCCGGCGCCTAGAGATCAACGCCGTGGCGATCCTCATTGCAATTGCCTTCTGGTCCTGGCTGTGGGGTTTCGTCGGCGCGCTGATGGCGGTGCCGCTGCTGGTCGTCATCAAGGTGTTCTGCGATCATTTCGACGGCCTCAGCCATGTCGGCAATTTCCTGGCGGCGCAGCATACGGCGGTGGTTGAAGAAGAACTCATCGAGGAGATGGACAGCGCTGCAGCGCAAACCGGCGCGCGGCGTTTGCGGCGCCCGGATTGAATGCCTATATCGAGCCGGTCAAAGCCGGGCTCCCTTCCATGACCGATATCTCCTTCGACATCGACGCCTATTTCGCCCGCATCGGATACACCGGCTTGAGAGACGCTTCGCTGGAAACGCTGAAGTCGCTCCATCTCTTGCACCCGCAGGCAATCCCGTTCGAAAATCTCGATCCGTTTCTAGGCCATACGGTTCGTCTAGATCTCGCCTCGCTGCAGGAAAAGATCGTCGCTCGGGGTCGCGGCGGCTATTGCTTCGAGCACAATCTCATTTTCATGCATGTGCTGAAGGCGCTTGGCTTCGTCGTCAGCGGCCTTGCCGCACGCGTTCTTTGGGGCCAGCCCGATGATGCCATAACCGCACGGAGCCATATGTTGCTGCGCGTCGAACTCGACGGCCGAACCTACATTGCCGATGTCGGCTTCGGCGGACTGACGCTGACAGCGCCGCTCCTGCTTCGACCGGGTCTCGAGCAAAAGACCCCACATGAGACATTCCGCATGGTTGCGACAGGCGATCATTTTCGGCTGCAGGCCAATGTCGGCGGCGATTGGCGGACAATTTACCGCTTCGACATGCAGCAGAACTATGAGGTCGACTATTCGGTCAGCAACCATTTCCTATCGACCCACCCAACCTCGCACTTCCTTTCCTCCGTAATCGCGGCACGAGCCTTGCCGGGCCGCCGTTATGCGCTCCGCAACAACCGGCTGTCGACGCATCATCTCGGCGGCCGTACCGAGCAGATCGAGATAGCGACAGCCGCCGAACTCGCCGACGTGCTGGAAGGCCCGCTCGAAATCGCCATTCCCGACCGTGCAGCCTTCGAGGCCATGGCGCGACAGAAGAAAATCCTGGAGGCCTAAGATACCATGACCGCTCTTTCCGTTCTCGACCTGTCGCCAATCGTCGAAGGCAGCAACGCTTCGCAATCACTCGCCAATTCGCTCGATCTTGCCCGCCATGCCGAGCGGCTGGGCTACAAGCGCTACTGGCTGGCCGAGCATCACAACATGCCGGGCATCGCCAGCGCCGCCACCTCCGTCGCCATTGCCCATGTCGCCGGCGGTACCAGGACGATACGCGTCGGCGCCGGCGGAATCATGCTGCCCAACCATTCGCCGCTGGTCATCGCCGAGCAGTTCGGCACCCTGGCGGCGTTGCATCCCGGCCGCATCGACCTCGGCCTCGGCCGGGCGCCGGGCACTGACATGGGCACGGCGCGCGCGCTGCGCCGCAACATCGAGGCCGGCGCCGACAGTTTTCCGCAGGATGTCGTCGAGCTGATGGGCTATTTCCAGCCGGCCGAAGACGGTCAGCGTATCCGAGCCGTGCCCGGCGAGGGCGAGCAGGTGCCGATCTGGATTCTGGGCTCGAGCCTCTATGGCGCGCAGCTCGCAGCCATGCTCGGCCTGCCCTACGCCTTCGCCTCGCATTTCGCACCGGCCGAACTCGACCACGCACTGGAGTTCTATCGCTCGCGCTTCCAGCCGTCGAAACAGCTCGACAAGCCCTATGTCATGCTCGGTCTCAACGTGTTCGCGGCGCCCTCCGACGCCGAGGCGCGGCTGTTGTTCACTTCGCTGCAGCAGGCCTTCGTCAATCTGCGAACCGGCCGGCCCGGCCGACTGCCGCCGCCGGTCGAGGGATATGAGCGCGACCTCGACCCGATGGCCAAAACCATGCTTGGCCAGGCGCTGTCCTGCGCCGTCGTCGGCGCCCCGGACACAGTCAGGCAAGGCATCGAGGCGTTCGTTCAGCGCACCGGCGCCGACGAGCTGATGGTCACCGCGCAGATTTTCGACCACGCAGCGCGGGTGCGGTCGTTCGAGATCCTGGCCGACATTCACAAATCGCTGTCGGAAGCGGCCTGATGGTCTTTCTTATTTGATGCATGTTGTTATCCCAAAACCGCTGCGCACCCTCGGTTCAAGCCCCTGCCTCGCGATACCCTGTCATGCGGTCATGCATGGGCGAGATGTCGAACGAGCCGGAGATATAGCCGATCCGCCGGTCTGCTGGTGTCACCGAAGGAATCCGCCGGGTTGACCGGCGTCGTGCAGCAGGCGATCGACGCCAAGATCCCGGTCTTCGTGCTCGACCGCAACGTCGAGACCAAGGACTACACGCAGTTCGTCGGCGGCGACAACAAGCTGATCGGCCGGGCTGCCGGTGAATACGCCGTCGAGTTGCTCGGCGGCAAGGGCAAGGCCTCCCGCAACGTCGTCGAGATCTGGGGCGGCATGGGCACCCAGCCGGCACATGACCGCCATGAAGGCTTCCATGAATTCACCGACAAGGAGCCGGACATCAAGTACCTGCTCGACCAGCAGTCGGGCGACTGGAAGCAGGACCAGGCAGCCTACAACATCATGGCCACGGCACTGCGCAACAACGAGAAGATCGACCTCGTCTATGGTCACAACGATCCGATGGCCTACGGCGCCTATCTTGCCGCCAAGGATGTCGGCCGCGAGAAGGACATCAAGTTCATCGGCATCGACGGCCTGCCCAATGAAGGCGTGCAGCTTGTTGCCAATGGTGAGCTGACGGCGACGTTCACCCATGTGACACCGGGTGCCGAAGGGCTGCGGCAGGCGATCAAGTTTCTGAACGGCGAGAAGGTCGAAAAGACCATCACGCTGCCGACGCAGAAGATCACCAAGGAAAATGCCGCCCAGATCCTGAAGGAGCACGGGCTCTGATGCATGTCGCCGAGGGTGGGGTAGCCCGATCAACAAAGTCTGGCGCCGCCCCTCATCCGCCTGCCGGCACCTTCTCCCCGTATAGTGACGGGGAGAAGGGACTGGCCGCGGCGCCGGCACCCTTTTTGCAACGCTGGTGATTGGCGAAACCGTCGATGACAGCGTCTTTCTCCCCGTCACTGTACGGGGAGAAATGCCCGGCAGGGCAATGAGGGGCAGCGCAGACCAAACAAAGTTCACTCGGCCAAGTATCCGAAATGCGGACTCTTACGGCCTAGGGTGACCAAGGCCGCGCTCACGCCAGCTTGGCCAAAAGCCTCATGAAAATCGCGGCCTCCTTGGCCGAAAGCGGCGCCAGCGTTTCCTCGGTGATCTCGCGGGCGATCGGGATCAGCCGCTCGACGGCATTGCGGCCTTCAGCGGTCAGATTGACCAGCAGGCGCCTTTTGTCGACCTCATGCTTGGAAAGCTCGACCAGGCCGCGCGCCTTGAGCCGGTCGATGACGCCTTTCACCGTCGCCGCGTCCATCGCGATCAGGCTGCCAAGCTGGTTCTGCGAGGTCTCGCCGACATCGTGCAATTTGGCCAGGGCGGCGAATTGCGGCGGTGTCAGGTCGGCAATGTGCGCGGCGAAGATCGAGACATGGCGCTGGTGCGCCTTGCGCAGGATGAAGCCGACCTGCTCCTGCAAGCGGTAATCGTTTTCGTCAGGCTCCTCCGCCTCGACCAGCTTGAGCTTGATGTCTTCGGCGCTCACCGCAGTCCGTCCCACGCCTTGATGTCTTTTGCCGCGAGGCCGCCCATGCGGTCGTGCACGCGCGGGCCGCAAGTCATGGCGAGGCAGAACAGGATCTCGTCGGGACGAGGCCCGTCGCTAATGCCGACCTCCATGGCATCGAAATGACTGCGCACATAGGCGGCGTTGATATGGCCGAGCGGCACGTCGAGCCGCGAGCCGAAGGCGCCGACCTTCTTTGCCGATGGCACGATCGCCTTGGCGTCGCCGAGCCGCTCGCGCATGGCATAGCCGCCAGGCACATGCCACAGGGCGCCATGCTCCAGCTCGCCGGCGATACCGACGATGGCGCCCTTGCCATAGCCGTCGATCTGTTTCACGTCGCCACCCAATGCGGCAATCAGCTTGTCGGAGAGCAGCAGCCCGAGCGGCTTCAGATCGCCCATGGCGCTCTGGAGGTCTTCCACGTAACGGCCGGCGAATGGGTTGTTCACCACCGCCATGGCGGCGGCGCGACGGCGCGGCACCTTCGCCACCGGCCCGCCCTCATGAAATATCTCCTCCGTCAGCACCGCAATCTTGCGGATCGCAAACTCAGGCATGGGCAATTTCCTTCCTTGATTTCTCGTTGGGCGCAACGAGCGCCATGTGACCGGCGATCCGTGCCTGACCGGCAAGGAACAGGGCTGAAGCGGCAATCAGGCCATGTCGCCGAAACTCTTCGGCGACGGCGATCCCACGGTCCAGCGCCGCGGCGATTTCGCCTGATGAAAGCGCGCCGACGGCTTGGGTGACCAATCGATCGCCAAGGTCGCTGTCGGGCGCCAGATCGCGCGCCGGCATGCGCTCGATGGCGCCATGACCGGGCAGGTCGACGGCGTTGGCGATCAGGGTCGCGGCGGCATCGGCTTCAGCACCGGTCCGCGCCAGCACGGTGACGGCGTCGGCGATGCCGAGCGAAAAGGAACGGCCGCGCCAGCCGCTTGTCGCGATGCCGCGGATCCCGTCTTCGGCACGGATCGTGATCCGGTCTGCCAGTCCATGGCCCGTCCCGGCAATGGCGACGGTCATGGACCGGCCGTTGCCGAGATGGATCGCGCTGTCGCCGCCATTGTTGACGTAGGCGCGATCGAGCCGGCGGCCGGCCAGCACCGCACCAAGCATTTCGTCGGCTACCGAACCGGCGACCGCGGCCATCGGCGTGATGAATTGTTTCGCCAGCGGAACAACCGCCGACTCCATGCGTCGCGCCGTCGGGCCAGCGAAAGCCCGTGGTCGCGACGAGGCCGGGCGGCGCAGTTCTGGCAATTCGTCGACGAGCTCCTGCAGGATTGTTTGAAACCGCGCCACCGCCTGGCCATAGGCGGCGCGGCATTCGTCCGCATCGCCAAATGCCTCGATGATCAGGTCGATCGGGCCATGATTGAGATGCAGCCGCCTGCCGTCCTCAAGCCAATGTGCCTGCGGCCCGTTCATCACTTGGCTCCGTTGCCCGCTGCACGCCGCAACTGCGCCAGCGGCGGCCACGGATTGCGGGCCGGCGCAGCCGTGCCGTGGCGCGGGTTGAGATACTCGCCGCCTTTGGCCAGAATGTCGTCAACGCTGCGGATCTCGGCTTCGTAGCCGCCGAGCCTGATATAATCGTCGCGGCGCAGGGTGAACTCGATCGGCGCCACCAGCGCCGGCGTCGGCACATAGCCGAAGGCGCCTTCCGGCACGCGGGTGACATCGACCATCAGCGTGATGCCGCCGCCCGGCCAGACATAGACCGGCGCGCCGCCGACCGTCACATAAGTCGTCAGGCCCTGCACCGAGCGGGTCAGATTGACCGGGTTCTCGGTGACGCCGGCGCGCAGCGAGCCGCCGGCACCGCCGACGAACAGCACGGTGCATAGCGCCGGCTCGCAATTCTCCTCGATCAGGCCGACGGATTTCTGCAGCCGCTCGGGGAATGGTTTCTGCACCGGCTTCAACGCGTCGTCGAGCTCGTAATAGGCGAACTGCTCGCCGGTGGTCGAGACCATCAGCAGCGACAGGCCGGGACGCGCGCCTTTCTTCGCGTTCCATTCGCCAAGGATCGACAGCGGGTCGGAAATACTGGTGCCGCCCCAGCCGAGACCGGGCTCTGACACCTTGAAATAGCGGCCCGGCGTCGAACGGCGGCCGACGATTTTTATCCCCGTGTCCTGCCAGCCGAGCACCTTGCCCGCCTGATGCTCGGAGACGACGCCGGTGATGTGGTCGTCGACCACCACCACCTCGTCGACTAGGCCGCGCCACTGGGTGGCGAACATGCCGATGGTGGCAGAGCCGCAGCCGACGCGCATCCGATGTTCGAGCTTGCCGTCGATGACCGGCGGCTTGCCGGCTTCGACGATGACCACAGAGCCGCCGTCGATGGTGAGTTCGACCGGCTTGCGATTGCATAGATTGAGCAGCGCATCGCAGGTGGCGCGGCCTTCGGCTTTCGAACCGCCGGTCAGATGATGCACGCCGCCCAGCGACAGCATCTGCGAACCATATTCGCCTGTCGTGACATGGCCGATCGCCTCGCCCGCCGAGCGGACCGTCGCCGTTTCGGGGCCGATATGACGGTCGGTATCGATCTTCACCTTGACGCCGCAGTAGGAGAAGATGCCCTCGGTGACGACGGTGACGAGATCGACGCCTTCGACCTCCTGGCTGACGATGAAAGGCGCCGGCTTGTAGTCGGGATAGGTGGTGCCGGCGCCGATCGCGGTGACGAAGCGGCGGCCGGTGTTGACCAGTTTGCCGTCCCATTCTTCGCCCTCGGCGACAAACGGCACGACCGCGCCGCCGGCCTCGGTCGCGTGGTCGAGGATGGTCAGCGGATCCATCCGCACGATCCTGCCGCCGACGTTGCCGTAGCGATCACAGGCGCCGGTGCGGCCATCTGATATGTAGCACATGACCGGGCAGGCATCGCAGCGGATTTTTTCCGCCACCTGCTTCTCGCCGGGATCATGCGTCTCGAAGCGTTCGGCAAGCTCGCTCATCGGCGTGCCTCCTTGTCGCGTATCGCGGCGCGGATGCGGCTCGGCGTCGCGGGAATTTTGGTGACCAGGACGCCGGTGGCATGGCGGATGGCATTGAGGATCGCCGGAGCCGTCGGGATCAGCACATGTTCGCCCAAGCCCTTGGCGCCAAAGGGTCCTTCCGGATCCGGAACTTCGATCAGGATGGTCTCGATCGGCGGCACGTCGCCGATCGTCGGGATCAGGTAATCGTGCAAATTCTCGGTGCGGCCGGGGATGTACTCCTCCATCAGCGCCATGCCGATGCCTTGCGCGATGCCGCCCTCGATCTGGCCTTCGGCGAGCAGCGGATTGATCGCCTTGCCGACATCATGCGCTGCGGTGATCTTGATCATCTCCACCGTGCCGAGCTTGAGGTCAACCTCCAGTTCGGCGATCTGCGCTCCGTAGCCATAAACGGCATAGGGCTTGCCCTGGCCCTTGGCGTCGAGCGGCAGGGTCGGCGGGTCATAGCTTTCCTCGGCGCGAAAGACCAAGCCGTCGGCATCGGCCTTCAGCGTGGACAAATCGATATGCCGTGTCGCTTCGCCCTCGCGGATGACCAGGCTTGTGCCATCGAGAGCGATCGCCGCTTTCTCCGACACATTGGCGAAGCGCAGCATAGTCTCGCGCAAGGCGCGGCCGGCCTTTTCGGCGGCCTTGCCGGTCACGAAGGTCTGGCGCGAAGCCGATGTCTTGCCGGCGTCCGGCGTGATCGCCGTGTCGGCGCCTTTCAGCCGGAATTTTTCCAGCGGCAGGCCGACCGCGTCGGCGCAGATCTGGGCAATGACCGTGTTCGAGCCTTGCCCGATGTCGACCGCACCCTGATGCAGGACGACATCGCCAGAGGCGGAGACGCCGATCTTGATGGTCGACGGATTGGGCAGCGAGGTGTTGCCGCAGCCATACCAGCAGGAGGCGACACCGACGCCGCGTTTCCTGCTGTCATTGGCACTATTGAACACATCCGCATCGACAAGTGCGCGCGTCCAATGCGGCCGCAGCGCTTCGAGGCAGTCGGTGATGCCGACGCCCGATTCCAGCCTCTGGCCGGTAACCGTTTCGGAGCCGTTTCGTAGACAGTTTTTCAAACGGAAATCGAGCCGGTCCAGCCCAAGCTTTTCGGCCAGCTCGTCATAGAGCGTTTCCTGCATGATCGTCGCCTGCGGCACGCCGAAACCGCGGAAGGCGCCGGAGATCGGGCCATTTGTGTGAATGGCGCGGCCCTCGGCCCGATAATTCGGCGTCGCATAGGGACCGGAGGCATGCACCGGCACGCGGTTGGCGACGGTCGGTCCCCAACTCGCATAGGCGCCGGTGTTGAAATCGCCTGCGAAGACCATGCCGGTGACGCGGCCATCGGCATCGGCGCCGATCGTCGCCTTCATTTCGGCGGGATGACGCTTGGTGGTCGAGACCATCGACTCATGACGGGTATAAGCGAGTGCCGCCGGCCGCCCGGTCTTCATCGCGACCAGGCCGATCAGCGGCTGCAACGAAACGTCAAGCTTGGAGCCGAAGCCGCCGCCGGTGGCGGTCGGCACGATACGCACCTTGTCGACAGCAAGGCCAAGCACCTTGGCCACGTCGTCGCGGTCCATGTAGGGCGCCTGCGTGCAGGCGACGACGACGAGCGTGCCGTCGTCCATATAGGCATAGCCGGCCTCAGGCTCGATGTAAGCGTGCTCGACATAGGACGTGTCGATGGCGCCCGAAACGATGAAGGCAGCGCCGGCAAGGGCGGCCTCCGGGTCACCGCGCTCGACAAAGCCTGATGTGAGCAGGTTTGCCGGTCGGTTCTCGTGGATCAGCTGCACGCCGCCGGCCTGCGCCTCGCAAGACTGCAGGACATGCGGCAACTCGGTCCAACGAACAGGAAAATCCGTAAGATCGAGATCGAGGATGGCCTCGCGCTCGCCGGCAACCAGCGCCACCGCCTCGCCACGAAAGCGCGAAAAATTTTCAGCCAGCGCCGGCTGGTCGGCAAAAGGCGCAATGACGCCGAAGCAGTTCTTTCCCGGAATGTCAGCGGCGGTGAAGACGCCGACGATGCCGGGATGGACTTTCACCCAGGCGTCGAGATCGCCGAAGGCGAAGCGGACGTGATAATGCGGCGAGCGAACCACCAGCACCGCCAGTGCATCGGCCGGAAAGGAATCGCCGCCGAATTTTTCGCCGCCGGTAACTTTCGGCAGGCCGTCGAGCCTGATCGGAGAGGAACCGACGGCGTGGCCTGAGATTGGCATTCTGCGGTCAAGGTCGAGATCCAGCCGCTGAAGTTGGTGCTGCCCCTCACCCTCACCCTCTCCCCGTGAAAGACGTGGAGAGGGGGACGCCGGCGCTGGAGCTTGTCCCTTCTCCCCGTCACTATACGGCGAGAAGGTGCCGGCAGGCGGATGAGGGGCAGCGCTGTCGGTCGAGAGTTCGCTCGCGAACCGTCCAGCATTCATCACCGCAGCGATGATCTTGCGGTAGCCGGTGCAGCGGCAGAGGACGCCGCCCAACGCATCCTGGGTTTCGGCCTCGGTTGGGTTGGGCGTCCTCTCCAGAAGTGCTGTCGCCGCGATTAGCAGGCCGGGGGTGCAGATGCCGCATTGCGCCGCGCCATGGTCGAGAAACGAGGCTTGCAGCGCCGACAATCTGCCGTTGGCGAGACCCTCGACCGTCGTCACCATGGTACCAGCCGCAGAAGCCGCTGACATGAGGCAGGCGCAGACGGGTTCGCCGTCGACGAGCACCGTGCAGGCGCCGCAGTCGCCGGCGTCGCAGCCGATCTTGGTGCCGGTCAGGCACAATTCGTCGCGCAGCACCGAAGAGAGACGCCGAACCGGCGGCACGCAGACAGAAACGGCGACGCCGTTGACCTCGAAGGCGATGTCGACGCGTTCCATGCTCATGCCAGGCTGAGCCATGCTCATGCCAGGCTGAGCTTTGGTCATGCTGGGCTGAGCTTTGCTCATGCGGCCACCGCCTTGTCGTTCGACGCGTGACCCGCGGTACCGAGAACGGCGCGGGCGACAATCTCGCGCGCGGCGTCCAGCCGGTATTCGGCGCTGCCGCGCACATCGCCGATCGGCGACAACTCGTCCATCGGTGCAGACTGGATCGCAGTGGAGAGGGCGTGGCTGACCGGGAGGCCGCGCAAGGCCGCTTCGACGCCCGAGAGACGCTTGGCGACAACCGAGCAGGAGCCGACGGCGACGGCAGCATTGCCGACGAGGCCATCCTCAATGGTCAGGCGGGCGGCGGCCATGGCGATGGAAATGACGAGATAGCGACGCGCGCCGAGTTTTACGAAAGCCGACGTGCCGGCGGCCGCGTTTTTCGGCACGCGGATGGCGGTCATCATCTCGCCCGGCTGCAGTTCCGTGCGGCGGTTTCCCAGGATGAATTTTTCCAGCGGCAGATGGCGGATCATCGCCACCGAGCGCAGTTCGACCTCGGCGTCGAGAACCAGCAGCGCCGGCACGCCGTCGGCGGCCGGGGAGGCATTGCAGAGATTGCCGGCGATGGAGGCGACGTTCTGGATCTGCACGGAGCCGACTTCCCGCGCCGCCTGCTTCAGCGCATCGAAAGCCGCCGGCAGCGGATGACGGACAAGATCAGTCCAGGTCGTGCGCGCGCCGATGACCCAATGGTCCTCGGTTTCGGCGATACCGCGCAGCATTGCGAGACCGTTGATGTCGAGGACATTTTCGCGGAAAGGCTTGGCTCCTTGCGTCGGATAGAAATCGGTGCCGCCGGCAAGGATGCGCCACGGAGCCTCGCCAAGCAAAGCGAGCGCCTCGTCTATGGTGGTGGGTTTCGCGTAACGGATCACGCTTTGCCTTCCCAGAAAAATGGGCCTCCTCGAGAGGGGCTTCCCGACGGAGCCTTTCCGGCGTCCGAACCGGTCAAATTCATTCGTATGCAAATGATATCAAGCCGGCAGGAATTGTCAAAGCCAGAGTTTTGCGCCAGCGCCGGCATCGGCGCGACGGCACGCATTTGTTACGCCGTTGGAGTTGACGCAGCCGGCCATCTGGTCAAGTTTCTGCATCCGTTGCGTCAGCGGCATTTTTCGGTGGGTTCGAACACCGGATTCCACGTTTCGGCAGACTTCATGCCTCCGGGACAAACAAGAGGGAGGCTCCATGGCCGACGAAGCGCTTGTTATCATCGACCTGCAGAACGATTTCTGCCCGGGCGGCGCGCTGGCGGTGGCCGGCGGCGACGAGATCGTGCCTCTGGTCAACGACCTGATCCGGCGGACCGAACATGTCGTGCTGACGCAGGACTGGCATCCCGCCGGCCATTCGAGCTTTGCCTCCAGTCATCCCGGCAAGCAGCCGTTCGAAACGATTGACATGCCTTACGGCCAGCAGACGCTGTGGCCCGACCACTGCATCCAGGGCAGCCTGGGTTCGGATTTCCATTCGGGCCTGGCCTGGACCAAGGCCGAACTGGTGATCCGTAAGGGCTTCCGCCCGGAGATCGACAGTTATTCGGCTTTCTTCGAGAATGACCACGCGACGCCGACAGGCCTTGCCGGCTATCTCCAGGAGCGCGGCATCGACACGCTGACCCTGGTCGGCCTGGCGACCGATTACTGCGTCGCCTTTTCTGCGCTCGACGCGGTCAAGCATGGCTTCCACACAACAGTGCGGCTCGACGCCTGCCGCGGCATCGATCTCAATGGCTCCGTCGAGACGATGTTGAACCGAATGCGCGATGCCGGCGTGACGCTGGCTTGAACATCACCAATCGCATTCGACACACTTCCAGAGGGGGCTTTATGCGGTTTGCGGCGGCTTTGACGGCGGGCGCCGGGGTGGCAGTCGCCACCCTGTTTCCAGGAATGGCGCTCGCAGCCGAGGCCCACGAGTTGCCGGGCCAAACAATGTCGCTGTGGTGGGCGCTGCCCTTCGCCGGCCTGCTTCTGTCGATCGCCACCGGGCCACTGCTCTTCCACCATGTCTGGGAGCATCACTACGGCAAGATCACCTTCTTCTGGGCGGCCCTTGCGGTCGTGCCACTGGCTGTTGCGTTCGGCATGCCTTCGGCCACGGAGGCGGTGCTGCATGCGCTGCTCACCGAATACATGTCGTTCATCATTCTTCTGTTTGCGCTGTTCACCATTTCGGGCGGCATCCTTGTCGCCGGCAACATCCATGGCACGCCGCTGGTGAATGCCGGACTGCTGCTGATCGGGGCGATGCTCGCCTCGGTCATCGGCACGACCGGCGCCTCGATGATCCTGATCCGGCCGATCCTGCGCGCCAACGACAACCGGCCGTTCAACGCCCATGTCGTCATCTTCTTCATTTTCCTGGTGTCCAACATCGGCGGCTCGCTAACGCCGCTCGGCGACCCGCCGCTGTTCGTCGGCTTCCTGCGCGGCATCGATTTCTTCTGGACCACCACCAACCTCTATCAGGAGACACTGTTCGTCGGCGGCCTGGTGCTCGCGGTCTTCCTGGCCATGGACATCATCCTGCATCACCGCGAGGCTGGTGCGCCGAAGATCAAGGATCCGACACCGGACACGAAGGTGCGCATCCGAGGCCTGCCCAACGTCCCGCTGCTGGCCGGGGTGATCGGCGCGATCCTGCTTTCCGCGACCTGGAAGCCAGGCGTGGCTTTCTCCGTCCAGGGCGTGAGCCTTGAATTGCAAAACCTCGTGCGCGACGCGATCATCCTGGCGCTTGCCTTCCTTTCGCTCGCCGTCTCGCGCAAGAGCCACAGGCAGGCGAACAACTTCCACTGGGAGCCGATCGCCGAGGTGGCGAAACTGTTCGCCGGCATCTTCATCTGCATCGTGCCGGTCATCGCCATTCTCAGGGCCGGCCCCGACGGCGCGCTGGCGCCGCTGGTCTCGCTAGTCAGCTCGCCAACGGGTGAGCCCAACGACCTCGCCTATTTCTGGATGACCGGCGCGCTGTCATCCTTCCTCGACAATGCGCCGACCTATCTGGTGTTCTTCGAGCTTGCCGGCGGCGATCCGCAGCATCTGATGACCACCTTCGCCTCGACGCTGGCGGCCATCTCGGCCGGCGCAGTGTTCATGGGCGCCAACACCTATATCGGCAATGCACCGAACTTCATGGTCTACGCCATTGCCAGGCATCGCGGCGTGAAAATGCCGGGCTTCTTCGGTTACATGGCGTGGTCGGGCGCGGTGCTGATCCCGACATTCCTGATCGCGGGTTTTCTGTTCCTTGGCTGATCAACCAACGCCGACATAGCGGCGGACTGCCGACGGATCGGCGCGGAGCTCCTCGACATCGACGGTTTCGCGGTTGCGGCCGTTCTCGATGAACGAGACCCAGTCGGCGACGGACAGCACGGCATCGACGCGCTGCTCGACCAGGATCGTCGAGACGCCAAGGTCGCGCAGCTTCGACACCGTCTCGCGGATTTTTGCGATCATCGACGGCATCAGCCCTTCGGTCGGCTCGTCGAGCAGAAGCACCTGCGGTTCGAGGCACAGAGCCCGCGCCATGGCCAGCATCTGCTGCTCGCCGCCCGACAGCGTGCCGGAGCGTTGTCTCAGCCGCTGGCGCAGCAGCGGGAAAAGGTCGAGCACGTTTTCGCGCGTCGTCTTGCCCTTGCCGCGCGCCATCAGGCCGATCTCGATGTTTTCCGCCACCGTCATCTCGGCGAACAGCCGCCGGCCCTGCGGCACATAGGCGACGCCGGCCTTCGGCACGTCATGCGCCGGCAGGCCGGTCAACTCCTTGCCGTCGAGCCTGATCGAGCCGGCGCGTGAGGGAACGAGGCCCATGATCGCCTTCAGCGTCGTCGTCTTGCCGGCGCCGTTGCGGCCGAACAGGCAAAGCACCTCGCCCTTGTTCAGCACGAGGTCGAGGCCGTAGAGCACCTGGACCTCGCCATAGAAGCAGTCGAGCCCGGAGATGGTCAGAGCTTCAGACCGTGGTTCAGTCATGGGGTCGTCCCCAGGTAGGCGTCCTGCACCTCGGCATTGGCGCGGACCTGCTCGGGCGTGCCTTCGGCCAGGATCTTGCCGGCGTTGAAGACGGTGATGCGGTCGGCAAGCTGCATGACCACCGGCATGTTGTGTTCGATCAGAAGCACGGTGGCGCTTTTGGCGATCTCGCGCACCAGCCCGATGAAATTGTCGATCTCGCTGTCGGCCAGCCCCTGCGTCGGCTCGTCGAGGATCAGCAGGCGCGGTTTTAGCGCCAACCCCATCGCCACTTCGAGCAGGCGCTGATGGCCATAGGACAATTGCCCGGCCGGCATGTGGGCGCGGTCGGCAAGGCCGGTGCGCTCAAGCGCCGCCATGACGCCGACATGCACGGCACCTTTCGAGCGGCCATCGGTCAGCGTGCGCTGCACCGGCAGCGCGACGTTGTCGTAGGCGGTGAGATTGGCAAAGACGCTGGTGATCTGGAAGGTGTAGGCGATGCCAAGGCGGACCCTGGCGTAGGCCGGCAGGTTGGTAATGTCGGCGCCGTCGAAGACGATCATGCCCGACGACGGCTGGATGCGGCCGCTGACCAGACTGACGAAGGTGGTCTTGCCGGCGCCATTGGGGCCGATGACGGCGCGAATCTCGCCCGGCATGAGGGCGAAGTCGACGCCGTCGACGGCGCGCAGGCCGCCGAAATTGCGGGACAGGCCCTTGGTCGTCAGCAGCGGCATCATGGCAGCCATCCGAGCCAGCGCTGGCGGATGGTGCCGAGGATGCCCTTGGGGAAGAACAGCACCAGCAGGATGAGGGCGATGCCGACGATCAGCAGATAGGCCGAGGTATAGCCGCTGGTGACGTCGACGACATAGTACATGAACAGCGTGCCGATCAACGGACCGAGCGTGGTGGCAGCACCACCGAGCAGCACCCAGAGCAGCGGCAGGATGGAATATTGCACCGAAGCAAAAGTCGAGCCGACATAACCGAACAGCAGCGCGTAGGCGGCGCCCGAAGCCGCGCAGATGGTGCCGGAGATGACGACCGCGGCAAGCTTGTTGGAAAACGTGTCGTAGCCGAGCATTTTGGTCCGCTCCTCGTTTTCGCGGATGGCGACCAGCACACGGCCATACCTGGAGCGGACGACGACGAGTGTCACCAGCAGCACGATCGAGAACAGGACGAGTGCGCTCATGTAGCGCACGGTCGGATTGGTGAGGCCGAGCGACGTGCTGCCCAAAACAAGCACACGCGCCGACTGTGGCACGACCAGGCCCTGATCGCCGCCGGTCCAGGAGGCGAGATAGAGGATTATGAGATAGAACACCTGCGCGAACATCATGGTGACGATCATGAAGGCAACGCCGGAAGTGCGCAGCGCCAGCAGACCGATCACCAGCGCAAGAAGCGCACCGCAGGCAAGCCCGGCGGCGAAGGCGGCCGGCACGCTCCAGCCGAGATGGATGACGGCAAGGCCGGCGCCATAGAGCCCGGCCGAAAAGAACATGGCGTGGCCGAGGCTGAGCAGCCCGACATAACCGAACAGCATGTTGTAGCCCATGGCGAAGACCGCCAGCACCATGATGCGGGCGAGCAAGCCGTGATGGTATTCCGGCAGGACGAAGCTTAGGGCGAACAGCAGGGCGATGACGCCCAGATGCAACGCATAGGCTTTTGCCGGTGAGGCCTCCTTCATCGCGATGCCGTCCCGAACAGACCTTGCGGCCGGAACACCAGCACCATGGCAACCAGCAGCGTGGCGATGATCTTGGCCAGCGTCGGCGAGAAGAACACCGAGATGATGCCGTCCGACAGGCCGATGAGCACGGCGGCGACGACAGTGCCGCGCAGCGAGCCGAGCCCACCGATTATGACGACGATGAAGGAAAGCAACAGCGGGTCCTGCCCCATCAGATAATGCGCCTGGCTGATCGGCACGATTAGCACTGCGGCCACCGCAGCCAGCATGGCGCCGAGCGCGAAGACACCGGCATAGACGCGGTCGACCGGAATGCCGAAGGCCTGCGCCGTCTCGCTGTCAAATTGCGTGGCGCGCATGACAAGGCCGATTTTCGTACGGGTCAGCACGAACCACGTCGCGACAAGCAGAAGCGCGGACGCGGCGATGATCGACAGCTTGTAGCCGGAGTAGCCGAACCACGGCAAAAGGATGCGGTAGCTAAAGGGCGCCTCAACCGGCCGTGCCTCCGGACCGTAGAAGGTCAGCGCCAGTTGCTGGATGATGTAGAGCATGCCGATGGTTGCGACGATGGTGGCTTCCGGATTGTAATTCAGCCGGCGCAACACCAGCCGTTCGGCGACCAGCGCGATCAGGCCGACGATCAACGGCGCCAGCACCAGCGCCGCCAGAAAACCGAGTGCCGGATGGCCCGATATCGCCGTGGAGATCGCCCAGGCAAGCACCGCACCCAGCATGAAGAGCTCGCCATGGGCGACATTGACGACACGCATGACGCCGAACACCAGCGACAGCCCAAGCGCCGTCAGCGCCAGCACCGCGGAGGTGACGAGGCCTTCGAGGGCAGCAAGGAGAAGATGAGGTCCGAAGTGCATCGGCTAAGCACCGGCGGATGCGCGAAGCATCCCCCTCTGGCCTGCCGGATTGTCCGGCAGGACAGAGGGGCGTCGCTCGAACCGCACTTTCTTCAAAACAGCCAAGCTCACAGCGGCTGGGTCGTGTAATCCCCTTCCGGCTCGTAGAGGCCGTCCTCGATCTTGGTCTTGTGGACGACGTTCAGCCGGCCGCCTTCGACCTTGGAGATGTTCTGGATGCCAAAACACTGGTGGATCTTGCCGTTGAAGGTCTTCGGCCCCTGCGGATGCTCGGGGCCTTCGGCGAACTCGGTCAAGGCCTCGGTCGCCTCGACCAGCTTGGCGCGGTCTTCCGGACCCTTGTAGCCGGCATCCTCCATCGCCTTCTTGACGACATAGAGCGTTTCCCAGCAGCCGAACATGTGGGCGGCGGTGGAGACGTCCTTCGGATCGCCGACGGCAGCACCGTTGTCGTCGATGCCGACGGCGGCGCGATAGGCCTTCTGCGCGGCGGAATCATCGGGCTGCGCGTAGCGCGGCGAGCCTTCCCAGAAATGGCTGCCGTCGAGGAATTCGAGGCCGGGGCTGTTGATGTCGGTGGCTTCGAGCGAATCGATGAAACCGAACAGCTGGGGCCGGTTGGAGCCGTAGAACTCGCCGAGTTCCTTGACGAAGGTGAGCACCGCCGGCCCGACCATGACGTGGTAGATCACCTCGGTTTCGGCTGGGATTTGCGGAAAGTATTTGGTGAAGGACGATTCCGTCGGCGGGATGGCGATCTGGGCGATGACCTCGGCGCCCTGCGCCTTCAGCGCCGGCGGCAGGTAGTCGCGATGGTCGTAGCCGAAGGCGAAATCGGGGAATATCTGCGTCACCTTCTTGCCGGCATTCGCCGCGATCCATGGCGCCATCGCCTGGATCTGGCTCTTCACGTCGGTGATGCCGGGCTGGAAGACGTAGCGGTTGAGCTTGGTCGAGGCGACGTGGTGGCCTTCGCTGACGACAAAATAGGGCATCTTGGCCTCGCCGGCGGCGGGCGCCGAGCCGATGACGACGTGCGAAAACAGCGTGCCGTAGACGATGTCGGTCTTGTGCTGGGTGGCGAATTTGCCGACCACTTCGGCGCCGCGGCCGGGATCGGTGCCGTCATCCTCGATGATCACCTCGACGGGCCGGCCGTTGATGCCGCCGGCTTCGTTGATCGCCTTGACCGCGGCGGCGGTAGTCCTCTCGTACCAGCGGCCATAGGCGGCGCCAATGCCGGTCCGGTGGCACTGGAAGCCGATCTTTATCGGCGCCGCGCTCTGCGCCTGGCTGTAGCGCACGAACCCGGGCGCGACGGCGAGACCGGCGCCCGCGGCCAACCCCTTGAGCGCCGTGCGGCGGGTGAGACCGGTCTTGGAGAGATCGAAAAACCCTTTCTTGTCAGTCACGGCAGTTCCCCTTGTTTTTTGAGTTTTGACCAATGGCTGTAGCGAGACGGGCCACTCTTGTAAGAGCGCCGAAATTGCATGTGTACAAACTAAATCACCAAAGCCCTGATGTGGCAAGCGGGCTTTCCCGAGGGCTCAATCGACGCGGTCGAAGTGGGCTTTTGTCTCATCCGGCAGCCGGCGTGGCAAGCAGCCACAGGCCGAAGACCGTATAGGCGATCATCAGCACGGTGAGCGGAGACTGGCTGAGCGCGGCGCGGGCGGGAACCGGATGCAATCGCCAGGCGAGGCCATGCGCGACGAGCACGGCGAGCATGTGGCCTGTGATGATGACGCCGGCCTGAAAATTCCACAGCCACCATGCCAAGCCGGCGCCGGCGGCCGCGCCGGCTTCGATCCGCATGTCGGCGGTGCCGAACAGGTTCCAGCCCAGCGCAAATGGGTCGGAAAGCGCAGCCATGGCGTATTGGCCGTCGACGAGCAGCGCCGTCAGATAGTGCGCAACATGATAGGCGAGCGCGATCGGCACGATCGACCAGACCAGCAGCCCTGCAGCCTGACCGAGGGAATGCGGGCTGCCGGCGAGACGCTGGCCAAGGACAATCGCAACGATGAATGCGGCTGCAAGCAGGACGAACATCAGCACGAGCCCCAAGGTGCCGATGCCGATCGTCGCCGTGCGGCCTGGAAATTCCAGCGGATTGAGCCCGAACAGGCCGAGCCAGAAGAAGGTTTTGGACAGACCGTCGAAGGAGACCGACGACAGCGCAAGCAGCAGGAAAGCAATGCCGCTGAGCGACAGCGGCGCGGCATCGCTGAGCTTGGCGCCCGGCCAGCACAGACTGAGTCGGCCACCTTCATTGCGCCCGCCTTCATTGCGCCCGCCTTCATTGCGCCCGCCTTCATTGCGCTTGCCTTCATTGCGCTCAAGGAGGGCGAATCGCGCCACCATGGCGAAGAAGACGGTCAGGAACTCGCCTCGCCGGCTCCAGTCGCGGTAGCCGAACACCAGCATGGCGGCAAAACTCAGCAGCCAATAGAGGCCGGCAGCCCAGGCGAGCCGCGCCGGGTCGTCGGGCGCCGGGTCGATCAGTTCGAACCAGGCGAAGGTGAAGAACAGCACGACGGCCGGCCAGCAGCCGAGCCACGGGGGCGGGCGCCATGTCTCGCGCGCGCCGAACAGGCCGGAAATGACCAGCCAAGGCCCGTACCAGGGGTTCAGCCACGACCAGAGATTGCCGAGCAGCCCCTGCAGCAAGACCAGCCCAACCCAGAGCAGCGTCCATATCGCTAGGGGCAGCGGGTTGGAGAGCGGATCGCGGCTGCCGAACAGGCCGGCCGCAACGAGAATCGCGAAGCCGGCAAAGGATATCAGGCTGACGGTTGCCCGTGCGCCGTCGCCGAATGCGAACAGCGGCAGACGCCGCCGCCAGAAGCGGGTAGGAAAGTCTGAGGGCAGCAGTGCCAGTACAAGGAAACTGGCGGCGACCGCTAGCGCACCGCCGGCGACGTAGTAGCCGGTGGGCAGAAGCAGGACGTGGCCGCGATCGGAGGCATGGGCGAAGGCGGGGGTGGGTGGGATTGCAAGTGCGAGAACCAGAAGTAAACAAGGAAGCAAGTGAGCTACCTGGTTTTGGCAGTGCTCTACGGCGCCCCCCTCTGTCCTGCCGGACATCTCCCCCACTCGGGGGGAGATCGGCAGTCCCGCCGCCGCCTCTCCCTCTGCAGCTTTGGTGATTGGCGAAAACCGCAATGACGGCGCAATCTCCCCCCAAGTGGGGGAGATGTCCGGCAGGACAGAGGGGGGCGCGACGGAACTCATGCTATCCCAAGAGTTCCCTCACCCTCACACCTTGACCAGCTGCTCCACGCGGTCTTTCTCGCCAAATAAACGCAGATACCGCTCGATCTCTTTCTCGTCACCGGTGGCCTTGGCGGGATTGTCGGAGAGCTTGACCGCCGGGCGGCCATTGGCTTCGGTGACCTTGCAGACCAGTGAGATGGCGTCGAGCCGGTTGGTGTTGGTCGGCGCGCAGCCTTCGAAATCATTGGTCAGGTTGGTGCCCCAGCCGAACGACATGCGCACCTTGCCGTGGAAATGGCGGTAAGTTTCCTCGATGGTCTCGACCTCGAGCCCGTCGGAGAAGATGAGCAGCTTCTGCCTGGGGTCCTTGCCCTTTTCGCGCCACCAGGAAAGGATCTTTTCGCCGCCTTCGATCGGTGGCGCGCTGTCGGGGCGAAAACCGGTCCAGTCGGCGATCCACTCCGGCGCATCACGCAGGAACGCCGCGGTGCCAAAGGTGTCCGGCAGCACGATCAGCAAATTGCCGCCATAATAGCGCTGCCAGTCCTGCAGCACCTTGTAGGGCGACTGTTTCAATTCCTTTTCCGAATTGGCGAGCGCGGCGAACACCATCGGCAGTTCATGCGCGTTGGTGCCGAGCGCTTCGAGGTCGTTGTCCATGGCGAGCAGCACGTTTGAGGTGCCTGTGAAAGCCTCGCCGATACCTTCCTTGAGCGCTTCGACGCACCAGCGCTGCCACAGGAAAGAATGGCGGCGGCGCGTGCCGAAATCCGAAATGCGGATATCGGGCAGCGCTTTCAACCGCTCGGTCTTGGCCCACATCTTGGCCTTGGCGCGTGCATAGAGCACGTCGAGCGCGAAGGGCCCGAACGCCCGCATGGCCGCGCGAGATCGAAGTTCATTGATAATTGCCAGCGCCGGAATCTCCCACAGCGTCGTGTACATCCACGGGCCGCTGAAGCTCAATTCGTACTGGCCATCGCGCTTGGAAAGCTCGTATTCCGGCAGCTGGAAATTTTCGAGCCAGGCGAGGAATTCCGGTTCGAAAATCTGCTTGCGGCCATAGAAGGTGTTGCCGCCGAGCCAGATCATCTCTTTCTTCGAGAAGCGCAAGGTGCGGGCATGGTTGAGCTGATCACGCAGTTCCACCTCGTCGATCTCCTCGGCAAGGCGAACCGAGGTGGTGCGGTTGATCAGTGAGAAGGTGGCATCGACCTCGGGATACATGCCCCAGATCATCTGCAGCATCAGCAGCTTGTAGAAATCGGTGTCAAGCAGGCTGCGGACGATCGGATCGAGCTTCCAGGTGTGGTTGTAGACGCGCCGCGCTATATCGGTCTTAGTCATGTCTCGATGCCGCCTTCACTGCTGGCTCCCTGCGGAATGCCTCTTAGCATTGAATTTTTGAATGCGCCTCCCGCTTTGCGGGCTGGCCCGACAAAAAGAAAACCTGCGGCAAGCGCGCGGCTCCGGCAATTGCAGCCTCAGGACGCGGTCTTGGCGCCGATCACTCGCAGCGCCGGGCGCTTCCTGCGGATGCCGATGCGGCCCGCCACCGGCGCATCGGCGCGGCTGTCGGCCTGTTCCTTCTCGGCAAACAGCCAGTCGATGAACAGCTGCACGATCGGCGCCGACCTCATCTCGTTGCGGCAGACGACGTAGAAATCGTCGACCGCCGGCACCGACAGGCTGAACGGCGCGACAAGCAGTCCCCTGGCGAGCAGTCCGCTTGCGGTCACCGTATCGCCAAGCGCCACGCCATGGCCATGAACCGCCGCCTCGGTCGCCATGCGCGCATCGCCGAGATGATGGCGGCGGCCGCGCTCCAGATCCAGCGCATCGGCGGCGGCCAGCCAGGTGTGCCACTCACGGCCGTCGTCGCCATGCAGGAAGACATGATCGGCGAGATCGCGCACGGTGCGGATCGGACGATTGTTGATCAGCGTCGGGCTGACCACCGGGAACAGTTCGAGGCCCGACCATTTGCGCATCCAGCAATCGGTCCAGCTGCCGTCGCCATAGTGCACGCAGACGTCGATATGCGGTGCGCGGATGTCCTTGGCGTCATTGGACGGAATCAGCGTCAGCCTGATGTCGGGATATTGCGAGGTGAAGCTGCCGAGCCGCGGGATCATCCACAACAGCAGCAGCGCCGGCACGCAGGACACCGAGAGGGCGCCGGTGCTCGCCGGCCTCGTCATGCGCTGCGTGGCGGCGGCGATGCCGTCGAAGGCGGTCGACACCGCCGGCAGCAATTCGGCGCCGTGCGGCGTCAGCTTCACCCGCTGACCGGCGCGCTCGAACAGCTTGACGCCAAGCGACTGTTCGAGCGCCTTGATCTGGTGGCTGATGGCGCCATGGGTGACGTTGAGCTCAGCCGCAGCCTTGGTCAGCGAGGCGTGGCGCGCCGTCGCCTCGAAGGCCCGCAAAGGATTCAGGGGAGGCAGACGCTTGGCCATCGGGGCCTCAAGGGAGCACGATCCCGAAAAGTGGGGACCCGGTTTTCGGATAAGATCGTGCTCAACATTAATGTGAGATTTTCTCACAGCAAAGACCCTAACAATATCAATTGATTTTTCAATGCAGCTGCAAGACACTTTGGGTCGAACAGCATCAAGACGTGAAATCCGCAGGCAGCCGGCAGGATGGCGACCGTCATTGATGGCCGCTCCGCACCAGCCATGGAGGATCGACATGGGTTATGATCGCGGCAAGCTCGAAGCGTTGCGCCGCAAATATGGCGAGAGCCATGGCGGTGAGATGTTCGACCCGAAATTCCGGCGCGTCGCCGACAAGATCTTCTCCAAGAGCGGCACGCGGCTGGCGCCCTATTCCGGCATCCCGACCTTCCTCGCCGCGCCCTACCGGGAAATTGCTGCCGACAATCCTGATTTCGGCGACCTGCAGGTGGCGATGATCGGCGTGCCGATGGACCTCGGCGTCACCAACCGGCCGGGTGCCCGCTTCGGGCCAAGGGCGCTGCGCGCCATCGAGCGCATCGGCCCCTACAACCATGTACTGGAATGCGCACCGACGCATGAGCTGAAGGTGGCCGACATCGGCGACGTGCCGTTCCAGAGCCGCTACCGGCTGGAGACCAGCCATGACGACATCGAGCGCCGCACCAACCAGATCGTCGATGCCGGCGTCATCCCGCTTTCCGTTGGCGGCGATCATTCGATCAGCCATCCGATCCTGAAGGCTGTCGGCAAAAAAGCGCCGGTCGGCATGATCCATATCGACGCCCACTGCGACACCAGCGGATTGTTCGACATGACCAAATTCCACCATGGCGGGCCGTTCCGCAACGCGGTGCTGGACGGCGTGCTCGACCCGTCGCGCACCATCCAGATCGGCATTCGCGGCTCGGCCGAGTATCTATGGGAGTTCACCTACGAATCCGGCATGACTGTGGTCCATGCCGAAGAGGTGACCGGCCTCGGCATCCCTGCCATCGTCGCGAAGGCGCGCCAGATCGTCGGCGATGGCCCGACCTATGTCTCCTTCGACATCGACAGCATCGACCCGGCCTTCGCGCCGGGCACCGGCACGCCGGAAGTCGGCGGGCTGACGACGCGGGAAGTGCTTGAACTCCTGCGCGGCCTCAAAGGGCTCAACATCGTCGGCGGCGACGTCGTCGAGGTGGCGCCGCAATACGACGCAACCACCAACACGGCCCATGCCGGCGCGCAGGTGCTGTTCGAGATCCTCAGCCTGATGGTGTTCAGCCCGGCGATCTCAGGCAAGGGAGCCTGACGCATCAGACCATGAAGTTCCAAGGCGACCGCCGCGCTGGAGCCGGCGGCCGCATTCAAACAAAACAAGCTTCCAGCAGGGGAACGACAATGACACTTCACATGAAGCTCAAATCATCCATCGCAGCCGTGCTGATGCTCGCCGGCCTTGGTCTTGCCACCCAGGCCGCCAATGCCGACGCGCTCGACGACATCACCAAGGCCGGCACCATCAATGTCGGCATTTTCTCCGACTTTCCGCCCTTCTCCTCGGCCAGTGCCGACATGAGCATCAAGGGCTATGACATCGACGTGGCGCAGTTCATCGCCGACCAGCTCAAGGTCAAACTCAATTTGGTCAGCGTGACCGGCCAGAACCGCATTCCGTATCTTACCGACAAGCGCGTCGATATCCTGATGAGCGTCGGCTATTCCAAGGAGCGTGAGCAGGTGATCGATTTCGCCGCCGCCTACGCACCCTATTATATCGCCGTCATCGGCCCGGCCGCGCTCAAGGTCGAAGGCAAGGATGACCTCGCCGACAAGTCGATCGCCGTCAACCGCGGCACGCTGGAGGACACGTCGCTGACCGAGGCAGCACCCGCCTCGGCCGACATCCGCCGCTTCGACAACTATAATTCCGTCATCCAGGCCTTCATCTCGGGTCAGACGCAGCTGATGGTCGTCGGCAACGATGTCGGCGCCCAGGTGCTCGCCCGCCAGGAGGCACTGAAGCCGGAACAGAAGTTCCAGCTTCTCACCTCGCCCTCACATATCGGCCTCAACAAGAACGAGGACCGCCTGAAGCAGGCGGTCAACGACGCGGTCGCCAAGATGCTGGCCGACGGCAAGCTGGACGAAAGCTCGAAAGCCTGGCTCAAAACACCGCTCAATCCCGACAACCTCAAGGATTGATCTCCGGGGTAAGGACCTATCATGGGCTACAGCCTCGACTTCGGCTGGCTTGCCGATGCGACAGGTGCGATCGCGCGCGGGGCGGCCATGACGATCCTTTTGATCGCCGTGACCACGCTCGCGGGAACGTTCCTCAGCATCCTCGGCGCAGCAGGGCGGCGAAACGGCCCCTTGCTGCTCAAGCGGGCAATCGGCGTCTATGTCGAAATTATCAGGAACACGCCGTTCCTTGTGCAGCTGTTCTTCATCTTCTTCGGGTTGCCCAGCATCGGCGTGAGGCTCGATCCGCTGCTGGCCGCCATGCTGGCAATGACGCTCAACATGGCGGCCTACACGATCGAGATCGTCGGCGCCGGGCTCGACGCCGTGCCGCGCGGGCAGACGGAAGCAGCCCTTGCGCTTGGGCTCAGGCTGCGTCAGGTCTTCGTCAAGATCGTGCTGCCGCAAGCGCTCAAGGTGATCTATCCGGCGCTGACCAGCCAGATCATCATCATGATGCTGGAGTCCGCCGTCGTGTCGCAGATCGCGGTGCGCGAACTGACCTACGAGGCCGACATGCTGCAGGCACGGACCTTCCGCGCTTTCGAGACCTATTTCGTGGTGACGATGGTCTATCTCGTTCTTTCCGTGGGGCTGCGCCGGCTGCTGGTCAACGGTGGGCGCCGCGCGCTGGGGGCCGGCGTGTCATGATCGAATTCACCTTCTGGGATATCGTCCGCAACCTTCTGCTCGCCGCGCGCTGGACGGTGCTTCTGTCGCTGGCGGCCTTCGTCGGCGGCGGTGTGGTCGGCATGGTCGTGCTGTTCTTCAGGATCGCCAAGAATAAATGGGCACGGCGCCTTGCGTCGGGGTACATCGCGCTTTTCCAGGGAACGCCGCTTCTCATGCAGCTCTTCCTGATGTTCTTTGGCCTGCCGATGCTGGGCTTGCGCATAGAACCTTGGACCGCCGCAGCACTTGGCCTGACCTTCTTCGCCAGTGCCTATCTCGCCGAAATCTGGCGCGGCGGCGTCGATGCGCTGCCGCGCGGCCAGTGGGACGCCGGCGCCAGTCTCGGCCTTCACTATCTGCAGGAACTGAGGCTGATCATCCTGCCGCAGGCGTTTTCGATTACCCGCGCCCCGACTGTCGGTTTCCTGGTGCAGCTGATCAAGTCGACCGCGCTGACCTCGATCATCGGTTTCGAGGAACTGGTCAGGACATCCAACGCGATCAACAACGCGACCTTCGAGCCGTTCACCGTCTATGGGCTGGTCGCCCTGATCTTCTTCGTCATGTGCTTCCCGCTGACGCAATATGCACGCTCGCTTGAACGACGAGCGACTGCAAAGTGATGTCCTCGACACAGTGATTTTGACAGGTCGGCGACCGGCAGCGAACGTCGATAATTCCCGTCAGCGGCAAATCGCAAACCTTGGAGATTGGCCGAAGCACCCCTCCACTTCGTCATCCCAGGGCGAAGCAAGGAGCGAAGCGACGCTGCGTAGACCCTGGGATCCATTCCGTTACCTCAGAGCGTCACGACGGTGCAGGACCTTTGACGCCGGCCGGACAGCGCCCCCCTCTGTCCTGCCCTCTTTACCAAAAACTTGGCATCTCCCCCACAAGGGGGAGATCAGCAGCTTTGGCGCACCGCTCGCTCCTGCGACAGTGGCGGTTCGCGAAGGCGGTGGTGACGGCCGATCTCCCCCCAAGTGGGGGAGATGTCCGGCAGGACAAGGGGGGCGCGAAGGATCACTACAGATCAGCATTTATCCTGGGCCGCTGCCCATTTATCCTGGGCCGCTGCATTCTTCGGCTGATGTCACGGAATGGATCCCAGGGTCTGCGCCGCGTCGCTTCGCTCCTTGCTCCGCCCTGGGATGACGAAGGCATGGTGGCCTGTGGCTAATCACCAGCGTCAGAGATGGTGCCTGCAGGCCGGCCCGCAGGTAACGATAACCGTGTTTCCGGCTGCCTCTCCGGAGCTATCTCCTTGTTGGAAGAAGAGTTCTGTGTACTCTCACAATGCTTTATCAAGGGCTTGGGGATGAGAATTGCAATGTTCGTCGCGTTGGCCGCGACAGCGGCTGGATGCGCGACCTCTCCGGTCGACTATGGAGCGTCGCTTTCGAAGCAAGACCGGAAATGGGCGTCGCCGGAATGCCAGCAAGCCCGCATGGAGGCTTCGGACTACGACGCTCGCGAAAAAAGCAGCCGGGCTGGGGAACCGGCGTCTTTCTTGGCCCGTACGGATTGGGGCTCGCAGCAGCCATCAAGGAGCACCAGCAGAAGCAACGAAAATTGTTCGCACGCGCGGTGCACTTGCGGTGCTCAAGCCTTCCACTGCCAAAGGAGTTACAAAGCGACTTAAGCCCACAGGCCGCGAGTGCAAATCAGACGAAATATCCATAGACGTCACGACCCGCCCTCCTCGTGACGAAGCCGCTTTCATCAATGCCCAAAGGAGAGCGGCGGCGCGATACGATCCCGCCGCAGCCAGCGCGCCAGAAGCAGCGCCGCCACCACCGCCAGCCCCAACGACAGGCCGATCCAGATGCCGACGCCGTCGAGCCCGGAATAGAAGGCGAGCAGCACGCCGAGCGGCAGGCCGATGCCCCAATAGCCGATCGCGGCATAGATCATCGGCATCTTGGTGTCGTGCAGGCCGCGCAGCATGCCGGCCGCCACGGCCTGTGCGCCGTCGAAAATCTGGAACAGCGCGGCAAAGGCCAGGAACGACACCGCAAGCCCGATCACTGTGGCATTGGCCGGGTCACCAAGATCGATGAAGGCGCTGATCAGCAGCTGAGGCCACAGGATCATCACCAGCCCCATCAGCGCCATGAACGAGACGCCGATGACAAAAGCGGTCCAGCCGGCGCGGGAAACACCTTCCGAATTGCCGGCGCCATGGGCGAGCCCGACGCGCACCGTAGCCGCCTGGTTGAGGCCGAGCGGTACCATGAAGCTGATCGAAGCGATCTGGATGGCGATGGCATGCGCGGCGAGCGAGGCCGCGTCGATCAGGCCCATGAGAAGGGCTGCCGCGTTGAAGATCGTCACCTCGAAAGCGAGGAGGCCGGCGATCGGCAGACCGAGCCGCAGCAAGCCCTTGAAGCGCGGCCAGTCGGCCCGCCAGAAGCGCCCGAACAGCTGGTAGCGGCGAAACTTCGGCTCAAGCGTCACCACAGCCGCCATGCCGGCGAACATCAGCGTGCTGGACAGCGTAGTGGCGAGGCCCGAGCCGGCGATGCCCATCGAAGGGGCGCCGAGATTGCCGAACATGAACACCCAGTTAAAGAAAACATTGCAGGCGACGGCAACGAAGACGATGACCAGCGCCCAACCCGGCCGCTCCAGCGCCGAGATGAACGAGCGCAGGACGATATAGCCGTAGAAGGGCAGCACCGCCCATTCGAGCCAGCGCAGGTAGATGCCGGCCTGATGTGCCAGCGCCGGTTCCTGACCCATGGCCAGCAACACGGCCTCGCCGTACCAGAGAAATATCCAGATCGGGATTGAGATGAGGATCGCCAGCCACAGGCCCTGCCGCACGGTGCGGCGCAGATCGCGCACCGAGTGGCGGCGGCGGCCGAGTTCCGTAGCGATCATCGGCGAGGTCGCCAGCATCAGGCCGAGCCCGAAGATCAGCGGCATGAAATAGAGGTTCGCGCCGAGCGCGCCGCTGGCCAGCGTGTCCGGACCCAGCCGCCCCATCATCATGACGTCGGTCGCGGTCATCGCGGTCTGGCCGAGATTGGTGAGCACCATCGGCCAGGCGAGCGCCAGCGTCGCCTTGATTTCCTGACGCCAAAGGTTTTCCGGCGCGCGGGCACCGGCTTCGATCGCAGACATTTTTTTCGCCTATCCGATTGCGGCGCGTCGGCAAACACCGGAAGCCGCGTCTCAGCGCGGAAATGGCCTGATCGGCCCGGATTCCGCATTGACCGCACGGCTTGTCTACGAAATGGGCAGCTATGGCAAGGGGCTGGCTCAAGGGAAGCGTTGAGCCAGCAAGGCGTACGGTCCCATCCCGCCTGTTTGGCCTGCCTGTTAGGCCCGCCTGTTTGGAGAGAGCACAGAAGCCGCTATGGTTGCGTCATTGGCCGATCTGAAGAGCGGGCATCATATCGAATTCCATCGAAAGGCATGCAGATGAGCGCGTTTCCCGAAATCTACCTGGTCCGGCATGGCGAGACGGAGTGGAGCGCGTCGGGAAAGCACACCGGCCTGACCGACATACCGTTGACGCCAGCCGGCGAGGAGGCCGCCGGGCGGGTCGCTGAGCGGTTGCAGGGCCTTTCGTTCCAGGCTGTCTGGTCGAGCCCGTCTCAGCGCGCCTTCAAGACTTGTACACTGGCCGGCTTCGGTTCGGCCGGCGTGAAGAAGGCCGACCTGGCGGAATGGGATTACGGCGCTTACGAGGGACTGACCACGAAGCAGATCCTCATCGAACGCCCCGGCTGGCGTCTGTTTCGCGACGGCTGCCCTGATGGCGAGGCGGCAGAGGACGTCGGCGCAAGGGCGGATCGGATCGTCAACGAGCTGCGTGACGTCAACGGCAATGTCCTGGTGTTTTCAAGCTCGCATTTCCTGCGAGTACTGGCCGCGCGCTGGCTCGGCCTGCCGCCGCAAGATGGCGCGCTCTTCGTGCTGGATACCGCCAGCACAAGCGTGCTCGGCTATGAGCACAGCCTTGGCGAGCCAATTATCCGGCGATGGAACCAGAGATAGCATTACAGGCTTGTTCGAGCCTATCTGATTTCGTCCAGGGCCTGCCTCTGCCGATGCATCTCCAAAAACACGCGGTAGTCGCGGTCGAACCGGCCGGCGGCCGCCGAATTGGGCTCTCGCGTCTTGCCGCCTTGCTGCATGGCGACGCAAGCGGCGTTCAAATCGGGAAAAAGCCCGGCGGCGGTGGCGGCGATCATGCCGGTGCCGAGCAGCACCGCCTCATCGGCCAGCGGCTCGACCACCGTGCAGCCGGTGGCGTCGGCATAAAGCTCCATCAGCAGCGGGTTCTTGGTGTGACCGCCGGTGACATGCAGCGTGTCGATCAGATAGCCGTTCTCGTTCAGCGCTTCCAGCACATGGCGCACGCCGAGCGCGATGCTTACGGCGGTGCGCCAATAGAGCTTGCACAGGCTGTCGAAGGAGGACTCCAGCGTCAGTCCGCTGACGACGCCGACGGCATGCGGGTCGGCGAGCGGCGAGCGGTTGCCGTGGAAATCCGGCAGCACATGCAGCCTTGCCGCAAGGTTCTCGCCCTCGACGGCGCGCAACTCGGCAACGCGCCGGGCGATCCTGGCGTGCATGGCTGCGTCCGGCTCACCGCCGGCGCCGTGCCAGCGGATGATATGGTCGAGCAGCGCGCCGGTGGCCGATTGGCCGCCTTCCGACAGCCAAAGCCGGGGAAGGGCAGCGCCATAATACGGGCCCCAGACGCCGGCAAAGGGTTGCGGGTCGGGTGACATCGCCATGACGCAGCTCGAGGTGCCGGCGATCAGCGCCAGATGCCGGCCGATGTTGGTTTCGTCGCCGGCAAAGCCGCCGAGCACGCCGAGCGCACCGGCATAGGCGTCGATGACGCCGGCGCCAACCCGGCATTTTTCGGTCAGGCCAAGCTCAGCCGCAGCTTCCGCGCCCAGCCGGCCGATATCGGCGCCGACCGGGCTGGCCTTGTCAGGCAGATTGCCATGCTCGAAAAGATCGCCGAGCCCGACGGCTTGGAAGAAGTCGTGCCGCCAGCCGGTCTCTTCATGCGCCAGATAGGTCCATTTGGCGGTCAGCGTACATTGCGAGCGGGCGAGCGAACCGGTCGCCTTCCAACTGAGAAAGTCGGTGAGGTCGAATAGATAGCCGGCTTCGTTCCATGTTCCGGGCAGGTTGCGCTTCAGCCACATCAGCTTCGGCGTCTCCATTTCCGGCGACATGACGCCGCCAATATAGTCGAGCACGGCATGGCCGCTTTCGGTGCATTCATCGGCCTCGGCAATGGCGCGGTGATCGAGCCAGACGATGGTATCCCAGCGCCTTTCGCCTGACACCGAGACGCTGAGCTGGCCACCATCCTTGCCGCGCACCACCAGCGAGCAGGTGGCGTCGAAGGAGATGCCGACGATATCCTCCGCTGCCACGCCGGCTTTTTCGCGGGCGGCGCGCACCGCAATGCAGACCGCCGACCAGATATCCTGCGAATCGTGTTCGGCGTGCTCGGCCTTCGGCCGGTTCATGACGATCGGGTGCTCGGCGCGGCCGAGCAAGGTGCCTCCGGTGTCGAGAATGCCCGCACGGGCGCTCCCGGTGCCGACATCGACCGCACAAACGAAACTGTTCGTCAAGATGTTCTTACTCTCGCTCCCAGGCCTGCAATCAGATCGGGCAGTTGCAGCATGTCAGCGAATATAGAGTCCGGTTCACTCGACGCAAGCCGCGCTTTCAGTGCCGGGTTGCCGGCGTGCGAACCGCCGGTGAAGGCAAGGACGCGCATGCCCGCCGCCCGTGCCGCCGCGACGCCGACGGGGCTGTCCTCGACGACGAGACAATTTTGCGGGATCGCTCCCATGCTGGCGGCTGCGTGGAGAAAAAGGTCCGGCGCCGGCTTGCCCCGCGCCACCATGGCGGCGCTGAACAGATGCGGCTCGAGCAGCCCGAGCAGCCCGGTGACGTCGAGCGCATAGCGGATGCGGTCCAGCGTGCCAGAGGAGGCGACGCAGCATGGCATGGCGAGCCTTGGCAGAACCTGCCCGATGCCGGGGATAGGCTTCAACTCGTCGCGAAATTTGCGCATCAGCCCGACGCGCATCGCGCTCAGGTGCTGGTCGGTGATATCAAGTCCGAAGTCGCGGGCGAGGATTTCGCGAACGCTTTTCATGCTCTTGCCGAGGAAATGCTCATAGGCGGCATCCTCGCTGACACTGCCGCCGGCGAGCGTGATCATGCCGAGCAATGCCGAAACGGACAGCCCCTCGCTGTCGACCAGCACGCCGTCGCAGTCGAAAATGACCAGGTCAGGCGTCATTGCAGGGCCTTCATCGGAAGGGTTTCACGGGCATTGAGCCGATCTAGAGATTGCCGGCGAGATAGCGCGTCAGCGTCGTACGCGCGCCATCGGCCCAGAGCGCCTTGAGCGCATTGGCAAAGGCCTCGACAAACGGCGCCGAGCGTCCGACATCGCCATAGATGTCTTCCATGGCCAGCCAGGCGGCAGGCGCATCCTTTGCCGCCCTGGCTGTCGTCTGCAGCCGGTCCCAGCTCGGATCGTTGGGTTCGATGACGGCGCCGCTATCGGTCGTGCCGAAGCAGTAGCGGCACCAGAGTGCCGATTCCAGTGCCAGGCCGGCGACGCCCTTGCCGGCCTTCAGCCGGTCGGCGATGGTCGGGATGATGAATTTCGGCTGCCGGTTGGAGCCGTCGAGGCAAAGCCTGCGGATGGTGTCGCCAATCTTCGGATTGGAAAAGCGGTGCTCGATGAGCCGGTAATAATCCTCCAGCACGGTGTCCGGCACCGGCGGCACGGTCGGGATGATCTCGTCGTGCTCCAGTCTGTCGAGAAAGCCGCGCACCAGCGGTTCCTGCATCGCCTCGTGGACGAAATGGATGTCCATCAGCCCGGCGGGATAGGCGATGGTCGCATGACCGCCATTGAGGATGCGGATCTTCATCAGCTCGTAGGGCGCAACATCGCTGACGAACTGTACGCCGACCTTTTCCAGCGGCGGCCTTCCGTCGGTGAAATGGTCCTCCAGCACCCATTGCCTGAACGGCTCGCAGAACACTGGCCAATTGTCGTCGAGACCGAACTCGCTTGAGAGAATGCCGCGTTCACGGTCGGTGGTGGCCGGCGTGATGCGGTCGACCATGCCGTCGGGAAAGGCGACTTTCTCGCTCACCCAGGTCGCCAAATCCTCGTCGATCAGACGGGCGAGACCGATGACGCCATCGGCGGTGACATGGCCGTTGTGAGGGATGTTGTCGCAGGACATGATTGTGAAGGGCACGATGCCGTCATCGCGGCGGCGCATCAGCCCGGCAAGAATGATGCCGAACACGGTCTTCGGCATTGCTCCCGGCTGCGCATCGGCGACGATGTCGGGATGGGTCGGGTTGAACACGCCGGACGCCGGATCGATGAAGTAGCCGCCCTCGGTGATGGTCAGCGAAACGATCCTTATCGCCGGATCGGCAAGCCGTTCTATGATTGCGGCCGCGTCGCCCGGCATCAGGAAGTCGATCATGACCCCGGTGACGCGGGCGCTCATGTGGCCAGAATCCTGCTCGACCACGGTGGTCAGCCAGTCCTGTTCCTGCAACTTGCCGCGGCCGACCTTCTCGCCCTCGAAGACGCCGGCGCCGACAATTGCCCAGTCATGGCCGACGCCCGCATTGAACAGGTCGTCGAGATAGACGGCCTGATGAGAGCGATGGAAGTTGCCGACCCCGAAATGGACGATACCGGCCTTGAGCGCCGCGCGATCGTATTTCGGGCCGGCGACCTTGGGCGGAAGCTTGGCGAGGATGGAAGAAGAGAGTTTCACGGTCATCTGCTTTACCCTTTAGCGGGACGGCTCTTCCCCCCGGTGGAGGAGACGGGGAGAAGAGCGCCTTCGCCCCCTCAACTCATCCACTGGCCGCCATCGACATTGTAGGTCTGGGCGACGATGTATTCGGCGTCGTCGCTGGCCAGGAACACCGCCATGCCGGTGAGGTCTTGCGCCGTGCCCATGCGGCCATAGGGCACCGCTTCGCCGACCAGCCTCTTCTTCTCGCCCTTCGGCCGGTTCTCGTACTTGGCGAACAGGGCATCGACATGGTCCCAGTGCTCGCCGTCGACGACGCCCGGCGCGATGGCGTTGACGTTGATGCGGTGCTTGATCAGGTCGAGCCCGGCCGACTGGGTGAGCGAGATGACGGCGGCCTTGGTGGCGCAATAGACGGCAACCAGCGCCTCGCCGCGGCGCCCGGCCTGGCTCGCCATGTTGATGATCTTGCCGCCCTGGCCAGCCGCGATCATCGAGCGAGCGGCGGCCTGCAGCATAAACAGCGTGCCGGCGACATTGACGGAAAACAGCCTGTCGTAACTCGCCTTGGTGATCTCGACGATCGGCGCCAGGTCGAACAGAGCGGCGTTGTTGATCAGAATGTCCAGTCCGCCGGTCCTTGTCTCGACCGCCTTGACCGCCGCCTCGATCGAAGCGAGGTCGGTGACGTCCAGTTTCACGGCGTAAGCGTTGCCGCCGATCTCCGAAGCTGTCTTTTCCGCGGCTTCGAGATTGATGTCGCCGATGGCGACCGTGGCGCCCTCGCGGACATAGGCTTCGGCGAACGCCCTGCCGATGCCGCGCGCCGATCCGGTGATCAGCGCCGATTTACCCTTCAGCCTCATTGCATCATCGCCTTTCCGTCGGCGCCGAAGCGGTGCAGCTTGGTCTTGTCCGGCGTCAGATAGATGGTGTCGCCGTGATGGGCCGCCAGTTCGCCGTCGGCGCGCACCGTCAGCGGCCCGACACTGTCGGCTTGAACGTGCAGAAACGTGTCGGAGCCGAGATGCTCGGCGACGCCGACCGTGGCTTTCCATTCGCCTGAAGTCGTCGAGATGTTCATATGTTCGGGGCGAATGCCGACGGTCTTGGCGCCATGTTTGGCCGCCGGCGCGCCTTCGATCAGGTTCATCCTGGGCGAACCGATGAAGCCGGCGACGAACAGGTTCTTCGGCGTCTTGTAGAGCTCCATCGGCGAGCCGACCTGTTCGATGTTGCCGGCATTGAGCACGACGATCTTGTCGGCCATGGTCATCGCCTCGACCTGGTCGTGGGTGACGTAGATCATCGTCGTCTTGAGCTGATGATGCAGCTCGCTGATCTCCAGCCGCATGGTGCCGCGCAGTGCTGCGTCGAGATTGGACAGAGGTTCGTCGAACAGGAAAGCCGATGGCTGCCGCACGATGGCGCGGCCGATGGCGACGCGCTGGCGCTGACCGCCGGAGAGCTGGCCGGGGCGGCGATCGAGATAATTGGTGAGGTTCAGGATGCGCGCCGCATCCTTCACCTTCCTGTCGATGGTCGCCTTGTCCTCGCCCGCCATCTTCAGCGGGAAGGCGATGTTCTTGGCCACGGTCATGTGCGGGTAGAGCGCATAGGACTGGAACACCATGGCCAGCTTGCGCTTGGCCGGCGCCTCGCCGGTGACGTCGCGGCCGTCGATGTTGATGGTGCCGGCGGTGGTGTCCTCCAGCCCGGCGATCAGCCGCAGCAGCGTGGACTTGCCGCAGCCCGACGGGCCGACGAAAACGACGAACTCGCCGTTCTCGATGACCAGGTCGATGCCCGGAATGATGACCGTCGACCCGAACGACTTGGAGACGTGCTTGAGCGTGATGTTTCCCATGGTTTCCTCCCCGAGGGTTATTGTCCGTCGTTCATCGCTTGCGGCGGTGTTACTTCACGGCGCCAAAGGTCAGGCCGCGCACCAGCTGCTTCTGGCTGAACCAACCCATGATCAGGATCGGCGCGATCGCCAGCGTCGAGGCGGCGGAAAGCTTGGCCCAGAACAACCCTTGAGGGCTTGAGAAGGAACTGATGAAGGCAGTAAGCGGCGCGGCCTCGGTAGTGGTCAGCCGGATCGTCCAGAACGCCTCGTTCCACGCCAGGATGATATTGAGCAGCATCGTCGAGGCGATGCCCGGCACCGCCATCGGCGTCAGCACATAGACGATCTCGTTCCAGAGCGATGCGCCATCCATGCGCGCCGCTTCCAGGATCTCGCCCGGGATTTCGCGAAAATAGGTGTAGAGCATCCACACCACGATCGGCAGGTTGATCAGCATCAGCATGATCATCAGGCCGATGCGGCTGTCGAGCAATCCTGTGTCGCGGAAGATCAGGTAGATCGGGAACAGCACGGCAACCGCCGGCATCATCTTGGTGGAAAGCATCCACATCAGGATGTCCTTGGTCCACTTGCCCGGCGAGAACGCCATCGACCAGGCCGCCGGTATGGCGACGAGCAAGGCAAGGATGGTCGAGCCGACCGCCAGGAACACCGAGTTGAGGAAGAACTTGAAGTACCCGCTCTGCGCCTCGACCGCGGTATAGCTCTCCATGGTTCCCGACGGAAACAGGTTGAAGCCCTGGATGGCCTCCTGCTCCGACTTGAACGACGTGATGATCGTATAGAGGATCGGGAAGAAGATCAGCAGTGCGACGATCCAGGCGGCCGCGGTCGCGATCGTCTTGTGCTGGGTGCTGACTGCACGTGCCATCGTTTCCTCCCTTATTTGTCCAGGTTCTTGCCGACCGCGCGCATGGCGAAGAAGGCGACGATGTTGGCGAGAATGACGGCGAGGATACCGCCGGCGGATGCCTGGCCGATTTTGAACTCCAGCAACGCCTTCTGGTAGACGAGGAAGGGCAGGTTTGTGGAGGCGTAACCCGGGCCGCCATTGGTGGTGACGAGGATCTCGGCATAGACCGACAAAAGGAAGATCGTCTGGATCAGGATGACGACGGTGATGGCGCGCGACATGTGCGGCAGCGTCAAATAGATGAAGCGGCTGATGAAGCCGGCCCCGTCCATCTCGGCGGCTTCCTTCTGCTCGGCGTCGAGCGACTGCAGGGACGTCAAGAGGATCAGTGTCGCAAACGGCAGCCACTGCCAGGCGACGATGATGATGATCGCCGGCATGGGATATTGGCCAAACCAGTCGATCGGCTGCCCGCCGAAGAAGCGCGCAATGTCGGCAAAGACGCCGTATTGCGGATGCATGATCATGTTCTTCCAGACCAGCGCGGCCACCGGCGGCATGACGAAGAACGGCGAGATCACGAGAATGCGGACGATGCCCTGTCCCCACATCGGCTGATCGATCAGCAGCGCCAGCAGGATGCCGCCGATCACCGTGATCAAAAGCACGCTGGCCACGAGGATAAGCGTGTTGAGGATCGACTGCAGGAATGCCGGATTGGAATAAAAAAGCGCGTAGTTCGAGAAGCCGACGAACCCGTCGCGGATCGGGTTGAGCGGGTTGTACTGCTGGAAGGAGAACCACAGGGTGAATGCCAGCGGCACGATCATCCAGACGAACAGCAGCACCACGGATGGCGCTATCATGAAGCGGGCAAGCGAACGGGTCTGCTGAGTAGCCATGACGGTCACCCTTCAAAGGTCAGCCAAATTTTCAGAGTTTGAAGGTGGCCGCCCGAACTGGGATTCGGGCGGCCCCTGCCGGCCATGATGGGCAACCGGCGTTCGGCACCGGGAGGAGCCTACTGGATATAACCGCCCTCGGTCATCGTTGCGGTGGCAGCGTCCTGGGCCTGCTTCAAGGCGTCGTCGACACTGGTCTGGCCGGCGAGTGCCGCTGAAAACAGCTGGCCGACGGTGGTGCCAAGGCCCTGGAACTCAGGGATGGCGACGAACTGGACACCGACATAAGGCACCGGCTTGACGGTCGGATGCGTCGGATCGGCGGCGTTGATCGAGTCCAGCGTCATCTTGGCGAACGGCGCCGCCTTCTGGTATTCGGGGTTGGCGTAGAGCGAGGTGCGCGTTCCGGGCGGAACATTGGCCCAGCCTTCCTTCGAGGCGACGAGTTCGAGATAGTCCTTGCTGGTTGCCCAGGATACGAACTTCTGAGCGGCGTCAGCCTTCTGCGTGCCGGCGGGAATGGCCAGCGACCACGCCCACAGCCAGTTGCCGCGCTTGCCCAAGCCATTGTCGGGCGCCAGCGCATAGCCGACCTTATCGGCGACCGTGGAGTTCTTCGGGTCTGAGACGAAGGAGGCAGCGACGGTGGCGTCTATCCACATGCCGCACTTGCCCTGCTGGAACAGCGCCAGGTTTTCGTTGAAGCCGTTCGAAGATGCGCCCTCCGGGCCATTGGCCTTCATCAGGTCGACATAGAACTGCAGCGTGTTCTTCCATTCGGGCTGGTCGAATTGCGGCTTCCAGTTCTCATCGAACCAGCGTGCGCCGAAGGAGTTCGACATGGCGGTCAGGAAAGCCATGTTCTCGCCCCAGCCGGCCTTGCCGCGCAAGCAGACGCCGTTCACGCCGCTGGCGCGATCCGTCATCTTCTCGGCGGCCTGCTTGATGAAGTCCCAGGTCGGCGCGTCGGGCATGGTCAGCCCGGCCTTCTCCATCAGGTCCTTGCGGTACATGACGAAGGAGCTTTCGCCGTAGAACGGTGCCGCATAAAGCTTGCCGTCGACCGAGAGGCCGTTGGCGATGGCCGGGATGATGTCCTTGACGTCATAGTCGTCGCCGAGCTTGTCGAGCGGCAGCAACCAGCTCTGCTTGGCCCAGATCGGAACCTCGTAGGTGCCGATGGTCATCACGTCGTACTGGCCGCCCTTGGTGGCGATGTCGGTGGTGACGCGCTCGCGCAGCACGTTCTCCTCGAGCGTGACCCACTGGAGCTGGATGTCGGGATTCTTGGCGGTGAAGTCGTCGGTCAGCGTCTGCATGCGGACCATATCGCCATTGTTGACCGTGGCGATGGTGATGGATTCGGCCTGCGCGGCGAACGCAAATGCGCTGGCGGACAACAGACCCAGGGTGAGCGTGCGCAGTTTCATCAAATTCCTCCCATAAAACCAAGCTGAGCATTTGCCTTGGATGTGGGCAATTACTCACCTTGCGTGATTTATGTCAAGCCGGATTCGATGCTGCAGCGCAGCACGCAGCCTCGTGCGGCGTCCGGTTCAGGAAGCTTACGGGGATATTTCAAGCCGGCTAGGATGGGTCGCGACCCCGCGAAATGTCGGATTTTTCGGCACACACTTGATTGGATAAATTGCTGACCTATTGACCGGCAATCTCGGCCAGGATCCATTCGCGAAAAGCGCGGATCTTCGGCACGTTGCGCCGCGCCTGGGGATAGACCAGCCAATAGGCATGGCCGTCGTCGCCGACCAGATCGAAAGGCTGGATCAGGCGACCGTCGGCAAGCTCGGCCTTGAAGAGAGCGGCCGTCACGATCGCCACGCCCTGCCCGGCGATTGCGGCGTTTGCCTCATAGGCCTGCGCCCCCATGCTGGAGCCGGGGCGCTTGGCCAGTTCCTCGACCGGCAGGCCGGCGGCGATAAACCAGTCCCGCCACCAGATGTCGCCAGGGTCGAGGATCGGCAGGCGCAACAGATCGGCCGGCTCCTTCACCCCGCCGATGGTCGCCGCGAGTTTCGGGCTCAGCATCGGCGTGAAGTCCGCATTGAAAAGCTTGTGCACCTCCACGCCCGGCCAGTTTCCGCCGCCCGAACGGATGGCGATGTCGATGTCCTCGCGGGCGAAATCGACGAGGCGGTTCGATGTATCGAGACGCACCGCCAGCGACGGATGCGCGACCTGGAACGAACCGAGATGCTGCGCCAGCCAGTTCGAGGCAAAGGTCAGCAGCGTCGAGACACAAAGTACTCCGTCAGCGCCGCTGCGCGCCGCGGCATAGGCTCCACCCAACAGGGCGAACGCCTCGCTGACCGCAGGCGCCATGCGTTGTCCCGCCTCGGTCAGCACGATCTGCCTTGGCCGGCGCAGGAACAAAGGCGCACCGACGCGCTCCTCTAAAAGCTTGATCTGATAGCTCGCCGCCGCCTGCGTCATGCCAAGCTCGCCGGCGGCCTTGGTGAAGGAAAGGTGCCGCGCCACCGCCTCGAACACCCGGATCGCCTGAAGCGGAGGGAGTTGGGAGACCTGCCGTGACTTGAGTTCAGGCATAAGTCCTCCTTATGGGCCGTGATTGACGTTTGATTGGCAGCAAGGGCCGAGCCGGCCGATATTTGAGGTCGACGATCACTCTCGTCTACAGCGCCGCGCGTCCTTTTGGACGCGCAAAGGACGCTGTAGCACTTTTGATTTTGCGCATGATCCTTTCCGAAAATCGATATCGATTTTCGGGGTCATGCGCCAGACATAACAAAGGCTGACGATCATGACCATTGTACAGGAAAAGCTATTTCTGACGCCAGGCCAAGGCTGGTTTTTGCGGCTGGCGCGGGGATTGGCACGGCACGGAGCCAGGAAAAGGGCTTATCTCGACATCAGGGAATTGCCGCCGCATCTGCAGCGCGACATGGGTTTTCTCGACGGCAACGATCCTTGTGGCCGGCGCAAATAGCCTTGCTGGACTTATCCCTAATCAGCTGGCCACCAGCAAGGCGGCGGCGGTCCGCTCATCGGTGATGAGGCCGTTGACCAGCCGCCGATTCACAGCCGCAAGGATGCCCGGCAGTTTCCGCTCGCCCATTGCGAGCGCGATCACCAGCGACTTTTCACGCGACGGCAACGATGCGGAAGACACCCGGTCATTGGTGATGCCGTCGATCATCCGGCCTTCGCGATCGAACACCCAGCCGACGATCTCGGCGACGCCGCCTGCCTTTTGCAGTGCTTTCAATTCACTCTCCGAAATGAAGCCGTCCTCGTAAAGCGGCGCCTTGGGGCCGAGATCGCCGATGCCGACGAAGGTGACGTCGGCCTCTGCCGCCAGCGCCAGCGTCGGTTGGATCATCGGCTGGCTGAGCAGCATCTCGCGCTCCTGTGGCGAGGAGGCGATGACCGGCAGCGGCATTGGGAAGGACCGCGCCTTGACCCTGTCGGCCATGGTGAAGATGACGTTGTAGAAGGCGGCCGAACCGTCGGGCGAGATGTTGCCGGTCAGCGACACCACCTTGTGCTGCGGGCATTCCATCGGCGGCAGCTGCTCGATTGCCGCCTTCAGGGTGCGGCCGGTGCCGATCGCCATGACGATCGGCACCGGCGACCGCAGCCGTCTTTCGATCTCGGCAGCCGCCGCCACGGCGACGCCGATGGTGGAGGAGGAAGCGGGATCGCTCGGCACCACTTCGACCAGATCGAGCGCGAAGCGCGATTTCAGCCGGGCCGCGAGGTCGAGGCAATTGGCGATCGGGTGGTCGACACGGACCTTGATCAGCCCTTCCGACACCGCCAGCGACACCAGCCGCTGCGCCGTCTGCCGTGAGATGCCAAGCGTCGAGGCGATCTGGTCCTGCGTGTTGCCGGCGACATAATAGAGCCAGCCGGCGCGCGCCGCGTCGTCCAGCCTGTTGCTGCCGCTGTCCTGCCGGGAATTCAAGTTGCTGCCTCCCTGCCCCTGAGCATCGAGGCGGGGGCGCTTTACTTTTAAGGTGGAATGCGCTTGTGCGCAATTGCCTATCGCCAGAGCAATTGCTTAGGTAAGCGCTCGATGTGCCTGTGCTGTTTCGAGTGCATAATTGTAGCCAAGTAATTTTCGAAGTCCGGCAATTTTTGAAGTCCTGCAATGTCGGTGCAGGCAGGCGCAGCGGTTTATCTCCCGACGCAAACCCTTTAAGGGATTCGGACAAAGGAGCCTCGCATGACGCCGAAAGCGGTTTTCTGGGACATGGACGGCACGCTGGTCGACAGCGAGCCGTTGCACGAGGCGGCGCTGATAGCGGCGCTGCACAGCGTCGGCATCGCGGCGCCAACCAACCTGCATGAGCGGGTGCTCGGCATTGCCGCATGGCCGGTCTACGAAATGCTGCGCGACGAGTTCGGCCTCGACCTGCCCTTCGACGACTGGATCGTGCGCAAATACGACCACTATCTGCCGATGGCCGAGACGCTGAAGCCGCGCCCCGGCGCGATCGAGATCTATAACGAGCTGCGCGCGCTTGGCGTGGCGCAAGCGGTGGTGTCCAATTCCGACCGGCTGGTCGTCGACGCCAATCTGCGCATGGTCGGTCTTTTCTACCCCGGCATGAAGACGATCAGCCGCAACGACGTGCGCGAAGGCAAGCCGCACGCCGAACCTTTTCTGCGCGCCGCATGGCTGGTCGGTGTCGATCCAGCCGATGCCGTGGCCGTCGACGACAGTGTGACCGGCGCCACGGCAGGGCTGGCGGCTGGGATGAGGACGATCTTCTGGCCGGAGGCGCCTATGGAAGGGCCGCCCGGCGCGCTCATTATCAACAGCGCCGATGAATTGCGGGCTGAACTGGGACTTTAGAGACCGTTTGGAAACTCTACTCCGGCGGCCATCTGATGGCGTTTTCTGCTTCCGGTGCTCACGGACCCAAATGTCCGCTGCGCGCCGGTTCTCGAAACCACCACCATATGACTCGCCAGAGCGAATTTCGAAACAGTCTCTCAGGCATCAGTTCCGGTAGACCGGCTCCTGCTCGTCGAGGATCGCCTTCAATTCGGAAAGGTGCCGCTCGGCCTGGCCGGGATAATCTTCCTGCTCCGTTGCTGCCTTCTCGGCGATTTCGTCCGACAGGACCCGCAGCGGTCGGCCGGTCCACAGCGCCTTGATGTAGGTCTCGGCGGCGCGTTCGAAATAGAACATGCGGTTGAAGGTGTCGGCAACGGTGTCGCCGATGACCAGCACGCCATGGTTGCCCATGACCATCACCTTGACCTTCGGATCGGCAAGCAGTTGCGAGCAGCGTTCGCCCTCTTCCTCGAAGGCGAGCCCGCCATAGTGGCCGTCGACGACGTGGCGGTTGAAGAAGATCGCCGAGTTCTGGTCGATCGGCGGCAGCGTCGAGTCGGCGAGCGAAGCGAGCACCGTGGCGTGGATCGAGTGCACATGCATGACGCAGCGCGCATGACGCACGTTGCGATGGATGGCGCCATGCAGGCCCCATGCCGTAGGGTCAGGTGCATTCGGGCCGGAGAGCGTATCGGGGTCGTTGGCGTCGATCAGCAGCAGGTCACTCGCCTTGATGCGCGAGAAATGCACCTGGTTGGGATTCATCAGGAATTGCGAGCCGTCATCGTTGACGGCCAGCGAGAAATGATTGGCCACGGCTTCATGCATGTTGAGCCGCGCCGTCCAGCGGAAGGCGCAAGCCAGATCGACGCGCTCCTCGTAGAAGGGCAGGTTGGTCAGCATTTCCTTCTGCAGGCGGGCGATGCTCATCGAAAACCTCCGTGAAAGAAGCGAGGATGCCGCGCGCCGCAGATGTGCGCAACCGGTTTCGTTTGGTGCAGACGAGCGCTTTGCCTCACGCCGCAGTGCTTCTGGCGGCGTCGACGCTTAGCCCGCCATGCTCGACGATGAAATCGATCACCTCCTGCAGACCCTTGCCGCGCGACAGATCGGTGAAGCCGAACGGCCGCTTGCCGCGCATGCGGGCGGCGTCGCTCTCCATGACGTCGAGATTGACGTTCACATAAGGGGCGAGATCGCTCTTGTTGATGACCAGGAAATCGGACCGGGTGATCGCCGGCCCACCCTTGCGCGGGATTTCCTCGCCTTGGCAGACCGAGATGACGTAGAGCGTCAGGTCGGCGAGGTCGGAGGAAAAGGTGGCGGCAAGATTGTCGCCGCCCGATTCTATGAAGACGATATCGAGATCCGGGAATTTCTTGGTCATCTCGGCGATCGCCTGCAGATTGATCGAGGCGTCCTCGCGGATGGCGGTGTGCGGGCAGCCGCCGGTTTCGACGCCGATGATGCGATCCTCGGGCAGCGCCTGAAGCCGGGCCAGCATCATGGCGTCTTCCCTGGTGTAGATGTCATTGGTGACGATGGCGATGGAGAACTCGTCGCGCAGCGCCTTGCAGAGCTTTTCGGTGAGCGTCGTCTTGCCCGAGCCGACAGGGCCGCCGATGCCGATGCGAAGAGGACCGTTGGCTTGTGTCATCTAGGGAACTCCGTGATGGCAAGGAAGGCGAAGCCGAGCCCGATCAATAGGCAGAGCGGCGAATAATAGCTGACATCAAGCCGGGCGAAAGGCTGTTCGGGCGCCAGCCGGCGCCACCAGGGCGTGAAACCGGCAATGCCGCGCCCCAGGAAGACCAGTGCGATGAGCAGCGCTGTGGCGGCAAGCCCGGCCTTGGGAAAGGGCGTGGCAAACACGCCTTCGAGCGCCATCGGCCACAGCGTCGCCAGGCCGAGGCACGCGGCGACGGCGAAGCTGGCGAAGGGCGCCGGCATTTCGTCGACGCCACGGAAGCCGACCACCGCGCGGGCGCAGGAGGCAGCGTCCCTGCCCGGCCAGATCCCGCCAATACCCCAATAGACATGTAGCGTCGTGATCAGCAGCAGAACGAACGAGAGCGCGAAGGCGAGAATGATCATGAGCGGAACAGCCTGGAATATTGCGTCTCGTGCTTCATCGCCATGACATCCGAGACGAACGCGCAGCCGCCGAGATCATCCAGCGTCGAGCCGGCAGCACGGGCGGCGACGCCGAGCGCCAGCGGTTCGAAGCCGGCGAGCAGCGCGGTGGCGCCAGTCTGGCCGACGACGCCGAGCCGGATCGCGGCCTGGACGAGGTTGGAGAAGAAGGCCTGCAGGAAGGCCGACAGCGCATCCTGCAGGGCAATGGCGTTGCCGCCAGAAACGGCGCCGACGGCGACGCAATAGGCGCACTCGGCCGGCAGACCGTCCAGCACCTGACACGGCCATGCCGATGCCGCCTTCAGGAAGGCGGCGCCCTGCAGCATGGTCTCGGCATGGCGCTCGCGCGAGCCGGCCAAAGCCTCGGCGAGTGCGGCGATTTCGGCGAGATCGCCGGCCTGGCGGGCGCGCCGCCAGCTTTCGGCAAACAGCACGGCATCGTTCCAGCCCGAGCCCATCTCGACCAGCGTCTCCAGCCATGCGGCGAGGCTTTCGCTGTCGGCGACCAGCCCGGCATGCACGGCTTGTTCGAGACCATGGCTGTAGGAAAAACCGCCGACCGGGAAGGCAGGCGACAGCCACGCCATCAGCCGCAACAAAGCGATGTTGGAAGGCTGGTCAGTCATGGTCGTGCGAGTGGCTGTGGGAATGCGATTCGCTATGGGTATGGGAATGCGCTTCGGCGTGGCTGTGTGCATGCGCTTCGGCATGAGCATGACCGTGACTGTGCCCGGAATAGGCGCCGCGCACCGGCTTGAACGGCTCGGAAACGTCGCTCACGGTCGCAGCCAGCCCTTCAAGCATCGCCTTGATGACATGATCGCGCAGGATGAGGATGCGGTTAGCCTCGATGGCGGCAGCCAGGTGGCGGTTGCCGATATGCCAGGCAAGCTCGGCCAGATGGACAGGGCCGCTGGCACGGATATCGTAGAGCGGTTCCTCGGCCGCAATGATCTCGATGTGGCGGCCATCCTCCAGCACCAGCCGGTCGCCATCGTTCAAGGAAACCGGCTCGGGCAGGTCGACCAGCACCTTGTCGCTACGGGCCGTTTCGATGGCGCGGCGGCGCAGATGCCGCTCGTCATGGGCAAGCACGGCACGGTCATATGGCGTGACCGCTCCCGCTTCGCCGGCGGCGAGCACTGAGACGGCACGCGGGAATTTGGTGAAATCGGTGCGGATGTCGAGCTTCATGTAAGTCTGCCTCTCCCAACAAGCGTAGCCTATCGCGGCCGACGCCCCAATGGTACTCAAACGATCGTGTCGAAGAGCCGCAGGATAAACGATATCTGGTAGATGAGGGCGGCGGCGACAAAGGCGATGTGGAAGCGGCGATCGCGGACAAGCATCGCGATGACGCATAATGCGACGAACACCGGGGTACGGAACAAATATTCAACACCGAAGCGGGCGAAATGCTCGGGCCCCTTCAGCAGCGTATCGATCACGTCGAGCAGATAGGTCGCCGCCAGCAGACCGAAAAACCAGGCGCGGCGTGAATAGAAAAAATCCTCGTAGCTGGTGTAGTCCAGCATCGAGTCCGGAAACAGCAGCGCGCAGAGCAGGAACAGCGTGACGGCGTAGAAGATGATGAACAGGTACTTGCCGAAGGTCCAGGTCTCGATCTGGAACAGGCCGAACTCCCACCACCAGAAATGCACCAGCATCAAGAGCACCGACACAACCCAGGCAAGATGCACCGGATAGAGCCGGTATTGGCCCGGATGCTGGACGATGCGGGCCAGCCCCGACAGCAGCCGCGTGACGCCAAGGCCGATCACCATGCCCATGACGATGCGGATGTGCGGGAAGATGTCGTGGGCGTAAGGGAGTTGCTGGTTCATTAGGCCCGGCGCGGCATGTTCTGCGTCAGCTACAGCGCCGATGGATCAGAACAAAAAATACCTCTGCGCCATCGGCAGCACCGTGGCCGGTTCGCAGGTGAGCAATTCGCCGTCGGCGCGGACTTCGTAGGTTTCGGGGTCGACCTCGACATGCGGGGTGGCGTCGTTGAGCACCATCGAATGCTTGCCGATGCCGCCGCGGGTGTTGTCGACGGCGACCATCTGCTTGTCGACGGAGAGCCGGCCGCGCAGGCCGGCATCGAGCGCGGCTTTCGAGACAAAAGTCACCGACGAGTTGGTCATCGCCTTGCCATAGGCGCCGAACATCGGCCGGTAGTGCATCGGCTGCGGTGTCGGGATCGAGGCGTTGGGATCGCCCATCGGGGCGGCGGCGATCATGCCGCCGATCAGCACCATTTCGGGCTTTACGCCGAAGAAGGCCGGGTTCCACAGGACGAGATCGGCGCGCTTGCCGACCGCCACCGAGCCGATTTCGTTCGACAGGCCATGCGCGATGGCCGGGTTGATCGTGTATTTGGCGATGTAGCGGCGGACGCGGAAATTGTCGTTGTCGCCGGTCTCCTGCGGCAGCGAACCGCGCTGGCGCTTCATCTTGTCGGCGGTCTGCCAGGTGCGGATCGCCACTTCGCCGACGCGGCCCATCGCCTGGCTGTCGGACGAGATGATCGAGAAGGCGCCAATGTCGTGCAAAATGTCTTCGGCGGCGATGGTCTCCTTGCGGATGCGGCTTTCGGCAAAGGCGATGTCTTCGGGGATCGACGGCGACAGATGATGGCAGACCATCAGCATGTCGAGATGCTCGGCCAGCGTGTTGACGGTGTAGGGCCGGGTCGGATTGGTCGAGGACGGGATGACGTTGGGCAGGCCGCAAACCTTGATGATGTCAGGCGCATGGCCGCCGCCGGCGCCTTCGGTGTGGAAGGCGTGGATGGTGCGGCCCTTGATCGCCGCCACCGTGTTCTCGACAAAGCCGGACTCGTTCAGCGTGTCGGTGTGGATCATCACCTGCACGTCATAGTTGTCGGCGACCGACAGGCAGCAGTCGATTGCCGCCGGTGTCGTGCCCCAATCCTCGTGCAACTTAAGCGAGCAGGCACCGCCCAGCACCATTTCTTCAAGCGCGGCCGGCAACGACGCGTTGCCCTTGCCCGACAGGCCGATGTTCATCGGGAAGGCGTCGAAAGACTGGATCATGCGCGCCAGATGCCACGGCCCAGGCGTGCAGGTCGTCGCCAGCGTGCCATGCGCCGGTCCGGTGCCGCCGCCGAGCATGGTGGTGATGCCTGACATCAGCGCCTCCTCGATCTGCTGCGGGCAGATGAAATGGATATGCGCGTCGAAGCCGCCGGCAGTGAGGATCTTGCCTTCGCCGGCGATGATCTCGGTGCCGGGACCGATGATGATGGTGACGCCATTTTGCATGTCCGGATTGCCGGCCTTGCCGATCGCGGCGATGCGTCCGTCCTTGAGGCCGATATCGGCCTTGAAGATGCCGTCTGATGCATCGACGACGAGCGCATTGGTGATGACGGTGTCGACCGCGCCTTGGGCGCGGGATACCTGGCTCTGGCCCATGCCGTCGCGGATGACCTTGCCGCCGCCGAATTTCACCTCTTCGCCATGAAGAGTGAAATCCTTTTCGACCTCGATGAACAGTTCGGTGTCGGCAAGCCGCACCTTGTCGCCGACGGTCGGGCCGTACATCTGGGCATAGGCGGCGCGGGTGATTCTAGCCATCAGCAATTGCTCCCGAAATACGGCCCAAAACACAGCCGGTCGAAGCCCGGCCCCACATTGTCGCCATCCTATGGTCACGCAATGACCCGCTGAGCGACACCTTCCGATCCCATTTAACGTTTGAGGTGGCCGGGTCACCCCAAAACGACCGTTCGCCAATCGATGGAAAGGAAGATCCATGCGCAAAATGATAAGTCTCGCGGCCGCCGCCACCCTCCTGCTCGCGACCGCTGCCAGCGCCCAGCAACAGCCGGCGCCGCAACCCGGCGAGCCGCCGGCTTCGCCCGCTCCCGCGGCGCCCGGCGCTCAGCCGGCTCAGCCGGAAGTGCCGGCGATTCAGACCGTCAACGTCGTCGACATCGAGGAACTGCCGGAGGAAACGAAGACGAAGGTCAACGAAGTGATCGCCAAGCGCGGCGAGGACGGGCTGCAGAAATTGCGCAGCTCGATCGACGCGACGCCCCAGGTCAAATCCGCGCTCGAAGCCAAAGGACTCACCTCGGCGCAAGTGATCGCCGCCAGCATGGATGCCAATGGCTCGCTGACCTTGATCACCAAGAAAGCGAGCTGACGATACGCTGTGGCGGGCCGGCACAAGGTCGGCCTGCCGCATCCGGGAGGGAACCTTCGCATGGCGGAATACGTTTCGACTTTTTAGCCTAGAAACGAGTCTCGAAAGAGGCTCTGAGAGCGAGCGATGGCGATTACCACCTTCCCCGACACCAGATGGCTGCATATGATTGCCGCAACTGCGTTTCTCGCGGCGAGCGCTCCCCAGACGGCGCTGAATGCGCAGGGCCTTGAAGGCCCTGAGACCCAGAACAAGATCATCGGCTCGGAGGTCGGCCAGGAAGAGACCAACACCGCTGTGGAAGCCGGCAAAGTCGCCACGGCGATCGACCGGACGCGTGAAAACATCGGCACCGTGCGCAAGACATCCAAGCTCGACAAAGTCGATATCGTGTTCCTTACCGACGCCGCGCGCACGGAAGGCGGTCTGCCGCCGGCGATAGAAAGCAAGGTCGAACAGCATCAGGACGAGATTGCGGAACTGCGCCAGGAGATCGAGGCAAACGCATTGCTGTTCAACGCCATCGACTCTCGACGCGTGCAGACCGAAGACGTTCTCGCCGTGGAATTCGACGATCCTGGAAAGGTCGTCATCTACGCGGCGGCCAAGCCGCCCAGCTGAGCCGAAATTGCTCGACGCCTTGGATCTCACAGCGCGCCCATGATCTTCTGCTGGAACCCGTAGACCTCGCGCTTGCCGCCGAGCGGCACCAAGGTGACGTCGCGCTCCTGGCCGGGCTCGAAGCGCATCGCCGTGCCGGCAGCGATGTCGAGGCGCATGCCCCGCGCCATGTCGCGATCGAATTTCAGCCCCTCATTGGTCTCGAAGAAGTGGTAGTGGCTGCCGACCTGGACCGGCCGGTCGCCGCTGTTGGCCACTTTCATGGTGACGGTCGGCTGGCCCTTGTTGAGTTCGATTTCGCCGCCTGCCGTGATGATTTCGCCCGGGATCATCGCCAGCCTCACAAGACGCCGAAGACGAGGCCGGCGGCGAGAAGCAGGATCGCCGAGAGCGACGTGCGTTTGATCGTTGCGGGGACCATCGAAATGCCTTCCGTTATCAGGATCGTGCCGTCACGCGGCCTTGCGGGCCGGACCGCAGCCTTCGGCCTTGAGGACACGCTTTGTCGAGGCGGGATGTTTGTTCAGCATCGCTGCCGGGCGGATCGGGCGCGCTGAAAAATTGCCGCTGCAATTCGGGCAGACGCCGCCCAGCACGTTTGCCGCGCAATCGGCGCAGAAGGTACACTCGAAGGTGCAGATCAGCGCATCCATCGTCTCAGGCGGCAGGTCCTTGTCGCAGCATTCGCAGTTGGGGCGCAGTTCAAGCATTTTCCTCTCCTCACCTTATCGGTTCATGCACGGTCACCAGCTTGGTGCCGTCGGGAAAAGTCGCCTCGACCTGGACGTCGTGGATCATCTCGGCGATGCCCTCCATCACCTGCGCGCGGGTGACGACATGGGCGCCGGCCTCCATCAGCTCGGCGACCTGGCGGCCGTCGCGGGCGCCCTCGACGACGAAGTCGGTGATCAGCGCGATCGCCTCCGGGTGATTGAGCTTGACGCCGCGTTCGAGCCGCTTGCGCGCCACAATCGCCGCCATGGCGATGAGCAGCTTGTCCTTTTCCCTTGGCGTCAGGTTCATGCGTATCCCAGGAATGACATAATCGGAATCAGAGTGACCATAATTTGGGCAGACCCGCCCGTCCGTTGAGCAATTCGACGAGCGGAACCAGCCGCTTGCGGAGCTGGTAGCCGTCCTCGGCAAACAGCCTCGCAAGAAGCTTGCCAGATTTCTTCACGCTCCAGACGCTGGCGTCGCCCTGGCCGCCGATGATGCCCCGGGCCGGATCGAGCAAAGTCTCCACCCGCGGTGAGATCATCAGCACCGTCGCCATGGCGATGGCGCCGCCGGCCACGGCGGAACGGCCCAGAATGGCCGCAATGCCGGGCCCGATGCGGAAATCCTCGGCATGAACGAGCGCTCCGTCCTGGCTGACCCGCCAGCGGTCGTGGAAGCTGCCGTGCGCCGCGCGTTCGCCCATGGCGAGGCGGCCGAAGACGGTCGCCTCGAGCACCAGCGCCTCGGCACCGGCGGCAAGCTCCAGGTCGAGCCTGCGGGCAAAGGCCGATCGATCGAAGACGATGGTTTCCTGCGGCAACCAGGCGATGCGGCCGCCGGCGCCGACCGTCAGCTTCACCCGCACCTCGGCATGATCGGACGCGGCGCGGTAGATTTTCTCGCAGGCCTGGGTGGTTATGGTGGCGGAGGCGCCGGCGCCGACATCGACCTCCCAGCCGAGGCGGTCGCCGCCGGTCAGCCCGCCGGCGGTGTTGATCAGGACGGCTTCGAGCGGATCGGCCGATACGGCCGGCATGCGGATCTTGGCGGAACCATCCTGATAAAGCCGCCGAAGACGCGTGCGGTCGCCATTGCTGTCACAAGCAAGCCGCGCCGTTCCGGCGACGCGCTGGGCCGGCGGGACAAAGGTCAGGCCACGTTCGATCATATCCATGGCGCTAACGATAACCACACCGCCGGCTTTGTCGACATATAGCTTGTTGCTTGACAACGTTTCGGTTTCTATAGAGGAGCCGTCTTGGTACGGTCACACAGCGCCTGGCTGGATAAAAGGCGACGGTGACGATCTGAACCTGGGGAAAAAGAGGCGCTGATCAGTTGGCGTCGAGAAACGACAAGGGTTGGGGAAGGAACCGAATGGCTGACCAGCTGGCAACGGACATCATCGAGAAGATCAAAGCTCATGCCGAGCCCGGTGGCGAAGAAATCACCACCAGCACCGAACTGACCTCACTTGGCATCCATTCGCTGGAACTGACGGAGATCATCTTCGACCTCGAGGAACAGTATGGCATCGAGATCGAGATGAACACGGTCGATGCCTGGAGCAACCTGAAGAACGTCGGCGACATGGTCGAGGCGGTTCGCGCGCTGATCGCGAAAAAAGCCTGACTGAATGCACAAGCGCGTCGTCATTACCGGCATCGGCGGCATATGCGGGCTCGGCACCAATGTGCCCGCGATCTGGGGCGAGATGCGCGCCGGCCGCTCGGCCATCGGCCCAATCGTCAATTCGGAGCTGCATGACCTGAAAATCAGGGTCGGCTGCGAAATCAGGACGCTTCCCGATCACGGCATCGACCGCAAGCAGGTCGTCTCGATGGACCGCTTCAGCCTTTTGGCGACGATCGCCGCGCGGGAGGCCGCGCAACAAGCCGGGCTGAACCCGCACGCAGCCAACACCTACCGGATGGGCGCCATCGTCGGCGTCGGCGTCTGCGGCTGGGAGGCGATCGAAGAGAGCTATCGCGCCATCCTGCTCGAAGGCAAGAACCGCACCGGCATCTTCACCGTGCCGAAAGTGATGCCGGGCGCTGCGGCCGGTCATGTCAGCATGAATCTCGGCCTGCGCGGGCCGGTCTTCGGCATCACCTCGGCCTGCTCCTCGTCCAACCACGCCATTGCCTCGGCGGTCGACCAGATCAGGCTCGGCCGCGCCGATGTCATGCTCGCCGGCGGCACCGATGCGCCGCTGGTCTGGGGCATCCTGAAAGGCTGGGAGGCGCTGCGGGTGCTGGCGCCCGACACCTGCCGGCCGTTTTCGGCCGATCGCCAGGGCCTGGTGCTCGGTGAAGGCGCCGGCATGGTTGTGCTGGAAACCTACGAGCATGCCATGGCGCGCGGCGCCACGATTCTCGCCGAAATTGCCGGCGCCGGCCTTTCCGGCGATGCCTCCGACATCGTCGCGCCGACCATCGAAGGGCCGGAGGCGGCAATGCGTTTCTGCCTCGTCGATGCCAGGCTCAACCCGGAAGACATCGATTACATCAATGCGCATGGCACCGGCACCAGGGCCAACGACCAGATCGAGACGGCGGCGATCAAGCGCGTCTTCGGCGACCATGCCCACAGGCTTTCGATCTCCTCGACCAAATCGATGCATGCCCACTGCCTCGGCGCGTCGGGCGCGCTGGAGCTGATCGCCTGCGTGATGGCGATCCGCGAAGGCATCGTGCCGCCGACGGCCAATTTTCGCGAAACCGACGCCGATTGCGATCTCGACATCACGCCGAATGTGGCGCGCGAGCGCAAGGTGCGCGCGGCGATCAGCAACGGCTTCGCCTTCGGCGGCACCAATGCGGTGCTGGCGTTCAAGGCGGTCTGACCGCAACCGAATCATCCCGATAGGGCGAAGCTCTTGCCACTCGCCACGACCGCGCGATTCCGCGCGAAAAAATCCGCCCAGGAGTTTCGATGACCGACCTGTCCGCCTTTCCGATCGCCACGCGCTGGCCGGCCAGCCATCCCGACCGCATCCAGCTCTATTCGTTCCCGACCCCGAACGGGGTGAAGGTGTCGATCGCGCTGGAGGAGATCGGCCTGCCCTACGAGGCGCATGCGGTGAACATCGGCAAGAACGAAAGCTGGACGCCGGAATTCCTGTCGCTGAACCCCAACGGCAAGATCCCGGCGATGATCGATCCGGACGGCCCGGGCGGCAAGCCGATCGGGCTGTTCGAATCCGGCGCCATCCTGCTTTATCTCACCGACAAGACCGGCAGGCTGGTCCCGGCCGACCCGGTGCGGCGTTACGAAACGATCCAGTGGGTGTTCTTCCAGATGGCCTCGATCGGGCCGATGTTCGGGCAGGTCGGCTTCTTCCACAAATTCGCCGGACGCGAGATCGCCGACAAGCGGCCGCTGGCGCGCTATCGCGACGAATCGCGGCGGCTGATCGGTGTGCTCGAGACGAGGCTGAAGGGCCGCAGCTGGATCATGGACGACGATTACACCATCGCCGATGTCTCGATGCTGGGCTGGGTGCGCAATCTGATCGGCTTTTATGAGGCAAGGGAACTTGTCGGCTTCGACGACTTTCGCAATGTCGCGGCATGGCTGGAACGCGGCCTTGCCCGGCCGGCGGTGCAAAAGGGTCTTAGTATCCCCGCCCGGGGCTAGCTCAACAGGCCGCAGGCGCCGAGAAGAGGCTGGGCCTATTTTGCCTTGGTTTTGGGTTTTGAGCCGCCCTTGCCCATGACGGAAGCGGCAAGGGATGCAGCGCTCCTGGCGGTGGCGACAACCGCACCGGCTGCCACATTGGCCGTCGTCTTGACCGTGCGCATTGCACTGTCTGCCATGGAGCTGCCACCGCTTGCCGATTTCCTCGGCTTGGCGGGTTTTGCCGTGGCCTTGGCTGCGGTCGGTGTCACTTTCTTCGGTGCTGCCTTGCCAAAGGTGGGCTTTGCCGCATCCTTGGAGCGGGCGGCGACCGCCGGGCCAGCGCCTGTCTTTGATTCAGTTGCCTTTGAGCGAGTTGCCCTGCCCTTGCCGGGCGCAGGCTTTCTTGCGTTGGTTGCCATCGGAGTTGCCATTGGACAGTTTTCCTCATGTCAGCATCATTGCCGTATCTGACATAACGGCCGGAAAGTCCTAAGGTTCCGGCGCGGGTTGTCCCGCAAATCAGGCGTGATCGCCGATCACCAGATCGGCGGGGCGGCGGCGGGCAAGCACGCGGTCGATGTTGGGCATGTCGTTGTAGGCGATCCAGGCGCGGGCGTCCTCGTCGGAGCGGCCATGCTCATGCCATCGCTCCAACAGCCGGCGCTCGAGCTCGGCGCGCGGCACATCGACGAAGATCGAGAAATCGAACAGCGGCGCCAGCCGCGACCAAGGTTCCTCGTCAAGCAAGAGATAATTGCCTTCGACCAGGATGAACTTGGTGTCGGCGGCGATGATCGAAGCGGCCGCGCGAGAGAGCTCCATGCTGCGGTCGAACACCGGAATGGCGATATCGGGCTCGGCCGCGCGGATGCGCTTCAGCAAGGTTTCGAAACCGGCAAAGTCAAAGGTCTCCGGAGCGCCCTTTCGCGCGCGCAGGCCGCGCTGCTCGAGCACGGCATCGTCGTAATGGAAGCCATCCATGGGGACGATTTCGGCCGCGCCTTCCGGCAGCAGTTCATGCAGGCGGGCTGACAGCGTCGACTTGCCGGCGCCGGGAGGACCGGCGATGGCAACGACAAAGCGCGGCGCCTTGCCGGCGCGCTTGAAGATGGTGGCGGCGAGATGAGCAGTCTCGGACATGAGTGATTCCGCAGGTGAGTTCCGGCAGCATTCTGGCGACAGTTTGTGGAAATTTCAAACCGGCACTGGTATGAAGGCCGACCAATTGTCGAGGTCGGCGCCGCTGCCCCCTCATCCGGCCGCTTCGCGGCCACCTTCTCCCCGTTGGGGAGAAGAGAGAAGCGTCGGCGCTGGCGATCTCCTCTCCCCTCGGGGAGAGGTCGGATTGCCCCGAATTGCCCTTCGCAATTCGGTTGGCAATCCGGGTGAGGGGGCAGCGCCAACGCTCGCAATAGGAGGGCTAACTCCAACCGGAAGCGCCGCCCACGACACAGCCCAATCAGACAGGAACGGCTTGGCCAATCCGCAGGAAATCGCCGTCGAACGGTACTTCCCGCGTCGAACCGTCAGCAGCCGCAATGCGCATATGCCCCTGCGCGGTGACGATGTCGCGCGGCGGCTCGCCGCCAGATAAGGGCAGTGCCCCGATGACGTGGCGGAACGAGACATTGCGGCCTTGGCCAAGGGCAAAGGCGGTGGCCACCCCTTCCCGCTTCAGCCAGTTGTCGCCCAGCGAGGCGGCATGGCCGAGCGCCGTGCGGCCGTCCTCGATGCCGAGCACGCCGCGATGGCGGCCGCTCCACGGCGCGTAGTCGCGCCCGCCATTGCTGATCCACAGCATGGTGACCGGCAGTTCGGCCGGGTTCTTCAACACCAGCACGAGATCGGCTTCCGCCTTTCGCGCCAGCGCGGTCCAGCCCGGCCCGCCATGGTCGGCCTCGACCAGCGTGACGAAATCCTCTCGGCTCTGGTCCATGCGATAGTCGGTCAGGTCGAGCGTGCCGCCAGCGGCGGCGGGAAAACGCGTCAGGTCGGCGGAACGCGCGGGATAGGCGAAGCGGAAACGGCCGCGGGCCGGATCGGGCTCGAGCGGGTCGTCCGGCGTTGCCGCAAACCGCTTCGGCGAAAAGGCCAGCTTGCCGCCGTCCTTCATCGCCGTCATCGGATGATGGGCGACGGAAATCGCGCCCGAACCACCGGAAAAGACATGCTCCTGGTAGAGAAAGGGATGATCGTCGCGCAGGGTCAGGATCTTGTCGACCGTCGCGCCCATGACCAGGTGCTGCAGCCTGAAAACGGCGCGCCAGCCATCGACCGTCGCCTCGGAGGCGACGACATCCCAGCGGCTGTTGGCCGGCCAGCCATGCAAGGGTGCTTCCTCGACATCGCTGCGCGAAAACGGCGCACAGAGAAAATCGCCGGACAGGCGAACGGTGCCGGCGGGCAGATCTTGCGGCAGCGTCTCGCGCGGCTCGTCGATCCACGGCGCGCGATGCAGCGGCTTTAGCCGGCGCCCGTCGATATCGACGGCCATGTCGGCGAGATGGCCGACGGTGAGATCGACCGTTACCGAAATGCCCTTGGCCTTGATCGTGAGCGTATCCATGGCGCACCTGCTGATTCTGCCGGCGCCAGCAAACCCGCTCGGTGCCGGTTACGCAAGCTGGGTGATGGGCATTTCACGTCAGAGACAGCGGAGCACCCTGTAGGAGCGATCATTGCCGGCTGGCGGCGCTGCCCCTCATTGCCCTGCCGGGCATTTCTCCCCGTAAACGGGGAGAAAGAGGCTGGCCGCAATGCCGGCGCTCTTCTTGCGAACGCTGGTGATTGGCGAAACCGTCTATGACAGCGCCCCTCTCCCCGTTCTACGGGGAGAGGATGCCGGCAGGCAGGTGAGGGGCGGCGCCAACGCCAGGAGCGTGGTGAATGACCGGTGTTAACGAAATAGACGGCGCCGTTGGGTTACGCTAGTTTCCCACTCGTTTCAGCAACGGCTTACCTTCAAAACAGTGTCCCACCCGCACCTCTTTCCGTTCATCAAAAGATTTGCCGCGGCGCTGGCGCTGCTGGGGCTCGTTGCCGGCTGTGCGACGACGCCGACGGAGACCATGCTGGCGGTGCCGGCGCCGGCGCAGAAATATGCGGCTATCGTCATCGACGGCAGCAGCGGCAAGACGCTGTTCGAGGCCAGTTCGACGGCGCCGCGCTATCCGGCGTCGCTGACTAAGATGATGACGCTCTACCTGCTGTTCGAGGCGCTGGATTCCGGCCGTGTCAGCAAGACGACGCTGATCCCGGTCTCGGGTAACGCCGCCAGGCAGCCGCCGACCAAGCTGCGCTTCAGGCGCGGCGAGACGATCGACGTCGAATCGGCGATCCGCGCGATCACCGTCAAATCGGCCAATGACGTGGCGGTCGCCGTCGCCGAATATCTCGGCGGCAGCGAACAGGCGTTCGCCGCAATGATGACGGCCAAAGCGCGCCAGATCGGCATGCGCAGCACCGTCTTCCGCAACGCCTCGGGCCTGCCGGACGTCGCCCAGCAGACGACGGCGCGCGACATGGCGGTGCTCGGCACAGCGCTGCGCGCCCGCTTCCCGCAGCATTTCCACTATTTTTCGGATAGCGACTTCATGTTCCGGGGCAGGCTGGTGCGCGGCCACAACGACATGCTCGGCCGCGTCCGCGGCGTCAACGGCATCAAGACAGGTTATATCAGGGCCTCAGGCTTCAACATCGTCACCTCCTACGATGCCGACGGCCGCCGGCTGATCCTCGTGGTGATGGGCGCCGACAGCGCGCGCCAGCGCAACGACCACGTCGAAGCGCTGATCCAGCGCAACCTGTCGCCGGCATCGAACACGACGACAAGGCTGCTGTATGCCGGGGAGCAGTGAGGGCTCGGTTCCGGAAACTCCATGAGTGAGCGAATAATAACCGTTGGTAGGCAAGTGTTCGTAGTTTAGTTTTGTCTATTAGGGCAGCGGTGTTCTTCATATTGGGATAGCCGCACGGAGGCAAAACCAGCTTGGCTGTCAAGATTGTGGTCGCGGTGACGGATGGAGATTGGTTTAAACAGCTCCGCCGCCAGCCTGATTTGACCGAGGTTAATTTCTGGTCGCCATCGCCAAAGGCGTTTCGCGCTTTGCGGCCTGGTGAGCTCTTTCTGTTCAAGCTGCATGCACCGATCAACATGATTGTGGGGGGCGGGGTCTTTGCCTCCTCTACAATCATGCCGCTATCGTTGGCGTGGGAGGCGTTCGGAACGAGTAATGGCGTTACAAGCTTACCGGAAATGCGATCCCGTATCCTCCGATATCGCAAGCTCGATCCGCACACGGCTGGACCTGTCGAAATCGGCTGTCGCGTTCTCACGCAGCCCTTCTTTCTTGATGAAAGCCGCTGGTTTTCGCCACCGTCGTCTTGGTCAAAGAACATTGTTTCGTTCACCACTTACGGGACTGACGGCCCCGAAGGAGCGGCACTGTGGAATACAGTCCAAGATGCAATGGTTCCGGCTGTTTCCAGCACGGGGTTTTCTGAAGAAAAGTCGCGATTTGGCGAGCCTGCGCTGATACGACCGCGCCTCGGCCAGGGAGCTTTCAGGCTATTGGTGACCGATCTTTATGACAGGCGCTGCGCCATCACGAAAGAACGCACCCTACCGGCTTTGGAAGCCGCCCATATTCGTCCCTATGCCGAAGGCGGAGAACATTCGCCAAGCAACGGGATTCTGATGCGGCGAGACATCCATAGCCTGTTCGATCAAGGGTATGTAACGGTCACACCAGATCATCGTTTTGAAGTGAGCAGACGCATCCGCGAGGAGTTTGAGAATGGTCGGCATTACTACGAGCTGCATGGATCGGCAATTACCGTTCCTTCGATGATCAGCCAGCAGCCCGACGCAAATGCCTTGGCTTGGCACAATAATAACCGATACTTCGGATAGCTCGCTCACTCTCGAACAAAATCGGTCGCTACATCCCGCCTCGGCATGGCCGATGCGCGTAGCAGAAAACGGGCCTGCGACCTCTGCCGCTCGGAATTCGCGCAACCTCCCACTTGACCGTTGAAGCGCGCGCCCGCATCAGATAAGAAGCCGTGGCTGGCCGGTTTACCCGGCTGGTTCGTTTTCCGGATCGCCGATCCTGAAGGCACCCGTAGCTCAGCTGGATAGAGCGCTGCCCTCCGAAGGCAGAGGTCACAGGTTCGAATCCTGTCGGGTGCGCCAGTAAAATACGGACCTTCAAACTAACCACACCAAGCTGTTGGGAGCTCGATCATGGGCGATTCCGACAATACCACGCCTTTGCCTTTCGTCACGTGCAGGAGAACTTGGCGCGCAGATTCGAGCGGCACGCGCGCTAGTGCGTTGGAGCGCAAAGGATCTCGCAGATGCCGCCAGCTTAGGGGTGGCGACTGTTGCGCGGAATCCGACGCTGGGATCCCATCGATCACCTCGGCGAATCGAAAGGCGATTCGCACCGCACTTGAGGCGGCAGGCATCGAGTTCATTCCAGAAAATGGCGGCGGCCCAGGTGTAAGGCTTGCCCATCGATTTGATGGCGGATAATTACCTGACGGCGCCGTTGCCTCTGCGACGCACTGCGTGAAATTTTCTAGCGACGACGACGACATGGTCGACCAGGGCACGTGGTCCGTCTGTTTCGAGCCCTAGCGGATATACGCGGAATGCACTCGAACGAACCCGCATTTGATGACCGGTAGCTACTTGAGTTCCAGATACGGAGTTCGGGCTAACCCATGAAACTGTTTGATCAGGTCGTCACAAACGAAAAGCTCCATCCGCAGTATGTGAGCTTGCGGGACATGTTTGCGTATGCGCCGGCACGAGGGATAATTGACGAGCTCACAGAGAAGCTGGTCGACGTCGACGGCAACTTCGTTGAGCAGTTCCAATCAACGGGCTTTGACGCTCGCACCTTTGAGCTATTCCTCAATACCATGTTTGCCGAGCAGGGACATGAGGTCGTGCGCGACTATGATCGCCCAGACTTTCTGTTGCGCAGAGATGGCGTTGAAGTTTTCGTAGAAGCGGTGACCGCCAATCCCCCTGGCCAAGCGAGTGGTCAGCCGTACCAAGCTTTCCCCGAACCGAAGACACTGGCGGAGGCTTCTCTCTATCACCTGAACGAGGTGCCTATCCGTCTAGGTAGCCCACTCTATTCAAAGCTCAAGAAAAAGTACTAGGAGTTGCCGCATGTGCAGGGGAACCACTCATCCTGGCTATCCAAGATTTCCATGCACCGGGTTCTTTGACGAACAGTTCATCGGCGCTTTCCATGTATCTCTTCGGTGCGATGGCCACCTGGTCGAAGGACGAGACCGGCTCGCTTTCGGTGAGCACGTCAAAGATCGAGAAACATATCGGCTCGAAAGAGGTTCATTCAGGATTCTTCTCCCAGCCAGGGGCCGAACACATCTCGGGCGTACTCTTCGCTAACAGCGGCACGATCGGCAAGTTCAACAGAATGGGTCAATTGGGAAAACACCATTCGAATGAAGTGCACGTATTCCGCTACGGCACGCATTACAATTGGGACCCAAATGCCACTAAGCCATTTCCGTTTCTATACGAAATTGGCGACCCCGAAGTGCCGCCTGAAAGTTGGAGACAGGGTACCGAATTTATCCGCAACCCTCATGCGCTCAACCCGCTTCCAACTGAGTGGTTGGGGGCCGCAGTGGAAACCACGTTCGCGAACGGACAGATAGTGCCGTTGATTGCTCAAGGAGAGGATTTTCTCCCTTACATGTCGATGACCACGCACTTCCCTTCGACGGCGTCTAATGAAGCCATCAACCAGGCATTGACGCTGCAGTTCGAGCCGCTTCGCATGATGTTCGGATAGTTAGCAAAGGTACTAGCCAAGCGGGAGCGACTATCACGAGGTAGTCTGGGTCGCAGCGCTCACGGGAGGATCATCCGCATGTGAGACCGCCAATACGGTCGAGATAGGACGGCCATGCTGAACGAATCCCAACCGACCAGACACGTCAGTCGGCGCGGCGCTGTAAGCCACTCGGGCTGGCCGGCACAAGTCTGATTGGCAATGGTTTAGTACCGCCTTCATGCGTGTTGAACCGATCGACAGGCAAGCGCGTCTTTTTGCCGAACTCGGCGCAGAGCTGCGCTCTGCGATCGATCACGGGGGCTTGAGAATTGTCTTGAAGAAATCTTCCGCGTGCTGGTTGAGATCAGTCAGGCCGAGTCTCCCTGAATTGCTCCGACGACGACGACATACAGTCGTTCGCCACTTGCTGCGGGCAGGTTCGACATCGACGCATATTTTTTCTTTCAAGCTCGATCTACACCGCGCGTCGATGGACTCGATAGACCGAAGCCACGTGACCAAGCCGTGGACAAGCTTTGGGTTTCGCTTCTCAGTACGGGCGCCACATCCGTGAAGGGGAATTGCCGGACGATGACGAAGCCGAGCTGGTTGTAAGCGTTGCCTGTGCTGTGTGCATCTTTCTGATTGGGCGCAAGCCGACGTAGCAGCGTTCACCATTCGGCTCCTGTTCTCCATGCCGAGGAACTAGCGTCTAGGTTGCGCAGCAGCGTCAAAGCGGGCACATCCGAACGCAGATTTGCGCCTCTTGATGCCTCGGCGGAATTAGCCGGGTGCATGAAAATAGGCGAACCCAATGCAAAAGCTGAGTCGGCCTTGTTGACCTACACTATTGCTGAGCGCACATGCTGCCTAGCGGTCCATGTGGCAGCCACAGTCGGTAGACACGCTAAACTCCTACATGCCGCGCCGCGGAGCCGGGGTAGATGCTGAGTTGCGAGGAGGGGAGGAGCCGAGCGACGATGCACCCGCCTGGATTGAGCTTGTGTTAGCGTTGGCGCTGGGCGAAACGAAGCCACTTGCGCCGGCACCGCAGAAGTAGGATCGTAATTGAGGGATGACTTGGACTTACTTGCTCCGAGTCGAAACAATATGGGCGCGCGGTGCAAAAGAGAACGAACAAAGACACTTTCAGCGCTCTGGATGTGCCCGGCTTTTTAGGCGCCACTTCGCCTTCTTCGGCACAATTCACCGTCGGCATGTCACGCAGGGATGGCGCGATCCCTGATCCATTCATCTCGTGCGAAGGCGGGACGCCCGTCCGATGAGGTAACGTGTGAAGTGGGGGGGCGATAGGCTTGATAAGATAAGGGAAGGTCGAGGCCGCGCTGCGGCCGATCGCCAGCGCTTGGTTGAGCAGCTGAAGAGCAGTCGTGGTCGCACTACGGCGGTTGCACTCCCTGTTCCCGAACCGAAGCTGCCTCGCCGATGCGAGCACCTAGATGTGGATGCTGCGATGGGCGCGGCAAGACGTCTCCGCTTCCTGAGCCTCAACCCCAGCCTAGATGTTGCGGTCGGGCCCCCGCAGGTGCTCAATAGGCCAACCGAGGCTCTGCTGCGGAGCTTTCTGACGACACTAGTGACTGGCCAATCCCATGCGGTCCTCCAGTGGCCCTTCGGGCAACGCGACATCTCGGTCGTCCATCCGCTCGCTATGCTCTCTTTGCTGTTCAGCCCCGCGGCTCGGACCAGCGGCGCTCACAGCTGGTGCGAAGCCGTACCCGACTTCAGAACACTGTATTTTCCTTGGCGCGGTGGTGGGACAGGGGCTGCTCAGCGCTCGACTCTTGTTGATCGCCACGAAGTGATCCGACGCAACGGCCGCCACCTAACTCGACGGATGGTACAGCAACCGGAAGCCTCCGCTGAGCTGGGCAAGCTACATGAGACCTTCGGTCACCTTTCGCGCCTGAGCTTGCGTGACGCCGCAAAGCCGCACTTGGCGCATCCTACACTTGCCGAAATCTATCCCTTATTCGCAGACGACGGGGGTCCGGAACGACCCTTTCAGCGACCCGCGGGCGAGCTCTTCGGCCGAGTTCGGTTCGGGGCGGCGCTAGATCAGTTGCGGGATTACCGGCCAGAAATCTGTCAGCCCCCGCTAGCGCCGTACGCGATGTTCGGCGTCTCGTCTCGTTCTGATCTGAAGCGTGTGCTCGGTAACGCCGTCCTTGGCGCTGAGGGTTCCGGCGGTCGCCGCCCCGACATTGTCTTGCTTGACCTCGGTCCTCCCGCGTTGACCCGGCTCGGCCACGCCTGGGACGAGATCGTGGACGCCTTCCTCAAGGAGGTTTCTACGCGGTTTCCCGAGGTGCCGGTGCTTTCCGCGACCCAAGATGACTATGTCCTCCGACGGGTCGAGCGGATGATCACAGCCATGGAAAGCCGGAACAGCAACACCCAGCAACGTGTCAGCAGTTCGGTACTAGTCCGGCTCAGCGACGACCTGCTGGCCAACGATCCCGCGATCGAAGCGGTGTCGCCCATCACTGCACGCGTACATGCGGCAGCAGGCGAACCCAGTGAGGCCATCAAAGCACTGTCAGAAGCGGCGCGGGGCGCTTCTGATCCCGCAATTGGCGGTGTCCTCCTGCGTGGCATTGGCAACCTGCGCCGCGCGCTGTCGCTCCCGTGCGGTGTCGGGGTCGCCTATGACATCTTGTGCGCAGCAGACGGTCAGGAGGCGGCGAACGCCTTTCTCGAGCGGCGCTCGGCTGGAACGGTGCTCGCCCCGCTCCAGCGGGCAATCAATGGCGGCGCCGGCGGGACGGAGCGTGCGCGCTTTCTGGCTGCCGATGAAGCCGTGCGGCGCGCGTTTGACACGCTCGATAAGGACACTCCTATCGGCTCCCTCCTCGTCGCTTTCATGCAGTCGGTGGTGCGCAAGACGAGCCGGAGCATCGTCGTCTTCGGCTCGGACACAGATCGAATGCTCGCTGAGCACCGTCTTGCGGGCGAAGGAGAACTCGGCCCAACCGTAAAACAGCGGATTCGGAGCCGCCACATCACGTTTACCACCTTGGCCGAACTGGAAGCCGATCTTGCGGCGATTGAGATTTTGCAGGACAGAGCGAGGTGGAGGCGGTTGGTCCTTGTCGCGCCGACCTCCGAAAGGCTCGCGCGCATCGTAGCGCGGACCTGGCTCCCCAACGAGCTCGTCTTGTTGTGTGATCGGACGTTCGCCGTCCGCACAGCGGCAACGCACAAGGGCCTGGGGACACATCCGGATCTAGCGGGTCCAGACCGAATTGGCGGGCGGCTCTTAGCCCTCGCTATGGCCGCCCAGGCTGAGGCTGATGGCCGAGCTGTCGCCGCAGTCGACCTAGAGCTGGAGGCACGCCCCGTCCTGCTTCCGAGTGAGGAGGTTGTCGATCTTACCGGTGGTGACGACGACGACGCACGCGAGATCGTCGTCTTCAGCCTGCAGAGCGGCCGGACTCTTCGGACGCGGTCGGGTTCCGTGATCGTCCGTCATCGTCGAGACGCCGAGATCAATCCGTTTGAGCGATCGGTTGCCCGAGACATTGCGGAAGGAGCTTCAATCCTCGTACCCGACCAGTCATTCGTGGAGGCGGCTCGGCGTGTGCTGCCGGTCGAAGTTCTCGCCCGAAGCTGGGTGACGGTCTACCACAACGCGGTCGAGACCGCGCTTCCACAAGTGGAAGGCGACACGCTAGCCGCTAAGGCCCGAACGCTGATGGCGGCAATGCGACCAATTGGCGCGCGCGACATGAGCCAAGCCGCCGTTGTGGATTGGATCAGGGTCGCCGAGCACAAATTACAGCCGCCGGAGCGGCTGCGGCCACACGCGCCCCAACGGAAGCGGGAGTTTGACGCCTTCATGAGCGTGCTTGGCCTGAGCGCGTTGGCAGATAAGGTCTGGGTCGAGGGAGTCGAGCAACTCCGAAATGATCGTCGGCAAGCGGGATTTCTGATGGCCCGAGCCTTCGTGTCGGTTCTGGTCGACCCCCACGGTGCTGCGGGGGGGCTCGATCAGGAGACCAAGAGTAAGATCGCCGCGCTTAGCAGGCAGGCACTGGATCACCTCGATGCGGTGGTAAGCCGAGAAATATTGGACAATAGGGAAGGTCAGGTCGCATGAGCGGTTCGATGACGCCGGCGGCCGGGACAACGCCGCAGCCCACAACTGCCAACGCGGTTGATCTCGAAGCTGTCGAACGCCAGATGCTGGCGCGGAACGGTGTCGATCTCACGGAAGCCAAGGAGGCGATCGTGGACGCCCTGCTAGGGCTGACGTTGGCTCGATGCACCGGCGAAAACGCGGAAGGCGACACAATCTACGGTACAAGGCCTTCGGCCCGTTTGGTCAGCGGCTTTCTGCTGCCGCGCTTCGATGAAACCGGTCTCGAAGACGAGACGAGCGATATCCATCTCGCAACGATGGGCATCGACCTCCAGCTTGCCACAGGTTGCGGGGGCGAGATTGTCATTCGGCCGCGAGCGTCTGTCTATATCCGCATCTTGCCGACCTGGGACGATGTAGCGGATCCGCGGCACGACATGATGCCCCAAGTTCAGCTATCGCGTCAGTCTCGACAGGAAGTCGAGCGACGTGCGAGGGATTACATTAACGCCGGCATCGCGGCCCTGGCTCCGGTCAGCGATGAGGAGCCTGATGAGCGGCCTGGCGACGCGGTGGCGGTCGCCGAACAGGCGCGCGATGCGGCGGACGCCGCGGAGGAGGCGGCCTCGGAGCGCCCCGACGACGCAGAGGCACGAGGGGTGGTTCGGGCGACCGCACAAGCGGCTAGTCGCGCGGAGGAAGTCGCCCAAGCGCGACACGCCGCGCTAGACCACCGCTCCACGGCTAGGAGGCAGCGGATTGCGGCGGTCGCAGCCATCCGACGTGCGGCGTTTGACCGGGCTTTCGCTGAACTCGGCATCAATCTTCTTCCTGCTGAAGGTGGCGACCAACCTCTCCGTCCGGTCGGATCCGCCGATCTCGCGGTCGACGTTGACGACGTCGCAGCCCCGGACGGAGATGATGCCATTGTCGATGAGGTGCGTGAAACCGCCGCCGAAGCAGAGAGTGGGGGGCCCGCGCCTGGGTCCGGTGCAGCGGGCGCGCTGCGTCCCGGCGTAGGTCGGATCGACGATCGCCACGCTCAGCCCCAGTCCATTCCTCAGAAGTGGCGAAAGGTGCAATTGGACCTGGCCGCAATTAGCTTCGCTATCGAAGACTCGACGTCCATTGAGGCAGCGTCCAGCGGTTTCTCCGCCAACCTGATTTCGGCCATCGACACCGCCGTCACCGAGTGGCTTGCTACTGAGGAGGGGCAACGAGACGCTTACCGGCCCGGCGAGCGCGTCCTGCCGAGCCAATTCGCTGATCGGGAAAGTTGGGACGGTTACCTCGCTGCGCTACGAGCCCGCCGAACGGCGACTTTGTCGGATGTCCGTCCCGACCTCACCGGCGTGGCGCTGGTGATTGATGCCGATGCGGATTTCGTCGAGCCCTCCCGGTTGAACCTGCGCATTGCGATCGAGAATGGCGCGTCTCGCCCGGCCGGTGCCGACGCGACGGCATTCGAGCACGGCCTGTTCCAAGTCGAGTTGACCGTGAGCCTTCCGGAGACGGCACATCGTCCGCTCCGGCTCGACCGGATTGAGCCGTCCTATCGGTTTAGGGAGTGGCTCGAGTATCCGGCGATGGGGCTGAACTGCGGTGTTCGGCAAGTTAGCGGGCCTGCAGGCACGGTGACAGTGCGAACGACTTGGGCCCCACGGTACATTCAGCCACGCATCGATCCGCGGGCGATCACGGGCGTGCCGACGCGCTACGCTGAACTGGCCGACCCAGGAATGGACCTCGACCAGCTCCTGGCTCTACCGGATACCTACGACGGCTGGATCAGGGAGCAGTCGGCACTGGCAACCGATAATACAGAAGATGAGCGCTCGCGCGCGGGCGATCTGCAGGCCTACCGGCGTGAGAGCGGCTATATCCGAGCGGGGATTGAACTCCTCAAGGAGTCGCGGGCGGCGGCAGACGCTCTCGTCAAGTCGGGCGGCGTCGGCTCAAATGCCCCAGAGCTAGAGCGCCGTACCGCGCCGTGGACCGCGTGGCTGCGGACTAACGAAACCTTCGCCCAGTACGGCGGAACGAAGTTCACGGATTGGCGGCTTTTCCAGCTCGCCTTCATCTTGGCTCATATCCCGACACTGGCGTCGCGGATGCCGGAGTTCGAGCACCGCTTCGACGCCTTTCGAGACGAGTTGTCTGCGAGCCTCCTCTACTTTCCAACTGGAGGCGGTAAGTCGGAGGCGTTCTTCGGCCTGCTGATCTATAATCTTTTCTTGGACCGACTGCGAGGCAAGGCACGCGGGGTAACGGCGCTTGTCCGCTATCCGTTGCGGCTGCTGACGCTTCAGCAAGCGCGTCGTCTCATGCGGGTGTTGGTGCAGGCCGAACTCGTGCGGCTGCGGCGCCGCATCCCGGGTTGGCCGTTCGAGCTCGGATTCTGGGTAGGATCTGGCAACACACCCAACCGGGTCGCACAAGGGTTCGGCGGCGTGCCGCCGGTGACCGCAGCCGCGCATCAGACCGACGCCGCACTGCTTAGGCCACCGACCGGTTCGTCGGAAGCGGCCGCCGCGGCGCGGCGCCGGTCGGCACGGTACCGCGAAGCGCTGGAGTCGTTCGACAAACTCAGGACCTGCCCATGTTGCGGCCAGGCAACCGGAATGCGGAAATACGCTGCTCAGTCGGGCCGAATTGGGATCGTCTGTTTCAACGACGATTGCGACTGGAATCGCGCTAACCCAACTGCGCCGAGCCGGGTGCCGCTGCCCTTTCTGCTGACGGACGACACGATCTATCAACGTGCACCTTCGGTGGTGCTGGGAACCGTCGATAAGCTTGCGCTGATCGGACAGCATGATCGTACGATCAACGCAATCGTCGGGATGTTCGGCTGCGCCCGACGGATGGACCCTGAGAGCCGCCATCTCTTCGTTCCGCGGGGCGAAAGGGCGCTTGCTGTTGCCGACAATGACGACCTGACGCGGGTCCGCCCGGCTTACACAACAGGCGCGGAGGTCTTTTACGATCCATTCCCGAGTCTGATCATCCAGGATGAAGGCCACCTGCTCGACGAGAGCCTCGGGACGTTCTCAGGGCTTTTCGAGACCACGCTCGAGCGAATATTTTGCCAACTTGGTTCCGGCGTTCTTCGAGGCTCGGTGGCTACCTGGAGGCCGGACCCGACTTCTCAGGATCGTCGACCGCGGCTGGCGAAAGTGATTGCGGCCACCGCGACAATCTCGGATCCCGACCGCCAGCTCCGGGTGTTGTACCAGCGCGAGTCGCTGCGATTCCCGTGCCCCGGCCCCGACCTTTACGAGTCCTTCTACTCGGCGCCGCGGCGACCGCGTCCCGTGTCGCGTCTAGACTACGCCGCAACTCTACCGCCCCGACTGCAGCCTGAGCTCTCGGCACCACGGATGCGGGTGTACATGTCCATCATGACCAACGGTCGGTCGCACACGATGACCACTTCCGCAGTGGTCTCATCTTACCATCTTGCGATCACTCGCCTCTGGAACCTGCTGGTCGAGGCTGGCCGTCCCGGTGACGCGGTCGAGACAATGATCTTGGCATTACCCTTAGATGATCCCCTGACACCGCTCAGGGCCGAGGCGTTGCGCGCGCTGCTGCCGACGGGCGATCGCACGGCGGATGTTCTGGCCACCCTTCTCGACTTGCACCGGATCTCGCTCACCTACGTCACCAACAAAAAGGGCGGCGACCAGATCATCGAGACCTTGCAGTCGCAGGTGGATCGAGACCACCGCGCCGACGGGATCAGTGATCAACCCTTTGAAACCGATCTGATCTCAGGCGGTGTAACCATCGCTGAAATTCAGGACGTGATGCAAAGGGCCGAGGGGACCGTTCCGAACGGACAGCCTTTTCCGCCGTTAGGCGCAGGACTTCGCAACATCGTGGCGACGTCAGCGATAAGTCACGGTGTGGACGTGGACAAGTTCAACGCCATGTTCTTTGCTGGTCTTCCGACTGATGTTGCCGAGTACATCCAGGCATCGAGTCGAATCGGACGCAGCCATGTCGGCTTCAGTCTCCTCGTTCCAACCCCGCACAGCCGTCGAGATCGATATGTGGTCGAAACGCACGACCAGTTTCATCGGTTCTTGGAGAGGATGATCCCGCCCCCTGCCGTGCAGAGATGGGCAGATCGGGCGATTCGCAGGATGATCCCGAGCGCGATTCAAGCCTATCTCTGTGCCGTCGTTGAGCAAGAGGATTTCGTGGCCGCCCCCGACGCCGCCAAGGGCAACGCCCGACATTTTACAACCGCGGCGGCCGTCAAAGCGTGGGCGGAGCGTTTCCCTGGCGGCTACCCGGCGGCGGTTCGAGCCGTCACCACCTTCACGCTGAACGCCATTGGGATCGACGGCCGAGGGGAAGCTCGAACCGGATCCGCAACCCATACAGAACACTATGGACGCTTCGTCGAGGACAGAGTGCTCGATCTCCTCAACGTCTTCACGTCTAGGTCGGACAGCAGCCGGTTGGCGAATTTCTGGGAGAGTGTTCAGACACGTGAAATCCGGAAACCCATGACGTCGCTGCGCGACGTCGATGCGGGCGGCGTTATTCAGGGCGCGTGGCGGGACCCGTATCGCGGCAGGAATGTGAACCTAGAAACCGTAAGGCAGGTGATGCGGATCATTCGCGGGCAACGCATGGCAGTGCGCTCCGAGGTCGATGCCGATCCCCCGATGAACGATGTGGAGGATTGAGGATGTCGGACGATAGGTCGGCTACGAACGGCGGATTCCGGAGCAGCGCGGGCGCTGTCCGTACATACCCGCCGACGATGACGCGGTCGCAACCTCAGCTCGCGACGGCATATGCGCCGGGTGCGATGTTCACTTGGGAGGGCGGCAAGGGAGCGTGCTTGTCGGTCCCGATCGACGGGCCTGCGATAGACTTTTCAGCACGGCCGACCCGGCGGGATCAAATCGTCGAAAACCTCGAAGAATACTGTCAGAACTGGCTGGCTCGCGGAATGGGTATCAACCGGAACGCGCCTGTCTACGAGGTGCAGCTTCTAGACTCCTGCTTCTACAATCCAGTGCGTCGCTCCGTTGAGATCGCCCTTGACCGCTTCGAATTCATGCGGCCCGAACGCATGGGCTACCTTCCGGGGCCGCTCGTCTACCGATGCGATACCTGTGAGAGGGTGAAGGAATACGTCTCTACGGCTCACCAGGTCGCAGAACCGCTCAGCCAGAGATGTGGACAGGATGGGGCGAGCAGCCACGAATCTAGATGGCGCCAACTGGACGTCGTCTATGTGCACTGGTCGGGCAGCATCGAGGGCCTCTCACCTTTCAGGTACACCGCAGACCAAGCTGGCGAGGTCCGAAAGATTCCGCGGTGTCAGTGCGGATCCGAAGAGTTCCAACTGATCAAGCAGGGCAATCAATTCTCACGCTGGCGCTACCGCTGTTCTGGGTGCCGCGCTGAGCGTGAAGTTTATCAAACCGACCCCTTCAGCCTGAACCTGCTCAAGCCCAAGATTGACCAGCAGGTCCCGCACGAATGGAGCGAGATCAACATGATCCCGATTTCCTATCGGGCTTCGCCGGTCTTCTACGTCCAGTCAGCGCGGTTTATCGTCTACAATGATCAGAACGTCGTCGCCCTGATGAAACCGGGCCGGCGTGACGAGCTTATCTCGAAGGTTGCCGGACTGCACGGCTTCGGCGGGGCTGAGCCCAGCGACGAGGAGATGCTGGAGCAATTAGAGCAAGGCGGTCATGCGGCGCTCTGGCCCGGATACAAAGCGATGCGTGACCAGGAGGACGCCGCGCGATCCGCCGACAACGTGTCACTCGCCGACGTCTTCGGTGAATCGGCTCGGCTGATGCGCGAGGGATGGTTGCAGTCGGACTTCGTGCGCCGGACGGCGCAAGCAAGCGCCGCACTCATTGATCGGGTACACGAGAGGCTCGACTACGCCCGCCGTTATGATCCAATCCGGTCAACGATCGAGCACGATGCGCTCCGCCGCGAACGCATAGACGCCACTGCCGCGTCAGCTGATTTGCGACGTTCTCATCCAGACTTGTCCGCCGAGCACGGAGTGGCGGAGTTCGAGCGCGCGTACGAGACGAGGGTCGCAGAGGATCTTGACCGCGCTGGTATTGCCGACGCCCGGCTTGTACGCAACCTGGATATGGTTGAGTTCTCGTTTGGCTTTACTCGGGTCTCCGCGACACCGGAGACTGTCCAAAAGGACAAGCGCATGCCGGTCCGCTTGATGGGTTTCCCGCCGCTTCCGAACCACAAGCGTCCGATCTATGTCATCGAACAGCAGAACGAAGCGATCTATGTTCGCTTAGACCCGACTGCTGTCTCTGAATTTCTACAACGGAACGGCGTACTGCCTGTCGTACCTACCGCGCCCCGCACGCTGGGCTCGGTGGTGATCGAAAGCTACCGCGATTTCGGGCTTTTCCTTCGGGATTTCGGCGTTAGGGACGAGGCGTCGAGGGTCCGCTCGCGCGACGCGGCATCCACGACCTACCTCCTGCTTCACACCATGGCCCATCACGTTATGCATGGTGTGGCTCGGTTCTCAGGGCTCGACCTGGGATCAATGAGCGAGGCAATCTTTCCGGCCGATCTCGCCTTTGTCGTTCATCGGCGAGGAATGACCGAAGACCTCGGCAACATCTCCTCCATGTGGCGCGATCACAACGGTGCATTCCTTCGCTACCTCGTCGCGCGCCGCGAATTGCGCTGTGGTTCGGGAACGCTATGCGATCATCGCGGTGGTGCTTGCCCCGCTTGTGTGATGATCCCCGAGACTTCTTGCATTGCCGGCAACCAATTGCTCTCGCGCGCTGCGCTTGTCGGTGGTCGCGCGCCCTTATGGGATATGGATCAGACTCCGCTGCATGGTTACTTTGAGATCGTGAGAGATCTCAGGGCCTCGCGGACGACCTCAGATACCACCTGATGGGACTAGATGCTGACGTGGTTCGATGCGCGGCGCCGTGGCCTGGCCTGGCTGCACAACTCGTCGGCGCCATGGCAACCCTTGGATTGGAGCCTTGGCGACCTGAGGACATATGCGTCGTGGCGTCGGCAGGCATCGATCCCGGCGACGCCGTCCCCGTGCTCGTAGGGTTGGCGACGGCGGGGGTTTGCGCAAGGGCACAGAGCTCTGATCACTGGATCAGCCTCCAGGCTCCCGCAGAGCTCATTCGCCTAGCGGTCATTCTCCGGGGCGCCGATCACTATCGCCGGCTCCGCCTCGAAGCCGTTTCAGTAGAGTTGGCGGTGACGATGCCAATGGCCCCAAGTCGGCTGGAACCAGAGCTAGGGAGCACGCCTGGCCGTCCGGGCGGGTATCTGCCCACGCACGATGCCTTCTTGAGGGTAGCACGCGCCGCCCACCAGCGATTGGTGGTGATGACGCCCTTCCTGGACGCTCGAGGTTTTGGCTGGCTAAAGGCAGTAATGCAAACAGCGTCGCCGGCAACGCGAAAGGTGCTGGTGCTTCGCGACGCCGACAAATATGCGGTCGAGCTCGGCGTGCACCAAAACGATTGGATCGTCGGGACGAGCATCGCTGTCTGCGACTATCACTTACCCCATTCGTACGGCTCTGGGCGCGCACTACCAGTCGAGACGTTTCATGCCAAGATCCTGCTCGCCGATGACACGCTCGCTTACGTGGGGTCGGCGAATGTGTTGGGCTCAGGGAACGGAACGTCGCTCGAGACTGGTGTTCTAGTTGCCGGTGCCGCTGCTCAGCAGGTTGCCCGCCTCGTCGACGCTGTCCTGCGCATTGCCCGGACGCTTTGAGGGGGCGAGAATGTGGGGCACCTCCTGGAAGGCCTCACGAAGGCGTACGTCGAATGCGTGGCCATTGGCATCATGGACACGCAATAACCCCGGATCCGGGAGAGCCAGCCGTGAGAGGAGCTTCGCCGAAACACTGAAGCTGCCGGACACCGCTGAGAATCGCTCGTTGAGGACCGCCGAATTCAACAGCGCTGCGAGAATCTGGGGCGAGACCGCCGGTGTTTCGGACGCGACCTCGAGAACGATGACGTGGTTCTCGGCCACAAAGCCACGTTCCGCATGTTCCGCGAGGAAAGCAGAATCTACCGCCGCGGCGTTCAGCCGTCTGGCCTGGTCGCGATTGCTCGTTCGTTGGACGAGGACCGAACTTACGCGCGTTGCATACGATGGCGCTGGCACCAGGGGCTCATACCAAGCGCAAACGGTGGTACGGCGCGTGGCAGCGAAGGAGAAACTCCCGTCAGGCCTCACGTCGGAGGCCCAGACAAGCGGCAAACTCGTTTCCGAGCGATCCGCTATTAGGCGATCGCGCTCACGAGTCGGAACGACTTTCCCCACCCTGACTCGATAGCCATAGTCAGCGAGCACAAAGCTGCGATCCGACTTGTTATCCGGGTCAACGTCGCTGGTTGCAACGGCACCGACCCGGACTGGGAGGGTCCATGGTTCGCCGTCAGCAGCAGCCACGGCCCCACCGAGCTCATGGCGAGTGCCCGCGGCATCGATCCATCCAAGCAGATAAGGTTTGTCACGTTGCTCACGAGCCAGCGTTCGTCGTCGGAGTACGATTAGACACACGTCTTGGACCGCATCGATGAAGAGATCCTCACGCTGTTCGTGATGGTCTATGCGAGTCACCTGGGCACGGGTCAGGATCTCTTGGCGCAACCCAGAGAAGTACGGTCCCGCGACGAAGCTCGTCGGTACGATAAACACGAGGCCGCCACCTGGCTTGAGCCAGTCCAGCGATCGAAGGATGAACAGCCCATATAGGTTTGTGTGGCCGCCGATGTTCGCAGAGCCAGCCCGCGACAGGATCGCGGCGTCGGCACCCTTCCCAACCTTTCCGTATGGTGGATTGCCGACGATGAGGTCGAAGCGCTCGTCAAGGGCGACAGAAAGTGAATCAGCGGCTCTGACAGCGGGGCTGGATTTCGGGCGCTTGTAGCCAAACTCTCGGGATAGCATGCCTGTGAGCAAGTGCTCTGAGAGTGTGGCCAGGCCTGGGTCGATTTCCAGGCCGCGCAAGCGGCGAACAACACGCGCGCAGAGTTCCTTCAGCGGCCTACCATCTCCTTGTTCACGGCGGATGAGGTGTTCCGCAATGGGTACGAGAAACGATCCTCCGCCACACGCAGGATCCAGAATTTGCCCCTCGGGGCGCTCTGCTAGGAACGTCTCGGCGGCGGTGATCGCCGCTTTCGCCAGGGCCGGCGGCGTGAAATAAGCAGAAAGAACTTTGCGACGTTCGGAACCTATCAGCACCGCGTAGGCACTCGCGACCGCATAGTCCCTAACATCCGGTGTGAGCTCTAGAAGGTAGGCCGCCGCCTCTGCGGCGAGGCCGTCTGGGAGCGTCGCTGAGGAAAGGCTTTGGCAGAAGGCGAGAGGCGACTCGTAAGCCTCAAGTATCGCTGCCCTCCTCTGTCGAAGAAAACCAAGAAACTTTTTCATCGCACTACCGCACCTCTCTTGCACCTTAGCGCCGTCGGAGAGCGCTGTCTGCAGGCATCGAAGCGTCGCGCCGAAAGGCGCTTACTTTATCCCGCTTCATCTGGGCCTTGCCGATCAGCCCGAGAACGCAGGGTAGCGTTGCCTGCCGCGAGTTCTGGTCGAGGGCCAGGCTGGCAACCAATCGCGCGATACTATGCGGCAACATCGAAGACACAAGGCCACCCCTCAGAGTGCCTTCTTGCCCTTCATCGCGACGATCGGGTGAATAATGGATCGCCATAGACCGTTCATCGCAAGATCGGCAAAGGGAACCGTCCCACGCACCGAACGTACAGCCGCATTAGCGTCAAAGCACGCGTCGAGCACCGAGGCCCCGGCCATCCATCGATCAAGAAAGGTGGTGACCACGCAGGTGGCACTGAAGTATCCAGCGGCCAGGACGGTGCGACGACAGCCCGACGTCCGCGGGCGAGCAGTAGCTTGGCAAGCCCAATTGTCGTGCTTGCCCCAGGATGTTTGTCTATAGCGAAGGGCGATCCGTCTTGTCGCTGCCATCGCGCAGCCAGAAACGCCACCACTCCGGCTCATTGCGGTACCATCCGAGCAAACCGGCTGCTCTTCTTCGGACCTCCCCGTCAAACCGAACGCTACCCATGATCGACGCGAGTATTTGCGGCGATCTCACAGTCATGCCCCATAGGGGCATCATACTGTAGCCGAGGCTCGGCCTCTCGAAATCTGAGTCTTCAACCAGGGCAAGAGCCTTGGCTATTTCGTCCGGTCCGAAGTCAAGTGCGAGAGCGACCGCGTCACCCCGAACACTTTGCGGGATATCGTGGAAGCCGACGTCGTCATGTCCCAGCATCCGAGCAATTGCGATCGGAGTAGCGGCGGTTAGGGCGTCCAATGGTCTGGCTCTGAACGCGCCGATGATCGACTGCCAGGTCCATATAGATTGTCTATGCCGTGCACAGAGAATCCTGAGGCCAAGATGATGCGTGCTCATCTCGGCGCTATTCAGCCACTCGCACGCAGTATCCAATGAGAGCAGCGGTGCCTCGCCGAGAAGCAGCGGGACCAGGATCGACGAGAACTGGTCTCGGTCGAACCGGTTCCAGGCCGATTTCTCGAAGGAAATGCTCGTTCCGCTGCCCGACGGCGCTCGAAGTCGGGCCTTCGATTCCTCGCGTAGGTCAACCCAGTATGCCACTTGTTCCTCGGGGTCGTAGACCACTCCCAGCGTCAGGAGATCGTGTTTGGCCCAATAGTCGAGATGCGCTGAAGATGCAGGGAATCGACACTGGTTCGATTTCACGTAGCTGGAGCCAGATTTGATCTGCAGAGCGATCTCTTTGGCATGGACGTGATTGTCCACGACTAACACCACACTTGCGTCGTGCCCCACGTCGTAAAGGAGATCGACCTCCTTGAAGAAGCAACCTGCATTTTCGACGATGGTCCTGACGTGATTGACCCCAACTCGTTCTCTGCTGAAGTTCGTCCGTGTCTTCATCATCCTGCCCTAGGAAAGCGAGCACGTTTGGCCCATTCTGGCGCGCCCTGCGGCCTAGGGCTCAAGCACAATACTAACCTACAAAGCGATGGTCACGATGCCATCTTAGCGGGTCCTCGGACGGACCTCGCGCGGTCGTCGTCGACGCACGCAGATAGGTGCCCTGTAGATCGTAGTAGTGCTTGCCGTTGTCAAAATCTGCTTTGAGGCGACCGCTGACCACGAAGCGCTTGTCCTCATCGATCGTCACATATCCAAGGTCGAAGAGCTTGTGAATGTCAGTTCGTAGGAGGAAGCCGTTAGATGGATCGTGCGCGCCGCCCTCCGAGTAGGACCGAATGTGCGCAGCGTCGAGGATCGGAAGTGTTTGCTCGCCACTTACTCCACAACGACGCTCATACGAGTCAGTTACGAGGACCCGGAAGGCGCCTTGGCCCAACCGAGGCTTGACCAAGACAGGCGTACCGTACTTTGGTCGGTCGATGATTTCCTCCGTCCCAATGATTGAAGCAGCCCTGGACAAAACGCGGAGACCAAACCTGGGTAGATCGTCATCCCAGATGACGTAGTCCCTTTCCTGGGTCCCTGCGGCGTCGACGACCCGTTTGGTGATCTTAGCCATGACGTTCGCTCCGACTGGCTCCGATCTCTCGCGTAAGCACCACGTAAGCACGCGGGCGGAAATCGCATCGTGGTTTCGGATAGGAACGTAACCCTGGATTGTTGAAAAATCCAGCAATTTCAGATGGATAGCGTACCATGCCCTGCCCAATCGCAGAATTCGGATGGGCAGTGTAAATTGCTCCGAAGGCTGAGGTCACAGCTTTCGAATCCTGTCGGGTGCGCCAATTTGCAAGGGTCTGTTCCGGACACATGGGGTAACCCATCTCTCGGGAAGGCACGATCCGCCCCTCCTATTTTTCCAGCCGTATCGCCTAAAGCCGCACGTCGATTCAGTTCTGGCCACCCGACACGCTCACCTTCAATCTCACCTACGGTCTGGAACCCAAACCGCCTCGAATGACTTGTTCGTAGCTAGATCTCGAAAGGAGACCCCATTGTCCGCACCTGAGGAAATGGATGTCGTCCTCGAAAAGCTGCCTTTGAGGATCGGCGCCTACGTACCCGATGATTTGCTGGAAGACTGGTTCGCACCGGGAACGGGCATGAACCCGGTCAGCCCGGCAGCGCTGGCGGCCGCCAAGACTTACGGATGGCGCTTCGAATGCGAGTTCAAGCACTATCCCGAACGGATGGAGGGCGTGTTCTGGAAGTGGGTGCCGGCGATCTGATCCGCACAATTTCCATCGGCCCCTTGGCGCTTCAGTGATCAAGGTTGCCGCGAGATCGCTCCCCTGATCGCCTTAGGCGCCGCCTATCGGCGTCGTCACCTTTCGCTTTCGCTGGAGTCATCCATGGGCATTTCCTTTCCGAATGAAAGTCCGGAGTATCGCGCCGCTCGCAACAAGCTATTGCAGCGCGAGGTGGCACTCAGGCGCGAAATGGAGGCGGTGGCCGCGGAGATCCGAGCACTCCCGCCGGGCGGGGCCGTTCCCGAAGATTACGAATTTGACCACATTGACACAAACGGGGCACCAGGCAAGGTGCGGCTGTCCGAACTGTTCCGGCCCGGCACCGACGCTTTGATCCTCTACCATTACATGTTCCCCCGACACCGAAGCGACCGGCAACGAGGTCCGAGCAGCGGGCCGGCGGCAGAGCTTCCGATTGAGGAGGGGCCGTGCCCCTCTTGCACCGCTTTGCTTGACAACTGGGAGGGAGCGGTGCCGCACGTGGTGGGGCTGGGCGCGAATGTCGCGGCCGTCGCCAAGGCACCGATCGAGCGGGTCGCGGCCTTCGCAGCGCTTCGCGGCTGGCGCAATTTGAAGCTGCTTTCAGCTGCCAACAACACTTTCAAACGTGACTATCATGGTGAGGATGAGGAGGGACAGCAGGCGCCGATGCTCACCGTATTCCACAAGGGCGCCGACGGGGTGGTTAGGCTGAGCTGGGCCTCCGAACTGTTGTTCTCGCCGACGGAGCCTGGACAGGATCCACGACATGTCGGCACGGTCGAGCCGATGTGGACCCTCCTGGACCTCACTCCCGGAGGGCGGCCGGACGCGTACGAGCAAATCGAAGACGAATACTATAAAACTGAGGCGCCGGCGAATAGTCGTGCCGAATGACGTGCTTTCACCCTTCTGTGCCGTCGCCGGCTTATCGGTCATTCTGATGCGAGTTGACCCGACGCGGTCGCCCAGCGCGACTGGCGCGCCATTATTTCTGGCACCATCGCCTCTAAAGCAAACAAGATCCGAAACAGCGCCGGCCGGACCTTGAGCCTCTTGTTTCGTTCGACGGCTTCGATGATGGCATCGGCGACCTGTGACGTGGTCGGAGGGGCGAAGCCTCCCGGGACGCGCTCGCGACTGCCAGGATTGTGCTCCCGATAAGAGTGTTCTGTTCGACTTAGCGTGTCTACGGGAACAGTACTTGTTCTCGCCCGGGCAGAGCTGTGATGTTCGTCAAATGTTGGCCAACTTGGCCAATCGCAGCTTCGGGCCGATAGGCCTCCTCGGGGGCTGTGCGCCTTGACCGTGATTGGCAGGGTCGGCACGATGTTTAGGCCATGGCGTGACCTACGACGCCAGCCTTCACACTAAGTAAGGCGACGCTGCCGTTTCTGGTCTCGGATCTGTCAAACCGAGTGGACTTGAAGGCCATGCGTACCTATCTGCTAATACGTTCTCAGCGAATGTTAGGCATATGAGTAACGAACGCATTCAACGTCGGCTTGCCGCCATTCTGGCGGCTGACGTCGTCGGCTACAGTCGGCTCATGGAGTGGGATGAAGCAAGCACGCTGACGGAGCTGAAGCTCCGGTGGAGCGATATGGTGGAGCCGCTCGTCGCCCGCCATCAGGGCCGTGTCTTTAAGACGATCGGCGATGCGATACTGGCCGAGTTCGGCAGTGCGATTGGCGCCGTCGAATGTGCGATCGAAGTGCAGCAGGCCATGGCCGCGGCGAATGCCGACGTTCCCGCGGAACGGCGCATCGTGCTGCGCATTGGTGTCCATCTCGGCGATGTAATGGTCGAGGGCAGCGATCTTTATGGCGACGGCGTCAACGTGGCCACCCGCATCGAGGGGCTCGCCGATCCGGGGGGCGTGGTGATTTCAGATGGTATCCACGAGCATATGCGCGGCCGCCTGGGCATCGATTTCGTCGACGGCGGCAATCGCGAGGTCAAGAACATCGAGCGCGCGCTGCACATCTGGACCTGGTCGCCGAAGACAGCCGCGCCCGCCGATGCAGTCGGTGGATTGCAGCCGCCGCTCGGCAAGCCGTCGATTGCGGTGCTGCCGTTCGACAACATGTCGGGCGATCCCGAGCAGGGCTATTTTGCCGACGGGATCGCCGAGGACATCATCACCGACCTTTCGAGGGTCTCGGGCCTGTTCGTCATCGCCAGGAATTCCTCCTTCGCCTACAAGGGCCAGGCACCGGATGTGCGCAAGGTGAGCCGCGAGCTCGGCGTCCGCTACGTGCTGGAGGGAAGCGTGCGCCGGGCCGCCAACCGTATCCGCATCAACGCCCAGATGATCGACGGGACGACGGGCGGCCATCTCTGGGCGGAGCGCTATGATCGCGATCTCGAAGACATCTTCGCGGTTCAGGACGAGGTGACCCGCACCATCGTCAGCGCACTCGAGGTGAAGCTGACCGCCGGCGAGGAGGCGCGGCGCGGCAAGCACGGCAAGGTCGATCCGGAGGTCTACGATCTGATTGTCCGCGCCCGTCAGACCGCCTTGCAATTTCGTCCCGAGGCATCGGTTGAAGCGCGCAAGATGCTAGAGCGCGCACTGGCGATAGATCCGGGGCTGGCTCTCGGCTATTCGGGGCTCGCCATGGTCACCTTCGCCGACTACGCCAACCAGTGGAACGGCGCCACCGAGGACAATCTGACCAAGGCGCGGGAACTGGCGCATCAGGCGATCGAAACCGACGACACCGAGCCGCAAGGCCATATCGCGCTTGCGATCTGCCTTTCCTGGATGCGGCGCCTGGACGAGGCGGAGCTTGAAGCGGAGCGCGCCATCGCTCTCGACCCCAATTCCGCACAGGCCTTCAGCGTACTTGGCAGCGTGAGGGATTTCCAGGGGCAGCATGAAGATGCGGTTGCGCTTTTTACCCGGGCCCATCGGCTCGATCCCCAGTTCGACATGTCCCTGCACCTAATGGGAAGGGCCCTCCTGGCGCTTGGCCGCTTCGACGAAGCCGAGATCGCGTTCAAGCGGCGGCTGGCGCTGGCGCCGCGGACGGACATGACGCGCTTCTATCTCGCCTGCCTCTATGGCCTCACCGGACGTCATGACGAAGCGCGCGCCTACTGGCAGGAGACGCAGCAGGTCAATCCGAACTTTTCCGTTGAACGCCTCGGTCAGATACTCCCCTATCGGAATCCCAGTCAGCTCGGTCGGCTGGTGGAGGGGCTGCGCAACGCCGGCATCGCGATCTGATCAGATATTCCGGTCCACCAGGCAGATGTGGCAGCAGCCGGAACCATGGCCCGGAGTCCAGGTGACGTTCTCGAAACGCACACCTTTCGCCTCGAAGACATTCCAGGGAAGCCTCCCGGAAGCACTGAGTCACAAACCACGTAAACCATCTCTTCCGAAGCCTGCGCCCACAGGTCACGTGCCTGAAACCCGGAACTGTGGATCGGCGCGGTCGCGTCGGCCGTTTGCCTGCGCCAACGGTCGGCGCGATCTTTATTGTCGCTTCTTTTTTCAGCCCATCTTGGCAATGACCTTTGCCATATCGTTGGCGTCGAACGCCCTTAGGGTCTGCGTTCGGACGTTGCCGAGCGAAGCTATTGATAAGCTGAGCGCGGTCGCGGCTATATCATCGTCGGCTTCGGTAATCGCGACCACGTCGTGCTGACCGAGCGTCCAGTAAAGCGAATGCACTTTGACCCCGCTTTTGGCCGCCATCTCCTTGAATGCTTCAGCGCGCTTTACGGTGTCCTTGACTGTCTTAGCCCCCTGATCCGTGAAGTTGGTGAGCAGCACATAGTAAGCCATATTATCCTCCCATAGACAGGGAGGCGTGCGGGCGCTTCGGCGACCGCCGTATCTCCCGCCTCAAAGCATAGCACGTCACGCGAACTGCGTCCCATTGCTAAGGCCGATTGCAAGAATGGCTCCCTTATGACGCCTTGGCTCGGGAACAGTGGGCGGAAGGCCCTAGCAGGCCGTTGAAGAAGGATCACGTTTGGCCTGGAGGATGGCCTCGTCGCCATTGTGATGCGAATGTGATCTCGATCGAGCCGTGGTCCAGCAGTTCGGCGAAGCCATCCCTGCGACGTCGTCCAACTCCTCGCAGCCGGCCCAAGTGTAGGAAGACCGTCGAGGGACTGTAGCTGAGATCGACGGCCACTTGGAGGACAAGACTTACAGCACGCTTTCGCCACCAGCCAGAACGATTGTCATAGCGGTGTCTATCGCTGTCCTGAGTCCAGAAGCTCGAGTCTCGATTTTCGGGCAACAATCTTCGCCCGATGTGTGGACGGGTTCATGTAAAGCGCTCTATCGCAGAGATGGTGGCGAAGTTTTCCTTCGCTGGTCCGGACAAGGTCGACCGGCTGTCGAACCAGTTTCCGGTCTAGAACGGCGCACTCCGGCTGACATAATCCGATGATCGTTGTCGATGAGTTGGTGCGCGGTACGACCATGTTTGTGTCGGCGCGGTGGGGTCTGATCCCGTATTGGGCGAAGGACCCGAAAGGTGGCGCACAGCCGAATCAACGCCAACAGCGAGACTTTGAAGACCGACGGCCGAGTGGTGCCGCGCGAAGGCGGCGACTGGCAGGTGTCAAACGTGCGGTGCCGTGCCAATCGGCAGCTTTGCCCATTCCAAGATTGCGGGTCCCTGATATATTACTCTGACCATCTCGTTCGCAGGATCCGTTTTGCGCATATGCAGCCGGCAACTCGAGCGAGAGCGTAAGCAAGCCTTCCTTCCCGCCGACGCGCCGAACCTCGGAGGTGTTATGCTAGTACTGGTTTCCGGCCTCGTGATCTTCTTCGGAATCCATTCTGTTCGGATCGCCGCCGGCAGCTTTCGTGATGAGCAAATCGCCACAAACGAGCGGCGCTGGAAGGGACTTTATTCGCTCCTATCGATCATCGGCTTCGTGCTGATCGTCTGGGGCTGGAGTCTTTATCGGCCCAATGCGCCTGAGATCTACGAGCCGCCCTCTTGGGGCCGCCATGTCGCGTCGGTGTTGGTGCTCGCCGCATTCGTCTTTCTGGCAGCCGCTTACTTGCCCACGGGTTCAATCAAGCATCGGCTGAAGCACCCGATGCTGGTGGGCATCATCCTTTGGGCCATCGGCCACCTCCTGGCCAATGGCGACCTTGCCTCGCTCCTAGTCTTCGGAGCATTTCTGGTTTACGCGATTGTCGATCTCATTGCCGTCATTCCACGCGGCGATCCGGCACCCGCGGTCGTGCGACCGCGTAGCGACCTGATTGCTGTGGGCATCGGCTTGGTGGCTTTCGCATTGTTCGGGCTCTGGCTGCACGGCTGGCTGTTCGGAGTCTCGCCCTTCGCTTGAACGTCCGCAGCGACGGCGCGCCTTCGAGGATGTCCTGGGGAATCCCACCAGTTGCCGCGGATCGAGCGCCTCGCAGACGCCACAGGGAAACAAAGGTCGGCACATCAGAATTTTGATCCATAGACGGCTCCAGCCAGCAACATTGCGGTAATTCGGCTCGGATCGCGCGTTGCTTTGCCAACCGCGCGCGACGCTGCAAACACGAGCGGTACGGGATACAATTACTGGAGCGAATGCGTCCCCGGGATGGCTCAGATGTCCTCCGTCGCTTCTCTCGCCGAGGTGGGTCCGTTCGAACAATGCGGCGCACCGGCCCGTTTTGAATGCGTTGGCATGGATTCGTCGGGCGCGACGCGAGGGCCGCCGGTTGCTCAGCATCGGGGACGGCGTTCCAGTTGACGGCGTGGTTCCGGCTAAATGGCGGGGTTTCATGATTGCGGGCGGCAGACGGATCAACCTGATCGATTACGAGCTTTGCGTCCTGCAGGCGTTGCGCGAGCGCATCCGAGCCAAGGAGATCTGGGTGGTTGGCGCCGATCGTCACCGCAATCCGGACGATGACTTGCCGAAGGATTTCGATCGTCGCCGGGCCGAATATTACGCCGATCTGGGTCTGTCGATGGATGCCCGCGCCTTCACCGCCGCGCTCAAGGCGGAAATGGAGGAAGAATTGCGTAGCCTCGACGCCGCGTTGCCGGGCTGTCGAAGCGTACGCATCCTCTGGCGCGGGAAGAAATTCGAGAAAGACAGCAAGCCCTTCTACGTTCAGACAGATTTCCTATGGTCGATACCATTTAGGGCGAAGCCTGAAACCGCCGCGCCGCCGGCGCGTTGTCAGTTCTAAACAAAGCCGTGCCCGAATAAGGATAGCTTAGATGGACGTACTCGAGGCTAAACAGTCTTTAAGCGCACGTTATCTTCCGCTGGGTTTTCGGAGCAAGGTTGTTGCACGTGTTCAAACGATGAGTGTGGATGAGGCGGTGGCCGGAGCGCGCCTCAATGTCCACGCAGTCGGTATAGGGCACAAGTTTGTGAACGGGCAGGCTACGACAGACGATATGGTTGTGCGTGTTCACGTTGTTCAGAAAATCGCGCCGAGCCTGTTGTCCCCCAGGGATCGGATTCCCGAAACAATTGATGGTATCCCCACCGACATTATTGAATCCGCTCCTGCATTTGCATTGGCGCGCAGACCCAAAACGGCAGCGGGACAGGCTGCTTCAGCGTCGGCTGCTCCGACGTGTTCTGACTCACGGAAAGGGAAACAGAGGCCTCTCGTTGCAGGCATAAGCGTGGCCCACCGTGATATCACTGCAGGGACACTCGGTTACTTTTGTCGCTCGCGTCGACAAGGCGATAGTGCACAGCAAGTTTATATTCTTAGCAACAATCACGTCTTAGCCAACGTGAACAAAGGCTATCCGGGCGACGATATTTATCAGCCTGGCCCAGCGGATGGGGGCGATAGCCAGGCCTATGTGGCTGACTTAGTGCGATTTACTCCCATCGACCTGTCAGGCGCGCCGAACAGAGTGGACGGGGCGATCGCGAAGTTTGCGCCCGATATCCAATGGCGGCCCGAGATATGTACAATCGGAAGCATCAATGGAACAGCGGTTACAGCTGTTGGGATGAGCGTTTGCAAGCATGGGCGGACGACGGGCTATACTGAAGGCATCGTTACCGACATCGCCTACGACGCCTTGATTGGGATGGATCACAGTGATGCAAGCATCGTAGGATTGTTCCAGAATCAAATTCGTATTGAATCCGTCTCTGGCGCGCCGGCATTCGGGCTTGGCGGCGACAGTGGCTCATTAGTGGTCGAATTGGGCCAGAAGCGGGGTGTTGGATTGTATTTTGCCGGTCCTCCATCTGGAAATTATGGGGTCGCAAACCAAATAAGTGATGTGCTGTCTGAACTTGAGATCGAGTTAGTCGACGGAGCGGATGTTGCCGCAATCGCTTGAAGATGCCAAATCAAAGCTGAGTGCCAAGTACCTCGGCAAGTGCGGCGTCCATGGTGTTGGAATAGTGCGCGACCAGCAAGCCGTCCGGTTCGAAGTCGATGAGCGGGTGACGGAAGTGGAGCGGGAGTTGCTCGGGAAGCTGCTCGATGAAGCGCGGCAGGAAGCCCACCCTTTCAAGGTGATTGCCAACATCGAACCACGAGCCAACACGTACCAATAGTTTCTTTCGGTGGCATGTCGAATTGGCGTGAGGGCGACCTGAAGGGTAGTCGGCCGAACATTGCTATCGATCCGGCACCACTGAGACCCACGGCGGCCGATCAAAACATACGTGGCAATCCCGCGAGATAGATCCCTAGAACCGTTAGCGCGCCGCCCTTACTCCCAGCCGGCATTGCGACGATCACAGGCCGAGATGGGGTGTTGCTCAATATCACTCCGCTATCTGGGTTCGGGCGGCTGATGCCGAACGTCTGCAACTCGCCCGTTTTCAGTCATTGAGGTTGGCCGAATGGAAAGGTCCGTTACGGCTAGATCCGTTCCGAACGCATTCCTCTCTGCAATCTTATGCGACCTTCAGCGAACAAACAACGAACAGCGCCATAACGGCTTTGCTCATATCCCGCTCATCCGCCGTCCGCGATAGCCTCGTCGCGACAATCCTAGGCTGAGTGACCGTCCAAGCCGGGCCGGGCGCTGTTTGATTGCTAGCCGAAAGATTTTCGCGAATTCTTCAAAAAAATCCTTCCTGCGCTTTTTCCGACTCAGCATAATGCCGGCTTGAGGGGGATATGAGCGACTCGTCGACACCAGATCCACTCATGCTTCGCCCCGTGCCACTAACCTCGGTACGGGAGAGAGACGGCCGTCCGTACACGCGATTTGCCGACGTCGAAGAGGAAATCGCCGAGGTCCTCCAGTCTGACAGGTCGGGCGCCATGCTGCTTGAGGCGCCCTCGAGATGGAAAACCCAGACGCTCGTCTACTTCGCCCGCAACGGCGGCAAGCGGCGCGAGCTGACTGGTCGCCTGGTGCGCGAGGTCATGACCCGCGCCGGCAAGATCGTGGCGTTGAACTGCCGCGGGTTCAGTCCAACCGACGTCGACGAAATCGCCGGCGAGGTCAGGACTCACCTGGTGAAGCTGATACTCACCGAGACGCCGACCCGGATGTCGGAATACCTCGAGATCGACTTCAGTGGTTCGGTCGCCAGCCAGACCACCAAGCAGCGTGCAAAGCTCAAAGACAAACCCAAGCCGCGCATGGTCGCTAGCGCCTCAACGACCATGAACGACTTGGACCCTCTCGATAGCCTGGTCGACAAGGCGGCAATCAGCGCTCTGGACGAACTCATCCGGAAGACTAGCCCGCCTATCCGCCACTCTCTGGCGAGTTCGACTCATCCCAAGGCATCGCAGTCGAGGCCATCGAACGCTACGAGAAATGTCCGAGACGCTTCTATTATGAGGATGTGTTGCGGTTGCGATCACGGTCCGACCGGGCGCCTTATCTGCGCTTCCTTTCGGTCATCCGGTCGACGCTCAAATGGATGAACGCGGCGGCGCCGGCGGCACGCACCAGCGAGTTCGACGAGCAATTCGAGTTGAGGTGGGCCGAGCAGGGCCCTGTCGATCATCCGCACAACACAGTTTACCGTTCGACGGCTCGGCAGATGTTGCGCATGGCTCAGCGCGAGTTGATGGGGGAAAACCTTGATCTAAGTCGCGAGGCCCTGGTGGGCACACGGAGGGTTCTGCTCCAGGCTGACAATATTCGGGTGGGCGAAAGCCAGATCGTGGTGCAGCGGCTCAAGGCCGGGCGCCTCGCCAAAAAGGAGACGCAACGAACCCGTGACAAGCTCCTGTTCGCTGCCGTTTCCCGCGATTATCCGACAAAACCGGTCGTCTTCGAGCACGTTTCGCTTCTCACCGGCGACCGCGCTATCGGGGCGACGAAATCTGATTCAAAGATCACTGACGAGGTGACGGCCGTACCGCCAGGATAAGCCGACGCCGATGCGCGATCGTGGCATCCTTGTCGGCGGCCAACCAATCGTCAGGCTTCGCCGCAAGGCTCTCGAGGCAGCGGATGCGCGCCGAGGTCGACAGATTTGTGAGGGTCTTTGCCGACGTGACGTATCATGATCGGTACACATCATTTTGTACGCTGGTCCGAAATCGTGTCAGCTTGAATTTCAGCTTACGACCCCGATCAGGACCCTGACGCTCCGGCCCTGATAGGCAACCCTTGACCCTGAACAGCCTTAGCCTTCAGCAGTGGCGAACGTCGTAGAAGGGGTGGCAAGCAGAGGGTCGTGAGCAAAGCGCTGAATGACCGGGGTGCGGACAAACGAGCCATCGCTTATAGCGATGGCCACCCTTGCTCCCTTGCGCGAGTCGTGCCCCGAGCCTTTCTTTGGCCTGAAGCTTAACTCGCTGGCGAGCACCCGGGGACGATCAAGCCGCCGCCGAACAGTGCAAGGGGCGGCAGACGGTCTCTCGCCAGCAACCGAAAATGCGGCCCAGATGGGCTCACCGGCCGAACCCCAAGCATCTTGATCGCGCGCGTTTTACGCGGAACGCGCGTGGCTTCGGAGACCGGCGTTTCTCCTTCGGTTAGCTCGATGATCGCAACCGGTTCCTCCGAACTCGTTCCGGAATTCCGGGACCGGTCGTCCTCCGCCTCCTATGCTGCCACAGGCGCCGCCAGGAGCTGTTCGACGAACCGGAATGCAGCCGGACGGTTCTCCTCCCAGGTCGCCAGGATCTGGTCTGGCGGCAGGATGAACCCGCCTTCTTCGAAGGTGCGCGGCCTGAGTTCGACCGTGAACGACGGTATGCCGTAGGTCCCGTAGGTCCAATCCGTTGTATCGCCCGCGGTTGGGTAGAGCTCGGAAGACTGCTGCGGGACATAGGTCTTGCCATGCACCCCCTTAATCAGGGTTTGCATCTCCTGGGCCATCCCCACCATCTGCTCCCGATGCTGAACGTCCGGTATGGGCTTCTCCGTGTAGCCCCAGGGGTAGAGTATGAGCTGAGAGTAGCTGTGATAGGTGATCACGCCGGCGAAGCGTTCGCAGCCTATGAGATCGCGGACCGCCTGGGTCTCCGGCTCGGAGAAAGCGCGCGGGCCGACATAGGTCTCGTCGCTCGGCACGTGGCTGGAAGTGGGCACGTCAAGAATGCCCCACATGTAGCCATAGTTGCGGTTCGGGTCCACGCCGAACGAGCCGTCGTCGTTCCTGCGGCGGTTCTTGCGCCAAAGCCGCTCTTGTGCCCGGCTGTGTTCATGGCCGTCCGGGTTGACCAGCGGGGCGACCCAGACTTCTCCGCTCGTAAGCCAACCTGCGATCGGCGCCTCGTCAGCCCGCTCGACGAGTTCCTTGGCGAGCAGGAAGGGCACTTCCACGGCGATCCACTCGCGCGCGTGGTGGCAGCCCATGAAGAGAACCTTGGGAACACCGCCGCGACGGTCCCCGATCCGCAAGGCAAGGATGGGCCGGCCCTCGATACTTCGGCCGATCTCGATCAATTGGGCGATGTCCGGCTTCGCTTCCGCAAGCTGCCGCAGCTCCTCCTCCAGGCTGGCTGCCGAATGATACTGCTCCGCCGCCTCGGCGCTGGCGAAGGTGGACAGGTGCCGCGCCACATCCTCGAGTTGCTCGACGAGGTAGCCCATGCTGGACAGGCGGTCCAGCTGAGCCTCGGTTGCACGAAGGATCAGGTGATCCGGCTTGACCTCCCAAACGTCGATGCCCAGCGGCACTAGAAGAACGTCCCCAAGCGGCTTCTGCAGTCCCGAAGACGTGACCTTGGCGATCAGGTTCATGCGACCATCTCCTTCCTTCGATAAAGCGAGCCTGATCAAGGACCCTCGGATTGCCCGTCGAGGTGATCGGAGCTGGGTGCTCCACTTTCCAGGTCGGCGATCGTGCGGAGGCGCTCGACGCCAGCTATTCGTCGGCGCTCGAGCTCGGCAATCGTCTGCTCTGTGGCAACCGCCACGACGGCGTCAGCTTCCCGTTCCCAGACATCAAGGCTCAGTGGAACCTTCAGGAGATCGTCGACTTTGCGACCCGCAACTGGAGTGAGACGAACCAGCCAGCGGACCGTCGCGCCCTCCGCCATATCAGGTGCTCCTCGGCATATTATGCAGCCTGTCTCGACTTTAGCCTCTCCCGAAGTGAGCTGCAACGCCGCCCCCGAAGCCGGTCAGCCCATGCCATGCTGTGCAGACCTCCACACGGAGCCGATCGGGGCGAGGCGGCGCGGGGAAGCTTGCCGATGCCCCACGGCGGGAGGGCACTGGCATGAATGACGGGAAAGACACTCGAAAGCCGCTGTCGCTTTGCACTTAACCAGGTTCTTCCTCAAATTGTGTGGTGAATGATTGATCGGCTGGACCGTTGTCGACATTGGCGCTCAAACCGAGGAACGGATCAACAGATTGAAGACTCTCAACGCTCAATGCATGGCCGCGCGAGCGCCGAACCGCTGCAAGCACGGATGTTGCCGGTCAGTTCGCCCATCGCCTGGTGGCGAAACGCCTCATAACAAGCCGCCGGATACCAGTGGCATCCCCCGAGTATCTCGCTGCGCATGGCACACCGGGATCGTTGGCGGAGATCGAGAGCCATTGTGGAATCCTCTATGCCAACCGCAATGCCGACTGGCGCTTCGGCAGTCCGGGGAACTGGACCGTGATCCGCCCTCGCGCGGCGCTTCGTGTCAATAACGGCGTGGTCATGCGCGACACCGCTGTCGCCGGCCTCGGCATTTCGCTGCTGCCTACCTTCTTCGTCCACTACCAGCTTGTAGACGGGGCCCTCACCCGAATCGACATTGGTGTAGAGGCCGAAGGCGCGGAGCTGTTCATCGCTTATCCGCGTGAGCGCAGTGCGTCAGCCAAGGTGCTCGCGCTCATCGAAAGTCTGCGGCGAAGCTTCGGCGATCCGCCTTATTGGGACCGAGCGTCCGACCAATCGCCGAGTCGCAACACGCGTCCGCCTTTTGAAGCTTAGAAGAACCGTCACCGTCGCGCCGGAATGTGCCGCCGGCAATCTTGAATTGATGAGCCGCGTGTGCATTCCATATCACCAACAAGCGTTTGCGGCGGAAGAGCTATGGTCGCGAAACTAGTACAGCCAGTCCTTCGAAGCTCATATCGGGCGTTCTGCGGCTCAGGTGTTTGAACCAGCGGAACGCACCATTTCGTGACGTTCACGACAATAAGCGACAAGGTCGCCGTTCGCACGCATCGCGGCCGTCCGAATGTCCGCTATCGTTTTTCGGACACCAGAAGTTGCCGGCCTGCTTCCGGCCCCGGTCCTGCCGGACGGCAAGGCGCCCACAAGCGGTCGTCAAGTATGCCCCATAGCTCCATCTGCAACCTTGTGAGAACACGCTAGCCGGCGTTCGACCAACCGGCGGCGGCGGGCGGCCTGAAATGTGCAGATCGAGAGACAGTCGCCCATCACGTTTCCCTTCCACTCTGCCATTGTCTGGAACCCAATCGGTTTCAGATGACTTGTTCGTGGATAGATCTCGAAGGGAGAAACCATTGTCCGCACCTGACGAAATGGATGTCGTCCTCGAAAAGCTGCCTTTGAGGATCGGCGCCTACATACCCGACGACTTGCTGGAGGACTGGTTCGCGCCGGGAACGGGCATGAACCCGGTCAGCAAGGAAGCGCTGGCGGCCGCCAAGACTTACGGATGGCGCTTCGAATGCGAGTTCAAGCACTATCCCGAACGGATGGAGGGCGTGTTCTGGAAGTGGGTGCCGGCGAAATCTGATCCGCGCAATTGCCATGGGCCCCTTGGCGCTTTGCCGCCAAGCGTGATCGCTCTCCTGGTCGCCTTAGCCTACCGGCGTCGTCACCTTTCCGGTTCCGCCGCATTCGGGGCAGGTGCGGCCGTCGATCATGCCTGTCCCCGCGCAGCGGTGACACATATGCTCGCCGGCAATGCCTGCCGGGTCGACATTGGCTTGATCTTCCGCAAGTTGCGCAGGTTTGCCTTGCAGCTTGCCTCGCAACCGGGCGGCGGTCTCGTCGACTTCAAGCGGCGTGCTGCTGTCGTCCGGTTCGCCGGATTGGCCGATGGTTTCGTTGCGCGGCCGGTCGTTTGTGCCTGTCGTTATCTTCTGAGCCATTGCAGTACTCTTTTGCGGTGGCGCAGCTCTCAGCTCCTGCGGTTCGAACGCCTCAGCTCCGCAGAGGTTCCGGTTGGCAATCGTTCGCCGGCTGGCCCGGACGGAAGTGGCAACAGCCAAGCGCATCCAGGCTGAAACGGCACGAGTTCGGGGCGTCGCCCAAGCAGGACGGGAAATCCCATCGATGGCGCCGCGCCGCCTTTGCGTCAGCGCTACGGCAGCCGCTCCGAGCGCACTTTCACATCGTCGCTCAGCTGCCGCACGATCCCGGCGGTCTTGCGGATATCCGCTTCGTCGAGAGCGACGCCCATGGTCGAGGCGATCGCTATCAGCTGGGCGTTGAGCTCGCCGTAGCGCACGGCGCCTTTGCGCGTCAGCTGCACAAGCTTCGAGCGCCGGTGTTTTGGATTGTCGATGAATTCGACCAGCCCCTCAGCCGCAAGCTCATCCGCCAGCCGCTGCATGCGCTGACGGCTGGTGGGCCGCATCTGGGCGATCTGCGGCACGGTGAGCGGACCAAGCAGCGCCAGGCTTCGCATGAAGCCGAACGCACCGCCGCCCCAACTGGTGATGAGCCCTGTCTTCTGGCCGAGAGCCCGTATCCTGAAGAAGCACTGGGCCACTTCGAGCATCAGCTCGGTGATCGCCTCGGCCTTGCTGTCAACGATGGGGGCTCCCGTCGTTCGGTCAGTCCCGTGTCGTGCCGACGCCATTTTTTTATTTCCCTTTTTCCGGGCCAATTTCTGCGATTGACACCGCCGTTGTCAACTTCTAGAATGACACCTTAGTTGTCATCTCTAAGTCGCTATGGGCATCGTCGCCCTAGGCATCTGCGGGAGCAGACATGGAAATGGCTGGGCAAACCGACAGTGGAACCGCAGGTGTCATCGCGAGACCGCCGCTGCTGTTTCTCGCTGCTTTCCTGATTGGCTTCGTGCTGGATCGCCTGCTGCGCTTGCCGTTCCCCAGGAATGACCTGGTCACCTGGATCACCGGCGGCTCGCTGATCGTGATCGGTTTTGCGCTTTTCGCCGCGGGCATTCGCAACTTCATGCGCGCGGAGACGCCCGTGCCGACGAATGAGCCGACGCGCGTGCTGGTGACGACCGGCATCCACGGATGGACGCGCAATCCGATCTACCTCGGCATGTTCCTCATCTATGGCGGCATCGGAGTGGCCGCGCAGAATATTTGGATCCTTGTCCTCACGCTGCCTCTCGCAATCCTGATCCGCTACGGCGTCGTCGCCCGCGAGGAGGCCTATCTCGAGCGGCGTTTCGGCGATGCCTATCGCGACTACAAGCAAAGCGTGCGGCGGTGGCTCTGACGTCGCAGGAAAGCCGATCGCGTGCTCTGATCCCAAAGTCCTGCCGAGCTGGTACTATTTTGTCGGCTGACGACGATCCAGAACCAACGCTTAGGGATTTCAAATGAAACTCGGCTTCATCGGCACAGGCGCGCTCACAGCCGCGATTGTCACCGGACTTAAATCCGCCGCGGACAATTCCGTATCGGTGCTCCTGTCGCCTCGTAATCAAGAAATCGCTGCCGGCCTGGCGCTTCGCTACCGCGATGTACGCGTTGCACCGGATAATCAGGCCGTCCTCGACAGTTGCGATACGATCATGCTGGCGGTTCGGCCGCAGATTGCGCATGAGGTGCTTGCAGAATTGCAGTTTCGTCGGGACCATCACGTCGTCAGCCTGATCGCCACCCTGTCGCGCGAGGAAATAGCCGCGTTGATCGCTCCCGTGGAGCAGGTGACGAAAGCACTTCCCATGCCGATGATCGCTCACAGGCAGGGAGCGACAATCATCTGTCCGCCCGATCGGCGCATGTCGGCGTTTTTCGGCCGGCTGGGAAAGGTGATCGAGGTCGATGATCCGAGCGAGTTCGACGCGCTGAGCGTCGTTACCGCGACATTTGCCAGCTATTTCAAATATCTCGATACGATCCATGGCTGGCTGATGGAGCATGGCGTCGCGGACGCGCAGGCGCACGACTATATCGCCACCATTTTCAAAGCGCTGGCCAACGCACCGGAAACAGCGCCGGATACCGGCTTCATGGATCTGGCGGAAGATTATGCAACGCGCGGCGGGCTCAACGAACAGGTTTTGCGCGAGCTCACGGCCCGGAATGTCTTCGATGCCTTCGCAGAAAGCCTGGATGGCGTGCATCGGCGCATCGCGGCAGGAGCAGCGCCGCGCATTGGTCCTTCATCGTGACGATGACAGTCGACCCTGCCGTAATCCTCCACACCAGCTCGCCGGCCGTGGCGATGAAGCTGTTGCGGGAAAAGCATCCGGGGCTGCCAGTCTACCCCTGTGACAGCTACGCCGGTCTGGCCGCCCTGATAGAACAGACAAAAGCCGAGGTCGTCTACTCCATGCGCTTCGACGGTACCGCGCGCTTTCCGCGCTCCGCTCTCCTGGAGAGCCCGACGGTGAAATGGGTGTCGGTCGGCGGGTCGGGGACGGATCATCTGGGTCCCTGGGATCCCGAAAAGGTCACGGTGACGAACGCCGCCGGTGTCGCGGCCGATATGATGGCCGAATATGCGATGGGGGCGATGCTGTCCTTCTCGCTGGGTCTTCGAAATTTCGCCAGGCATCAGCGCGCGCGGACATGGATCACTGGGGCGGTCGAGCCAATCCAGGGCAAGACCTTGCTGCTGCTCGGCCTCGGCAGGACCGGGCAAGCATTGGCCCGGCGCGCCAAGGCCATGGGGCTGACGACGCTCGGCGTGCGTGCGCATCCGAGGCCAACCGCCGATGTCGACGAGGTTCACGGCATCGAGGCATTGCCGGGGCTTTGGGGCCGGGCCAACTTCATTGCCTGTTGCGTGCCGCTGCTGGAGGCGACGCGCGGGCTGATCGGCGCTGCGGCGTTTGCCGCCATGAAGCGGTCAGCGGTGCTCATCGACGTTTCGCGTGGCGGCGTCGTCGATGAGGCAGCGCTGCTGTCGGCACTCGACGGCGGCCGTATCAAAGGCGCCGCGCTCGATGTCTTTTCGACCGAGCCGCTGCCGGCGGATCATCCACTTTGGCGGTATGAGAACGTGATCGTCACCCCGCATTGCTCGTCGGTCTATGAAGGCTGGGAGGAGAAAGCCCTCGATATGTTTGCAGACAATCTCAGCCGCTATCGGCGCGGCGAAAAGCTGCTCGGCGTTGTCGATCCAATGCGCGGTTACTAGTTCCTCTGCACAGAGGATTTGGTTCTTTGACTGAGCCTGAAGGAGGCTGTGATGGTTGCCGCCGATCGATCTCCTACTGCCAATCTCGAGGGTTTGCGATTAGCCATAAGCCACCACACCTTCGTCATCCCAGGGCGGAGCAAGGAGCGCAGCGACGCGGCGCAGACCCTGGGATCCATTCCGTGACATCAGCCGGGGAATGCAGCGGACCAGAACGGTGCTTGCATCCGCAACGGTGGCAGCTACCCTTCCACCATGACCGGCTATGCCTATATGACCGCGAGCCAGAAGCGCGGCACGATCTACATCGGTGTCACCAACGATCTTGGCCGCCGCATGCCGGAGCACAAATCCGGCCAGGGCTCGCGCTTCACCAGCCGCTACGGTGTGCAGCGTCTGGTCTGGTACGAAGAATATTTCGACATTCGCGATGCCATCCAGCGCGAGAAAGTCGCTGAAGCGCTGGCCACGCCAATGGAAGATCGAGCTGATTGAGAAGACCAACCCTGAATGGTTCGAGCTTTTTCGCGGGACCGGGTGGTAGCGTTCGGTTCTGGTCCGCTGCATTCTTCGGCTGGCGTAACGGCATGGATCCTAGGGTCTGCGCCGCGTCGCTTCGCTCCTTGCTTCGCCCTAGGATGACGAAGTGGAGGGGTGTTTCGGCCAATCTCCAACGTTTGCGATTTGCCACTGAAATTGGCTGAGAGGAATTGTCGACGGTCGCTGCCGATCGGCCCAACCTTGTCAAAATCACTGTGCAGAGGAACTAGCGATGAAGTCTCCCAACGGCGCCTCGATACAGGAAGCCGATGTCGCGATCATCGGCGGCGGCATTGCCGGAGCGAGTGCGGCCTATGAGCTGGCGGCAGGCTCGTCGGTCATCCTGCTCGAGCGCGAACGCCATTGCGGTTACCATTCCACCGGCCGGTCGGCCGCGAGTTTTACCGAGAATTACGGCAACGCCATCATCCGACGGCTGGCGATCGCCAGCCGGTCTTTTCTCGAAGCGCCGCCCGAGGGCTTTTGCGATCATCCCTTGATGCTTCCACGTGGCATGCTGACCATCGCGCGCCAGGATCAGCTGGGCCGGCTTGAAGAGGAACTCGAAAAGGCCAGGCAATTCGTGCCGTCGATCCACCGGGTCAGTCGCGAAGAGGCGTTGGCGCGCGTGCCGGTGCTGCGAGCCGATTATGTCGCCGGTGCGATCGTCGAACCGGGCTGTCGCGAGATCGACGTCAACGAGCTTCATCAGGGTTTCCTGCGCAATGCGCGCAAGCGTGGCGGCCGGATCGTCATCAATGCAGGCGTCGACGCGATCGAGCGGCACAAGGGTCGCTGGATCCTGCAGACGAGCCAGGGACTGTTCGCCGCGCCGATCGTCGTCAATGCGGCCGGCGCCTGGGCCGACAGGATCGCTGCGTTGGCTGGCGTTGCCCCGATCGGCCTGGTGCCGAAGCGACGCACCGCATTCCATGTCGCGGCACCGGATGGCGTCTCCATTGCCGGGTGGCCGCTGGTCAACGATGTCGGCGAGGAATTCTATTTCAAGCCGGACGCCGGCCGGATTTTCGTCTCGCCGGCGGATGCGACCCCGAGCGAACCGATGGACGTCTATCCCGACGATTTCGACGTCGCCGTAGGGGTCGATCGCCTGCAGCTGGCGACGACGATCGACGTGCGCCGGATAGAATACCAATGGGCGGGCCTGCGCAGCTTTGTGCGCGACGCCTCGCCGGTGGTCGGCTTCGACGACAAGGCCGAGGGTTTTTTCTGGCTGGCGGGCCAGGGCGGCTACGGCATCAAGACATCGCCGGCGCTGGCCAAGGCATGTCGCGATCTGATCGGCACCGGACGCTTGCCGGATGAACTGTTGCGCCAAGGCATCGAGCCGGGCGATCTTGCGCCTGGCCGGATCAGGGCGACATCCGCGCCGGAGGAAAAAGCATCGTGAGGAAGGATGACCGCATGACAATCGAACGCTTCGAGAATGGCCCACGCTTCTGCCGCGTGCTCAGCCACAATGACATTGTCTATCTGGCCGGGATGACGGCCGATGATCTGTCGGGCGACACCACGCAGCAGACGCGCGACGTGCTCGCCAAGATCGACACCTATCTGGCGAAGGCCGGCAGCAACAAGTCCAGGATCCTGAGCGCCACGGTATGGCTGCGCGATATTGAACGCCGCCTGGGACGCTTTTGTCGATCAAGGCGCCTCGGCGACGGCCGGCGCAGGTTACATGTGTGCGTGCGTTGTATACCTTGGCGATTGGCGGAAACGCCTATCGCTTCGTCATCCTGGGGCGGAGCAAGGAGCGAAGCGACGCGGCGCAGACCCCAGGATCCATGCCGTGACCTCAGAGCGCTGATGCGGTGCAGAATTCTGCTCCGCTGCACACTTCGGCTAAGGTTACGGCATGGATCCCAGGGTCTCCGCGACGTCGCTTCGCTCCTGCTTCGCCCAGGGATGACGAAGTTGAGGAAGGCTTCGGTCAATCGCGAATGTCTGTGACCAAAACGAATGATGAAGCTTGGCCGCTAAACTAGGCCCTCAGCCTGACCCCGTCAGGATCGAAGAACGGCATCGGCGCCATGCCGGTGCGCAACGGTCGAGGCTGGCTCGCCGGCGACGGCTACCGCGTCGAGATCATGGTGACCGCGGCAGCATGAACTGCGATCTATTGGAGAGACGACGCCATGGCTCGAGACCTGACCATCGCGGTCTGCCAGACCGGCCCGATACAGAAAAGCGCGCAACGCGCCGAAACGGTGGACCGGCTCATCGCGCTTCTGGAAAGGGCGGCTGCCGCCGGCGCCGAAATCGCGGTGTTTCCCGAACTGGCGCTGACGACCTTCTTTCCGCGCTGGCGGATCGACGACCAGGCCGAGATCGAGGCGTTCTTCGAGCCTGATATGCCGGGCCCGCAGACGCAGCGCCTTTACGACGCCGCGGCGCGGCTCAAGATAGGCTTCGCGCTCGGCTATGCCGAGCTGGCGCGCGTCGACGGGGGCCGCTTCAACACGATGGATCTGGTCGGGCAGGACGGCAAGCTTGTCGGGCGCTATCGCAAAATCCATGTGCCGGGATCGAGTGAGGCGGAACCGGGCACGACCGTCCATCTCGAGCGGCGTTATTTCGAGCCGGGCAATCTCGGTTTTCCGGTCTTCGTCTATCGCGGCGTGCGCGTCGGCATGGCGATCTGCAACGACCGGCGCTGGCCGGAGACCTACCGCATGCTCTGTCTCAACGGCGCCGAAATTGTCCTGATCGGCTACAACACGCCGCTGCTGCTCGATGAGGCGCCGGCGCTGGCGCATCTGCGCATGTTCCACAATCACCTGCCGATGCAGGCCGGCGCCTATCAGAACACGGTCTGGGTCGCGGCAGCGGCCAAGGCCGGCGTCGAGGACGGCCAGGCCCTGATCGGCGGCTCCTGCATCATCGCCCCGACCGGCGAAATCGCAGCGCAGGCGATGTCGCTCGACGATGAGGTGATCGTCCATCGCGCCGATCTCGACCTGATCGCCGTCTGCCGCAAGGTGAATTTCGACTTCGCCAGATATCGCCGGCCCGACCAATACCGGCTGATCGCGGATCAGGTTTGAGGTGACAGTCCTCGCTGGCGTCAGAGCGCTTTGCGTTTTGGTGGAACCAAAACGGCGCCCTAACTTTTTGTTTTAACGCATTTTGTCGGACGCCAAACGAAGACGTTTGGCTGCAAAATGCTCTAGGAAACAGCAACGAGATGACCGTTGCCAAGATCCTTCAGGGCCAGTTTCGGCGGCTGTTCGCCGATTTTTCGAGTCGGGCTCGGGATCTCCTGATCGAGACGCGCGAAACGCGGCCGGCGCTTTGCCGGATCGGGCACCGGCACGGCCTCGATCAAGCGCTTCGTGTAGGGATGGCGCGGGTTCGAAAAGACTTGGTCGCGGGTGCCCATTTCGACGATCTGGCCGAGATACATGACGGCGACACGATCGGAAATGTTCTCGACCACCGCCATGTCGTGCGAGATGAACAGATAGGCGATGCCGAATTCGCGCTGCAGTTCCTTCAGCAGGTCGAGCACGCGGGCCTGCACCGACACGTCGAGCGCCGAAACGCTCTCGTCGGCGATGATGAGTTTGGGCCTGAGCGCCAGAGCGCGGGCGATGCAGATGCGCTGGCGCTGGCCGCCCGAGAATTCGTGTGGATAGAGCTCCATCTGGTCGGCCGACAGGCCGACGCGCTCGAACAATCCCGCCACAAGCTGGCTGCGCTCTTCCTTCGAGGCGATGCCATGGATCAACAGCGGCTCGGCAACGAGGTCGCCGACGCGCATGCGCGGGTCAAGCGAGGCATAGGGATCCTGGAAAATCATCTGCACGTCGCGGCGAACCGCCTTGCGCTGGTCACGGCCAAGGCCTGCCAGATTGCGCCCGCCGATCACGATATCGCCGTGGTAGGGCACAAGCCCGGCCAGCGCCTTGGCTGTGGTCGACTTGCCGCAGCCGGATTCGCCGACCAGCGCCAGCGTCTCGTGCGGCGCGATCGAAAAGCTGATGCCTTCGACGGCGTGGACACGGCGGTTCACTTGGCCGAAGAAGCCACCGCGCAGGTCGAAATGGACATGCAGATCGTTGACCACCGCCACGCTTCCGGGCATTTCCGCTTCGACGGATTTTTGTTCGGCGGATTTTTGGCGGCCGACGCCAGTACCAATGCGCGGCACGGCGGCGAGCAGTTCACGCGTATAGTCGGCTTGCGGGCGGGCAAAGATATCGGCGGCTGTTCCCTCCTCGACCATGCGGCCGTGCCGCATGATGACGACGCGATCGGCCATTTCGGCAACCACGCCCATGTCGTGGGTGATGAGGATGACGCTGGTGCCGTGTTCGCGCTGCAGATCGCGCAGCAGTTCCAGCACCTCGCCTTGAACGGTGACGTCGAGCGCCGTCGTCGGCTCGTCGGCGATCAGCACATCCGGTTTCAGCGCCAGCGCCATGGCGATCATCACGCGCTGGCGCATGCCGCCGGACAGTTCGTGCGGAAACTGTTTTAGCCGGCTTTCGGCTTCCGGGATGCGGACAGCCTTCAGCGCCTCGATGGCGCGCCGGCGCGCCTCGGCGCGGGACAGGCCGGTATGGGCCTCGATGGACTCGACCAGCTGCCGGCCGATCGACAGCACCGGATTGAGCGATGTCATCGGCTCCTGGAAGATCATCGCGATGCGGTCGCCGCGAATGCGGCGCATCCGGCGCTCATCGAGCCCCGCCAGATCGATGTGACCTCGATCTGTGTCATCCTGATCTCTGGCACGAAGCCGGATCGTGCCGGATTCTATCCGGGCGGCGGGCTGTGGCAGCAATTGCATGATCGCCAGCGCGGTCATCGATTTGCCGGAGCCGGATTCGCCGGCAATGCAAAGCGTCTCGCCGCGCGCGAGCGTCAGCGACAAATTGGAGACAACTTCCCGCTCACCATCCTCGCCACGCACACTGACGGTCAGGCCGGAGACTTCCAGCACCGGTCCGGCCGTGACCGAAACGGCCGGGGCAAAAACCCCGGTCCGCTTATTGCCTGCGCCTTTGCTCATTCGAAAACGCAGCGCGGGAAGTAGAACGACACCACCCAGTTCGGCATGTCGACGATCTCGCTGATCCGGAGATCGCCGCAGACCGAAACCAGCATGTAGGCCTCGACCGGGTCCATTCCGTAGCGGCCGGCAAGCAGGTCGATCATCTGGGAGACCGCTTCCCTGGCGCCCGTCATCAGGTCCGGTCCGATGCCGGTCGTCACCTCGTAGCCCTTGGCATCGAGATGGCGCGTCACCGGTCCCGGCGTGGTGAAGCGTGGCGTCTTCAGCCTGATATCCTTGACCAGGTCGAGCTTGAGCACGACATCCATCGGGCTTTCGATCGCCGTGCCGCACACTTCGCCGTCGCCCTGCGCGGCATGCGTGTCGCCGACCGAAAACAGCGCACCCGCCACCTCCACCGGCAGATAGAGCGTGGTGCCGGCCGCGAGATCGCGGATGTCGAGATTGCCGCCGACGCGCCTTGGCGGCACCACCGAGTGAAGGCCCATTTCAGCCAGCGCGTTGCCGATGGTGCCGGCAAAGGGTTTCAGCGGCACGCGGGCTTGTCTGCCGAACAGCGCTGGTTCCAACGAGGTGGCGTCGTATGTCCAGATGTTCAGTGCCGGTTGCGGGAAGTCGTCGGCGAGCAGGCCGAACCCCGGAATGTTCGCCGTCCAGCCGAAGCCGGACGGCTTGAACGCCTCAATTGTGATCTTCAGCGCGTCGCCCGGCTCAGCCCCGTCAACATAGATGGGCCCGGTGACGGGGTTCACCTTGGCGAAGTCGAGCAAAGCGACGTCGGCAACGGTGCTGTCGGCCTGAAGCTGGCCACCCGACGCATCGAGGCACTGGAACTCGATCGTCGAACCGGGCGCCACCCGCTCAGTCGGGACAAAGGAATTGTCCCAGCCGAAATGGTGATGGCGCCCGTGGATGGTGTAGTCGCAGTTATTGCACATCGGTCACATACACATTGTCGTAGTTGATCGGGATATGGACGGGGTCGACATAGAGATTGTCGGCGCCGCCCATCCGGGGGGATTTCATCGTGAAGCGCTGCTCGTTGAAGACCGGCGCCCAGGGCGCGTCTTCCATGATCTTGCGGTAGATCGCGCTCCACATCTTGGCACGTTCGCCTGATTTGGCCGGATCGACGATCGAGTCGGCCTCCGCCGCCTTGGCGTCGAGATCCTTGTTGCAGTACCACGACCAGTTCCAGCCGCCCGGAACCGCGCCGGCACAGCCGAGGATCGGTCCGTAAAAATTCGACGGATCGGGGAAATCGGCGATCCAGGCCATGCCGCCGGACCAGATCATCGGCGCGCCGGCCTTGTCGCCGCCGGCGGCGATGACATTGGCCTGCGCGAGCGACTGGACGCTGGCCTTGATGCCGATCGCCGCCAGATCCTGCTGGATCGCCTGGGCGATGCGCGGGTTGGGATCGGTGTTCATGGAGAACAGCTGGGTGTCGAAACCATCGGGATGACCGGCCTCGGCAAGCAAAGCCTTGGCCTTGGCCACGTCATAGGGATAGCCCTTGAATTCCTTGTCATAGCCGGGCATCGATGGCGGCAGCGGCTGGTTGGCCGGCACCGCACGGTTGTTGATCAGCTGGACGACACGGTCCTTGTTGATCGCCATGTTGACCGCTTGCCGCACCTTCACATTATCGAAGGGCGCCATGGTGGTGTTCATGGTGATGTAGCCGGTGTGCAACTGGCCGCCCTCGACGACACGGGCCTTCTGCTCGGGATCGGCCATTACCTCCTGGAACTTGGCCGGCGGAATGCCATCGCCGGGAATGTCGATCTCGCCCTTCTGCAGCCGCAGCAGCGCCACGATCGGCTCCTGCCCGATCTCGAAGCTGACCTTGTCGAGATACGGCAGGCCCTTGTGCCAGTAATCCGGGTTGCGCTCGAAGACGACGCGCTGGCCGAGCGTCCATTCGGCGAACTTGAAAGCCCCGGTGCCGACCGGATGCTTGCCGAAGTCCGCGCCGTATTTCTCGACCTCCTCCTTCGGCACGACATGCGAGAAGTTGATGGCCATGACATGCAGGAAGGTGGCGTCGGGCCGGGTCAGCTCGAACTTGATCGTGTAGGGGTCGACGACGGTGACGCCCGCCAGGCTTTCCGCCTTGCCTGCAGCGACATCCTCATGGCCCTTGATCGACCCGAAGAAGCCGGCGCCCGGGCTCTGCGTCTTCGGATTGGTGACGCGATCGAGCGAATATTTCACGTCGTCGGCAGTCATCTCGCGGCCATTGTGGAACTTCACCCCTTGGCGCAGCTTGAAGGTGAAGGTCTTGCCGTCGGGCGCGATCTCGTAGCTCTCGGCGAGGTCGGGCCGCAGGTTGGTGGTGCCCGGCTCGTAGTCCATCAGCCCGTCGAACAGGCTCTTGATCATCGACCAGTTCTGCCAGTCGTAGCCGATGGCCGGATCGAGCGTGGCGACGTCGTCCTTGTAGGTGATGGTGATCGCGCCGCCCGGCTTGGCGTTCGGATCGACGGCGTCTTCGGCCCGTACGCTTGCCATGCCGAGCATCAGCGCGAGCGCCGACACGGCCACGGTGGAGGTCAAGAATTTCTTCATCTCATGTTCCCTTTCTCTGGTTGTTACCGGTCTTTTTTTGGTTTTCATCTGAGCTTGATGCGCGGATCGATAAACGGAGCGACGGTGTCGGCCAGGAGATTGCCGAGCACGATGGCGAAGGCCGAAACCAGGGTGACACCCATGATGATCGGAATGTCGACGCGCTGGATGGCCTGCCAGGCAAGCTGGCCGATGCCGGGCCAGCCGAACACGCTTTCGACCACCACGATGCCGCCCATGAAGATGCCGATGTCGATGCCGATCATGGCGATGACCGGCAGGATGGCGTTGGGCAGCGCATGGCGGAAGATGATGGCGCCGCGCGCAAGGCCCTTGGCGCGGGCGGTCCGCATATAGTCCTGGCGCAGCACGTCGATCATCGACGAGCGCATCATGCGGGCGTACCAGCCGGCGCCGAGGATCCCCATGGTCAGCGAGGGCAGCACCAAATGGCGCCAGGTGCCGTAGCCGCCGATCGGAAACCAGCCGAGCCGCACGGCGAATACATAAAGGAGCAGCAGGCCGACGACGAATTGCGGCGCCGAGACGCCGACAAAGGACGCGACCATCAGCGTCTGGTCGGTGGCGGTGCCGCGCCTGACGGCGGCAAGCAGGCCCATCGTCAGGCCGATCGCCAGCTCGCAAAGGATGGCGCCGACCATCAGCAGCAGGCTTGCCGGCAGCCGCGAGATGATGAGCTCCGTGACCTCGGAACGCTGGATGTAGGAGCGGCCGAGATCGCCGCTGAGCAGGCTGGTCAGATAGTGCCAGTACTGGATGAAGAAGGGCTGATCGAGGCCGAGTTGCCGGCGGATGTTCTCGACCGTCTCGGGCGTGGCGCTACGGCCGGCGATCTGTTGGACGGGATCGGCGGGCAGCAGGTAGAGCAACGCAAAGGTGATCAGCGAGACGCCGAGCAGGATGAGCAGCGATTGAATGACGCGGCGGCCGAGATAGGCGATCATGCCCGGCCCCTTTGCGTCGGATCGAGGATGTCGCGCAGCGCATCGCCGATGAGGTTGAAGGCCAGCGCCAGCGCCAGGATCGCCGCACCCGGAAAGAAGACCAGCCAGGGTGCTGCCTGGAAATAGGTCTGGTTCTCGAAAATGATGTTGCCCCAGGATGCGGTCGGCGGCTGCACGCCGATGCCGAGATAACTGAGCGTTGCTTCGAGCAGCACCGTGGTCGAGATGCCGAGCGTGCCCCAGACGATGATCGTCGGCAGCAGATGCGGCAGGATATGGCGAAACAGGATGCGTGATGCGCTGGCCCCGATCGTACGCTCGGCGTCGATGAACTCGCGCTCGGCGAGCGAGCTGGTCTCGGTGTAGATGACCCGCGCGGTCTGCACCCAGTTCACCAGTGCGATCACCATGGCAACGATCCACAGGCTCGGCTGGAGCACCGCCGCCAGGCAGATGGCGAGCAGCAGCGCCGGGAAGGCCATCATCAGATCGGTGAAGCGCATCAGCGCGCCGCCGATCCAGCCGCGGAAATAGCCCGCGGTGACGCCGACCAGCGTGCCGATCAGAAGCGCCACGCCGTTGGCGACGATGCCGATGATCAGCGAGGTGCGTGCGCCGAAAAGGATGCGGGTCAGCAGATCGCGGCCGAGCAGATCCGTGCCCAGCCAGAAGCTGGCATTCGGCGGCAAGGGCGCACCTTCAAGCGTCAGCCCGTCAAACATCTGCTCGTTCGGATCGTAGCCCGTTAGCCACGGCGCCAGGATGGCGCCAGCCACGACGACGGCAACGATCCCCAGGCCGATCAGTGCCAGGGGACGCTTGACCAGGCGCCGCCAGACACCGGCCCGTGGCCTGGCCGGCACACGCCCGGTTGCCGGGAGATCAGGCGCGATGGGACTGGTCATCGCCGCCTTCTTCCGTCATCGCCACGATCCGGCGCGCGGCCTCCTCGACACTGATCTGCCAGCTCATCGCCAGCGACCGGAGCTGCGCATAGGCGCGGCCGTCCTCGGCGCCTTTCGACAAGGCCTCCACTGCGCGCACGATGGTCTGGCGCTCCGCGACGCGCAGGCGAAGCGACGATATCTCGCTTGCCAAAAGCTTGCGCGCCTCGAAACTCTGCCGCGCGATCAACAGGGCGCTGTAGACGCCGGCATTGCCGACCGGCTTCAGCAACTGGGCGTCGGCCTTGTGCGACAGCGCCCACTCGATGCGGCCTGGCGCTTCGGAGCCGATCAGCGCCACCAGCGGCATCGGCGCCTCGCCCGGCGCCCATGGGAATTGTTCGTCGAAGCCGAGATCGGCATCGAAGAAGACGAAGTCCGCCACGAGCGCCTCGGCCGGCAGTTCCGGCCAGCAGCCGACCGTCTCGAGGCCGATGGCCGACAATTGCCGCGTTATCGCCTGCACCGTCGGATGCGGACGATGCAAGACAAAGGCCCTGGCGCCGCCGAGGTTCGGGATGCGCGGGACCTTGCTCACGACACCACCCTCAGGCGTGGGCGGCCGAACGTCTCGGTCCGGTCATAGCGGGACAGATAGGGGTCGGGCGCGACACCCTTGGTCAGCGTGACGGTCCTGAACGCGGTCCCCTCAATGCGCCCGATCTGCACCGGCAAGGTGGCGTGCTGGGTTTGCGGATCGATGGAGATGTCGCCGAGCGGGGTTCGAAACGAGGTTCCGGCAAAGGCCTGGGGAAGGTCCGGCCATTGTGCGCCGGGATTGCGGGCGAGAATCTCGGCAAGCGTCCGCACCGAGGCATAGGCCGCCGCCTCGAAGGACGAGGCAGGCATGATGGAGGGCGCCGAATCGCCCTGGCGATCCGCTGCCGAGATATCGTGAAAGTACGGCCCGACGGAAAGGTGGCCATTGCCCGCCTCGTTGAGCGCCGGCAACTCGCATTCGGTCAGATTGCAGGACAGGATCGGGCAGCGCTCCGGCCTAAAATGCGGGTCGCGTTCGGCAAGTTCGGCATAGGCCGCGATGAAGGCATAGGACGAGGAGCCGATCAGGTTGTTCAAGATGAACTCCGGCCGGGTCGCCTGGATCTCGGCGATCAGCCTGGAGACATCGACCTCGCCGAGCGGCAGGTAGCGCTCGCCCAAAACCTTGCCGCCGGCGTCGGCGATCAGGTCGCGGGCGACACGGTTGGTCTCCCAGCCCCAGATATAGTTCGAACCGAGCAGGAAGCCGTTGGCACCGAAGCGCGGCACGACATGGGCCAGCAGCGGGACGAGGTGCTGGTTCGGGCAAGCGTGCATGTAGACGACATGCTCGTTCGCTTCGAAGCCCTCATAGGGACAGGCATACCAGAGCGTGCCGCCGGCGCGCTCGAGGATCGGGATGACCTCCTTGCGGCTCCATGACGTGATGCAGCCAATGATGTGGCGCGCACCGCTGTTGGCGAGAATGTCGGCGCAGCCCGTCGCGTAGCCATCGATGTTGCCTTGCGGGTCGCGCTCCACCGGAACGAATTCGACCGGGATGGCGGGATCGGCGTTGATGTCGGCGATGGCCGTCATCGCACCGGAACGGCAGGATTCGGACAGCAGGCGGTAGTTGCCCGACCGCGAGTAAAGGATGCCGATTTCGATACGCCGTCCCAAAGCAAATCCCCAAATAACAATGCCCCGCAGCCGCCGCCGCGGAAGGCGAGGCATACGAGGCATTTTTGCCGCCCGGCGGTCAGAGCCGGTATTTTCCCCATTAGCGTATTCGGTACGGCGGGTCAGTCAAGCGGGAAAGTGAGAGCGGGGAAAGCGACCGCGTTGCGTCTGGTTGCGCGAAGGGGCCTCGCCGAGAATTCGTCCTATCTCAGCGGTGGGCGCGTTTCTCGTCCGTCGCCGCCCGGTCGATCGCCAGCCCATCCTTCGACAGGGAGACGCCAAATTTCTCGCCGGCCTGTTCGGGCGTATAGTACCCCAGCCTGACATCCCTCAGCACCAGTTCCGGATCGCGCGCCAGGGGATCGCCATAGCCGCCGCCGCCCGGCGTGCCGACGCGCACGCGGTCGCCGGCTTTCAGCGCGATGTCCTGCTCCTTGGAGAGGTGTGGCGGCACATGTTCCTTGCCGTCGCGGAACACGGTCACCGTGTTGACCGCGCCGTCCTTGCCGCCGAGCGCGCCTTGCGGGCCGAAACGGCCGTGGTCCATGACGAAGGAGGCGCGGGCGTCGCCGCGCAGGATCTCGACTTCGTAGGCGAGGCCGAAGCCGCCGCGATGCTTGCCGGCGCCGCCCGAGCCTTCACGCAAGGCATAGTGGCGGTAGAGCACCGGAAAAGCCTGCTCCATGATCTCGACCGGCGGCGATTTTGAAATGCCGATGGTCGAGCAGCCATTGGTCAGGCCGTCATGACCGGCATTGCCGCCATAGCCGCCGCCCGAAATCTGGTACATGACGTAGTCGCGGCCGCGCGCCGGATCGTTGCCGCCGAGCGCGAAATTGCCGCTGGAGCCGGCAGGAGCCGCCGTCACCTTGTCCGGCAGCGCCTGCACCATGGCCGCGAACACCGCTTCGGCGATGCGCTGCGAAACCTCGGCCGCGCAGCCCGACACCGGGCGCGGATATTTGGCGTCGAGAAAAGTGCCTTCCGGCCGCTTGACGATCAGCGGCTCGAACGCGCCGGCGCTGATCGGCACGTCAGGGAAAATATGGCGCATAGCGAGGTAGACCGAGGACAAGGTCGTCGCCAGCACGCTGTTCATCGGCCCGGCACAGGGTTTTGACGAGCCTGAAAAATCGAAGCTGAGCGTGTCGCCCTGTTTCTCCACCGTCAGCGCGATGGTCAGCGGCTCGTTCACCACCCCGTCGGAATCAACGAAGGCCTGCGAGCGATAGATGCCGTCAGGAATGGCTGATATGTTGGCGCGCATCTGTTCGGCAGCGCGGCGGCGCAGTTCGGCGATCGCCTCGACAACGGTTTCGTCACCGTAACGATCGAGGATCCCAAAGAGCCGATCCTGGCCGATCAGCAGTGCGGCCGCTTGCGCGCGGATGTCGCCGATGCGCTGGTCGGCAACCCTGATGTTGGAGCAGATGATGGCGTAGATCTCCGGATCGAGCACGCCCTTCTTGAACAGTTTCACCGGCGGCAGCCGCAAGCCTTCCTGCTCGACCGCCGTTGCCGAGGCAGAAAAACCGCCCGGCACCGAGCCGCCGATATCCGGCCAGTGGCCGGTGTTCGACAGCCAGCAGAAGATCTTGCCATCCCTGTAGACCGGCATGGCGAAGCGCACGTCCATCAGATGGGTGCCGCCGAGATAGGGGTCGTTGACGATGTAGATGTCGCCAGGTTCGGGCGGCAGGCAGCGGCCGTCGGCGATCATTTCGATCACCGTTTTGGTCGAGTACTGCATGACGCCGACGAACACCGGCAGGCCCTGGCTGCCCTGTGCGATCAGTGAGCCGTCGACGGCCGAATAGATGCCGTCGGAGCGGTCATTGGCCTCGGCGATGACAGGCGAGAAGGCGGCGCGCGAAAAGGTCAGGTCCATCTCGTCGCAGACCTGCTGCAGCGCCGCCTGGATGACCGAAAGCGTAATAGTGTCGAGCTTTTCCATCTCAGGCCTCACCAATGTCGATGATGATGTTGCCGTCGCCATCCGAGCGCGCCCGGTCGCCGGGCTCGAGCACGGTGGTCGCGTCCATCTGCTCGAGGATCGCCGGCCCTTCGATGACGGCGTCGAGCGGCAGCTTTTCCCTGACGTAGACCGGCGTGTCATGCCAGCGTCCGCCATACCAGACCGGCCGGATTTCGCGGCGCGCCTCATCAAGCGTTCTGGCGCGGCCAGCCGGGTCGATCAGCCGGGACAGATCGATCGCCGGCCGCACGCCGGTCACCGAGGTGTTGAGGTTGACCAGATTGGCGCGGATCTCCGGCAGCTCGACCTTGAAGCGGGCGAAATAGGCCTTTTCGAACAGCTGCTGCAGCACCGCGCGCGTCACCGAAGACGACGGCAGCGGCACGTTGATGATGTGGGTCTGGCCGACGAACTGCATGTCGGCGGAATGCGTGACGCGGATCGTCTCCGGCTTCACCGCTTCCTTGCCGATCAGCTCTTCGCCTTTGTTTCGGTGCCGTTCCAATACGGCGTGGAGCTTGGCTTCATCGAGCCGCGCCACCGGCTGGTTGACCGTGTTAACGAAATCGTGCCTGAGATCGGCGACGACGCAGCCGAGCGCATTGGTGATGCCTGGCCGCGCCGGCACCAGCACTTTTGGCAGGCCGAGCTCGCGCGCCAGTGCGGTCGCATGCAGCGGCCCGGCGCCGCCGAAGGCGAACAGCGCGAAATCGCGAGGATCGTGGCCGCGCGACACCGAGACCATGCGGATGGCGCCAGCCATCTTGATGTTGCCGAGCCGCAGCACCGCGCCAGCCGCCTCGACGCCGGACAGGCCGGTGGGGCGGCCGATCCTGTCCTCGAATATGCCGGTGACGTGTTCGACGGTGACGGGATTCTCGACCGCGAGCAGCTTCTTCGGCGCCAGCCGGCCGAGCACCAGATTGGCATCGGTGATGGTCGGTTCAACGCCGCCGCGCCCGTAGCAGATCGGGCCGGGATTGGCGCCGGCACTTTCCGGGCCGATCTGGATCAGGCCGGCCGCATCGACGCGGGCGATCGAGCCGCCGCCGGCGCCGACCGTATGCACCGCCACCATCGGCACGTGGATCGGCATCGCATATTCGATCTCGATCTCGTTCGACACCGCCGGTTCGGCATTGCGGATCAGCGCCACGTCGGTCGAGGTGCCGCCCATGTCGTAGGTGACCAGGTTTTCGAAGCCGGCGCGTTTTCCCGTATAGGCGGCGGCGATGACGCCGGAGGCCGGGCCGGACATGACGGTCTTGGCCGATTCACGTGTGACAAAGCGGGCCGAGATCATGCCGCCATTGCCGTTCATGATCAGGAAATCGCGGGCGTAGCCTTTTGACCCCAATTCCTTGCGCAGCCGTTCGACATAGCGCTCGAGGATCGGCTGCACCGAGGCGTTGACCGAAGCGGTGACGCCGCGCTCGAATTCGCGCGCTTCCGACAGCAATGCATGGCCTGTCGTGATGTGGCCGTTCGGCCAAAGCTCGGCGGCGATCTCGGCGGCGCGCCGCTCATGCGCCGGATTGGCATAGGAATGCAGGAAATGGATGACGAGGGATTCGCAGCCGGCCTCGATCAATTCTGAAACCGCCGCGCGCATCCCCGCCTCGTCGAGCGGGATGCGCACCGCGCCCGAGGCTTCAACGCGCTCCGACACTTCGAGCCGAAGGTTGCGCGGAATGATCGGGACGAAGCTGCCGGTCATGCCATAGGGCTGCGGCCGTGTCCGCCGGCCAAGCTCGATGACGTCGCGAAAGCCGCGGGTGGTGATCATGCCGGTCTTGGCCAGCCGGCGTTCAAGCACTGCGTTGGTGGTGGTGGTCGTGCCGTGCACGATGAGGTCGATGCCGTCGACCGGGAAGCCGGTGGCGCCAAGCGCCGAAACGACGCCGAAGGCCTGGTTGTCGATAGTGGTCGGGGTCTTGGCGATATGCACCTTGCCACCGTCCCGGCCGTCGATCAGAAGCAGGTCGGTAAAGGTTCCGCCGACATCGATGCCGGCGACGACGCTGCCCAGGGAATCCAGCGCCTGCGCCGAAAAATTCTCTTCCATTGTCGAAACCCGAAATGTCAGGACTACAGATATGTCTCAGTTTGGAAAGGTGTTTCACGCTGGCGTCTTGACGCAAATATCATTTGTATACTAATAAATTCCGGACACAAGAGCTTACCGCTTGGCAGTGTGCAAACGGCACGCCGGAACCTGATCGGTTGGGGCGCGCAGGAGAAGGTTTGGCGTCAGCGCCCTCGGGTTGGCCAGAAGGTTAGGTTTGATGAACACCATATCAACGCTCAACACCGCCGGCGCCCGGCCGCTGCAGTTCCCGATACCGGCCAATGTCTATGCCGAAACCGTGGTCTCGGTGAAGCACTATACCGACCGGCTGTTTTCGTTCCGCATCACCCGGCCGCAGTCGCTGCGCTTCCGCTCCGGCGAATTCGTCATGATCGGCCTGCCCAACGCCGAGAAGCCGGTGTTCCGCGCTTATTCGATCGCCAGCCCTGCCTGGGACGACGAGCTGGAATTCTTCTCGATCAAGGTGCCGGACGGCCCGTTGACCTCGCAGCTGCAGAAAATCGAGATCGGCGACACCGTCATCATGCGGCAGAAGTCGACCGGCACGCTGGTTGTCGACGCGCTGACCCCGGCCAAGCGCCTGTTCATGATCTCGACCGGCACCGGCATCGCGCCTTTCGCCAGCCTGCTGCGCGACCCCGACACCTATGAGAAGTTCGACCAGGTCGTGCTGACCCATACCTGCCGCGACAATGCCGAACTCACCTACGGCCAGGAGCTGGTTGCAGAGCTGGAGAACGACCCGCTGATCGGCGAGCTGACCGGCGGCCGCGTCACCCTCTACAATTCGACGACGCGCGAAGGCTCCGAGCGCATGGGCCGCATCACCGCGCTGATCGGCTCGGGAAAATTCTACAGCGATCTCGGCATCGACAAGCTCGACCCGGAGACCGACCGCATTATGATCTGCGGCTCGATGCATATGCTGCGGGATGTCAAGGAACTGGCCGAAAGCCTCGGCTTCCAGGAAGGCTCGCTGCATCATCCGGCGAGCTTCGTCGTCGAGCGCGCGTTTGTCGGCTGAGGCGACCATGGAAATTTAGCCGAACCATCCCTCCACTTCGTCATCCTAGGGCGAAGCAAGGAGCGAAGCGACGCGGCGCAGACCCTGGGATCCATGCCGTTACGCCAGCCGAAGAATGCTACGGCCCAGGATAAATGCTGATCTGTAGTGATCCTTCGCGCCCCCCTCTGTCCTGCCGCCCTCATAGTCTCTGCACCCGTCGTGAC
>NZ_FUIG01000013.1:33835-140119 GCF_900149755.1 Mesorhizobium delmotii | reverse complement strand
GTGGGGGATATGTCCGGCAGGACAGAGGGGGGCGCTGTCCCGCCGCCATCAAAGGTTCTGCACCCGTCGTGACGCTCTGAGGTAACGGCATGGATCCAGGGTCTCCGCGACGTCGCTTCGCTCCTGCTCCGCCCTGGGATGACGAAGGCATGGTGGCCTGTGGCTAGACTAATCCCCAGAGCCGCGCTCTTCGGCTGATGTCACAGCAGGCTTTTTCCGCTATGACCGCCTGAAGGACTCGTGAAGCGCTGCTTCACGGGCTATTCTCGGTGGACGTCGCTGAACAAAGGGGCAGGAGATGAGCAGCACAATCCGCGAAGCCGATCTTAGTGCCGACAGATTGGGACCTTCCAAGATCACGCCGCTGCCGGCGCGCACCGCCGCCAACGCGCCGACGCCGCAAGCGCACGGCATTGCCCGCAATCCCGGCATGAAGCTGGATCTCGGCTTCATGGAATCGATGCGCAGCGTCAACCGCTCGGCGCTGGAACGGCGTGTCGCCAGCCTGACCAAGCGGCGCTCGATCAAGGCCGACAACCAGGCCGCCTGGCTGCTGCGCGCCGTCGCCTGCATGGACCTGACCACGCTGAACTCGAACGACACCGACGAGCGCGTGCGCCGGCTCTGCGCCAAGGCGGTCAATCCGTTCCGCCGCGACATCGTCGAAGGCCTCGGCATCACTGGTGAAAAGATCCGCCCGGCGGCGGTCTGCGTCTATCACCCCTTCGTCGCCACGGCCGTCGATGCGCTGCGCGGCAGCGGCATCCATGTCGCCGCCGTATCCACCGCTTTCCCGCATGGCCTCACCCCGCTTTCCACACGTCTGCAGGAGATCGAAGCGTCGGTGAGCGACGGCGCCGACGAGATCGACGTCGTCATTCCGCGTGGCCTGGTATTCGCAGCGAAATGGCAGGAACTTTATAACGAGATCGTCTCGATGCGGGCCGCCTGCGGCGAGGCGCACCTCAAGGTCATCCTCGGCACCGGCGACCTCGCCACGCTGCGCAACGTCATGCTGGCGTCGATGGTGGCGATGATGGCCGGCGCCGATTTCATAAAAACCTCGACCGGCAAGGAAAGCGTCAACGCGACGCTGCCGGTCGGGCTTGCCATGGTGCGCGCCATCCGCGCCTATTTCGAGGAGACCGGCTACCTCATCGGCTTCAAGCCGGCCGGCGGCATTTCGACCGCGAAGGCGTCGCTCGATTGGCTGGTGCTGATGAAGGAAGAGCTTGGCCGGCGGTGGCTGGAGCCGGACCTGTTCCGCTTCGGCGCGTCCAGCCTTTTGACCGACATCGAGCGCCAGCTCGAACATCATCTGACCGGTCACTATTCGGCCAATCATCGCCACGCGATGGCGTGAAGCGGGTGAAGGTCTTGAAAGTCGAGTTCCGCGGCGTCCCCCTCTGTCCTGCCGGACATCTCCCCCACTTGGGGGGAGATCGGCTGTTTCGCCGACGGCGCCTCTTTTTTCGAGGTTGGCCGTTGGCGAAATCAAAGATGAAGGCCAATCTCCCCCCTCGTGGGGGAGATGTCCGGCAGGACAGAGGGGGGCGCCACGGAACGCCCACCAAGACGACTATCGGGAGCGCTCCATGAACATTCTCGAACGCTATCACGCCATGGAATACGGCCCGGCGCCGGAGGCCCGCAATGAGGCCGATGCCTGGCTTGCTGCGCGCGATTTTTCCAAAGCGCTGTTCATCGGCGGCGACTGGAAAGCAGCCGGCGGCGGCAAGACTTTTGATACCAGCGACCCGTCTTCGGGAAAATTGCTGGCCAAGGTCTCGGATGCCGGCGCTGTCGATATCGACGCGGCGGTTTCGGCCGCCGCCAAAGCGCTGCCGAAATGGGCCGCATCCACCGGCTACAGCCGAGCCAAAGTGCTCTACGCCATCGGCCGCGCCATGCAGCGCCACCAGCGGCTGTTTGCGGTGCTGGAATCGATCGACAACGGCAAGCCGATCCGCGAAAGCCGCGACATCGACGTGCCGCTGGCCATCCGCCATTTCATCCATCATGCCGGCTGGGCGCAGGCGCTGGACAGGGATTTCCCCGGCCATAAGGGTGTCGGCGTCGTCGGCCAGATCATCCCGTGGAACTTCCCGCTTTTGATGCTGGCCTGGAAGATCGCGCCGGCGCTCGCCGCCGGCTGTACCGTGGTGCTCAAGCCGGCCGAATTCACGCCGCTTACCGCCATCCTGTTCGCCGAGATCTGCGAACGATCCGGCGTGCCGAAGGGTGTCGTCAACATCGTCCAGGGCGGGCCGGAGGCGGGCGCGGCCATCGTCAATCATCCCGGCGTCCAGAAGATCGCCTTCACCGGCTCGTCCGAGGTCGGCAAGATCATCCGCAAAGCCACCGCCGGCTCGGGCAAGAAACTGTCGTTGGAGCTCGGCGGCAAGTCGGCCTTCGTCGTCTTCGAGGACGCCGATCTCGACAGCGCCGTCGAGGGACTGGTCGACGGCATCTGGTTCAACCAGGGCCAGGTCTGCTGCGCCGGCTCGCGCCTTTTGGTGCAGGAAGGCATCGCAGATGCCTTCATCGCCAAGGTCAAGACACGGATGGGCCGTTTGCGCGTCGGCAGCCCGCTCGACAAGAACACCGACATCGGCCCGCTGGTCGACCTGACCCAGCTCGATCGCGTCAGGGGTCTGGTCGCCGCAGGCGCAAAGCAGGGCGCCGTCTGCTGGCAGCCGGATGTGGCGCTGCCGGCTTCCGGCTATTATCACCTGCCGACGCTGGCAACAGGCGTTTCGCCGGCCAACATCCTGGCGCAGGAGGAGGTGTTCGGCCCAGTGCTGGCGACCATGACCTTCCGCAACACCGAGGAAGCGATCGAGCTCGCCAACAACACGCGCTACGGCCTGGCCGCTTCGGTGTGGAGCGAGAACATCAACCTCGCGCTGCACGTCGCGCCGCAACTGAAGGCCGGTGTCGTCTGGGTCAACGGCACCAATATGTTCGACGCCGCCTGCGGCTTCGGCGGCTACCGCGAAAGCGGTTTTGGCCGCGAAGGCGGGCGCGAGGGCATGTTCGAATATCTCTCGGCCAAACTGCCGCTCGGCCCTGTCGTCAAGCCGGCAGCGGCTACGGCCCAACCTATCGAGCAGGTCGAAGGCGACACTATCGATCGCACGGCAAAACTGTTCATCGGCGGCAAGCAGGTCAGGCCGGACGGCAATTATTCGCTTGCCGTCGCCACCGCCAAGGGCAAGCTTGCCGGCGAGGTCGGTCTCGGCAGCCGCAAGGATATCCGTGACGCCGTCGCTGCTGCACGTGCCTGCAAAGCCTGGCCGGAAGCGACCGCCTACAACCACAGCCAGGTGCTCTACTATCTGGCCGAGAACCTGTCCGGCCGCGCGGGCGAATTTGCGGCGCGTCTCACGGAGCTTACCGGCGCCACCGCCAAGGCGGCGCGCGAAGAGGTCGAGATGTCGATCGAGCGGCTGTTCCTCTATGCCGGCCTGGCCGACAAGTTCGAGGGCCGTGTCCACCAGCCGCCGGCCCGCGCCGTCACCTTGGCGCTGCACGAGCCGGTCGGCGTCATCGGCATAGTGGCATCCGACAATGCGCCTTTGCTCGGCCTGATCTCGCTGGTGGCGCCGGCGCTCGCCATGGGCAACACCGTCGTCGCGGTGCCGTCGGAAAAATATCCGCTGCTTGCCACCGATCTCTACCAGGTCATCGAATATTCCGACGTCCCGGCCGGCGCCATCAACATCGTCACCGGCCGCAGCGCCGAGCTCGCCGGCGTGCTGGCCAAGCACGACGATGTCGACGGGCTCTGGCTGTTCGCCGATGCCGAGACCTGCGCCAAGGCCGAAGCCGACTCTGTCGGCAATCTCAAGCGCGTCTGGACCGGCAACGGCCGCAGCCTCGACTGGGCGTCGACCGAGGCCGCCGGCGATGCCTTCCTGCGCCGTGCCGTCGAGGTCAAGAACGTCTGGGTGCCCTACGGCGACTGAGCGGTCGCCTTGCGCGCTGCGTCGGACGAGAAGCGTTCGGGCTTGACGGGCCAAAAGATGTTCTTTACCGAGAAAAAACATTTGCCCAAGCAAACAGCGATACAGGCGGCATGATTGTGCCTATCTGGCACATTGCGCCTTGGCCGCGTGCCGGTAAAAACCGGGCGGCCACAGAGGAGAAAAGCATGGCGGATCTGGCAGGCAAGATCGTTGTCGTCACGGCGGCGGCGCAAGGCATCGGCCGGGCGAGCGCGCTGGCTTTCGCCAAGGCAGGCGCTATCGTCCACGCCACCGACATCAACGAGGTGATGCTCGCCGAACTCGGCAAGACGGCTGGCATCAAGACCCGCAAGCTCGACGTGCTGAACGACGACGCGGTTGAAACCGCCTTTGCCGAGATCGGCGTCGTCGATGTGCTGTTCAACTGCGCCGGCTTCGTCCATTCGGGCTCGATCCTCGAGATGAAGGACGCCGACCTCGACTTTGCCTATGATCTCAACGTTCGCTCGATGATCCGCACCATCCGCGCCGTGCTGCCCGGCATGCTGGAGCGCGGCGATGGCTCGATCATCAACATGGCGTCGCTGGCCGGTTCGACCAAGGGCGTGCCGAACCGCTTCGTCTATGGACTGACCAAGGCTGCCGTCATCGGCCTGACCAAATCGGTCGCCGCCGACTATGTCGGCAAGGGCATACGCTGCAATGCCATCTGCCCCGGCACGGTCGAAAGCCCGTCGCTGGAGGACCGCATGCATGCGCAGGGCGACTACGAGGCAGCCCGCGCCGCCTTCATCGCCCGCCAGCCGATGGGCCGCCTCGGCACGCCCGAGGAAATCGCCGATCTCGCCGTCTATCTGGCCGGCGCCACCTATACGTCGGGACAGGCTTATAATATCGACGGTGGCTGGTCGATCTAAGAGGCCATTTGAAAACTCTGCTCCGTCGGGCGCTGACGCGGTTTTCTGCGCTTGCCCAGGCTCTCGTACTTTAAGTACGCTCCGCTCCGGTTTCTCGAAACCACGCCATTCGCCTCAGCGGAGCGAATTTGCAAACGGCCTCTGGTCGCAACTGGGAGAAAAATCGCATGAAATTGCTGCGCTATGGCGAGGCGGGGAGCGAGCGCCCCGGCCTGCTCGATGCGGATGGGACAATCCGAGACCTCTCCGCCCATGTCACCGACATTGCCGGCAAGGCGCTCGACCCGGCATCGCTTGAGACATTGTCGAAGCTCGATCCGCAATCGTTGCCGGCGGTTTCCGGCAAGCCGCGCATCGGCGCCTGCGTCGCCGGCACCGGCAAATTCATCTGCATCGGCCTCAACTATTCCGACCATGCCGCCGAGACCGGCGCCATCGTGCCGCCGGAGCCGATCATTTTCATGAAGGCAAGCTCGGCCATCGTCGGGCCTGACGACGATGTGCTGATCCCGCGCGGATCGGTCAAGACCGACTGGGAAGTCGAGCTTGGCGTGGTCATCGGCAGAAAAGCCAAATACGTCACCGAGGCCGAGGCGCTGGACTATGTCGCCGGCTATTGCGTCGCGCACGACGTTTCCGAGCGCGCCTTCCAGGCCGAGCGCCAGGGCCAGTGGACCAAGGGCAAGAGCTGCGACACGTTCGGGCCGATCGGCCCGTGGCTGGTGACCAAGGACGAGGTCAAGGACCCGCAGAACATCCCGATGTGGCTGAAGGTCAACGGCAAGACGATGCAGAACGGCTCGACCAAGACCATGGTCTATGGCGTCGCCTACCTGGTTTCCTATCTCAGCCAGTTCATGTCGCTGCATCCTGGCGACATCATCTCGACCGGCACACCGCCCGGCGTCGGCCTCGGCATGAAGCCGCCGGTGTTCCTGAAGCCCGGCGACGTCGTCGAGCTCGGCATCGAAGGGCTGGGCATGCAGAAGCAGACGTTCAAGGCGGACGAGTAGCGGCGTCGGCCTTCTCCCCTTGTGGGAGAAGGTGGCCGCGAAGCGGTCGGATGAGGGGTGCTCCAGCTGGCACAGACGGCACTCCGTCCAACACCCCTCTTCCGTCTCGGCGCTGCGCGCCGATCCACCTTCTCCCACAAGGGGAGAAGGAAAAAGGGAGGCGCTACTTCAGCACCTTCCCATCCGCTCCAAACCGATACGTCCTTGCCGGATCCGGCGTCGCGTAGAGCGTAGCGCCGGGCTCTGCGTTGTAGACGCCAAAAATGCGCACGGTGATCAGCCCGGCCTTCTCGCAGTCGAGATAAAGGTTGGTGTCTGCGCCGAGATGCTCGGCATGGACGACCGTACCCTTCCAGGCGCCGGATTTCGCATCGACGGTCAGGTGCTCGGGACGGACGCCGATGGTCCTGGCCGTTTCGCCAAGCCTGGCGCCGTCGACGAAATTCATCTTCGGCGAGCCGATGAAGCCGGCGACGAATTCATTCGCCGGCGAATTGTAGAGTTCCATCGGCCCACCGATCTGTTCGATCTTTCCCGCGTTGAGCACGACGATCTTGTCGGCCAGCGTCATCGCCTCGACCTGGTCGTGAGTGACGTAGATCATCGTCGCCTTCAGCCGGCGATGCAGTTGCGCAATCTCCAGCCTGGTGTTGACGCGCAGTGCGGCATCGAGGTTGGACAAAGGCTCGTCGAACAGGAAAAGCTTGGGTTCACGCACCACGGCGCGGCCGATGGCGACGCGCTGGCGCTGGCCGCCGGAAAGCTCGGCCGGCCGCCTTGCGAGATAGGGCTCCAGCGACAGCATCGAGGAGGCGATGCCGATGCGGCGGTCGATCTCGGCCGCCGGCGTGCCCGCCTGCTTGAGGCCGAGGCCCATATTGTTCTTCACCGTCAGATGCGGGTAGAGCGCATAGGTCTGGAACACCATGGCGATGCCGCGTTTGGCCGGCGGGGTTGCGGAGACATCCGCGCCGTCGATCACCACACGCCCCGACGTCGAATCCTCCAGCCCGGCGATGACCCTGAGCAGCGTCGATTTTCCGCAGCCGGAGGGGCCGACGAAGACGACGAATTCGCCATCGGTCACTTCGAGGTTGATGCCCTTCAGCACCTCGACCGGCCCAAAGGCCTTCTTCACATTTTCGATGTTCAGCGAGCCCACGGCTTCGTTCCTGTTCTAGAGTTTGACTGGTCTAGAGTCTGATTGGGGCGCCGCTGCGCACGCTCTCGTCGGCGGCAAGGCAGACGGCGAGCGACTTCACCGCGTCGTCCATATGGCGGGTCAGATCCAGATCCTCGCGGATCGCCTTGAGCAGAAAAGCCTGTTCGCGGTCACAGAGATCCTGATGGCCGGGTTCGCCCTCCATCGACAGCATCTCATCCGGCTTGGCGAACTTGCCGTCTGCGCCGGTCGCCGCATTGTGCAGGCGGATGGTCGAGGTCTTGGTGTGGGTGTCGATGTCGTCGGATTTGACGCCCTCCTTCATGACGATCGACACGCAGCCATTGGGCGAGATCACGTCCTTCACAAAAAAGGCCGTCTCCGAGATCATCGGCCCCCAGCCGGCCTCGTACCAGCCGACCGAACCGTCGTCGAACAGCACCTGCAGGTGCCCGTAATTGTACATCGTGGGCGCGATCTCGTCGGTCAGCCTCAGCCCCATGCCGCGCACCTCGACCGGCCTCGCGTCGGTGATCTGCAGCATCACGTCGAGATAATGCACGCCGCAATCGACGATCGGCGATGTCGTCTGCATCAACTGCTTGTGCGTCTCCCAGCTATGGCCTGAGGATTGCTGGTTGAGGTTCATGCGGAACACGTAGGGGCCGCCCAGTTTTCGCGCCTCGGCGATCAGCCTGATCCAGGACGGGTGATGGCGCAGGATGTAGCCGATCACCAGTTTTCTGCCGTTGGCCTTGGCCGCCGCGACCACGCGTTTGGCGTCCGCCACCGTCGTCGCCAGCGGCTTTTCGACAAAGACATGGCAGCCGGCCTCGAACGCCTTGACCGCATAGTCGGCATGGCTGTCGGAATAGGTGGCGATGCAGGCGACATCAGGTTTTTCGTCGCGCAGCGCCTCGTCGAAGGAGCGCCTGATGCTATAGCCGGAAAGCCCGGCCGGCAGCGGCACATCCGAGCGGTTGACCAGCGCGGCGATCTCGAAGCCCGGATTGGTGTGATAGGCCAGCGCATGGCTGCGGCCCATATTGCCGAGCCCGGCAACGACTACGCGAAGAGGTTCAGCCATCTCGATCTGCCTTTTCTTGCTTGCGGGCCACAAGTGCCACCATCACTTGTGGCTCGCATTCATCTGCGACCCGCAAAGCCGCTGCCTCGCTGTCACTGCGGGATAAAAGTCGGAAGCCATAGCCATCGACTCCGTCCTTAATCAGTGAAAGCCTCTGATCGTCAGGCAAGGGATGCTCAAGATTGAGCGCCAGGGTGAACGCCTTCGACTGCTCGTCTTCCATCTGGGGATTGACGCGCCAACGAATGTGACAGTTGTATTCTTTCGGCCGGCGTTCCTTCCCAAGCCGCGTAAACCAGACTGCGGCGTTCATATAGAACTGCGGCCCCCAGGAAGACTTCTGAAGGTTTAGCAAGCAGATGGTCTCCGGCCATTCGCGGTAGAAATTCGTGGCGCGAACGCCTCGAAATCCATAGCGGCTCGCTGTCTCGACAAGGGCCTGTACGATAATCTCTCGACCATCACTCATTTGACGGCTCCGGAAGTAATGCCGCGGATCAGCTGCCGCGAGAAGATGACGTAGAGGATCAGCACCGGCATGATCGCCAGCGACAGCGCGGCCAGAATCGCGTTCCAGTTGGTGACGAACTGGCCGAGGAACAGCTGGGCGCCGAGCGTCACCGTCTTGGTTTCCTCCGACGGCGCCAGGATCAGCGGAAACCACAGGTCGTTCCAGATCGGGATCATGGTGAAGACGGCGACAGTCGCCATCGATGGCCTTACCAGCGGCAGCACCAGCCGGAAGAAGATGGTGTATTCGGAAAGACCGTCGATGCGCCCGGCATTCTTCAGATCGTCCGACACCTGTTTCATGAATTCCGACAGGATGAAGACGGCAAGCGGCAGGCCTTGCGCAGTGTAGACCAGGATCAGCGCCGTCAGCGTATTGACCAGCCCGCTCGTCACCATCAGCTGCAGGATGGCGACGGTGGCGAGGCGGATCGGGATCATGATGCCGAGCGCCAGGTAAAGCCCCATCATGGAATTGCCGCGGAACCGGTATTCCGACAGCGCGAACGCCGCCATCGCACCGAACAGCAGCACGAAGAACAGCGAGGCGACGGTGACGACAAGGCTGTTCTGGAAATAGTGGATGAAGTCGCCCTGCCCGATGACAGTGGTGTAGCCGATCAGGTCGAAGGTTTTCGGGGTCGGCGGCGCCAGCGGCGCACCGAAGATGCCCGCGCGGGATTTAAACGAATTCATGATGACGATGATCACCGGAAACAGCGCGATCACTGTGTAGGTCAACAGCACCGCATGGGCGCCGATGGTGCGGGGCAGGGAATGGGTTGCCGTGCTCATCTTACGCCTCAAAACTGATAGCGACGCAGGCGCGTCTGGACGAGGAAGAGGTAGACGCAGACGCCGCCAAGGATGATCAGGAACATCATCGTGGCGATCGCCGCGCCCATGTTGGGATCGCCGATTTGCAGCTGGAAACCGAAGAAGGCGCGGTAGAGGAAAGTGCCGAGGATATCGGTCGAATAATTCGGGCCGGCCAGCGCGCCTTGCGCGGTGTAGATCAGGTCGAAGGCGTTGAAATTGCCGACGAAGGTCAGGATCGAGATGATGCCGATCGACGGCAGGATCAGCGGCAGTTTGATCTTCCAGAATTGCGACATGCCGGTGATGCCGTCGCATTCGGCCGCCTCGATCACCTCGTCGGGGATAGACAGCAGTGCCGCATAGATCAGCATCATCGGGATGCCGACGAACTGCCACACCGAGATCAGGCTGAGCGTGGTCAGCGCAAATTGCTCCTTGCCTAGCCACGGCGTGAACAGGCTTTTGAGGCCGACGAGATCCATCAGGTTCGGCGCCACGCCCCATAGCGGCGACAGGATCAGCTTCCAGGCGAAGCCGACGATGACGAAGGACAGGATCGTCGGCACGAAGATCGCCGTACGGTAGAAGGCGGAGAATCTCAGCCTCGGGCTGGACAGAAGTGCGGCCAGCAGGACGCCGATCGGGTTCTGCACCAGCATGTGGATTATGAAGAACCAGACATTGTTCCGCAGAGCGTTCCAGAAGCCCACGGACCAGTTAGGATCGCCGAACAGCGTGCGGAAGTTTGCCAGTCCCACGAAGACTTGGGACTGGTCGATGTTGCGGAACAAGGAGAGCTGCAGCGTGCCGGCCAGCGGCAGGATCATGATCGCCGTATAGACCAGCACTGCCGGCGCCAGAAAGACGCCGATGTGCCAGCGGAACGGTCGTTTCGGTGCTGCGGCCATGCGTTCGGTCCCCGCCGATCAGGTTCTTGCAATTGCCGCCAAAGGGCGCGGCGCCTCCCTCCCCCTCGAGGGGAGTGTGCCTCGCGAAGCGAGGCGGGTGGGGTCGGCCAAGGCAGTGCGCCATCGCGGTTTCGATCGTGCTTTCCAGCAACTATCAGGTCGCAGCCTGCTTTCACCCCTGTCGCCTTCGGCGACATCTCCCCCTCGAGGGGGGAGATAGCGCTTCGCCGCACTCTTACTTCGCCGGCTTATACCAGCTGTCGAGGCCGTCCTGCAGTTTCTTTGCGGCAGCTTCCGGCGTATCGGTGCCGTTGATGACGTTAGCCGATTCAACCCATGTCTCGTTTTCGAGGTTCGGCGTACCGCGGCCCAGGATCTGGTAAGTCGAGCGGATCGTCGACTTGCACTTGTCGCGCCAGGAGACGAATTCCTGGGCCAGCGGGTCTTCCATCTTCACCGGCGTGTTGTTCAGGCTGAAGAAGCCCGGCAGCGCATTGGCGTAGATGGTGGCAAAATCCGGCGAGGCGACCCAGGACAGGAAGGTCTTGGCCGCGTCGGCGTTCTTGGACGCCGCATTGAGGCCCATGCCGATGTCGGTGTGGTCGGAGATATAGCAGGTGTCGCCGGCCTTCTGCACCGGCGGCGGGAATGCGCCCATCTTGAACTGGGCTTGGGTGTTGAACAGCGCGATCTCCCACGAGCCGGCAGGGTAGATGGCGGCGCGGCCAAGCGTGAACAGGTTCTGGCTGTCCGGATAGGTCTGTGCCTCAAAGCCGTCGCCGAGATAGGGCTTCCATTTGGCGAGTTCGGCAAAGGGCGCGACCCACTGCGGGTCGGTCAGTTTTTGCTCGCCCTTGATCAGCGCGGTGCGGCCTTCCTCGCCCTTCCAGTAGTTCGGGCCGATGTTCTGGTAGCCCATGGTCGCGGCTTCCCAGAGGTCCTTGGTGCCCATCGCCATCGGGATGTAGGTGCCGTCGGCCTTGATCTTGTCGAGCGCGGCGTAGAACTCCTCATTGGTGGTCGGCACCTTGATGCCGAGCTGGTCGAAGGCGTCCTTGTTGTAAATGAAGCCGTGGATGACCGAAGCCATCGGCACGCAGAAGGTCGCCTTGCCGTCGTCGGTCTGCCAGGCGGCCTTGGCGACGTCGGAAAAATTCTCCATGCCCGGCAGCGCCGACAGATCGGCGAGGTTGCCCTTCTTGAAAAGTTCCAGCGACTTGTCGAACGGGCGGCAGGTGATCAGGTCGCCGGCCGAGCCGGCGGCGAGCTTGGCGCCGAGTGCGGCGTCATATTCGGTCGGCGCCGACGGCGCGAACACCACCCTGATGCCGGGGTTCTTGGCTTCAAAAGCCGGGATCAGCTTGTCCTTCCAGATGGCAAGGTCGTCGCCGCGCCAGCTTTCGATGTTGAGCGTTACGTCCTGGGCATAGGCCATTCCGGCTGAGCCGAGAATGCTGGTGCCGAGAAGAAGTGCCGTCAGTAGTTTCGTTGTCATGCTCAGTCTCCCTGTTGACCTTTTTCAGGTTCGGTTTTGAGAACAGAGGCTTTCTGCCTCATGCTCCCCTCAATCGCGGAAAGGGCCGGGCGCAGCTTCTGGCCGGTCCCTTCCAGTATCTTCTCGGCCGCATCGGCGCTGGCGGCGCCGGCGGCGAGCAGAATGGCGGTCTTGACGGCGCCGCAGCTCTTCTCGAGCAGGCGCGCCGCAGCGTCCCTGTCGCGCCCGCTGATCGCGGCGACGATGCGGGCGGCGCGGTCGCGCAGCTTGATGTTGTCGGCCATAAGATTGACCATATAGCCGTCATGGACATGGCCAAGATGGATGGCGGCCAGCGTCGACAGCATGTTGAGCGCGATCTTCTGGGCGGTGCCGGCGCCCATGCGCGTCGAGCCGGCGATCAGCTCCGGCGGCGTTTCGAGCAGTATGGCGATGTCGGCCAGCCGAAGCAGCGGCGCATCCTTGTTATTGGCGATGGCGATGGTTGCCGCACCCCGGCGCTGGGCGTCCTCGATCGCCGTGACCGCATAGGGCGTCGAGCCGCTGGCCGAGACCGCGATCAGGCAGTCGCCCTCGCCGATGCCGGCAGCGGCAACCGCCGCCGAGGCTTCTTCGGTGTCGTCCTCCGGCCCGCCGGCCAGTGTCTTGAAGGCATCGTCGCCGCCGGCGATCAGGATGGCGATACGGTCGCGCTGAATGCCGAAGGTACCCGGCAGTTCCAGCGCATCGGCCAGCGCCATCAGGCCCGAGCTGCCGGCTGCCGCGTAAGCGAGCTTGCCGCCGCTGTTCAGCCGGCTGGCGATGATCTCGGCTGCTTTGGCGATGGCGGGAATGGCGCCGCGCACCGCCTTGGCGGCCTCGATCTGCGCGCTGGCCAAAGAGGAAAGGATTGCGTCCGGAGCCTGGATGTCCAGCCCCTCGGCATTCTGGTGAAGCGCTTCGGTGCGCGTTTCGGCCATCCGCTTTCCCTCCAATCCAGAAAACAATACCAAAAAAATACCACTTGTCCACACGCATTAGCGACTTCCCTGCCCTGAAATCGCCGTTCAGGCAAAATACGGCGGTTTTTCAATCGGCTACGCCTTAATCTTTTTGAAACGGAAATTAATCCTTGGCTATTGGTATTTTATTGGTATTATCCGCCCGGAGGAGAAATCGTGTGAAATTCGTGCTTGGCATCGATGGCGGCGGCACCAGCTGCAGGGCGGCCCTTGCAACAGTGGAGGGCACCGTCATTGGCCGCGCCAAGAGCGGCGCCGCCAACATCCGCACCGATCTAACCGGCGCCAGGGCCAACATCGTCGACGCGGCGCGGCAGGCCTTTGTCGCCGCCGGACAAGACCCCGAACTGATCCCGCAGACCCCGGCCATCCTCGGCCTCGCCGGCGCCAATGTCGGCACCTACAGGCAGCAGCTCGAAGCAATCCTGCCGTTCAGCGTCAGCCGTGTCGAGACCGACGCCGAGATCGCGCTGGAAGGCGCGGTCGGCTCCGGTGACGGCGCCATGGCCATTCTCGGCACCGGCACCGCCTATATGGCGCGCAGACATGGCAAGTCGCGCGCCATCGGCGGCTGGGGATTCCAGGTCGGCGACCAGGGCAGCGGCGCCCGCATCGGCCGCGACCTGCTCGAGCAGACGCTGCTTGCCTATGACGGCATTCGCCAGGGATCACCGCTGACGCAGGCCATGCTCGCCATCTTCCGCGACAATCCCGAGGATTTGGTCGAGTTCACCACCAACGCCAAGCCCGGCGATTTCGGCGGCTTCGCGCCGAAGGTCTTCGAGCATGCCGAAAAGGGCGATGTCGTCGCAAAGTGGATCCTCGACAAGGCGGTCGCCGACGTCGAGGCAGCACTCGGCGTGCTCGATCTCGGCGACGACGATCCGCTGTGCCTGCTTGGCGGGCTGGCGCCGCTCTATGCACCACGCCTGTCGGCGCGTTATCGGGCGCTGCTGAAGCCGCCGCTCGACGATGCGCTTGGCGGCGCGGTGCAGATGGCGGTCCGTGTTTTCTCGAGTGCGACGGAGGCGGCGCGATGAGCGAAGCCGCCGATCAGATTTTCGCCACGCTGAAACAGTCGTCGCAAAGCGGCGCGCCGCTCTATCTGCAGCTCAGGAAGAGCATCGAGGACGCGGTCAATCGCGGCCTGATCGGGCCGGGCGATGCGCTGCCGTCCGAGCGCGACATTGCCAGCAAGGCCGACATTTCGCGCGTCACCGTACGCAAGGCGGTCCAGGATCTGGTCAAGGGCGGCATCCTCGTCCAGCGCCACGGCTCCGGTACCTTCGTTGCACCGCGGATGGAGCGCGTCGAGCAGTCGCTGTCGCGGCTGACGTCTTTCACCGAGGATATGGCGCGGCGCGGCATGGCGGTGCGTTCGGCCTGGCTCGACCGCGGCCTCTATGCGCCCTCGCCGGACGAGATGATGGTGCTCGGCCTGTCATCGAACGAACTGGTGGCGCGGGTGGCGCGCCTGCGCATTGCCAACGATACGCCGCTGGCGATCGAGCGCGCGGCACTGTCTGCCAGCGTGCTGCCCGACCCGGCAGGAATTGGGTCCTCGCTCTACGCTGCACTGGAAACCACCGGCCTCCGGCCGGTACGGGCGGTGCAGCGCATTTCCGCAGCTAATCTCGGTGGCGACGACGCGCGGCTGCTCGAAGTGCCGCCAGGTATTGCCGGCCTGCACATCGAGCGTATTTCCTATCTGGCGAGCGGCAAGGTGATCGAATTCACCCGCTCGATCTACAGGGGCGACGCCTATGATTTCGTCGCCGAACTCCGGCTGAGCGGGCCGGGCGAAGAGGGCCGGCCATGAGCGCGACGATCACCCATATGCGGCGCGAGATCGAGGAGATCCCGGAAGCCACTGCCCGCCTGCTCGACGGTTCGGCGGCGGTGCTGACCGAGGCCGGGCGCGGCATTCGCGAGCGCGATCCGCATTTCATCGTCACCGTGGCGCGCGGCTCCTCCGACCATGCCGCCACCTTCATGAAATATGCCGTCGAGCTGACCGCCGGCCTCGCCGTCGCCTCGATCGGCCCGTCGATCGCTTCGATCTACGGCGCCAAGCTCAAGCTGGCCGGCTCGGCCTGCCTGGCGATCTCGCAATCGGGCAAGAGCCCGGACATCGTCGCCATGGCGCAAGCCGCGAGAGCCGGCGGTGCCCTGACCGTCGCCATCACCAACACCACCGATTCGCCGCTGGCGCGCGCCTCCGATTATGCGATCGACATCCTCGCCGGCCCGGAACGCAGCGTTGCGGCGACCAAGACCTTCGTCAATTCCGCCGTCGCCGGCCTCGCCTTGATGGCGCATAGCACCGGCGACGATAAGCTTCTGGCAGCACTTGCCCGCATGCCGGAGCATTTTCGCAAGGCGATCGCCTGCGACTGGATGGCGCTGGCCGGTGCGTTGGAGACGCCGAAATCGCTGTTCATCCTCGGTCGCGGTCCGTCCGCTGCGATCGCCAATGAAGCGGCGCTGAAATTCAAGGAAACCTGCGCCATGCATGCCGAGGCCTATAGTGCTGCCGAAGTGATGCATGGCCCGCTGGCGCTGGTCGGGCCGGATTTTCCGGTGCTGGCGCTCGCCGCCCGCGATGCTTCCGAGCCATCGATCGCAGAGGCCGCCGACAGCCTGGCGGCCAAGGGTGCGGCCGTCTTCGTGACTTCGGACCAGGCGAAAAGCGCTCAGCACCTGCCGCATGTCGCCACCGGCCATCCGTTGACCGACCCGCTGGCGCTGATCGTGTCCTTCTATGGCTTCGTCGAGGCCTTTGCCCGTCATCGCGGTCTCGATCCGGACACGCCGCCCAATCTTCGCAAGGTGACGGAAACCATATGAGCGACCGTTTTGCCCTGACTGGCGCCCGGATTTTTGACGGCGACGACTGGCACGACGACGCCGCCCTTGTCGTGCGAGACGGTCTCGTCGAGGCCATCGTTGCCACCGGAGCCGTTCCGTCCGGCGTCGAGCGTATCGAAACCGGCGGCGGCATGCTTGCGCCGGGCTTCATCGACCTGCAGGTCAATGGCGGCGGCGGCGTTATGCTCAACGACCATCCCGACGTCGCCTCTATCGAAACTATCTGTCGGGCGCACGCGCCGTTCGGTACAACCGCGCTGTTGCCGACGCTGATCACCGACACGCCTGCCATCACCGCAGCGGCGGTTGCCGCCGGAGCGGAGGCCGCAAGGCAAAAGGTGCCTGGCTTTTTGGGCCTGCATCTCGAAGGCCCGCATCTGTCGATCGCCCGCAAGGGCGCGCATGACCCAGCGCTGATCCGACCGATGCTGGATTCCGACCAGGCGATGCTGATTGCGACGCGAAAAACCCTGCCGGTGCTGCTGACCACGATCGCGCCGGAATCCGTCGACACCGTGCGCGTTTCGGGGCTCGTCGAGGCCGGCATCGTCGTCAGCCTCGGCCATTCCGACACCGGCTATGCCAAGGCGCGCGCGTTCGCCGATGCCGGCGCAACAATGGTCACCCATCTGTTCAACGCCATGAGCCAGATCGGCAACCGCGAGCCGGGGTTGGCGGGTGCTGCCATCGATACAGGCACATTGTTTGCCGGCATCATCGCCGACGGCATCCATGTCGATCCAGCCACCATGGCCATCGCTTTGCGCGCCAAGCAGGGCCCGGCAAAAATTTTCCTGGTCACCGACGCCATGGCGACGATCGGCACCGACATGACGTCGTTCACGCTGAACGGCCGCACCGTCTACCGCAAGGAGGGCAGCCTGCGGCTTGCCGACGGGACGCTGGCGGGCGCCGACCTCGACATGATCTCCGCCGTGCGCTTCGTCCACCGTGTCGTTGGACTGTACCTGTCGGAGGCGCTGCGCATGGCTTCGCTTTATCCGGCGCAGGCGATCGGCCAATCACACCGGCTCGGGCGGTTCGCCAACGGCACCGCCGCCGATATCGTTGCGCTGTCGGACGAATTGGACGTCAAGGGCGTCTGGATAGAAGGCGACAGGGTTTTCGAGGCCGGTGTCGCAAAGGGCGCCTAAGGTATCAGCCGTTCGGCCCGCAGCCTGAAGCGGGTGGGTTGCTCATATGTCCCTCTTGTCCTCAATCCCCTGAGCTTGCGCCGGAAGCCGCGGCGCGGCCCGGTCTCGCCGGTTCGGGAGCAGGCGGCGCACGGCGGGCGCGGCCGCCACATCGTTCCTGGCGGCGAACAGCTCGTGGTTCTTCTCGATGTCGTCGAGCTTGTAGCGATAATTGACCATCAGGCCATGCGCCTGACGCAGGGCGCGGGGCGACAGGTCGCCGAAAAGGTCGATGCGCTCCAGCCGCGCGCCATTGCCGAGATGGAACCGGGCGACCGGATCGATCACCTTGCCGGAAGCGGTGCGGGCTTCGAGGAAATACTGTGCCGCAAGAGGAAGCAGGGCCTGGCCCGCGCGGTCGCGCGCGGCAGCGTTCGCATGCCAGCCCTCGTCGGCGACGAGGTCTAACACTTCGGCGGCGGAGGGGATGGTTTCAGCCTGCTCGGCCAGCCAGCGGGCAAAGCCCGGCACCGGGGACAGCGTGACGAAATCGGTCAAGCCGGGAAGGTCGCGGCGCAGGTCCTCGACCACCTGCTTGATCAGGAAATTGCCGAACGAGATGCCGCGCAAGCCCTCCTGGCAGTTGGAGATGGAATAGAATACCGCCGTCGTGGCCTGCCGTGGCTGCACCAGCGGCCGCTCGTCGGCAAGCAGCTCGGCGATCGTCGTCGGCATCGCCCGGGTGAGCGCGACCTCGACGAAGATCAGCGGCTCGTCGCCGAGTTGCGGATGAAAGAACGCATAGCAGAGCCGGTCGTCGGGTTCGATCCGGCGGCGCAGATCGTCCCAGGTGTGGATGGCGTGCACCGCCTCGTAGCGGATGATCTTTTCCAGGATGTTGGCCGGCGTCGACCAGTCGATCCGCCGCAGCACCAGGAAGCCGCGGTTGAACCATGACGACAGGAGGTGCGTGAAATCGGCATCGACGATGGCGAGATCGGGCGATGTGGGCAGCCGGGTAAGCAGATCCTCGCGCATGCGCACCAGCGTCTCGATGCCGCCGGGCGCCAGGTTCAGGCGGCGCAGGAGCTCCTGCCTGGCCGGCTCGGCGGCGGCGTGCAGGGCAAGTGCCGAGCGATCGTCAGGCTCGGCGCGATAGGCATCCACCGCGGCGGCAAGCTTGGCATGATCAGTGCCGAAACGATCGCGCAGCACATGCAGGAAAGCCAGCCTTCCGTCGGCGCCGAGGGTGCGCCAGCGCTCCAGGATTTCCCTTGCATAGGCGACGCCCGATGCCTCGCCCTGACTGGAAAGCAGACGGGCGCACAGACGCGCCAGGCTGTCGGCTGAAACCGGCTCGTCACCGCGAACGAGGTTCAGCATCATCCGGCCGCGATCGGCGATGGTGTTCAGCAGGTCAGCGAAGAAAGGGCTGCGGTTCATCGATCCGACCGTCGAAGAGGAGCCTGCGGGAAGGTCCAGAGAGGCAAGAGGGTGAGACAAAGAATATGGATGTAGTTTCTGATATACCAACAAAATTGCCAAAAATGGACAAAGACATTTTTGGCTGGGGGACCGCATGTCACGAGCACAAGCGCACCGGCGTCGGCCAACGAATTCCTGACCGGCTGAAGAGACGGCGCGTTCTGGTAACGACGCCGGCAGCGTCAGCCGGCAGCCCGGTCGGCCGCTGTCCTGATCGCCTCGATGTTCGCCCGATAGGCTTCGACGCTGCCGCCCTTGAAGATGGCTGCACCGGCGACCAGCACGCTGGCGCCGGCGGCGGTGACCAAAGGTGCTGTTTGCGGCGAGATGCCGCCGTCGATCTCGATCCGGATCGGCCGATTGCCGATCAGCGCTTTCACCCGCTTCACCTTGTCGACGAGCCCCGGAATGAAGGCCTGGCCGCCAAAACCCGGATTGACGGTCATGATAAGGATCAGATCGAGCCGGTCGAGCACATATTCGATCGCCGTTTCCGGCGTCGCCGGGTTGAGCGACACGCCGGCCTTCTTGCCGAGGTCCCTGATCGTCTGCAGCGAACGGTCGAGATGCGGCCCGGCCTCGGCATGCACCGTCATGCCGTCGCAGCCGGCTTCGGCGAAGGCCTCCAGATAGGGATCGGCCGGCGCGATCATCAGATGGCAGTCGAAGAAGGCCTTGGTGCGGTTGCGGATCGCCTTGATCACCGGCGGACCGAAGGTGATGTTGGGCACGAAATGCCCGTCCATGACGTCGAGATGGATCCAGTCGGCGCCGGCCGCCGCTACCGCCTCGACCTCGTCGCCGAGCTTCGAAAAATCCGACGCCAGCACAGATGGCGCGATCAGGGTCTTGTGAGCCATGTTCGCTTCCCGTTCTTGGCCCGCCTTCGCCTACCGCATCGGCCCGAAAATCGGAATCGATTTTCGGAAACACGAAGCGAAGATTCAAAGCCTTAAAGCGTACTTTGTGCGTCCAAGTGGACGCACGTCGCTCTAATTGTCTCAGCGCCGCTTGTCGACAGGAATCCGGCGCCGATGGGTTGTTGCACAAAGATGGGTTGTTGCACAAAGGAGAGAGGCAGCGTCGGCCACCTCTCTCCCTGTTCAAGCGTCGCGATTTCAGTTCACCGGATGCCGCGGCCTGGCCGGTCGTGGCAGTAAGACCTTGCCGCTGCCTTTACTTCACTTTTTGCAGATTGGGTTTTTTCACAGGTTGCTTGGGCCCGCAGTGTCCACGCACCAGTTTTTCGGTTGCCCGGCAGGCGGTGATGATCAGCGGGTTCTTAACGCATGCCTTGCCCACCAGATGATAGCCGCGCTTGCAGTCGATAATGATGGGGGGCTTGCGCACGCATCTCCCGTCGATGCGCTGTTCGTTGCGCTTGCACCTGTCGGCGATCACTGCATTGGGCACGCATTTCAGGCCGACCTCATGGTAACCGGGCAGGCAGTGGATGCTGACCCCAACGCACTTGCCGTTGATACGCTTTTCGGTGCTGCGGCAGGCAGCCACGAGCGGCCTGTCGACGCATTTGCCACGGATCAGCCTCTGGCTCGGCAGGCATGTGCGGCCGGCATCGATGACGATCGGCGGAAGTTGCGGTTTGCCGGGATTGGGTCGCGTATCGACCGCCAGACCATCGGCATGCGGATCAAAATTGCGCTTGATGCAGGTAAAATCCTCGCTGCTGTTGTCGACGGTGGCGATCGAACCGTTCTGCTTGATCTCCTGCAGGGTGCACTGGATCGAGCGGGTTCTGACGATGCTGAGCTCGTGTGCGGCACTCGCCTTGAACACACCGCCATCGTTGAAGGCGGCCGTCGTGCCGGTGAAGAATGCGCCGTTCGAGCAGCTGATGCGGTAGTGAAACGCACCCGGCGCATCGCGTTCGACCTCGAACGCCACCTGGCCCTTGCGCGGGCAGAATTTTTTGAAGCCAGCGCTGTCCGAGACAGTGACTTCTCCCTGCCAGTCCGAATGCGCCGGCGGGTTTTCGGGGTTGTCCTGAGGTGCGTCGGTGAAGCCGCCCCCGCCCGCGCCGGTGCAATGGACGGTGATGTCCTTCCAGCCGTCAAATGGTTCGAACGGACCGTTGCCGATGATCTCGGTCTTGTATTGGAAGTAGGCGGTGGCGCCGACATCCTCCCATTTCTCATAGGTGGCGAAATAGCCATTCTTGGTAGCGTCGTATGACGCCCACGCCTGCTGCACCTCGGAGGTGATCGGCCCGTCGTTCTTCTGGCGCCAGATGCGCATCGACACAGGCCCGGCCTGGTTGGCCTGCGCCCGGCTCGTGACCTTCAATGACGGGCAGACCGTACCGGGCGTCGAGCCGGTCTGGTTCGACTGGTAGGTGGTCAGGAACAGCTTGACATTGTCCACGTCGAATTCGCCGAAATCATTGGCGACGTCCTGAACCGGCGGCTTGATGACGGGGTCGCAGACAACCTGGACGTCGAACGATCCATGCTCGGCATAGTGCGAGTCGTACAGCGGATGGGGCCAGCTGCCGCCCTGGGCCTCGCTGACCGCATTGTCCATGTCGAGCGCCGTGTCGGTCAGTGCCGAGAAGCTCGCATGGAAGCTGTGCGTGAACGAGTAAGACTTTGTCGGCCCATCGGGCTGGAGGTGCTGGTTGCACCTGGCAATGATCTGGTCGCCGTAAGGCACGACGGCGATACCGGTGTCCGACGACAGCGGTATTATGGAGGGATCGAAGTAGAAATTTTCCTGATGATCGTAGTCGCGGCTGACAGGTGACGTGCTCCAGATCGGCGGAAACGCGCCGCACTGGCCCGGTCCACAAACGCCGAGCGCCACGCCGACATCCTGCACATAACCTGGCCACCGTGTGTTGAGCTTCATGTGGCCCCAGAACTGGACGTTGCCGCTCTTAAGCGTGTCCCATTTTTGCTTGTCGCTCGAGCCGACATGGATCGTCGTGTTGGCGCTCTCGGTGTTGAATGACATTGACTTGATGTTCGCCTGCTTGGCGAAGGCCGGCGTGGTGGCGAGCGCGGCTGCGATCAGGGTAACGGTCGCCGCCGTATTGCGCAAAACATGTTTGGTTGAAGACATCTTCTCTCTCCCTGAAATGTTCCTTCAGGGAGTTTGTCGCCGACTGCAGCGATTAGGTTCACATGGCGGCTGAAACACGTCCGACCAACACCAAAACCCCGCCGGATTGCTCCGGCGGGGTTTTGGTGTTGCGGTCGAAGATTACGGCTTGTTACGCGCCGGATCCCTACTGGAGAGCCCGCGGCCTGCGCCTCGGCTGCTGCAAGATGTTCGGGTTCAGCAACAGGTTCGGATTGATCTGCAGCGTCGGCGCCCTGCGGATAGGGTTGCAGTCCGGATACTGTCCGACTGTCCCGACCGGACAGCGCCGCTTGATGATCGGCTGGCACCGGCCATTGATCAGCCGTGAGCCAGGCGCACACTCCACCTGCGCCCGGCGGCATGCGCCTCTGATCACCTCGGTCCCGCGCGGGCAGACACAGGCGCCGCGCTTGTTGTGAATCTGGCCGCGGGTGGTGCACTGTTCAACGGTCGGCTTCTTGACGATCGGCACGCAGGCCCTACCCCTCAGTTCCGTCCGTCTCGGGCAGACGCAATCGCCGCTCTTGGTGCGGATCTGACCGGGCAGCAGCTTGCACAGGCGTGCTGGCGGCTCGTCGGTCGACACGCACCTGCGGTTCTCCAGCTCGGTTCCGCTCGGGCAGACGCAACGCCCGTCGGAGGTCCGGATCTGGCCCTTGAGCAGCACGCAGCGCTCCTTCGGCTTCGGTATGATAACCGTGCCGCCACCCGACGAGCACTGGCCGTTGCGGAAAGTGGTGCCTTCCGGGCAGACGCACCGGCCGGCGTCGTTCATGACGAGATCTGCCGAGCACTCCTTCTGCACCTCATTCTTGATGGTGAAGGGATGGCAGGCATAGGCCTTGCCGCGATCGCCCTGCACGTTGGTCAGGTCGCGGGAGAGCACTTCGCCCGCACCTCGCACCGGCGTGTGGGGCGACAGCACGCCGACGCAGTTCTGGCCGCTGACGGTGCCCTGCAGATTGGCCAGGCGGCCGTCGTCGGGAATGATCACGGTCACACGGTGAACGTGGCTTTCCCCGGCGCCGAGCGTCAGATTGGCGATGCAGGATGCCGGCAAGGTCGCCGGTTCCGGCGCGCAGCCGAAGGGCGGGTCGATCAAGGTGATCGCAACGCCTTCCAGCCGGCCAAGGCCTTCGACGCCGATCGCATCACCGATGCGAACCGGACCGGAGAAGGCGTTTTGGCCATCGTTCGCGATGGTGATCTCGAATGAGCATCGCCGGCCGATCCGGCACTCGGCATCACCAGCCTTCTCGACACGGATGGTCGAGGCACCGCCACCCTTGGCGCAGGCCCTGCCGATCGGATAGACAATGTCGTCTCCTGGCGCCGGGCCGTAGAAGCCGCGTGCGCAGTTCTCGAACACGCCATTTGCTGCAACCGTCACATCGAAGTGGCGGCTGGTTCCGGGCGTCATGACGGCGCCGGGAATCTGGCACGACAACGCATTGGCCGGAACCGGTCCGCACGTCCATTCCGCGCCGTCAGGGGTGATGGTCTGGATCGGGACGGGCGCGCCTCCGGCCACCAGCGCGGCGGCATCGTTGACCCGCACCGGACCAGTTGGGGCAGTGGTGCCGGTGCTGATGACGGTGATGCGGCAGGTGACGGCGACAGCACCGGCCAGCGAGCCGCTGCACAGCTTGGTGATGCGAATGGCCGGCTTGCCGCCATCACCGATGCGTTGCTTGGCGCAGCCCCGGTTGTTGGTGAGGTCGTTCTCACCGGGGATGGCTTTCACCTCGGCGCAGTTCTCGACGGTGTCCGGACGGTAGCCGGGCGGCATCACCGCCTTGACGAAAATCGGCGTCGAGGCGCCCGGCGAGAGCACGATGCCGGCATTGTCGCAGCGGAACTGGCCGGGACCGTTCGGTCCGCATGTCCAAGGCGGGGTCGGCCCGAAGCTCGACGATGCCGGCGCGCCGCCCGGATAGGTGTCGGTGACCGTCAGCGGCCCGTCATAGAGGACGCTGCCGTTGTTGATGATGTCGATCACGAAGGTGCAGACACGATCGGCCGTGCAGACCGGGGTGCGGGCACGCTTCTTCAGGATCAGATCGAGCTTCTTTTCCACCGGCGGCCGGCAGTCGCGGTCACGGTCGCCACGCCGGCAGATCGGGATCGAGGCGCAGCCGCGGTCGTTTTGCTGGCTGCCGAACAGCGGCTTGCCGCTGGCCCCATAATTATAGGCGGCGCAGTTGCGCAAGATGCGGCCCTTCCAACCTCCGGCCGGCTTGAAGCCGAGCTTGAGGTCGACGGAGGCACCCGGGTTGAGCGTGGTCACTGGATGGGTGCATATCATCGGGGTGGCCGCCGGCGCACAGGCCCAGGGCGCATTCGGTCCTGAATCGAGAGTGGAGCCGGCCGGCAGCGTTACTTCGTCGATAACGATCTTGCCGTGATACGGCCCGGCGCCGACATTGGTGACCCTGATGGTGAAGTCGCAGTCGCCACCCATCGTGCAATGCGGAACGTCGGCGCGTTTTTCGACTTTCAGATCCGGCTCCCTGTCCTTGGGCGGACATCTCTGGTCGCGCGGAATGACGATTTCGATTGTCTGCGTGCAGCACAGGCCCCAGCCCTCTTCCGGGCCGGCATAGGTTTCGATTCCGGTGACGATGAGGTGGATGACGTCGCCAGGTGAGGCACCGACGATCTTCCAGTCGAGCACACCGCCGCCCGCCGGCGCCAATTGCGTGTCGGGGATGATAGTGATGCCTGGTGTCGTCGTCGAAAGCTGCACCCATTTGCCGCCCATCTCGGCGCCGACCGGCATGTGGTAGATGAAGGCGCCGCCGCCGGGTACGCAATCGACCGTGCCGCGTTCCACCTTGAAGCATTCCCGGTCGCCGGGAGGTGGAGGCGGCGGGCTGCATTTGGCCAAGTCGATCTTGATCGAGGTTTTTTCGCCGGTGAGGAAATTGCCGTCGTCCGGCTTGGCCGGATCCTGCGACGGGATGATGGTCCCGGTGCCGGGTCCGACCGTCAGCTTGATCATGCCCTGATTGTCGACGATCGCCGGCGAGGCAAACGCCGCATGGTCGATCCTGGCGGTGATCTGCAAGGTGATGACGCGCTCGTTCGGAGCGCCGACGCCGTCGAGATCGGAGGCTGAGATCCGGAAATCGGAAACATCAGCCGTGTCGTTGGGATTTGCCGACGTGCTGATCGAGGCCCCGGGCAGCGGTCCGCCTGACGCATCCGAGCCGTCGTCGGACACATGCACGCCGACGATCCGCAGGCCATTCGGAAGCTGGTCCTTGAAGTCGATCTTGACCTTTTCCAGCGCGGCCGCGAGGCTCGGGCTGGCAAAAGCTTGCGGATTGCCGCGCAGGCCAAAGCTCAGCGAATATACGACAAAGTCGCAGCCTCGTTGCCTGCCTTTCTTGGTAAGGAAAGGCACAACCCGGCCGGGCCGCGGATTGACGATGCGCGGATTGTCCAGGTCGAGCCCGAAATCCGGACTGGCGGTTACGAGCGGACCGGGGTCGGCGGGCTTGTCGAGGTCGGCCTGGCTGGTCTGGGCCGGAACAAGGTCCTGGGCGAAGCCTTGCGCCGGGGCCAGCATGGCGACCGCGATCCCGGCCGCCATCAGCCAGCGCGCGCCGCGCCCGGCGAGTGACAGCGGTTTCATGATCGTCGCACGCGGGGAAAATGCTGAATTGCTCATCTTCCCCTCCTCAACGTTCGCAGCTGACGGCTGGGGTTCTGAGCGGCACGGTCATCTTGCAGCAAGGGAAGTAGCCGCCCTTGTCGCGGTCGGACCGCCTGTAGAAGCAGAGCCCGACATCGACCGTGTCGCCAGGATAATGGCCGGTGATGCCGATCGTGTAAGGCGCGCCGGGAGCATGCGATTGGGGTGAAGTCACGCCGACGCCTGAAGTCCTGGACATTGCCTTGATCGAATCGCCGCCAAAGCCGGCAGGGTCGCGGAGATAGAGTTCGGCCTTGAGACCGGAGGGCGCGCAGAAATACCTGACATCCTCAAGGTCGAGGCAAGGAGGCACGCCGCCGGGCCGCGGAAAATCACGCGGATAGAAAGGTGGCAGGTAACCGCCGCCCGGTATCTGCTCGTAGTAGCCGGCACGGCCTTCGCAGGGGTGCCAGACCTCGACGTCGCCGACATGACCTTCAACCTCGGGGTCCTCGAAATAACCGTCGAAGTCGACGAACCACGAGCCGAAAGGTGGCACGTTGGCCGGCTTGACCAGCGCCATCGGCGTGATCTGCACGCCGTGCACGGCCAGCGGCCCGCCAAGCTGTTCGGCAAGCCCAGGGTTATCACGCAATTTGTCGCCGGTCTTGACCAGCGTGTCGGTGCAGACGTTCGCGTCGAGGTTGCCGTCGGCGTCATAGCCATATTGCAGGTCGAGGCCGCCGGCCGACCGCCGGTTGCCCTGGGGGAAGCCGACCGCATAGTCCTGCGGCATTTCCACCCAGATTGATTCCGTCGCCGGATCGTCCGGGTTTTCGCGCCAATAGCGGATGACCTCTCCCTTGACGGAATTGGCGAACCGGCTGTAGTCGTGGCGGCTTTCCACCGGGCCGCGCTGGGCCAGGTACATGAAGCCGCTGATATCGAAAGCGATGTCGGTGACGGCGTGGTCCTTGCCGGCCTTGACCGTCAGCTCCCAGCGCGGGTCGCCGGCAAAGCTGCCGTCGCGGGCAACGCCCACCGACCAGATCTCGGCCTTTTCACCGACCGAATAATAGAGCCGGCCGCCATGATAGGCGACGGACCAGACGCGGCGCTCGTCCTGCGTGTAGCCCCAGCTGTCCGGGTCTTCGCTGTCGAACGCAGCGTCTTCGATGTCCATCCCCGTCCCATCGTCGGCAAGCGGGGCCAGCCCGTGCGCCGGGCGCCCGGCAACGCCGTGGTCGAACCTGTCGATCAGGGCGCCGTTGGCGTCGATGCGGTGGATGAGACCGGTGTCGAGGTCGCTGGCGAAGAGCTGGCGGTGGATATTGTCGAAGGTGACGTCGCCGATGCCGGGACCCCTGTTGGTGTCGATGTCGGCGAATTTGCTCACCTGGCCGGTGATGCCGTCGATCTTCCAGATCGTGCCCGGTCCGCCACCGTTCTCGGTGCCGAATTGGCCGTCCATGAAGGTGGCGCCGGCAGCACCGCGACGCTGCCGCTCGGGACGACCGTCCGCATCTTCGTCTGAAGTGACGATGCGGATGCCGTGCAACGAGGTGGCGCCGGCATAGAGGTTCGGAATGCCTGAGGGAGCGCCGTCGCGGACACCGTCGTCATAGGTGATGGCGAACACCAGGCCGATCTGCCCGGCCGTCACTTCGAAGGGCGGCGGGGTGAAGACGAGCTGGCCGGAGGCCGGCCCGCCCAGCCTTGAAACGTCTAAGACGCGCAAGGTTGCGCGCGTCGTGTCGATGAAAGTTTCGTCGAGAGGGTCGACGCCGGGCGGCAGGCCTTCTTCGAAATTGGGAATGACGGTGCCGGAAAATCCGGTCACCGCCATCGAGCCTGGATAGATGATCTGCGTTTGCTGCGCCTGGGCGGCACCGCCAAGCCACAGGGTGGTGGCGAGCGCCAGCGCCAGAAAGCCACTGGTTTGTTGCATCGCACAACGCGAACGGCCAGCACGAGTGCGCATGAACGCGCCGTGGTCGCCAGACATGGAGTTCCCCCCGTGGGCTACGGGAGAAACATCCGGCATTTCCGCGCAAATCAGGGCAAGACGCGGCGCTCCGGCACGTTTTTCCCTGATCGAATTGTCTGCTTTCCTCGTAGTCACGATATGCCGGCACTTACGCAGGGTCAACGGAATCAGCGGAAGGCCTGGCATATCGGCTCCATCCCACAAATGGTGGTCGCGCTGAGTTCCCGGAGACCGCGGAGGCTCTGGATTTCCAGTCATGGGGCTTTCCTTTCCAGGGCCGCACCATGCGGCGCACCTTGGTGTCAGTCGCGAACGGACGCGGAAAGGTTCAGGGGAGCCATGGCCGGAGAAAAGGATGTTGGATGCCTTGCGCAGAATGCTTGCGCGCCGCGCAGCCTGTTCTTATATACGCGCCAAGCCGTTCGACGCCGGAATGCCGGTGGCCGAAGCGGAATTTCTTGTGAACAGGGGCTTTCGCCGGAACGCCTGTACGGGTCCTGAGAGCCTGCTTAGCGGAGAGATTAGAAAAATGGCAAAAGTAATCGGTATCGATCTGGGGACTACCAACTCTTGTGTCGCCATCATGGATGGCAAGGAATCGAAGGTGATCGAGAATGCGGAAGGCGCGCGCACGACCCCTTCCATCGTCGCCATAAACAGCGATGGCGAGCGCCTCGTCGGCCAGCCGGCCAAGCGCCAGGCAGTCACCAATCCTGAAAATACCATCTTCGCGGTCAAGCGCCTGATCGGCCGCCGCTATGACGATCCGGTGACGGAAAAGGACAAGAAGCTTGTCCCCTACAAGATCGTCAAGGGCGACAATGGCGACGCCTGGGTCGAGGCCGGCGGCAAGAAGCAGTCACCCAGCCAGATCTCGGCGATGATCCTGCAGAAGATGAAGGAAACGGCGGAAGCCTATCTCGGCGAGAAGGTCGAGAAGGCGGTCATCACCGTTCCAGCCTATTTCAACGACGCCCAGCGCCAGGCGACCAAGGATGCCGGCAAGATCGCCGGACTTGAAGTGCTGCGCATCATCAACGAGCCGACCGCGGCCGCGCTTGCCTATGGCCTCGACAAGAAGGAAGGCAAGACCATTGCCGTCTATGACCTTGGCGGCGGCACCTTCGACATTTCAGTGCTCGAAATCGGCGACGGCGTCTTCGAGGTGAAGTCGACCAATGGTGACACCTTCCTCGGCGGCGAGGATTTCGACATGCGTCTGGTCGAATATCTGGCGGCCGAGTTCAAGAAGGAACAGGGCATCGACCTGCGCAGCGACAAGCTCGCCCTTCAGCGCCTCAAGGAAGCGGCCGAAAAGGCCAAGATCGAGCTGTCGTCGACGACGCAGACCGAGATCAACCTGCCCTTCATCACCGCCGATGCCACCGGTCCCAAGCACCTGACGCTGAAGCTGACGCGGGCGAAGTTCGAGAGCCTGGTCGAGGATCTCGTCCAGCGCACGATCGATCCCTGCAAGGCGGCGCTCAAGGATGCCGGTCTGAAAGCCGGCGAAATCGACGAGGTCGTCCTGGTCGGCGGCATGACCCGCATGCCCAAGATCCAGGAGATCGTGAAGCAGTTCTTCGGCAAGGAGCCGCACAAGGGCGTCAATCCGGACGAGGTCGTCGCGTTGGGCGCCGCCATCCAGGCCGGCGTGCTGCAGGGCGACGTCAAGGACGTGCTGCTGCTCGACGTGACGCCGCTGTCGCTCGGCATCGAGACGCTGGGTGGTGTGTTCACGCGGCTGATCGAGCGCAACACGACGATCCCGACCAAGAAGAGCCAGGTGTTCTCGACGGCCGAGGATTCACAGTCGGCCGTGACCATCCGCGTCTTCCAGGGCGAGCGTGAAATGGCCGCCGACAACAAGGCGCTCGGCCAGTTCGACCTGGTCGGCATTCCGCCGGCGCCGCGTGGCGTGCCGCAGATCGAGGTCACTTTCGACATCGACGCCAACGGCATCGTCAACGTCTCGGCCAAGGACAAGGGCACCGGCAAGGAGCACCAGATCCGCATCCAGGCGTCTGGCGGCCTTTCGGACGCCGACATCGAGAAGATGGTGAAGGACGCCGAAGCCAATGCCGAGGCCGACAAGAAGCGGCGCGCGCTGGTCGAGGCCCGCAACCAGGCCGAAGCGCTGGTGCATTCCTCGGAGAAGTCGCTGAAGGAATATGGCGAGAAGGTTTCCGAGGCCGACCGCACGGCGATCGCCGATGCGATCGCGGCGCTGAAGACCGCGGCCGAAGGCGACGACACGGCCGAGATCGAAGCCAAGACCCAGGCGCTCGCAGAAACTTCGATGAAGCTCGGCCAGGCCATGTACGAGGCTTCGCAGAAGGAAGCCGCGGAGGCTGACGCCAAGGCGGATGCCGCCAAGGACAGCGACGTGGTCGATGCCGATTTCGAGGAAATCAACGAGGACGACGACAAGAAGAAGTCGGCCTGAGCGGCCTGACGGCAGGTTTAGGCGCATGACCCCGAAATCGGAATCGATTTCGGGGAGGATCATGCGCAAAAATCAAAGTGCTACAGCGTCCTTTGCGCGTCCAACAGGACGCGCGGCGCTGTAGTAAAGCCCGGCGCAAAGCCGGGCTTTTTTGCAACTATGGCCGAAAAAGTGCGGGCCTGATCGAAAAAGTGCGAGCAAGCCCGTGTCAACACTGGCATCCCGGCTCCATCGCACCTAAATCGGAACAGCGTGCCGGCAAACGACGCAACAAGGCTTCAAGACGTTGAATATCCGGACTGCAGGAAAAGATGAAAGCTGATTTCTACGAAACGTTGGGCGTGCAAAAGGGGGCCGACGAGAAGGAGCTCAAGAGCGCTTTCCGCAAGCTCGCCATGCAGTTCCATCCCGATCGCAATCCCGGCGATCATGCCTGCGAGCACAAATTCAAGGAAATCAACGAAGCCTACGAGACGCTGAAGGACCCGCAGAAACGTGCGGCCTACGACCGTTTCGGCCACGCCGCCTTTGAACAGGGCGGCATGAACGGCGGAGCACACGGCTTCGGCGCCGGCGGCTTCGCCGACATCTTCGAGGATATTTTCGGCGACATGATGGGCGGGCGCCAGCGCCGCTCCTCAGGTGGCCGCGAGCGCGGCGCCGACCTGCGCTACAATATGGAAATCACGCTTGAGGAGGCGTTTACCGGCAAGACCGCACAGATTCACGTGCCGGCCTCGATCTCCTGCACGGAATGCTCCGGCAGCGGCGCCAAGCCCGGCACCCAGCCCGTCACCTGCTCGATGTGCAACGGCCACGGCAAGGTGCGCGCCACGCAAGGGTTCTTTTCGATCGAGCGCACCTGCCCGCAATGCCAGGGGCGTGGCCAGACCATCAAGGAGCCGTGCCCGAAATGTGCCGGCCAGGGCCGCGTCACCGAGGAGCGCTCGCTGTCGGTCAATATCCCGGCCGGCATCGAGGACGGCACCCGCATCCGCCTTGCCAATGAGGGCGAGGCCGGCCTGCGCGGCGGCCCGTCGGGCGACCTCTATATTTTCCTCGCGGTCAAGCCGCACGAATTCTTCCAGCGCGACGGCGCCGATCTCTACTGCAAGGTGCCGATCTCGATGACGACGGCAGCACTTGGCGGCTCCTTCGAGGTGGCGACGCTGGACGGCACCCAGACGAAAGTGAAAGTGCCGGAAGGCACCCAGAACGGCCGCCAGTTCCGCCTAAAGGGCAAGGGCATGCCGGTGCTGCGCCAGCACAATGTCGGCGATCTCTATATCCAGACCGCGGTCGAGACGCCGCAAAACCTTTCCCGCCGCCAGCGCGAGTTGCTGGAGGAGTTCGAGCAGCTTTCCTCGAAGGATAATTCGCCGCAGTCGAGCGGCTTTTTCGCCCGCATGAAGGACTTTTTCGAAGCCTTCGGCGAGCGCTGATGCCTATTCTCGCCAATCCGGTGTAGCGTGCAATCAAGGCGAGGCTTCCCTAGCGTCATCAACATCTTATACCGGCATCCGCCTTGCCTTGGACCCCGTAGCTGCTAAGTAGCCTCTCGGGGGGAGCGTTCAGGAGAACTTGCATGGCACATGGTCCCGGACTGCGAAAGGCGCTGGCGGAAAAGTTCGACGACGAACTGAAGTTCTTCAAGGGCTGGATCGACAAGCCGAAGGCGGTCGGTTCGATCGTGCCGACCAGTTCCACCACGGCCCGCAAGATGGCCTCCGTCGTCAACCCGAAGTCGGGCCTGCCGGTGCTCGAAGTCGGGCCCGGCACCGGCGTCATCACCCGAGCCATCCTCGCCCAGGGCGTAAAGCCTGAAAATCTCTACGCAGTCGAATACTCCCCCGATTTCGTGCGCCATCTGCGCCAGCTCTATCCCGGCGTCAACGTCATCGAGGGCGACGCCTTCAATCTCGATGCGACACTCGGCGACAAGAGCGGTCTGACCTTCGATTCGGTCATCTCCGGCGTGCCATTGCTCAATTTCCCGGTCGCCCAGCGCATCGCCTATGTCGAAAGCCTTCTCGACCGCATCCCGACAGGCCGCCCGATCGTGCAGCTGACCTACGGCCCGCTGTCGCCGATCCCGCCCGGCCGCGGCGACTACACGGTCGAGCACTTCCATTTCGTCATCCGCAACATCCCGCCAACGCAGCTGTGGATCTACCGGCGCGGGGCGCATTAGGGTGTGCCGATATTCAGGTGAGGCCGGCCTCCAAATGGCAGCTTCCTGCGCTTCCGGTGCTCACGTACTTCAAGTACGCTCCGCTCCGGTTCTCGGAACCCACCTGTTTGGTCGCTTCGCGCCCGTCTTCGACTCCGGCTCGGCCTGACCTGAATCTCAACACACCCTTCACTCAAGTGCCTCAAAGATCGCTTTTCGATTTTTGGGCCGGTGCGTTGATTTGACCGTTCCTTGGCTGTACCTGTCCGGGGACAAGTGTGGCCAATGGCAGTGATCTCGAAAATTCTCGTCGTCGCAGGTTCGATTCGCACTGGCGCCTACAGCGGCAGGACCGCCGATGTGGCGCAGAGGGAACTCGCCCTGCAGGGTGCCGAGGTGACCCGCATCTCGCTTGTCGAGTATCCGCTGCCGATCCTCGACGAGGACCTGGAAAAGGAGAAAGGCATTCCTGAAAACGCCATCAAGTTTGCCCGGCAGATCGCTGCGCATGATGGGCTGCTGATCGCGACGCCCGAATATAACGGCTCGATCCCGCCGCTGCTCAAGAACACCATCGATTGGGTGAGCCGGGTGCGCATGGATGGCGGGCGGTCGTTCAGGCCGTTCGCCGGCAAGCCCGCCGGCCTTTGTTCGTCTTCCAAAGGACATTTCGCCGGGGTACGCTGCATCAACCATCTGCGCGCCGTGCTGGTGCGCTGCAAGATGGAGGTGGTGACGCCGGAATGCTCGGTGCCGGAGGGCGGCAACGCCTTCGACGAGGACGGAAATTTCAGGGACGAGAAACTGCACAGATCGATGGAGCACCTATGCCGCACGCTGATCGAAACCTCGCGCATGCTGTCGACGCGGATCGAGGCGTGATCCAGCAACGCGACAGCACCATGCAAGACAGGCTGATCGTCGGCCTCGACCTGCCGACGCTGAAGGACGCCGAGAAGGCGGTGCGCGAGCTCGACGGGGTCATCTCCTTCTATAAGATCGGCTATCAGCTCGCATTCGCCGGCGGCCTCGACTTCGCCCGCGAGCTCGCCAGCGGCGGCACCAGGATCTTCCTCGACATGAAGCTGCTCGACATCGACAACACGGTGGCCAAGGGTGTCGAGGCCATTGCCAGAATGGGCATGACCATGCTGACGCTGCACGCCTATCCGAAGACGATGAAGGCAGCGGTCGAGGCCGCCAGGGGCAGCGATCTCTGCCTGCTCGGCGTCACCGTGCTGACCTCGATGGACGAGCAGGACGTGATCGACGCCGGCTATGAGCATGACCCGCACACGCTGGTGCTGAGGCGCTCCGAACAGGCGCTGCATGCCGGCATGGGGGGCATCGTCTGCTCGGCCGAGGAAGCGGAAGCGGTGCGCCGGATCGTCGGGCCCGACATGGCCGTCGTCACGCCGGGGATACGGCCCAAGGGCAGCGACCATGGCGACCAGAAACGCGTGGTCACGCCGGCGCAAGCGATCCGCAACGGCTCCAGCCATCTCGTCGTCGGCCGGCCGATCGTCGGCGCCGCCGACAGACGGGCGGTCGCGGAAGCAATTCTTGACGAAATGCGCTCGGCCTAGGACCAATTCCGAAACTCTACTCCGGCGGCCGTCTGACGGCGTTTTCTCCGCTTCCGGTGCTCATATACTTTAAGTACGCTCCACTCCGGTTCTCGAAAACGCCCCCAGCCATCTCGCCGGAGCGATTTTCGAAATCGGTCCGTGCACGGCCAAAAACCAGGAGAAGAAGCATGCCAAAGGGATACTGGATCGCCCGCGTCGATGTGCGCGATGCCGAAGGCTACAAGGACTATGTTGCCGCCGCCAAGCTTGCCTTCGACCTTTTCGATGTAAAATTCCTGGCACGTGGCGGTGCACATGAAAAGGCCGAGGGCCCAGGTCGCGACCGCAATGTGATCATCGAGTTTCCGTCATTGGCTGCGGCGCAGGATTGCTATCACTCGCCCGAATACCAGCGCGCCGTCGCGATCCGCCAGAAGGTGGCCGACGGCGAGATCGTGCTGGTCGAAGGGGTTTAGTTCAGCGGCCACCGCCGTAGCGTGCAGAGTCATTTGGAACCGTCGCGAACGTGCCCGCGGCGATCAGACCGGATGCAGGATGTAAAGCTTGCGCGTTTTCTCGTGGATGGTCCATTCGCCCTCCCAGCCAAGAGGCAGGACAAGCAATTCGCCGGGCCCGACATCTTTGGCCGCGCCGTCGGGACCGTGCAGCGTCACGCGGCCGGAGACGATGTGGCAAATCTCGGAATTCGTGTCTCGGCGCGCGGTGAACCGGCCCTGCGAACATTCCCAGACACCGACTTCGATCTTGCCATCTTCCGAAGTCCACTGGCGGACTTGGCTGCAGGGTTCCGGGCAGCTTCACGCAGGATTTCTGCTCAAGACGCGGCCAATCGACCAAAACGACTCGCAGCGGTCTCGGCCATCGCATCGGCGAGGCCCATCTCCCACTGCGTACGGCAATAGGCGCGGAAATCGAAGCAGGGCAGGCCGGGGCAGACCTCGAACTCGATGAGATGGACGCTGTCGTCGGCCTCGACCCGGAAATCGATGGAAAACACATCCCGCAGGCCAAGTCCGGTCATCATGCTTTCGGCGATCCGTCGGATCCTTGCATCGGCTCGCGGCTGGCTGGCGGCGACCGGCAGCAGCACCGGCTCGGCATATGTTCCCGCCGCCTTGGCAGCCTCGCCGGTGTCGCCGTAAAGCGCCAGGCTGTCCGCCATGGTCTGGAAATCACCGCCCGCATCGACAAAGGCGATGCCGAGCGCCTCGACCCCGGTGTCCGGCTTCAGGCCGAGAAAGCTCGCGCGCGCATTGCGCCCGGCGACATAGGGCTGCACGACGACATCGTCGCGATAGGCGGCGAAAACGCGCCGGCTAAGCTCCAGCGCATGGCCGAGATCGTTACAGCGTGAATCCGGCCAGATGCCGATCTTGGCGCCGAGCCGGTTCGGCTTTACGAACCAGCCGGCTGGCGAAGCCGGTGGCTCGACCAGCCAATGACCGTCGCGGGCCAAACCGGATTGCGGCACCGGCAGGCCGAGTGCGCCGAGCACGGCGCCGGAGCGGAATTTGTCCTGGCAGAGTGCAAACAGCGCATCATCGGCGCCGAGTGCCTTCAGGCCGTTCAGTCTTGCCAGAGCCGGCGCCGTACCGCCTCGGAAATAGGCGATGCCGTCGGTCAGCGTCCACACCAGCGTCGTGTCCGGGCCCTCAACGGCAAGCACGCTTGCGGCATCGTCGAGTTCCACCGGCACGAAGGACAGGCCGCGCGTCTGGCAGGCTGCCGCCAGCGCGTCGAACTCAGGGGCGATGTCGGTCGACTGCGCCAGATAGGAGGCGATTTCGGCGGCGCGCGCCGGCACGTGGCCATCGGCGACCAGCCGGTCGAAGCAGGCCTTTTCCGGCTCGTAGACAAGGATCAGCTTCGGCCTGCGGCTTGACATGAGATGCACGATCCCGGGGATGAACGGGTCCTGGCAGCGCGATTGCCTACCATCGCACGGCGGACGCATTCGGCTTTCGCGGAAAACCGACGTCAGCTGGACGCCTGCACGACAGTGCGGCGCTATCTTCATGTTGACCGTGATCTTTTCCGGACCGAAGGTTCGGGATCATGGTCTAGGCGATCAGCACGCGCGGCTCGAAGCGGCCGTTGACCGGAATATCGAGCAGAAACGTCATGCCGGCTTGCGGATCCAGCAGGCGCTGTTTCTCATCCTTGCCCGACCAGGCAGAGGTGACCGCCAGCCGGTCGGCATCCCTGCCGACAAAGGCGGGGCAGGAGGGCTGCGTCGCCGGCATCGCGACCGATCGGATGAGCTTGCCGTCAGGCCCGTATGCTTCGATGACGCTGCCGCCCCAGCAGGCGTTCCAAAGAACACCGTCGCGATCGAGCACCGAACCGTCGATATAGCCCTTGGCCTTGCGGTGATCGACGAAGATCTTCGGTTCGCCGACCGGCAGGCCGGTCGCTGGATCGCAACCGACGCGCATCAACAGGCCGGTGCTGGTATCGGTGTAATGGGCAACGGTTCCATCTTCGGAAAAGCAGATCGAGTTCGACACGGTGATATCCGAAAAGAGCCGGCGCAGCTCTCCCTTGTAGAACCAGTAGATCGAGCCTATGGCCTTTTCCTCGCCTTTGCCCATCGTCCCGACCCAGAAGGCGCCGCAGGGGTGGACGCGCGAATCGTTCGAGCGCGTCGTCGGATTGTCGGCCTCGATCGTCGTATGCAGTGTCATCTTGCCGGTCGCCACGTCGCGGACATGCAGGCCGGTTTCGGTGGCGATCAATTGTCTTTTGTCGTCGATGAAGGCGATCGCGCTGGCCATCTGGCCAAGCTCTTGGATTTTGACCGTACCGCCGGAAAGGCGCTTTTCCAGAAGCTGGCCGTTGACGATGTCGAACCAGTAGAGCGTATCGGTGGTGGGGTCGTAGCTCGGGCCTTCGCCGAGCTGGCAGACATGGTCGGAAAAAACCGAGACGATGGCTTCGCTCATCCTGCCGCTCCAAGCGCCGCATCCCAGGCTGCGACTGCGGCCTGGGCCCGCGTTGCCACCTCATCGACGCTCATGCCTGGCTTGAAAAGGCTGGAGCCAAGGCCGAAGACGCTGACACCTGACGCCTTGTAGCCGGCAAAGTCCTTTTCCGAAACGCCACCGACCGCGCCGACCAGCGTCTCAGCCGGCAAAACGGCGCGCATCGCCGCGATGCCGGCCGCGCCAAGCACGCTGGCCGGGAAGAATTTCAGCGCCGAGGCACCGAGCCGGATGGCCTGGAAGGCCTCGGTCGGCGTGAACACGCCGGGCATCGTCACCATGCCGTAATGCATCGCCCGGCCCATGACCTCGGCATCGATGTTGGGGCTGACCAGCAGCCGCCCGCCGGCCTTGTGCAATCCATCGACATCGGCTGCGGTCAGCACTGTCCCGGCGCCGACCAGTGCCGTCGCCGGCAGCGCGTCAACAATCCTGGCGATCGAGGTAAACGGGTCCGGCGAATTGAGCGGCACTTCGATCGCTTCGATGCCGGCCTCGAAGATCGCCCGGCCAATGGCCACCGCCTCGTCCGGCTTGAGGCCGCGCAGGATGGCGACAAGCCCGCGCTCGAGCTTCGGAAACGGTGCGGTCTCGGTCATGCGGCAACTCCGCTTCCAGCAATCATGCCATTTTTGCGCGCCGCCTCGATCAGGCCGGCACGCACCGCCTCGTCGGCATCGACGGCTCTCACCGCAAGTCCAGCAAGACCGAGCGCCTCAGTATAGAGCGTGCTGAGCGCGCCGGAAGCGACCAGCACGACCGACCCGCCTTTGCCATAACGGCGGCTGGCCGAGGCGATCTCGCCGCCGATCAGCAGGCCGGACAGGCAAGCAGCGGCATCGCCGGGCTTCAGGTCCTGCAGCAGGCCGGCAGCGCGGATCGAGAACAGCCTCGACGTGACATCGCCGCCCTCGGCCAGCGCTTGCTCGCACCAGCGCTGAAAAAAAGGATTGCCTGATGCAACCGGCTGTGGCTGCTCGCCCAGCGAATGGCGCAGGATCGAATGCGCCGCCAGCACCGAAAACAGCTCGCCGGTCGGCCATGTCCCGAAACCGGTAACGGCGCTGTCCTCGACCAGCACCCATTTCGAATGGGTGCCGGGCATGCAGACGAGATGGCGGCCTTTTGCCGGCAAACCGGCGCCGGCAAGCTGCGTTTCCTCGCCGCGCATGACGTCAGGCGCGTCGGCCTGGCGCTGGGCCAGGCCCGGCACGATGCGGATGTCGCGGCGCTGGCCGGGGACGCGCGCAGCGCCGGCAAGGATGGCACCGATCGGCGCCGGCACGGTGACATAGGGCGCCTCCAGCCAGCCCTGGCGCGATCCGGCCATGCCGCAGACGATGACGGGCATCGCTTCCGGCGCGCCCATCGCCGCCAGATGTCCTTCGAGGATGGTCGAAAACCCGGCGGCTTGCGCGGTGATCAGCCCGTCGTCGCCGCGGCGCTCGGCAAGCACGTTTCCGGCCTCATCGACCAGCCAGACCCTGAGACGGGTCGTGCCCCAGTCGACGGCGGCCACAGAAGGCACGCTGCTCGCTGAGTTCACAGGAAGCCCCCATCGACGATCAGCATCTGCGCGGTCAGCATGCGCGAAGCATCCGACGCCAGGAACAGCACCGTGCCGACAATGTCTTCCGGCTGCATCACTTGCTTGATGCATTGCTTGGCAATATGGGCGGCGAGCGCCTGTTCGCTAACCCAGAGCTCCTTCTGCCGCTCAGTGATCACCCAGCCGGGTGCGATCGCGTTGACGCGAATGCCGTCGGCGCCGAGTTTGCCGGCAAGCCCCTTGGTCAGGCCGACGATGCCGGCCTTGGCCGCGGTATAGGCCGGCATATCGGGGTGGTTGATCAGAAACGATGTCGACGTGAAGTTGATGATCGAGCCGCCGCCGGCGCGCTTCATGCCCGGCGCCACCGCCTGTGCGGAGAAGAAATGCGGACGCAGATTAACCGCTTGGTTGTTGTCCCAGAACTCCACGGTGACATCTTCCACCGCGTGGCGATCGTCAACTGCTGCATTGTTGACCAGCACGGTGACGTCGCCATGGGCTTCGGCCGCCTTGGCGGCTGAAGCCCGCAGCGCCTCGATGTCGCGTATGTCCGTCTTGAGATAAAGGGGCCGGCGGCCGAGATCCTTCTCGATGCGGTCGGCCAGCGCCAGGCTCGGGCCGTCGGCGATGTCGATGAAGGCGACCTTTGCTCCCTGGTGGGCAAAGCCCTCCGTCAGCGCCGCACCGATGCCGGAGCCGCCGCCGGTAATCAGCACCGAAGCACCTTCAAGGTCGGCAAAGCGCGCCGATGGCATCATCTTTTTCTCCCTGCGCATGGCCCGAAAATCAGTTTCGATTTTCGGAAAGGATCATGCGCAAAATCAAAGTGCTACGGCGTCCTTTGAGCGTCCAAAAGGACGCGCGGCGCTGTAGGCTCAGTCGGCGCGCATCCTACCCAGCCCGGTCGGGGGAGCAAGGGAGAAAAACCGATTCCCGAGGCTTATGTCAGACAAAAAGTCGATCACGCCCCACTATGCGTCCTCGCAGCGCGGCCAACCCACGAAGGCATCGAGCGCACGCACAGCCTCGCTTTGCCTGCAACTGACCGACAGACGCCCGCTTGCAGCAGGCAATCCTCAAAATGTCGCGATTGGCAGATGACCGGCGAGGTTGTACAGGCAAGCAAGCAGCCCATACGATCCGCCGGAGATCCGCCATGCCTTTGAAAATCGCCGTCCAGATGGACCACATCTCCACCGTCTCGATTGCCGGCGACACGTCTTTCGCGCTGTCGCTGGAAGCGCAGCGGCGCGGCCATCAGCTCTTCCATTATACGCCCGATCGACTGTTGCTGCGCGGCGGCAAGGTGTTTGCCCGCATCGAGGCAATGCAGGTCCGCGATGAGAAGGGCAATCACTATTCGCTCGGCGAAGAAGTCCGCACCGACCTGTCGGAGATGGACGTCATCCTGCTCAGGCAGGATCCCCCGTTCGACATGAACTACATCACCTCCACGCATATCCTCGAGCGTATCCATCCCAAGACGCTGGTGGTCAACGACCCGGCCTGGGTGCGCAACAGCCCGGAAAAGATCTTCGTCACCGAATTCCCCGACCTGATGCCGGAAACGCTGATCACCAAGGACCCGCTGGAGGTCGCCGCCTTCCGCAAGGAGTTCGGCGACATCATCGTCAAGCCGCTCTACGGCAATGGCGGCGCCGGCATCTTCCACCTGCACGAGGCCGACCGCAACCTTGCCTCGCTGCTCGAGATGTTCGGGCAGTTGTTCCGCGAGCCTTACATCGTGCAGCGCTATCTCAAGGAGGTGCGCGCCGGCGACAAGCGCATCATCCTGATCGACGGTGAGCCGGTCGGCGCCATCAACCGGGTGCCGGCCGAGACTGATTCACGCTCCAACATGCATGTCGGCGGCCGCGCCGAAAAAACCGAATTGACGGAGCGCGAACGCGAGATCTGCGCCCGCATCGGCCCGTCGCTGAAAGAGCGCGGCTTTATCCTCGTCGGCATCGACGTGATCGGCGACTACATGACCGAGATCAACGTGACGTCGCCGACCGGCGTGCGCGAGGTGCAGCGTTTTGGTGGCGCCGATATTGCGAGCCTGTTCTGGGAGGCGGTCGAGGACAAACGCAAGTAAGCGCACGCTTTGCGGAACAGTGTTTTTCCGACCCGTTAGCGCCGCGACGCCATCAGATTGTAGCGTCCAATTGTTCCCGTAATGTTCTTGCCTCAGCCGTAAATCTGTGGTTGTCTGCGGCAAAGCCGTTCGCGGCATGATCGCAGAGGCTTGGGCAAGTCTGCATCCGGGGGTGAAAAAATGGTTGCGCGGGTCCGTACGGTCGCTTTCCAGGGCATCGAGGCCGTACCGGTCGACGTCCAGGTGATGATCGCGCCCGGCAAGGTCAACATGCACATCGTCGGCCTCGGCGACAAGGCGGTGGCCGAAAGCCGCGAGCGGGTCCAGGCGGCCCTGCACGCGTCGGGCCTGTCGATGCCGTCGAAAAAGGTCACGGTCAATTTGGCGCCGGCTGACCTGCCCAAGGAAGGCAGCCATTACGATTTGCCGATCGCGCTCGGCCTGATGGCGGCATTGGGCGCCATTCCAGGCGACATGCTGTCCGGCTATGTCGTGCTTGGCGAGCTGTCGCTCGACGGCACCATCGCCGCGGTGGCCGGCGCGCTGCCGGCGGCGATCGGCGCCAATGCCGAAGGCAAGGGCCTGATCTGTCCTTTCGCCTGCGGCCCGGAAGCGGCGTGGGCCGGCAAGGATTTCGACATCCTGGCGCCACGCAGCCTGATCGCCATCGCCAATCATTTTCGCGGCACGCAGGTGCTGTCGCGGCCGGAAGCCGGCATCCATGCCTCGGCGCGCGACCTGCCGGATCTCGCCGACATCAAGGGCCAGGAGACCGCCAAGCGAGCACTGGAAGTGGCGGCAGCCGGCGGCCACAATCTGCTGATGGTCGGACCGCCGGGATCGGGAAAATCGATGCTGGCGCAGCGGCTGCCGTCGATCCTGCCGCCGCTGGCGCCGAGGGAATTGCTCGAAGTCTCGATGATCGCATCAGTGGCAGGCGAACTCGGCGAGGGAAAACTGACCGACCGGCGGCCGTTCCGAGCGCCGCACCATTCGGCCTCGATGGCGGCGATGGTCGGCGGCGGCCTGCGCGTGCGGCCGGGCGAGGCCTCGCTTGCCCATCACGGCGTGCTGTTCCTCGACGAGTTTCCCGAATTCTCGCCGCAGGCGCTCGATGCGCTGCGCCAGCCGCTGGAGACCGGCGATTGCATGATCGCCCGCGCCAACCATCGCGTCACCTATCCGGCGCGCATCCAGCTGGTCGCGGCGATGAATCCGTGCCGCTGCGGCATGGCCGGCGAGCCGGGCTATCGCTGCCTGCGCGGCGACCGTTGCCGCACCGACTACCAGGCGCGCATTTCCGGCCCGCTGCTCGACCGCATCGATCTCCGGATCGAGGTGCCGGCGGTCTCGGCCAGCGATCTGATCCGGCCGGACCGGGCGGAGAAAAGTGCCGCGGTGGCATTGCGCGTGGCACGCGCCCGGACGATCCAGCGCGAGCGTTTCGAACGGCTCGGCGCGACCTCCGCCACCACCAACGCGCATTGCTCGCCCTCGGTCATCGAGGAGATCGCGATGCCGGATGCATCAGGCCTGTCGCTGCTCAGGGACGCCAGCGAAAAACTCGGCTTTTCCGCACGGGCCTATCATCGGGTGCTGAAAGTGGCGCGGACGCTGGCCGATCTCGAGGCGAGCGAGACGGTCGGCCGCATCCATCTGGCCGAGGCGATTTCCTACCGCATGAGCTCGGAGCGAATGGCGCAGGCGGCGTAGAGTGCACCGGCCGGGCGCCGGAAAGCTTGACCTCGGGCCTCATCGTCGCCGGCGGCGATCGCCCCAATGCCGCCTGCGGGCCGGGAGCGGCCGGGCCGGCGAGCATTTCGACAGCCTGGTGCTACGCAGCCTGATCGCTGTCGCCATCCATTTTCGCAGCAGCTACTTCACCGGGATCATGAGATGTGCGTAGGGCGTGCCGGCCCACATCACATATGGCCTGGACGTGTCAGGCTTGGGGTCCATCGGATAGCCCTGCATCATATCCGTTGCATTGACGATCATCACGTGCGGTCCGGTCTCCACCCAATTGTTGCCGGGCTCGGGCTTCGTCGCATAAGGATCGGTGTTGCTGCCGTCGGTGCCGCCGGCCAACATATACATGAAGCCGACCTTGCCCTTGGGCGGTTCTTTTTTTCGATCCACGCCATTGCCCATTCCATCGAATTGGCATCGCCACACATTGGATCCGGGCCAGGTGTGGCCGGGTTGTCCGGCATGCACCAGAAGCCGTTTGTGCCTTCGCGCAGTGTGCGCATTGCACCCTTCTCATCCATAGCGTGGATCGCAGCGCCGCTTGCTACAGCGGGGGGTGCGGCGGATTCAGCGCTCTTGATCATCGCAGCGTCGTCGGCGGCTGCGGCCTGTATCGCAATCAAACTGCCCGCCGCCACAAGGGCAGCGACCGTCAGAAGCCGTTTCATGGCCGTTCTCCGGTTTTGAGTTGATCTTGTGCATGAAGTCGGACGCACGGCCTCCCAAAGCCGTTTGTCGGTGATTAAAATCTAGCAGATCGCATGCACCGGGACAACGACGTTTTAGCGATGTCTAATATCTGTCGGGTGATTCATGTGAAGTTCTGCATCCGGCATTCCTCCCCCAGATGCTCCAGAACGGGCTGCAACGCGCGCCTGCGGCCTGAGCACGGACAGGCGCAAAATTTTTCTACCCCTGGGAACGCCCGGGAGTGAGGGCCAGCGCCTTTGCAACGCGGGCTTGCTATCCAGCCCTTTCCTTCGCCTTCAGTTCCAGCCGCCGCGCATGCAGCACCGGTTCGGTGTAGCCGTTGGGCTGGACGCGGCCCTTGAAGACGAGGTCGCAGGCGGCGAGGAAGGCGATCGATTTGTCGAAGTCGGGCGCCATCGGCCGGTAAAGCGGGTCGCCTGCGTTCTGGCGGTCGACGACGCCAGCCATGCGCTTCATCGTCTCCATCACCTTGTCTGAGGTGCACACGCCATGGCGCAGCCAGTTGGCGATATGCTGCGAGGAGATGCGCAGCGTGGCGCGGTCCTCCATCAGGCCGATGTCATTGATGTCAGGCACTTTCGAGCAGCCGACGCCCTGGTCGATCCAGCGCACGACATAGCCCAGAATGCCTTGCGAGTTGTTGTCGAGTTCCTTCTGGACCTCCTCCGGCGACCAATTCGGCCGCACCGCAACCGGCACCGACAGGATGTCGTCGAGCTTTGCCTTCGGCCGGCTCTTCAGCGCCGCCTGCACAGCCTGGACATTGACCTTGTGATAGTGGGTGGCGTGCAACGTCGCCGCCGTCGGCGACGGCACCCAGGCGGTGTTGGCGCCGGCCTTGGGGTGGGCGATCTTCTCCGCCAGCATCGCCGCCATCAGATCGGGCATCGCCCACATGCCCTTGCCGATCTGGGCGTGGCCGGCCAGTCCGCATTCCAGCCCGGTGTCGACGTTCCAGGCCTCATAGGCGGCAATCCAGGCGGCCTGCTTCATGTCGCCCTTGCGGATCATCGGGCCGGCTTCCATCGAGGTGTGGATCTCGTCGCCGGTGCGGTCAAGGAAACCGGTGTTGATGAAGACGACGCGGTCTTTGGCGGCGCGGATCGCCTCTTTGAGGTTGACGGTGGTGCGCCGCTCCTCGTCCATGATGCCCATCTTGATGGTACTTTTCGCCATGCCGAGCAGCGCTTCGACGCGGTCAAAGATCTCGACGGCGAAAGCGACTTCCTCCGGCCCGTGCATCTTGGGTTTTACGACGTACATCGAGCCGGCGCGGGAATTGGCGCGTCGTCCATTCGGCCCAACATCGTGCAGCGCGATCAGCGCCGTCATCGCTGCGTCCATGATACCTTCCGGCACCTCGTTGCCGTCGCGGTCCGTTATCGCCGGATTGGTCATGAGGTGACCGACGTTGCGGATCAGCATCAGCGAGCGGCCTGGCAGCGTCAGCGCGCCGCCATCGGGCGCCGTGTACAATCGGTCGGGATTGAGTTTTCGTGTAAACGTCCTGCCGCCCTTGGTGATCTCCTCGGCAAGGTCGCCCTTCATCAGGCCGAGCCAGTTGCGGTAGACCACGACCTTGTCCTGCGCATCGACCGCCGCGACCGAATCCTCGCAGTCCTGGATGGTGGTCAGCGCCGATTCCAAGATGACATCAGCGATGCCGGCTGGATCGGTCTTGCCGATCTGGTTGCTGCGGTCGATGACGATCTCGATATGCAGGCCATTCTTGGTGAGCAGGACGGCTTCGGGATTGTCGGCGTCGCCGCGATAGCCGGCAAACTGTCTGGGGTCGGCAAGCGTGGTGGCGCCGGCGCCCTCGCCCAGCCGCAACATGCCGTTGGCAACCGAAAGCCCGTTCACCCCTGCCCATTTGCCCGAGGTGACCGGCACCGACTCGTCGAGAAAATCCTTCGCCCAGGCAATGACCTTGGCGCCGCGCACGGGATTGAATCTGCCGCCCTTCTCGGCGCCGCCGGTCTCGGGAATGGCGTCGGTGCCGTAGAGCGCGTCATAGAGCGAGCCCCAGCGGGCATTGGCGGCGTTCAGCGCGTAGCGCGCGTTCATCACCGGCACCACCAGCTGCGGCCCGGCAACCACCGAGATCTCCGGGTCGACATTTTCGGTCGTCACTGAGAAGGCCGGCCCCTCAGGCACGAGATAACCGATCTCCTTCAGGAATCCCTTGTAGGCTTCCATATCGCTGGGCGCGCCATTGTCGCGATACCAGCGGTCGATCTGGTCCTGCAGCGCGTCGCGCTTTTCCAGCAGCGCCCGGTTCTTCGGCGAAAGCTCGTGAACGATGGTCGAGAGGCCGGTCCAGAAGGCGTCGGCTGCAATGCCGGTGCCCCGCAGCGCCTCGTTCACGACGAAATCATAAAGCTCGCGGGCAATCCGCAATCCGGCGATTTCGACGCGATCGGTCATCAGGGTGTCTCCAAGATGAAGGCTTTGGCCGGGCCTTTGGCATGTCAGGGTAGCACGGTCAATTCAGCTTAGGGTGAAGGTGGGTATTTTGGTCCACTTCGTCATCCCAGGCGAAGCAGGAGCGAAACGACGTCGCGGCGCATAAGCGGCTATGTGCAATCGCATATCGGGCCAATTTTCTCATTCCAGTAAACCCGGCCTTATACATTGCCTGTCAAATGAAGAAGACGTTTTGGAGTTGGCCGATGTTGAGATTTGCCTGGCTTGCTTTTGCTCTATTCTCTCTTGCATTCGCGAGCGCTGGTCCTGCCGCGGCTGCTGATGCCGAATTCATCGGCACCTGGCAGCAGGTTTACTCGACCGGCGGCCAATGCAGCGATTGCACGGTCGTCATCCGCAGCGGCAATCCCGGCCTGCAGGTCGCTGCAAGTAATGGGTGGACCGCCGATCTGAAAGCAGAAACGATCAATGGAGAAGCTGCGTTGATCGGAAAAGGCACTTGGCCGGGGTCAACTTCGGCAGGCGCCAAGGCCAGAGGCTTGGCGGCCGCCTTCAAGCTTCATCAAAAGCGGCTGATTTTGGTCATGCAGATCGTCGATCCCAATGGCAGCCGCATACGGGTAAACGCGGTTTTCGAGCGACTTGCAACCGCGCCCAAATCCTCCATCTGACATCACACCGCAATCCTTGGCCTTCCCGACGCCACCGCCACGACATGCGCCTCGATGAACATGCGCTGGGCTTCGACGGTGGAGACGCGGAATTCGGTGGCGACCTCGATCTCGGCGCTGTCGGTGCCGGCTTCCCTGGCCCGTCCGGCGGCAAGCGCGCGCACATCGGCCTCGGCCGCCGCGATCGCCGCAGCCTCGTCGAGAAAATCGCGGACTGTCTCCCCGGACGAAACGCGGAACAGCCCTTCCTTGGGCTGGCTGACGAGGGCCTCGGCCGAGACGCGGACCTGGCCAACGACGGCGCCAAGCGCGTTGGCGACGTCGGTATCCTCCGGCACGACGCAGTCATTGCCGACCAGTTCGGCCAGGCCGGCATAGTGCAGCGGCGCCGAGGCGCCGAGGCCGATGACCGGGCGGTCGAGCGCGACGCTGAGGCGGGCGATGCCGGGATGAGAATCGACGGCGCGCTGCACCAGCGCGTGCGCCACGGTGGCGGCACCATCCAGCCCATCCTCGGCGAAGGCGGTTTCAAGGATGTATTCAGCCGACCAGCGCGTCAGCGTCAGCAGCACCCGCTGCGAGATCGCCTCCGGCGTCGCGGCGATGAACTGGCCGCGGCCGTCGCGCTTGCGCGTGAACAGTTCGGCGCCGAGCCGGGCCGTCGCCGCATCCCAGTTGGCCTGCTTGCCCAAGACATGGGCAGCATCCGAGGGCGTAAAACCTAAAATATGCACCAGGCCGCGCGACACCAGCCGGTTCAAGGTGGCGTTCTGGGCGTTCGAGGTGAGCAGCCTGTCGAGTGCGAGCGGCACGCTGCCAATCGCCTCGTAGAGCTTCGCTTCCGGAGCGGTCAGGCCGGCCGCCAGCCGCTCCGGCACGCCGGTCCTGACCGCCAGGCGGCCATCCAAGCGGCCGGGGTTGGGCGCCCGCAGCTGACGTTCGAGCTCTGATGTGATGGCCTCGCCATGCATCATGCCGGCCAGCGCCAGCGGCACCAGGCGACGCGGCCCGAGCAGGATTCTTGGGTTGAGCGCGCCGTCCTCCAGCGTCACTTCGGAATCGCCGCCGAGCCCAAAAGTACGCATGGCGACCGCCTCGACCATGGTGCGGAAGCCGCCGACGGTGGCGCCTTCCGGGTCGAGCCTGGGACGGCCCCCGTCGAGCACGGCGACATCGGTGGTGGTGCCGCCGATGTCGGAGACGACAGCATCGTCGAGCCCGGTCATGTGGCGGGCGCCGACCAGGCTGGCGGCCGGCCCTGAAAGAATCGTCTCGATCGGCCGCTGGCGGGCAAAGGCGGCCGAGACCAGAGCGCCGTCGCCGCGCACCACCATCAAGGGGGCTGCGATGCCACGGGCGGCGAGAAAACCTTCGGTCGCCGCGACCAGCCGGTCGATCATCGAGATCAGCCGGGCGTTGAGCAGGGTCGTCAGCGCCCGGCGCGGGCCGCCAAGCTTGGCCGACAGCTCGTGGCTGGCGGTGACCGGCAGGCCGGTCTTTTCGCGGATGAGGTCGCGCGCGGCGAGTTCATGCGCCGGGTTGCGGGTGGCGAAATAGGCACAGACGGCAAAGCCGGACACCGAAGCGCCCAATTCCGGCAGCGCGGCCTCCAGCTCGGACAGGTCGAGTTTTGCCGCGTTGCCGTGGACATCATGGCCGCCGGGACAGAACACCACAGGGTCGGTGCCGAGCGCCGCCCTCAGCCCGTCGCGGGCCAGATCGCCTTCGGAAAAGCCGATCATCACCAGCGCCACGCGGCCGCCCTGGCCTTCGACCAGTGCGTTGGTGGCGAGCGTCGTCGACATCGACACCAGTTTTATCGCTGCAGGATCGGTGCCGGCTTTTTGCAGCACCGCGTCGACCGCGCCCGATATGCCGACCGCCAGATCGTGACGAGTGGTCAGCGCCTTGGCCTTGGCCAGCACTTTGCCTTTATTGGGTCCCTCTGGAGGGCCGCCGGCTTCCGACCACAGCACGGCGTCGGTGTAAGTGCCGCCGGTGTCGATGCCGAGGAACAGGGGGGAGGGTTTGGCGGTCATTGGCGGGTCCGGGAGATTTTGCTCCCCGCCATTAGCCGATACGGAACGGCGGATAAAGCCGCGAGCGCTGGGCCACGGCGCCTAATCTCCCCCCTTGAGGGGCCCTTGAGGGGGAGATGTCGCCGAAGGCGACAGAGGGGGTCGGTACGTCTGACGCGACCTTCCCTGTCACCGATGGGGAGGATGGCGCTCCACGCGACACAACCTCCTCTGGCCTGCCGGCCATCTCCCCCTCGACCGCTCACGGCACCAAATCAATCTCCTCGATCTCGCCACCGCTGCAGGTGTAGCAGCAATCGTCGCATTTTTCGGTGTTGCCGGGGCCGACGCCCCAATAGGTGCCCTCGTCGCCGTCGACCCAGGCGCCGTAGCAGATCGATTCGCCGTCATCACAGGACAGCGGGATCGACTTGGTCTCGCCGTCGTTGAGATAATAGTCCTGATTGTTGCCCGGCCAGACATAGTCGCGGTCCTGAGTGTAGAGCTCGACGCGCATGGCGTTGGGATGGCTGTTCCTGATCTCGAACGTGACGTCGCCTGCACGGGCCGCCGGCGCGAACAGCGTGACAAGACAGAGCGTAACGGCGATGCGCCGCGCGAAAGCGTAAGACAACATGATGATTCCCCCCGGGAAGGCGCGACCTTTCCTTCTCCCCCTTTGTTTGGACTGGGAACATCGCGCTTCTGTCCTTGAACGGCACCCCGAACCCCCTCGCGCACAACGCGCAAAACTGTTCGCGATGTCCTCGCACACCTGTTCGCGATGTCCCCAGTCCAAACAAAGGGGGAGAAGGGGGAGCGCCTACCTCAACACCGCCACATGCGGCGCGAGCCGCCGGATCGCCGCGATCATGTCGGCGCCGGTGATGTCGAGCGAGGATATCTCCATATGGACGATGTTTTTGCCGAAGGGCAGCAAGCGGCCGAGCGCGTTGGCCGGCGCATATCTGATCGCATCGGGAGGCGGCTCGGTCAGTTCGAAGCTGATCATCGCCGCGCCTTCGCCGGAGGTGAGGTGCGCGCTGCGCACCTTCTCCCAGGGCACCAGCACGTCGCCACCGCGCCGGTCGCGAAAGCCACTGGCGTCGAGCACCACCTGGACGCCGGTGTCGAACGCGCCGCGCGCCAGGAACAGACCAAGCCCCAGGCAGCCAAGCGCCAGCACCACCACCAGGAACAGCCCTTGGCCCGGGGCGCCTGACGCAAGCCCCTTCAGCGCGAAGAAGCCGAAGATCGCAGCGATCAGGAGCGGCCCGAGCGCGGGAAAGATTTTTCCGGTGGGGCTGTTGCGGATTTCGACGGGCGAAGGCATGGGCCACTCATCGGCCGGGCTTCAGCAGGGTCCAGATCCAGCCGATGAACGTGAGGACCAGAAACGGATATCCGGCAGCGGGCAAGGGCGACGAGGTCGGCAGCAAGGGCACGCCCCAGAGGATCATGCCCGCCGACACGACGAACAGCAAAGCGGCCACGACAGCCGTGAGCCGTACCCACAGGTCGAAGGTTTTCGGTGTGCTGACCATGACCAGCGCTGCCGCCCAAAGCGAGATACCGCCGACATAGGAGGGAACGCTGGCCTCAAGCCCCGCCGCATTACCGGCGAGCAGCAGACCCTCGCCTGCGACGAAGGTCAAAAATCCGGCCGCCACGCAGTCGTTGCCTTGCCGCTGGTACTTCATCGTCAACAGGGCGGCTGCCACCACGAGTGCGACGCCGTCGATCGTCCAGAGTGTTTCGCGCAGCTCGGCGCTCGCCACGAAGGTGCCGGCAAGCCCAAAGGCGCCACCGATCGCCAGGCCAATCGCGGCGACGATATCGGAGATGGCAGGGTTGGCGGAACGCATTGAGATCCCCCTTCCAAGCCCAAGGATACTTCAGGAAAGGGCGTTCTCCAATCGTTGGTTTTCGTGGCCTCCGGCCCTCATCCTTCGCGATTGCGGGCGCTGCCCCCTCAATCTCCCATCTTCAGCGCCTGGATAAACGCCTCCTGCGGGATATCGACCTTGCCGAACTGGCGCATCCGCTTCTTGCCCTCTTTCTGCTTGTCGAGCAGCTTGCGCTTGCGTGAGACGTCGCCGCCGTAGCATTTGGCTGTGACGTCCTTGCGCAGCGCCGAGATGGTTTCGCGGGCGATGACCTTGCCGCCGATGGCCGCCTGGATCGGGATCTTGAACAGATGGTGCGGGATCAGTTCCTTCAGCTTCTCGCACATCAGCCGGCCGCGCTTTTCCGCCGCCGTGCGGTGGACCAGCATCGACAGCGCGTCGACCGGCTCCTCATTGACCAGGATCGACATTTTGACCAGGTCGCCCTCGCGATAATCGGTCAAATGATAGTCGAAGGAGGCGTAGCCCTTGGAGATCGACTTCAGCCGGTCGTAGAAGTCGAAGACAACCTCGTTGAGCGGCAGATCGTAGGTCAGCATGGCGCGCTTGCCGACATAGGACAGATCGGCCTGGATGCCGCGCCGGTCCTGGCAGAGTTTTAGGATGCCGCCGAGATACTCGTCGGGCGTCAGGATGGTGGCGCGAATCCACGGCTCTTCGATCGCCTGGATTTTGACCACGTCGGGCATGTCGGCCGGGTTGTGCAATTCCTTCGTCGTGCCGTCGTTCAACAGCAGCCGGTAGACGACCGAGGGCGCAGTGGCGATGAGGTTGAGGTTGAACTCGCGCTCCAGCCGCTCCTGGATGATTTCGAGGTGCAAAAGGCCAAGGAAGCCGCAGCGATAGCCGAAGCCGAGGGCCGCGCTGGTTTCCATTTCGAAGGAGAAGGAAGCATCGTTGAGGCGCAGTTTGCCGACCGCGGCGCGAAGATCCTCGAAATCGGCGGCGTCGACCGGGAACAGGCCGCAGAACACCACCGGCTGCGCCGGCTTGAAGCCGGGCAGGGCCTGGGCCGTCTGGCGCTTGTCCTCGGTGATGGTGTCGCCGACGCGGGTATCGGCGACTTCCTTGATCGAGCCGGTGAAGAAGCCGAATTCGCCGGGGCCGAGCTCGTCGACATTGATGCGGGCCGGCGTGAAGACGCCGGTGCGCTCGACAAGGTACTTGGCGCCGGTGCCCATCATGCGGATGGTCTGGCCCTTCTTCAGCACGCCGTCGATGATGCGGACCAGCACGATGACGCCGAGATAGGCGTCGTACCAGCTGTCGACCAGCATCGCCTTCAGCGGTGCTGTGATGTCGCCCTCGCGCGGCGGCGGCAAATCGTTGACGATCGCCTCCAGCACGTCTGGAATGCCGAGCCCGGTCTTGGCCGAGATCAGCACGGCGTTGGAGGCATCGATGCCGATCACCTCCTCGACCTGCTCGCGGATGCGCTCGGGCTCGGCGGCCGGCAGGTCGACCTTGTTCAGCACCACGACGATCTCGTGGTTGTTGTCGATGGCCTGGTAGACATTGGCCAGCGTCTGCGCCTCGACGCCTTGAGAGGCATCGACGACCAGCAGCGAGCCTTCGCAGGCGGCGAGCGACCGCGACACTTCGTAGGCGAAGTCGACATGGCCGGGCGTATCGATCAGGTTGAGGATATAGTCCTCGCCATTGTTGGCGCGGTATTTCAGCCGCACCGTCTGCGCCTTGATGGTGATGCCGCGCTCACGCTCGATATCCATCGAGTCCAGCACCTGCTCCTTCATGTCGCGCAGCTCCAGCCCGCCGGTCAGCTGGATCAGCCGGTCGGCAAGCGTGGATTTGCCATGGTCGATATGGGCGACGATGGAGAAATTGCGGATGTTCTTGATCGGCGTGGTCATGATGGGGCGGCTTTAGCAGGGGCAGCTTGCCCGGGCAAGCGGCCGGGCGCGGCGCCAGTGCAATCGCGTCAGGTTTGCGCTCACCCCGCCTGTGTTCCAGCATTAGTGGCTGGCGAAAGCCGAAGCGGCATCCATCGGTGCCGGCCATTTTCCGGTCTCCGTCCGGTGTCGAAATGACCACACAGCTATGCAAGGCTCCTTCCGAACTCACGAAAGGACAAGCCAATGGCGAGCAAGCTGGTTTGGGGCATTCTCGGTGGGGTGGTGCTCGGCGCCGCGTTCGGCAGTGTGGGCGGCAACACCGGGATCTGGATCGCCGTTTGTATTGCGGCCGGTGCCGTCGCGGCCGGCCTATGGCACTACATGGAAACGCGGCGCCAGGGCTGAGCGCAGGCGGCCGAAGACGCCGTTATTCGCGGCGTCGCGCCGGCAGCAAACGAAGGTAAACGATCACGAAGCGGTGATGGCTGTAACGAACCGCACTGCGGCGCCGAAGTGTGAACATGACGGCGCTTCACGCCCGTCGCAGCGGAGGACAGCCGATGACTGGATCACAAGCCAAACGCAGCGGGAGCGCGACGCAATCAAGCGCAGGCGCGGTCCTTGTAGGGCTCGCCGCTGTTCTGTTTTCAGCAACCGGCGCCGCCGGCCAGCCGCTCACCGTGGTGGAGCTGTTCACCAGCCAGGGCTGCTCATCCTGCCCACCGGCCAACGCCAATCTCATCAAGGTCAAGGACCGGCCTGATGTGCTGGCGCTCTCCTTCAACGTCACCTACTGGGACTATCTCGGCTGGAAGGACACTTTCGGCAGGGAGGAATTCACCCAGCGCCAGGTCCGCTACGAGCCGTCGCTCGGCCGTTCGGGTCCGTTCACGCCGCAAGTGGTGGTCAATGGCAATTCCGATGCGGTCGGCGCCCGGCCCGGCGAGATCGAGCAGCTGATTTCGAGCAGCGGCCGCGCGAAAGGACCCTCGCTGTCGCTCGACGGCGGCAAGATCGCCATCGGCGCCGGCCCGGTGCCGGGCGGCAAGGCCGATATCTGGCTGGTGCGCTACCGGCAGGGCGTCATCGAAGTGCCGGTGGCGCGCGGCGAAAACACCGGACGCACGCTGCCGCATGCCAACGTCGTGCATTCCCTCTCCAGGCTTGGCGCCTGGACCGGCGAGGCCATCGCGCTGCCGCTGCCGGCACCGCCGAGCGGGCTAAGCACCGCGGTGCTGGTGCAAGTGCCGGATGGCGGACCGATCCTGGCCGCCGCGACGAACTAGAATCCAAAGATCTGCGCAACGCCGCATGAGCGGCGCCGCACATGCCGGCCGCATCAGCGCGCCACCCAGAGGAGACCACCATGACCAACTTTACCCGACTGACGCTGCCGGCGCTCGCCTTCGCGCTTTGCTCGACGGCGCTTTTCGCCGGCGGCATTGCCCGCGCCGAAGATGCGATGAAGCCGATGGCCACGGATGCCATGAAGCCCGCCGATCCGATGGCCACCGACGCGATGAAGCCGGCCGATCCGATGGCCGCCGAAAAGATGAAGGAGTGCATAGACAAAGCAGCCATGGAGACCGACGCGATGAAGAAGGATGAGGCAACCAAGGCCTGCGACGCCATGGGCATGGCCAAGTAGGTCCGGCAAGCCCTCGCGGCACCGGCGCGGGGTTTCAATCCCGCGCCGGTGCACCATTCCAAATACGCACGGCGCGAAAGTACGCACGGCAATGTGAGACGCCGGCGGGCCCAAATGTTCTATAGTCACAACACCATCAAGGGAGATCAGACATGACTGGTATTCGAGAACCCGTTGCGAGGCGCTCGACGAGCTTCGCCAGGGGCGCGCTTGCGGCGCTGATGCTCGCGGCGGCCGGCGCCGCCTTGTGGCAGACGCCGGCAAGCTCGGCCGAGGAGGCGGTGGTGATCCCGCCGCCGGCGATGGACGAGAAACCCGCCGCCGGCACCGCGAAGGCGGTCTTCGCCGGTGGCTGCTTCTGGGGCGTGCAAGGCGTGTTCCAGCACGTCAAGGGCGTGACCAGCGCCGTCTCCGGCTACGCCGGCGGCGACAAGGACACTGCCGTCTACGAGACGGTCGGCACCGGCCGGACCGGGCACGCCGAAGCCGTCGAGATCACCTACGAGCCGACAGAGGTGAGCTACGGCCAGTTGCTGCAGGTGTATTTCTCGGTCGCGCACAACCCGACGCAGCTGAACTATCAGGGTCCGGACCGCGGCCCGCAATACCGTTCGACGATCTTTGCCGAAAATGATGCCCAGAAGAAGATCGCCGAGAGCTACATCGCCCAGCTCGACAAGGCCAAGGTGTTTCCAGAGCCGATCGTGACCACGCTGGAGACCGGGAAAAAATTCTATCCGGCCGAGGACTATCACCAGGACTTTTTGACGCTAAACCCGACCTATCCGTACATCGTCTACAACGACCTGCCCAAGGTCGAGAATTTGAAGACGCTATTCCCGGACCTTTACAGCGACAAGCCGGTGCTGGTGCTGGCCGCCAACAAGAGCTGATCTTTGCCAGGGTGTACTTTGTGCGTCCAAGTGGACGCACGTCGGCGTAAGGTGTGTTGAGATTCAGGTTAGGCCGAGCCGAAAATGGTGGATTCCGAGAACCGGAACGGAGCGTACTTTCGGGTACGCGAGTACCGGAAGCGCAGGAAGCCGCCGTTTGCAGGCCGGCATCACCTGAATATCAATATACCTTATTGCACGCCCAGAAACTGCCTGAGCTCCGGCGTCCTGGGGTTGGCGAAGACCTCCTCGGGGGCGCCGATCTCGTGGACGCGGCCCTGATGCATGAAGACGACGCGCGAGCAGACGTCGCGGGCGAAGCGCATCTCGTGGGTGACCATCACCAGCGTCATGCCTTCCGCGGCCAATTCCTTGACGACGGCCAGCACCTCGGCAACGAGTTCGGGGTCGAGCGCCGAGGTGATCTCGTCGCATAGCAGCGCGATGGGCTGCATGGCTAGCGCCCGGGCGATCGCCACGCGCTGCTGCTGGCCGCCGGACAATTCGTCCGGCAAGGCATCGAACTTGTGGGCGAGACCGACGCGGTCGAGCATTTTTCGCGCGACCGCCTCGGCGGCTTTTTTCGGCGTCTTCTTCACCACCATCTGCGACAGCATAACATTGCCGCCGGCCGTGAGATGCGGGAACAGGTTGAATTGCTGAAAAATCATGCCGACTTTCAGGCGCAACGCCTTGAGATGAACCTCGTCGGGCAGGAACTGGGCGCCGGCGACGACGATCGAGCCTTCATCGATGGTCTCCAGCCCGTTGATGCAGCGCAGCAGCGTCGACTTGCCCGAACCGCTCTTGCCGATGATGGCGACGACCTCGCCCGGCGCGACGTCGATGGAAATCCCCTTCAGCACCTCGTTGTCGCCGAAGCGCTTCTTCACCTCAGTGATTGCGATGAGCGACATTGAGCTTCCTTTCCAGGAGCTGGCTGGATTTCGACAGCGGCCAGCACAAAGCAAAGTAGATGAGCGCGACCAGGCCATAGACGGTGAACGGCTGGAAGGTGGCGTTGGTGACGATCGAACCGGCCTTCGACAATTCGACGAAGCCGATGATCGAGGTGAGCGCGGTGCCTTTCACCACCTGCACCGAGAAGCCGACGGTCGGCGGCACTGCCACTTTCAGCGCCTGCGGCAGGATGACGTAGCGCATCTGCTGCAGGTACCCCATGCCCAGGCTGGCGGACGCCTCCCATTGACCCTTGGCGATGCTCTCGACGCAGCCGCGCCAGATTTCAGCGAGGAAGGCGGCGGTCCACAGGATGAGCGCGACACAAGCGGCAAGCCAGGCGGGAACGTCGATGCCGAACAGGCCAAGGCCGAAGAAGGCGAGAAAGAGCTGCATCAAGAGCGGTGTGCCCTGGAACAGCTGGATGTAGCCGCGTGACGCAAGCCGCAGCCAATGCCGGCCGCCGATGCGCAGGAAAAGCAGGGCCGCACCGACGATGCCGCCGCCGATGAAGGAGACCAGCGAGAGCACAACGGTCCAGCGGGCGGCCAAAAGCAGGTTACGCAGGATGTCCCAGAAGCTGAACTCGATCATGGCGCATGTCTCATCGCGACGCCTTCCTTGGGAACAGCATCCAGCCCAGGCCGGCCAGCAGCTGGCGCAGCAGGATGGCGAGGGCCAGGTAGATCAAGGTGGAGACGATGTAGGTTTCGAAGGCCCTGAAATTACGCGACTGGATAAAGTTGGCGGCGAAGGTCAGATCCTCGGCCGCGATCTGCGAAACGACGGCCGAACCTAGCATGACGATGACGATCTGCGACGACAGCGCAGGCCAGATGCGCTGCAGCGCCGGGACCAGAACCACATACCAGAAGGCCTGGAACGGGGTCATGGCGAGACTCGCGCCGGCCTCGAACTGGCCACGTGGCGTGGCCTGAATGCCGGCGCGGATGATCTCGCAGCTGTAGGCGCCGAGGTTAACGATCATGGCGAGGTTGGCGGCGGTCAGTTCCGACATCCTGATGCCAAGCGACGGCAGGCCGAAGAAGATGAAGAACAGCTGGATCAGAAAGGGCGTGTTGCGGATCAGCTCGACATAGGTCGCGACGACGGGTTTTAGCCATTTCGGCCCCAGCGCCCGCACCCAGGCGCAGGCAATGCCCAATGCCACGCCGAACACCGCACCGATCAGGATGAGCTGCACGGTAATCCGGATGCCCTTGAGCAGCACCGGCAGAGAATCGATCAGCCAGCCGAAATCGAAATGATAGGTCATGGCTTGCTATCTGACCTCAGCCACACGCGGCGGGCGGCGATCACAGGTCAGCCGGCAGGTCCACCTTCAGCCATTTTTGCGAAATCGCGTTGAGGGCGCCGTCGGACCTGGCAGCGGCGATGATGCCGTTGATCTTGGCCATCAATGCCGGCTGCTCCTTGTTCATGCCGATGTAGCAGGGCGAGTTCTTGATCAGGAACTTGAGCTCGGGCCGCTTGGGCGGGTTCTTTTCGAGGATGGCGGCGGCGACGACATTCCCGGTTGCGATCACCTCGACCTGGCCCGAAAGGAAAGCGGAAATAGTGCCGTTGTTGTCCTCGTAGCGCTTGATCTCGACGCTCGCGGGCACGACTTTGGTCAGTTCGAGGTCTTCGATCGCGCCGCGGGTGACGCCGACGGTCTTGCCGGCGAGGTCTTCCGCCTTCGCGACCGCGACGTCCGCCGGAGCGAACACGCCATTGTAGAAGGGAGCGTAGGCTTCGGAAAAGTCGATGACCTTCTCGCGATCGGGATTCTTACCGAGGCTGGAAATGACCAGGTCGACCTTGTTGGTCTGAAGATAGGGAATGCGGTTGGCGCTGGTGACCGGGACGATCTCGACCTTGGCGCCGAGCTTTTCGCCAATCAGATTGGCGATATCGATGTCGTAGCCTTGCGGCGTCATGTCGGCGCCGACACTGCCGAAGGGTGGGAAATCCTGTGGGACGGCGATGCGGATGGTGCCCCGCGCGCCGATGTCGCTCAAGGCGTCAGCCCGCGCCTGCGGGAACGGAGCCATGGCAATTCCAGCCACGGCGGCGAAGGCCAGCATGCATACATTGCGACGGTTCATTATTTTTCCCTTTGACTGAACAAAACCGATTGGTCGTCAGGGCAAAGCAACAGACATGCCAAACCATCAAAATCAGCGCGAATCAGGCTTTCCCAGTAGGATCGGGAAGGCCGTCTTCACGATCCAATGCCGCCCGACCAGCAGGCTGCCTAAATATTGTGCAGTGCGGCGGTTGCCTGTCAGTCGTAGGTCAGATCCGTCGCCTTGCCGCCAAACACGCGGTAGGCATAAAACGAATAGAAAATGATGATCGGCAGCACGACCACCGTGCCGGCCAGGATGATGGCGAGGCTTTCCGGCGCGGACGCCGCCTGCCAGATGGTCAGCCTGTCGGGCACGACGAAGGGATAGAACGACCAGGCGAGCCCGGCAAAGCCCAGAGTGAAGATGGCGGCCAGCGTCAAGAACGGCGTCAGCGCATGGCGGTCGTCCGTCTTAGGCAGATGGAAGGTCTGCCGCCACAGCCACGCGAACAGTACCGCCGACAGGATCGGCAGCGGCGACAAATAGAGCATGGCGGGCCAGACGAACCATTTGTCGAAGATGCGCGGACTGGCGAGCGGCGTGGCCAGCGAGACGGCGACCATGCCGAGCGCGGTCAGCACCAGCGCCCGGCGCAGCCAGAGCACCGCCTTCTTCTGCAATTCGCCTTCCGTCTTGTAGATGACCCAGGCCGCGCCCATCGCCGCATAGGCGGCGGCAAGGCAGAGCGCCACCAGCGCGCCGAAGACCATGCCGCCGAGGCCGACATCCAGGCCGAGCACATAGATCCCCAGCATGTAGCCCTGCGCCAGCGAGGCGATGACCGAGCCCAGGAAGAAGATGCGGTTCCAGCGATGCTTCCGTCCGGCCGGCACCTTGGCACGGAAATCGAAGGCAACGCCGCGCAGGATCAAGCCGACAAGGAGCAGGAAGACCGGAATGTAGAGCGCGGTGAGGATGGTGCCGTGCGCCAGCGGGAAGGCGACCAGCAGCAGGCCGACGGCCAGCACCAGCCAGGTCTCGTTGGCGTCCCAGAACGGGCCTATTGCCGCGATCATCGTGTCCTGCTCGGCGTCCTCGGCGGCCGCGAACAGGATGCCGATGCCGAGATCGAAGCCGTCGAGGATAACGTAGATCAGGATGGCAAGCCCCATCAGGCCGGCGAAGATGAGGGGGAGCAATGTCGGCCAGTCGAGGGTCATCACCATCCTCCTATTTCGCCGCCGGCTGCGACAGCGGCGCGTCGAGAACGCCCGGCAGCGGCGAGGTGTCGCCATCCTTCGCCGCCTTCAGCGCCAGATAGACCAGCACGCCGAGATAGGCGGTCAGAAGCAGCGCATAGAGGAGGAGATAGACCGCAAGCGACAGCGCGACCTGGCTGCCGGCGACCGGGCCGACGGCATCGACAGTCCTGAGCACGCCGGTGACCAGCCAGGGCTGGCGCCCGATCTCGGTAGTGTACCAGCCGGCCAGCGTCGCCAGCCAGCCGGACAGCGCCATCGGCACCATCACCAGCGCCAGCGGTTTCGGCAGGCTGTGGCGGCGCTTGAGGAAAAAGGCGGCCGACCAGGAGACGACGAGCATCAAGACGCCGGTGCCGACCATGATGCGGAAAGCCCAGAACACCGGGAACACCGGCGGGTGGTTGCCGGCATAGTCGTTCAGCCCCGGCACGACGCCACTGGTGCTGTGCCTGAGGATGAGGCTGGCGCCGTCGGGGATGGTGACTTCGAATTTGTTCTCCCTTGCCGCCTCGTCGGGAAGCGCGAAAAGGACCAGCGGCACATTGGGGCCGGTGTTCCAGTTGGCCTCCATGGCGGCGATCTTCTGCGGCTGATGCTCCAGCGTGTTGAGCCCATGCTGGTCGCCGGCGAAGATCTGGATGGGGATCAGGATCGCCGCGGTGAAGACACCGGTGCGCAATGCCTTCCACATTGATTCCGAGCGGTCGCCATAGAGATAGCGCAGCGCCGACAGGCCGGCGATCAGGAACGAGACCGTCAGGCCGGAGGCAATCAGCATGTGGACGAGCCGGTAGGGCATGGACGGATTGAAGACGATCGCCCACCAGTCGGTAGCATGCGCGACGCCGTTGCGCATCTCGAAGCCGACCGGCGTCTGCATCCATGAATTGAGCGCGATGATCCAGAAGGCGGACAGGGTGGTGCCGCCGGCCACCAGCACGGTTGCCAGCGTGTGGATGCGATTGGAGACGCGGCGGAAGCCGAACAGCATGATGCCGAGGAATGCCGCCTCGAGGAAGAAGGCGGTGAGGATCTCATAGGCGAGCAGCGGGCCGGCGATGTTGCCGACGGTCTCCATGTAACCCGGCCAGTTGGTGCCGAACTGGAAGCTCATGGTGACGCCCGAAACCACGCCCATGGCAAAGGACAGCGCGAACACCTTCACCCAGGTGAAATAGGCGCGCATCCAGGCGGAATCGCCTGTGGCGTTGTAGCGAAGCTTGAAGAACAGCAGCACCCAGCCAAGCGCAATGGTGATAGCCGGAAACAGGATATGGAACGAGATGTTCGCGCCGAACTGGATGCGCGAAAGGATGAGCGGGTCCATCGTGGGCTCCGGCTGCTGCTTATGTCGCAGAAGATAGGCCGGATGCGCCGACCGGTCAAAGCGGCGTGGCGTCACGCGAGGCGGAACGCCGCAGGACCGCGGCAGCGGTGGATGCGTCTTCACATACCGATGTCCAGAACTGTCAGGAGTGCCATTGACTTCCGGCGGCGCGCACCGACATTCAGCGGACTAAAATCAACAGACCTCCTTTCAAGCAGCCGTTTTTCAGCCATGCCATCCATCATTTCCATTTCCGGGGTCACCAAGACCTACGCCACCGGTTTCAAGGCGCTGAAGGAGATCAACCTCGATATCGAGCGCGGCGAGATCTTTGCGCTGCTCGGGCCGAACGGCGCCGGCAAGACGACGCTGATCTCGATTGTCTGCGGTATCGTCAACCGCTCGTCGGGCACGGTCACCGTGGACGGCAACGATATCAGCCGGAATTATCGCACCGCGCGCAGCCTGATCGGGCTGGTGCCGCAGGAACTGACCATCGACGCGTTCGAGAGCGTATGGGCGACGGTCAACTACAGCCGCGGCCTGTTCGGCAAGCCGGCCGACCACGCCTTCGTCGAGAAAGTACTGCGTGACCTGTCGTTGTGGGACAAGAAGGACGCCAAGGCGATCACCCTGTCCGGCGGCATGAAGCGGCGGCTGATGATCGCCAAGGCGCTGTCGCACGAACCACGGGTGCTGTTCCTCGACGAGCCGACAGCCGGCGTCGACGTCGAGCTGCGCCAGGACATGTGGGCGATGGTGCGCCGGCTGCGCGAGGATGGCGTCACCATCATCCTGACGACGCACTATATCGAGGAGGCCGAGGCGATGGCCGACCGCGTCGGCGTTATCAATCGCGGCGAGATCGTGCTGGTCGAGGACAAGGCCGAACTGATGCGCACGCTCGGCCGCAAACGGCTGTTGCTGGAATTGCGCAGTCCGCTTGTCACCATACCCGAGACGTTTTCGCGCTATGCGCTGGAGCTTTCGCCGGACGGCAATCAACTGACTTACACCTATGACAACCAGAGCGAACGGCCGGGCGTCGCCTCGCTGCTCCGCGACCTTGAGACGGCCGGCATCCAGTTCCGCGATATCGACACGCAAAACAGCTCGCTCGAGGAGATCTTCGTCAATCTGGTGAGGAGGGACGCATGAACCTGCGAGCCGTCTGGGCGATCTACAAGATGGAGATGGCGCGCGCCTTTCGGACCGTGCTGCAGAGCATTGTTTCGCCGGTCATCTCGACATCGCTCTATTTCGTCGTCTTCGGGTCGGCCATCGGCTCGCGCATCACCGAGATCGACGGCATCAGCTACGGCGCCTTCATCGTGCCGGGGCTGATCATGCTGTCGCTGCTGACGCAGTCGATCTCCAACGCCTCTTTCGCCATCTATTTCCCGAAATTTGTCGGCTCGATCTACGAATTGCTGTCGGCGCCGGTGTCCTATCTGGAGATCATCATTGCCTATGTCGGGGGTGCGGCGACCAAGTCGATCATCCTCGGCCTGATCATCCTGGCGACCGCAGCGCTGTTCGTGCCGCTGACCATCGAGCATCCGTTCTGGATGCTTGCCTTCCTGGTGCTGACGGCGGTGACCTTCAGCCTGTTCGGTTTCATCATCGGCATCTGGGCGAGAAGCTTCGAGCAGCTGCAGCTGGTGCCGCTGCTGATCATCACGCCGCTGACCTTCCTTGGCGGCAGCTTCTATTCGATTGACATGCTGCCCGGCATCTGGCGCACAGTGACGCTGTTCAACCCCGTCCTCTATCTGGTCAGCGGCTTTCGCTGGAGCTTCTACGGCAAGTCCGACGTCTCGATCGGCATCAGCCTCGGCATGACCGTCGTTTTCCTGTTTATCTGCATAGCGATCGTCGCGTGGATCTTCAGGACTGGCTACCGGCTGCGGACCTGACCGGCGCGGGATAAAAAAGGAGGGGCTTCGGTCGAGCCAAAACCCCTCCTCCACGATTTACCGGCGTGGACCTGGAGTGAGATGAGCTAGACCGCGATTTTGCCACCGCCCTGCTTGGTGATGGCGACGACCGATGGCCGCACTGGCATATCGGGCTTGAAGTCGGGCCAGCGGGTCGACAGGTCCTCATAGTAAGAGGGTCGGCCAAAAGGCTCCCAGTCTTCGCCGCCATCGGCCGGATGCTGGACCGCGACGAAGGCGGTCTGGTCGTCGGGCGTGAATAGCGGGCCACACAGTTCAGCACCGATCGGCACGCGGAAGAACAGCTTTGATGTCGCCCGCGCCTCGCCCTCGGTGTCGACCGCCCACAGGCCGTCGGTACGGCCGGTGGCCTTCGGGCCCTGTCCATCGGTCGAGACCCAGAGCCGGCCGGCCGAATCGATGGCGCAATTGTCCGGCATGCCGAACCAGCCATTGGCGGTGGTTGCGGTCGAGAAGGTGGCGCCGACTTCGGCCACCGAGGGATCGCCGCATTTCAGCAGCACTTCCCACTTGCCCTTGGCAGCAGTGAAATCGCCACCGTCCTCGACGATCTCGATGATGTGGCCGAAGGCGTTTTCGGCGCGCGGGTTGGCGGCATCGACCTGATCCGTCTTGCGCTTCGAATTGTTGGTCAGCATGACGTAGACTTTGCCGGTCGTCGGATTGGGCTGGATATCCTCGGGGCGATCCATCTTGGTGGCGCCGAGCAGATCGGCGGCACGGCGCGTCTCGATCAGCACGTCGGCCTGGCTGGCAAAGCCGTTCTCCGCCGTCAGCGGGCCCTGGCCGAAGACGATGGGCAGCCATTCGATCGACCCGTCCTCGGCGAATTTGGCGACGTAGAGCGTGCCGTCGTCGAGAAGATCCATGTTGGCGGCGCGATCCTCGGCGTTGAACTTGCCGGCGGTGACGAATTTGTAGACATAGTCGAAGCGCTCGTCGTCGCCGAGATAAAAGACGACACGGCCATCCTTGGCGACGATCGATTCAGCGCCCTCATGCTTGAAGCGGCCCATGGCAGTGCGCTTCTTCGGCACCGAGGTCGGATCGTTGACGTCGACCTCAACGATCCAGCCGAAGCGGTTGGGCTCGTTCGGCTCCTTGCCGATGTCGAAGCGGTCATAATGCGCAGCCCATTCATAGGCGCCTTCGGGAATGCCCAGGCGCTTGTAGTTGGCGGCTTCGGCGTGATCGGCCGGCAATTCGCCGGAGAAATAGCCGTGGATGTTTTCCTCGGCCATGACGTAGGTGCCCCAGGGCGTGACGCCGCCGGCACAATTGTTGACGGTGCCGATGGCCTTCGTGCCGGTCGGATCGGCACTGGTCTTGACGCGGTCGTGGCCGGCGACGGGGCCGGACAGTGCCATCTCGGTGTTCGAGGTGATGCGGCGATTGAGCTTGCCGTCGCGCACTACTTGCCATTTGCCTGATACCTTGCGGATCTCGACGATGGTGCCGCCATGGGCGGCCATCTCGACGTCGACCTGTTCCTTGCTCAGCGGCGCCTGCTTGGCCTCGCCCTCGACGATAGTGACGAGGCCCGGAAACATCAGATGCGGGTTGGTGTATTCGTGGTTGACCACCAGCAGGCCATGCTCGGCCGAGCCGTCGAGCGGGATGTAGCCGACATAGTCGTTGTTGTAGCCAAACTGTCTTTCCTGGGCCTGCGCCGACTGTTTTGTCGGATCGAATTCCGGCGAATCGGCAAACAGCGGATCGCCCCAGCGCAACAGCACATCGGCGTCATAGCCGGCGGCGACATGATGCTTGTCGTCGACGCCCGCCTCGACCTCGTCGAAGGTGAAGGCCGAGCCGCCGTTGGCGCGGGCATCGTCGGCGAGGATCAGCGCCAGCGGGCTGACGGTTGCAGCGATGGCGGTTGCCGCGAGCGATCCCTGCAGGAAACCACGGCGCGAGAAACGCGCGGCGATGATCTCGCCCATCGTCTGGTTGTCGGTGGGATTGGCACCTGGCCCATCGTTTTCCTCAAGCAGGCTGGTGCGGAAATGGGCGTCGGGGGAGCGATGTTCAGTCATGGGGGCTTACCTCTGGCTTCTTTGGGATGGCTGGAGAGAATGCTTGACTGACCGCCTATCGCCGGCAGATCACAGTTTGATGACGTTGCCGGCCATTTCCAGCCCCGATTTCGTGTCCATGATCAGCCCCGGCTTGACCGCGACCGACGCTTCGGAAACAAGACCTGCGGCAGGCGCGGAGGCACCGCGTCGAGAGGGACAAAAAAGTGAGTTTCTGGGGACTGGGGCAGCTCGGCATTTCGACTGTGATCTTCCTGCTGGCGGCGACGGCGGCCAAGCAATGGGGACTGGCGCCCAGCCTCGGCAAGATCGTTCTGACTCTGGCGCTCTATTCGGCGGGCAATCTGATCATGCTGAGGCTGATCCGTGAATTCGGCATGTCGGTGTCGTTCAGCCTGTCGGCGGTGATCCAGCTGGTGTCGGTGAACGTAGTGGCACTGGTGTTCTTCGGCGAGCGCGTCAATGCGTTGCAGGCGACCGGCATCGTGCTCGCTATCGCAGCGGTGGCACTGATCACGCTCGGGCCCTATCTGCAAAAACTGTAATTACGCATGACCCCGAAAATCGGAATCGATTTCGCTGGGGATCATGCGCCAATCAAAGTGCTACAGCGTCCTTTTGCGCGTCCAAAAGGACGCGGCGCTGTAGGACGAATGGGCCGATGAAGAATACCACAAGCAAGCTGCTCAACTGGATCGAATTCCCGGTGCTGCTGGCCGGACTGGTCATCGCCGGCGGACTGTGGGGGTTTGAGGAACTGATGGAGGTGGCGCGAGACACTACGCCGCACGCCTTCGACACGGAAATCCTGCTCGCCTTCCGTGAAGCCGGCCAGCCCGACAATCCGATCGGACCGCCATGGCTGGAAGGGGCGATGCGCGACATCACCAGCCTCGGCAGCGCCAGCGTGCTCGTGCTGATGACGGCGGCGGTGATCGTCTATCTGCTGCTGATCCACAGGCCGGGACCAGCGTTTCTCGTTTTCGTAGCAGTGGCGGGCGGGCAGGCCCTGTCGAGCACGCTGAAGCTCGGAATCGACCGGCCGCGCCCCGATCTGGTCTCGCATCTCGCCGACGTGGCATCGCTTTCGTTTCCGAGCGGCCACGCGATGCTGTCGGCGGTGACATATTTGACGCTGGGCAGCATGGCGTCGCGCTTCCTGCCTGGGCGAACGACCAAGGTCTATGTGCTGGCACTGGCGGTGCTGACCACCCTGCTGGTCGGCATCAGCCGCGTCTATCTCGGCGTTCATTGGCCATCCGACGTGCTGGCCGGCTGGTGCGCCGGCTTCGCCTGGGCGATGCTGTGCTGGCTGGCTGCATGGGCGCTACAGCGATGGCGCGGGCAGACCGACGGCGGCTGAACCGGCTGGTCAGAACGACGCTGTGTCGGTCAGCGCGCGGTCAAATCAGCGTGTTGACGAGCTCATGCCCGCAACCTGCCAGCAGGAAAAATCGTCGACACCAAGAACGTCGATCTCATCAAAAGCCTTGAAAACTCTCAACTGCTTAATCCCTTTGAATTTCGATTGCTGAAAATTGAAGACCGCCGTGGCTATTTCCGCCAGACGACGCGTAACGCGCGAGCTCTGCAGGACACAAGCGGTTTTGGTGCGCGCACATGCCTGACATGTGCATTGTGATGGCTGAACCATCATAATAATGGTATTATAAATGGGAATGCAAAACTCAGACGAGGGCTCTTTAGCCGATGATCACTGCCGCGCAGATGCGCGCCGCAAAGGCGCTGGCCGGCATCGATCAGAAGACGCTCGCCGAGCGCGCCGGGGTTTCGCTTCCAACCATTCAGCGCATGGAAGCGACGGCGACCGCCGACAGTCCTGCCGATGATCCCGCCGCCTCCTTGGCTTTTATGCGTGCCCCAAACCGCTGTGCGCGGGCGCAACTGGAAAAAGCCCCCCGGGAGAGGTCTAAACCTCCTCCTCATTTGTCAACGATCTCGGGACGGATTCCGACGCAAGCACCGCGTCAGCCGGCGGCGCCGGGCGCGCTGGCGTCTTCGTGCGGCGCGGCGGCCGGGTCGGCGCGCGCCTTGCGCGCGAGCTTTTTTGTCGAGCGCCTGGGCCCATCGCCGAACAGATCGCCTGCCGCCGCGAGACAGGTCTTTTTCAGGCTTTTCTCCGAGCGCTTCAACAGCTTGCTCAGGAGCCGCGTTTCCTGAGGAGAGCCGAGCGGCCGCTCGCCGGCATCGAGAAGGTTGCGCAGGACGAATACATCATGCAGTTCGCCCAGCTTTTCGCCGAGTTCGTCGACCGCCTTGCGCCGGGCCTTGATCGGCGTCGGCCACAGCCTTCCAAGCAGCGACAGATGCATGCCGTGAGTCTTCGCCGCCTTGCGCAGATCGTGGAAATCGTCGGCATCACCGCGGGAGCCTGCCTTGTCCAGCGCCTTTCTGGCGCGACGCAGACTGATGCGGGCGCCTTCGGCAAGCACATCGGCGGCCTGTTCGGGCTGGTCGGGCAAGGCTAACGTATCGATGCGGCTGATGCCGTCCTCGCAAGCGGCAGTCGCGGCAGCTATCGCGGCGCCGAGGCCAGTTCCACCATGCAATTCGTGCTGGCGCGCCACCAGCGTGTCGCGAACGGCATCGAGACCGCCGCCAGCGCTTTGCTCGGGAAAGTTTTTTGCCAGCCGGTCGATGGTTTCAACCAGCGCGGTCGCCTCGCGCGGTTCGGCAAGCAGGGCAGCCACCTCTCGGTAGCATTGGTTCTCGGTACTGCAAAATGTCTCGTCTCCGGGGCGGACCAGGCGCAGCAAGGCACGTATCTTCTTCAGCCGCCTGCGGCATTTGTGCAGCGCCTGCTCCGGCCTGTCACGCGCCGCGTCCAGATGGACGAGCGCCTTGCCGATCTCCTCGGCGAGGATGCGCCTGACCTCGCCGGTTAACGGCAGGCGCGGATCGATGCGATAGCTCATGCGGCGATCTCCGGAACCCCCTCGATGGCGAGCGACGCGTTGTAGAACCTCTGCTCGCCGGTGACTTCGCGGCCGAGCCAATCTGGCAGCATTTCGTCCTGCACGTCCTCGGGCGTCTCAAGCTCGGCGACCACCAGACCGCTAAGCGTCCCGCCGAAGACATCGATTTCATAGAGATGGCCGCGATGCCTAACATGGTGGCGTGTCTTCTCGATGACACGTCCGATGGCGAAGGCCAGCATCTCTTCCGCCTCCGCCAGAGGGATCGGATACTCGAATTCGTCACGTTCGCGGGCCTTGCTGCCGAATTTGAGCGTCAGCTTTGCCGAGGCGCCATCGCTGATGCGCACGCGGACCGAGCGGTCGGGCGCGGCGGCGAGATAGAACTGGCGAATGCGGATGTCCGCCTCGACCAGATCCCGCCACTGCGCGCCGGAGACCAGGAACTTGCGCTCGATTTCCTTGACCATGGCTTCGCACTAAAGCGCGTGCGGCTGGAGATGGCAAGATGGAGATAGGCGGGATTGACTTTAATCATTCGATTGATTAAATACTTGGCATGAGCAAGCTAACAAACGCCAAAATTCCGCGCCGCGAGGCATCTCCCGCCGACATGACGCGCGCAGCACTTGTCCGCGCGGCGCTGACGCTGTTCGGACGGCAGGGTTTCGACGGCACCTCGACGCGCGAGATCGCGGCTGAGGCCAGGGCCAATATCGGCTCGATCGCCTATCATTTCGGCGGCAAGGAAGGACTTCGCGCGGCAGCGGCCGATTATATCGTCGACACCATCCAGGCCATTGCCGGCCAGGCGATCGGCGATCTGCAGGCGCCAAACGACCCTGAAGCGGCGCGGGCACAACTCTTCACCGCATTGGAGCGGATGGTGGCCTTCATCGTGGCTAGGCCGGAAGCCGGTGAAATCGTGCAGTTCGTCCTGCGTGAACTTTCGCATCCTACGGCGGCACTCGACCGCATCTATGACGGCGTGTTCGAGCCGACGCATCGCCGGCTCTGCCTGATCTGGGAGCAGGCAACTGGCGAGCCGGCCGAAAGCGAGGCTACCCGACTCACCGTGTTCACGCTGATCGGCCAGGTCGTCTATTTCCGCATCGGCCGCGAAGCGGTGATGCGCCGCATGGGCTGGCGAGGGATCGGCGATGCCGAGGCCACCAAGATTGCGGCGGCGGTGACGGATAATCTTGCGGCGATATTGGCCGCCCGGAAGGATCGTAGGTCATGAGTTTCCTCTGCTCTTTGCCGCTCGCCGCCCTGCTTTTCAGTGCCTGCGCACCGGCGCCGCCGCTCGCCGTCGGCTATGTCGAAGGCGACTATGTGCTGCTCGCGCCGATCGAGGTGGCGCAGGTAGAGACGATTTCGGTAAGGCGCGGCGACCGCGTCGCGCTCGGTACGCCTGTGGTGACGCTGGAAAGCGCCGACGCAAAAATAGCCGTCGCACAAGCCGAGGCGGCCCTTGCCCAGGCCCAGGCGCAACTTGCCGACCTGCAGGTCGGCAAACGGGCGGAAGAGATTGAGGTGCTCAAGGCGCAGGTCGACATGGCCAAGGCGCAGGCCGCCGACGCCAAACGCAGATACACCCGCGCCAGTGATCTGTTCAAACGCGGCACCGGCACCCAGGCCGATTTTGACACCGCCTCGGCCACGCTGGAGACAGCCAACGCGCAGCTCGGCCAGGCGGAGGCCAATCTCGCCGTCGGCGGCCTGCCGGCACGGCCCGAAACGATCAAGGCCGCCGAGAATCAGGTCAGCCAAGCGCAATCGACGCTGGAGCAAGCGCGATGGCGGCTGTCGAAGCGTGTGCTGGCGGCGCCGTCGCCCGGCCGCGTCAACGACGTGATCCGCAACCCGGGCGACACCGCCGGCCCGACCGCACCTGTCATTTCGATGCTGCCGGACGGCGCCGTGAAGCTCAGCGTCTATGTTCCGGAAAGTGCGTTCTCGTCGATAAAGGTCGGAACGCTGCTTAACGTCCATTGCGACGGCTGCGGGCCTGACGTGAAGGCGCGCGTCAGCTACGTGTCGCCGGACCCGGAATTCACGCCGCCGGTGATCTACTCGCTCGAGACCCGGCAGAAGCTGGTCTATCTGGTCGAGGCGCGGCCGGAGGGCGATGCCGGCGCGCTGCAACCGGGGCAGATCGTCGATGTCGATCTGGCGGATGTCGGCAAATGAACGCCATCGATGTCCATGGCCTGGTCAAGCGTTTTGGTGACAAGACCGTCGTCGACCATGTGACGATGACAGTGGCCGAGGGCGAGATCGTCGGCTTCCTCGGCCCGAACGGCTCGGGCAAGACGACGACCATCCGCATCATGTGCGGCCTGCTGACGCCGGACGAGGGCGAAGGCACGGTGCTCGGCTTCGACATCCGCACCGACAGCCTGAGGATCAAGCGCGAAGTCGGCTACATGACGCAGAAATTCTCGTTCTATGAGGATCTGACCATAGCCGAGAATCTCGAATTCGTGGCGCGGCTCTATGGGTTGAAGCCGCTTAACGAGCATGTCGGCAGGACGCTGGAGGATCTCGGCCTCACCTCGCGCAAGGACCAGCTGGCCGGTACGCTGTCCGGTGGCTGGAAGCAGCGGCTGGCACTGGCCGCCTGCATCATGCATCAGCCGAAATTGCTGCTGCTCGACGAGCCGACGGCGGGGGTCGATCCGAAAGCCAGGCGTGAATTCTGGGACGAGATCCATCGCCTGGCCAGCGGCGGGCTGACCGTGCTGGTCTCCACCCACTACATGGACGAGGCCGAGCGCTGCCACCGCATCAGCTACATCTCGTACGGCAAGATGCTGGCCTCCGGCACGGTCGACGAGGTGGTGAGGAATGCTGGGCTGACGACCTTCGTCGTGCAAGGCCCGCAGCTTGACCAGCTTGCTGCCGCACTCAGCGGCCGCCGCGGCGTCGACCAGGTGGCGCCGTTCGGCGCGACGCTGCATGTCGTCGGCTCCGACAAGAAAGCGCTTCAGGCAGCACTCGCCGACGTCGAGAAGGAGCACAGGGGCGTGACGGTGACGCCGGGCGAGACCAGCCTGGAGGATGTGTTCATCCAGTTCATGTCCGGTTCGAAGGACAATATGGGATGAAAAACGGGATAGACAGCGTCTTTTCCTTCGCCAGGCTCGGCGCGCTGCTGATCAAGGAGTTCATCCAGATGCGGCGCGACCGCATCACCTTCGCCATGATGCTGGGCGTGCCGCTGATGCAGCTGGTGCTGTTCGGCTATGCCATCAACAACGATCCGAAGAGCCTGCCGGCAGCCCTGGTGGCTATGAGCAGCGATCCTTACACGCGGGCCATGGTTTCGGCGCTGCAAACCACCGGCTATTACAGGTTCGACCGTGTCGTGCAAAGTGCCGCCGAGGCGGAATTCCTGATGGCGCGCGGCGATGTCGCCTTCGTCGTCACCATCCCCGCGGATTTTGCCCGGCGGGTCGAGCGCGGCTACCAGCCGCAGATCCTGATCGAAGCGGACGCGACCGACCCCGCCGTCGCCAGCGGCGCCATCTCGACGCTCGGCACTGTCGCCAACCAGGCGCTGCTCCGGGCACGCGGCATGCAGGAGACGGCCGCCGAAGCTGCCCGGGGCCAGCTCGAAGTGGTGGTGCACCGGCGCTACAATCCGGAAGGCATCTCGCAATACAACATCGTGCCCGGCCTGCTCGGCGTCATCCTGCAGATGACGATGGTGATGATGACCTCGATCGCGCTAACGCGCGAGACCGAGCGCGGCACGATGGAAAACCTTCTGGCGATGCCGTCCAGTCCGCTCGAGATCATGATGGGCAAGGTGCTGCCCTATCTGGTGGTCGGCGCGGTGCAAGTGGTGGTGGTGCTCGCGGCGGCGAAACTGCTGTTTGCCATTCCGTTCACCGGGTCGATGCCGCTGCTGCTGACGGCGGTCCTGATCTTCGTGCTGGCGCTGGTGCTGCTCGGCTATACCATTTCGACGATGGCGCGCACGCAGATGCAGGCGCTGCAACTCACCTTCTTCTTCTTCCTGCCGTCGATCATGCTGTCCGGTTTCATGTTCCCCTATCGCGGCATGCCAGGCTGGGCCCAGGCTTTCGGCGAGATCCTGCCGTTGACGCATTTCCTGCGCATCATCCGCGCGGTGATGCTGAAGGGCGCCGAACTGCCGGCGGTCGCGACGGAAATCGGCTGGCTCGTCATGTTCGTAGCGCTGTTTGCAGGCGTCGCACTGGTGCGGTTCCGCCGAACGCTGGACTAGGATCAAAACTCAGTCAGGCCGGCTGCCATCAATGGCCGACGCGTGGGACCATGCCGTTTGAAGTGGTCGGCGGAGCCGAGCACCGAGCATGAGCGGACGTTGCCGGCCCTGTCTAGCTTCGGCTGCGGTGGGCCTTTCCTTCATTCGCCAGATACTGGTGAACGAACGCGATCGCCATGCTGCCCTCTCCGACCGCTGACGCAACCCGCTTGACAGGACTCAAGCGTACGTCGCCGCAGGCAAAGACGCCGGGCGCACTGGTTTCGAGCAGATAGGGGTCGCGGTCGTGCGACCAGCCCCCGGCCTTCTTCACATCGTCCCCGGTCAGCACGTATCCGCGGGCATCGCGCACGACGTCGGCCGGCAACCACTCGGTCTCTGCGTTGGCGCCAATGAAAACGAAGAGCCCGCCGCAATCGTGCCGGCTCACCTCATTGCCGGCCTTGTCAAGAATGTCGATCGCCGTCAGGTGAGTCTCGCCGTGCACAGCCTGGACTTCGGACCGAAGCTGGACTTTTACGTTCGATTTCGCCCTGAGCTGCTCGATCAGGTAGTGAGACATGCTGTCTGCAAGCGCCGGGCCGCGCACGAGCAGTGTCACGCTGCGCGCATGGCCCGAAAAATGCAGCGCTGCCTGGCCGGCCGAGTTGCCGGCGCCGATCAGGAAGACGTCCAGTCCATGGGTGGTGCTTACCTCGCTGCGCGCGGCTCCATAATAGACGCCCTTGCCAATAAGCCGGTCGAACCCGTCGATGGCGAGACGACGCCATGTCACGCCTGTCGCAAGAATGAGGCTGCGCGCCCGCACGGCATCGGTACCGTCGAGAAACAGCTGGTGCGTCGCCGGATCGATGCCGGCGACGGAGCGGGTGACCAGGATTTCGGCGCCCAGCCGCCTCGCCTGCTGCAGCGCGCGGCTGGCCAGTTCGTCGCCGGAGATTCCGCTGGGAAAGCCGAGATAGTTTTCGATCCGCGACGATGTCCCCGCCTGTCCGCCGGGCGCCTCGCGCTCGACGACGATGGTGCGCAGCCCCTCGGATGCGCCGTAGACCGCCGCGGCAAGGCCGGCCGGTCCGCCGCCAATGATCGCGACATCGTATTCGGCGCCGCGCGGGCGCGTCTGCAGCCTGAGGCGCATGGCAAGATCGCGCACGGCGGGACTTTCCATGATCTCTCCGTCCGCCAGCCGGGCAACGGGACCATCGAGAGCCGGCTTGCCCATGGCAGACCAGAAAGCCTCGGCATCTGAGGTGTCGGGCAACAGCCAGGTGAATGAGATCTGGTTGCGGGCCAGAAACCGGCGCAGATCACCGCACGCCGTGTCCCAGCGATGGCCGACCAATGTCACGCGCGGCTTCTGCGGCTCGGCAGTGACGCTCTGCAGCCCGCCCATCCGCTCGCGGGCAAGCGCGCTGACCTTCTGGGCGACGTCCTTTGAAACCGCGGCGATGGAGTAGTACTGCTGAACCTCGATCCGCATCACGCGGGACGGCTCAGTGGCGCGGTACCCGCCCGGAAAACCCGAGCCTAGGGCAATCGGCACCTCACCGAATATCGTTCCCGGCAGCCGCCAGCCGAGCGTCCGCTCGACGCCGTCGAAGGTTTTTACGACTTCGATCCTGCCGGCGAGAACCGCAAACAGCGCTGCCTCTCCGCCCTCGTGAACTGCGAACTCTCCAGGGCTGAGATGGAGGTCGGCCGCTGTCCGCGCCAGCCGCTCCAGTTCGGCCGGCGGCAAACCCGAAAACAACGGGATTGCTCGCACTTCATCAACTGTCAGCATGGTCCCTCGCGGGAGCCAGTTAGCGTTGTTTTCCCGTTTTGATCAACAGAAAAAGGGGGGACTCTCGCCATGGCGGACAGGTCGTGAAAGACCTCGCTTTGATAGCGCGTCGGGTTGTGCCGATAGGCATGATCATTCGGATCGAGGTTCATGCGGGCTTCCCGGGACCGGCGGCAATTCAGGCGCTTCCAGTCCTTGGAAAGGATCGCGCCAGGCGTCAATTTCATCAAACTGACGATACCAGCGGCTAACAGAAGGATAATCAGCGAGCGGCAATCTGGCGACATCGTTGAAGGGCAGAAACGTCGCCATTCGAAAGTCGGCATAGGAAACCGAATTTTCAACCAGCCATTCTCGCTCGGAAAGCTCGGCCTCAAGTGTTGCAGCGGCCGTGCGGAAGTCTCTCAACCCCTCCTCAACCCGGCCCTGATCGATCGGGCCGAGCCCATACCGCTGTTTGGTCCCGCGTTCGAAATGCACGATGTCGCAAGCTCTTGCGAAGTTCTCTTTCCCCCAACTGAGCCATCGGATCATCTCGGGTTCGTCATCGCCGGTGCGCCAGAGATCCGAATGCGCGTCGCGTGACAGCCGGCAGGCTATGGCATCGGTCTCCCAGAGGCTTTTTCCCGAGCCTACAAGTATGGGCAATGAAAGATTTGGATTCAGTGGGCGAAATCGCTCAGCCTGCCCCGGAGCGAAGGGGGAGGCGAATTTAAACTCGACCTTTGCGTCGAGATAACGTGCCACCGCGACCGCGAGGCGAGGATTGGGATTGCGGCTGAAGAACAGTTTCACTCCATGTCAGCCTTTTTGAATGGTGCTGGTTCGGTCGCCACCTAAGCCGCCGCCATGATCTCAGCGTAGGTGCCGAAATCGACATTGCCGCCGGACAGCACCACGGCAATGCATTTGCCTGATAGCTCGATCTCGCCTGATGACAGTGCGGCCAGCCCGACGCTGCCGCCGGGCTCGACCACCAGCTTGAGATGGGCCATGGCGTCACGCATAGCCTGTGCCGCGGCCTTGTCGGAGACGGCAATGCCGCCGGCGAGATTCCTGCGGTTGATCTCGAAGGTGATCGCGCCCGGCTCGGCGGTGAGGAGCGCGTCGCAGATCGAAGTGTGGCCGGGTTCGATCGAAACCCGGGCACCTCTGGCCAGTGAACGACAGGTGTCGTCGAAATGTTCGGGTTCCACCGCCCAGACGGCCGTGCCCGGCGAGGCATCCTTGACCGCAATCGAGATGCCGCTGCTCAAGCCGCCGCCGCCGCAGGGAATGACGACCGCGTCGAGGCTCACGCCGAGCGCTTTCGCTTGCGCCATCAGTTCGAGGCCGATCGTGCCCTGGCCGGCGATGATGGCCGGATCGTCGAAAGGTGGGACCAGGACCATGCCGCGTTCGACGTACGGGCGAACCACCGTCATGCGGTCATCGCGGAAACGGTCGAACGGCACCACTTCCGCGCCCATTTTCCTGACATTGCCGACCTTCATCGCCGGCGCATCGGTGGGCATGGCGATGACCGCATTGACGCCAAACATCGCCGCCGAGGCGGCGACGCCTTGCGCGTGATTGCCCGACGAGAAGGCTACGACGCCACGGCTGCGCTCCTCATCGCCCAGCGACGACAGCTTGCTGTAGGCGCCGCGGAACTTGAACGAGCCGGTACGCTGCAGCGTCTCCGGCTTGAACAGGATCCTGGCGCCGAAGCGCTTGTTCAGCTCAGGCGATTCGATCAGCGGCGTTTCGACGATCAGGCCGGACAATCGCGCTGCTGCGGCGCGGATGTCGGCGATGCCGGGAAGGGTGGTCATGGCGAGGTCCTGCAGAAGTGAGATCGCCCATGGTGCACGGAAAATTAGGCCGCGCACCACTGGAAAAATGTGACCGTTACAATTCGTGGATTGCGAAAAGAGCGTGGTGCCTTCATCAGCGCCCCGACGTTTGGCCGAAGCCTCCCTAACTTCGTTATCCTAGGTCTGCGCTCCGCTTCGCGTTCGCTCCGCCCTAGGGTGACGAAGTCAGGAGATCTTCGCCCGGCCGCTTCTTACCCCAAAAGCGTCCTTTTCCGTTTGGCGCCGCCCATCTTGCGCCAGGTGTTGAAGCGATGGGTGGCGGCGGCGAAGGATATCTTCATCTGCTGGGCAACCGAATAGCGCGACTTGCCCTCGTCGAACATGCGGTAGCAACACTCGACGCCCTCCTCGGTCAGCTTGCCGTCGGGGGCCTTGTTGTGCGGGTTGGCCGGATCGAATTTTTCGACCTGCTGCTCGACCAGGCCTTTGAGGCGCTGCAAATCGGCCTCGATACCGGCGATCAGGTCGAGAACGGGTTTCGGGTCGAATGCATGCGTGGACTGTTTTGCCGGCATCTACGGATTCCTTTTTCTTGGCTTAGGTTCACCTATATAGGTGAACATTCGCCAATAATTAAGGGGCAGAGAAGGTTCCCGGAGCTCCTAATTTTGGACGTTCGGCAGACGGGCGCGATTGACCAATGGCGCGCCAAACCCTAGTTTAGAATTATTCTAAACTAGGGTGAATTTCTCATGCTTTCCCGTGTTTTCGGTTTTGGCCGCCGTCCTTTCGAGTCGCTCTCGGAGCAAGAGATCCTGGCGCTCGCCATTTCTTCCGAGGAAGACGACGGGCGTATCTATCGTGCCTATGCCGACGGGCTGGCGGATAGCTTTCCGCATTCGGCCAAAGTGTTCGAGGAGATGGCCGAGGAGGAGGACGGCCATCGCGACTCGCTGATCGAACTTCACCGCGAGCGTTTCGGCGAGCGCATTCCGCTGATCCGGCGCGAGCATGTGAGGGGCTATTACGATCGCAAGCCCGACTGGCTGGTCAGGCCGCTCGGCATCGAGCATGTACGCAGCCAAGCCGAGGCGATGGAGCGGCAGGCGTACCTGTTCTACGTCGCGGCGGCGAAATGCACCAGCGACGCCTCGACACGAAAGCTGCTCGACGATCTGGCGGTGGCCGAACAGGGCCACGAGACGCTGGCGCAGCGGCTGGAGCAAAAGCATGTGCCGGGCGCGGTGAAGGACGAGGAAGAAGCGGCCGAGCAACGCCAGTTCATCCTGACCTATGTGCAGCCGGGCCTGGCCGGGCTGATGGACGGATCGGTGTCGACCCTGGCGCCGATCTTCGCCGCCGCGTTTGCCACGCATGACACATTCCAGACCTTCTTGGTCGGGCTTGCCGCCTCGATCGGCGCCGGCATCTCGATGGGCTTCACCGAGGTGGCTTCCGACGACGGCAAGCTGTCGGGCCGCGGCTCGCCGGTAAAACGCGGCATCACCACGGGCGTCATGACCGCGCTGGGCGGTCTCGGTCACGCCTTGCCCTACCTAATTCCGTATTTCTGGACCGCGACAATTCTCGCGGTGGTGGTGGTGTTCTTCGAACTATGGGCGATCGCCTTTGTGCAGAACCGTTATATGCAGACGCCGTTCTGGCGCGCCGCCTTTCAGGTGGTGCTGGGCGGCGGATTGGTGTTCGCGGCGGGCGTGCTGATAGGGAATGCTTAGAAAGCCCTACCCATGCAGCGCCCGGCTGTCCTCAGGCGCCTCTGCACGTTCGGTCAGGCCATAGTCGCGCACGACGTGGGCGATACGCAGACGGTAGCCGGCAAAGATGCCGCCACGGCCGGCCTTCTGAGCCCGCCTATGTTCCTTCGTGTTGCGCCAGGCCTTCACCGCCTCCTCGTCGCGCCAGAACGACAGCGACAGGATGCGGTTCGGGTCGGTGAGGCTCTGAAAGCGCTCGATCGACAGAAAACCGTCTATGCCGTCGAGCAGCGGGCGCAGGTCGGCGGCAAGGCCGAGATAGGCGTCGCGCTTGCCCGCCGCCGGCTCGACCTCGAAGATGACGGCGATCATAGTTTCACCAGAGAGGAATGCGGCCCGGATGCGAGCTTCAGGAACATGCGATCTTCCTTGAGGATAAATTTTTCACGCAGCGCGAATTCGTAATTCGCCTTGCCGGCCGGGTCGGCGGCGAGCCTGGCACGGTAGGCTTCGTAAGCGGCGAGGCTGTCGATGTTGTAAGCGGCATAGGCGGTGGTGGCCGAGCCTTCATGCGGCGCAAAATAGCCGATCAGATCGGCGCCGCAGCGCGGGATTGCCTGGCCCCAATTGCGGGCATACTCCTCGAACGCCGCCTTGCCGAACGGGTCGATCTCGTAGCGGATAAAGCAGGTGATGGTCATCTTTTGTCTCCTTGCTGAGTATGGTTTCTTGCGCCGACAGTTCGAGCGGTGTCGAAACATTCTGTGGTTCTAGTGTGCTAGGCAATTTCCACGCTGGTCACGCTTGCCAGAAGGACTTCGCGCATTCGCGGCGAACGTCTTCTGGCGTCAGGCCAAGATCGCGCAAAAGATGCTCGTCAATCTCGGCGAGGTCGAGGCGCTGCAGATGGCGGTCGTACCACCGCGCCAGGAGCCACAGATGCAACTGGTGTAAGATGATGAACGGAAACGGCCGACGGCCGAAGCGGCTGACAAGCACGGTGTGGGGAACGGTTCTTGTGGTCATCGTCGTCTCCTTGATCTCAGCGGAGGATAGTGGTTATCTGACGACAATGCTTCGATGAAGGACGAACTATGCGTGAAGGACCAGACATAGCCCGCATCGCCAGCCTGGTCGGCGATCCGGCGCGGGCAAACATGCTGACCGCGCTGATGGGTGGCACGGCGCTGACAGCGAGCGAACTGGCGCTCGAGGCCGGCGTGTCGCTGCCGACCGCCAGCTCGCATCTGTCGAAACTGATGGAGGGTGGGCTGCTGACGCTGGCAAGCCAGGGGCGGCATCGCTACTACGGCCTCGCCGGGCCGCAGGTAGCTGGCATGATCGAGGCCATCACGGGCGTCGCCGCTGCGGTCGGGCCGCAGCGGGTGCGGCCGGGTCCGCGTGACGCGGCGATGCGTGTGGCGCGGGTCTGCTACGACCACCTTGCCGGCGAACAGGCGGTGGCGATGCTGGATCGTCTTGTCGCTCGACAAGTGCTCCTGCGCGACAACAAGGAGATCCGGCTTGGGCCGTCAGCTGCCTCGCATTTCGCCGCGATCGGCATCGACGTCGAGGGCAAGGCGCGGCGGCCGGTGTGCCGGGCCTGCCTCGACTGGAGCGTGCGGCGTTCGCATCTTGCCGGCACGCTGGGTGCGGCCATTCTCGACAAGATCCTTCTGGAAAAATGGGCGCGGCGCGAGAAAGACAGCCGCGCGGTGATCTTTTCGCCGACGGGCAAGCAGGCGTTCGAGAGGGCGTTTCTCGGCTGAAAAACTGATCAGCCGCGCTTGAGCGGCTTGCCCTGCTTGAAAAAATCCGCCCAGGGATCGGCTTTCGCCAACTGCTTCAGCGTCGTCTTGTCGCCGATCGGAAAGGCGTTCGGCGCCAACCCGGCCTCGATCTCCGCCCACGTCGCCGGCATCGAGACCGTAGCGCCTTTCTTGGCGCGCGACGAATAGGGTGCCACCGTGGTCGAGCCGCGGCCATTGCGCAGATAGTCGACGAAGATCTTGCCGGTGCGCGCCTTCTTCGACAGCGTCGCTGTATACCGATCAGGGGCGGCCTGATCGAGGACGCGGGCGAAATCATGGGCGAAGTCCTTCACCTCATCCCAATCCGCCGACGGTTTCAGCGGCACGACGACATGGTAGCCCTTGCCGCCCGACGTCTTGACGAAATTCGGCAAGGACAGCTCATCGAGCCGGCCGCCAATTTCGAGCGCCGCCGCGCGCACCGCTTTCACGTCGACACCTTCGTCTGGATCGAGATCGAAGATGATCTGGTCCGGCTTGTCCAGTTCGTCGATGGTGCAGCCCCAGATATGGATCTCGACCACGCCGAGTTGGACCAAGGCAGCGACACCGTCGAAATCGCGGATGAACAGTATCTCCTCGCCGTCCGTCGGATCCTTCATCCTGGCAATCTTGTCATGCATGCCGGCCGACGCATGTTTCTGGAAGAAGCGTTGGCCGCCGACGCCGTCCGGCGCGCGCACCAGGCTGAGCGGCCGATTGACGACAAACTGTTGCATGCGCGGCCAGACCAAAGCGTAGTGATCGAGCAGGCCCTGCTTCGATACTTTCTCCTGCGGCCACAGAAGCTTGTCCGGATGAGAAAGTTTTACGATGGTGTTTGCCGCCCCCGTGGATTTGACAGAGGCGGATATCTCGCCCTTGCCCCCAGCAGGCTTTGCCTTGGTGTCGGCCCTGCCAGCGGGTGCCCTCGGCTTTTCCTGCACGACTTCCTCCGCCGGTTTGTCCTCGCGCAATCCCTGGAACGAGGCGTGGCGTATTATACTGTCGGACGTCCAGGTGCGGAACTCCACTTCGCCGACAAGTTCGGGCTTCACCCAAACCACTCGTTTGCCCGACCCCTTGCCTTTCGGTACGGCTGTATCGAAGGACGAGGTCTCCGCCCTTCGCGCATCCAACTTTTTCTTCAGGTCGTTGGTACTCTGCATCGAAAAACCGGTGCCGACACGGCCGGCATAGTGCAGCTTGCCGCCCTCATGGTAGCCGACCAGCAAGGAGCGCAATCCGCGCCCGGTCTTCTCCGACGGCAGGTAGCCGCCGATGACGAACTCCTGGCGCAGCGTGCATTTCGACTTCACCCAGGACAAGCCGCGGCCGCTGCGATAGGGCGCGTCGGCGCGCTTGGAGACGATGCCTTCCAACCCCATGCGGCAGGCGTGCTCCAGCATGACCTTGCCCGGTTCGGCAAAATGGTCGCTGAAGCGGACTGCCCGAATTGTCTGGCTGTTTGCCAAGCAAGTCCTGCAAAGCCTGCTTGCGCTCGACCAGCGGCTCTTTGCGCAGGTCTTGGCCGTCGAGACGGATCAGGTCGAAGACGTAATAGAGAAAACGATCCGTGCGGCCGGCCGACAGGTCAGCCTGGAGCAGCGCGAAAGACGAGACGCCGCTGTCCGCCAGCACGACGATCTCGCCGTCGATGATGGCGTCGGTACATTTCAGACGCCCGAGTTCTGCAACAATCGCGCCGCCGAATTTGCCCGTCCAGTCGAGGCCGGTGCGGGTCAACAGCCGCACCTTTGTGCCGGCAAGTTGCGCCTGCATGCGGTAGCCGTCGAATTTCACCTCATGCAGCCATTCCTTGCCGGGAGGGGCATCCCTCTGCAGTGTGGCGAGGCATGGTTCGATGAACTCGAGCTGCTTTGCCGCCTTGGCCTTCGCCTTGCTGGTGGATCGTTTGCTCGAATGCCAGACCCTTGGCTTCTTGCCATCGGCGGTCTTGCCTTCGCCAACCTCCTCGATCGTCAGGCCCGACTTCACCGACTCGGGCGCCTCCTGCAAGATGTCCTCACCTGGCCGCGCGGCGGCATCGTCGGATTTGATCAGCAGCCAATTGTCGCGCGTTTTGCCCGGACGCGGCTTCAGCCGCACCAGATGCCAGAGACCGTTCAGCTTGTGGCCGTGCAATTCGAAGCTGATATGGCCCTTTTTCATCGCGTGGGCCGGATCGGTCTCCGGTTGCCATTTGCCTTCGTCCCAGACGATGACCGAGCCGCCGCCATATTCGCCCTTGGGAATGGTGCCTTCGAAGGACGCGTAGTCGATCGGGTGGTCCTCGACATGCACGGCGAACCGCTTTTCATGCGGATCGAGGCTCGGACCCCGGGTTATCGCCCAGCTCCACAGCACGCCGCCATGCTCCAGGCGAAGGTCGTAATGCAGTCGTGTCGCGGCGTGCTTGTGGACGACAAAGATGCCGCCGGCCTCACCTTTCCTGTTGCGAACGACCTTGCCGGCCGGCTCGGCGGTCTTCTTGAAATCGCGTTTGGCGTGATACTGCTCAAGGCTGGCCATCGCACGCGATCCTATGCCGGTTTGGTGTGGCGCCGATTTGCTGTGACGGCTTCGGCTTGGCGACGCCGTCACGAGGCCTTGAACGGATAGAAACAGTTTCAGTTCCGGCCCCGCGAAAAAGCGAGGCAAGCCGGGTTGCCCGGCATTGCCTGGATCGAGACTGCTATTCGGCGGCCTGAAGGTTGACCTTGGCTTCCGCAATCTCGGTAAGCTTGCGGTCGGTCGCCTGCTCTTCCTTGATATTGTTGGCCAGGACATTGGCGCAGTCGGTGCGGCCAAGCTGCTTGGCCCAGGCGATCAACGTGCCGTAACGGGTTATTTCATAGTGCTCGACCGCCTGCGCGGATGCGATCAGGGCGGCGTCGAGAACGTCCTTGTCATCGATGTCGCCGCTGACTTCATCGGCTTCCTCGAGAATGCCGTCGATGGCCGGACAGTTGACCGTCTTGGCCTTCACGCCATGCAGTTCGAACACCTTCTCGACGCGCTCGATATGGCCCTTGGTCTGGCCGAGGTGCTTTTCAAGGCCGGCTTTCAGCTGCGGGTCGGTCGCCTTGTCGATCATCTTCGGCAGCGACTTCTCGATCTGTTTTTCGGCGTAGTAGATGTCGCGCAGCGTGTGGACGAAGAGGTCGTCCAGCGTCTTGATGTCTTTCGAAAAGAAACCCATGGCTTTTGCCTTTCCATTGTTCTTGCTGGTTTGGGTTCCGGCGGCGGTTTCGCTCGGAAGCCGCAGCCTGCTGGGCCGGGTGGGGGTCCCGGCTCTGGGCGTCAACGTCCGGCGTTCGGACGGGTTCCTGACTTTCCCCAAGCAAGCAAGGAAATTTCGCGGCGCTGGCCAAGGCTGAAACAGAAACGCGTCCGAGCGACATCCAAACGAAACATATGTGATGCAAAAGTCACATCGACCGAAATGTCGACGAACTGCATGGAAAGACCCCGAATCAGCCGCATTGCGGCCACGAACCAAGGCCTTTTCGACCAGATATTAACATCGTGTTCACCGACTATTCACGCCTAGACGCTATGATCTCCGCAATTCGGAAGGGACATCCGAAATCGGGACAGGGACAGGTAAAATGAGCTTCTTGACGCACCTCATCGGCTACGCTGCCGCCATCCGCGAATTTGTCGCGCCGACCTACCGGCCGGAGCGCTATTACATGCGCGGCCCTGGCCCCGCTTGCGCACGCCGCAGCCATACGCTCGGCATCAGCGCACACTGATGACGACCATGGAAAGCCGTCACGACAGCCGGATCTGCAGGCCGGCCGCCGATCACCGTGCGACGACCTATCGCGTGGAACGTCGTGCGCTCGCCGACAGGCGGCGTGCGACAACACCAAGGTTCTGAGATTCTAGGGACTTTGATCTCGCAGCCGGCAAGCTTAGTGTCGTTTGACACCAAGCAGCCGGGACTCGCGTGACCGCCCAGCCAGACAATCCTCCTGAAAAACCCGCCTTCGATGCAAGCCAGCCGTTGATCGTGTTCGACGGCGTTTGCGTGCTGTGCTCGGGCTTTGTGCGCATGGTGGTGGGGCTCGACCGCATAAGCCGCTTCCGCTTCGCCACGGCGCAGTCACCGCTCGGTGACGCACTGTTTCGAAATACGGACTGCGGACGGACAGCTACGAGACCAATCTGGCCCTCATCGACGGCGCCGCCTTCACCCGCCTGGACAGGTTCGTTGCCGCCATGGCCGAACGGGGCTGGCGGTGGCGGGCGGCGAAGTCGTTGCTCCTGCTGCCGCGCCCGCTCCGCAACTGGCTCTACGATCGCATTGCCGAGAACCGTTACGCGCTGTTCGGCAGGAAAGCGAGTTGCGAGATCCCTTCCGCCGAGTTGGAGGGGCGGCTGATTGGCTAGGCGCCGAGCTCCAGCAGGTTTTCGCTTTGCCCGATATAGCGGGACCCTTAGCTTTTTGGGGGAGCCGCGATGAAGATCCTCATCGTCGGCGGCTATGGCAGCTTTGGCGGCCGGATCGTCGAATTGCTTGAGAACGAGCCGCGCCTGACCCTGATCGTCGCCGGGCGCTCGCTGGCCAGGGCCGATGCCTACTGCAAGAACCGCGATCGTGCCGTCGCCGGGATTGTTCCGGCGCTGTTCGATCGCGACGGCGATATCGTCGAGCAACTTTCACCGCTGCGGCCCGATATACTGATCGATGCCAGCGGCCCGTTCCAGGCCTATGGGGAGAGCCGATATCGCCTGATCGAGGCCTGCATCGACCAGGGGGTGAATTATCTCGATCTTGCCGACGGCTCGGATTTCGTTGCCGGCGTGTCTGCGTTCAACGAGGCGGCGCGAACGGCTGGTCTTTTCGTGCTGTCCGGGGTGTCCAGTTTTCCGGTGCTGACGGCGGCGGCGGTGCGTCGGCTGTCTCTGGACATGGCGCGAGTCGACAGCATCCGCGGCGGCATCGCGCCGTCGCCCTTTGCCGGTGTCGGTGAAAATGTGATCCGCGCCATATCCGGCTATGCCGGCCAGCCAGTCAAGCTCGTGCGGAACGGTCGTTCAGCGCTAGGCCATCCGTTCACCGAACAGACGCGCTACACGATCGCACCGCCGGGCCGCCTGCCACTGAGAAATACGCTGTTCTCGCTGGTCGACGTTCCAGGCCTGCGCGCGCTGTCAGAGCTTTGGCCGGAAGCGAAAACCATCTGGATGGGAGCCGGGCCGCGCCCCGAAGTGCTTCACCGCGCCTTGATCGGGCTTGCCTGGCTGGTGCGCGCGCGAACAGTCCGCTCGCTTTCGCCGCTGGCCCCGCTCATGCAGTTGGCCACGAACCGGCTGCGCTGGGGCGAGCACCGCGGCGGCATATTCGTCGAGGTGGCGGGATCGGACCAGACGGGCGTGGCGGTCACACGATCGTGGCACCTGCTGGCGGAGGGCAATGACGGGCCGCTGATCCCGTCGATGGCGGTCGAGGCGCTTGTCGGCAAGGCGCTGCATGGACATGAGGCGCCGCCCGGCGCGCGGGCTGCCGTGCACGATTTGGAGCTTGAGGATTATGAAGCGCTGTTTGCCAGCAAGACGATCTACACAGGTTTCAGAAACGAACCCGTTGATTTGGACACACCGCTTTATGCCGCCTTGCTCGGCGACGCCTGGCTAAGCCTGCCGGACGAGATCCGCGCCATGCATGATGGCACGACGACAGCGGAAGGACGGGCGCGCGTCGAGCGCGGAGGTAATATCCTTGGCCGGCTAACCGCCTGGCTTGTCGGGTTTCCGAAGCCGTGCGCCGATATTCCCATCCGTGTCCGGTTTGAAACCGGCGAGGATGGCGAAACCTGGACCCGGACATTCGGCACGCACGGTTTTTCAAGCCGACAGTGCGCTGGCCGGGACCGGTCGCAGCGGCTGCTGTGCGAACGCTTCGGCCCGTTGACCTTCGCGATGGCGCTGGTCGCAGAAGATGGACGGCTGACGCTCACCCTGCGTCACTGGAGCATTTGGGGTCTGCCGCTGCCGCCGTGGCTGTGCCCGCGCTCGACATCCTACGAAACCGTGGAAGACGGCCGGTTTCGCTTCCATGTCGAGATTTCACATCGCTTCACTGGAATCATCGTCCGTTATCGCGGCTGGCTCGAACCTTCGCAGGGCTCCAGCACGGTCGCATCGCCTGCCGCCTTGGCGAGTTCGCGGCAGCCCTGAACCGTGCACAGGGTCCAGCCTTCACCCGTCGTGCCAGAGGCCGCGAGCACAAGGCGCCGCTGCGGCGCCATCTTGGGTTTATAGATCCACCAGCCGTCCCGCAGCACCGAGCCTTCCGGCGGTTCCATGCCGGCGCCCGAGCCCTTGATCCGTGCCTCGGCGATCAGCAAGCCGGACGGCATCACCTTCCAGTCTTCCTGCCAATGCGTCTTTTCCACCGAATGCGTCCAGGCGAGCGTGAAGGCGGCCACAGTGAGCGTCACCGTCTTGCCGGCGGCGAGGATACAGAGGCTCATGCCGTACTCGACGCCTGCCGCGCACGCCAGCAGTGCCAGCCGATCCAGATGAAAGAGAGCGCCCAGCCGGCTTCGTCGGTGAGCGGCAGTGCCGCAACCAGCAGCACGCCGGCGGCGAAGGCGACGAGACGTTCCCACCAGGCCATGCGCCGGGCGAGGAACCCGACGGCGGCAGCGCCCCACATGGCAATGCCCATACAGGCCTTGGCGACGACATAGGCGACCTCGACCGGATAGCCGAACTGGGCGGCGATCGGCCCGGGGTCCTGCAACATCAGCGCCGGGGTGTAGACCGCCATGAACGGCACGACGAAGCCGGCGACGGCAAGCTTGGTGGCCTGGATGCCGATCTTGAGGCCGCTCTCCTTGGCCATCGGCGCGGCGGCGAAAGCGGCCAGCGCCACCGGCGGTGTGAGGTCGGCCATGATGCCGAAATAGAAGACGAACATATGGCTGACCACCAGCGGCACGCCAAGCGACAGCAATGCCGGCCCGGCCAGCGACGAGGTGATGATGTAATTGGGGATCGTCGGGATGCCCATGCCGAGCACCAGGCAGGTCAGCATGGTCAGTACCAGCGACAGGAACAGATTGTTCTCGCCGATGGAGATGATCCAGCCGATGAAGGTGGAGGCGATGCCGGTGAGCGTCAAAGTGCCGATGACGATGCCGACGATGGCGCAGGCGATGCCGACCGGCAGCGCGTTCTTTGCTCCCTCGGCAAGCGAGTCTATGCATATCTGCAGCGTCTCGCGTCCGCCCCTGAATGTGACGCAGGCGACAATTAGCCCAGCGATCACAAAGCTGAGGATATTGACGCCGAACCTCATGAAAGAGGCGGCGGCAAGCCCGAGCGCCAGCCAGAAGACGATGCGGAACGCAAGCGGCCCGATCAGCGCCGCCAGCGGCGTGCCGAGGATGAGCACGATGGTCAGCGCCAGCCCCATGGTGCCGGCGAAGATCGGCGTATAGCCGGCAAACAGCAGATAGATAAGTGCGGCCAGCGGCAGCACCAGCGGCCAATGTCTTCTCACCGCGTCCCACGGATTGGGCAGGTCCGCCTTGGCCATGCCCTGCAGGCCGGCCTTGCCGGCCTCCAAGTAGACCTGCCAGAAGCAGGCGCCAAAATAGAGCAGCGCCGGGATTATCGCCGCCTTGACCACCTCGGCATAGGGAATGTTCAGTGTCTCAGCCATGATGAAGGCGACCGCGCCCATCACCGGCGGCATGATCTGGCCGCCCATCGAAGAGGTCGCCTCGACGGCGCCGGCGAAAGCCGAACGGAAACCGAAGCGCTTCATCAGCGGGATGGTGAACTGGCCGCTGGCCACCACATTGGCGACGCCGGAGCCGGAAATGGTACCCATCAGCGCCGAGGACAGAACGCAGACCTGGGCCGGGCCGCCGCGCCACGTGCCGACCAGGCCAAGGGCGAAATCGTTGAACAGTGCGATCATACCGGCGCGTTCGAGAAAGGCGGCGAAGACGACGAAGATGAAGATATAGGCGGCCGAGACGTAGACCGGCGTGCCGTATATGCCTTCGGTGCCAAAGGCGAAGGTGTCGATGAGCTGGGCGAAATCATAGCCGCGATGGATGAAGGGCGGCGGCAGATGATTGCCGAAGAAAGCGTAAGCGAGAAAGATCAAGGCGATCAGGGCAAGCGGCAGCCCCATCAGCCGCCGCGCAGCCTCGAAAACCAGCACGACCAGCACCGTGCCGACGATCAGGTCAGGCGTGGTGGGGAAGCCGGAGCGCCGGATGAGATCGGCATAGAACACCCAATTGTAGAGGCCGGTGGCGAAGCCGAGCACGCCGAGCGTCCAGAACGCTGCTTTCGCCGGTGTGCTTGTGGCGCGCAGATTGGCGATCAGGCCAAAGCCGAGCAGCAGCAAGAAGCCGACATGCATGGCGCGCACCACCTGGCTAGGCAAGTTGCCATAGGCGGCGATGTAGATCTGGAAGACGGAGAAGGCGATGGCGATGAGAAAGGCGGCCTTGCCGGCGATGCCTTCGCCGAAACCCGGCGGCAGGCCTTCGACCGGGGCTTCGGCGGTTGGGGAGAGAACGGTCGGGGTTTCGGTCATTGGCGGGGTTCCTGGCGGGCGCCCCTCCCCTCGAGGGGAGGGTGCCGAGCGAAGGGAGGCGGGTGGGGTCGGTTCAGGCCGCGCACTGCTGCAACGACCCCACCCGTCCATCCGCCTTCGGCGGCTGTCCACCCTCCCCTCAAGGGGGGAGGGAGCGGCCCTACTTCACCAGCCCCTTTTCCTTGTAATACCGTTCGGCGCCGGGATGCAGCGGCACCGGCATGCCGTCGAGCGCCTTGGCCATGTCGATCGCCTTGGCGGCGGCGTGGGCAGCAGCGAGCTGGTCGAGATTTTCGAACAGCAGCTTGGTCATCTGATAGGCAGTCTCGTCAGAGACGTCGGCATGGGTGATGAGGAAATTGCCGACGGCGGCGGTCGCGACATCCTCGGTTTGGCCCTCGTAGGTGCCCTTGGGAATGGTCACCGAAAGATAGGGCGAGCCGATCTTGGCGACGTCCTGGGCCGGTACGGCAACGACGTTGATCGGCACCGAGGTGGCGAGGTCGCGGATCGAGGCGACGCCGAGGCCGGCCGATTGCAGCGTGGCGTCGAGCTGGCGGTTTTTGATCAGCTCGACCGATTCGGCGAAGGGCAGATACTCGACCCGTCCGAGGTCTTCGTATTTCAGCCCGGCGGCGGCGAAGATGGCGCGGGCATTGAGCTCGGTGCCGGAGGCCGGCGCGCCGACCGACAGGCTCTTGCCCTTGAGGTCGGCGAGTGTCTTGATGCCGGACTCCTTGCTGGCAACGATCTGGATGTAGTTGGGATAGATCGCGGCGATGCCGCGCAGCTTGTCAAGCTTGCCCGGATAGCCGGCCTCGGTGTTGCCCTCGGCGGCCAGTTTGACGGCATCGCCGAGCGCGAAGGCGATCTCGCCCTTGCCCTGCTGCAGCAGGTTGAGGTTCTCGACCGAAGCTTTCGTCGCCTGCACCTGGGTGCGGGCGCCTTCGATGCCCTTGCCGTAGATTTCCGACAGCGCGACGCCGAGCGGGTAGTAGACACCCGAGGTCCCGCCGGTCAGCACGTTGATGAACTCCTGCGCCTTGGCCGGCACCGCGCCAAGGCCTAGCGACAGCGCCAGCGCGCCGGCAGCAACAAACTTCGTTCTGAAATTGAGCATCATGATTTCCTCCCTGAAATATCAGCGGCAGTACCGCCCCCTCCAGCACGAGCCGAGGCGAGTTTAGTCAGCGGGTGGGAAATGCCAACCCGCAATAATATCCATTAGACGAACGGCTGAGTGTTGCCGCAACGCATGGCCGCTTGCGCGATGTGCGATCGGAGCCGAAAGATTTTCGCAGAGCCTGTCGAAATCGCGCGAGGCCGCGCGACATACGTTCGGCTTGCAACGATGCGGCCTTCGAAAATGGAGAAGACCATGCGATACATGCTTTTGATCTACGTGAACGAAGCCGCGATGGCGGCCGCGCCGACGGAGAAGACCTACGAGATCAGCGCAGCCTATGGCGCCTATACCGAGGCGTTGAAGAAGTCCGGCTCCTGGTTGGCCGGCGACCGGCTGAAGCCGACCCAGGCCGCGACCTCGGTGCGGATGGCCAACGGCAAGACCAACGTGCTCGACGGTCCCTATGCCGATACCAAGGAGCAGCTCGCCGGTTTCTACATGATCGAGGCTGAGGACGCCGACGCGGCGATTGCCTGGGCGGCGCGATGCCCAGCTGCCAGCACCGGCACGGTCGAGGTGCGGCCGATCTGGGAACAAACCATGTGATGACGAATGACCCGGAGGTCGCCCGGGCGGCAGCGGAAGCGGCCGCCCGGCAAAGCTACGGCAAGCTCATCGCCTTCCTCGCCGCCCGCACGCGCGACGTGGCCGGCGCCGAGGACGCGCTGGCTGACGCCTTTGCGGCGGCGCTGGAGCGCTGGCCGCAAACCGGCGTGCCGCAGAAGCCGGAAGCCTGGCTGCTGGCGGTGGCGCGCCGACGCCGCGTCGACGCGATCCGGCGGCGACTGACCAGCGAGGCGAGCCGCGACCATCTCAGGCTGATCGCCGAGGAGACCCGTATGATCGATGAAGACCTGCCCGATGAGCGGCTGCGGCTGATGTTTGCCTGTGCCCATCCGGCGATCGAGGCCGGCGTGCGCGCGCCGCTGATCCTGCAGGCCATTCTGGGCGTCGACGCAGCGACGATCGCCTCGGCCTTCCTGGTGTCACCGGCAACGATGGGCCAGCGCCTGGTGCGCGCCAAAAGCCGCATCCGCGAGACCGGCATTCCGTTCCGGGTGCCCGAAAGAACCGAGCTCGGCGAGCGGCTGGATGCGGTGCTGGAAGCGATCTACGCCGCGTTTGCCGAAGGCTGGTCCGACCCGGCCGGCACCGAAACCCGCCGCCGCAATCTCGCGACCGAAGGCATCTGGCTCGGCCGGCTGGTAGCCTCGCTAATGCCGGATGAGCCGGAAGCGCTTGGCCTGCTGGCGCTGATGCTGTTTGCCGAGGCACGGCGTGCGGCGCGGCGCAACGCCGCCGGAGACTATGTGCCTTTGGCCGAGCAGGAGCTTGCGCTGTGGGACGGGGCCTTGATTGACGAAGCGGAGACATTGCTGAAGCACGCCGCGGCCAAGGGCGTCGTCGGCCGCTATCAGCTCGAGGCAGCCGTGCAATCCGCCCATACGACAAGGCGGCTGACCGGCCGGACCGACTGGGCCGCGATCAAACAGCTCTATGATGCGCTGTCGGTGATTGCCGGCTCGCCGGTGGTATCGATCAACCGCGCGGTGGCCATCGCCGAGGCCGACGGCGCCGCGGCGGGATTGAGCGCACTTGATGGGCTTGGCGACGACAAACGGCTGCATGATTATCAGCCTTATTGGGCCGCCCGCGCGGGCCTCCTGGCCAGGCTCGGCAAAACCCGGGAAGCGGCCGAGGCCTATAACCGGGCGATCGGCCTCGAACGCGATCCGGCCGTGCGCCGGTTCCTGCAGGAACGGCGGGCGGGACTCGGCCGCGTGGAAAAAGCCTGAGACTGGCGATCCGTTCAGGCCGGCCACATGGCGTGGGAGGCGTTCAGCTTCCTCATCACCTGATGCTCGCGCAACATGGCCCACAGGCGTTCGATATTCTCCCAGGCGCTGGGGACCTTTTCAATCTCGGGATGCCAGGCCACCAGCATGACGAGATAGATGTCGGCCAGCGAGAGCCGGTCGCCGACCAGCCAGTCGCGGCCCTCGAGGGCAGCATCGAGAATGGCCAAGCCGCGATCCATTTCCGAGATCGCCGCCTGCTTGACGGCTTCCACGCCGCCGGGATCGGCCGTGTAGCGATGAGCGTAGAAGAACCGCAGGTCAGCCGAATAGATGACCGATGACATGAACGTCATCCATCGCAGGAAGTCGGCGCGGGCGGGCGAACTCACCGCCGGCGCCAGAGCTGCTTCCGGGTGACGTTCGGCGAGCAGGATGCAGATCGCCGCCGACTCAGTCATCGAATTTCCGTCCGGCAAGATCAGGACCGGGACCTGGTTCAAGGGGCTGATGTCGAGAAAGGCCTGATCGAGCGAGGCCGACTTCGGAACGTCGATCTGGTCGAAAGGCACGCCCGCCAAAGCGAGCGCCGCCTCGACCACAAAGCCGCCGGTGTTGGGGCGCGTATAAAGCCTGTACATCAAATTCTCCGTCGGCCTGCAGGTCAGCGGCGATTTGAGCCGGAAGCACCGCTCCACTCAAGTGAGCGACGGCCGCCACAGGTGTTTTTTCAGCGGTCCAGCGCTGCCATCTGGGTCCTCGGTGCACGGGTGGAGCATGCCGCCCCTTAGGTGGACTAGCGCAAACCCTCGAGATTGGCTTAAGCCCACCTACCTTCGAGGGCGGAGCAGGAGCGTAGCGACGTCGCGGAGACCCTGGGATGACGAAGTGTACCTAAGCCCCCAGCCCTTCGAACAGGATCGTCGACAGATAGCGCTCGGCGAAGGATGGGATGACGACCACCAGGTTCTTGCCCTTGTTCTCCGGCCGCGAGCCGACGACGATCGCCGCCTGCAGCGCAGCGCCCGAGGAGATGCCGACCGGCACGCCTTCGAGGCGGGCGACGAGCCGCGCATTGGCGACCGAATCCTCGTTAGAGACCTTGACGATCTCGTCATAGATCGTCGTGTCGAGGATCTTCGGCGCAAAGCCGGCGCCAATGCCCTGGATCTTGTGCGGGCCGGGTTGACCGCCCGACAGCACCGGCGAGGCTTCCGGCTCGACGGCGACGACATGCACGGAGGGCTTGCGCTGCTTCAGCACCTGGCCGACGCCGGTGATGGTGCCGCCGGTGCCGATGCCGGCGACGAAGATGTCGACTTCGCCTTGGGTGTCGTTCCAGATTTCCTCGGCCGTGGTGCGGCGGTGGATTTCCGGATTGGCCGGGTTTTCGAATTGCTGCGGAATGATGGCATCGGGAAGCGTCGCAGCCAGTTCGTCGGCCTTGGCGATGGCGCCCTTCATGCCTTTCGGCCCCTCGGTCAGCACCAGTTCGGCGCCGAGCAGCGCCAGCATCTTGCGGCGCTCGACCGACATGGTTTCCGGCATGGTCAGGATCAGTTTGTAGCCCTTGGCGGCGGCGGCGAAGGCGAGCGCGATGCCGGTGTTGCCCGAGGTCGGCTCGATCAGCGTGGTCCTGCCGGGTGCAATCCTGCCCGATGCCTCCAGCGCCTCGATCATCGAGACGCCGATGCGATCCTTGACCGAGCCGATCGGGTTGAAGAATTCGAGCTTGGCCAGCAGATTGGCAACGACGCCTTTTTCATTGGCGAACTTGTCGAGCCGCACCAGCGGCGTGTCGCCGATCGTCTCGGTGATCGAATTGTAGATGCGGCCGCGGCCCGGCGCATGCGCGGTGGTGGCGGGCTTGTTCATTGGTTTCGCTCCCAAGAGTTAGGCGGGCAAGAGTCAGACGGGCAAGAGTCAGGCAGCTAAGTCTCGACCAGGCAGGATAAAGCCTTCGGCCGCGCAAGATAGTCTGCCGTTTGAAAATATCCGAGTGGGTCGCATGCTGAAAACACCGTCGCCCGGAAAAGCATTTCAGCCGAGGCCAAAAGTGGCCTATTGCCGGGCGGCGATCGCAGCCGCCGCGCCGGCCATGAAACCGGCGGCGGTGCGGTTCAGCGCCCTCAGCGCGCGCGGCGACTTCAGGAACCCGCGCGCTTTGGCCGCCAGCGCCAGATAGGGCACCAGCACCACCAGGAGCACGACGAGCGTGAGCGCCACGAGGATGCCGTAGTCGGCGAGTGTGATCGTCTTCAGATCGACGATGGTCGGCGTGATGGCGAGATAGAAGATCATTGTCTTTGGATTGCCGAGCGTAACGGCGAGGCCGGCAATAAAGCTCGACACCAGCCCGCCCCTGCCTTTCTTCGCCTGCACGGTTTCGGGCGTGATGCCGCTCGTCCAGAAGCGCCAGCCAAGGAAAGCGAGATAGGCGACGCCCAGCCATTTGATCGCCAGGAAGGCCATGCCGAAGGTCTGCGCGACGAGAGCGAGGCCGAGCACCACGGCGGTGAGATAGGTGAGATCGCCGAGCATCAGCCCGAAGGACATTGCGAGCGCCGAGCGAAAGCCGGACCCGAGCGCACGCGCAATAAGCGCGGTAAGCCCCGGGCCAGGAATGGCGGCGGCGATGCCGAGGGCCGCGCTATAAGCGAGGAATCCGGTGAGGGTCATGGTTTCGGCCTTAGCGCATGACCCCGAAATCGGAATCGACCTTTTAAGACTGAGCCTTGTCGCACAAAGGCGGGCAGGCGTGTACTCCCTGAGGGACGAATTCGATTGCACCAGCGCCGCCGGCCGAACGAACCCGCCGATCAAGTTCCGCTTTGAGTGGTTCAGCACACGGAGAGTTGAAGCAAATCGACCGTTTTGGTCGTCGCCTCAATTTCCGGCCGCGTAGAAATCGTCGTCGAGGCGCTTTTCCAGCGCGACGAGATCGGCCGGCAGCGGCAGGCCCATGGCGCGCATTTCCCTCAGCTTTTCGCGCAGCTGCTCCTGCACTTCATGCTGATCCTCAGGCTGGTTGATCATCTGCTCGAGCAACAGGCTGATCTGAGCTTTGAATGATTCCAGCGCCATTTTTTTCTCCTTGAGGTCCACCCAAAGCGCGTCGCGGTTGGAAGGGTTCCTGCGACGCGCTTTGCTTTCTTGTTTTTATGCATGTCGTTATCCCAAACCGCTGCTCAACCGAGGGCAGGCTTTTGGGCGACATACATTATCGCAGCATGCGGGAAATAAGCTGCGCGGTATAGTCGACCATCGGCACGATGCGGGCATAGTTCAGCCGGGTCGGGCCGATGACGCCGAGCGCGCCGATGACGCGGGCGTCCTTGTCGCGATAGGGCGCCACGACCAGCGACGAGCCGGACAGCGAAAACAGCTTGTTTTCCGAGCCGATGAAGATGCGCACACCGGAGCCTTCCTCGGCAAGGTCGAGAAGCTGGATCAGCCCGTCCTGCGTCTCCAGATCCTCGAACAAATGCCGCAACAGCTCGATGTCGGCCTGCGCGGTGACATTTTCCAGCAGGTTGGCTCGGCCGCGCACGATGAGACGCGCCGGCAGGCCGCTCTCGGCGCCTGCCCAGACCGCAAGGCCCTTCTCGACCAGATCCTGCGACAGCGTGTCGAGGGCGGCCTTGGTCTCTTCCTTGATGCGGGCGATCTCGATCCGCGCCTCGGCCAGCGTGCGGCCACGGATATGGGCATTGAGGAAGTTCGAGGCTTCATGCAATTGCGAGACGGTGATGCCGGCGGGCAGGTCGACGACACGATTTTCGACGTCGCCGTTCTGCGACACCAGCACGGCCAGCGCCTTGTTCGGCTCGAGCTGGATGAACTCGATGTGCTTTAGCGGCACCTCGTTCTTGGCGGCAAGCACGAGGCCGGCGCCGCGCGACATGCCGGACAGCATCTGGCTGGCTTCGGTGAGCAGATGCTCCAGCGTCGCGCCCGAGCCGGAGGCGCGTACCTGCGCCTCGATGGTGCGGCGCTCCTCGTCGGAGAGGTCGCCAAGCTCCATAAAAGCATCGACGAAGAAGCGCAGGCCGGCCTGGGTCGGCAATCGGCCGGCCGAGATATGCGGCGCATAAATCAGGCCAAGATGCTCGAGATCGCTCATCACGTTGCGGATGGTGGCGGGCGACAGCGACGACGGCAGGATACGCGACAGGCTGCGTGAGCCGACCGGCTCGCCGTCCTTCAGATAAGAATCGACAATGCGCCGAAAGATGTCGCGCGAGCGCATGTCGAGCGACTGGAGTGCGGGCGACTGGAGCACTGCCGCCGACTGCGAACCGGGATCGACTGCCTTGGTCATTCGAGCCAAATACCTCCGGCCCAAAGATATAGACTTCGGCCACACCCGCGCAACCGGCCATTTTCCTTTGCGCCCTGCGCCCCATGCGGCTACAAGCCGGCCACGATTCCGAAAAAGATAGGAAAAAAGCCTGAATGCGCCCTTCTAAACGCCAATTCGACGAAATGCGCGCCATCTCCTTCGAGCGCGGCGTCTCCAAGCACGCGGAAGGTTCGTGCCTGGTGAAGTTCGGCGACACCCATGTGCTGTGCACGGCCAGCCTCGAGGAAAAAGTGCCGGGCTGGATGCGCAATTCTGGAAAGGGCTGGGTGACAGCGGAATACGGAATGCTGCCGCGCTCGACCGGCGAGCGCATGCGCCGCGAAGCTTCGGCCGGCAAGCAAGGCGGCCGCACACTCGAAATCCAGCGGCTGATCGGCCGTTCGCTGCGCGCCGTGGTCGACCTGCAGGCGCTCGGCGAGCAGCAGATCACCGTCGACTGCGACGTGATCCAGGCCGATGGCGGCACGCGCACAGCCTCGATCACTGGCGGCTGGGTGGCACTCCATGACTGCCTGCGCTGGATGGAAACCCGGCAGATGGCCAGCGTCGCCAAGGTGCTGAAGGACCATGTCGCGGCTATCTCCTGCGGCATCCATGACGGCCAGCCGGTCATCGACCTCGACTATCTCGAAGACTCCTCGGCCGGCACCGACGCCAACTTCGTCATGACCGGCAAGGGCGGCATCGTCGAGATCCAAGGCACGGCCGAGGGCGAGCCTTTCTCGGAAGAGCAGTTCACGGCGCTGATGGAACTGGCCAAGAAGGGCATCCAGCGACTGGTCAGCCTGCAGCAGATGGCCGTGGCGTAGTCCTGAAAATGCCGAGCTTGTCCGCCCCCCTCTGGCCTGCCGGCCATCTCCCCCTCAAGGGGGGAGATGGGATGTCATTTCGGCCTTCGCCAATCTCCAACCTCGAAGGGTGCGCGACGACGCAGAAGCTGCCAATCTCCCCCCTTGCGGGGGAGATGGCCGGAAGGCCAGAGGGGGGTGCCTGATGCAACCCTCCGCTATCCTTGAGTCAGCACTATACGTCACAGACCTCGCTGCTGCGGAAACCTTCTACACCGATGTGCTCGGGCTCGATCTGCTGGGCAAGGTCGACGGCAGGCATCTTTTCTTCCGTTGCGGGGACGGCGTGCTGCTCATCTTCAACGCCGAGGCGACCAAGGTGCCGCCGGCGCCCGATGCCAGGCTGAGGGTGCCGCCGCACGGCACTGTCGGCGACGGCCATCTCTGCTTTGCGGCAAACGCGGATGAGATCGCGCTCTGGAGAGCGCATCTGGAAGCAAAGAAGATTGCCATCGAAAGCGAGTTCGAATGGCCGCAAGGCGGCCGCTCGATCTATATTCGCGACCCTTCTGGCAATTCGATCGAATTCGCCGAACCAAGAATCTGGGGCCTCTGATGCATTCGCTTGATGGGCACAGAATTGTCGTTGCCAGCCATAATGCCGGCAAATTGCGCGAATTCGCCGATCTGATGGCGCCATTCGGCATAGAAGCGAAGTCGGCCAAGGAATACGGCCTGCCGGAGCCGGACGAGACTGGCACCACCTTCGAGGAGAACGCCTATATCAAGGCTCTTGCCGCCGCCAAGGCGACGGGCCTGCCGGCATTATCGGACGATTCCGGCCTGTGTGTCGATGCGCTGGGCGGAGCGCCCGGCGTCTATACGGCCAATTGGGCCGAGGCGCCGGACGGGTCCCGCGACTTCGGCATGGCGATGCAGCGAGCGGAAGTGGCGTTGCAGGAAGTCGGCGCGGTCGCGCCTGCGCAGCGCAAGGGCCGCTTCGTCGCCGTCATCTGCCTGGCCTTTCCCGACGGTGCAGCCGAATATTTTCGAGGCGAGGTCGATGGCGCGCTGGTGTGGCCGCCGCGCGGCGAACTCGGCTTCGGTTACGACCCGGTGTTCGTGCCGGACGGTTTCGAAAAGACCTTCGGCGAGATGACCGCAGAGGAAAAACATGGCTGGAAGCCCGGCCAGCCGACGGCATTGTCACACCGCGCCCGCGCCTTCCAGAAATTCGCGCAAGCCAGACTGGATTTGGCACGATCGGGCGTGAAATGACCATGCTGCTCGACCGCAGCCCCGGCTTCGGCGTCTACGTCCACTGGCCGTTCTGCGCGGCCAAGTGCCCCTATTGCGACTTCAACAGCCATGTCCGCCACCAGCCGGTCGACCAGGAGCGTTTTGCGCGCGCCTTCGAGACCGAGCTTGCGACAATGCGCAACCGCACCGGACCGCGCGAGGTGACCAGCATTTTTCTCGGCGGCGGCACGCCATCGCTGATGAAGCCGGAAACCGTGGCGACGGTGCTGGACGCGGTGGCGAAGAACTGGACGGTGCCCGCCGGCATCGAGGTGACGCTGGAAGCCAATCCCTCCTCGGTCGAGGCCGAGCGCTTTCGCGGCTACCGGGCGGCGGGCGTTAACCGCGTGTCGCTTGGCGTGCAGGCGCTGAACGACAAGGATCTGCGCTTCCTCGGCCGCTTGCACAATGTCGATGAAGCGCTACATGCGATCGGCCTGGCGCGTGAGATCTTTCCGCGGCTGTCCTTCGACCTGATCTACGCACGGCCCGGCCAGACGCCGGAAGCGTGGCAGGCGGAGCTGGAACAGGCGATCGACCACGCCGCCGACCATCTGTCGCTCTACCAGCTGACCATCGAGGAAGGCACGCCGTTCCACGCGCTGCATGCGGCCAGGAAATTCGTCATTCCCGACAATGACCATGCCGCCGATCTCTACGCGCTGACGCAGCAGATCACCGCCGCCCATGGACTTCCGGCCTACGAGATTTCCAACCACGCCAGATCAGGTGCGGAAAGCCGGCACAATCTCACCTATTGGCGCTATGGCGAATATGTCGGCGTCGGTCCCGGCGCGCATGGCCGCTTCATCGAAAACGGTCGCCGCGTGGTGACGATCGCCGAAAGAATGCCGGAAACCTGGGCCAATCTGGTCGAGGCCAAGGGCCATGGCGTCACCGGCGGCGAGATCCTGACGCGCTCGGAAGAGGCCGACGAGTTCCTGCTGATGGGCCTGAGGCTGGCCGAAGGCATAGACCTCTCCCGCTACGAGGCGTTTTCCGGCCGCAGCCTGTCGACGGCGCGGCTGTCGGTGCTGCAGGGCGAGGGCTTGGTGGCGCCGATCGGCAATGCCCGCCTGCGCGCCACGCCGGCCGGCATGATCGTGCTCGATGCGGTGGTGGCGGATTTGGCGCGGTAGAGCACCATGCCTTCGTCATTAAGGGGCGGAGCAGGAGTGCAGACCCTTTGATGGGGAAGGGGACAGCGCGCCCTCTGGGCCGAGGAATTAGGCGTCGTGTTTGTGGCGGCCCTTGGCGTGGTCTTTCTCGGTGTCCGCCTCACCGGAGCGAGCCGGCTTGGCGTCGCCCTTGTCGCGGCGGGCACGATTTTGATCGCTGGGATGTGACGGCGCTCCGTTGCGGGAGCTTTTCGTTTCAAGGCGGGTGATGAAAATGTCGAAGCGATTGGGCATCGTCTGGTCAGTGCTCCATCGTGCTGCCGGTGCCGGTCGAGGGCTTGATTTCCAGGTCGGTTGCCTTTGAAGGACGACGCTTTCGCGGCTTTTTGGCCAAACCGGCGCCGGTTTTGGCAGGCTGACCCTTGTCCTTTCGCGCGGCAAAGCGCTTGCGCCCTGCATAGTAGGGTTCGAAAACGTCCTGTATCTTGAGACTGTCCATCCTGCTCCTCCCGAGATCAGGGGGTAAATCCGCCGGGCATGGTTTCGTTCCGTACTGTGGCGAAGGCATGGCGAGCGCTTCACTTCGGCACGGGTTTTGCAACCGAGCGTGAGCCGTGCCAAACAGGGCCGAATGCATTCAAAGTGTCAGAGCCTGACGGGGGACACCGGTGACCGGCGAGTTGGCAAGACGCAGCTATGTGATCGGCCAGACCGAAATACCAGCCCGGCCGCTCGCGCCGGCGCTCTATCTGGTGGCGACGCCGATCGGCAATCTCGCCGATATCACATTACGCGCGCTTGAAACGCTCGCCGCCGCCGATATCGTTGCCTGCGAGGACACGCGTGTCAGCCGCGTGCTGCTCGACCGCTACGGCATCCGCCGCCGCACCACTGCCTATCACGAGCACAATGCCGCCGAGGCCGGCCCAAAACTGATCGCAGCCTTGCTGGCCGGGCAGAGCGTGGCGCTGATCTCGGACGCCGGCACGCCGCTGATCTCCGATCCCGGCTACCGATTGGTCGGCGAGGCGCTTGACCAGGGCATTCGTGTCGTGCCGATCCCCGGCCCGTCGGCGCCGCTGGCCGCGCTGACGGCGTCCGGCCTGCCCTCCGACGCCTTTCTGTTTGCCGGCTTCCTGCCGGTGAAAACTGGACAGCGGCTGGCGCGGCTGGAAGCGCTGAAAGCGGTGCCGGCGACGCTGATATTCTTCGAATCGCCGCGACGGCTGGCCGAGACGCTCAGTGCCATGGTCGAGGCGCTGGGGGGAGCCCGCAAGGCCGCGATCGGCCGCGAGCTGACCAAGACCTTCGAGGAAATGCGGACCGGCACCTTGCAGTCGCTCGCCGATCATTACGCGGCCGCCGACACGCCGAAGGGCGAGATCGTCATCTGCGTCGGCCCGTCGGAAGCAACCGCCGACGAACCAGCCGACATCGACCGGCTGCTGCTTTCGCTTTCCGCTGAGATGCCGGCCTCCAAGGCGGCGGCGGAAGCCGCCAAGATGACCGGCGGACAGAAACAGGCGCTTTACCGGCGGCTGCTTGAACTCAAGGATACTGGGAAGAACCGGGACACCGGGAAAGAGGGCGACACCGGGAAACACGGCGATGGCTGAACGCCCGGTCGCCAGCCGCCAGCGGGCCTATCGGCGCGGCCACCGCAGCGAGTGGCTGGCGGCTGCGGCGCTGATGGTGAAGGGCTACCGGATCCTGGCGCGCCGCCACCGCACGCGGTTCGGCGAGATCGACCTGATCGCGCGGCGCGGCGACCTGGTGCTGATCGTCGAGGTGAAGGCGCGCCGCACACTGATGGAAGCCATGGAGGCTATCGCTTACGAATCGGAGCGCCGCATCGAAAGCGCCGCCGATCTCTGGCTGTCGCGCCAATCCGACTATGGCAGATTGTCGGTGCGCTTCGACATGGTCGCGGTGCTGCCGTGGCGCTGGCCGGTACATGTCGAGAATGTTTTTTACGGGCGGAATTAAGTGCGCCGTCCCCCCAGACGAACAGCGCTGCCAGGCCGACGGTGCCGACCGGGGCACCTATTGGGCCGTTTGCCAGTCGTGCTCCTTCACCGCCTTGGCAAAAGCCGAGACAACAGGTGAGGGCAAGCGGTCGGCCACTGAAACGAGTGACACCTCGCGTATGATTTCAGGGTCGACGACGGGCCTGTGACAGACACCGGGATGGCTGGCCGAGTACTCCGCGATGAAGCAGACACCCATGCCCGCAGCGATCATCGCCAGAATCCAATCCTCGCGCTCGCTGCGGAAGGCGCTGCGGATATCGAAGCCGATATTCCGGCATAGCCCGTCTATGTGATCGCCATATTCGCAATTGATGCGCTCAAGATAGGCTTCGCCGCGGACGTCGGTAAGATGAAGCGTATTGCGCATCTCAAAAGGATGGCCGGTCGAGAAGGCGAGCCCGAAGCGCTCCCGGTAAACAGGATCCGCCTTCAGACCATGGCCGAATGGTTCGGGCCTGGCCAGCAGCGCGACGTCAAGCTTGCCCTCCATCAGAAGATCGGTGAGATGGCTTGCCGGGCCCTCGATCACTGTCACTTCTATGCCTGGATAGCGCTCTCGAAAGGCATTGAGGAAACCGATGAAGCGCAGCGGGCCTATGGTGCACATCACCCCGAGCGTCAGCGACGCGGTTTCCAGAGAGAGAAAACTCCTGGCCGTGCTCTTCGCAGTCTCCGAACGCCGGAAAACTTCGTCCAGATGGGTCCGCATCAGACAGCCAAAATCGGTGAGCCGGACGCGGGTTTTCTCGCGGTGGAAAAGATGGCCGCCAAGTTCCGCCTCCAGCTTCTGTATGGCCCGCGTCAGCGCAGGCTGGCCGACGTGAACGAGGTCCGCCGCGCGATGAAAGTTGAGAGTCTCGCTGGCCGCCAGAAAATAGCGGATTTCGTGCATCTCCATGAAACGCCCCCTCGCCGATGTCTCGTCTGCATCGTCGCGATGATAATTCGGCATTATCCGCCGCCCTCACGCTCAAGTAAACTTCACCAGCCTTTATGGCAGCTTGGCCGCTGCCGGAGCCGATCTGAACCAGGATCGGGCGTCGCCGAACGCGGTTGGAGAGAGCCCAAAGGGAGATTCCGATGTCTGAAGCGAGTCAGGAAAAGTTGGACGCATTCTTGGGGAAAATGGTCGGCGATCTCGGTGCGATCGCTACGGGCGCGGGGGTCTTGCTGGGAGACAGACTCGGCCTGTTCAAGGCATTGCGCGAAGGCGGCAAGATGACGGCCACCGAACTTTCGACACGCACCGGCACCCAGGAACGCCTTGTAAGGGAATGGCTTTCCGGGCAGGCGGCGGCAGGCTACGTCGACTACGATGAAGCTAAGGACGAGTTCTATCTCAACGCCGAGCAGGAGCTGGTGTTCGCCGATGAAGATAGCCCGGCCTTCATGGCTGGCGCATTCGAGGTCCTATCCGCGCTGTGGCTCGACGAAGAAAAGGTGAGGCAGGCATTCCAGTCCGGTAAGGGCGTTGCATGGCACGATCATAGCGCGTGTCTGTTTCGCGGTACGGAGCGGTTCTTCCGTCCAGGCTATAATGCCAATCTGATCGACTCCTGGCTGCCGGCCCTGGAGGGCGTAGTCGAGAAACTCGAACGCGGCGTGGAGGTCGCGGATGTCGGATGCGGTCATGGCGCATCGACGGTGCTCATGGCACGTGCTTTCCCAAATTCGCGCTTCGTCGGCTTCGATTATCACGCCCCTTCGATCGAGCGCGCCCGCAAGGCCGCCGAGGAAGCCGGTGTCGGCGCCAACACGCGCTTCGAGGTGGCGGCCGCCAAGACCTATCCCGGCACCTATGACCTCGTCGCTTTTTTCGATTGCCTTCACGACATGGGCGACCCGGCGGGCGCCGCCAGCCATGTCCACGGGTCGCTCAAGCCGGATGGCACGTGGATGATCGTCGAGCCGTTCGCGCATGATCATCTAGCGGCGAACCTCAATCCCGTCGGACGCGTTTACTATGCCGCTTCCACGTTCGTGTGCACGCCCGCGTCCCTGTCGCAGGAAGTCGGGCTCGGGCTTGGCGCCCAGGCCGGCGAGGCGAGGCTACGCAAGGTGGTGACCGGCGGCGGCTTCAAGCGATTCCGTCGCGCCACGGAGACGCCGTTCAACATGGTGCTGGAGGCCCGCCCCTAGCGCGGCCGTCGATAGAAATTGCAGCTCCAAGTGATCGGAGAAAGCTATCGCCCTCCATGATCGCCATTCTCGACAGGTTCCGTGATCTGCTTGAAGACGTCGGTGGCGATCTCGGCGTGACGGACCCGTCTCGGGGGCTAGTTTGTTGCGGAAGTGGCTTAAGGAGCCCAATCAGCGACGGCCGAATGGCGATAAACTAACTGTGCCGCCTTACCCCCAGACGAACAGCGCCGCCAGGCCGACGGTGCCGATGACCAGCCGCCACCAGCCGAACAGCGAATAGCCGTGGCGCGAGACGTAGTTGAGTAGGAATCGCACGACGATAAGCGCCGCGACGAAGGCCGCGATGAAACCGGCGGCGATTATGGGCAGATCAGCGCTGGTCAGCACATTGCGGTTCTTGAACAGGTCGAAGGCGAAGGCGCCGACCATCGTCGGCATGGCGAGGAAGAAGGAGAATTCCGCAGCCGCCCGTTTGTCGACGCCCAGAAGTAGCGCACCGACGATCGTCGAGCCGGAGCGCGATGTGCCGGGGATCAGCGAAAGGCACTGGAACAGTCCGATCTGCAGATAGAGCCGGAGCGGAAACCGCTCGACGTCATGGTAGAGCGGCTTCGGCTTGAAGCGATCCACCCACAGCAGGACGACGCCGCCGATGATCAGCATGACGCAGATCAGCCTCGGCGATTCAAACAGCACCGTCTTGATGAAGCCATGCCCCAGTGCGCCGATGACGGCGGCCGGCAGGAAGGCGACGAGGATGCCGAGGACGAAATGCCGCGTCACCCGATCACGCGGCAGATCGACCAGCATCTGCCACAGACGATGGAAATAGACGCTGAGGATAGCCAGTATGGCGCCAAGCTGGATCAGGATCTCGAAGGCCTTGCCGGTCGAATGGAAGCCGAGAAAATGGCCGGCAAGCAGGATATGGCCAGTCGACGAGACCGGAATGAACTCGGTCATGCCCTCTATCATCCCGAGCAGCAGCGCTTCGACGATGGTCTGGCTTTCCATGGCAACCTCGGCGTTCGAGTGAGGGCTTTGAAGAACGGCTTGCTTGTCATGGCGCGGAACTCCTCCTATAGGTCGCAGCACCCTGACGGTCCTCTGAATCGGGGCGGCCCTTTGAACCGGGCAGCCTCTGAATCGGGGCGGCCAAGACTTACCGGCGCAGCCGGCGATTTGCCAGTGCGCTCTATTATCGCGGGACCATGCTGACGCTTTTCCACCACCCAATGTTCGCCACCTGCCGCTTCGTTCGCCTCGCTTTCGGCGAGTATGGCGAGGAGCTGGCGCTGATCGAGGAAAAGCCGTGGATGCGGCGCAAGGAGTTCCTGGCGCTGAACCCGGCCGGCACGCTGCCGATCCTGCTTGCCGAGGGCGACGTGCCGATCGTCGGCGCCATGGTCATCGCCGAATATCTCGACGAGACGCGCGGCGTGCTCAAGCGCGACAAGCGGCTGTTCGCCGAGGACCCGATGGGGCGCGCCGAAATCCGCCGGCTGACCGACTGGTATCTCAGCAAGGCTGATGGCGAGGTGACGCGGCATCTGGTGCGCGAGCGCGTGCTGAAGCCGGTCATGCCGGAAACGGCGGGCGGCGGTTCGCCTGATTCGGCGGCGATCCGTGCAGCGCGCGCCAATATCCGCCAGCACATGAAATACACCAACTGGCTGGCCGGCACACGCCATTGGCTGGCCGGCAACAAGGTCACCTATGCCGACCTCGCGGCTGCGGCTGCGCTGTCCGTGCTCGACTATCTCGGCGAGATCGACTGGCGTGAACATGCTGCCGCGCGCGAATGGTATGCACGGGTGAAATCACGGCCATCATTCCGGCCGCTATTGTCCGACCGGGTGCGCGGCCTTTCGCCGGTGTCACATTATGCGGACCTCGATTTCTAGAGCGCAAAACCTGCGCGCGCTGATCGACCGCGAGGCTCGGCGCGCCGGTTTCGATGCCGTTGCCGTCACCACGCCACATGCCATCCCGCAGGCGCCGGCCAGGCTGGCCGAATTCGTCGCCGACGGCTTTCACGGTTCGATGGGCTGGATCGCCGAGACGCTCGAGCGCCGCGGCGAGCCCACGGCACTTTGGCCCGAAGTTCGCTCCATCATTGTGCTCGCCATGAACTATGGCCCCGACCACGACCCGCGCGCGGTCCTAGTGAAGCGCGAGCGCGGCGCAATCTCCGTCTATGCGCTGAACCGTGATTATCACGACGTGATGAAAGGCCGGCTGAAAGAGATCGCCGGCAAGATCGTAGCCCGCGCCGGTGGCGACGTAAAAGTGTTCGTCGATACCGCCCCGGTGATGGAAAAGCCGCTGGCAGAAGCCGCCGGCCTCGGCTGGCAAGGCAAGCACACCAATCTGGTCAGCCGCGAGCATGGCTCCTGGCTGTTCCTCGGCACCATCTTCACGACGGCCGAGCTTTCGCCCGATACGCCCGAGGACGACCATTGCGGCTCGTGCCGCGCCTGTCTCGACGTTTGTCCGACCGACGCCTTTCCGGCTCCCTACCGGCTCGATGCGCGACGCTGCATCTCCTATCTCACCATCGAGAACAAGGGCCCGATCCCGCATGAGTTCCGGGAAAAAATCGGCAACCGCATCTATGGCTGCGACGACTGCCTCGCCGCCTGCCCGTGGAACAAGTTTGCCCAGACGGCATCCGAGGCAAAGCTCGTCGCCCGCGCGGACTTGCGCGAACCGCCGCTCGCCGATCTCTTAGCGCTCGATGACGCTGCTTTCCGGTCGTTCTTCACTGGTTCGCCGATCAAGCGCATCGGTCGCGATCGGTTTATCCGCAATGTGCTGATCGCCGCCGGCAATTCCGGCGAACCCTCGCTCGGCAACGCCGTGTGCGCGCTGCTCAGCGATGCCTCGCCTCTGGTGCGCGGCGCGGCGGTATGGGCGCTGTCGCGGCTTGTGCCAGAGACCGAATTTGCCAAATGTGCGAGCTCTGCACTGAAAGCAGAAGGCGACGAGGCCGTGCGACGCGAATGGCGCCTGGCGCTGGCAAATCAAATCGAGGCGCATGCATGAGCCAGAAGCAGATCTTCATTTTCGGCGCCGGCTATTCGGGCAAGGCATTTGCCCGCGCCAACAGGGATGCCGGCACGATCCTTGGCACGACACGCGCGTCGGAGAAATTCGAAGCGCTGCGGCAGGCCGGAATCCAGCCACTGCTTTTCGACGGCGCGCTGACGCCCGAAATCAGCGACGCGCTCAAAAAAACAACCCATCTCGTCGTCTCGGTGGCGCCGGATGAGGCCGGCGATCCAGTGCTGAATGCGGCGCGCGGGACAATCGCGGCGGAGATGCCGGCGCTCGAATGGATCGCCTATCTCTCCACCGTCGGCGTCTATGGCGACCACGGCGGCGGCTGGGTCAACGAGACCGCCGAATGCCGGCCGCTGTCGAAGCGCTCGATGCTGCGTGTCGCCGCCGAGCAGGACTGGCTGAAACTGGGTCGGGACATCAGCCGGCCGGTGGCGATCCTGCGGCTTTCCGGCATTTACGGGCCGGGCCGCAATGCTCTGGTCAGTCTGGAAAACGGCACCGCGCGGCGGCTGGTCAAGCCGGGCCAGGTGTTCAACCGCATCCATTGCGACGACATTGCGGAGGCGCTCTGGCATCTGCTCAAGGACAATCGCGGCGGCATCTTCAACGTCACCGACGACCTGCCGGCGCCGCCGCAGGACGTCGTCGCCTATGCCGCGGGGCTGATGGGCGTCACACCGCCACCCGAAATTCCGTTCGAGACCGCCCAGCTTTCGCCGATGGCGCGGTCCTTCTATGGCGAGAACAAGCGTGTCGCCAACACGGCGATCAAGGCTGCCGGCTATCGCTTCCGCTTTCCCGACTACCGGGTGGCCTTCGACCATATGTGGGCTGAGGGCAACTGGCGCGACGGCGAGGCGCGCAGCCCGATGAAGCGGTCGTGATCGAAACCGCGCGCCGGGCGTGATATGATTCGACTAAATCGCAGAGGGGTTCTGCCTCATGAAAACGTTGAAGCGATCATTGCCCGGTAGAACGCTGCTGCTAAAGCGCGTCGCAACGCGCTTTAGCTCTCTGTTTATGCATGTCGTTGTCCCAAAACCGCTGCGCACTTTTGGGCGACATGCATTAGCAGCGCTCGCCATTCTCGCCATAGCAGGGCTTGCAGCGCGACCTGCAGCGGCCGAAGAGCTGGCGAAAAACCTGTTCGGCGCCAAAAAGCTGCCGGCCGTGGCTGCGCCGCAATCGATCGGCTTTTATTCCAAGGGCTGCTTTGCCGGCGGCGTCGCCATTCCCCTGGACGGCCCGAAATGGGAGGTGATGCGGCCTTCGCGCAACCGCCGCTGGGGCCATCCGACAATGATCGCGCTGATCGAGAAACTGTCGCGCGACGCCGCGGCCGACGGCTGGCCCGGCCTGTTGGTCGGCGACATTTCGCAGCCGCGCGGCGGCCCGATGCTGAGCGGCCATGCCTCGCACCAGATCGGCCTCGACGCTGACATCTGGCTGACGCCGATGCCCGACCGCAAGCTTTCGCTCGAGCAGCGCGAAAACATGAGCGCCACCTTGCTTGTCAACGAAAAAACCCACCTGGTGAAAGATGCGCTCTGGGTGCCGGCGCATATGCGGCTCCTGAAGCGCGCGGCAAGCTACGCGGAAGTCGAGCGCATCCTGGTCAATCCCGGCATCAAGAAGAAGCTCTGCGACACGGTGAAAGGCGACCGCGCATGGCTGCGCAAGGTCAGGCCGTTCTGGGGCCACGACTATCACTTCCACATCCGCATCGGCTGCCAGCCCGGCTCGCCCAATTGCAAAGCGCAGGAAAACACGGCGCCCGGCGACGGCTGCGACCAATCGCTGGCATGGTGGTTCACGGAGGAACCGTGGCGTCCCAACAAGAACCCGGATAGGCCGAAAGCGCGCGACGTCATGACCATGGCGAGCCTGCCCGCAGCATGCCAGGCCGTGCTCGATGGGCCAGATCCGGCTTCGGCGGAGGCGGTCACCTATTATGGCGACGGCGTGGCGGTCGCGGCTGCACCCGTTATCATGACGGCGCCGGCGCCGGCGCGGGCATCCGCAAGCGGCGGGGCAGCGCTTCCGGCCTCGGTCAACGCCTTCGCGGCGACGCCCGAGATCGGCATCCCACTGCCACGGCCGCGACCGGGGAACTGAGGCCAGGATAATCTCCTCGGCTTCCACTGATGTTGAAGACGACCAACTTGTTGGGGTCGGCGCTGCCCCTCATTGCCCTGCCGGGCATTTCTCCCCGTATAGTGACGGGGAGAAAGGCCC
>NZ_FUIG01000013.1:225-33825 GCF_900149755.1 Mesorhizobium delmotii | reverse complement strand
GCGCCCCTTTCTCCCCGTCACTATACGGGGAGAAATGCCCGGCAGGGCAATGAGGGGCAGCGCCAACGCTGAATTGGGCTAGGGCCAAATTCGGACCTGAAGTGATTGCTCCGGAACTGACTCTGAAGCGACTTTCCCTTTCCCGGGTCATGCGCTAGTCAACAAAAGAACGGCAGAACGCCACTGGGAACCGGGACGGACGAGAGCATGCCAGGCGACGACGACACAGTGCTGCAGTTTCCGGTCCTGATCGGCGACATTGGCGGCACCAATGCGCGCTTTTCGATCGTGCTCGACGCGAATTCGGAACCAACCGAACCGCAGATCGTCCAGACCGCCAATTTCAACACGATCGACGCAGCGATCCAAGCGGCGGTGCTCGACCGCTCGTCGGTGCGGCCCAACTCCGCCGTGCTGGCGGTGGCCGGCCCGGTCGACAGCGACGAGATCCCGCTCACCAACTGCCCGTGGATCGTCAAGCCGAAAAAAATGTTTGCCAGCCTCGGCCTCGGCGACGTCGTGGTGCTCAATGATTTCGAGGCGCAGGCGCTGGCCGTCGTGGCGCTCGGCGAAGAGCATATGGAAAAGATCGGCGGCGATGCCCCGGAGCCCAATGCCGGGCGCGTGGTGCTCGGTCCCGGGACCGGGCTTGGCGTCGCCGGCCTGGTCCACGCGCTGAACCACTGGATACCGGTGCCCGGCGAGGGCGGTCACATGGATATCGGGCCGCGCTCGCCGCGCGATTTCCAGGTGTTTGCGCATATCGAGAAGCTCGAGGGCAGAATCTCCGGCGAACAGATCCTGTCCGGACGCGGCCTGGTCAATGCCTACCGGGCGGTGGCCAAGGCGGACGGCAAGCCGGCGCCGTTCACCACGCCGGCCGAGGTCACCGCCGCGGCGCTGGCGAAGTCAGATCCGTTGGCCGAGGAAGCACTGTCGCTGTTCGTCACCTGCCTCGGGCGCACCGCCGGCGACCTCGCGCTGGTGTTCATGAGCCGCGGCGGCGTCTTCCTGACCGGCGGCATCGCGCAGAAAATCCTGCCGGCGCTGAAGACGGGCAATTTCCGCGCCGCCTTCGAGGACAAGGCGCCGCACAGCGAGCTGATGCGCGCCATGCCCGTCTATGTGATCACCCATCCGCTGGCAGCGCTTTCCGGCCTTGCCGCCTATGCCAGAAACCCGTCGCTGTTCGGCGTCCAGACCGCGGGGCGGCGCTGGCGGGCCTAGATGACGACCGAAGCCGCGGCGAAGTTTTGCCGGCCTCTGCCATAGGCAAGCCGCCGCCGGGGCGCTAAGAGGATTGCCGAATTGGCCCGGCCGCGGAGCCGAACCGACATCACGGAACGATCCCGACTTGAACCAGTCGCCAAACCACCAAGCCAAAGCCCGGCCCGGCGAGATCGTGGCGGTGATCCGCCGCATCATCGCCGAGAATAGCCGCGACTACCGCTGGTATTATGTTCTGGCGGTCCTGTGCCTGGTGACGGTTGCGGCCACGACTGCCTTCACCGCCTGGATCATGAAGGATGTCGTCGACCGGATCTTCTATGAGCAGCGCGGCGATCTCATCGCGCTGATCTGTCTATCGATCCTGGGCGCCTTCATGCTGCGCGGGCTGGCCACCTACGGCCAGGCGGTGACGCTGGCCAGGATCGGCAACAATCTGGTGGCCCGATACCAACGCCGCATCTTCGCTCACCTGATGAAGCTCGGCATCGGTTTCTTCAACGACACGCGCTCGGGACGGCTGGCCGCCCAGATCAACGAGAACGTCAACGGTATCCGCGACCTGCTGTCGATGACGCTGACATCAGTGGCACGCGACGCCGTATCGCTCATCGCGCTGATCGGCGTCATGATCTGGCAGGATCCGATGCTCTCCTTGATGTCGCTGCTGATCGGGCCGCCGCTGATCTACACCGTCGTCTACCTCACCCGCAGAATAAGGCGCGCCACGCGCGAAGCCGTGCAGATAAACTCGCGGCTGATCGGCGCCATGCAGGAAGCAACGCAAGGCATCGCCATCGTCAAGGCGTTTACGCTGGAGGACGAGTTGTCGCGCCGCGTCAGCGGCCTTGTCGACGGTGCCGAGCAACGGGCAAACCGCATCGCCCGCGTCTCGGAACGATTGACGCCGATCTCCGAAATGCTGGCCGGCTTCGCCGTCGCCGGCGTCATCGCCTATTCAGGCTATCGGGCGGCCGTCGGCGGCCAGCCGCCTGGCGCCGTCTTTGCCTTCATCACCGCATTGCTGCTCGCCTACGACCCGGCCCGGCGGCTGGCGCGCATGCAGGTCGGCATGGAACGGGCGCTGGTCAATGCACGCATGATCTACGAACTGCTCGACCTCGAGCCGCAGCAAGGCGACGCGGCCGGAGCGGCCGAAGCGAAGATCACCAGGGGCGAGGTGCGTTTCAACAATGTGTCGTTCGGCTATGTCGCCGACGCTCCGGTCCTGCAGGATTTGAGCTTCGTCGCCGCCGCCGGCAAGATGACGGCCATCGTCGGCGCCTCGGGCGCCGGCAAGTCGACGCTGGTGGCGCTTCTGCAGCGTTTCCACGATGTCGAGGCGGGCAGCATCGAGGTCGACGGCCAGGACATTTTAGAGGTGACCAAGCAGTCGCTGCGCCGCTCTATCGCCTATGTCTCGCAGCAGCCCTATCTGTTCGAAGGCACCATTCGTGACAATATCCGCTACGGGCGGCTGAGCGCCAGCGACGCCGAGATCGAACTGGCCGCACAACAGGCCGAGGCCGATGGCTTCATCCGCCAGCAGCCGCTAGGCTATGACACCCCTGTCGGTGAAGGCGGCCTGACGCTGTCGGGCGGCCAGCGCCAGCGCCTGTCGATCGCCCGCGCCATCGTGCGGCAGGCGCCGATCCTGCTGCTCGACGAGGCGACCTCGGCGCTCGACAACGAGGCCGAAGCGCGCGTCCAGCAGGCGCTGACCCAGGTTATGAAAGGGCGCACGACCATCGTCATCGCGCACCGGCTGTCGACGGTGGTCAATGCCGACCACATCATCGTGCTGGAACAGGGCCGGCTGGTCGAACAAGGCACGCATGCCTCGCTGATGGCCGACCCGCACAGCGTATATGCCCGGTTCCACCGGGTGCAGGGCAACAAGGGGCTGGGGCTTGTCGACGACGGCAAGCCAATCCAAACTCCGCTGCGGCGCGCGAAAAAAGCGATTGGGAGAAATTTATGAGCGGTACGGCCACAAACGACCCCCCCGTCAATGAAATGGGCCTGGTGGTGGTCGGCGCAGCCGGCCGCATGGGCCAGGCGCTGATCCGCGCCATCCACACAATACCGGGGGCACGCGTCGTCGGCGCGATCGAGCGGCCCGGCTCGCCACATCTCGGCAAGGATGCCGGCGAGCTTGCCGGCATCGGCACTATCGGCGTGGCGATCGGCGACGACCCGCTGCCGGCCTTCGCCAAGGCCGACGGCGTGCTCGATTTCACAGGCCCGGCGGCGACTGTCGAATTCGCCGGCTATGCGGCGCAGGCGCGCATCGCCCACGTCATCGGCACCACCGGCTGCTCGGCGGACGACAATGCCAAGATCGCCGCGGCGGCGCGCCATGCTACGATCGTGAAGTCAGGCAATATGAGCCTCGGCGTCAATCTGCTGGCGGTGCTGGTGGAGCAGGCGGCGCGCTCGCTCGATGCCGACGATTTCGACATCGAAATCCTCGAAATGCATCACCGGCACAAGGTCGATGCGCCCTCGGGAACGGCGCTGCTGCTCGGTGAAGCCGCCGCCACTGGGCGCGGCATCGATCTTGACGGGAACAGCGTGCGGTCGCGTGACGGCCACACCGGCGTGCGAAAGGCGGGCTCGATCGGCTTCGCCACGCTGCGGGGCGGCTCGGTGGTCGGCGACCATTCCGTGGTGCTGGCCGGCACCGGCGAGCGCATCACGCTCGCCCATCATGCCGAGGACCGGGCGATCTTCGCCCGCGGCGCGGTCAAGGCCGCACTGTGGGCACGCGGCAGGAAGCCGGGACTGTATTCGATGCGGGACGTGCTCGGACTCGCCTGAGACGATCTGATCCACAAACTGAAGGAGCAAAAATGTCGGGAACTCTCGTGCTCGTGCGCCATGGCCAGAGCGAATGGAACCTGAAGAACCTTTTCACCGGATGGCGCGATGTCGACCTGACCGAATTGGGCCACGCCGAGGCCAAGGAGGCGGGCGTCAAGCTGAAGGCGCGCGGCATGAAGTTCGATATCGCCTTCACGTCGTCGCTGATCAGGGCGCAGAAGACCTGCCAGCATATTCTCGACGCCGTCGGCCAGAGCGATCTCGAGACGATCCGCGACCAGGCGCTGAACGAGCGCGACTATGGCGACCTCTCCGGCCTCAACAAGGACGACGCGCGCCAGAAATGGGGCGAGGAGCAGGTGCATGTCTGGCGCCGCTCCTACGACGTGCCGCCGCCCGGCGGCGAAAGCCTGAAGGACACCGGCGCGCGCGTCTGGCCCTATTATCTGCACGACCTGCAGCCGCATGTGCTGCGCGGCGGCACCGTGCTGGTGGCGGCGCACGGCAATTCGCTGCGCGCGCTGATCATGGCGCTGGACGGCAAGTCGGGTGAGGAGATCGTCAGACTGGAGCTCGGCACCGGCGTGCCGGTCATCTACAAGCTCAACCCCGATTCGACTGTCGCGTCGAAGGAAGTGCTGGAGGGCGCATGACCCCGAACCGCAGGTTCGGAAAGGATCATGCGCAGATTCAAAACTACACTAGCCGGCGCGCGGGCGTGTTTCTTGATTGAGCAAAAAAGCGCGTTGACACTCACCCTTTGCCCGCCTAAAGAGCCCGCACCAGCCCAGATGGCGGAATTGGTAGACGCGCACGGTTCAGGTCCGTGTTCCGCAAGGAGTGGAGGTTCGAGTCCTCTTCTGGGCACCATCATCTTGTAAGTACCTGATTTCATTCAGGTTCTGATTCGCTTTTCCAGTTCGGCCCAGTTGTAACAGTGACTGTTATAGTCGGGGCCCGAATCGGATGGCGAAACTGCCTGAACGGATGATGACGCGCAGCGGCATTTTTTACTGTCGAATTTGGGCGGGCAATAGCCAAGGGGCAGCCTGATCCTTCGCTGGGCGATCTTCGTGCGGGCAATTTTCGGCAGGCCGAGAACCCTGACGCGCCTAGCTTGGGCAGTTCCCAGCCGACGGCACCAACCGCCATGCCGATCTCGCTCGACGAACTTTTTGAGCGCTGGGAGGCGGAAACCGATCCGAGTGCCAGCACACTGTCCAGCTGGCGCGGCATCATGCGCGACCTGAAATCATTCGTCGGGGACAGGCGGACGACATTACTCGCATCACCGCCGAGGATATCGTTGGCTGGAAAGACAAGCTCGTCAAAGCCGACGCGGCGGCAACCATCTCGCGATGGCTATCTCGGCTGCGCCCGTGCGCTGTTCAGGTTTGCCGTGGCGAACAGGCTCGCGGCGTCCGATCCCTCCCAGGGCATCAAGGTCGCGCGCAAGACGAAGGCGGGCATGAAGATGCTCGGCTACAGCGGCGAGGAGGTGGCTCGTCTGCTGGATTTGGCGAGCGCCGCTCCGGAACCTTGGAAGAAGTGGCTTCCCTGGTTGGCTGCGGCCACGGGTTCACGGATTGGCGAAGTGGCGCAGCTGCACGTCAGCCATGTGTTTGAGGAAGACGGATATCATGTCGTAAAGATCACGCCGGCAATCGATGCGGGTAGCATCAAGAATGCGGAAAGCGAAAGGACAGTGCCCATTCATCCGGCCCTGCTTGCAGCAGGCTTCCTGGAGTTCGTGCGAACGAAAGGCCAAGGCCCACTCTTCTATGGCCGCTCGTCAGGCGATCCAAAGCGAAAGCATGCCTCGAAAGGCGTTGCCAACCGGCTGGCTACATGGATTCGAGCGAACGGGTTTTCCGATCGACGCAAGGCGCCGAATCATGCGCTCAGGCACTGGTTCAAGACCGAAGCGTCAAGGGTTGGCATTTCTGACAGCGTGGCCGACGCCATTCAGGGCCACACCGACAGCAGTTCCTCGGGTGTCTACAGGCATATCGGCTTGGCCCTGATGGCATCAGCGCTCGAGAAGATCGAACTGCCGCCGCGCCGCGGCGTGTCCTTAGACGCTTAGAGCTACACGTCCGCGCTGGAGCAAGCTCGCAACCTCCTGATTGCGCCAAGAGCGGTTATCGCCGAACCACTACTCTCAGACGTCGCATTTGGGGGCCGACAAACGAACCCGCTGCGCGGGATGGGCGCGCGCGGTGAGGGCTCGCGCTCGCCCGCGAACTGCTCGCGGTCGCGAGCCCACCGCCTGTGGCCCGCGGGTTCCTTCCTCGGGGACTTTCGTACGCCTGCCGGCGCCCGAAACTCTTCACGATAGCGGACCGGCAGCTTTCCGGTGTCCGAAAGGACAATAGTGGACGTTCAGATCGGGAGGACCGAGGTCTCAGACCGGCGCGACCTCACCAACTCCTGGTCTCCTGCACCGATAGCCATGAGATCACGGCGAGAAACACCAAACCGCCTGAAGGCGTGCCTAGCCGTCCTAAAGGGGCTATAAAGTACCGAACCATGCTGGCGCGCCGTTACCCGGTCGCATGCGGGCGATCGTGCCGAAGCAGGAACGCCTGGGCGGCTTAGCCGCCATTATCGACGTCGCCGTCTGTTTCCGTAATGCTGAAAAGGACCGCGTCGATCGCGAGCGTCCCGGATTTTGCTCTCGATACCGACGACCCGACCGCGTCGATCCTCGATCACGACGCCGACCTCGTCCTGATCCTTGGTCCGGTAGTGTGAGAAAGACACCCGTCGCTCTGACCACGATGCGAGCTTCAGGAATTCCGACACCACGAAGCTCTCGAGCAAAGCACCGAACCGCGATCGGTCCTACGTCCTTCATCTACGGCCGGTCACAAGATTGTCAACAATCTTTAAAAGTTTTGTTGACAGGTGATTGATTTGAGCCTTCACTCGCAAAAGTCCGCGTATCGGTCGAGTTCTGTCGCAACAATGCGCGGCCTCCAAGGGGAAGAACAATGATCAACAGACGTTCAATAATCACATTCGCCGCGCTCGGCGCCGTCTCCGCGCTGGCAATCATGGCCGGCGGCACAATCACGGTGCACGCCGCCAACAAGGAACTCAAGATCGGCTTTGTCGGCGTGACGAGTGGCGCGGCCGCTGCGTGGGGCACATCCAACGTCCGCTCGATGCAGACACGCGCCGCCTGGATCAACGAAACCGGCGGTGTGAAGATTGGTGACGAGACCTATGACATCAAAATCGTCACCTTCGACGACCAGAAGGACCCGAAGCGGGCGATCGCCGGCATGGAGAAGATGGCCCAGGAGGGCATCCACTATGTCGTCGGTCCGAATGTCGACGACGGCGCGGCGGCGGTGCGTCCCGTGGCAGAATCCAAGGGCATCATCTATTTTCCCTACGCATTCCCGAAGGAACTCTACACCCCGCCGGCGTCCAACGCCGTGCTCGGCATGATCGCCAACTACCAGTCGGCTCCGGCGATCTACAAATATCTCATGGAAAACAGGGGCGTTAAGAAAGTTGCCTTTGTCGCCGCCAACGAATCCGATCCGCTGAGCCAGCGGGATGGCGGTGTTGCCGCGGCAAAGGCGCTCGGGCTCGAGGTTGTGGCTGCCACGGATGTCTACCAAAACGATACCCGCGATTTCACGCCGGTACTGACGCCGATCGTTTTGCAAAAACCGGACCTGCTGGTGCTTTCGGGTGTCGCGCCCGGCAATGCGCCGCTGCTGATCCGCGCCGCGCGCGAGCTCGGCTACGAAGGTCTGATCTCCACCGAAACGGCGCAGGATGCCAAGGTGCTGGAAGAGGGCGCGGGCGAGTTGGCCAACGGCTTCATCTCAGTCGGCGGCGCATCGACGCCCGAAATCGCGTCCGACACGATGAAGGAGTTCGTCGACCGCTATACGAAAATGTTCGGCGAATACAATGACGAGTCCAACACCAAGGTCTACGCGCTCGAATACATCATCGAGACGCTGAAGGCGAACCCGGCCGCGATCGACAATGTCGAGGAGTTCAAGAAGACAATCGACACTTTCTCGGCACCCAATCCCTACCTGAAGGACGATGCCAAGCTGACCTATGTCGGAATGACGTCGTTCGGCCAGAAGCGCCAGCTTTCGGTCCCGATGGTGGTCACGGAATACCGCGACGGCAAGTTCGAGACGCTCTTCGTCGCTGAAGTCGATTGACGCAACTGCACCGAAGCGGATTGCCGCGGAGGCTCGAGCATTCGTCTTCAGCCTCTGAACGGCCGGAACCATCCTGATGGAACAAGTCATCGCCAACGGGCTCTATCTTGGCGCGCAATACGCCTTGATCGCGCTCGGTCTGACCCTGATCTTCGCGCTGATGAACGTGCTGAACTTTGCCCATGGGCAGATGTACGTTCTCGGCGGCTTCGTCACCTACACCGTCTATGGCCAGCTCGGCATGCCTTTCGTCGTCGCGCTCGTCGCGTCCGGGATCACGCTGCTGGTCATTGGAGCGCTGGTCGAGAAATTCCTTTTCAGAACGGTGATCAAGCGAAGCGTGCGGGAGGAAAGTACGATGCTTCTCGCGGCGGCGGTCGCATTCTTCCTCGACGCCGTAATCCTCCTCCTGTTCGGTGAAAAGCAGCGCGGCGTGCCGAAGATCGTCAACGGCGTCTTCGTCTCCGACAGCCTCATAATGCCTTACGACCGGCTGCTGGTCGGCGCTCTCGCCATACTGTTCATCGCATCCTTCGTGCTTTTCATGCAGTACAGCAAGCCGGGACGCGCCATGCGGGCGCTGGCGCAGGACCGGGTCGCGGCGCAGCTTATGGGCGTCGAGGTCGACCGCTATTCGATGATCGGCTTTGCGCTTGGCGCCATGCTTGCCGGCATAGTCGGCGGGCTGCTGGTCGCCATCACCGGCGTCAATTCGGGCATCGGCGGGCCGATCTCGATCAAGGCGTTCTTGATGGTGATGATCGGCGGGGCCGGCGTGGTCAGCGGAGCGATCGCCGGCGGCTTCATCCTCGGCATGATGGAATCGGTCGGCCTGACGGTGCTACGCCAATATGGCGACGTCACCTATCTCGTCATCTTCGCCGCGCTGATGGTGTTCCTGAGCATCCGCCCGAACGGGCTCATGGGCAAGCCGTGGGGGTGATGGACATGAAGCGTACACGCAACATCCTCGCCGTCGCTGTCTTCCTGCTGGTCGTACTCATCGGCGTGCCCTGGCTGATCGAGGCGACCGGTCGGCTCGACCTCTACTACACGCTGACCTCGGTCGCGCTGCTCAGCATCGCCAGCGCCGGGGTGTGGGTGACTTTCTACATCGGCCGCATCAATATCGGCCAGGGCGCCTTCGCGCTTATGGGCGGCTATGTTTCGGCCATTCTTGTCGTCCAGTACGGTGTGTCGTTCTGGCTGACACTGCCGCTGGCTGGGCTATTCTGCGCCGCTGCAAGCGTGCTGATCGGACTGCCCATCCTCAGGCTTCGCGGCGTCTATTTCGCCATGGTCACGCTGGTTTTGACCGAAGTGGCGCGGCTGCTCGCGCTGGCACTGCCGATCACCAACGGCGCCAAGGGCATGGTCAGCATTCCGCTCCCCGGCGGCATCTCGATCTTCGGGCTGACCATCCTTCCCGATTTCGCGACGCTCGCCAATCCGCGTCCCGCCTTCTATCTGGTGTCGGTTGTGATGATGGTGCTGTGCTTTGCGGCGCTCTACCGCCTAGTCCATTCGCGCATCGGCAAACTCTGCCAGTCGTTGCAGCAGAACGAGGAACTGGCCTCCTCGATCGGCGTCAACATCGCCTATCTGCGCGTTATCGCCTACGCCATCTCCTCATTCCTCGGCGGTATCGGCGGTGCGATGTTCGTCGCCATCTCGCAGTCGATCTATCCGTCGAGCTTTACCGTCACCGACTCGGTGAACTTCATGCTGAACTGCTTCCTCGGCGGGCTCGGCCACGTCTTCGGGCCGATGATCGGCACCTTCGTGCTCTATTTCGGCTGGGATTTCCTGTTCGAGACCGGCGAGTTCCAGTTGCTGATCTTCTCTTCGGTGCTGATCGCGCTGATGCTGTTCCTTCCCAACGGCCTGCTCAGCCTCAGGCTGTTCGGCAAGAAGCAGGGCTAGGACCATGACTGAGCTTCTCCAGATCAAGGCAGTGACCAAACGCTTCGGCGGGCTGGTCGCGGTCAACAATGTTTCCTTCGCGGTCCGCGAACGCGAAATCCTCTCCGTCATCGGCCCCAACGGCGCCGGCAAGTCGACGCTGTTCAAGCTGATTTCCTCTTTCCTCAATCCGACCTCGGGCGAAGTGCTGTTCCGGGGAGAGCGGATTTCAGGCCTGGCGCCGCATATCGTCGCCCGGAAGGGCGTGGTGCGCACGTTCCAGGAGACGACGATCTTCAAGGGCATGACGGTGCGCGACAATGTCATCATCGCGCATCACCTGCGTTCCAATGCCAGCCTTGCCGGCTTCTATCTCGGCACGAATACCGCACGGCGCGACGAGGATGAATTCGGCCGCTCGGCCGACGAGATCATCGACTTCCTCAATCTCGGCGCGCAACGGCATGAGATCGCCAGCACGCTGCCTCACGGCCATCTGCGCGCGCTCGGTATTGCCATCGGGCTCGCCACGAACCCGACCGTGCTTCTGCTCGACGAGCCCTTCGCCGGCATGAACCATGACGAAACCGTGCGCACGGTGGAGATGGTGCGCGGCGTGCGGAAGCGCGGCGTGACTGTCCTGCTGGTCGAGCACGATATGCCCGCCGTCATGAACATTTCCGACCGCATCGTCGTCCTGAACTTCGGTGTGAAAATCGCCGAGGGAACGCCGAAGGAAATCCAGGAGAACGAAAAGGTCATCGAGGCCTATCTCGGCGCCGAAGATGAGACGATCGGATTTTAGCCATGGGCGAACTGCTGAAAGTCTCCGACGTCGAACTCTACTACGACCATGTCTATGCACTGAAGGGCGTGTCGCTCAACGTCAACGAGGGCGAGACCGTCGCGCTGATCGGCGCGAACGGCGCGGGCAAATCCTCGATCCTGCGCGCCATCACCGGCCTGAAGAAGGTCCGCAGCGGCGAGATTCATTTCCAGGGCCACCGCATCGACGGAACGCGCCCGGACGAGCTGGTCAGGATGGGCATCGCCATGGTGCCGGAGGGTCGGCGCGTCTTTTCCTACATGACGGTGCGCGACAATCTGATGATGGGTGCCTTCACCCGCACCGACAAGGCCGAAATCGCCAGGACGCTGGACATGGTGCTCGGGCGATTTCCGCGCCTGAAGGAACGCTATTCCCAGACGGCGGGCACGATGAGCGGCGGCGAACAGCAGATGCTGGTGATCGGGCGGGCGCTGATGGCCAAACCGAAGCTTCTGCTGCTCGATGAACCCTCGCTCGGCGTCGCGCCGAAGCTCGTCCAGGACATCGCCCGCTCCATCGTGGCGATCAATCGCGACGAAAAGGTCAGCGTTCTCTTGGTCGAGCAGAATTCGCGCATGGCGCTGCGCATCTCGCAGCGCGCCTACGCACTGACGACCGGAAAGATCGCGCTGGCCGGACATTCGGCTGAGCTGCTTGGCGACGACCGGGTCAAGAAACTCTATCTCGGCGGCGAAATATGAAAGCGCAAATGGACATACTCGTCGTCAATCCCAACACCACCGCGTCCATGACCGAAAAGATCGGCGAGGCGGCGCGCGGCGCGGCTTCGGCCGGCACCAGGATCATCGCCGTCAATCCGAAGGACGGGCCGCCGAGCGTCGAAGGCTATTTCGACGAGGTCTTCGCCATCCCGGGAATGATCGGCGAGATCCAGAGACATCCGGCGGCGAGCGCCTGCGTCATCGCCTGCTTCGACGACACCGGCCTCGACGCAGTACGCTGCGTTGGCGAGATGCCGGTGGTCGGCATCGGCGAAGCGGCGTTTCACATGGCGAGCCTGATTGCCGGCAAGTTCAGCGTGGTGACGACGCTGTCGCGTTCGGTGCCGGCGATTGAGCACAATCTGGTGCGCTACGGCCTCGCCAGCCGCTGCGCCAGGGTGCGGGCAAGCGACGTTCCCGTTCTGGAGCTCGAAGTGCCCGGCTCCAACGCCCGCCATCGAATTTCGGAGGAGATCGAGCGCGCCATCCGCGACGACCGGGCCGAAGCGATTGTGCTGGGATGCGCCGGAATGGCCGACCTCGCCGCCGCGCTCAGCCGCGAACATGGCCTTCCCGTGCTCGACGGCGTCGCCTGCGCGGTAAAACTCTGCGAGAGCCTCGTCGGCCTTGGCCTGTCGACCTCGAAGCGCGGCGGCTACCAGGTTCCACTCGAAAAATCCTTCGCCGGAATCTTTGCGCCCTTTTCGCCCTCCGGCCGTGTATCCTGATGCGTGCAAAATTGTTGACATTCCCACACAGGATGTTCGATGTCCGGCCGGAAACGCGGTGTTCGCGCCGCTATGCGATCCGGCCGCCGGGACAATGAGACGATGGACCTGCTTGGACCAAAGACACGGGATGGCGACAAGCCGACGATGCGCTGGTTTCCGGTCTATGCCGGCCTGCGCGACGCCATCGTCAGCCACCGCCTCGCACCGGGCACAAAGCTGCCCGAGGACGAACTCGCCTCGATTTATTCGGTGAGCCGCGCGGTGATACGCGCGGCGCTGCAGGCGCTGTCGCATGACCGCTTGGCTCGGCTCGAGCCGAACCGCGGCGCGTTCGTCGCCCAGCCGACCAAGCAGGAAGCGCGCGAGGTGTTCGAAGCGCGGGCGCTGATCGAGCCCAAGGTCGCGGCGCTTGCCGCCGAAGTGGCAAAGCCGGCCGAGATCGCGCAACTGCGGCTTCATCTCGAAAAAGAGCACGAGGCTCTGCATGCCGGCCGCGACAGCGACGCCATAATGCTGTCGGCAAAATTCCATGTCGGCATCGCCGAAATCGCCGGCCATTCGATCCTGACCGGCTTCGTCAAAGACCTGTTGTCGCGGTCGTCGCTGATCATCGCGCTCTACTGGCGCCGCCGCGACACCACCTGCGAAAGCCACGCCCATCACGCCCTCGTCGATGCCATCGAAAAGCACGACGCAAAAAACGCGTCCGACCTGATGCGAAGTCATCTCATCGACCTTCTGTCGGGCCTTGATCTGTCGCTTGGCGAGAAGAAGCCCGAGAGCCTGTCGGATATCTTGCGCTGATCTCCGCCGTCAAACTCTTCGCCGGAGTTCGCCTATGTCCGCACCATGCTGGGCGTGCATAGCATGCATCGGCCCATGAGGACTGCTTCTTCGTTCCTGCTGTCATAACAGTAGCGCTCGTTGAGTCCGCGGCGCTGCCCTCCAGCTGCAGCTACTCCTGCTGGGCCATAGAGTCCCTCCCGCACAACGGTCGGGCAACGCGCCCGATCAGAGCTTGACGCAGCGCAGTCGCAGCAAGGATTGGGCAAACTGCCGGTTTTTCTTATGGCCTTTAGATACGACTTGATGCGATCGGTCGATGGCCCTCGCGAGAGGCCAGTTCCACACTGCAATCTTATGCAACTTTGCGCGAACAAACGTCGAACAACGTCATACCGACTTCGCTCACATGCTGCGGATCCGCTGTTCGTGATGGGCTCAGTTGCGCCAAGAGCGACCTTCCGAGCCGAGAACCAAAACTGTCGCATTTGGCGCCGAGAGAGGACCGGCAGCCTCAGGTTTCATAACGAAGATATCAGACGTTCAACCTGCTGGGGCCAGGGTCGCGAACTGACCCTAAGCTGCCGTTTCACGGAACCACCTTGGAACTCCGGCTCGGCGGGAAAGCGGACGTTCAGCCATATCCACGTCAGACCTTACACAGGGAAATGACAAAAGCCCCGGAAGCGGTCGATCCGGGGTCGACCATGTCCTTGTCTGATCAGGGATTATGATGACATCGCTGCGTCGGCCGCCTCGGCGGCGCGCCGTCTCAGCAGGTCATGTTCCCGCCTGTTGCCCGCCAGCGTCGCGGCCGCTTCGAACGCGGCGCGCGCCTCCTCGTAACGGCCGAGCTTGTGGAGTAGGTCGCCGCGAACGCTCGGCAGCAGGTGATAGCCTTTGAGCGCCGGCTCGCGCGCAAGGCGGTCCACGATCACCAGCGCCACTTCTGGGCCCTCGGCCATGCCGACGGCAACCGCGCGGTTGAGGTCGATGATTGGCGAGCGCAGGACAGCCGCCAGTTCCGTATAAAGTCCGGCGATGCGCGACCAGTCGGTATCGCCCGCCGTCCTCGCCTGGGCGTGGCAGGCGATAATCGTCGCCTGGAGGACGTAAATGCCGCCGGCTCCGCCTAATTCGCGTGCTCGCCCGAGCGCCTGCATCCCGCGCCGGATCTGGAGATGGTCCCAGAGTGCGCGGTTCTGGTCCAGCATGAGGATTGGCTCGCCCCCTGCATCAGTACGCGCCGCCGTGCGCGAGGCGTTCAGCTCCATCAGAGCGAGCAGTCCATGGGCTTCGGGCTCGTGCGGCACGATGGAGGTGAGCACGCGGCCCATGCGAAGCGCTTCATTGCAGAGCTGGGGGCGCAGCCAGTCCTCGCCGCTCGCCGCGGTGTAGCCTTCGTTGAAGATGAGGTAGACGACCTCCAGCACCGAGGAGAGCCGCTTTGAGAGCTCCTCGCCGCTTGCGGTCTCGTAGGCCAGCCCCGATTCCGAAAGAGTCCGCTTCGCGCGCACGATGCGCTGGGCGATCGTCGCCTCCGGCAGCAGGAAGGCCCTGGCGATCTCCTCGGTTGTCAGGCCGCAGATCATCCGCAGTGCCAGCGCCGCGCGCGCCTCGTGCGACAGTCGCGGGTGACAGGCGGTGAAGATGAGCCGAAGCAGTTCATCGCCTATGTCGTCGTCCAGGGCCGAGTCGAGGTCGGGCATGGCCCGCTGCTCCTCCTCCATGTCCCAGGCGATAATGTCGTGCTTGCGCTCGAGCATCCGGCTGCGGCGCAGATGATCCAGGGCCCGGCGCTTGGCGGTCGCCATCAGCCAGGCGCCAGGTTTTTCCGGAACGCCTGTGGCGGGCCACCGCTCAAGGGCGGCCAGCAGGGCTTCCTGCGTCAAATCCTCGGCCAACGGCACATCGCGCAGCATCCTCGCCAGACTGGTGATCAGCCGGGGCTGCTCGATCCGCCACACGGCGAGGATCGTGCGATGGGCGTCGGCGACCGTCATGGCCGCCGACCACGTCTGCAGGAACGTCGCCTCAAGGGCCGGCAAACGCGCGGACCTCGCACGTGCCCTCCCAATCCGGCATGAAATCCTTGTGGAGCTGCATGAACTCGACCGCCGACGCCACAGCCTCTTCCTTGTTCCGGAACTCCATGATCGCGTAGCCCCCGATGACCTCCTTCGCCTCGACGAACGGGCCATCGATGACGCTGAGCTTCCCATCGGCGATGCGCACCTGCGCGCCCATCGCGACCGGCGTGAGCCCGCCCATGTCGACCATGCGGCCGGCCTTGATTTCCCGGTCGGCGAGCTTGTTCATCGCCTCTATGAGTTCCGCCGTTGGCGGTCCGGCGTGGGCGGTAGTGACGAACGACATGAAGCGCATTTGAGAACTCCTCCTGAGGCGAGCCGCGGACGTGATGGCCGCTGAACAGTCTCGCTAATAAGTCGACGAACCAGCCCCCGGCGGATCGACAGGGCTTTGAATAAAATCACGCCCGGGCTCTAAAGACGATGGGCGAGTGAACAGGTTCGATTGACCAACCCCATCTAACCCCGACAACTCGTCCAGCGTCGTGAGTTGCGTTGCCGCGTCAATTTTGGCGGCTAGGAGGCTGCTTGAAACTGGCCGGCGTGATGGAATGAAACGCGAGGCGGCCGAGCTAGCTCGCAGGGCGAGTGTCCGGCCAAGTCCTGGGTGAGTTCTCGGATTGTCGTGAAATGAGCGTGGGAAAGGCGCACTGGCCGGCAGTGGCGGCAAACGCGGCGGAAGCCGGCCGCAGCGATTCGGCGATACGCATGGTTGTCGATAGCGCGTCCCCGGCGGGTCATTGCGCACCGCCAGGGATCAGCGGCGACACGGCGACAGCCGCGCCGCCGGTCTGTAGCGGGCTAATTGAGCCCCGCCTTGTCCAGGCCATACATTGCATCGGCGGAACCCGGCACGGTCTTGAAGCCGACGTTGAGGCGGTTCCACGAGTTGACCACCATGACAGCGAAGCTAAGATCGGAGATCTCCTTTTCCGACAGCTGCGTGCGGACGCGCTCATAGATCTCATCGGAAACGCCCTGGTCCGGCAGCTTGGTCAGGACTTCCGTCCATGCGAGTGCGGCGCGCTCGCGTGGGGCGAACAGGGTCGAATCCCTCCACGCGGCCAAGTGGTAGAGGCGCAGTTCGCGCTCGCCGTGCATCTTTGCCTGCTTGACGTGCATATCGAGGCAGAAGGAGCAGCCGTTGAGCTGCGAAGCACGAATACTGACAAGATTGAGGATGGACTCCTCGATCGAGCTTGCACGGAGAGCCGTTACAACCCCGGTGAACTTCTTCACGAGTTCCGGAGATTGATCGGCCCAGTTAACACGGGGCCCACGCTTGGTCCCGGCCTCCGCCGCCGGTTTGGTGGTGATATTCATGAATGTCTCCTTGAAGGCGGTTTATCGCCTGCAAATCATGCCGGGACGCGCCGGGCCGAGCCATCATGCGAGAGGCCATGTCGCCACTCGGCTGGTCTAGGCAGTGTCATCCTGAGGGCTAGGCCAAGTACGCTTCGGCCACGCCTCATGGATTTCCATGAGGTGCAGCCGGGGGGGCGCCGAATTAGAGTGGGCCATGAGTTCGCCAGCCGAGATCATGAGATCGCCAGCCCAGATATCGCGGAGACGTGCTACACGCAGCGTTGACAATCCCCAGCCCTTCTTTGCCCGGCAGGAGAAACCGATGATGTCCGTCTGGTCGCGCCCGCAATTCCTTCATCTGGGGCTATTTTTTGCGGCATATGTCTTGGGCTGCGGGTTCGCCCAGGCGCTCGCAATCGTCCCCGGAATAACGGTTTCCATTTGGCCTCCGGGCGGCGTTTTCATCGCGACGCTCATCCTCACCTCGCCTTACAGTTGGCCGTGGTGGATACTGGCGGGTTGCCTGGCGGAGATGTTCGCGCAGTTCGTGTGGTTCCACAGTCCGCTGCCTGCGGGCTTTCTGATCTATGTCGGCAACGCCCTCGGCGCGGCTGTCGGCGCAACGCTGGTGAACCGGACATGCGGGCGCCCGGTTCGGCTCGAAACCTTGCAGGAAGTTCTCGCATTCGTCGTTCTGGGTGCTGGAGTTGCGCCCCTCGTAAGCGCGACGGTGGGAAGCGCGACGCTTGCGTGGTTTGGGGTAGAATCGCAAACCTTCACGGCGGTATGGCCGCTGTTTTGGATTGGAGACGCCACCGGAATCCTGCTCGTAGCGCCACCGGCGTTGGTCGTGATCCAGTATTGGCGCAGCAAGACCCAATTCTCTCCCGCGCAGCGGGCGGAAGCCGGCGTCCTAGGTCTGATCTTCCTAGGGGTCGCCGCACTTTCCTTGAGCGACGTCTATCTGCCCACCCCCTACATCATCATGCCGCCCCTTCTTTGGGCCGCGGCGCGCTTCGAGTTCAGAGGTGCTGCCGTCGCCTTGACGCTCCTCGCCCTGATCACGATGGCGCTGACGATATCCGGTGACAGCCAGTTTGTCGGCGATCCCGAGTCCCAGAGGGAAAGGCAGGTCATGCTGCAGCTTTTCCTGGCAATCTCGGCATTTTCGGCGCTCATCGTGGCGGCCATATCCCGGCAATATCAGCTGGCGCTGGCCACATCGCGAGACCGGGAACGGGAGCTCTCGCAGCTCGTCGATATGGTTCCGAGCCACGTCTGGCGTCTAACGCCTGACGGCGAGCCGATTTTTTTCAATAAGCGCATGGTCGATTTTCTCGGCCTGGACGTGGCGGATACGGTCAAGCCGGGCATGAGCCGCTTGACCGCGATGATAGAGGCCGGCGTCCATCCGGACGATGCGGCGGCGTTCGGGGACACGCTCCGCGATCGCCTCGCCACCGGCGAGGTCTTTGCGATGCGGTACCGCTTGCGCCGCCTCGACGGGACCTACCGCTGGATGTCGAGCCGCGCCGAGCCGATGAGGGATCAGGAGGGGCGCATCGTCCAGTGGTACGGGCTCTGTCACGACATAGACGATCAGATGCATGCCGAAGAGGCGCTGCGGCGGAGCGAGCGGCAGCTTCAGGAGACGATCGATGCCGTACCAGTCCGGATCTGGAGCGCAAAGCCTACGGGCGGGCCAGTCTACTTCAACAAGCGCTACCAGGACCATTTCCGCTCCGTCATCGCGGATTTCGAAGCTCTCGAGGAGCCGCGCATTGAGCAACTGCTGCAGGAGCTGATCCATCCCGAAGATGCTCCCGAGGTACAGAACACCCTACGGAATTGCTTCGAAACCGGTGGCATGTCCACGATGCGATTTCGTTGGCGCGAACAGCACGGCGCGTACCGGTGGGCGGAGTGCAGGGTAGAGCCTCGGCGTAACGAAGACGGTGAGGTCGCGGAATGGTACGGCGTTTCGCTCGACATCGACGATGAGGTGCGTGCGCAGGAAGCCTTGCGCGACAGGGAGCGCGAGCTCTCGCAGCTCGTGAATATGGTTCCCGTCCATATCAGGCGTCTGACGCCGAAAGGCGAGCCGACCTTCTTCAACAAGCGCTTGCTCGACTTCTTCGGCTTGAACGACCTGGCCCAACTGGACAAGCCGGACATGAGCCGACTGGCGGCAGCCATACAGGCTCTCGTCCATCTCGACGATGCACCTCTCCTGCTCAACACGGTTCGCCACTCCCTCGCCACCGGGGAGCCCTACTTCATGAAGTATCGTATGCGTCATGCGGATGGCGCGTATCGCTGGGTCGACGGCCGCGGGGAGCCGGTGCGGGACCAAAGCGGCGCGATCTTGCAATGGTACGCAATTTCCATCGACATCGATGGGGAAGTTCGGGCGCAGGAAGACCTGCGTCTGGCGCAAGCAAGTCTAGCGCGTGCGAGCCAGGCAGCCAGCCTTGCCGAGCTCTCGGCATCTATCGCGCATGAGGTGAACCAACCACTCGCCGCGATCGTCGCCAACTCCAGTGCATGCCACCGCTGGCTTTCGGCCGAACCCCCAAACCTCGAGCGCGCGAAGATCACCGCCGAGCGCATCATCCGGGACGCCAACTCGGCAGCGGAAGTTGTCAGCCGAATCCGCGCCTTGTTCAGGCAATCCGTGGAGCCGAGGAATCGCACGATGCTCGGTAGCATCATAGCCGAGGCGCGCGATCTTATGGCCGAGGAGGCGGCGCGGCGGCGCGTCCGCCTGGATGTCGATGTCGGAAGCAGCTTGCCGCTTCTCGCCCTCGACCGCGTACATATCCAGCAGGTCCTGGTGAACCTCATTCGAAACGGCATGGATGCGATGGACTCCATTGCGGGTGACCGGGTTCTTGGGGTGAGGGTCCGCCGCGTGGGCGATGTGGTCCAAACGGAGATCAGTGATCGCGGCGCGGGGGTCGCGTTTCCCGACAAGATATTCGAGCCGTTCTTCACGACGAAGGGGAACGGAATGGGCATGGGGCTCGCGATCAGCCGTTCGATCGTCGAATCGCATGGCGGACGCCTGTGGGCGGAGAAGAACGAACCGCAGGGAGCGACGTTCGTCTTCACCTTGCCTATTGAAACGAAAGCGGCGCCATGACCACGGATGACCATATCGTCTTCATCGTGGACGACGATGCGCGCCTACGGGAAGCGCTGAGCGAGTTGCTCGATTCGCACGGCATTCGCGCCGCCGCGTTCGGATCGGCCGGCGAATACATCAGTGCGGACAAACCGGACGCCCCGGCATGCCTCATCCTCGATGTCGAGCTGCCCGACATAAACGGCCTCGATCTACAGAGGCAGATTGCGAAGGGAGATCATCCGCCGATCGTGTTCGTAACAGGGCACGGCGACATTCCTTCATCCGTCCAGGCGATCAAGCATGGCGCCGTGGACTTTCTCACCAAGCCCTTCAGCGATGCCGATCTTATGTCTGCAATCCATGCGGCGATAGCCGAGGATCGGGAAAGGAGATCGGCGCGCGCTGAACTAAGCGTGCTGAGGCGACGCTATCTCGAGCTGACGCCACGCGAACGCGAGGTGCTGCCGTTGGTAGTGAGTGGTCTGCTCAACAAGCAGGCCGCCGCCGAGCTGGGGATCAGCGAAGTCACGCTGGAAATCCATAGAAGGAACGTGATGCAGAAAATGGCGGCGGCGTCGCTCGCTGATCTCGTGAGGATCGCGGAGCGATTGGAGATACCAGTCACCCACTCGCGCCGAGCGGGGGGGAACCGGGCGTGACCAAGGGAAGATCCGTTGTTGCGGTTGTCGACGACGATCCAAGGGTGCTCGAGTCGCTGGAGGATCTGCTGGAGTCCGCAGGCTATGCGGCACGCAGCTTCTCGTCAGCACGATCATTGCTCATCAGCGGGCTGGCCGGCCTGGACGTTCTCATCACCGACATTGGGATGCCCGGCATGGACGGCTTCGAGCTTTGTGACCTGGTGAAGAAGGTGCGCCCGGATCTGCCGATATTCCTGATCACTGGGCGCGACGAGATTACCGATGCGGACAGAGTCCAGGGCGTCAGCAGATGCTTCCGCAAGCCGTTCGATGCGCAGGTCATGCTGGCAGCCATCGGCAATGCCTTACGCAAATCGAAAAATGGAGGTGAGCATGAGAGTTGAGCAGCCACACTTACGCGGATCGGCTCCGTTGTCAGCGCAGAGGAGGAGCGAAGCGGAGCAGCCACTCGTCATCATTGTGGATGACGATGCGTCTGTTCAGGAGGCGCTGTCCGAATTGATACTTTCCGCTGGATTCCAGCCTGTTTGTTTCAGCTCGACGCGCGAATTGCTCAATGCCGACGTACTGGACAGCTCCGGTTGCCTGATCCTCGATGTGCGAATGCCGGGGTCGAGCGGCCTCGACTTGCAGCGCCATCTGGCCCAAACCGGCAACCCCAAGCCGGTCATCTTCCTGACCGGGCATGGCGACATTCCCATGACCGTGCAGGCGATGAAGGCCGGTGCGGTGGACTTTCTGACGAAGCCGGTGCGGGATCAGACGCTGCTTGACGCCGTACTTGCGGGCATCGCGACGGATGCCACGCGGCGAGCGGAAGCTGCGGTCGTCAAGCGCAACCTCGACCGCCTGGAGACGCTGACGCCACGCGAGCGCGAGGTTCTGCATCAGGTCGCCCGTGGACGCCTCAACAAGCAGATCGCCTTCGATCTCGGCATTAGTGAGGTGACGGTGAAGCTGCACCGCGGCAATGTCATGCGCAAGATGGAGGCCGCATCCATCGGCGAGCTGATCCGCGCATGGGAGACGCTGCCGGCGGCGATGCGCGACGCCGGCGCGAACTAGACTTTGGCACAAGGCGATGGATGCTTCCGTCCGAAAGGATCGGCTAGCGCAGGGATATCCCTCCTCGTGAAGCACGAGGAGGTCAGCTTGAAGGCAGCGGACTTGTCGGGTCAAGGCAATTCAAGGCGTACAGCAATGTACGACCTCCGATGTCGCCTTCTAAGCGCGGAACTGCCGGATAATTTGGCCCTTAAACGTGTTCACTCTTCGAAAGGCGCGTTCGACACGAGATCGACGGATGAAGGAATTCGGTATCCAGCTACATAGCGTTCACCGAAATCCCGGACGAAATTGTCGTAGGTCGTTTCCGGTCTGGCCTCGGCGATGTGAGAGAAGCACCCGGTCATGCGCCGCTTCATGTCGAGCCGCGGGAATTCCTCAACGATCCTCGCTATCTCTGCTGCGGGGATAAGCTCGTATTGCAGGCCGACCACATCCAAGCAGATTCCGGCGGTACAGAGCGCTACCTCCGCCTCCTTGTAGAGGCCGATGGATGGTATCGAGTTGAGGGCGACGCTGTCCCAGATCAGCTGGGCTCGGCGCTGGTCGACACCGCGTTGCCGGGCGAATATCCGGGCCAGATCGGCGCCTTCGACTTCGAAACGGCGTGGACCGTCAAAGCGCTCGTTCAGCGTGATGTCGTGCAACAGCGTCCCCAAGGCGACGACTTCCGCGTCGTAGTCGATGTTCCGAAGCTGCCCGATCCGTGCCGCAAACAACCAGGAACGGACGACATGATTGAACAGATAGGGCTCGCTTTCCCGACGGGCATAAACGAGGGCCTGTTCCACGAGCGGCGTATCGGGAACCGAAATCCCTGACAGGATTCGACCGCTGGTTCGGTTCATGTCCATAGTCACCTCAGCGATTTTCGACCGGCAGTTCGCCGGCACGTGCGTCATGTGAGGCCCAAGCCCCCATCCACGGCGATTACCTGTCCGGTCACCCACTCGGATCCCGGATCGGCGAGATGCACGATCCACCTGGCTACGTCGTCCGGACTGCCACGTCGTTTGAGCGGTATCTGCTCGCGCTCAGCTTCCTCGATAACTGCTGCATGTTCCGGAGAGAGCCCCATCATGCCTGTCAGCGCTCCCGATTCGGTCGGGCCGGCAGCAACGGCGTTGACGCGCACGCCCAGAGGCGCGAGCTCCAGCGCCCAGCAGCGAGTGAGATGCTCCAGCGCCGCCTTGCTGGCGGCGTAGTGCGAGAGACCAGCCCCGGGCTTGTGACCGAACGTGCTCGATATGTTGATGATCGCTCCCGTCACCGCCGCCAGATGCGGAATCGCCGCCCCCGCCAGCAGGCTTGGGCCAACGACATTCACCGCAAAGATGTTGTTGATCCGCTCAGCGGTTGCGTCCCCCAGAGACAAGAGAGCGCCAGCGCCGGCATTGTTCACCAGCACGTCCAAGCGGCCCCATGTGTCGACTGCCTTCGCGATTGTGCGTTGGGCGTCTTCGGCCTTCGCAACGTCGGCGACAAGGCCGGCGATGTTCGGGTGCGCGGCGACTGTTTCCTCCAGCGGCCCCGAGCGGCGTCCTGTGATGAGGACCTTCGCACCTTGCCTGGCAAAGCTCAGGGCTGCGGCGCGGCCGATGCCGGAGCTTCCGCCGGTGACGATGACGACCTTGTTATCAAGCGTCGACATGATCTCGCCCCTCAGGAACCCGAGACGCTGGTTCATTGTTCATCAACGAGATCAGTCCCTCTTGCCAAATGGCGGCTTGCACCGCAGGACGGCTCACTATGCGGTGACGCAGCGCTACGAATGATGCGGGGATGCGCACATCGAAACGATCGGCCCACAGCAGCATCACCAACAGGTAGAAATCCGCGACGCTGGGCGTTTCGCCGAACAGATAGCCGCCGACCTGGGTATCAGCCAGATTGTAGAGCAGTCCTGAAATCTTTGCCCTGGCCTGCGCCTTTTCGGCTTCGGCACCGCCGTGCCACATTGGCTTGAAGCTGCGGTGCACCTCGGTCGAGATGAAAGCCAGCGCTTCCAGAACGCGCGTGCGGCCTAGATCGCCCGGAACGCCGAGCGCCGGATATTGCATGGCGAGCCAATCGAGAATGGCGATGTTCTCGGTAAGGATTTCCCCGCTGTCCAGCACTAGTGCCGGCACGTAGCCCTTGCTGATAATATCGTTGAAATCGGCTCCCGCGGCCGTCCGCTTCGTTTTCAGGTCTACGCTCTCCCGCTCGAACGGCACTGCGGCCTCGAGCAAGGCGATGTGATCGGCCAGGCTGCAGGCGAGTGGGCTGTAATATAATTTCATCTTTACGATCCTTCTGGCGGGGATTTTCTTCTTAAGGGCGTGGTGGCGTCGCTGCGGGGTGGGGCTAGCGGTAACCGACCCCGCTTACGTAATTGAAGAGCATCCGCTCCTGCATTTCTTCCTGCTCGAACAGAGCTTTCATCGCGTCGCGTATGTCCAATATGCCGAGAGGCCTGGCGGCATCGTCGATCACGGGAATATTTTGAAGGTTTCGCGCAGCCATAGTTTGCCACACCGCGTGGACATCGTCCTGCAGGCTACACGAGACGATAGACCTGCTCATCAGGGCCGACACCGGCGGCGCCGACATCGAACCTGCGAGATGGCGGACGAGATCGGATTTGCTCAGGACACCTTCCGCGTTTCCGCTGCCATTGCACACCACGACGAGACCGACTCCAGGCCGGGAAAGCCAATGGGCGGCAGTTTGCACGGTGGCATTAAAGTCGATCACGGCGAGACGTGGCGACGTCAAAGCATGCAGTTTGTCGATGATCATTGCAGCCGTCCTTGGTTGCGTGGCCGCGCCGCGAATGCTTCAGGTGCTCGGCGGCGCGGCGCTCTTCCCCTTGAGACAGGGCGATGAAATCCCGACCTCATTCTTCGTAGGGGAGCACAAGTTCGGTCTCGTCGGTGTCGACGATGAAGACGGCCAGCAGCCGGGCGGGGTCAGTCGCGCTGGCATTCTGGCTGACGCGGTGACGATCGCCGGGATATTCGGACCAGCTCTCGCCGGCGCGATAGGTGACCACCGGGCCATCATTGACCTGACTCTTGATCGCCCCTTCGAGAACCGTGGCGTAGATGAAGGCAGATTTGGGATGGAGATGCGCGGGCGAGTTGCCGCCTGGCTCATATTCGACAAGCACACCTCTCATGCTCTTGCCGGACACGTTCGGAAGCGGTTGATCATAAACGAGCTTCACGTTTTTGAAAGCGCTAGCCGTATTGTCGGCCAGCGCGGCGGTGGCGATGAACGCCGCGAGAGCGGCGGTGCTGTAGAGTATGCTCCTGATCATTTGTCTGGCTCCAGTTTGCGGTTGAGATTGCGGGTGATCGCCGGCCGAGGGACGGCCGGCGATCGGGCTCTCGCCTGAGGGCATGGCGGGTGCCTAGGACCTGATGAAGGTGAGCAAGTCGGCGTTCACCACATCGGCATGCGTGGTACACATCCCGTGCGGAAAGCCCTCATAGATCTTGAGCGTGCCGTTCTTCAGAAGCTTTGCCGATAATGGCGCGGAATCGGCAATGGGCACGATCTGATCGTCCGTACCGTGCATGACGAGTGTCGGCACGTCGATGATCTTGAGGTCGTCGGTGAAATCGGTTTCCGAGAAGGCCTTGATGCCGTCGTAGTGCGCCTTGGCGCTGCCCATCATGCCTTGCCGCCACCAGTTTTGGATGACGCCCTGGATCGCTTCCGCGCCCGGCCGGTTGAAGCTGTAGAAAGGGCCCGACGGGAAATCGATGTAGAACTGCGCGCGGTTGTCGGCGAGCGACTTGCGCAATCCGTCGAACACTTTGATCGGAAGTCCACCGGGGTTGGCCGGCGTCTTCACCATGATCGGCGGCACCGCGCCAATGAGAACAAGCTTCGTGGCGCGCTCCTTGCCGTAGCGGGCAACATAGTGCGCCGCTTCACCGCCGCCGGTGGAGTGACCGATATGGATAGTGTCCTTGAGGTCGAGATGCTCGACCACGGCGGCGATATCGGCGGCATAGTGGTCCATATCGTGACCGTCGCTCACCTGCGCGGAACGGCCGTGCCCGCGCCGGTCATGGGCGATGGTGCGATATCCATGCCCGACGAAGAAAAGCATCTGCGTGTCCCAGTCGTCGGCGCTAAGCGGCCAGCCGTGGTGGAAGACGATCGGTTGGGCGTCCTTCGGGCCCCAGTCCTTGTAGTAGATCTCGGTGGCGTCCTTGGTAGTGACAGTGCTCATATCTTTCGATCCTTTTTGAGCGATGGATTAGTTCGACTCCTGGCCGGCTGTCCCTTGCGCGAGCGCATATTTGGGCAGGCCGGTTGCAGTGCCGGCGACCGCCGCGCCGAGGAGGAGATCCCGGCGACTTGCCTGAGGCGCAAAGGGCAGCTTGTGGTCCATCGTCGTTTCCTTGCGATTTCTCTTCAGATGACGCCGTTACGCCGCAACACCGCTTCGCCGAGGCGGGGCGTGGTCGAACCAGTCTTCGAACGACGTCGAACCGATGCGGGCGCCCGCGCCCGGGACAAGCGAGCGGTCGTCTAGCTCGGTCCCGAAATAGAGCGCATGAGGATCGCCGATCACCTTCCTGGGGTCGTTGGCGAGCTGCAGAAAACGTGCGACCAGCTCGTTCATGCGGAAAGGCTCGGGGCCGCCGATCTCCATCACGCCGTTAATCGGCTGGGAGAGGGCCACGTCAGCCATGACATCCGCGACGTCGTCGGAGGCGATGGGCTGGAAGTAGGCCGACGATACCGTGACCGTGTCGCCGACGGTTGCCGACTGCGCAATGCCGCCAAGGAACTCGAAGAACTGGGTCGAGTGAACGATCGTGTAGGGAATTCCCGACTCCCTGATCAGCTTCTCCTGAGCCATCTTGGCGCGCAGGTAGCCGCTGCGGGGCAGGCGCTCCGCCCCGACGATCGAGAGCGCAATGTGATGTTTCACGCCGGCAACCTTTTCCGCCGCGAGCAGGTTCTTTCCGGCTGTTTCGAAGAACTCGAGAACGGCCTTGTCCTCGAACGACGGCGAATTCGCGAGGTCGATGACAACCTCCGCCCCGGCAAGAGCCTTGTCCAATCCCTCACCGGTGAAGGTGTTGACGCCGCCACTTGGCGACGCCGCCAACACGTCGTGGCCCTTCACGCTCAGCCTTGCGACGGTCTTGGAGCCGATAAGTCCGGTGCCGCCGATGATTACGATTTTCATGTCATTCTCCTGTTCTGACTTCGAAATGATCTGCTTGGAATGCCCCGACGCCTCGGTCGCACGCTGGACCGTCAAGGCGGGACACGCCTCATCCAATGCGGTTTTCGCAGCCCCGCTGGCCATGGACTTCACGACCGACGATTCGAGGTTGGAAGCGGCCGAACCACAGATTCTCTCGAGGCTTGCACTTGTCGAATGCAGCCGGCGCGAGGCGGCCGGTTTCGTCACTGCGCCGATGCGGCTTCCTTTATGAGCAAGGCGATCGCTTCTGGATGCGAGACCATCAGAGCGTGCGATCCGCCCTCGACGACGATGGTCTTTACCGAATGCGCGCGCTCGGCCATGAACTTCATGAGCGCCGGCGGGATATTCCGATCCGCCGAGCCGTAGATCGCGTAGGACGGAATTGTCTTCCAAGAGGGCGCGTCGGAGGGCTCTGCCAGGGCGGCGTCAGCCACCGGGCGTTGGGTCGCAGCCATCAGGCTGGCCTGCGCTGCCGGCACATCGGCTGCGAACTGCTCGTGAAACTTTTCCGGCTGGATGTAGAGGTCCTGTCCTCCATCCGGCCGCGCCACCGGCAGGAGCGCCTCGCCAAGCGTGCTGCCTGGGAACTTTCCCGAAAGCGTGAGACTGGACTCGCCCTTGTCGGGGGCGAATCCGGCCACATAGACCAGCGCTTTCACATTGTCCTTCCCGTTAGCTGCCTCGGTGATGACCGGACCGCCATAAGAATGGCCTACCAGGACGACCGGTCCGCCGATGGATCCGATGACGGCCGATACGGTGGCCGCATCGCTTGCAACGCCGCGAAGTGGGTTGGCCGCAGCGATGGTCCGGAAACCGTCGCTGTTGAGCTCGGCGATGACGCCGTTCCAGCTCGACGATTCAGCAAAGGCCCCGTGCACCAGCACGATCGTCGGTTTTGCCTGATGGTCTGCGGCCTGCGCCGTCGCGCTGTCCGACACGCAACATGCGTAAACAAGGGCCAGAGCTCTGATGATCTTGTGCACGTGTCTTCTCCTGTGCGGCGGGTCGTCCGATACCGAGAAGAATGCGCCCACTTGGCGCGCGAAAATATTCGACGGACGGCTCGGTCAGGCGATCCGAAAGTCTAGGACGATACACCCGGGGAGTGGCAGCTGTAGCCGGTGGTCGGCGCACGGGTAGGTTCCCGGCATCGATCGAACGCATCGCCGGGGTAAGGTCTCGACGGCTCCAGCTCTCGACTCCGTAATCGCCAGCGCCAGGACCGCCTTGCAGCAAGCCGCCGCACTCGTCAGGGAGACGGTCGGCCGAGCCGCGGCAAGTCATCGAGCGCCCGAACATGCAAGCGTGGGCGCCTGCTTGGCCGAGGTCGAAAACCTTGTCCGAAGCGCATGGGAGACGAACGTTCGTCTCGAAGTTCGCGTTGGGCGCGATCTACCCGCTGTGAAAGATCGTCTGCATGGCTTTGAGCAGCGCGAATTTCGAATCCGTGTGCTCTTGTCCGGTGCGGCTACCGCCGAGGGACATCCTGGCTGAGAGGACCGCCGCAAGATCTTCGGCCATTTCGGGCCGGTCGAGCAGCAGGGGCGCGAAGCTTTGCTGGTCAATCTCGTAGACCACGACGTGGCTCATTGCGCGCAAGGTCGAGGTCTCGCCAATGCCCGCGAGCAGACCCGTCTCTCCGAAAAAGTCGCCGGGAGCGAGACGGCCGATCTCCTGCGGATGGGCGTCATCTTCGCCGCGCTCTCGGACAATGATGCCCGTCCGAACAATCATGAGGGACGGCAGCATCTCTCCCTGTCGTGCTATGATGTCGCCCTTGCGATAGATGCGCACCGTAACCGTTGCCGCGAGGGCTTCTTTTTCGTTGTCCGTCAACGCCGAGAATACTGGTATGGCATTTATAAGCTTGATCGGCGTGACTTCTGGGAGACTTGCCGTCTCTTCGCTCGGCAAGTCATTCATGAGAATCGAAGAGGAGGGTGGCGTTGCCAACCGCAAACCCGCGGACTTGGAATGACGGTAGACAAGATCGAAGATTTCGTTCTTCGCCGGAATTCGCTGGCCAACATTTGCGACGCGAAAAAACAGATCGACCTCGATCGCCGTCGCATCCAGAGCTTTGATAGCGACCACCGGTGGGGGCTCCCTCAGTATTGTGTTGCTGCTTTGTAAGGCCGCGTTCATGACGTCCGCGACGATCGCCGGCATCTTGGTCGGCGCCAATCTTATCGTGACGGACAGCCCATGGCTCTCCTCAGGGCTGCTGACATTGGTCAGCCCGAGCTTCGCGAGGAAGCTGTTCGGCAGCGCCACCACGTTGTGGGCCAAGGTGAGCAGGTGAGTCGATCGCCAGTTGGTCTCGACAACGCGCCCTTCGGTTCCGTCGCTGAGAACGATCCAGTCCCCAAGCACATAAGGTCGGCCGAGGTTGAGCGCGATGCCCGAAAAGACGTCGCTCAGCGTATTCTGGAGCGCCAGTCCAAGTACGATGGCAAAGACGCCCGAGGTGGCGATCAGCGTTCCGATCGGCGCGCCGAAGACAAAGGCCAGGATCGACAGCAGCATCCCAACGTAAACGCCGCCGACGACGAGGTCCTGCAGAAGGCGCGCCTCGCGCGGCTTTCGCTCGAACACGAGATAGATGCGGACAAATCCGATCAGCGCCCAGGCGAGGTGAACCCACCACAGCAACTTGGCGGTCCCGACGAGGATTGCTCCCGCGGTTGTCTCTTTGCCCCATGCCGGCTCGTAGGGGACCACAGCTCCGTCAAGAAGCAGGACCGACATAGCGAGGAAGAATGCGATCTGGACAATCAGCCTGGTTGTGGAGAGCCGCCGCGGAATGACGTGCCACACGACTATGCCGGCAAGACCGACCAGCACCATGTAGAGAGGGGGAGCAGCATTCCACCAGTTCATGACCGGACCCGGATCCTCAAAAATCCTCACACAATCCTCGCCTCGGGGCATGGCGACCGGGCAGGTGATCATTCGGTGTTATTCCTTGCCTCTCTCCAGGATCGCTTCGGTTATCGAGTTCGGCAGCCGGCGCGGCGTCTCGATCGCGCCCAGTAGCGGCATGACGACAAGAAAGAACGCGAAGTAGTAAATGGTCGACACCTGCATGGCGGGGATATACCAGCCTTCCGCCGGCTTGGATCCCAACCAGCCAAGGAAGAGGGCGTTGATGACAAAGAGCCAGAAAAACCGCCTGTACCAGGGCCGGTAGACGGCCGAGCGCACCTTCGACGTATCCAGCCAGGGCACGAAGAACAACACGGCGATGGCGCCGAACATGGCGAGCACGCCGCCGAGCTTCGAGTCGACCGGCCCGATGTTGAAGGTGACGGCGCGCAGGATCGCGTAGAAGGGCAGGAAGTACCACTCGGGCACGATATGCGCCGGCGTCTTCAGCGGGTCGGCGGCGGTGTAGTTGTCTGGATGCCCGAGATAATTCGGCACGTAGAAGACGAAGTACGCAAAGGCGAGCAGGAACACCACGGCCCCGAGCACATCTTTCATCGTGGCATGGGGCGTGAAGTCCACGACGTCGGTTTCCGACTTCACGTCTATACCCGCCGGATTGGTCTGGCCGGCTACGTGAAGCGCCCAGATGTGCAGGATGACGACGCCCCTCAGCATGAACGGTAGCAGGTAATGCAGCGCAAAGAAGCGGTTTAGAGTCGGATTGTCCACCGCAAAGCCGCCGAGCAGCAATTGCTGCACCCAGTCGCCGACCAGCGGGATGGCGCTGAAGAAGCCGGTGATGACGGTCGCGCCCCAGAACGACATTTGTCCCCAGGGGAGCACGTAACCCATGAACGCCGTAGCCATCATCAACAGAAGGTTGGTGCAGCCGAGGACCCACAGCAGTTCGCGCGGCGCCTTGTAGGAGCCGTAATAGAGGCCACGGGAGACATGGACGTAGACCGCGATGAAGAAGAACGACGCGCCGTTGGAGTGCAGGTAGCGCAACAGCCAGCCGGAATTCACGTCGCGCATGATTTTGTCTACGGAATTGAAGGCCAGTGTCGTGTCGGCCGCGTAGTGCATGGCCAGCACGACGCCGGTAACGATCTGCGCGGCCAGCATCATCGACAGGATGCCCCCGAACGAATAAGCGTAGTTCAGGTTGCGCGGAACCGGATAGACGATGAACTGATCATGCACCAGGCGCGGCACCGGCAGGCGGGCGTCGAACCAGCGTCCGATCCTAGTCTTGGGAACATAGGCTGAATCTCCACCGCTCATCGCGTTGCCCCTAGTCTCGAATTGCCGGTATCGACATCGGCCGGCGCTATCTTGCCGGCCGCCCTTCACCACGGATGGGCGGTTCACTTGCGGTCACGAATCTTCCTCGGCGAGGCGGCCACTCTGATGCCGTTGCGTGAGTAGATCGGCCGGACCGTCGCGCGAGCGAACCCGTTGCCGCCGCGCCTTACCGGCTGCGCCGCCGTGTCGACGTCCCATAGCATCTGGAAGATCTGCAACATCTTCGAAAGAACGAATCGCAGTGTCATTTCCGATGCTCCTTGGTCGGGTTGAGGAGGAGCCAAGCATGCCAGCTTTTCCAGTGTGCGAACTATCATGCCGAGGATGCGTGCGTCCGATACGTTGGTCTATGGTCTCCTGATTGAAAGGCTGCGCCGGACCGGGCAGAGGCGGCCGAGTCAGGGTTACGAGGACTGCGCGCGGCCGTTGCAGGATGCCGCACGGGCGCTGGCGAGCGCCTCGTCAATCATGCGGCGGATGGTGCGCGCGCAACGGCCACACTGGGCGCTACAGCCGAGACAGCCATAGACCTGGCGGATCGAGCACGCCCGCTCCGCCTTGACGGCGGAGCGGACATCCTGATCGCTCAACACATTGCACGAGCACACGATCATGGCGCGATAAGTCTCGACGGCGATCTGGTACGGCTCTGACCCGACAAGCGGGTCAGTAGTCCCAGACAACCGGCACGCAACGAAAGACATCGCCGTCCACCGCCACATGGCAGATAGACGGGAACGGCAGGTGAGTGGCCACCAGCGGCTCGCGGGTTGCCGCCAGCTCCCGCAAAAGATTGATGCGGACGCGGGCCGCCTCCTCGGGGTCGTGTTCGAAGCCGTTGTGCCAGTCGGGTTGGTCGAACCCGACCTGGAACACGGCGTCGCCGGCGAAGGTCAGCCGGTCGCCGCCGGACGCCAGACGGACCACGCTGTGCCCGGGGGTGTGGCCGCCAGTGAGCGTGACGACCACCCCCGGCGCCACCTCGTGCTCGGTCTCAAACGGCCGCAACTGGTTGCGGTACTCGTTCACGAACCGCTTGGCCGCCCGCCGAAGCGCATCCGGGAACCCCGTTGGCATGGAGGCGCGGGAGAAATCGGGCGACTCCCAGAACTTGAGCTCGGCGGCCGCCACGTGAATCCGCAGATCCGGACGCAGCCGGTCCTTGACCCCGTCGATGAGTAGCCCGCCGATATGGTCCATGTGCATATGGGTCAGCACCACGTCGGTGACGGATGCGAGATCGATGCCGGCGGCCTCCAATCGCGAGACCAACCGCCCGGCCCTCGGCAAGTGCAAGTCCGGGTCCATCCCCAGCCCGGCGTCCACGAGTATGGTCCGGCCGCCGCTGCGTACGACGACCACGTTCAGCGGCCACTCGAGCACGTCCGGCGGCAGGAACATGTCGTCCAGCCAGGCCGCCCGGACGGCCGGGTCGACGTTGTATGCCATAACCGGGGCTGGTATCGGCAGCACTCCATCGCTGACCACCAACACGTCGATGTCGCCGACCTGCAGCGCGTAGCGCGACGGAACCAATTCGGGCGCCGGTCTACCGTTGCTGTGCTTGGCGTTCAGGCTGTCGGCGCAGTGCTGGATCGAGGGGTGTGAAATGTTGTCCAGGGTCATGTCTGTCTCCTGCTGACCACGGCCGTATCGGCCACCTCCGCCGCTGGCGCCCGTGGATTTGGCATGAGCCTCCATGGACCGCCAACTTGGCGTCTACGGAGGAAGTTGCACCGCCTCGGCCTGCGCCACCATCGGACGGAAGCACCGATCAGGCGATGCGAAAGTCTATGGCAGACCCGTTGCGAGTATGGGTGATATCCCGCGAACGTCGGAAGACGCCGCTTTGAGCAGCGAGCAACGGCTGTGCCTCTTGCCTGTTGGCAGTACACCCAGCGCGTAGGATCAGGATCAATCCTATGCCGCGGTCTCAGTCGTCCACAGCCTTGATGCAGTCGACTGCACACGCGCACCCTCAACATAGCGCTCTCCCCGTGTCTCTGGTCTGCACTGGTCGACCGAGCAAATGAGGAACACGGGCATGTCGCGCACCGACAGACAGTCCAGCACGACTAATGATGGCGCAACGCAATGGACGCCTTCCCACCGCCGGCGGGCAGGGTACCTGCATGTCCGATTGCGGCGGCGAAGCACGCGCTGGTGGCAAGCCTCTGATCTACTGAGCAACACAATCCACGACCAGATCGAATGGAAAGGAGAAGCATCCCATGAGACGGACAGCTATGCTTGTTGCAATGAGCATTCGCCAGTCATGCAGCAACAATCGAGAGGCACAACGTATCGCAAATGTCGCGCGAGGCGGTCGGTAGAGTCCGTCAATCGAAGCACCGATGCATCCTTCGATACCACTCAGCGCGTAGATAAATTGATGCTCTACGACATATACGTGCGTGATCATCGGACTTGCAAATCCGGCGAGGCGGCCGTGCCGACGCGCGTTCAGGCTAAGGACGGTCTATACAGAGTCCTCCGATGACCCAGGACAGACCTTTGGCGGTCGCTCGGTGGTCGACTGCACCTCTGCGGACATTCGAAGCCATGATGTTGCTTGAGATGCAATGCGCTCCAGGATCGGCACTGCCAAGCGGCAAATCAGGATCGTGCCCACTGGCGTGGTGTAGCTGACGGCATTGGACGCCGTGCTCTCCGGCATGGTGACG
>NZ_FUIG01000013.1:0-215 GCF_900149755.1 Mesorhizobium delmotii | reverse complement strand
GGTAGGTGGAATCGATCCACAGGTATGGCCAGTCGCCCTCGATGGGCCGGTCGAGGAAGGCCTTCACCTTGCCGTCGATCTCTTCGCACAGCCGCGAGACCTGGCTTTTGGAGATGCCGCTCATGCCCATCGCCTTGACCAGGTCGTCGACCGAGCGCGTCGAGATACCCTGGACGTAGGCCTCCTGGATGACGGCGGTCAGCGCCTTCTCGGCC
>NZ_FUIG01000047.1:23605-24074 GCF_900149755.1 Mesorhizobium delmotii | reverse complement strand
TCGGTCGTGCGGAAATAGAACTGCGGACGGTAATTGGTGAAGAACGGCGTGTGACGGCCACCCTCGTCCTTGGTCAGGATGTAGGCTTCGGCGACGAACTTCTTGTGCGGCTTGACCGTGCCGGGCTTGGCCAGAACCTGGCCGCGCTCGACACCTTCACGGTCGACACCGCGCAGCAGCGCGCCGATGTTGTCGCCGGCCTGGCCCTGGTCGAGCAGCTTGCGGAACATCTCGACGCCCGTGCAGGTCGTCTTGGTGGTCGGACGGATGCCGACGATCTCGAGCTCCTCGCCGACCTTGACCACGCCGCGCTCGACGCGGCCGGTCACCACCGTGCCGCGGCCCGAGATCGAGAACACGTCCTCGATCGGCATCAGGAACGGCTTGTCCAGCGGACGAACCGGCGTCGGGATGTAGTCGTCGACCGCCGCCATCAATTCGCGGATCGAATCCTCGCCGATCTTCTTGT
>NZ_FUIG01000047.1:0-23595 GCF_900149755.1 Mesorhizobium delmotii | reverse complement strand
GGCCAGCAGGATGTGCTCGCGGGTCTGCGGCATCGGGCCATCGGCGGCCGACACAACCAGGATCGCGCCGTCCATCTGCGCGGCACCGGTGATCATGTTCTTCACATAGTCGGCGTGGCCGGGGCAGTCGACATGGGCGTAGTGGCGGGCGGCCGTCTCGTATTCGACATGCGCCGTCGAGATGGTGATGCCGCGCGCCTTCTCTTCGGGCGCCGCATCGATCTGGTCGTAGCGCTTGTATTCGCCAAAATACTTGGTGATCGCCGCCGTCAGCGACGTCTTGCCATGATCGACGTGGCCAATCGTGCCGATGTTCACATGAGGCTTTGTACGCTCGAATTTACCTTTTGCCATGTGATGTCTCCATTCCTGCTCGCCCGTGCGGGCTTTGAATTAAGTTAGCGCTGCAACCCGTTCTGGTTACGCGTATTTCTTCTGGACTTCCTGAGCGACCGCGGTCGGCACCGGCTCGTAGTGATCGAACTGCATCGTGTAGGCCGCGCGGCCCTGGCTCATCGAGCGCAGGTTGTCGACGTATTTGAACATGTTGGCGAGCGGCACCATCGCGTTGATAACCACCGCCACGCCACGGGCTTCCTGGCCCTGGATCTGGCCGCGACGGCCGTTCAGATCGCCGATGACGCTGCCGACATAATCTTCCGGCGTCACCACTTCGACCTTCATGATCGGCTCGAGCAACTGCACGCCAAGCCTGGGCGCCGCTTCACGGAAGCAGGCACGGCCAGCGATTTCGAAGGCCAGAACGCTGGAATCCACGTCGTGGTAGGCACCATCGATCAGCGTCGCCTTGACGCCGATCATCGGGAAGCCGGCGAACGGACCCGACGTCATGACGCTGTTGATGCCCTTTTCGACACCGGGGATGTATTCCTTCGGCACAGCGCCGCCGACAATCTTGGATTCGAACAGGAATTCGCTGCTTTCCGGATTTGGCTCGAACAGGATCTTGACGCGGGCGAACTGACCCGTGCCGCCGGTCTGCTTCTTATGGGTGTAGTCCTGCTCTTGGCTGCGGGTGATCGTCTCGCGATAGGCCACCTGCGGCGCGCCGACATTGGCCTCGACCTTGAACTCGCGGCGCATGCGGTCGACGATGATGTCGAGGTGGAGCTCGCCCATGCCGGAAATGATCGTCTGGCCTGATTCCTCGTCGGTCTTGACGCGGAAGGACGGGTCCTCGGCGGCCAGGCGATGCAGCGCAAGGCCCATCTTTTCCTGGTCGTTCTTGGTCTTCGGCTCAATCGCGATCTGGATGACCGGATCGGGGAATTCCATACGCTCGAGGATAACCGGATGCAGCGGATCGCAAAGCGTGTCGCCCGTGGTCGTGTCCTTGAGGCCGGCCAAGGCGACGATGTCGCCGGCGAAAGCCTCTTCGACGTCGGCGCGCGAGTTCGCATGCATCTGCAGCATGCGGCCGATGCGCTCCTTCTTGCCCTTGACCGTGTTGTCGACCGAGATGCCCTTGGTGAGCTTGCCCGAATAGATGCGGGCGAAGGTGAGCGAGCCGACGAACGGGTCGTTCATGATCTTGAAGGCAAGCATCGACAGCGGTTCGTTGTCGTCGGCATGACGCTCGATCTCGGCGTCGGTCTTGGCGTCGACGCCCTTGATGGCCGGAACGTCGGCCGGCGACGGCAGGTATTCGACAACGGCGTCGAGCAGCGGCTGCACGCCCTTGTTCTTGAAGGCCGAGCCACAGAACATCGGGTAGAATTTCACCGCAATGGTGCCCTTGCGGATCAGCGCACGGATCTCGTCATTGTCGGGCATCTTGCCTTCGAGGTAATTCTCAAGCGCCGTCTCGTCCATTTCGACGGCGGCCTCGATCATCTTCTCGCGGTATTCTTCCGCACGAGCCTTAAGATCGTCCGGGATCTCGACGACGTCCCAGGCAGCGCCCAGCGTTTCGTCGCGCCAGACCAGCGCGTTCATCTCGACGAGGTCAACGATGCCCTTGAACTCGGTCTCAGCACCGATCGGCAGTTGCATGACGACGGCATGCGCGCCGAGGCGCGAGCCGATCATCTCGACCGAGCGGTAAAAATCGGCGCCGATCTTGTCCATCTTGTTGCAGAAGATCATGCGCGGCACGCGATACTTGTCGGCCTGGCGCCAGACGGTTTCCGTCTGAGGCTCGACACCGGCGTTCGCGTCGAGCAGCGCAATGGCGCCGTCGAGCACGCGCAGCGAACGCTCGACCTCGATGGTGAAGTCGACGTGGCCGGGGGTGTCGATGATGTTGAAGCGGTGCATCTTGCCGTCACGACCCTTCCAGAAGGTCGTGGTCGCGGCGGACGTGATGGTGATGCCGCGTTCCTGCTCCTGCTCCATCCAATCCATGGTGGCAGCGCCGTCATGGACTTCGCCGATTTTGTGCGACTTGCCCGTGTAGTAGAGGACGCGCTCGGTGGTCGTCGTCTTGCCGGCGTCGATATGCGCCATGATACCGAAATTGCGGTAGTCTTCGATTTTATATTCGCGGGCCATGGGAGGTGCCTCTTCAGTCTCGTTCGCGCTCTACCAGCGGTAGTGCGCGAAGGCGCGGTTGGCTTCTGCCATCTTGTGGGTGTCTTCACGCTTCTTGACGGCGGTGCCGCGGTTGTTGGCCGCGTCCATCAGTTCGCCGGAGAGGCGGTCGACCATCGTGGTCTCGTTGCGGTTGCGGGCGGCGGCAATCAGCCAACGGATGGCCAGTGCCTGACGGCGCTCAGGCCGCACGTCGACCGGAACCTGGTAGGTGGCGCCACCGACGCGACGCGAACGCACTTCCACATGCGGCGCGACATTGTCGAGCGCCTGATGGAAGACGGTGACCGGCTCCTGCTTGGTCTTGGACTGGACCTGGTCTAGCGCGCCATAGACGATGGTCTCGGCAACCGACTTCTTGCCGTCATACATGACGGCGTTCATGAACTTGGTGACGATCAGATCGCCGAACTTCGGGTCCGGGTTGATCTCACGCTTCTCTGCACTGTGACGACGGGACATTTTTTCTCTGCCTCAATTCTGCGTGGTGGCCTGGATCCCGGATCGTCGCCTGGCGCCGTCCGGGATGACCTTGGCTACGCTTCGGTCACTTCGGACGCTTGGCGCCGTATTTCGAACGGCGCTGCTTGCGGTTCTTCACACCCTGCGTGTCGAGCACGCCGCGGATGATATGGTAGCGGACGCCCGGAAGATCCTTGACGCGGCCGCCGCGGATCATCACCACCGAGTGCTCCTGAAGGTTGTGGCCTTCGCCGGGGATGTAGCCGATCACTTCAAAACCATTGGTCAGACGGATCTTGGCCACCTTGCGCAGCGCCGAGTTCGGCTTCTTCGGCGTCGTTGTGTAGACGCGCGTGCAGACGCCCCGCTTCTGCGGGTTCTGCTGCATGGCCGGGACCTTGTTGCGCTTCACCGGCGCAATGCGCGGCTTGCGGATCAGCTGGTTGACGGTAGGCATTAAACCCTCTTGTCTCTCAATTCCGTGTCTGGCCCGGTCAGGGCCGCTCAAAGCGTCATTTCCATACGCAAATTCGGGCCACAAACCGCGCCTCGCGGTCTTGCCCGAACAAATGGCAGAGGAAGCGGAAACCGCTTCATGCACGCCGGAAATGTCTTTTCGCTCGTAAAACGAACCCTGTTTGAGGCAAACTCCAAAGCGTGTCGCTTCGGAAGGGAGAGCCTCACATCGGTTCTGACTGGGCGGCTTCTACTCGCAAGCCTGTTGCCCGTCAACCCCGGAGCGCCAAATATTACGCTGAAACCGAGGCTTGGCAGCCATGCGAAAGGCGCATGTAATTTTCTTTCGCCATTTTGCAAGAGGAGGGAAGAAAGTGACCGGCTTTCGGCTGTTGCGCGGCCATGCTTCATGCGAAAAAGAGGCATGAACAGCACAAATCCCCTCGCCCGGAGGAATCAGCCCGTGAACGACAATGACGAGCGCCCGGTCACCATCATCACCGGCCGGGCGTGGAAGAGGAAAGACGGCAAGCCGGAAGGCGTCCACGTCATGCTGGTCGCTCCCGACGACGATTCGGCGGTGCGCCGGGCGCTCGAATCGCTCTCGGCCGAAGGTTACGCCGAGGCGGAGCTCGATCAGATCGGCGACCTGGACGGCGTGCCCGACGACGAGCCGCACCTGTCGGCCTATCAAGGCGCGCTCGAAGGCGAAGTGTCGATCGTCACCTTCGACGTGCCAGTCTGAGGCAGGGCCAGTCTAAGCAGGGCCAGTCTGAAGCAAGGCCAGTCTGAAGCGGGCTCTATCTCGGCCCGCCGGGCGAGCCTCCCGCGACTTGCCCGGCATCGGTTCTCTGCTAAGAGAACCAGTCGCTGCCAGGAGCAGTGCATTTTCCAATCCGTGGAGTCTCCCATGTCCTCGAACAGCAACCCTATCAAGCTCGGCATCGTCGGGGTGGGAAAGATCGTCCGCGACCAGCACCTGCCAGCCCTGGCGAAGGACCGGGACTACCGCCTCGTCGCCGCCGCCAGCCGGCACGGCAAGGTGGACGGCATCGCAAATTTTCCTGATATCGAGGCGATGCTCGACGCGGTGCCGGAGCTTGAGGCCGTATCGCTCTGCATGCCGCCGCAGTTCCGCTACGACGCCGCGCGGACAGCACTCGAAGCGAAAAAGCATGTCTTCCTGGAAAAGCCCCCCGGCGCCACGGTCAGCGAAGTCGAGGACCTGAAAGCGCTGGCCGCGGCAAACGGCGTCTCGCTGTTCGCGAGCTGGCATTCGCGCTATGCCCCGGCAGTCGAGGCCGCGCGCGATTTTCTCGGCTCGACCACGATAAGATCGGCAGCCATCAACTGGAAGGAAGACGTGCGCCGCTGGCACCCCAACCAGGACTGGATCTGGGCCCCAGGCGGCTTCGGCGTCTTCGATCCCGGCATCAACGCGCTGTCGATCGCGACCCATATATTGCCGGCGATGTTCATCACCTCGGCAGTTCTCGATTTTCCCGAAAACCGCGCCGCACCGATCGCCGCCCATATCGCCTTTCGCACCTCGAACGGCTTGCCGGTGGCGATGGAACTCGACTGGCGCCAGACCGGCCCGCAAAGCTGGGACATCCTGGCCGAGACGGACAATGGCGCGATGGTGCTTTCGGGCGGCGGCTCAAAACTCGCGGTCGACGGCCGCGTCGTTCACGACGAGCCGGAAGCCGAATATCCGATGCTCTACAGGCGCTTCGCCGAGATCGTGCGCGCCGGCGTTTCCGATGTCGATCTCGCTCCCCTCCAACATGTCGCCGACGCCTTCATGCTGGGTAGGCGCAATATGGTGGAAGCGTTTTTCGATTAAGCCGCGGAGCTGTAAGGAGTGGCCTTCGCTCCGGTCCTGACCATCTTGCAAGCGTCGCGCCGCCCCTCATCTGGCTGCCGCCATCTTCTCCCCGTGAACAGGGAGAAGGACGCCGTCATCAAAGATTTCGCCAATCTCCAGCGTCGCAGAAGAGCGCCAAGGCTGCGGCCAGCTTCTTTCTCCCCGTTTACGGGGAGAAATGCCCGGCAGGGCAATGAGGGGCGGCGCCGGACGATCGAAATAAGTCGCGAACACTCGACGACGCCTCCTCCCACTCCGTCGCCAGCGGCATAAGTTTTCCAACTTCAACACACAAAAAAGCCGCCGGGTTGCCCCGACGGCTTTGTTGCCTGAGATCTGTACCGCCGCGCTTACTGCGCGGCGGAAGCCATGTCGGTCAGCATCTGATCGGCGACCTCGACGCCCGACGCCTTGCGGCGCTCGTCGATGATCAACTCGTCGCGCGAGGTGGCGATGCGCCGGATCTGGCTCATCGTGCCGCCGGTGCCGGCCGGGATCAGACGGCCGACGATGACGTTTTCCTTCAGCCCCTGCAGCATGTCGGTCTTGCCGGCAACCGCCGCTTCGGTCAGCACCCTGGTCGTCTCCTGGAAGGAGGCGGCCGAGATGAAGGACGGCGTCTGCAGCGAGGCCTTGGTGATGCCCAGAAGCACCGGCTGGCCTTCGGCCGGCTTCTTGCCGTCCTCGACCAGGCGCTCGTTGACCTCTTCCAGCTCGATCACGTCGACGTGGTCGCCCGGAATGTAGGTCGAGTCGCCCTGCGCAGTGATCTCGACCTTCTGCAGCATCTGGCGAACGATCACCTCGATGTGCTTGTCGTTGATCGACACGCCCTGCAGGCGGTAGACCTCCTGGATCTCGTTGACGAGGTAGGACGCAAGCGCCTCCACGCCCTTGATCGCCAGGATGTCGTGCGGCGCCGGATTGCCGTCGAGGATGTAGTCGCCCTTCTCGATGACGTCGCCGTCCTGGAGATGGAACGGCTTGCCCTTCGGGATCAGGTATTCGACCGGCTCAAGCGTCGAGTCATGCGGTTCGATGATGATGCGGCGCTTGTTCTTGTAGTCGCGGCCGAAGCGGATCGTGCCGTCGATCTCGGCGATGATGGCGTGATCCTTCGGGCGGCGTGCCTCGAACAGTTCGGCAACACGCGGCAGACCGCCGGTGATGTCCTTGGTCTTGGCGCTTTCCATCGGGATACGCGCCAGCACGTCGCCGGGGCGAACCTGTGCACCCGGCTCGACCGAAAGAATGGCCTCGACCGAGAGCAGGAAGCGGGCGTCGCCGCCCTTCGACAGTTTGCCGACCTTGCCCTTGGCGTCCTGGACGACGATCGCCGGCTTGAGGTCGTTGCCACGTGGCGTCGAACGCCAGTCGATGACCTCGCGCTTGGTGATGCCGGTCGACTCGTCGGCCGTTTCCTGGACGGAAATGCCGTCGACCAGATCCTCGAACGCCACCTTGCCCTCGATTTCGGTGAGGACCGGGCGGGTATAGGGATCCCACTCGGCGATGCGCTGGCCGCGCTTCACCTTGTCGCCATCGTCCACGAAGATTCGCGAACCATAAGTAACACGGTGCGTGGCCCGCTCCTTGCCGGCTTCGTCGAGGATCAGCACCGCCATGTTGCGGCCCATGACCATCTGCTGGCCGTCGGAGTTGCGCACCACGTTGCGGTTGCGGATCTCGACCTTGCCCTCATACGAGGCTTCAAGGAACGACGAGTCCACCACCTGCGCCGTACCGCCCATGTGGAAGGTACGCATGGTGAGCTGGGTGCCCGGCTCGCCGATCGACTGCGCCGCGATGACACCGACAGCCTCGCCCTGGTTGACCGGGGTGCCGCGGGCCAGATCGCGTCCGTAGCAGACCGCGCAGACACCGACCCTGACGTCGCAGGTCAGCGCCGAGCGGATGCGGACCGACTGGACGCCGGCCAGTTCGATCTGCTCGACGTCGCGTTCGTCCATCAGCGTTCCGGCCTTGACCAGAACGTCACCGGTGACCGGATGCGTGATGTCGTCGAGCGCCGTGCGGCCGAGAACGCGCTGGCCGACGGAAGCGACGACCTGGCCGGCATCGACGATCGGCTGCATGGTGAGGCCCTTGTCGGTGCCGCAGTCGACGGAGTTGACGATGCAGTCCTGCGCCACGTCGACCAGACGACGGGTGAGGTAACCCGAGTTCGCCGTCTTCAAGGCGGTGTCGGCCAGGCCCTTGCGGGCGCCGTGGGTCGAGTTGAAGTACTCGAGCACGGTCAGGCCTTCCTTGAAGTTCGAGATGATCGGCGTCTCGATGATTTCACCGCTAGGCTTGGCCATCAGGCCGCGCATACCGGCAAGCTGGCGCATCTGGGTGGGCGAGCCGCGCGCACCGGAGTGCGACATCATGTAGATCGAGTTCATCGGCTTTTGACGGCCATTGTCCTCGAACTCGACCGCCTTGATGCGGGCCATCATCTCGTCGGCGACCTTTTCCGAGCACTTGGCCCAGGCGTCGACGACCTTGTTGTACTTCTCGCCCTGCGTGATCAGGCCGTCATTGTACTGCTGCTCGTATTCCTTGGCCAAAGCCTCGGTGTCGGAAACCAGCTTGATCTTGGCATCCGGGATCAGCATGTCGTCCTTGCCGAACGAAATGCCGGCGCGGCAGGCGTGGCTGAAGCCGAGGGCCATGATGCGATCGCAGAAAATGACCGTCTCCTTCTGACCGCAATGGCGATAGACGGTGTCGATCATCTTGGAGATGTTCTTCTTGGTCATCTCCTGGTTGGCGGTCTCATAAGGCACGTTGACGTTCTTAGGCAGAAGCTCGCCGATGATCATCCGGCCGGGCGTGGTGTCGTAGATCTTCGACACGACCTTGCCATCCGCATCGACCGTGCGGAAGCGGCCCTTGATCTTGGAGTGCAGCGTCACCGCCTTGGTCTCGAGTGCGTGCTGGAGTTCGCCCATGTCGGCAAACACCATGCCCTCGCCCGGCTCGTTCTGGTTGACGATCGAGAGATAGTAGAGACCCAGAACCATATCCTGCGACGGCACGATGATCGGCGCGCCGGAAGCCGGGTGCAGGATGTTGTTGGTCGACATCATCAGCACGCGGGCTTCAAGCTGTGCTTCCAGCGACAGCGGTACGTGAACCGCCATCTGGTCGCCGTCGAAGTCGGCGTTGAAGGCCGTGCAGACCAGCGGGTGAAGCTGGATAGCCTTGCCTTCGATCAGGATCGGCTCGAACGCCTGGATGCCGAGGCGGTGCAGCGTCGGCGCACGGTTCAGAAGCACCGGATGCTCGCGGATGACCTCGTCGAGAATATCCCAGACCTCCGGACGCTCCTTCTCGACCAGCTTCTTCGCCTGTTTGACGGTCGAGGAATAACCCTTGGCGTCGAGACGGGCATAAATGAAGGGCTTGAACAGTTCGAGCGCCATCTTCTTCGGCAGGCCGCACTGGTGCAGCTTGAGCTCCGGACCGGTGACGATGACCGAGCGGCCGGAATAATCGACGCGCTTGCCGAGCAGGTTCTGGCGGAACCGGCCCTGCTTGCCCTTGAGCATGTCGGACAGCGACTTCAGCGGACGCTTGTTGGCGCCGGTGATGACGCGGCCGCGACGGCCGTTGTCGAACAGCGCGTCGACGGCTTCCTGCAGCATGCGCTTTTCATTGCGCACGATGATGCCGGGCGCACGCAGCTCGATCAGCCGCTTCAGGCGGTTGTTGCGGTTGATGACGCGGCGATAGAGATCGTTGAGATCCGATGTCGCGAAGCGGCCGCCGTCCAGCGGGACGAGCGGGCGCAGGTCCGGCGGGATCACCGGAACCACCTTCATGATCATCCATTCCGGACGGTTGCCGGACTCCATGAAGTTCTCGACGACCTTAAGCCGCTTCAGATACTTCTTCTGCTTCAGCTCGGACGTGGTCGAAGCCAGCTCCGAACGCAGATCGCCGGCGATCTTCTCCAGGTCCATGCCGGCCAGAAGATCGTGGATGGCCTCGGCGCCGATCATGGCGGTGAAGCTATCTTCGCCATATTCGTCGACAGCCATCATGTACTCTTCCTCGCTGAGGAGCTGGTGCTCCTTCAGCGCGGTGAGGCCAGGCTCGGTGACGATGTAGTTCTCGAAGTAGAGAACGCGCTCGATGTCCTTCAGCGTCATGTCGAGCAGCGTGCCGATACGCGACGGCAGCGACTTCAGGAACCAGATATGGGCGACGGGCGCGGCCAGCTCGATATGGCCCATGCGCTCGCGACGGACGCGCGACAGCGTGACTTCGACGCCGCACTTTTCGCAGATGACGCCCTTGTACTTCATGCGCTTGTACTTGCCGCACAGGCACTCGTAGTCCTTGATCGGACCGAAAATGCGCGCGCAGAACAGGCCGTCACGCTCCGGCTTGAAGGTGCGGTAGTTGATGGTCTCCGGCTTCTTGATCTCGCCGAACGACCAGGACAGAATCTTCTCAGGGCTGGCGAGCGAGATCCGGATGGAATCGAACACCTGCGCAGGCGCCTGGGGATTGAAGAGATTCATGACCTCTTGGTTCATGCCGTTCTCCTTTTCGGGGTCCTCGAAAACCCCTTGCATCTAGCGCGGGCCAAACGCCCGCCGACTTGATCGGCCATCGGCCGAAGAATTAGGTACGTCCGGTCGCGGAAGCCGCGACCGGACGTCTTGCTCACTCGGCCGCGTCGGGCAGCCGAACCGGATTGTCGTCCAGCTTGGTGTTCTCCAGCTCGACATTGAGGCCCAGAGACCGCATTTCCTTGACGAGAACGTTGAAGCTCTCGGGAATGCCGGCCTCGAACGTGTCGTCGCCTCTGACGATCGCCTCGTAGACCTTGGTGCGGCCGGCGACATCGTCCGACTTCACCGTCAGCATCTCCTGCAGCGTGTAGGCGGCGCCGTACGCTTCGAGCGCCCAGACCTCCATCTCGCCGAAGCGCTGGCCACCGAACTGCGCCTTGCCGCCCAGCGGCTGCTGGGTAACGAGCGAGTACGGCCCGATCGAACGCGCGTGGATCTTGTCGTCCACAAGGTGGTGAAGCTTGAGCATATATATGTAGCCCATTGTCACTTTGCGATCGAACGGTTCGCCGGTGCGTCCGTCATAGAGCTGCGACTGGCCGCTGGTGTGCAGGCCCGCCTGCTCCAGCATGATGTTGATGTCGGCCTCGTGCGCGCCGTCGAACACCGGTGTCGCGATGGAGACGCCGCGGCGCATCTGCTCACTGAGGCGAACGACGCTCTCGTCGTCATAGTCGCGGATCGGCTCGTTGCGGTCGTTGGCCGGCATGAAGCTCTCGAGCGTCTTGCGCAGCGGCTTGATGTCGCCGCCTGTCTTGTACGCGTCGATCAGCTCGCCGATCTTCCTGCCCATGCCGGCGCAAGCCCAGCCCAGATGCGTCTCCAGGATCTGGCCGACATTCATGCGGCTCGGCACACCCAACGGGTTGAGCACGATGTCGGCATGCGTGCCGTCCTCGAGGAACGGCATGTCCTCGACCGGAACGATCCGCGACACGACACCCTTGTTGCCGTGCCGGCCGGCCATCTTGTCGCCAGGCTGCATCTTGCGCTTCACGGCTACGAAGACCTTGACCATCTTCATGACGCCGGGAGGCATCTCGTCGCCGCGCTGCACCTTCTCGACCTTGTCCATGAAGCGCTGTTCGAGCGCCTTCTTGGAATCGTCGTACTGGCCACGCAAGGCTTCCAGTTCGCTCTGGAGCTTTTCGTTCTCCACAGCAAACTGCCACCACTGCGAACGCGGATACTCGTCGAGCGTGTCCTTCGACAGCTTCGAGCCTTTCTTGAAGCCCTTCGGCCCGGCAATCGCGTCCTTGCCGACGAGTACGTCGGACAGGCGCGAATAGACGTTGCGGTCGAGGATCGCCTGCTCGTCGTCGCGGTCCTTGGCGAGGCGTTCGATCTCCTCGCGCTCGATCGCCATGGCGCGCTCGTCCTTCTCCACACCGTGGCGATTGAAGACGCGCACTTCGACGACGGTGCCGAAGGTTCCGGGCGGCATGCGCATGGAGGTGTCACGCACGTCCGATGCCTTTTCGCCGAAGATGGCGCGCAGAAGCTTTTCTTCCGGCGTCATCGGGCTTTCTCCCTTCGGCGTGATCTTGCCGACCAGGATGTCGCCCGGCTGCACTTCCGCACCGATATAGACGATGCCGGCCTCGTCGAGGTTCTTCAGCGCTTCTTCCGAGACGTTGGGAATGTCGCGCGTGATCTCCTCCGGCCCGAGCTTGGTGTCGCGCGCCATGACCTCGAACTCCTCGATGTGGATCGAGGTGAAGACGTCGTCGGCGACGATGCGCTCGGACAAGAGGATCGAGTCCTCGTAGTTGTAGCCGTTCCACGGCATGAACGCGACCAGCACGTTGCGGCCGAGCGCCAGATCGCCGAGTTCGGTCGATGGACCGTCGGCGATGATGTCGCCCTTGTTGACCCGGTCACCCATACGCACCAGCGGACGCTGGTTGATGCAGGTGTTCTGGTTCGAACGCTGGAATTTCATCAGGCGGTAGATGTCGACGCCCGACTTGCCGGGATCGAGATCTTCCGTAGCGCGGATGACGATACGCGTCGCGTCCACCTGGTCGACGATGCCGCCGCGGCGGGCGCCGATGGCGGCGCCCGAGTCACGGGCGACGATCGGCTCCATGCCGGTGCCGACGAACGGCGCTTCGGCGCGCACCAGCGGCACGGCCTGACGCTGCATGTTCGAGCCCATCAGCGCGCGGTTGGCGTCGTCGTTCTCGAGGAACGGGATCAGGGCCGCGGCCACCGACACCATCTGCTTCGGCGACACGTCCATCAGATCGACGTTTTCGCGCGGCGCCATCATCACTTCGCCGGCATTGCGGCAAATGACGAATTCGTCGACGAAACCACCATTCTTGTCGAGCTCGGCATTGGCCTGCGCGACGTGGTGCTTGGCCTCTTCCATCGCCGACAGATAGACGACCTCATTGGTCAGCTTGCCATTGACGATCTTGCGGTACGGGCTTTCGATGAAGCCGTACTTGTTGACGCGCGCGAAGGTGGCCAGCGAGTTGATCAGACCGATATTCGGGCCTTCCGGCGTCTCGATCGGGCAGATGCGGCCGTAATGCGTCGGGTGCACGTCGCGCACCTCAAAGCCGGCGCGCTCGCGGGTCAGACCACCGGGTCCAAGCGCCGAGAGACGGCGCTTGTGGGTGATCTCCGACAGCGGGTTGGTCTGGTCCATGAACTGCGACAGCTGCGAGGAACCGAAGAATTCGCGCACGGCGGCAGCCGCCGGCTTGGCGTTGATCAGGTCCTGCGGCATCACCGTGTCGATCTCGATCGAGGACATGCGCTCCTTGATCGCGCGCTCCATGCGCAGCAGGCCGACGCGGTACTGGTTTTCCATCAGCTCGCCGACCGACCGCACGCGGCGATTGCCGAGATTGTCGATGTCATCGATCTCGCCCTTGCCGTCGCGCAGTTCGACCAGCGTCTTGACCACGGCCAGGATGTCATCCTTGCGCAACACGCGCACGGTATCCTCGGCCTTGAGCTCGAGGCGCATGTTCATCTTGACGCGGCCGACGGCCGACAGATCATAGCGCTCGCTGTCGAAGAACAGCGAGTTGAACATGGCTTCGGCGGTTTCGAGCGTCGGCGGCTCGCCGGGGCGCATGACGCGGTAGATGTCGAACAGCGCGTCCTGGCGGCTCTCGTTCTTGTCGACGTTGAGCGTGTTGCGGATATAGGCGCCGACATTGACATGGTCGATGTCGAGAACCTTGATCTCGTCATCGCCGGCGCTGAGAAGCACCTTCAGCGTCTTTTCGTCGATCTCGTCGCCGGCTTCGAGGAAAATCTCGCCGGTCGCGTAGTTGACAATGTCCTCGGCAAGGTAGTTGCCAAGCAGATCCTCGTCGGTCGCCTTGATCGCCTTGAGACCCTTTTCGCCGAGCTGACGGGCCTGGCGGGCAGTGATCTTCTTGCCGGCTTCGACGACGACCTCATTGGTGTCTGCATCGACCAGGTCGCCAACCGCCTTGAGGCCGCGGAAACGCTCGACGTTGAACGGGATGCGCCAATGGTCGCCAGCGCGCTTGTAGGTGATCTTGTTGTAGAAGGTCGACAGGATCTCCTCGCCGTCCATGCCGAGCGCCATCAACAGCGACGACACCGGAATCTTGCGGCGGCGGTCGATGCGGGCGTGCACGACGTCCTTCGAGTCGAACTCGATGTCGAGCCACGAGCCGCGATAGGGGATGACCCGCGCGGCAAACAGCAGCTTGCCGGACGAATGCGACTTGCCCTTGTCATGGTCGAAGAAGACGCCCGGCGAACGGTGCATCTGCGAGACGATGACACGCTCGGTGCCGTTGACGATGAAAGTGCCGTTCAAGGTCATGAGCGGCATGTCGCCCATGTAGACGTCCTGCTCCTTGATGTCCTTGATCGACTTGGCGCCGGTATCCTCGTCGATATCGAACACGATGAGGCGCAGCGTCACCTTGAGTGGCGCGGCATAGGTCAGGTCGCGCTGACGGCATTCGTCAACATCGAATTTCGGTGCTTCGAACTCGTACTTCACGAATTCCAGCATCGAGGAGCCGGAAAAGTCGGAAATCGGGAACACCGATTTGAAAACCGCCTGCAGTCCCTCGTCAGGACGCCCGCCCTTGGGCTCCTCGACCATCAGGAACTGGTCATAGGATGCCTTCTGAACCTCGATCAGGTTCGGCATCTCCGCAACTTCCGGAATCTTTCCGAAGAATTTGCGTACGCGTCTGCGGCCATTGAAAGTTTGTGTCTGGGCCATCGTCGCTCCTTAGCTCGATTCTCGGGGCGAGCCTCGCCGCGGCTCGCCTTGCATTCTCGGCCACCTCGCCGGCGGCCTTTATTTGTTCACCCGCCACCTGTCGGTGGCCGGCCAAAACGGGAGAAAACCCGTTTCCTGAAGGCCGGTTCACGGCCCTCAGGAAAGAGGTTTTCGTACTCTTCGCGTTACGCAGCCTCCCTTCGCGCCAAGGGAGTGGCGGACGGCGCGAAGCCGCCCGCCGATATCAAACGCTTACTTCAGTTCGACCTTGGCGCCGGCTGCTTCCAGCTGGGCCTTGAACTTTTCCGCGTCGGCCTTGGAAACAGCTTCCTTGACCGGCTTCGGAGCCGCCTCGACCAGGTCCTTGGCTTCCTTGAGGCCAAGACCGGTGATGGCGCGAACTTCCTTGATGACGTTGATCTTCTGAGCGCCCGCCTCGGTGAGGACGACGTCGAATTCCGTCTTTTCCTCGACCGGAGCAGCAGCAGCCGCGGCACCGCCAGCGGCGGCAACCGCCACCGGAGCAGCAGCGGAAACGCCCCACTTTTCTTCCAGAAGCTTCGACAGCTCGGCCGCCTCGAGGACGGTCAGCTTCGAAAGGTCGTCTACGATCTTTGCCAGATCAGCCATTGCAATATTCCTTCATAGGGTTCGAACGTGTGTTTGTGATAGCGAGGAACAGCCTCATGCCGCCTCGTCCTTCCGGGCGTAAGCGCCGATGACACGCGCGACCGAAGCCGCAGGCGCATTGACGATCTGGGCGATCCGGGTTGCCGGCGTGGCGATCATGCCAACCAGCCTGCCGCGCAGCTCATCGAGCGACGGAAGTGTGGCGAGTGCCTTCACACCGTCGGCGTTGAGCGAGGTGGTGCCCATTGCGCCGCCGAGAATGACGAGCTTGTCATTTCCCTTGGCGAAATCGGACGCGACCTTCGGCGCCGCAATCGGATCCTCCGAATAGGCGATCAGCGTCTGTCCCTTGAACAGGTCGATGATCGATGCGGAGTCCGTGCCCTGAAGAGCGATTTTGGCGAGACGGTTCTTCGCGACTTTGACGGTGCCACCGGCGACACGCATTTTCGACCGAAGGTCGTTCATTTGCGCGACGGTGATACCGGCGTAGTGGGCCACGACGACTGAACCAGCGCCCGAAAACGCTTCATTCAGGCCCGTGACGAGTTCGCGTTTTTCCGCTCTGTCCACTGCCTATCTCCAGTTGACCCCAATCCTGTTAACGGGAACATTCCCATTACGAGGACAGGCGTCGGGTTGCCTTTTTGCCGGTCGGGCCATCCAGTAACGGATCTCCCGAACGACGCTCGAGGATCCTGCCCCCTTTCGCCACACCAGCCGGCAAGCCGAATGGTGCGCAGACAAAAGGCAAACACGGTTCGAACCTTTCATTGGAGCAGTCGCTCCGTTGTCCGGTCTTCACCCGTCTCATGCAGGCCCACATGAATTAAGGCCCCCCTTGAACTAAGGCTTGGGGCCGCCCGCAATCTCGGACAGGATGTCCGGAAGCCTTCCGACTTCCGGTACCGGGCCGCCAAGATAAGTCGGAGGCCCGGAATTCTGTTTGCGGATCAGCCCTTTAGCGGCCGATCCAAATAGTTCGCATTAGGACGCCGCCAGCGTCGATACGTCGAGCTTGAGGCCCGGGCCCATCGTCGAGGTGACCGACACCTTCTTGACGTAGTTGCCCTTGGCACCAGCCGGCTTGGCCCTGTTCACCGCGTCGGCGAAGGCGCGGACGTTTTCTTCCAGCGCCTTGACGTCGAACGAGATCTTGCCGACGCCGCCATGAACGATGCCTGCCTTCTCGACGCGGAACTCGACCGCGCCGCCCTTCGATGCCTTGACGGCGGCGGTAACGTCGGTGGTGACAGTGCCGACCTTCGGGTTCGGCATCATGCCGCGCGGGCCGAGCACCTTACCCAGACGGCCGACCAGCGGCATCATATCCGGCGTGGCGATGCAGCGATCGAAGTCGATCGTGCCCTTCTGGACGATGTCGACCAGATCCTCAGCGCCAACGATATCGGCGCCGGCCGCCTTGGCTTCCTCGGCCTTGTCGCCACGCGCGAAAACGGCGACGCGAACGGTACGGCCGGTGCCGTTCGGCAGATTGACCACGCCACGGACCATCTGGTCCGCATGGCGCGGGTCGACACCCAGGTTCATCGCGATTTCAACGGTCTCGTCGAACTTCACCGAGGACCGGTCCTTGAGCAGCTTCAGCGCATCACCCAAGGCATAGGCCTTGTTGGGATCGATGCCTTCGCGGGTCTTCGATACACGCTTTGCAATCTTTGCCATGATCTCAGCCCACCACTTCCAGACCCATCGAGCGGGCGGAGCCCTCGACCATGCGCATGGCCCCCTCGATATCGGTTGCGTTCAGATCCTTCATCTTCTGCTCGGCGATGGCGCGCACCTTGTCGCGGCCAATCGTGCCGGCCTTGACCTTGCCCGGCTCCTTCGAGCCCGACTTCAGGTTCGCGGCCTTCTTCAGGAAGTAGCTCACCGGTGGCGTCTTCATGACGAAGGTGAACGACTTGTCCTGGTAGTAGGTGATGACGACCGGAATCGGCGATCCCTTTTCCATTTCCTGGGTCTGCGCGTTGAACGCCTTGCAGAACTCCATGATGTTGATGCCGCGCTGACCAAGCGCCGGTCCGATCGGGGGCGACGGCGTCGCCGAGCCCGCGGAAACCTGGAGCTTGAGCTGGCCTGCAATTTTCTTAGCCATCTCTTTCCTGCCTTCATCTCATGCCGGCCCCACTATCTGGGCAACACCGGCGGTTGCAGTCTGGTGGTGCGGTTCCTGCGGCCGGCTAAAGCCGCATTCGCCTCCCACCCGTTTTGGCCGCGATTTCCACGCCGCCTCCCCTCACCGCCGCATGGGCGACAAGGATTTCGGATCAGCCTTTTTCGACCTGTCCGAATTCGAGATCGACCGGCACGGCGCGCCCGAAGATCGAAACTTCCACCTTGAGCCGCGCCCGCTCCTCGTCCACTTCCTGGACGAAACCGTTGAACGACGCGAACGGACCGTCCGAGACGCGGATCGCCTCGCCGATCTCGAAAGTGACCGATGGCTTCGGCCGCTCGACGCCTTCCTGCACCTGGTTCAGGATGCGCTGCGCCTCGGCCTCGGTGATCGGCACCGGCTTCGAGTCGCCCAGAAAGCCGGTGACCTTCGGCGTGTTCTTCACCAGCGAAAACACCGCGTCGGTCAGGTTGGCCTTCAGGAGCACGTAGCCCGGGAAGAATTTGCGCTCGGCATCGACCTTGCGGCCGCGGCGTATCTCGACGACCTTCTCGGTCGGCACCACGATCTGCTCGATGTCAGCGGACAGGCCCTTCTGCTTGGCCTTGTTCTCGATGTCCTCAGCGACCTTTTTTTCAAAGTTCGAATAGGCGTGGACGATGTACCACCGCGCAGTCATCTCAAGACTTCTCCGTAATCGCCGGACTTAGCGTCCAATGCCCAGAATCTGCTCGACCGCGAGGCCCATGAGCTGATCGGCAGTAAAGAAAAAGATCATCGCGATCACAGCGAACGCCAGAACCATCACCGTCGAGATCATCGTTTCGCGACGCGACGGCCAAGTCACCTTGGCGGTCTCCGCGCGAACCTGCTGGAGAAAGACGAAAGGATTTGTGGTTTTCGAAGCCATGTGCCGCCTGTCTGCGAGACCCGTTGACCGGATCTCCTGGATGATCCCGCTGGCCGGGATGTGCCGCCTGAGCCTGTGTTCGCGCCGAATCAGCGCAATCATTTCGCCCATGCAAATCGGACGCGTAAAGCCGGATTCCCAGCTCCACGCGTCGCGTGTCTGTTTCGTCTACATAAAACCGATTCTTGATCCACGCAAGTGGCAAGTGTCCGCTTTATGACAAACGCCGCATCGGAACCATCCAGTCGTCCCGTCCCGGCTATGGCGCTCTTATGCCTCAAAACAGCCTATATGGCAAGCCACCGCGCGATTTTCAAAAGGCCGATGCGTGGAAGATCAGACATTTTCATGAATTGGCCATTTCGAAAAATGGCACGGGCAGCAGGGCTCGAACCTACGACCTGCGGTTTTGGAGACCGCCGCTCTACCAACTGAGCTATGCCCGTATCGCGCGCTGCTATTTCATAAAGCGGACAAGAACTCAAGTCGAGTTTTTAGGCGTGGCCGCGACGAGCTGCGATCGTCGAAATCCGAGGGCCAGCGCCCAGGCGCATATGAGAAGTTCGAGAGCAAAAGTCCAATGCAGCATGAAGCTCATGACCCAATTGCGATACATGGCCGGAACCGTGACGAGTTCGAGCGCATGCCGGTCGAACGGCATTAGCCACATTATAGGCGAGGCCACGCTGTCCACGATCATATGCATCATTGCGGCGGCAAAGAAGGCGCCGACTAGGGCCAGATATCGCTGATCACGCCATTTCGCGGCCGACAATGCCACAAGGCCGGCCGCTGCCCAGAAGAGCGGCCAATGCGTGATGTAGGCGTGGTGATGGGTCTGGCGGCCATCGACAAAATGGAAGTAGAGCATGTCGATATCCGGGAAGACGCTGCCGAGCATAGCCGCCGCCATGATCCCCGATCTGCCGGGCCAACGGTTTCGCGCGAAAGTACCGAGTATGTAGCCAGCCGGAAGATGAGCGATCAGCATCGCCAAACCTTGTTCATTGCCGAATCGGTCGAACATCGCGGCATATTGTGGCGCATTCAGGAAGGATTACCCCGCTTCGCCCCAAGCGGGCTAGGGAGAGGGCTATTTCTCGCTCGGCGGCTTGTACGGGCCGCCGGGCACGCCCCAGCCCCAGGCCGGCATCGGTTCCGTCTCCGGGTCGCAGGTCTCGCCAAGGTTGGAGTTCATCTTCGCCAGCCGCGATCCCCATTCGACATAGGCAGTGAAAGCCGAGCGGAACTCCGGATCGTCCGGCAGCCCGACTTCATCGGCGGCGTCAGCGAGCAGATTGATCCAGCGGCGGCGCTGTTCCTCGCTCAAATGCTTGCCGAGATGGTGCATCACCATCTCGCGGTGGCCGCCATGCTCTTCGCTGTAGGTCTTCGGTCCGCCAAAGACCTCGCCGATGAAGGCCGCGACATGGGCAGGATGGTCCGGCGACATGTTTTTGAACACCGGGCCGACGATCGGATCCTGAAACACCTTGCCGTAGAAGGTTTGGGTCAGGCGGTTCAGCGCTTCGGTGCCGCCGGCCCATTCGAACAATGTCGGGACGTCCTCGTTCATCAGCGATCCTCGATTGCAGCTGACAGCGACGATAGCGGAACGATCGTGCGGAGCTCAACCTGCCTCGATGGCCAGTCTGGCCGGCTGCGGTGTCTGCACCTTACAACTTGACCGGCGCGTCGGCCTGAACCTCGGACGTCGACACCACGCGGCAATTCTCCGGCATTGGCTCCGATTTGCAGATGGTCGGACCGGTAAACTCATCTGCCGATTCAAGCCCGGTCGTCAGCCCGACTTTCAGCATCATCTCGGGTTCGAGCTGCCGATGGCGCGAGGCCGGCACCGACCGCATCGCCACCAGCAGGCCGGGTCCGACTGCCATGTCTTTGAGATAGGTTTTGACCCGCTGCTCCAACCCCATCGAATGCACAGTCAACTGCGCGCGCGGACCGACAAGGCGTCTGACACCGCCGGCAAGCATGATCGGACAGGCCGCGCCACATTCGCCGCTCGCATCGATCGTGAGCCCGACATAGACGCCATCCTCGGCGGTGCAATCCGCCTTGTCCGGTTCGCATCCGATGAAGTCCGTCCGTGCAACCGCCACGTCGAGCTTGCGTTCTCGGATCAGCTTTCCGGCGGCCAGAGCGCCAAGCACGTCACCTCCCGGCGAGTTGATCACCACGGGCAGTCGCCGATCACCGATAGTGTCCAGCAGTTGGCGCAACCGTTCCGGCGTTTGAGCGCTAATCATGCCTTCGGCGGAGATCCATTCGGGACAGTTGGGATCGCAGAGAAAACTTCTGCCTCGAACCAGAGCGAAGCGCATATCGCCAATATCGGCCCGGTGCACGGTTTCGGGTTCGGCCGGCGCGGCGGGAGCGGGCTTGGCGTACGCCACCACGTCGCCGGCCGGCGCCGGTATTTCTCTACAGTTCGCGGCCACCGGATCGGTGTTGCACAGGGTTGCGGCGGTCAGCAGGTCGACGGCATCCAGGCTGGTAACCAGCTTCGTCTGCAGCATGTCGTAGGGGGTCAGTTGCTGAATGGTGCTGGCCGGCGTGTTCTTCATCGTCTCGAGCACGGCCTGGCCGACGCCCATTTCGTTCAGATAGGCCGCCAGTCTTTTCTCCACCGACTTGCTCATCTCGTAGGTCTTGTAGCTGCCGGCGTTCTTGCGGCCGACGATCTTCTTGCTGAGGATTTTCTTCTTGCCTCTCACCACGCGATAGGTGGTCCGGTACTGCAATTTCGTGCGGATGTAGGTCGTGGTGATCTGATGGACGCCGAGATGGGCCCATTGCCCGACCACGCGCCTGATGCCGCCGGCAAACATCAGCGGACAAGCGGAATTGCAGATGGCGCCGTCGGCATAGGCATTGCCGAAATAGCGAGCGCCCTTGCCGTCCTTTTCCTTGCAGTCCTTGGCATCGGGCTGGCAACCGGTGAACTGGGTTTTGCCGACCGCGATATCGAGCTTGTTCTTGCGGAGCAGCCGGCCAAGCGCCAGCGCCGCTTCGACGTTGCCGCCGGGAGAATCCACGACAACGGGCAGTTTTCGGCCACCAAGCCCCTTGAGTGTGCGTTTGAACAGGGCCGGCGTGCCGGCTTCTATCGAGCCTTCAGCCGATATCCATTCCGGGCAGGTCGGTTCGCAACCAGGCGCGCTGCTGCGGACGACGACAAACCGCATCGTCGGACCAAGATCCGGGGCGGATTTTTTGGTGTTCGCCGCGAAGGCAGCGTGTTCAATGACCAGGAACGACGCCAGGCAGATCAGCCCAAGCATCCACCATGCCTGGCGATTCAGACGGTGCCATAAAACCATTCGGGCAAGCCCCCCGCAATGCGATCTATACTAGTTCAGCTTTGAAGGCTTGCAACAGCGTTTTGCGACGACGCCGCAGGCGCCGGCTATACCTAAAAAGGCAAGCCGGGTGTACGCAAATAAGCAAAAAGGGCAGCCCGAGGACCGCCCTTTTGCATCGGATATCGGCCGGCAACGCCGGCGCCGATTATTGGCCGGCGCGAAGCTACAGCCTCGGGGGCGCCGCGGCCTCGGCGTTGGCTGACGGCGTGACCCTGCAATTGTCGGGCTTCGGCAGCGACTTGCAGATGGTGGCGCCGGTCAGTTCGTCCACCGATTGAGGGCCCGTCGTCAGCCCAAGCTTCAGCATCATGTCAGGTTCGAGTTGGTGCTCGACCGGAATGCGCTGAAGCGCCATGAACAGATCAGGGTTGATTGCCATCTCGTCAAGGTAAGCCTTGATCATCTGGTTTTGCCCCATCGGGCCCAGGCTGAGCCACGCCCATGAACCGACAAGCCGCCTGACGCCGCCTGCCAGCATCAACGCGCAGGCGGAATCGCAGTCGCCTTTCGCGTCCCTGGTCACCCCGGCATATGCACCGTCTTTGGCCAGGCAACTCCACTCTCCCGGGTCGCATCCAACGAAATCGGTGCGAGCAACGGCGACGTCGAGCTTCCTCTCGTGGATAATCCTTCCCGCCGCCAAAGCGCCAAACAAGTCGCCACCTCGCGAGCTAACCACTATAGGCAGCCGCCGGCTGCCAAGCGTAGCGAGGAACTGGCGCAGCTTCTGTGGGGTCTGGCTCGTGATTACGCCTTGGGCCGATATCCATTCCGGGCAGTCGGGATTGCAGGACGAATTGCTGCCCCGAACCACGACGAAGCTCATCTCGGGTGCCTCGTTCCCAGGCACTGCCCCGAGCGGCAGAACCCACATCCATTCCGGGCAGTGGGGCTCGCACATCGGATCGCTGCCGCGAACGAGTATGAAGCCCTTATCCGGCGCCCCGTTCCCCGGCGCTGCCTCGACCGGCTGAGGAGCCGCCTTGGCCGGCTGAGAAAGTGGCACTTGAGCCGGTTGAGAACGTCCGGCCTTCGGCTTGATCGCTGCCACCTCGGCCGGCTTGGCATTCGCAGGGATCTCTCTGCAGTTCGCCGGCGCCGGACTCCGCCGGCATATGCCCGCTTGCGTAAGTATGTCGAGCGTGTCCCTGCTGGTGACCAGCTTCATCGTCAGCATGTCGTCGAGGGCGATGTGCCGGATATCACTGGCGGGCGTGGCCTTCATTACGTCAAGAACGCCCCGCCCGACGCCCATCTCCCTGAGGTAGGCCGAGATCTTTCTCGAAAACGCCTTGCTCATTTTATAGGTCTTGTAGCTCTCGCCTTGAGTGACGGTCTCCGTGGTGACCCGATATCTTTTGCCACGGATGGTTTGATAGGTGGTTCGAAAATGCCGTGTTGAGGGGAAATAAGTGGTGGTGATCTGATGAACACCCAGATAGGCCCAGCTGCCCGCCACGCGGCGGACGCCTCCGGCAAACATCAGCGGACAGGCGGAATTGCACATTGCGCCACCGTCGGACGCGACGCCGAAATAGGCTACGCCTTTGCCGTAGCTGGCCCCGCAACCCTCCATCCCCGGCCAACAATCGGAAAACTCGGTCTTACCGATGGCGATGTCGAGCCTGTTCTTGCGTATTATGCGACCGAGCTGGAGCGCAGCGTCGACATCACCGCCAGGGGAATTGACGATAATTGGCAGTTTGCGAGTGCCGAGCTTTTTCAGTACCCGCTTTAGTAGAGCCGGCGTGCCGGCTGCGATGGCGCCTTCTGCCGAAATCCATTCCGGACAGTTGGGCTTACAGCCGACTGCACTGCTGCGGGCAATGATGAACCGCATCTCCGAAAAACCATCGGACGAACTGCCCGGAAGGTACCATGACTTCGGATCCCATGTCCTAGGATCGGACACATCCTCGGCCTTCGCCGCAAAGGCAGCCATCGCCATTGCGACCACGGGCACCAGGCGAACCAGCCCGCGCCACCACCCGGCCATACTGCTTAAACGGCGTCCAACCACGCTTGGCAAAAGCCCCCTCGATGCAACCTATAATAGTTGCGGCGGTGGTGCTTGCAATAGCTTTGAAACGACCGCGCAAGATTGTTCTGCGTGGAGCCAGTAAACGTAGAAAGGGCGGCCCGAAGACCGCCCTTCCCTGTCGATCCGACAAATGCCGGCGTCGATTACTCTTTGATGGTGACGACGATGCCGGCACCGACGGTGCGGCCGCCTTCACGGATGGCGAAGCGCAGCTTCTCTTCCATGGCGATCGGCACGATCAGCTCGACATCGACGGTGATGTTGTCGCCCGGCATCACCATCTCGGTGCCTTCCGGCAGCGACACGATGCCGGTCACATCGGTCGTGCGGAAATAGAAC
>NZ_FUIG01000030.1:0-1421 GCF_900149755.1 Mesorhizobium delmotii | reverse complement strand
CCGGTGTTCTCATCGGGCACGACGGCGAGCTTCGCCGAGAATGCCACTGGAGCAGTCTACGACGCCGAAGCGACGGACATAGAGGGGGACATCGTCACCTATTCGCTTTCCGGCACTGACGCCGGCCTGTTCGACATCGACGCCTCGACCGGCGTGGTTACCTTCAAGAACGCGCCCGACTTCGAGAACCCGCTCGATGCCGGCGCCAACAACGTCTACGACATCACCGTTACCGCCTCCGACGGCACGCTGAGCGCCGGCCAGGCGGTCGCCATCACGGTGACCAATCAAAACGACAACGCGCCGGCGTTTACGTCGGGCACGACGGCCAATTTCGCCGAGAACGCCGCCGGGACGGTCTATGACGCCAATGCCAGCGATGCCGACAATCTCGGGGCGCTGACCTACACGCTGTCAGGCGCTGACGCAGCGCTGTTCGACATCGACGCCTCGACCGGCGTGGTCACATTCAAGAACGCGCCCGACTTCGAGAACCCGCTCGATGCCGGCGCCAACAACGTCTACGACATCGTGGTGACGGCTTCGGACGGCACGCTGAGCACCGGCCAGGCGGTCGCCATCACGGTGACCAACACCAACGATATAAACCAGCCGCCTGTGATCACCTCGAACGGTGGCGGTGACACGGCTCAGATATCGGTTGCCGAAAACACGACTGCAGTGGCGACGGTTGCCGCTTCCGATCCCGATGCCGGGACGACGCTGGCCTATGCGATCGCCGGTGGCGCCGATGCCGCCCTGTTCAGCATCAATGCGACGACCGGGGCGCTGAGCTTCGTCGATGCGCCGAACTTCGAGGCTCCGGACGATGCCGGCGGCAACAATGTCTATGACGTCGTCGTCTCCGCTTCCGACGGAATCCTTACCGACACGCAGGCCATCGCGGTGACGGTGACCAACCAGAACGACAACGCACCGGTGTTCTCATCGGGTACGACGGCCAGCTTCGCCGAGAACGCCACAGGCACCGTCTACGACTCCAATGCCAGTGACGCCGACAATCTCGCAGCGCTGACCTACACGCTGTCCGGGACGGACTCTGCCCTGTTCGACATCGATGCCTTGACCGGCGTGGTCACCTTCAAGAACGCGCCCGACTTCGAGAGCCCGCTCGATGCCGGCGCCAACAACGTCTACGACATCACCGTCACCGCCTCCGACGGCACGCTGAGCACCGGCCAGGCGGTCGCCATCACGGTGACCAACCAGAACGACAACGCGCCGGTGTTCTCATCGGGTACGACGGCGAGCTTCGCCGAGAACGCCACAGGCACCGTCTACGATGCCAACGCCGGCGATGCCGACAATTTCGCAGCGCTGACCTATACGCTGTCAGGGACGGACTCTGCCCTGTTCGACATCGACGCTTCGACCGGGGCGGTCACCTTCAAGAACGCGCC
>NZ_FUIG01000010.1:0-334 GCF_900149755.1 Mesorhizobium delmotii | reverse complement strand
TATTAGTCGTGCTGAGATCAAAGCGGGTGACGAGGTGTTCATCACCTCGACTGCCGGCGGCATTATGCCCGTGACGCGCATCGATGACGCCGCGATCTCTAATGGGCAGGTCGGATACGTCACTCGCCGGCTGATGGATCTCTACTGGCGTAAGCACGATGATCCTGCATGGTCGACTGCTGTCGTCTACCCGTGATCGGAAATGAGCCATGCGACAGCAACTTGGCGAGCAGGCTCGTGGCGATGACGATGGATCTGTCTTCACGCAAGTCCCGAAGGTTCAGCCAGCCTAACTGCCGCAGGTTCGATCCTGCAATCCGGAGACGTTCCCATG
>NZ_FUIG01000037.1:0-89241 GCF_900149755.1 Mesorhizobium delmotii | reverse complement strand
TCGATATCGTTCTTCGAGTAGAAGCTTTCTCGGCGCAGCGGAATCCAATCCTCCGGTGCTTTGCCGGCGAGGTAGTCCTTGGAAAGATTGGGCCGATCAACGGGCGGCGCTTCGTCGTCGCTGAGCATGACAAGGCTGCCTTGATAATGTTCGCGCCGCAGTGTTTCTGCCGCCGCGAAACCGGCCGCGCCGCCACCAACAATGACGATCTTCTCCGGAACCTGGCCGGAGCCTCCATCGCGCTGCTTGGCTGCCGTCCGTTTGCGCTTCTCGCCCACGAATATCCGATCATCGCGTTGTTCCACCGACCAGCAAGCGAGTGGACTGAAAGCTGGAACGCGCAAGGCCTCGCCTGTACGCAAATCGAAGCACGCGTGATGCCAGGGACACCGGACGGTGTCTCCCACCACAAGACCGTCGGCGAGCGGCCCGCCATAATGTGTGCATGTCGCCCCGATGGCGACGATCTCGGCCCCGCGGCGCACCAGCAGCACCTGCTCATCGCCGCAACGGCCGAGGAGCTTTGCGCCATCGGCAAGGTCGGATAACGCGATGCCCTCGACCAGATCCGGCCCGGTTGGTTTGGTATGACCTTCAGCCATTTTCCTCTCCTTTGGCGCGATCCAGTGACAAGATCGCCTGTACGGCCGAGAAGCGGGAAATCTTCAGGTCACCAGCCTCGGAATACCTTCTGCCGGGCTGGCGCGCCTTCAGGTTCTCGGACACCGCTGGTGCCCAAACGTCCGGCCGCGCCATTCGTTGCCGGTTGGGCAGTACGCGCCGTCGCTTTCCTGGCGTTTTGGACGCGTTGCCGCGGCTGCAACGTCGCTTGTCGAACGCATCGCGGGACTGAAGCAAAGACGCCGTCGCGTAAACTTTTTCGCCGGACATGCGTTGTCCTTCCTCCAAGCCAAGGAGGCAGCCATGCAGATGAAATCGGAAATCGCCGGCGAGGCCGCCAAGCAACGCCATATCCAGCGCGGCATCGATGCCAAGGACAAATCGAAGGGCAAGGGCAAGCAACAAGGCGCCATGCAGGCCGGAGCACGCAAATATCCCGAGCCGCCCTTTCCCGAACAGCATCAGCCGAAGCCAGGGCACGAATGGGCGATTGAGCCGGCGCCGCTTTATGACGCGCCCTTCTATATCGGATCGAAAAAACTCGATGGCAAAGTGGCCGTCATCACCGGCGGCGATTCCGGCATCGGCCGAGCCGTCGCCGTGCTTTATGCGCGCGAAGGCGCGGATGTGGCGATCGTCTATCTTTGCGAGGACAAGGATGCCGAAGAGACGAAGAAGGCCGTCGAAGCCGAGGGCCGGCGCTGCATGCTGGTCAAGGCCGACGTCAGCGAACGCCGCCACTGCCACAAGGCAGTGGCTGAGGTGGTGAAGGCATTCGGCCGGATCGACGTGCTGGTCAACAACGCCGCTTTCCAGGTCCATTCCAGCGACTTCAGCGAGCTGACCGAAGAGCATTTCGACACGACGCTGAAGACCAACCTTTACGGCTACTTCCACATGACGCAGGAGGCCGTGCCGCATATGAAGCCCGGTTCGGCGATCATCAACAGCGGCTCCGTAACCGGCATCGAGGGCTCGAGGCAGCTGGTCGATTATTCGATGACCAAGGGCGGCATTCATGCCTTCACGCGCGCGCTCTCCGGCAACCTCATCGAAAAGGGAATTCGGGTGAACTGCGTGGCGCCGGGCCCGGTGTGGACGCCGCTCAACCCGTCTGACAAGCAAGCCGGTGACGTTTCGAAATTTGGCGCAGACACGCCGATGAAACGGCCCGCACAACCGGAGGAGATCGCGCCGGCCTATGTGTTCCTCGCCTCGCCGCACTGCTCGAGCTACATCACCGGCGAGATATTGCCGATCATCGGCGGCTACTGAGTTGAGGCCCGCTGATCGTTGGCGGGAAGGATAGCTCATGCACATCATTCTCGGAGGCGGGGGCAAAGGCAGACATGGGGTCTGGAGTGAAATCATGAAATCGCAACTCGTCGCCGAAAGCGCCGGACAACGGACGTTTGTGGTGGTGCTTGATCCTGGCGAGGAAGCGTTCGCGGCGCTTACCTCTTTCGCGGTCGAGCAGGACATTGGCGGCGCCTCGCTGACTGCGCTGGGCGCCTTCGAAACGGCGACCGTCGGCTGGTTCGACTTTGGGCAAAAGACCTTTCGCAAAATCCCGGTCCGCGAACAGTGCGAGGTGCTCAGCGCTATCGGCGATGTCGCGATCGGCGACGACGGCAAGCCCAGTCTTCACATCCACGCGGTGCTCGGGTTGCGCGATGGCACCACGCGGGGCGGACATCTGCTCGAAGGAATCGTTCGGCCGACACTCGAAGTCACATTGGTGGAAGCGCCTGGCCACCTGCGCCGCAGGAAACGTCCGGAACTCGGCATTGCCTTAATCGATCTGGATGCCTGAAGCCGAACGCGGATCGAGACAGGTCCGCTGAATTGCGATCCGGGGCCGATTATCCCTTTTGTTTGATTTGTTCGACGTCCGCGGGGGCCTCGGGTGCGGCCTCCCAGCCGAACACGCTGCGACCGCCGAGCAGATGCGATTGATCGAACTCTCCGGCAACGATTTCCTTCAGGCTGGGACCTGTGACGTAGCGTTCGACCTGCCGTGACTGGTCGTCGAGCCGCTTCAAGGCGCCGATTTCTTCATCGCGGCCGAGCCTGGCCTTGTGGACGGCGGACTTCAGCACGCCGATCGTCTCGTCATAGACCTTCAGCGGCACAGGGAATGGATGCCTGTCCTTGCCGCCATGCGCCAGCGAGAAGCGACCGGGATCGGAAAACCGGCATGGCGCGCCATGCAGAACCTCGGCAACCAGCGCCAGCGCCCGCACCGTGCGCGCACCGACGCCGGGGACCAGAAGAAGTTCGGAGAAATCGGCGGGGCCACGCTCGGCAGCCGCCGCCATGTTCCCATGGAGACGGCGCATGACGACATCGCTTTCGCGAACGTCGTGGTGCGCCGGCATGACCAGGTGTGGCAGCATCGGCTGCTCGGGCTCCGGTTCTGCAGTCACGTCACGCTCGAGCGCGGCGAATTCCCTCAGGATGCGATCCGGTCCGAGGTCCTGCAGCAGTTCCAGCTGGCCCTTGCGCGACGCGTCGGCGCGGTGGTCGGTCAGGTTGACGATCTCGCCCTGGTTGGCGCCCTCGATGGCGGCATGCGGCTGGTCGACGAAGCTCTTCAGGCCTTCGGACAGCCAGTGATAGCGGCGCGCCACCTTGCTGTCGCCGTTCATGCCCTGCTGCACCACGACCCAGTCGCCATCATCGGTCACGATGAAGCCATGCAGATAAAGATCGAAGCCGTCCTGGACGGCGGCGCTGTCAACCTTGGCGACGAGCCGGCTGGCAGTTGCCAGGCCTGTTCCGTCGAAGCCGACGCGCTCGCCGATGACGGCAAGCTCGTGCGGGGTCTTGCGCGAATGCGCGCCGCGGCCGCCGCACACGTGAATACCGAGTTCGCCGGAGAGCGGAGCCAAACCACGTTTCAACGCGCCGATGACGCTGGTCGTGATGCCGGAGGAATGCCAGTCCATTCCCATGACGGCGCCAAACGACTGGAACCAGAAGGGATGCGCCAACCGGCGCAGCAGCTCCTCGCGACCGTAATGGTGAATGATCGCCTCGCACATGACCGCGCCAAGGCGCGTCATGCGGTCGCCGAGCCATTTCGGCACGCGTCCGCCATGAAGTGGAAGGTCTGCGCTTCCCGATCGTTGTGCCAAATCTTGCTGCCTGTTCCCGATCTATGCCTTGCGCTCAACAGATAGGTACCGAAAGCGGAGTGAAGAAGCGATGATGCCCGTTTTAGGCTGTCGATGCGCGATCCGAATTCGATTGCCGGCCTAGTGCCCGACCTGCTTGGCAATCAGTGTAGCGGTTATCACACAGATTCGCTGACGAGATTAAACTTCTCGATTTCGCAATGCTCACCTACCAGTGTCAATAAATCCGTCGGCGGCGGTCCCCTTTCAGGCCGCCTCCAGCTGATCTCAAACAACACCACGGGGCTGTCGCGATCTGGGCGCCGCTCCATTCCAACCAGGCGCGCCCGATAACCGGAGGGCCCGATGATCGCGTCGAGGTCGTCATGATCCGCCGCCTTCCAGGTGAGCGCCAACACGGCGTGGTGTTCGCGCGGTATCACCAGATCGACCCATTTCAACACGAGCAGAATGATTAGCGTCAGCGCCGTCCCGGCTGCGCCCAAGGCGTATTGGCCACCCCCGAAAGCCAGTCCGATCATCGTCATCATCCACAACGTGGCTGCTGTAGTGACACCGCTGACAAGACTGCCCCGGCGAAGAATGGCGCCGCCACCGATGAAGCCGACGCCTGTCAACACGCCCAGGGGAAAGCGAAGAACGTCCATACGGACGAAGGAATTCGGAGCTTTGCCGCCAACCTCCAGCAGAATGGTGGCCTGTGTCATTGCGATCGCGGCGGCCAGCCCGACCAGGATGGTTGTCCTGAGGCCGGCCGCCTGTCCGCGCGCCTCCCGGTCGAGGCCAATCAATGAACCGGCGAGCACGGTCAGAAGCAGGCGTGCCGCGATGTCTTCGTAGGCCGGGATAAGAGACATCGGTAAACCCTGATCGCCGCTGGTGTTTGGATTACGAACTGATCGCAATTCAATTCGGCTAGGGCCATTCAGGTTCCATCGGCGGCGTTTTGCCGGTTACCGATCGGCTGGATTTCCGACTGCCGGATCGCGCCGTCTTGAATATCTTCCCACACGCGGCAGATCGTCACGAAATTCCACCCACGGCAGCTTCATATCCCAATAGGCATGGGCCTGCGGCGCAAAGCGTTCGGGGTGGTCGAAGAAGCCGATCGTCACATAGAGTTCTTCCGGAAGCCCTTGGTCGAGATAGGCTATGGATGTACCGCAATCGGCGCAGAAGGTGCGGAGCACGCCTCGGGTCCTTGAGAACGTCTTTGGCCAGCCGGTCAGCAGTCTGAATTGGGCCGGTCGATAGCCGACCCAGACGGCCAGCGGGCTCCCTATGGCCTTGCGGCAATCGTCATCATGGTCGGAGCAAATCCAGAACGGGTCACCATCCATCTTAGCCGTTATCGAACCGCAAAAACAGGAGCCGGTCTCGATCCTGGTCATCGAACCACCACTTCTGACCGAAGCGGCCGTTTCGGCCGCAGGGTCCGCAGGGTAATCGAATAGCGGTGCTCGACAACTGGCGGGATGCTGTGCTCCCATTCGGTGCGCGCCGGTCCCGTCATCAGATAAGCCGACCTTGGCTGGAGGATGATGGTCTCGCGATCCCATCCAGCGCCGTTCTTCCGGCGGAGCCGAAAGCTGCATGGCGCAAGAAGAGAAACGCCGGCCACGGCATCGAAATGCGGCTTGTCGCGATGCCAGCCGATACCCGCGCCGGGTCGGTACTCGTTGATCAAAACCTGCACGAAAGCATCGGCGGGCAGCCGCGCAAATGCCGCCACCTTGTCTCTGAGCGGCATCAGAAAAGCAGGGATCGCCGGCGCCTCGATGACTTTGCGTTGGTCAAAATCATAGCGCAGGCCAAAACCGGCGACGCGCCGGTTTGCGAGATGGCCATGAAAGTCGAAAGGCTGGAAGGCGAGACTTTCGAGCTGCCGCACCAGTTCGGCCTCTTCCTCCGCCGTGATCAGCTCCGGCTGGTAGTGAAATCCTTCCGGCAGATAGTTGAGCGCACGAAACAGGTCGCCTTGCCCAGCGAATTCCGGCTGCTTGGTTTTGAGCGATGGCATCAACCCTAATTGGTGAAGCCGGCCGGCGGAGGCAAGGTCTTGGAGGCGCCGAGCCGGCCGGATCACCGCCTCCATATCTCGGGCGAGACGGAACCTGGCTTGCCGGGGTGGGTTATTGCCCAGACGCGTCGAGTGCTGGGAAATGCCTTCAACTGCGATTCAAAGCATGAATTACGATCCGGCGACGAGGACCCTCTCCGTATGGTTTGTCCCAAGCGGAAATCGCTACGATTACGACGACGTGCCGCCGCAGACCTACGCTGCATTCCGCAAAGCCTCGTCAAAAGGCCGGTTCTTCAACGCGTTCATTCGAGATCGGTACAGGTACCATTTGGTCGAGCAGAGCCGGTCGGGGTGAGACCCGGGGTACTCCTGTCGTCCGCCAAAGGAACAAATCCACGCGCCGCCACGTTGCATTTCCAGTGCAATGCTTGTGACTGTGAGGCTATTGTCTTGGCGCCGAGAGCAAACTGGAAGGGTTTTCTGAAAATTGGAGAACTCAGCTGCCCGGTAGCGCTCTATACGGCTGCCTCAACCTCAGAGCGGATCGCCTTCCACACGATTAACCGCACGACGGGCCATAGGGTGCATCGCGCCTTCGTCGACAGCGATAGCGGCAAGCCGGTCGAGAAGGACGATCAGGTCAAAGGCTATGAGATCAGCTCGGGTGAATACGTCGTGCTCGAACCCGATGAGGTCGCAGCCGCTGTCCCCGAGAGCGACAAGACGCTGTCGGTTTCGGCCTTCATCGGCTGTTCCAATGTCGACGATGTGTATTTCGACAAGCCATATTACCTCGCCCCGCCGGACAAACACGCGGAGGAAGCGTTTGGGCTGATCCGCGAAGGCATGCGCAGGAAGAAAGTCGCGGCGATCGCCCAGACCGTCCTGTTCCGGCGCGTCCGGACCCTGCTCATCCGCGCTTATGACGAAGGGCTGGTCGCAACGACGCTGAACTTCGATTACGAGGTGCGATCGGCGGAGGAGGCCTTCGACAACATCCCCGATGTGAAGATCGAGGGCGAGATGCTCGAACTGGCCGAACACATCATCAAGACCAAGAAGGGCAAATTCGATCCGAACAAATTCGACGACCGTTATGAGGCGGCCCTGGCCGAGCTTGTGAAGGCAAAGCTCGAAGGCAAGAAGATCGCAATTCCGAAACCGGCCAAGCGGGAGAAGGTCGTCGATCTTATGGATGCGCTGCGCCAGAGTGCCGGCGTTGGCGGAAAGCAGCCCTCGACAAGAAAGCCCGCGGCAAAATCAAAGCCGGCGCGCCACGCGAAGCCGAAGGAGAAAGCGCCGCATCGGAAGGCCGGCTGACCGATGGCGCTCGAGACCTACCGCAAGAAGCGCGATTTTTCCGTCACCCCGGAGCCGCAGGGCCGCAGGGCGCCCAAGGCGGGGAACAGCTTCGTCATACAGAAGCATGATGCGAGGCGGCTTCATTATGATTTTCGTTTGGAAATGGACGGCGTCCTGAAGAGTTGGGCCGTGACAAAAGGGCCGAGCCTGATCCCCGGCGAGAAGCGCCTTGCCGTCCATGTCGAGGACCATCCTTTGGAATATGGCGGTTTCGAAGGCACCATCCCAAAGGGCGAATATGGCGGCGGCACCGTCATCCTGTGGGACAGAGGCACCTGGACGCCGATCGGCGACGCGCGTCGCGGCTATGCCAAAGGCCATCTCGACTTCGAACTTCACGGCGAGAAGCTGGGTGGCAGCTGGCACCTTGTCAGGATGGCCGGAAAGCCGCGGGAGAAGCGCGAGAACTGGCTGCTGATCAAGGGTGACGATGACGCCGCGCGCACGGAAGACGACCCCGACATTCTGGACGAGCGGCCGGAATCCATTGCGACCGGCCGCAAGATCGAGGATGTCGCCGGCGAAGAGCCCGGCTGGTCGTCCAAGACGGGACGCATTCGCAAGCGCCGCGGCGGCCGCACGGGGGCCGCTCCACCGGAAGAGCAGCCTGCCACCGTAAGCGTTCCCGAACCGTCAAAGATCAAGGGCGCCAAGAAGGCAGCGCTCCCCGATTTCGTCGAGCCGACGCTGGCGACCCTGGTCTCGTCAGCGCCGTCCGGCCAACGCTGGCTGCACGAGATCAAATTCGACGGCTACCGGCTGCAGGCCAGGGTTGAAGCCGGCCGCGTCAAGCTGTTGACGCGGAGCGGTCTCGACTGGACGAAAAAATTCGGAAAGGCGATCGTTTCGGCGCTGGCCGATCTCCCTGTCGGGACGGCGCTGATTGATGGTGAACTCGTGGTCGAGACATCCGCCGGCGCGTCGGATTTCTCCGAGCTGCAAGCCGATCTCAGCGAGGGCCGCAGTGACCGCTTTCGCCTGTACGTTTTCGATCTGCTCCATCTCGATGGATACGATCTGCGCGACGTTGCGTCGATCCAGCGCAAGGAATTGCTGGAAAAGATCATCGGCAGTGGCAGCGGCATCATCAGCTATAGCGGACATTTTGAGGAGGATGGCCCCCTCGTGCTGCGACATGCCTGCCGGCTGAGCCTGGAAGGCGTTGTCTCCAAGCTTCGCGATGCGCCTTACCGCGCCGGCCGCAGCAAGAACTGGGTGAAGTCGAAATGCTCGGCGCGGCAGGAATTTGTCGTGGCCGGCTATGTTCCCTCGACAACCTCGCGCAATGCGATCGGTTCGCTTGTCCTGGGTGTCTATGACGACGGCAAGCTTCATCATGTCGGGCGCGTCGGCACCGGCTACACGGCAGCCGTCGCCGAGGGCCTCTTCAAGAAGCTCGAGCGGATACGCATTCCATCGAGCCCGTTCGACGAGCGGCTGAGCGCAGAGGAGACTCGGCAAGTCCGTTATGTCAGGCCGGAACTCGTCGCTGAAATCGAGTTCCGCGCCTGGACCGCCGACGGCAATCTGCGCCACGCCTCATTTCGCGGGTTGCGCGAAGACAAGCCGGCGAAAGAGATCGTGCGCGAAACACCGAAGACCAAGGCAGCAGCGAAACCTCAGCGCCGGACCGTCAAGCTCACCCATCCCGATCGCCTCTACTGGCCGGACCAGGGCGTGACCAAGGAAGGTCTCGCCGATTATTATACCGAGGTCTGGCGCTATGCGTCGCCCTATCTCGTTGGCCGCGCGCTGGCGTTGCTGCGATGCCCCAGCGGTATTTCGGGCGAGCAGTTCTTCCAGAAGCATGCCTGGAAGGGCCTCAACCCCAACATCGTGCTGGTCCACGACCCCAAGGATCCGCCCGACGAGCGGCTGATCAGCATCAATGATCTCGATGGGTTGATCGGTCTCGTCCAGTCGGCGGCGCTGGAGATCCACCCCTGGGGTTCGATGGTGAGCGATTGGGAGCGTCCGGACACGATCATCATGGACCTCGATCCCGGCGAGGACGTGAGCTGGGAGGCGGTGATCGCGGCCGCCGTCGAGACCCGCGACCGGCTGAAGGATGCAGGACTGGTCCCCTTCATCAAGACATCCGGCGGCAAGGGTCTGCACGTCGTGGCGCCATTGAAGCCGAAGGCCGAGTGGCCGGCGGCGAAAGCCTTTACCAAGGCGATAGCCGACGCCATGGCCGCCGACAGCCCCGGCCGCTACGTCTCGACCATCACCAAATCCAAACGGCGCGGAAAAATCCTCGTCGACTATCTGCGCAACCAGCGCGGTGCGACCGCCGTCGCACCCTATTCGACGAGAGCACGACCCGGTGCGGCGGTGTCGATGCCGCTTGCCTGGGACGAGCTCGGCCCCGGCATCGGACCGGCCTATTTTACCGTCGAGAACACGCCGACCCGGCTTGCCTCGCTATCGTCGGATCCCTGGCAGGATTTCCGTGCCGCCGCAGTGCCGATCGAGGACCGTGCAAACCGGCGAGAGAAAGCGGCTTGAGGACGGCATTACGAAGTGCATGCATCGGAAGAATCAGGCGATCTGCTCAAACGTGCACTTTTCCGGAGCCTTGTCGGGCCGCCAGCGCAGGAACTTGGTGCCATGCCGGAAACGGTCGCCGGTGACGTGATCGAAGCGTACTTCTACCACCAATTCGGGCCGGACCGGCTCCCATTCGCCGCTGCGCTCGGTGCTTCAGCGGCTCGGCCCGCCCGGCGCCTTTCCGGTAAAGCCCGGCGGTTCGCGCATGGCTTCGAGTTTGCGGGTAAGTTCGGCCCTGTCGTCCTCGGCAATGGTCGAGGTGAAGCCGACGTGATCGAGCTTGCGGGCCTCGTTGTACAATCCCAGCAGCAATGAACCGACCTGCCTGCTGCTGCTGAGATAGCGAAAGCCGCCGACCACACAATCGGCCGACCGCAGCCGCTTTACCTTCACCATAGCGCGCACGCCCGGCTGGTATGGATCGTCCAGCCGCTTGGCGACCACGCCGTCCGTCTCGCCATGTCCGGCATCCCCTAACCAGGAGCGGGCTTCCTTCACATCGCGCGTGCAGTGCGAGAGAACAATGTTCTTGCGCTCTGCCGAAGCAACGAAAGTCTCAAGGATCGCTCGCCGTTCTTCCAGTGTCCGGGCCGACAGAACGGTTCCGTGCTCGTCGCAGAGCATGTCGAACAGGACGATGTGCGCCGGGGTTTCCGCGGACAGCTTGCGGATCCTGCTCTCGGCCGGATGAAGCCGCATCTGGAGCGCGTCGAACGACGGCTTGCCGTCGACCGAGATGACGATTTCACCGTCGACGACAAAACGGCGCGACGGCAGTTCCTTCAATGTCGCGACGAGTTCGGGAAAATACCGTCCGAGCGGCTTGCCCGACTTTGCGCGCAACTCCACCGCGTCATCCTGCCGGAATGCCAGGCAGCGAAAACCATCCCATTTGCGCTCGTATTGCCATCCATCTCCTTCGGGAATCGCATCAGCCGCCTTGGCTTCCATCGGCGGCGTATCGAGTGGCAGGGGGAAATCGCGGGTCATCGGCGGGTGCTGTCGAAAGCAGGATCGCGGGGAATGACCTTCATTGTACTGCCTTTGTCCCCCACCTATTTCCGCTTTCCGGCCTCCGAGCCGATGCTCTTGCGCAGCGCGTCCATGATGTTGATCACATTGCTGGGCGGTTGCTCGGCCTTGGCCTTTGCCTTGGCCGGACCCTTCTTGCCCTTCTTCTTCGAGGCAATGATCTCCAGCAGCCGCGCCTGGACGGGATCTCCGGTCATGGCGGGATCCCACTGCCTGGTTCGCTCGTCGATCAGGGTCGAGACCATATCCATCAGTTTCGGGTCGGGTTTGGCGTCTTCGATCTTGCCGAAATAGTCCTCGGGATCGCGAACCTCGTCACCGTAGCGCAATGTCCACAGCACGATGCCCTTGCCTCGCGGTTCAAGCATGACGGCGCGCTCGCGGCGGTACATGACCAGGCGCGATATTCCGACTGTCCCCGTCGACTGCATGGCGTCGCGAATGACCGAGAATGCCTCCTCCCCGACCGGGTCGTCAGGGGTGAGATAGTGCGGCTTGTCGTACCAGATCCAGCCGATGCTGTCGGCATCGACAAACATGTCGATGTCGATGGTACGCGTACTCTCCAGCGCGACCGCGTCGATCTCGTCGTCCTCGAGCAGGACGTATTCGTCCTCGCCGCGCTGATATCCCTTCACCTCGTCGTCTTCAGCAACGGGCTTGCCGCTGACGGCATCGACATATTGGCTGACGACCCGATGCCCGCTCTTGCGATTGAGCGTATGAAACCGGACCTTTTCGCTCTCGGTGGTAGCGGGGGTCATCGCGACCGGACAGGTCACGAGCGAAAGCTTCAGATAGCCTTTCCAGAAAGGACGTGGCGCCATCGAGGAACCCCGGCAGGTGTAAAACAGTCGAACGCATCAAGGTGATCGATTGTTCCAGCAGCATTTTTCTCGCGCGCCCAAGGCTCGCAGCCAAGAATCCATCATTTTTCCGGTTCGAGAAGGAACCGATGGGCGCAAGCGCAGTTCGGGACAAACAAACAGCCCGGCGTCAGCAAGGACCATTTCAATGTTGGAAGCGATCCGGATCGCAGTCGGCGCTCCATTGTCGGGAAATGCGGCAGCGCTTGGCGCCGAGATGAAGCAGGCGATCGAGCTCGCGGTCGAGGAGCAGAACGCCGACGGTGGCATTGCAGGCTTTCCCGTCATGGTTGAGACTGCGGACGATCGGGGAAAGGTCGAGACCGGACGTCAGGTCGCCGACGATTTTTGCAGCCGGCCGGATCTGCTTGGCGTCGTTGGCCACTACAACAGCAATGTCACCATCGCCGCGGCGGAGATCTATGCCGCCCACGACGTCCCGATGATCACGCCGATCGCTTCCGACACGGCGCTCACCGAGCGCTCTCTGCCGAATGTCTTTCGCTTCACCAACCGCGACGACCAGACCGGAGCAGCCATTGCCCGTCATCTCTATGATTTCATGGGCAAGCGCCGCGCCGTCCTGGTCGAAACTGAAACCATGTACGGCCACAGCATGGGCATCGCGTTCTCGCGGGCATTTCTGTCGCTTGGGGGACGTATCGCGGAGCGGCGGACGGTTCGCGAAGGGAGCCGCGATTTTGACCCCCTGATCGCATCTCTGCGGGCCGATTTCGATCTGTTGTTCTACGGCGGCAGCTTCGAGGGTGCTTTCATCCTGCGAGCGATGCGCCGTGCAGGTCTCGGCCAGCTTTTCGCCGGCGGCGACGGCTGTTGGGACGCGGTGAATTTCCTTGAGCCTGCAGGAGAAACCGCAACATTGGGCGAAGGCGTTCTTGTGCTGTCCGCCACGCCCGAAGTGGGTAGGGTCGCTGGTTCAAGCGATTTCGCCGCGCGCTATGCGGCGCTGTTCGGGCCGATCGGCAACTATGCCGTGAATTCCTACGATTCAGCTCGCGTGCTGATCGCTGCAATCAAGAACGCGATCACTGAATCCAAAGGAATTCCGAGCCGGCGCGAGGTTCTGACTGCGATGCGGAAGCTCCGCTTCAAAGGTATTGCCTATCGCGATCCCGTGCAGTGGGACGAAAAAGGCGACAATCTGGCCGCCGTCACGGCGCTCCATGTGGTGGAAAATGGCCGATTTCGACAGGTTGCGGAAATCCCGCAGATGCAAAGGGTCGGATAGCTGTGGCCTCACGAGGGCCGCGGCAATTTTTACCAGGGTGAGATGAAACAATTGCCTCCGATCGCCGTTTCGTCAGCAAGACGAATTGGCGAGGAGGCGATGATGGGTGCAGCCGGCCTGGAGGTTTTCGACAAGACGCTGCAGACCGCGAACATCTAGGCACGAGCTACGCACCGATGCTAGGTCCCGCCCTTCCAAAGGTGAAGACAATGTTTTTTGACGCGCCGAGATTCAGGGATCGAACGGATGCGGGGCGCCAGCTTGCCGCCGCTTTGACCGGGTTCGCGGCAAGCGATCCACTGGTGCTGGCGTTGCCGCGTGGCGGAGTGCCGGTTGGCTTCGAAGTGGCAAAGGCACTCCGTGCCCGGCTCGACGTTCTGCTTGTGCGCAAGATCGGCGCGCCGGGCCATTCCGAATATGGCATCGGCGCTGTCGTCGACGGGGAAAATCCGCAGCTCGTCCTCAACGAGGAGGCGATGGCTTTGGTCCAGCCGTCAGACGAGTACGTCGAAGCAGAAAAACGGCGGCAACTGCTCGAAATCGAGCGCCGCAGAAACCTCTATTTCGGCAGCAGGCCTGCGGCTTCGGTCCTGGGCCGGACCGTCATCGTTGTCGATGACGGCATAGCGACCGGAGGCACGGTCAGAGTGGCGCTCAAGGCGCTAAGAAAGGATCGGGCCGCGCATGTTGTCTTGGCCGTTCCGGTAGCCCCCCAGGACACGCTGGACCTGATCAGAGCCGATGTGGACGAAGTGGTCTGTCTCGCCACGCCCGAGCCGTTTGTTGCGGTGGGCCGGTATTATAAGAATTTCGCGCAGACCACGGACGCGGAGGTGGTCCAGTTGCTGCAGCAGGCAGAGCAGTTTGAGAGCAAATCATCGATGCGATCTGCCGGTTAGCTCATCGCCGACAGCCGAAGGAGCACGCCATGGCTAGCAAGGACCGAAAACAGGTTGAGATCGTCGAGCGCGGCGATATTTTCTTTCTCTACCGGCCCAGGGTGGGCGAAACCGATCCAGAAAGTCTTTCCGACGTGCAGCGCTTCTTCGTCGTGCTGCGGCCGGAGCACGCGACGAAGGTGCGGCTTCTCGTCGTCGGGCGCAAGCGGCTGCCCGACGCGCATGAGCACGAGCGTCACTGGGGTTTCGTCGGCGCGATCGCGAGTTCTGCCGCCGCGCTGGAGAAGGACCTTCGCGAAGAAATCTATGATACCAAGACGCGCGGCCGGCAGCGTCTGCCTGCAGCACGCCCGGCGGGCGAAGGCCGTTATCTTGTCTGTCGCGCTGCTCAATGGACAATTGCATCTCAGCTACGCGCTCGAGCTTCCAGAGCGGCCATCCGAGGTACAACGCGCCTTCAACATCGCACCGCAGGCAAGCTTCGCCTTTCGGTGAAGAATCCCGAAAAGCCCAGCCCTCCCGGCCTTGGATTGGGACAAGCCCAGGAGACGGATTATCCAGACAGGCTTCAGCAGGAATTCCGCGGCCGCAGATTCGCTCGCGACGACATAAAGCTGCTTGATGTGCAGGGCGCTGAATTCGTCCTTGTCGGCGCGCGAACCGATCCGGAAAAGGCCTATAATGTCGACCTCGATGTCGAGAAGGAGGATGAGCGCCATTCAGAGATGCTGCGCGAACTCAAAATGGCCAAGTCGCGCCATCCGATAGAACCGCTTTTCAGTGGCGAATGGGCCTGAACCGTACCGCCCTCCCCTTGAGCTTGCAGCCAACCTGAAAAGAGGGCCGCACGACCGCGCCCTCAGCGGCGGGTGAGCCGTCAGTCCCGCAAACGATTGGCAGCGTGATCCTGGCGCTGCTCAGTTGCGACCTGCTTGGAATCCAGACCGCGTTCCTTCGTATGCTGGGCCTTGTCGCGGTTGGACAGGACTTGGTTTTCTTCGAGCTTGTCCTTTGGGGTCGTGCTCATGGCGCCTGTACCGGAACCCTTCCCCCGTGAACCCGCTCCGATGTGCTTCTTGCTACCTTTTGCCATAGGCTTGCTCCAATTCTTAATCGTCGGGACGTTTCTTGTGATGAACGCTCTCCTGATTTTCTCCGCGAAGGATGTTGCGGTCGTCAGGGTCGACAAGGTCGGGAGTCTTGGACCTGATTTCCGATCCTTTGCGCAGCGCTTCACGTTCCGCAGCCGATCTCTTCAGGTCCGCCTCTGCGTCGAAATCCTTGCCGGCGTTCTTGGTGTTCTCCCGCTTTTCAATGATGCGCATTTGCTGCTCATGGGTCCTGCGTCCAGTCATTGTTTCCTCCAAAGTGTCTTGCGTTCGATTTTTTGAGGCCCAGATCGCTGGCGGAACCGTCGACTTCCGGTGATTGCAGTTGGCCACGGTCCTTGCCGAAGCGGACCAATCGTGCGCCACCACGATCTGAGCCTGTCCTTATGGCGATAATGGCAGGGCGGCGGGATCGTTCCGAGATGGCGGCCGAATAAACCGTCTATTCGCTCATCTGCTCCGGGCTGCTCATCCGCATCTGCCATGATCCGTCAGTCTTTCGCCTCGCGGTGTTCCGATGGAACATCAGAGCATCTCCGTCGTTCGGCGACTGATCGCCTATGTCCACGTCTGACGCCCCGCCGCAGCGAGCGCGTAAAGCTGCAAGAGGATGGACCGCACGATCAAGGACGCCACGGTCAAACGCTTCTACTACGAGAGCCACGATCAGCTCAGGTAAGACCTCGCCGACTTCGTTGCCGCCTACAACTTCGCTCGCAGGCTCAAGACCCTCAAGCGCGATCCAACGGACTCGCGAGCAGGTTACGCCGCCCTGCGCCGAACTGGAACTCGGTCGGGCTTGAGCAGCTCGTATCGATCAAGGGATCAAAAACCCGCACATCTGGCGAAGTCCTAGATGATTTCGGCACATTCTTTCGAGCGTACGATGCGATGAAGGGCTGATCGGAACTTTGCTTCCGCATTCTTGGCAGCCGAGGTTGGTTGGAACATGTCGCCCCGAGTCGAACGCATTCACAGCGATGAGCGTCTCCCGGCCGAGGTCGACGTCGTCATCGTCGGCGGCGGCATCCTCGGCTCTACGGCCGCCTATTTCCTGGCGAAGCGTGGCCTCTCTGTGGCTCTGCTCGAGAAGGGCCACGTCGCCTGTGAACAATCGAGCCGAAACTGGGGTTGGTGCCGCCAGCAGAACCGCGATCGGCGCGAACTGCCGCTCTCGGTGATCTCCATGCGACTGTGGGACGAGCTGACGCGCGATATCAATCGGGACCTTGGATTTCGACGCTGCGGTCTCGTCTATGCCACTCACGACGAGGCTGTGCTCGCCGGCTGGGAAAGGTGGCGCGAGGTCGCCAGGGAGTACGAGGTCGACACCCGCATGCTGAGCCGGGCGGAGGTGGCCGAGCGCGTCCCCGAAGCGCGCGACAAATGGGTCGGCGGGACCTATTCGGACCGGGATGGTAAGGCCGAACCTGCGCTCGCCGCGCCGGCTATCGCCGATGGGGCCAGAGCTCTGGGCGCCACCATCCACCAGGAATGCGCCGCGCGGGCGCTCGACTTGGCCAATGGCAAGATTGCGGGCGTGCACACGGAGAAGGGCTACATCAGAACCAGCGCGGTGCTGTGCGCCGCTGGCGCCTGGTCCTCGCGCTTCCTTAGGCCGCTCGGGATCAGTTTCCCCCAAGCGAGCATCCGGCAGACCGCGCTGCGTTCCACCCCGACAATCAACATAGGCGAGGCGGTCTCCACACCCTACTGCACGATCACGCGCCGACTGGACGGCAGCTATACGCTTGCGATCAGCGGCAAGGCGAACCTCGAAATCACGCCCCAGGCTATCCGGTATAGCCGGGAATTCATGCCGCAATTCTTGCGTCGCCTGAAGAACGTCAGGCTCGGCATCGGCCAATCGTTCCTTTCGGGGCCGGATTCAATGCCGGCGCTGCTGACCAGCGACGATCGGATCTTCGAACAGAATCGGGTGCTGGATCCTCCACCCTTAAAATGGCTGGTAAGCCAAGTGGTGGAGAGTGTCCGGAAGACCTTCCCCCAACTCGGCGATATAGAGATCGATAGTGCCTGGGGCGGCTTCGTCGATTGCACGCCGGACGCAGTGCCTGTGGTGTCGCAGGTGGACGGGGTGAAAGGCCTCGTCCTCGCGGCGGGCTGCTCGGGCCACGGCTTCGGTTTGGGTCCGGGGCTTGGCTATCTGGCCGCAGAGCTTGTCGTAAACGACACGCCTTGCGTCGATCCTACACCGTTCCGCCTGTCGCGTCTGGTCGACGGCTCGAAGCTGGACATCGCCGCTATCTGAAGATCAGCCGGAAGTCAGGCCTGACGCGCACCAAGCGAAGTCAAAGTGTCAGCAGACGGGTGAGCGGAATCCCCACGTTCCCTCGCAGTCAAGTCTCCGGGTGCATGAGCGCAACGTGGTAGGAGTTGCACCAGAATCCGCTCGGGAGAGCGCCGCGCTCATCGCGCTCGTCTTTGGCGGAGTTGGAACCGTCGCAGGAGTTCATTCTAGCGTTTTCTGCTTCTGCCGGTAAGGCGAATTGCTCGGCCCATACGCCGCGCCAGCGGCCGGGATGTTTGCCGCAACCTACACACGTGGCAGCGCAAACTTCAACGCCGTGGCCCTGCACTACGGCATCATGCGGGAGACCGGTTTCTACGGCGCTGGGGTGTCGTCGACAACGTCTTAACCAACCTGTGGGTGCTCGCCCCCTGCGCGGGGCACGCACGGCTTTATCTCACCCAGCTCTTCCACAGGCGGAGCGGCCCCGCACCTCGTCCACGCCGGAGGCGTCAATCTCGGCGCCGCTTCTTACAAGCGCCCTCGCCCTGCTTCTCCCGGTTGTCCTTGGCCTGGGGCGGTCATTGGCCCGGGACAACACACTGGAGGCAACCATGCCCAACACCGCCGAATCCTTGTCGACACATTTCGACGGCCGTGCGTTACAGGATTCCGCTCAAGCTTCTGGTGATCAAGAACAACATGCTCAACCAGATCGCCTGGGAGCAAATGATGTTCCTTGGCAACCTGCAATTTGCCTGCGAACTCCAGCCAATCGATTTCGCCCTGGCCGCGGAGGTCATGGGGGGCATCGGCTACCAGCGTCACCCGGCCTGAGGACGTCGATGGGGTTCTTGATGCCGCGTTTGCCGCGGAAGGCCCGGTGATCATAGAGGCGGTCGTCGACGCATATGAACCTATGCTGCCGCCGCGCATGCCGAACGAATATCGCAAGAACATGCGCACGGCGCTGCGGGAAACGCCGCAAGGAGATCGAAGCAAACCTCGCTCGGGAGCCGCTGAAGACGATGATGGGCTGACGGCGCTTGCCTGTTTGGCGACCAAGCGCCGTTGACCTGCAGTGTTCCTGACCGGTCACTGCTTGGTGGCGCTGGATGTCTTTTCGCTCGCGGAATCTGGGCTGGATTGCCTGGGCGGGTCCTGCCCTTCGGATTGACGGGTTTTGTCCTCCACCTCGGCCCTTGACCGGGTCAGGCCCATGCCGCCAGCAGGCTTCTTGTTACCGGCCGCCTCCTGGGAAAATTGATCCGACGCGTCCGCAACTTTCTTGGGAGGGTACTTGGTCGCGCCATGTTCGTAACGGGTTTCGTTTTCAGTCACGGCGTTTCTCCGATTGCCTCACTCGCTGCATGGCGATTAAACGGTCCTGTGACGTCAGGGTTCCGACTGCCGGCACTCCTGATGGGCCGCCATATGCGGCGCGGGCAGCACCCCGCGGTCACACGGCTGCCGATGTTCGGCGACGCTTAGGCGTCCTGCGCCGGTCAGGCATCCTGCCATGGCGCGTGCAGGATGTCGGCGCCCGGCTGCTCATCGAACAGAACCGCGCAGCCGCGCTCCCACGCCACCGGCGACAGTGCGTTGGCCACGATTTCGTCCGGCGAGATGAAATCCCCGGTCAGCACCCGCAACTCTTCGACGGCTTTGGCCATCGACACCAATCGCCCTGCGGCGCGGTCGGTGGTGCAGGCGTCGATGACGGAAACGAGATCGATCATTTGGAACTGGCCCATCATAGGCCTCCGCAAACAACATCCCTTCGCGGCTATGAACGTCGTAGCGGTCAACAATGTTCCCCGCCTGGTCAAACGGAGGCGAGCTTTCCGAACTTTGCCGCCAACGATTCGGCTTCAGCGCAGTGCATGCTGCTAATTTAGGCGGGGTCTATCGCGTCCCTGAGCTTGCCCAGGAATGCCACCAGAGCATCCTCCGGCCGATCGGCCTCGTCGGTCAGCATGTCGATGCCCCAGCGTCCGAGAACCGCTTCCTGGACGACGCTCGGTTGCGGCATGAAGACGAATGATTTCGGACGATTCTTTTCATAACCTGACCGGCGCCAGGTTTCCCAAAGCCGGTACAGCAACAGACGGATGTTCATGTCTGACATGCTGTAGCCGATGAACAGGACGGTGCGCCCCAGTGCGTCGGCGCGAAACTTCACGTCCAATGGCGACTCGAATGACAGCCGCTCGAAATAGTCGGATTCCGCCAGCACCAGAGATGCGTCGTCGTCGAAGTCGCCGTGGTATTTGATGATCTGGGTAACGTCGCCGTTCACCTTGGCGATATCCTTGGCATTGGCGACTTTCACGAACGCGCGGTCGTGGACTTCGAACGCAACCTCAAGGTTCCGATCATAGTTGGTGGTGTAGATGATCGGGAAATCGAGTGACACGATCAGTTTGTGGATCGCCGATCCCTTCACATTTTCCCGCGAGATGCTCCATTCGCGATCCATCCAACTGCGCAAGGGGCCGAGACTGCCATGCTTCAGCCGGTAATATTCGGCAAGAGCCTGGTAGCTGGGTTCAGGCATGTCGACCATGTCGCGGTCGAGGCCGAGTTCATCCACCATATGCTCGATGAGCTTCTCCCAGGATGGCAGGCCGACGCTCATCGACACCCCCGCCCCGACGAACAGGATCGCTCGTCGCTCTTTCACGGATTGAGCCAGTTGCTCGAGTGCAGACGGCATAGCCAACTCACCAGGCAATGATCCAACACAACTGCAAAAGGCGTCCTCTGTTCCGGAGAAGCCCGGATCACCGCCAAGTCTGTTCAGAAAATCGGGTGTGTTCGGCAAACGGGGTGTGTTGAGCAAATGCGGCGCAGACTGGAACCGCTGAGGCAGATCGAAGTTTGGTTGTCAGGGAGACTATGATGGCCGGACAACGAGATCAGACGCCTGCCAAAGCGAGAGGCGATATTCAGGCCGGGGCGACGCAGGATAAGACCCCGGGGTTCGACCCTGCCGCTGCACCCGAAGAGACCGACGCCGAAGCGGCGGATGTGCCAAATCCCGCCGCCGGGGCTCGTCCACGGCGACAGCCAGAGTTCACGAATGAAGCAAGCTTCGGCAATGCGATGCGGCCGGTGGAAAGCAAGCCTCGTCTTCAGCCTGGCAAAAACTGGCCGGTGCTGGTGATTGCCGCAGTCGTTCTCATAGCGGGCGCGGTCTTCGTGATAGCAGCCATGCTGGGCTAGCGAGTAGGTTTCCAGAGCTTATTGGCCCCTGAGCGTGAAACGGCACAGATATTAGTGAGCCATCCCCCGTGAACTTTCGTAAGGATCTGGCCGGATCGCCGGCCGCCATGTCACGCCCGAAAGCATAGCTCAGTTCGGTGAGCGCCGTGATGAACCGGGCCGATCTTGCCGAAGAACCAGCCGATGATGCCGCAGGGTAGATGCCGAACAGCGCCGAGACCATCACGTGGATGGCACCCAAATAAATCGACTCGCCATTTCACAAACCACTCATGATCAGTTTCCCGACCGCCAATTCGCTCGGCAAATAGCCGCTGTATTTGGGCACGCTATCGGGCATGTCCAGCACACGACGGTGATAGAATATGTCGATCCGAACCGGCGGCAGCCGGGCCTCGGGCTCGAAGTTGGCCGCCGGAATGAACATCACCTTGAACGGCCCGACGCCCGCAACCTCCACAACCGGCTTGCCGCAGGTCCTGCAGACCCCGCGATTGAAGTTCGGCGGCGGGCGGTATTTCCTGAATGAGATGTTGCCGGCGTTTTTCAGCACGACATCCTTGGCGCGAACGGCGACCACATCCGCGAACGGTTTGCCGTTGAACGCCTGGCAGATCAGGCAGTGGCACCGGAACCTGGCTTTCGGGGAGGTCTGTACCTCGAACGAGCAGGCGCCGCATTCGCATGAGCCGCGTAGCGGCGACAAGGTGTCGGTGGTCATCTGCGGATGCTCCTGAGCTTGTTTTGATGACGGCATGCTGGTCGCCGGAGCATCATGTTGAGGATGGTATCGATCGGTTGTCTGAAGGGGGCACGCAGAAGGTTGGAGAGGTTCAAACGGCCCTGCTCATAGATCCCCTTGGCATGGCTGAGGGTACGGAAGCCTTCGATGCCATGGTACGCCCCCATGCCACTGGGACCGACACCGCCGAAAGGCAAGTCATCCTGGGCGATGTGCATGATCGTGCCGTTGATGGTGACGTTGCCGGAGGTCGTTCGGCTCAGCACCTTGCGCCGGTCTTCGTCATCGGCGCCGAAGTAGTAGAGCGCGAGCGGCCGGGGCCGGGCGTTCACGTAGGCGATCGCTTCTTCGATGTCGCGGTAGGGAAAAATCGGTAGGACCGGGCCGAATATTTCCTCATGAGCGATGCGCATGTCGTCGGTGGCGCCGAGGACGACGGTTGGCGCCAGCGTGTTGGAGCGCGGGGACGCCTCACCGGGCCGATTGCCGACTTCGATGATCTGCGCTCCTTTGGAGCGAGCATCGTCGATAAGGCTCTGGAGGCGGGCATAGTGCCGCTCGTTGATAATTGAGGTGTAATGCTCACTCGTCGGACCGTCAGGATAGAAGGAAGTCACCTTCCGGTCATATGCCTTGACGAATGCGTCAACCTCGCTTTCGTGGACGAGTGCATAGTCCGGGGCGATGCAGGTTTGTCCGGCGCTGAGCAGCTTTCCGTAGGCAATTGACGCGGCCGCCTGGTCGAGGGCGTTGCCCTTGGCGACGATGCTGGGCGACTTGCCCCCGAGTTCGAGGGTAACCGGAACGAGGTTGTCGCTTGCGGCCTTCATCACCGATCGCCCTACTGCGGTGCTCCCGGTGAAGACCAAGTGGTCGAACGGCAAGGCCGTGAAGGCCGCCCCCACGGCCGCATCGCCAGTGACGATCGCGAACTGATCTTCGGCGAAAATCTCGCCGAACACTTTTGCGAGCAGCGCATTGGTGACGGGCGTGAACTCCGAGGGTTTCAGCATCACCCGGTTTCCAGCGGCGATGGCCGTGACGACCGGCATCAGCGCGAGGTTCACCGGATAGTTCCACGGCGACATCACGCCGACGACGCCAAGCGGCTGATATTCGATGCGAGCGTTGCCCATTCGCATATGCAGGGCGACGTGGCGGCGGGTCGGCGCCATGAATTTGCGAAGGTTTCGGATCAGATACTTCGTGCCCTCGGCGACCCCTCCGACCTCCATGATCGCCGTCTCATATCTCGAGCGATACCCGAAATCGGCATTGATGGCATCTTCAATCGCTTTGCGGTGCCCGATAATCGTGGCCCTGAACTTGGCCAGATCAGCGCGTCGCTGCGCCAGCGAAGGCGCTCCGTCACGCAGGAAGGCAGCACGCTGGCCCGCGAGGAGACTGCCCAGCCGATCAGCGTCGGTGATTTTTGCGATTGCATTCATGGTCCACTCCGATGTAGACAGGAGAAACTTACGCCCTTGACATACGCCCTTAAGTAGCCACTGTCAACAATGTATTCACAAGAAACTTTGAGGTACCATGCAGGACGCAGCCAACCGCCCCTATCACCACGGTGATCTCCGTCGTGCGGTTATCGAGACGGCGTTGGATATGCTTCGGGAGGAGAAGGGCTGGCAGTTCACGCTGCGGGAAGTCGCCCGCCGGGCTGGCGTAAGCCACGCGGCACCCTACAAGCACTTCCCCGATAAGGCCGCGCTGCTTGCGGAGATCGCTATGATTGGGTTCGACCGGCTGCGCGAGTCCCTATCGGCAGCGAAGTCTGAAGCGCCGAAAACTCTGCGCGACGAAATTACTCCGATAGCTCGTGCTTACGTCGCGTTCGGAACGGACAACCCGGCTCTCTACCGCCTGATGTTTAGCGCAGAGGAGGGAAAAGCGGTGGGAATGCATCTCAATGAGCGGGCGCTGGCGGTATTCGATGTTCTCCTCGAAATCCTCCGGCGCGGCCAGGCCGCGGGGAGCATTCGCAAGCGGCCGATAGAAGGTCAGGCGGCAGCCGCCTGGGGACTCGTCCACGGCATGACCATGCTTGCGATCGATGGGCTCTTGGTGCCCGAGAAGGTGGGATCGGCCCCCTTGGATGCGGCCTTGAGCACGCTGGTGGAAGGGCTGGGGAACCCAGCAACATGACACTAGCTGGCGCCATCCCGTTCGCCCTATAATCCGCCTACCGTATATCTGTGCCCCCTTTATTGTTCAGGGGCCTTATTCGTACCCGAAGGCAAAATCATTGTGCGCATCGGTCGCGGCGATCGCAGCCTGGCAGAAAGCGACTGCGATCTGGTTCAGGGTCCTGACCAGGTCGCCTATGGCATACACCCCATCGACCGAAGTCCGCTGATGCTTGTCGACGACGACATAGTCCTCGTCGCAGCATTCGATGCCCATTGCCAGCGCGAGTTCGGAACGCACCCCGCATCCCATCGCCGGATAGATGACGTCGAAATGGCGCATCTCGCCGTCCTTGAGGACGGCCTGGTAGCCGCTGTCGGTGGGAACAAACTTTTTGAACGCGTCGCAAATAGCAATGTTCTCTTCCATGGCCACGCGCCGGGTGCTGGTGGAAAAATCGGGCAGATAGCGTGCGAGCATTGTGACGTGCTGCGTATACTGCTTGAGGAACAAGGCCTCTCGCAGTGCCTTCGCCTCATGGCCGATGACCGCGACCTGACGATCTATGACCTCGTAGCCGTCACAAACCGGGCAAAGGCGTACGCTGCCTCTGGCGATGGCCTCGCGCAGACGCGGGATTGCCGGCACGACGTCGACGATACCTGTTGCCAGGAATACCTTGCGGGCGACGATCCGCCCCGCGTTGGTCTCGGCGCCAAACCCGCCTACGGTCGGCTCGATCGATGACGCCTGATCCTGCACCAGTGTCGCTCCGTATTCGGCGGCCTGCGCACGAAGGCGCTGCAGAAGATCGGGGCCGCTGATCCCTTCGGGAAATCCCGGGCAGTTACGGCTTTGCGCAATCAGCATCGCGCGCGATTCACCCGCGTCGACCACGACGACCCGATGACGGAACCTGCCGAGATAGAGAGCGGCCGCCAGCCCCGCAGGTCCGCCGCCAACAATGAGAACATCCGCTTCAGTCGCGGATGAGGCTGAATGTCGGCGTTTGCGCACGGGTTGATCCATCCGCGCCGAACGCACTCGTGGGAAAGATGTTCCCGCGCTGAAATCGAAAGCCGCGACATCCGTCGCGGCAAGCCGTCACCACTCGATCGCCGGTCGCGCGATCATCAGCCAGAAAATCCCGAGGACGGCAGCAAAGGCGGGAAAGCCAAAGGCGAACCACAGCCAGAAAAGCCTGACATACCGGGCCGGCAGCGGGGTCCCTGCTTTGGCGGCTTCGGACGCCAGATTGCGCATCTCCATCTGCATCCATACCACCGGCAGCCAGAATGCGCCGGTGACGATGTAAAGCGCGATGGAAAGCGCGATCCAGCCTTCGGAGAGCGCGTAACCCGCCTGCCAGGCGAGCGCGACGCCGGTGATAGGCTGCGCCACGACGGCAGTTGCCGTGAAGAGAAAATCGGCGATCACCACGATGCGCGCCACTGCCGCGATTGTTGCTGTGTCGCCGGTCCTGTGGGCGAGAAGCATGAAGAAGGCAATGCCGGCGCCGGTGCCAAGCAGCACGCTGGCACCGATGACATGCAGGTACTTCAGCACGAAATAGAGCATCAGCGCTCCTCCAGTATTGCCAAGGCGACGAAGTGAAGGACGATGATCGGCAAGACCTTCAGGAATGGCCCAAGCGGTTCGTGCCACAGGTCCGGGCGCAGGAAAGTGCCCACGACCAGATAGAACAGCGAGAGCGCGATGCCAGCGTAGAGGCCTTTTCGCGCCGTTGGCCGCCAGGCTATGAGAGCGCCGACGACGACGTCGGCAAGGGCGCCGGCGACCACGGCAGGCGCCGACAACATGCCAGCCCCCGTGCTTTGCATAAGGCCGATGCCGTTACCGTAGCCAGTGGTCAGCGAAACAATCCCCGTCATGATCCAGAACAACGGCAGGACGACGAAGATTGCAGCCTTGGCGAAATAAAGCCCGGCGAACCATTTTTCCTGCACCGTTGCCGGATTGAGCGCGAGGAACTGCGCCAGGCTTTGTGGCTGTATGCCGGTCAAGGAAATCCAGTCCGATGGATCTCCGAGCGCCCCTCGTTTGATCTCCCTGGCGGCGTTGGTGCGCATCGGAGGCCGCCAGCCGAGCATCGCGGCAAGATCGCCGAGGCGGTAGAGAAGCCGGGCAACCCATCCCGGCAAGGCAAGCCTGGGCACTGGAGCCCAGCCGAGCCAGCGGCGGAAAGTGCCGACAATCTCGTCCATGGTCAGCTGTTCGGGGCCTGCAAGTTCCAGCGCCAGACGAGACGGACTGCCGGGATTGAGAAAGAAGAGCACCGTCGAGACCACATCCTCGAGCTGCACGACCTGGAGCCGGCCGGTATTTGGCATTGACGGCAGGACCGGCAGCGAGGCCAGACCGCGAAACAATGCACTGGCCCCAAACACAGGCCGGCCGAGCACTACGGAAGGGCGAAGGATTATCCAGCCCAGATCAAGCGCCATCAGGGCCTGATCGCCAGCATACTTCGTCGCCGAGAACGACGAAGGCTGTGCCCGATCGACACCCATTGCCGAGAAGTGGATCACCTTGGCAACGCCGGCGCGGGCGCAGGCGCGAAAAAGAGCCGACGCCGCATCGCGATGAACTTGTCCGGTCTTTTCGCGAGGGCTGTCCTGCAGAACCCCGGCACAGTTCACGACGACATCGATGCCGGCCAGATGCGGCAGCCAATCTTCAGGGCGTAGCGCGGTCGCCCTGTCCAGCACCAGCAAGTGGTAGTCGCGGGCTGCATTTGCCTGAGGGCTACGGACGATGCCGACCACCTCATGTCCTTCGGAAACGAGGCGGGAACAGACCGATGCGCCGATCAGGCCGGTGGCGCCAGCAACGAGAATTCTCATCGGACCCAGATCTCCGGTGCCGGAGGGATATTGTTCATTCTACGCTCTGACTTGCGAATGTTCGACGTGCCCGCTCGCGCGAGAACCGTCGGGCAGCGCGGAACAAACCATCGATCGCGGGATTAGGAAAGCACCAGGAGGTCTATCATGGACAGGGAAGAGCGTATCAGGCGGCGAGCCCATGAAATCTGGGAGCGTGAAGGCCGTCCGGAAGGGCGGGAGCGCGAGCACTGGGATCAGGCCGTGCAAGAGATCGAGGCAGAGGATTCCGAAGCAGAACGTGGCCCGGTCATGCCTGACCCGACCGTTGGTGCGGGCTCCGAACCCAATACGGGCGGCACCAAACCATCGAGATAACGGGCAGCCGACGTCTTGATCGGCGGCTTCGGCACGGAAAGGAAAATGCCATGCCTCGTCTGATCGCCTTGATCGTGATTGTATTGTCGGTGGTCTTCATCGGTTGGCTTTGGATCGACCAGACCGGCCAGACGAGCGACGGGACTCAGCCTGCGCCGCGCAATAGACCAGGATGGATGATGACGGCAGTTGAACTCCATTCCGGGCAGGACCTGCAAGTTCTCGCAGTGGACGCGATCCTCGCCTAACTCGAGGGCGCGGGATCCTCGTTCCTGTATTCGTGAATGAGGCCAAGGATTTGCGATCGGACCAACCCGCGAGCCTCTGGCTGAACGAACGGCATCAAGAGTTCGACCCGCTCCTCGACTTTCTCGGGAAGATCCGCAGCAGGATCGATGAGGTCGTTGCCGTGCGGATGCGCTCTTTAGTCGGGAAGGCCAGCCTTGCGGTAGCCTTCGACGAAGCGCTGGAGCACTTCCTCGTTGTCGAATGGCTGCGATGTTGCCCAGTGCCGGATGCTGAAATGGGGATCGTTCATCATGAAGAATTCCGCCTCCTGACGGGCTTCATCCAGGCGCCCGAGCTGCGCGAGGGCTGCCGCAAGCAAGCGCCGCGACGTGGTGCGGTAGGTTTCCGGCTTGCGCAAAGCCTCTACCGCGGATTGATAGTCGCCGAGCGCATAATAGGCTTGGCCTGCCATCCAATAGTACCATCCCGGTGGGCGCGGATTGAGCCGCAACGCCCGCTTCACGAATTCGACGCCCTTGACCGCGTCGCCCCTCAGGGTGATGAGATCCGAGCGTATCGCCCAGGCATCGGCATGATTAGGATCGAGCTTGAAGGTTGCCTCGAACTCGGCATCCGATTCCGCGTAACGCCGCTCGTGACCAAGTATGATGCCCAGCCCCCAGCGGTTCCCCGCATCGTTAGGGTCGAGCGCCACAGCCCGCTGCGCTTCCGCCAGCGCGCGAGGCTGGTTGGTTTGCTTCGGCTCGTTCCAGAACAGCCAGCCGAGCCAAAGATTGAGGGCCAGCAAGCTATGTGCCTCGGCATAGTCGGGATCGAGTCCGATCGCCTTTTCCAGGAGCATGCGCGCTTCCCGCGCGCCTAACCCAGTCTGAAAACTGACGCCGCGGGCTCGCACGCAAAGGTCATAGGCTTCGAGACTCGTCGGCCGTTTGCGCGCCGGCTGTCCGGCCAATCGGCCGACAAGGGCTTCGACGATCTTGGCCGTGACCTCGTCCTGCACTGCAAAGATGTCCTCGAGGCTGCTGTCGTAGCGCTCGGCCCAGATATGATCGCCGCCGATCGCGTCGATCAGTTGCGCATTGATGCGCACGCGCGCCGCGGCGCGCCGGGCGCTGCCTTCAACCACATAGCGCACCCCAAGATCACGCGCGGTCAAACGCACATCGACCGACCGCCCCTTGTAAGCAAAGGTTGAGTTGCGCGCGATGACGAAGAGGCCGGCTGAGCGAGACAGGTCGGTGATCAAGTCTTCGGTCAAGCCGTCGACAAAGGTTTCCTGCTCCGGATCGTTGCTCATGTTGGTGAAAGGCAAGACCGCGATCGAGGGCTTGTCGGGCAATTCGAGCGATGCCAGTCGGCCGACCGGAGCGGCTCTCGGAACGTGCAGGTTCACGCGATAGCAGTATATCGGCTCGGCTATATTCTTCACACGCTGCTCGCCCATGGGCTCGAACGCAAACGCCAGCTTCTGCCTGACCTCCTTGGACACCTTCTCCGAAACGCAGATGCCACCGGGTTCGGCGAGTTGTTGGAGACGCGACGCCACGTTCACGCCCTCGCCATAGCGATCGTCCCCTTCGACGATCACTTCTCCAAGGTTGATTCCGATCCGGACTTCGAAGCGCTGGTCTTCGGCGACGCTCGCGTTACGCTCCGCCATGCCGCGCTGAAGCGTGACCGCGCATTCGACCGCATCCACCACGCTGCCAAACTCCGCCAGCAGACCGTCTCCCATCAGCTTGAAGATTCGCCCGTGTCGCGTCGCGATTTCCGGCTCGAACAGCTCTTTGCGGCCACGTTTCAGCCGGTCGAAGGTGCCCGCTTCATCCGCCTCCATGAGCGCCGAGTACCCGACAACATCGATGGCAAGGATTGCAGCGAGCTTCCGCTCCATGTTGAGCCTCAGAAAGATTCACGACTCGCAAGCCGCAGGTCAGAGGCAGGCAGGACCGGCGCCTCCGGCCTTACCGGCCTATGATACCACAGATCACGCCTCTTGAGACTATGGCTCGCGCGACGCCCCAGCTCTCCAGCCGCAGCGCCACTGACGCGCGAGTCCCACCTATCCCTCCGCTTGTTCGCGGCAGTTGCCTCGCAACCGGACTGTGAACCCCTTTGGCTCAAACGTTTCCCTTGGGCCGTGCTCGTTTGAAGGTCTGAAAAGGTCAGAAGCGGGCATTCGCGAACGTCGACTTTGACCCATTGCGGGCATTGGCCTTCTAATCACTGCCTCACCGAGCCGACTTTGCGAATATCCTGCGGACAATCTCGTCCTCGTTGGCATCAAAGCAGCGGCCGTGGCTGAGAATGACCCGCCGCGGTTGCCACGATCGGAGCTTGCCTATTACTGCGTGTGCCTTGCGCCGCTGCAGGAGAATTGGCAGCCGCATGCCGAAGAAGGTCCGCCCGTGGGGATGGTCCATCCGAGTCAGCTTGGTCGCCGTGCGCCAGGGTTCATCGATCATGTCCAGTTCGAGATTGATGATCGTGTCTGTGAGGATCAGCGTCTTTGAAGCTTAGTGGAAAAATATGAACTCTTTGAAGTAGCCACCGGGAAACAGCATCTGGTCAATGTCCTGCCGCCACGCCTCAGGCGGCTTGATCTCCAAATCTCGCGTGAACGTCACATCGGCGTGCCGTGCCAGCGCTCTTTGGCGAACTCTGGGTGATGCCCAGGTGATTGCCTCTGGAAAGACCTTCGACCACTCACCGATATGAGCGTAGTGAAACTGGTTGGGTGAAACGAGGTGGCGGATCCTGCCCAAGTTCCGCAACTCTTCGGCCAGCGTCGCAGCGAACTTGATAGGCGAATGAACGAACAGATCATCGTTCGACAGGCGCACCACCGTCATCCGAGTAGTAAATGGCAGCGGAAGCTTTACTCCGGCTATCGTCAGATATTCAAACGGGCCGTCAACGACGCCAATATCAGGTCCCTGACATTTGTAAACGTTGATGGGGTCGTAGAGGGACGCACCCACGGTCCTCTCCAACTTGTCAGCTGCGGCGCAAGGACAACATAATCCGGTTGGTCATACAATGCGTCCGGCCTGAAAGGCCGCTTGCCATTCAGAAAAGTCCGTCAGACCTGTCCGCTGCAAAAAAGTGAATGAGCTCAAAGCCGACCTTCGGCGCTGACACTGCGGCGGCCAATGGATTCCAAACTACATGTTAATACGATTTCCGCGTGCGGCCTGATATCGGCCATTGAGGTGACCGTTGCCACTGCCTGAAAGCAGACATTGTTGGCGACCACTCTGGAGGCCGCGGCTGCGCCATGAGCTGCCGTTCGCGGCGCTTCTCCAAACCGGTCGTTCGCTGTACCGCCGGAATCGACGCCATTGCAGACGTCGGCTATGCCTACTAGCGATGCACGCTGGAATGTCGATTTTAAGTTGCTAACTGGACGGCTCAGATGACTGCCGCAGGCGATGTTATTGCTTGGCTTCTCGATTCCGACCCAGCGATCCGCTGGCAGTGATGCGCGACCTCCTCGATACTCCGGAACCGGAGTGGGCGGCTGAACGGGCCAAGATCGAAACCATCGGCTGGGAGCCTTCTGGCTTGCCAAGACGAGGACGGCAATAGGAGGCAGGCTCTTTTGTCCCGCGCGGTTTCAAGCCTCAAGACTGGGAAAAGTTCGGCCAGCCTTGGACGGCAACAACCTTTTCGCTCTCGCAGCTTCGCGAGTTTGGTTTCGATCCATCGTCGGATCGTGCGAAGCGGATCGTCGAGCTGGTTGGCCTCAACTCGCGCTGGGATGAGGGTGGCCAGCCCTATTGGGAGGGGGAAGTTGAAAAGTGCATCAACGGGCGAACTGTTGCTGACGGTGCATATTTTGGAGTCGATATTTCATCCATTGTTGTTCGGCTGCCTGGCGAGCGTCTCGATGACGGCCGTTGGAATTGCGGGAGGGCCAATGGGTCGATCCGCTCGTCATTCCACACCACGATTAATGTGCTGGAAGGGCTGTTGGAGTCCGAGAAAGCGACCGGCGGCACATCCGAATCCAGAGAAGCTCGCAAATCTGGATAGTTGTACTTTTGGAGCGCAGCCTCTTTCGACGTCTAGCCTCCGGAAAGCCTGCGGACGACCAGTTTCTGTGTCTCCATCACCCCAACCGCTGGCACTACGACATACTGCGTACGCTGGACCATTTCCGTTCCGCGTCCAAGTTTACTGGTGCCGAACCCGATCCGCGGCTTGCCGAGGCCATCGCCCACCTCCGCTCCAAGCGCCTGGCAGACGGCACGGAACAGCGCGCTTGAAAGCGAACAGTGGAGGATCGCCTTCCACACCCCGACCGGACCTTCCCGAGATCATCAGGCAATCTGAAGTCTGAACCAACCGATCACGTGCGCCAGGAGCCGACTTCTGGCGGGCCGGATTGCAGGCGGCGAAGGCCTCTCTAAATGACTATTAAACCTTGTGCGGCGTCCTCAATATTTTTTTTGTTCGTCAATTTGATCACAACCCAGCGTACTTTTGCCGGATCGCTATCCGCTTTTTCAGTTGCCTCAGCAATCATCGGCAGTCTTGTTTTTTTCCCTGTCTTCGAATCATCGACATGGACTTTAATTTGATCGTCCGGTTGCGCGCCAGCCTGATCGAATGAGGCGTAGAATTCCAAGTTGGCCGTCAGAAGTTCATCGCCAACAATGTCAAAGTATCCAATGCCGCCCTTGACGATTTTTACAGGGCTTTCTTCCAGATAATGTATGTCTACAGCCATATGAAGTTCCTCCCTTGTTCCTGCCTCATGTTCGACGAGATCAATCGAGATCACCTGGTTTTCGTGGCGTCCATCCGCCTGATCTTGCCATCACGCCGCCCGATCTACCCATGCCGCCACCGGATCTACCCATACCGCCACCCGATCTACCCATGCCGCCGCCCGACCTGCCCATGCCTCCGCCATAGGCCTCTCCAGATAACAGGATTTGCTCGAGTGACCCCGTCTCTGCGTCCAACCTGAGCGAATGGTCGTTCTTGTCGTAAATCCATACTCTCATGTCCTTGGAGAAGGCTCCAATTTGCAAGCCTAGGCCCGTTCGCGCACTGGAGCCGGGAGCTCGGGACAGTCTTTTGTACTCAACTTCGCCGGCGGCATTGGTCGGGGGAGGGTCGTCGGGGTCAAGGCCGGCCCCATGGACGAGAAAAATCGCTGGTGGAGCCAGTTCATAAAATGCTCCTTCAAAGGAAAAAGAAAAAATCCGTGCCAAACGCGCGTCAGGGTGTTCCCTCCCAGCGGGACCAGCAACATGTTCGAGCTGGCGTCGCAGAAAATTGTTGTTTCCTGGTCTTGGTACCTGCAAGTTACCGTATATGCCGCCTCCTCTCAAAATCACGTCTTCAAGCAGCCGACCAAACAGATATACAGACGATACGCCAAGTAGTGTTTCATTATCTGACATGTTCCTCTCCACTCATTATTATCTAGCTAGACATCGACCTCGCTAACAGAACTCTTTCTCGATAGCTCATCTTCGGAAAATTAGATATATCTCTCGGCAGCAAGGTGCGCGCCGAATGGGAATGGCCGCGGCGCGGCCTATTATTGATCCGCCTGCCAGCGTGCAACTCGCCGATGCCCCGACGCCTGAAATTGCGATCGATGAGCCTTGAGAACTCACCCCCCGTCTCGACCTCGTCGACGGCGAGCATCGCCGTCGCGACATCTCCATAGTCCAGAAAATCGGGCCCCAGAGCCCATAGCGTTTCGGCGAGATACATCCCGACGACGTCGCGCGCATCGAGCAGCGCCTCGCGGAAGCCGTCAGTCCGGCGGGCGAAAGCGCGGTCGAATGCGTCCTGCAGCGGCGCCCGTGCAGCCGGATCGGCTTCGGCGACATCGGCGAGATTCTCGACCTCGGACGAGATCAGGCCTCGGGCAACCAAACTCTCGTGAAAGATATCGACCAGAATGTCGAATATCGCGCCGGTGAGCGGCTCCGACAGGTCGTGCTCGTTCTTCCAGCCGTGAACGAACTCGGCCATCGTCCGCTGGTTGTTCGCCGACCGTATCTGGCGATGCGGCGAGAACTCGGAAAAGCGCGCGAGACGGTTGGCGAGATAAAGGTTGCCGCGCGTCTCGTCCAGCACATTGTTGATCACCGACGGGAAATGCATGGCGGCGATCAGCGACACGCAGTCGGAGAAGGCTTCCTGGAAGCCGACATATTCGGGGAACTCTTTGCCCAGGCCTGGCACGCCCAGCACGGCGAAGGCTATCGCGTGGCCGACCTCGTGAGCGATGATGTCGAAGTCGAGGCTGAAAGGGAGGATACTTCCGTCCGTCTCGAACTGGCTGCCCACTTCGAGATAGCCGTAGCCGAACTGCGCATTGTTCCACGTCGGCAGAATCGAGATTTCCAGACGCTCATGGTGATCGCGGAAATGCCATGCAACCGACTGGCCGAGATAGCGTTCCCACACATCGAGCGTGAACCGCACGGAGCCGAAGAGATGCGCGGCCTCGAAGCCGGGCATCGATGGCTGGTAGTGATCGAAATTGCCGCGCTCGTCGGGCACTGCCGGCGCGAGGATAGTTCCTGTCCAGGGCGGCAGATAGATGAACGGAGTTCCCAAGGGCGCGCGGTTCACGCCATAGGGCCTGGTCTTGCCGACCGGCTCCACGACATACATTCGATCGTCCGACGGGCCGACACCGACGCTTCCGAGGGGCGATGAAACCGTGACGATTTCAGGGCACGCTCGAGCGTCCTCGAACGGAGGCTGGACAAAGAGCCTGAATCGGGTCGCCATCCCAGTACCCCCCCCCGAGCTATATTAGCTTAGCATAAATTAATCTTCGTTGCTTGGCGAGAACTTCGTAAGCAACGTAAGCCTTTTTGTTTGTCGGGCCTGCGAACGCGCGCCGGCCCCGCCCTATTCCGTGAGTTCTATCAGCCTGGGGTAGCGCGGGTGGCCGCGAATGGGCTCGAGATCGGAATCGTTCTTGAACCACAGCTTCATTTCCGTGCCGACCTGAGGCAACCAAGCCTCCAGCAGGTCGATCGACCGGTCGCTCTCACCCAGCAGCGCATAGGTGCAGGCGGCATTGTACTGGATGTTTATGTCGCCGGATTCGGTCGCAAGGGAGCGCTCCAGCCACGCCAATGCTCGATCGTGCTCACCGAGGAAGGCGAGCATGATCGCGCCAAGGCACCCGACATTGGCATTCTCCGGGTGGAGCCTTAGCTCCTCCTCGGCCTTCTCTATCGCGATCCGCGCATAGTTTTCGGCTTGATCGTTCTGCCCGAGCGAGCGGAAGACGTTCACGAGCATAACCGGCGCACCATAGTCCGTCGGCTTGATCTCCATTGCCCTCAGGAAATACGTCGCTGCCAGTTCGAACTGACCCCGGGTCACGCAGAACTCGGCATAGTACCGATTGGCCTCATGGCAGTTAGGATCGATGGCCAAAGCCCGCTCGAAGGCGGCAACCGCCTCGGCGCGGCGACCAGCGCCCGAAAGGGCGTGCCCCATGGCCGCATACGCTTCTGGCAGATTGGGGTCGATAGCCAACGCCTTTGCAGTGCTTGCCAGAATATCCTCGACCCGAATGTCGAAGCCAAATTGCGACCGGAGCCGCGTGTTGCAGACCGCGATGCCGGCATAGGCTCGAGCATAGCTCGGGTCGAGTTCGATAGCCCTGGCGAAACTTTGCCTGGCCATCAGGTGGTTTGCCTTCGACGCGATGTGGTAATACTCGCGGCCTCTCAGATAATGCGTATAGGCTTCGACATTCTCGGTCGGCGCTTGCTCGATAGCCTTCTTCTCCTCGGGAAGGAGTTTGACCTTGAGCTGCTCGACGATCGCCTTGGCGATCTCGTCCTGCACGGCGAAGATATCGGTGAGGTCGCGGTCGTAGCGGGCGGCCCAGACGTGGCCGTCGCTCGCCCCCTCGGTCAGTTCGGCATTGATCCTGACGCGGTTCCCGGCTTTGCGGACGCTTCCCTCGACCACATAGGCGACACCGAGTTCACTGGCGATGTGTTCCAGGTTCAGAGCGCGGCGCTTGCAGGCGAAGACGGTGTTGCGGCTGAGGACGAAGAGGCCCGAAACATTGGACAGATCCGTGATGATGTCCTCGGTGATGCCGTCGCTGAAGAACTCCTGGTCGGGATCGTTGCTCATATTGGCAAAGGGCAGGACGGCCACCGAAGGCTTGTCGGGGCGCGTCCCAATCTCGCCGGTCCGCATTTCGTTGCGCGAGGCGACATTCCCCCAATTCGCGAAATAGACATGCACCGGATGGGACATGTTCTTCACCGTCCTGGCACCCTGATCGGCGAAGTCCAGGTCGAGTTTGTTGCCGACCTCGTGGCGCACCGCCTCCGAACAGGCAATGCCGCCGGGTACGGCGAGACCTTGCAACCGGACTGCCATGTTCACGCCGTCGCCGTAAAAATCGTCGCCGTCGACGATAAAATCGCCGAGATTGATGCCCATCCGAAACTTGAAATGGCGGTCTTCCGGGATCCCGGCGTTGCGCTCTACCATCCCGCGCTGGATTTCTACGGCACAACGGGCGGCGTTGAGAACGCTGCCGAACTCGACAAGTAAGCCGTCGCCCATCACCTTGAAGATGCGCCCGCCATGCTTGGCTACAGTGGGATCGAAGAACTCGCGGCGATGCTGGCGAAGCGCGCCGAGCGTTCGCTCTTCATTTGCTTCCATCAGGCGACTGTAGCCTACCACGTCGGCAGCCAGGATCGCCGCCAGACGACGCTCAACCTGCTCCTCGGACATGCCGTCTCCGGAAAACGTCGATACTACACGATTTAACGGCGTACCGGCAACTAGTGGCCCACCGGCAATGCCACTGGAACGGCCCCTCAGGTGAAGGTTTTTCGATGTGGGCCGCAGCGCGAGGGTGCGGGCTGGGATCGACATCAACCCGCGTTGGAAAACCTCCCAAGCAGGAAGCCACGGGGTGCAGGGTGGATCCTATGGGGAAAGCGCGGGGCTGGCGGTGACCAGCGGGCCGACAGCAGCAATCGGGGTGGCCCAAAAGCTGCCGATGCTTTGCGCCCATCTCGGCCATCACACGACTACAAGCGGCCCGGCACGACGACGCTCTTCGCTGCCCTCAACGTGCTGGACGGCACGGTCATCGCGCAGAACATGCAGCGCCACCGCCATCAGGAGTTCATCCGCGTTCTTCGCCAAACTCACCCGGCGCAGGCTCAAGCACGGCGTCTTCCATTCCATTGTCGATCTTCAGCCGCCATCAACCGCTTCATCCGCGAATACAATGCCGAGAACCCGCGACCATTCATCTGGAAGCCAACCCCGATGACATCATCGCCGCCCGAAACCGCGGGTTCCAAACGTTGGAATCAATCCACTAGGTCGTGAGGCACGTACCTTCGAAAGGATGAATTCGGCTCTCAAAGGACGAACTTACAATGCCCATCGGCGGCCTCTAAGCTCACTTTGACGCGCTCTGCCCAAAACGGGTCTCCCTGCTGAGATCGCAATGCCCGACGCAAGAGGTCACTTCTCGAAGGCTATCAAATGAGTGATTTCGACTTACGAAGGCCCAACGCTCTAAGCTTCTTCCGGCTATTCTTTGCGTCGCTTGTTATTATATCCCACTCGCCGGAACTTATAGATGGGAACTCGAATCGTGAGGTGCTGAAGAACATCTTCGGTACGTTGACCTCCGGCCAGGTAGCTGTTTACGGCTTCTTCTTCATTAGTGGCTTCCTCGTGCTCGACAGCGCGATGCGAAGCAGCATCTACGCCTTTATGTCCAGACGTGTACTTCGTATAGTTCCGGGTTTTGTTGTGGCATACTTGATCAGCATTAGTCTGGTATTTTGGCTGGGAGGTGGTGACTTTGATGAACTATCTCCGAGCCAGTGGGCGGCTAAGCTTTCCAAAATGGCGCTCTTGCTGAACCCGGCGCAGGTAGGATCGGCGTTTGCCGGGTCCCATGCACCAGATGTTAATGGATCACTATGGACTATTGCATACGAGTTTCGCTGTTATGTGCTTGTGGCAATTGTGGTATTCTGTCTCGGTCGCGCCACGCTTGTCTTTTCGATCATTTCAGTGTCACTGGCCATAATCCTCGTTAGTTCCATTTCGCAAGGTGTCTACTTTCGCTACGACCTTGGAAACTTTGAGCCCATCGGTAACGTGGACGATGCCGTACGTTTTACCATGATATTTTCCATTGGGGCGTTGTTTCAGCTGCTCAAGGAGAATGTGAGGAGGAGCAATCGGGTAGCGCTTTTGTGCTGTATCCTTCTCATAGGCGGGATGTGCTCGGAACGGCTAGCGCCCCTGGCAGTGGGCGTGTTTGGAGGTTATCTGGTCCTGTATTTGGCGTTTCTGAACGAGAACAGCGTCTTAAATTCGATTAACCGAAGGAATGATATATCGTACGGCGTGTATCTCTACGCATGGCCGATTCAGAAGCTACTGATCATGTATGTTCCGGCAATCACGCCTACGCAGCTGACGATCTTGACCTTGCCTATAGCAGTCTGCGCGGGCTTTCTCAGCTGGCATCTTGTTGAGAAACGCGCGATCCATATGCGGCTGGCGATCCTCCGCACTGCATAGTTCGGCTGTCGTTGGGCCGGTGCCCATGTTTGAAGACGACCTCGGTCGAAGCCGACGGCTCCGCCCGTCGGATAGACGCGGTTTCGCTCGCCGGACCGCCAGCACATGCTCGACGTGCCAGTTCCCATTGGCGTAGGAGGCGGGCAGAATGGTTACCATAGTCCATCGATGCCATAAACGACGCGATCGCCCGGGCCTTGCGCTGAAGCCCTCGCGCCTGGCGTCGTCGAGTTCATAGATCACCTGTGGGCGGTGCGCACTTAGGACCGACCGCTTCGGCGAACACACAGATGGTGTCGAACTGTTGGGCCGAGCGCTCTGCTCAATCGCGGCAGCGCGTCTACGCATTTGAACCGGTGCCGCAAAGCGCCTACGAGCCGCCGGTCCAGCAGCCACTTGCATCGAACCTGAACGCAGGTGACGCCCTGCCGCCCCCACGCGGGCGCGCCGCAATCGATGTCGTAGAATACGCCCCGCGCAATATCTGGGTCGCTGTCTCGCGTTACGATCCTGAGGCCACCCGCCTCGCCACCAGCAATGCGTTGCGATTTGGAGAACAGATTGCGGAGCGTTACAGCCAGGTCACTCGGCCTCCTTCACTCCGCCCTTTGGGCTGGGTGCACCTGACGGCCGTTCGGGAAGAGAACGGCGGGCCTGACGGGCCCATTCCAATCCGACATGGGTTGGCCGTAGACCGATACGCTCACCGGGCGCTACGCTGAGGTCGCCGCATGCGCATCAAATCGGCCTACAAGCTGCGAGGCACTTGGCAACGCCGCCCACCGCTAAGGCTTAATGGCTCACGATCTTTGTGGAAACATGGACCCGCGTGCCTGGGCGCAGTTTCTGATAGACGGACTTGAGCCGTTCTGCGCGCGCCTCCCACGAATACAGCTCGACGGCACGCTTGCGCCCTTCGCTTCCCATTTCGCTTGCCCGGACCGTATCCTCCAGCATCGTGAGCAATGCCTGGGCGAGCTCGCCAGGAGCATCGACTTCGACCAGCATCCCGGTGCTGCCAGCTAGAATGGATTCACACATCCCGCCCACGCGCGTTCCCACCACCGGTATCCCGCAGGCCATGCCCTCCACGACCGATATTCCGAAGCTCTCGCTGAGTGACGGATTCACCACAATGTCGGCCTGATGGTACGTCGCTACGAGGTCCTTGTGGGGCACGTTGCCCACGAAGTGAACTCGATCACGTAACTCGTGGCGCTCGATGAGTTCCTCTAAATGTTCCCGATATTTGCAATTGCCCCAGCGATCGTAGAAACGGCTCAACGCGGTTACCCGCGGATCCGACGAGAGGCTGGTCAGGAAGTCCACCGGAAGCGGAGAATGCGGCCCTGCGATCCGAAGTTCCACGTCCGCGAACCTGGCCGCAACCTCACTGAAGGCCTCGATCAGTGTGTGAAGCCCCTTCTCTGGCGACACCCGCCCAACGAACAGGATGACACGTCGGGTTCTGGTGGATGCGGAAGCCCGCTGCTCGCTCGGCCGAAAGTAAGAAACGTCCACGCCATTACCGACAGTGGCAACGACGCCAGGATAGTCCGGGAATGCAGAACGAAAGGTCCTTGCGATGTGGTCGCTGACGGCGACCACCGCATCCACCACCTTGAGCTGACGGGCCACCTGATCGCGGTCACGCTGTGACAGCCACTCACACTGCATCTCAAGCACGAGCCGATGAGATGAGCTGGCTGCCTTCAGTTCCCGGCACCATGCCCAATAATTCATCAAATGGACGATATCTGGTTGATCGACAGCGAGGTAGCGACGAACCTTGTTACGATATTGCGAGTGGTCATCGGCCTTCCCTTCCAGCCGCAGCCAGCGCGCCAGGCGCGGAAACTGGTGGATGATCCGCTGCAGCGCGCGGTCACGCCGCGCCGCAGCCCGCCGCACCGCGAACGGCAGGTCCGCGGGCACCGTGTCGTCTCGATAATGCTTGCCATAGAGCGTAATCTGCAGGCCTTCGCCGAGCCGCAGCGCCGTATTGTAGACGATCAGACCGATTGAGTTTTGAACAGGCGGAAAAAGTCTATCGTACGGCTGGCCGACGTATACGAGCTTCATATCACTCCCCACCGTCAGCTCGTTCAGGCGACTCTTCTAAGTGCAGGGCGGTCTTCCGGTCGGGAGAGGTGGTCGGCGAGGCGGCGAATGCCCTCTTCGAGCGGCACCAGGGGACGGTTCAATATAGCCTTCATCTTGTTCGTGTCAGGACAGCGGCGCGTCATGTCGCCCTCCGCAAGGGGCGGTCGGAATTCCAACTTCGATGACGAGCCCAGCACGTCGATGACAAACTCGGCCAGCTGTCGAATGCTCATTTCCACGTCGCTGCCCACGTTGATCACTTCGTTCTCGTGCGCGCGCGTTCGATGAACCGCGATGCAAGCGTCAACCGTGTCGTCGACATAGCAGAAGGTGCGGGTCTGCGAACCGTCCCCGTAAATCGTCAGGGGCTCGCCGCGCTGGGCGGCACGCACAAATCGCGGCAGAACGAAATCCTCGCTCTGACGTGGTCCGTAGGTGTTGAAGAAGCGAAAAATGGTAAATGGCAGTCCAAACTCACGCTGAAAAGTGCGCAGATAGACCTCTCCAAGATTCTTCACCACTGCATACGGCAGACGAGAGTTAAGCGGCGTGGTGCTCTCGTTTTGAGGAATCTCGAAAGGCTCGCCATATACCTCCGATGACGAAGCGAAGTAGACACGCTCGGCGCCGGTGTTCTTGCATAGCCTCAGCACGTTCTCGATACCGGTGATGTCGCGCAGCACGAGCAACGGATTTGCCAAAGTCCGCTGCACACCGACCACGGCTGCGAAGTGGAAGACGTGGGTGAAATGGAAGCGGTAGAACAACGATGAGATGTCGTCGAAATCGTTCGCATCCGCCTTTACTACGGTCAGATTGCCCGCGTCTATTTGTACCTTGTCTCGACTTCCGGTCGACAGGTTGTCAGCGACGACCACCTGGGTCTGAGGTAGCTTGACCAACGCGCGAGTGAGGGCACTGCCGATATTGCCCGCTCCACCAGTTACCAGGATCGATTGCGTCATATTCCCCACCTCGACCGAACAGTTTAATCGACTGACGCAGTGTGCGTCCCTTCGCCAAACGCGGCATCTTCGATCTCGCGAGCGAAGGTGGCTCCCAGATCCTTTAGGATGTCGCTTGAAAGTTAAATGTGGCAGCGCAAGGTTTATTTGACAACGTGGCTTGGGGTAAGCATTTCGGCTGTTCTCCCAATGGTGCAATCCATGCTATTTTCAGCTCTGGGGTTGGCTAAGCGCATACATTTTGCTGATTGCTGTGGACTGCTTCCCCGCGGTAATTGAGGCGATCCTTTATTGTCGACATTGAAGCGAAAGTTGCCAGCATCTCATGCAGACTGCTCCAGACCTTCAGGAACTGGTTAACCGCATCCGAACGCGGGACTACACCGTTGGCATCATGGGCCTCGGCTACGTTGGTTTACCGCTCGCCATGATCTCGCTGGACGCGGGGTTCAAAGTCATCGGTTTCGACATCGACGCGTCTCGGGTTGCACTTCTTAACCGCGGAGAAACAGGCATAGATCATCTGCCTGGTGCTGCCATCAAAGTGGCTGTCGACAGCAAGCGGTTTCGCGCCACCAGCGATTTCGCCGACCTAAGCGAACCCGACGCGATCTTGATAGCGGTGCCAACGCCGCTCACCAAAAACCGGGAGCCGAACCTGTCGTTCGTCGAAAACAGCGCACGTGCGATCGCGGAGCGGCTGCGCCCTGGTCAACTTGTCGTTCTGGAGTCGACGACCTGGCCAGGAACGACGCGAGAGGTCGTGCAGCCGCTGCTCGAGGCGACGAATCTTTCTCTAGGAAAGGACTTTTTTCTCGCCTATTCGCCCGAACGGGTGGACCCAGGCAACGACGTACACACCACCGCCACAGTTGCAAAGGTGATAGGCGCCGACGACCCATCGTCCCTACAGGTTGCCAAGGAACTGTACGACCAGATCATCGTGCAAACCGTTCCCGTGGCCTCCACCGCAACGGCAGAGGCTGTGAAGCTGACCGAGAACATATTTCGCTCTGTGAACATTGCGTTGGTCAATGAGCTAAAGGTGATTTTTGACAGGATGGGCATCGACGTCTGGGAGGTGATCGAAGCCGCCAAGACCAAGCCGTTCGGATATATGGCGTTTTATCCAGGCCCCGGCCTCGGCGGGCACTGCATCCCGATCGACCCATTCTACCTGACCTGGAAGGCAAGAGAGTACGAAATAACAACACGCTTCATTGAGCTTGCCGGTGAAATCAACACGAACATGCCGCATTATGTGGTTGACCGCCTTGTGGAGGCCTTGGACCGGCGAGCCAGCCGCGGCCTGAGCGGTTCGCGGATCTTGGTGATCGGGATGTCCTACAAGAAAAACGTGGGTGACACACGAGAAAGCCCATCGTTGAAGCTGATCGACATCATGGAGCGACGCGGGGCAGTCGTTGATTACCACGACCCCTACGTACCGGAGATACCCGGAACAAGAGAGTACGCCACCCTGGCAGGTCGCCCCTCTGTGGATATCTGCGCTAGCAGTTTGGCATCGTATGATGCCGTTGTCATCTCGACAGATCATGATGCGATTGATTGGCAGAACATCACCAAGCACGCAAAGCTGGTGCTCGATACCAGAAATGCTTGTGCGCGCAGTCAGTCACGCACCGACAACGTCGTAAAGGCATGAGCGGCCCGACTTGCACACTGGTTTGGTCAATCTGCTATCGACAACGTCGAAAGGTCTTAACATGTCGAGCGGTTGAATTCATTCAGCGCATCGCATTTTCCCGGACTTGAGCGTCAAGGCATGAGCGCCGCGCAGCCGTGTAAACAGGTGGTGCCGGACGAGGTCGCTACGGTTCCATGCGGCGCCGGCCGATGCTCACCCCTCCCCGTCAGCGGGCCTTTTGGTCGCCATCAGCATCCTTGCCGACCGCGTCATTCCGCCAGACATGGATCGCTTCGAATGCGTCCCATGCGATCGACACGATGTCGAGATCCCCGTCACCGTCGAGGTCGACCGTCCTTGCTCCCAGATGGCTTTCCATTCCTTCGCCGACCAGCTGCTCGATGAACCGTCCCCCACCCAGATTATGCCAGCTCGAGAGGCGAAGTGCGCCGCGATGCTCGCCCATGATAAGATCCGGCCTGCCGTCCCCGGTCATATCGGACACGGAAAGGCTATTAAGGGAACCGCGCGAGGTGATTTCGTGTTGCTCCCAGTCGGAGGAGCTGTCGCCGGGGTTGTGCCACCAATACGCCTTAGCGCTGTCGGCTTTGCCATTTTCCTCGGTCACGACGATGTCCGCACGTCCATCGCCATCAAGATCGGCGGCCGCGACGCGGTCGGGATAGACCATTTCAGGAACTTTTCCAACATGCCGAAGCTCCCAGTCTGGCGAGCCGTCACCTGGATTGCGCCACCATGCGGCCGTCTTTGCATCGCCGGTCGTGGCGACAAGGTCAAGTAGACCGTCGCCATCGATATCGGCGAATGCGATCCCTTCATCAGACGCTTCGACGCAGATGCGGGTGCGCGGCCATGGCTCGACTGTTGGATCGTCAGGAATCTTAAAATAGAAAACCCCACCGCCACTCGAGACCGCCAGCTCCGGCTTCCCACCTTTTACGACCTGGGCTAGCGCATGGCCCTGAGAGCCGAGCTCATGACTGGCGGCGGGAACCTCTCCGATCCCGTGCTCTTCAAAGCGGCGCGCTTCAATGTCCTCGGCACGGAGCCACACCAGGTGCAGCGCCCTGCCTCCGCCGCGCTGTGCTATGACCTCCCCGCGCCCGTCACCATCGAGATCCAGGGCTGCGACCGCGTCCACACCCTCGGCAAGCGGGGTCCGTTCCCATTCTGTGTTCCAGGCTTCGGACGGTTGACGGTACCAGAACGGACCCGAGATGATGTCTGTGAGATCATCACCATCCATGGCGGAAAAAGCGATCCCAAAGGAGCGGACGTGCCCGTTCGTGATGCGATGATAGGTCCAGCGGTCGAGGCGGACCGATGCAGGCGGATCCAGCCGATTGATCCACACTCTGACAGGCGGGTTGCCCACCCAGTTCGCCCCATAGATGTCAAAATCGCCGTCCTTGTCGACATCGGCGACGACGCCGTTGTGGAGACCCACATCGTCGATCACTTGACGGGCCCAGCGCGTTCCTCGCCCGTCGATATTGTAATGGATCGCGAGTTTGCGCTCCTCGGTCGTATGCATCTGCCCGACCACGACATCGTTGTCCCCGTCTCCGTCCATGTCGGCTGCCTGCAGCGTATGGGCGCCCGCGACAGAAGGCTGAATGACATGGCGGATCCAGCGGCCCGTCGGTCCGGCGAGTGGCTGGAACCAGGCGACGTCGTCAGTGTGCTCGGAACTCGAAGTCAGAATGTCGGCGCGGCCGTCCTGGTCAAGGTCGGTGACGAGCGCCTTGAATGCAGGATTGAACGGACCAAGCTCGTAGCTGCGCCATAATGCTGGATCGCGTGCTGCCGCTGCGCCTGGATTCGACGCCCATACTCCGTGCAGGACGAGATCGACATCAGCATCGCCGTCAATATCACCGATTGCCATTCCCTCTTCGCCAAAGTTGAAGAAGAACAAGCCCACGCGGGTCCAGGAGCTGGGGCTTTCTTGGAAGAAAATCATCACTTCGCCAGGCGCCCGAACGACGATATCAACGAGGCCGTCCCCGTCGAAATCGGCCGCCTTGATGTCTTTGCCCCAGCTGCCGACTGCACCGATTTCCCGACGCTTCCAGCTGGGACCGTGGGTCGGGTTATCATTCGGCCGCGGGTTCTCGAACCAGACGAGATTGACAGCATCGGACCCATCGGCCGTGACGATGTCGGGATCACCGTCCCCATCGATGTCGGCAAGCACGCCGTCGGTGGTGAACTCGACGCGGGGCCTCGCGATTACGGTGTGGACCAGATCGGGCCACCGCCACCAAGACATCGCATCCTCGGGGAAGCCGCCAAGAACGAAATCTAGTCGATTATCGCCGTCTATATCGCCAGCAAGCTTTACGTCTCCTGAATAGGGGGCGATCTCTTTGCGTTCAAAAACAAGACCCGACTCCAGAATTTCTTCGGGAGGTCCCTGTCCCTGAGCGGCGTCGCAACTTGCGAGGGTGTACCCGATCATAAGGACCGCGATCAGGCGGCCAAACATGCTAAATGTTGATTTCGTAGCGTGTGAACATTTCGTAGTCGGCCAGCAACCGCTCGACGAAATCTCCCCCCGACAAGTCCGACAGCGTCCGCCATTCATCTTGGTTCTCCAGGCGCTGCATCTGCGACGCATGCGCCGCCAGCGCTTCACGCTTTACGCCGATAACATCGCCAACATAGGCGAGGCTATTGAGCGTGGACGGCGCCCGCAGCCCTGCCGCCGTCTTGATCGTTTGCCGCAAAGTAACACGCCACATATTCGGCAAATCGCCCCACAGACTTGTCCATGGCCAATGATACCAATACCAGACTGGATACTCGAATACCGTGACAGGGCGACCATAGGCACGAAGCGCCGCGAGAACTGCTGCATTGACGGCGACATGATCGGAAGTCGGATCCTTTGCATGGTTCACGAAAACGCTCTGCGGCCGCCATGAGTTGAGCATCGACACGACCGCATCTGTTATCTCATGAACGTGATGATTGGCCGCCCCGTCTGGAAGGCGTAAGAATGTAACACTTTCGGATGATGCGCCCAGACGATGAACTGCTTCTATGGCTTCGGCCTCGCGTGTCGCCCGCAAGGTTTCAGGATGCATAAGGTGGCGATGAGACGCGGCGCCATCGGTGACGAAAACAAAACGGACCTGGGCGCCCGAGGCAATCTTTTTGGCCGCAACGCCACCGCAACCCAGCGTCTCGTCATCCGGATGCGGCGCAACAATGACAGCCGACGCTGACCAGTCGCCTATCTCAAACGGCCTAAGTCGCAGTCGCAATTGACTATCAAGCATGGTGCTGAAGGTCCGCCTAAAGGTCCACATCGGTGCGCTTCCATCATCCGTTCGCTCGCGTCGTTGAACGCCGATCGCCCATGGTAACAGAACTCACGGGCGTTCGAGACCCGTGTTTGCTGGTGGGGAAGGCTTTATGAACGTGGGGATCCCCGCGGGGGGATTGGGGACACGGCCGGCCGAGGAAACAGGAGAGCCGCCCAAGCCGATGGTCGAGATCGGTCCGATGCCGATCCTGTGGCACATCATGATGCACTACCACCGCTGCGGCCATCGCGACTTTGCCATCGCTCTCGGATACAAGGGCGAGTACATCAAGACAGCTTGACGGTCCACGCCGCAACCCAGGGATGTGAAACGCCACGCTGCGTGACTGGCGTGCGCTGAAAGAGATGGTCGAGCAGGGATATAGCCTGGAAAGGTCATCGCCGAGCGGACCGAGACAGCTGCTAAGCCCGCTTCTTGATCGCCCGCGCGGGTGGGCGTGTGGAACGCGGGATGGTCAATCGGTAATCAGTGTGCACCAAACAGACATACGCCGTTTGGGGACGTTTACGTTCCCACGCTCCGGCGTAAGGTTTGGCACGATGCACTCGAACGAATTCCAATCCCAGCAACGCGCCCGCCGCGATGACATCAGGATATCAGCCGTAACACCGCCTAATTTGATTGCGCTAAAAAGAGGATCTCCAGAGGAGCTGCCTATGACCAATAAGAACTGGATGCAGCCACCCTTCCTCTCCAACCACAGTATCCTCAGCCATGGGTGCTTGTGGGTGGTGGAATAGAATGACGAGCAAGCACGCTAAACGCTGTCCGTGTCCCGCGACGGCTCTGCGTTCGCGAGGTTCCAGCTCGACAAACGATAGCTGGAGAGAGGTCGACGGCTCTCCTTTTTATTCACGTAGACCAGGCCAGATCGCTAGCGGCGCAGCCGTGAGACGAAGACGGAAAGCCTTGGCTGCGCGATCGAAAGTCGCAGGCCTGTCTGCCAACGGGCAAAGAGACGTGCGATGACATCGATCGGCGCGAAGATTGTCAGCGGCGCAGCCTGGGCAGCAGTCGAAACATGGGGTCGGCAAGCAGCCATGTTTGCCGTTTTTGTCGTATTGGCCAGGCATCTCGGACCTGAAGCATTCGGCCTCGCCGCCCTCTCCATGGTTGTACCCGTCATTCTTGCTGTTCCGGTCACGATCGGAATACCGGAGGCACTCATCCAGCATCCTAAAATCGAGTCCTCACACTTTGACTCGGCCTTCTGGCTTCTCACCGCGACCGGCGCGGTGATTAGCGGGCTCATCTGGACGTCTGCCGGTTTGATTGCTGCAGCGTTCGGACAGCCCATTCTCGAAGATCTCATCCGCTGGAGCAGCGTGGTCGTCGTAATTCAGGCTCTCTCGTCGGTACCTGCGGCTGTGTTGAAGCGCCAACTCGAGTTCCGCTTGTTCGCGTTGCGTACACTTGCCGGCACCGTCGTCGGCGGCACACTCGGCATCGTCTTGGCAATAGCCGGTTTCGGGGTATGGAGCATGATTTGGATGCACCTTGCGAAAGCGGCTGTGGAAACCGCTGTCCTTCTCCTTGGCAGTTCTTGGCGGCCCGGTCTGACCTTCTCCTATGCAAAGGTTCGTGACCTATTAGGATTTGGCGGCCCGCTTATCGTCCAGACTTTTTGGAGTTTTTTGAACGAGGAAATTCCAAAGGTCCTACTCGGTACGTTCCTCGGCCCCTATGCGGTCGGAGTCTATGCTCTTGCCCGTCGTCCGCTCGACCTTCTGGTGCAAGTATTCCTCAGTCCGCTGATGGCTGTCACAATGCCCACCGTGGCACGGATTCAAGATCAACCCGAAAAGATCGACCGTTTCTTCAACACGACCGTCCGCATGGCCGGGATAGCGGGATTTCCTGCATTCGTCGGATTTGCCGCGATCGCACCGATCGCGGTTCCCTTTATCTTCGGCCCGCAATGGGCCAGCGGGGTCGTCGCTGTCCAGATTCTCATGCTGCTGGGCCTGCAACGCACTATTGACAGCCTCTGCGCGTTTACGATCCTTGCAATGGGTCACTCCAGGTTGATCCTGAAGTTGAACATAGCTTACTCTGTTGTCGCAACGATGCTGTTGTCCGTCACTGCGCAGATCAGCCTCGAGATGACAATGGTGGCGCTCGTAGCCTGCAGCCTGGTCCTCCTACCCATCTTCCTCTTCTACGCTCAGCGCATCGCGCGTATCGACGTGCTGAGACCCCTTGAGATCTTCCCACGACTGGCTCTCGCCGCCCTCCTGATGTTCGGCGCCATTAGCGCGTGGCTACGCAGCGCGCCTGAGCACGCCGCCCAGGAGACACTCCTTATTGGCGCAATTGTCCTTGGAGCCTCTGTCTATGGTACGGCTCTCTTCGTGCTGGTGCGCTCTGACCTGTTCAATGCGCGAGACTTGTTCCTCAGGCTTCGCGGCTAGTTTGGTGTCGGGCGCGGCCTGTAGATGCGGGATTTCGAGGTACCGATACTGCCCTCCATCCTCTTTGATGCACCTTGGGCCTGCTTGGCCAGAGCACGGAATGCCTGCGACTTCGCTGGGCGGCCTAGTTTGCCGGGAAAGGGCAACGGGAAATGGGAGAAGACCTTGGGCATCCCGCGCTGCTGCAGCAAGGGTTTGCGAGATCGAACCGCTTTCCCAAACCGCAACCGCGTCTATGCGTGAGACAAGGTTCGCGACAGCGTTTTGAGACGGCTCAGTAAATGGCCCCCCTCCACCCCAGGCGGTCCTACGGCTCCGGTGCCAAGCACTGGAGCTATAGAATTGCTCCTGGGCTATTCGAAGGAATAGGTGAATCCTCCTTCGGAGGCTCCGACAGTCACTTTCGTCATCTTTTCGCCCTCGAGCGACCGGTTCAGCACGCCGCGGCTCAATTCCGGCAGAAGCGTGTTTGTCAAAATGGCGTCGATCATTCGGCCGCCGGATTCGATCTCGGTGCAGCGGGCCTTGACCAGATCCATGACACCGTCACCGATCACCAACTCGGCATCGTTGCTTAAGCGCAGCCGGCGGGCGATCTTGGCGAACTGATGGCGGGTGATCGCTTCGATCATCATGTCCGAGAGCGGGTAGTAAGGGATGGTTACCACCCGGCCAAGGAAGGCCGCGGGGAAAACCTTCAACAGCGGGGCACGCAATGCGGTGTCGAGATCGTCGAGCCCCGCCCGTACCGTGCCGCTGCTGGTCCGGTCCATGATGACTTCGGAACCGACGTTCGAGGTGAGCAGGATCAGCGTGTTTTTGAAATCGATCCGCCGGCCTTCACTGTCGTCCATCATCCCCTTGTCGAAGACCTGGAAGAAGATTTCATGCACGTCCGGATGCGCCTTCTCGACCTCGTCAAGCAGGATCACCGAATAGGGCTTGCGCCGGACCGCCTCGGTGAGGATGCCGCCCTTGCCGTAGCCGACATATCCGGGTGGCGCGCCCTTCAAGGTAGAGACCGTGTGCGCCTCCTGGAACTCGGACATATTGATCGAAATGAGGTTCTGCTCGCCGCCGTAGAGCGTCTCGGCCAGCGCCAGCGCGGTTTCCGTCTTGCCGACGCCCGAGGGGCCGCAGAGCAGAAAAACCCCCACTGGTTTTTCGGGCGCGCCGAGCCCGGCCCGGCTGGTCTGCACGCGCTTGGCAATCATTTCCATGGCGTGGTCCTGACCGACCACGCGTTCGGACAGAGTGGCGGCGAGCCGCAGCGCCTTTTCGGTCTGGCTCGACAGCATCCGGCCAGTCGGAATGCCGGTCCAGTCCTGCACCACGGCAGCCACGGCATTGCGGTCGACAGACGGCAGGATCAGCGGCGTCTCGCCCTGCGCTTCGGCCAGTTCGGCCATCAGCTCGCGCAACCGCGCGAGATCGGCAGCCGGGTCGGGTGGAGAAGGACCGGCAGTGCCCGTTGCATCCGCATCGGTTTCAGGCATTTCGATCTCAGGCGCATCCGCACTTGGTGTTTCGGCGACCGCCTCCGGAGTCTCCACGGCATCGAGCGGCACACCCTCGCCGCGCAGCCTGGCGCGCAATTCGAGTATCTCGCCAACCAGCGCCTTTTCCCGATCCCAACGTTGCTGTGCGGCAGCAAGCGTGAGTTCGGTCTCGGCAAGCCCGGTTTCGACCCGAGCCTGCCGGTCGGCCACGCCGATGCCGATCGCCGCCTCGCGGCCGATGATGGCGCGCTCGACCTCCAGCGCCTGGCGGCGGCGCATAATGTCCTCCACCTCGGCAGGAGTGGCATGCTGCGAAATGGCGACACGGGCGCAGGCGGTGTCGAGAAGGCTCACGGCCTTGTCGGGCAGTTGCCGCGCCGGGATGTAGCGGTGGGACAGGCCGACCGCCGCCTCGATCGCCTCATCGAGTATCTGCACCTTGTGATGCTGCTCGAGGACACCGGCGACACCGCGCAGCATCAGAACGGCCACCGCTTCCGACGGCTCATCTATCTTGACGACCTGGAAGCGACGGGTAAGCGCCGGATCCTTCTCGATGTGCTGCTTGTATTCGGCCCAGGTCGTTGCCGCGATCGTGCGAAGCTCACCGCGCGCCAGCGCCGGCTTCAGCAGATTGGCGGCATCACCGGTTCCTGCCGCGCCGCCGGCGCCGATCAGTGTGTGCGCTTCGTCAATGAAGAGGATGACCGGCGTTTCGGAGGATTGCACCTCGTCAATGACCGCCTTCAGCCGTTTTTCGAATTCGCCCTTTACGCTTGCGCCCGCCTGCATCAGGCCGACATCGAGCATGCGCACGCTGACGCCCTGCAGCGTCGGCGGCACGTCGCCCTCGGCAATGCGCAAGGCAAAGCCCTCGACGACCGCGGTTTTGCCGACCCCGGCCTCGCCGGTCAGGATCGGGTTGTTTTGCCGGCGCCGCATCAGGATATCGACGATCTGCCTGATCTCAGGATCGCGCCCGACGACCGGATCGATCTTGCCGTCGAGCGCGCGCTGGGTCAGGTCGGTTGCATACTTCGCCAGCGCCGAATCCCCGCCCGCAGCCCGCCGCGGTGTTTCGGAGGCGGGAACCGCAGTCGAGGCGCCAGCTTCGAGTGACCCCTCCATGACATCTGCGAACCGCGCAATGACGGCCTGTGCATCGATCTTGTCGAATTCGCCGCTTATCTTTGACAGCAGCCCTTCCAGCACCGGCGTCTTCAGGCAGGCGAGCAGAATATGCGCACTGCGGACTTCCTCGACGCTGAATTCCAGCCCGGCCAGGCTCCAGGCTTCCTGGATGGCGTGAAAGATGTGATCGGAAAATTCCTCGATTGAAGTGGCGCCGTAAGGCAGCTTGTCGACTGCGCGGGTCATATCGGCCGTGAGCCGGCTCGCATCCACCCCGGCGTCTGCCAGTATTTGTTGCACATCCGAGCGCTCGGAAAGCACCAGTTGTTCGACGAAGTGGACGAGCTCGACATAGGGATTGCCGCGCAGTTTGGCGGTGTCGGCCGCAGCCTTGAAGGCGCGCAAACAGACAGGATTAAGTTTGGCGACCAGTTCCTTGCGTTTAAAGCTCTGCGACGACCGGCGCTGTTCCATCGAACTTGCCCCTCCAATCTGCCAGCCAACAGCCTGCCACATAAGCAGCGACTTGACAAAGAGCGTTTATGAGCGGGGCGTCCGGGTGTTCGATTCAATCGACTTCTTCCGTCCCGGCTGAAGCCGGCGACATCGGCTACAACAGCCATGGAACGCCCCGCCTGTTTGCGATGCATTCACATACGGGGTTCGACGATCGCGCCAGCGATTTCGAGCTCAGGCACCGGCTTGCAAGCTTCCATTCAGATTGAGCAACAACTAAATTGTGGTAAAGTGTCGCGGTGTGGTAACGTTGGGTCACGCACGGCCCAAGAGCCGCTCGCTGGGGGATGGTGTGATCGATCTCGCACTCTGGCTGAATCCGCTGGACGGTGAAAATCCGTCAGGGGAAGACTTGCGCAACGATCCAGCCTTTCATGAGCTGGAGCGTCTCACGGAACAGCAAAAAAAGGTCGAGTATCAAGGCAACGACAAGTCGGAAGTCGATGTTCCGATCGACTGGCCCGCGGTGCTCGCCAAGGCCGAAGAGCTGCGTACGCACGGCCGGGACCTGCGCCTCCTCGTCATCGTCACGCGTGCTCTGGCCAACGAGCATCGGCTTGCCGGGCTGACTCACGGCCTGACCCTCATCGTGCAAACCTTCGATCAGCATTGGGAAACCATGCATCCGGCCCTGCGGTCCGGTGCCACGCCACGCGACGCCGCCTTGCGCCGCATCAATGCGCTGACTGACCTTCAGAACAGCCAGGATGGCCTGCTCAAGGACCTGCGGAAAATGACGTTTTTCGCGCCGCGCGCCATCGGGCCGGTCCTCGGCGAGGACCTGGAGAAGGGCTCCCTTGAAGAGCGCGTCATGCTGGCGGAGGCTGCCTCGGGGCTGAACGCGGCCGAAAAGGCAGCGCTGGCGAGCGCGCACAGCCAACTGTTGAACCGGGTGCGCAGCGCATGCGCGACACAGATCGATCAGGCCGGCGCGGAGATGACGTCGCTCATCGCCGACGCCCGCGCCGCGATCGCGGCTCTCGATGCGGTCGAGGCCGCCCTCAACGCTCGCGTCGAAGGTGGCGCCACCGCTCCGGAATTGAAACGGTTTCTGCAGCGTGTACTGACGACCCTCGAACGAAACTCGGCCGCCGGGGCCACCGCGAATGGCGCCGCGAAGCCAGTTTCGGCGCCTGCGGAACCGGCAACGCCTGCTCGAAACGGTCATGGAGCCGATCCTATGGCAAGTGTGGCAAGCTACGCGGAGCCCGCCGGCAGCCTACCCGACCGGATTTCCTCGCGCGACGACGTCGTCAAATGCCTCGACCTCGTCGTCGCCTTCTATGACCGCACCGAACCGTCGAGCCCGATCCCGCACCTCGCTCGCCGCGTGCGCCGGATGGTGCATATGGATTTTGTTGAACTGATGGAAGATCTCGCCCCGTCGGGGCTGAAGGAATTCCGGCTTCTTGCCGGCGTTCCCGATGCCAAGAAGACGGCCCAGAAGGATGAAAGGTAACAAGCCATGGCAGCCGAAAGCAAAGCGAAGGTCATCGAACGAAATCGCGCACCGCGCGTGCAGATCGCCTATGACGTGGAGACCTACGGCAGCCCGACGACGATCGAACTGCCGTTTGTCATGGGTGTGATGGCCGACCTCTCCGGCGCTTCACAGACCAGGGAAGCGTCGAAATCGGTGCTGGACCGCGCCTTTGTCGAGACCGACGCCAACCGCTTCCCCAAGTTCATGGAGGCGCTCGGGCCACGCGTGAAAGCCCGAGTGAAGAATACACTACCCCAGGCTGAAGGCGCCGAACGGGACGAGGAACTGGCGCTTGACCTCACCTTCACCAAAATGGGTGATTTCGCGCCGGACAAGATCGCCGAGCAAGTTCCACAATTGGCCGAAATCCTCAAGATGCGTCGTCAGCTCGAGGAACTGCTCGGCTTCATGGACGGCCGTGTCGACGCCGAAAAGCGCATAGCGCAACTTCTGAACAACGAGCCGCTTCTCGGCAAGATCGCCAACCAGGCATTATCCGACGACGACAAGGTTCAGGAGTAAATCATGGCCGAACAACAAAAAACCGCAGCCGTTGCCGCTGAGGCGGAAGCCATCGACCTCGGAGAATTCAGCGGGCTCCTCGAGAAGGATTTCAAGGTCAAGAAGGACGACAGCGAGAAGCTGCAGCAACTCGTGCGCAATCTTGCGCTCGCGGCGCAGTCCCGCTCCGATACCACGACCATCTCGTCCAACGCGATCAAGTCGATCAAGTCGCTGATATCAGGCATCGACAAGATGCTGACTACCCAGGTGAACGAGATTCTGCATGCGCCGGAAGTGCGCGAAATGGAAGGCACATGGCGCGGCCTGTGGTATCTCGTCAACAATACCGAGACGGATCAGAAGCTGAAGATCCGGGTGATGAACATTTCCAAGGTTCAGCTTGCCGACACGCTTGAAGACTACGAAGGCCAGATGTGGGATCAAAGCCCGATCTTCAAGAAGGTCTATACGGACGAGTATTCGATGCTGGGTGGCGAGCCGATCGGCTGCCTGATCGGCGCCTACGAATTCTCGAACCATCCGCGTGACGTCGGCCTGTTGCGCAACATCTCGGGCATCTGTGCCTCCGCGCATACGCCGTTCATCGCAGCCGCCGACCCGCGGCTGTTCCGCATGGACAGCTGGCAGGAACTGCCGAACCCGCAGGACCTGCAGATGATCGTCTCGAATCCGGCCTATGCCTCGTGGCAATCGCTGCGCGAGAGCGAGGACGCGCGCTACATCGGCCTGACCATGCCACGTGTTCTGGCGCGACTGCCGTATGGCTCGGAAACCGTTCCGGTGAAGGGCTTCACTTTCGAGGAAGAAGTGCAGGCCGATCACAACAAATATGTCTGGATGAACGCCGCCTTCCCGATGGGCGTCAACATAAACCGCAGCCACAAGCTCTATGGCTGGGGCACGCAGATCCGCGGCGTCGAGAACGGCGGCACAGTGATCAACCTGCCGGTGCACTCCTTCCCCACCGACGACGGATCGATCGCGATGAAATGCCCGACGGAAGTTGCCATCGACGACCGGCGCGAGGCGGAACTGGCCAAGCTCGGCCTGATGCCCATCCTGCACCGCAAGAACACCGATCTCGCAGCCTTTATCGGTGCGCATTCGCTGCAGGACGACGAGACGCGCGCCGGGCGGCTGGTCGATCCCGACGCCCAGTCAAATGAACGGCTGAGCGCCAACCTGCCCTATCTTTTCCCGGTTTCACGCTTTGCGCACTACCTGAAGGCCATTGCGCGCGACAAGATCGGGTCGTTCAAGGAGCGCTCCGACATGCAGATCTGGTTGACCGAGTGGATCAACCGCTACGTGCTGGCCAACCCGGCCTTCGCCGACGACAAGGCGCGCGCCAAGCGCCCGCTTGCCGCGGCCGAGGTCCAGGTCGACAGCGTGGAGGGGCGGCCGGGCTATTACAATGCCCGCTTCTATCTGCGTCCGCACTACCAGCTGGAAGGCATCAACGCCTCGCTCCGGCTGGTGTCGGAACTACCGTCCGTGAAGACTTGATTCGCAGCAACCACACCTTGTTCTGTTTAAAAGCGGTGGAGAAAGACAATGCCAGTGAAAATTGATGGTTTTCTAAAGGTTCCGGATATCAAAGGTCCAAGCGTTCGAGACGGCCACGAGGATGAAATCGAAGTCCATGGGGTCGATTACAAGATAATCGCGCCGTACGATCCGAATTCGCTTTCACGCCGCGGTCGTGTGTCCCTGGGGATGATCAAGTTCACCAAGCACTACGACAAGTCCTCGCCCTATCTGAAAAAGGCGCTGTTCGACAACAAGGCGCTGGACGAAGTCGTGTTCTCCGCCCGCCGGACCATCGATGGCGAGACCAGCGACTATCTGGTCGTCACCCTGACCGACGCCTCGATCATGGAATACGACATGTCGCAGGCCGAGGACGAGGAAGACCTGATCGAGGAGGAGGTCAGCTTCGCCTACAAGAAGATCAAGTTCGTCTATGACAAGGATGACGAAATCGAAATGGATGTCTATGTCGGCAAGTGAGGCGCGGCGGCCCGGCGCGGACAAGCTTACCGGCAGTTCGCGAGCGAAGCGCGAGGCGGTCCAGCCCTCTCTTTGGGACCGCCTCGTCAACGACCTGCCGGGCGTGACCTCCGAGATCGACGGGCTGCGCCAGGCCTTACAGGACGAACTTGGCGCGGACCGGCTGGATACGCTCCTTGCGGGGAGCACGCGGCTTATCGATGCCGACGCCGAGCTGACATCCGACCAGAAGCGGCGTCTGCAACGCCTGGCCTTCCAGATCCAAAACCGGGCGGAGATCGAAAGCCGCGGCGTGGTCGTATCGGCCCGCGTCCTCAGGGAGGCAGTGCGGCGCGACATCGAGGCCTTATTCAACACCGAGCGTTTCGAAGCTGTTCCGCTTCTTTCCGATTTCGAAAGCGAACAGGCTGCAGACAATCCGCCATCGCTGGCCGATTTTCCGGAGGTGCGCCGAAGTGTGGTCAATTACGGCGTGCCTTCCTTTTCGGGCCGTTCGTCCCGCGACTTTGATCGCGAGATCCTGGCGCGCGAGATCCGCACGGTCCTTGCCGCGTTCGAGCCCCGTCTCAAGGAAAGCGCAACCAAGGTAACGGTGACCCTTGGTGACAAAAGTGTCGGCCTGAAGATCGAGATAGACGCTGTGCTGATCATGACGCCGACGCCGGAACGCATGCGCCTGCGCACCACGATCAATCTCGATAACGGCCTGGCGCGGACCGAATTCAGGGACAGCTGAGATGGATCGGGTCTTCGTAGAATATTACGAGGAGGAACTGACCCATATCCGCGGACTCGCGGCGGAATTCGCCGACATGCATCCGGCGGTGGCGCGCAATCTTTCGCTGGATACGGTTCCGTGCCCGGATCCGTATGTCGAGCGGCTGCTTGACGGCGTCGCTTTCCTCGCTGCGCGCACCCGGTTGAAAGTCGATGCCGAGCGTTCGCGGTTTTCACGCAGCGTCCTGGATGTCCTCTATCCCGATCTGGTTACGCCGGCGCCGGCAACGGCGATGGCAGTGCTGAAACCCGGCCAGCAGGTCCAGTCGATGATTGCCGGCCATGTCGTCAAGCGGAACACGCGGCTGGTGTCCAGTCTGCAACCCGGCCTGTCGACGCGCTGCACATTCACCACCGCGCAGGAAATGACCCTGTGGCCGATAACCATTACGTCGGTCAGCTATTTCCAGGATCGCAGCGGGTTGGCAGCGGCCGGCATAACACCGATCGGCGGCGTTGGCGGCGAGGCGGCGCTGCGTATCACGCTGGGTCGGGCCGGAAAAGGCAAGCTCGACGAATTGGCGCTTGACCGGCTTGATTTCTATTTTGCCGGGCGCACCAAAGCGCCATTGCTGTTCGACGCGATTTTCGGCGCCTGCTCGGCCGTAGGTGCACGAGCCGAGGGCAAGGCCAATCCGCTAGCGCCTTTGCCAGGCCCCGAAATGGTCGGCATCAGCGACGACGAGGCGTTGATGCCTCGAACCCGTCCGACATTCGAAGGGTACCGTCTGCTGCGCGAATATTTCATGATGCCCGAGCGCTTTCACTACGTGCGGGTTTCAGGACTGCAATCGGTCGTGCGCCGATGCGAGGCCGGGGTCGAGATCATCTTCATGTTCCGGCGTCCGGTACCCGAACTTGCCGATGTGACGCCGGCGGATTTCGAACTTTTTGCGACGCCGATCATCAACCTCTTCGAGCGTGACTGCAACGTCATCGAGCTTGATCCGCGCAGAACGCGGCAAGTGCTGCATGCCGACCGCACGCGGGCGCGGGACTTCGAAATCTATCGGGTGACCCACGTCGAGGACGCCGACGCTGAGGGCCCCGACGCCGAAATTCCGGAGCTCTTCAGTCTGGGGCAAAACCGCAGCAATGGCTGGGTCTATTCCACCGAACGGCGCCCTCGCCGGGCCACCGAAGATGAACGGCGCGATGGGTTGACCCGCACCTCATACACCGGAGACGACGTTTTCCTATCGGTTTCACGGCCGGTCGGAAGCCCGACGAACCGGCCGCTGAAGCGTCTCGACATCATGGCGCTTTGCACCAACCGCGATCTGCCGATCCTCGACGACAACCCTACGTTGACGCTGGAGACAGGCGATCCGGTCGAAACGGTCCGGCTTATCGGTGCGTTGCGCCCGCCCCAGCCGGCTATCCCGGCCGCGCTGCCGGCGGGCGCCGAGGGCGAATCCCGCGCGGACAATCTTGCCTGGCGGCTGGTGGCGCAGCTGGCGCTCAACTTTCTCAGCCTCGCCAAGGAAGGCCGCGGTATCGATCCGCTGCATGCGCTGCTCGATCTTTATGCCGACCGGGGAGATCCGAGCCTCGCCCGCAATGTGCACTCGATCGTTCGCATCGACTCGCGGTCCGTCATCGAACGGCTGCAGATCGATGGGCCGATGTGCTTTGGACGAGGCACGGAAGTGACATTGCATGTGGACCAGTCGGTCCTGGCAGGGCAAAGCACATTGCTGCTTTCAGCCTTGCTTGCACGGCTGTTTGCCCGTCACGCCGGAATAAACGGCTTTGTGCGGACCCGCACGCGGCTGCTGCAGAAGCAGGAGGATGTGCCATGGCCGATGACGCCCGGCAATCGCTACCTGATCTAGACAAATTCGACCTGGACCGGGTCGAAGAGCTGGATGATACGTTCGACTTTTTCGAACTGTTGCGCCGGCTCGAACACAGGGGCGGGCTGTTCGGCTATTCCGGCCATGCGGATCGCGAGCCGGCAAGGCTGGGGCAGCATGTGCGTCTTAGCTTTTCCGCCAAGGACGTGGTTGCGTTCCGCCAAGCGAAGGACAAGACGCCGGCCCGGGTTACCGTTGCAAATCTCGGGCTGATGGGACCGGAAGGCCCGATGCCGCTTCATTTGACACGTTGGGTGCTCGATCGTCTGTCGCAGCGCTGGTTCACCGGCGCTGACGCACGGCAGACCAGCGACACGACGTTCGTGGACTTCGTCAATATTCTCCAGCACCGCATGATCGCCCTGTACTATCGGGCCTGGGCCGACGCGCATCCGGCGGTACAGGTCGAACGTGCGGTCGGCGGCCGGGTAAGAGCCATGCTTGAAGCCATCGCGGGAATCGGACTTCCCGGCACCCACAATCCCGATCTCGACGCCGTGAAGCTTAGCCAGGCGGCGTCGCTCGCCAGCCAGGTCGACGGTCCGGAGCGGCTGACGCTGTTCCTGGCGGAAGCGTTCAAGGTGCCGGTACAGATCAAGGAGTTCGTTGCCGCCTGGATGACCATACCTGCGACGCTCCAGACCCGACTTGCCCAAGCTTACGCAGTGCTGGGTCGCGGGGCGACGATAGGCCCGCGCGTTTTCAGCCGCCAAAGCAGGATCGAACTCCGCGTCGGCCCGCTCGGGTATGAGGAATTCAAGGCGTTCCTGCCGGGCGGTCAACGTCTGAAGATGTTCAAGCAGGCGGTTCGCGACATGGTCGGGGAATCGCTCGACGTCGATCTGCGGATCGTGCTCGCGCGTGAAGCGGTGCCGCCGCCCCGTATTGGAGCGGTACAGCTCGGCCGAACCACCTGGCTTGCGCGGCCCGCTGAAAGGGGCGATGCTGACGACATGCGGCTGCGGACAATTGTCGGATGGCGGCCGGAAATGGCGGAGGTCGCGGCATGAGTCTGCTGCTGACGCTGGAGCACGGACCACGCACCCAGGCGGTACGGCAGACCCGGCTGGACGAGGGTGAACTGGTGATCGGCCGTAGCGCGGACGCGGGCTGGCAGATCGACGATCCCGACATGTTCGTTTCGCGCGCCCATTGCAGGATCACCGGCGGGCGGGATGGATATTTCGTCACCGACACATCAAGCAGCGGCTTGTTCATAAACGACTCCGACAGCCCGCTCGGCGCTGGCACCTCGGTCCGTCTTCAAAACGGCATGCGGCTGAGGCTGGGCGACTACATCGTATGCGTCGATCTGCAGACGCCGGCCGCTCAAGCACCGGCAGCCAGCCAATCGTTCGCGGAACCGTCGCCACAGGCATCACGAGCGCCGGTAAGCATAGGCCGCGATGATTTCTTTTCAGCCGCGGTCGAGGAAGAGCCGCGACGACCGCGCCCCGCCGATCTGCCGAACCCGTTCGAGCAGCCGATTCCAGGAGCGTTCGAGCGCGCCAACCAGCGCAGTTCGCCTGCCTTCGACGACCCGTTCAGTCTCGACCCGGTATCAACGCCCACACCGAATGGCCCTAGCTATTCCGAACCACGTGGTGGGTCGGGCCCCGCAGATCCCTTCAGCCTCGATCCGACGCCTTCCGGTGCAAGCGAGCCGGTTCCAGGCCAGCCCGTTCCAGGAAGGTCATCCGGATTCGATGACGATTTCGGTTTCGGGCCGGCCGCATCGCCCGATTTGAGAAACGGCGCCGGCTCGACCGGTCAACGCCAACACATCGCCGGAAGGCCGCAGTCGGCCAATCCGTGGGATTTGCCTGGCCAGGCGGCAGGTATCCCTTCTCCGCCACGTGCTAGCGCTGCGCCCAAACCCGCCCCCTCCCTGGCAGCGGCGCAACAGGCGAACACGGCGCTTCGCACCGCGTTCTTGCGTGGCATGGGCATTGAGGAAGCCGATTTTCCCGGACGCGACAGCGTCGCGGAAATGGAGAAATTCGGTCGCGAGTACCGGCGCATGATGGAAGGTCTGATGCAGCTGCTGCGCAAGCGAGCCGAGGAAAAGGGAAACGCTCGCGTCGCCCAGACGGTAGTGGGGGCCTCTGAAGTCAATCCGCTCAAGTTTCTGCCGACGGTCGACGACGCCATCGTGACCCTTATCGCGGAGCGCAGCCCCGGATTTCTGGCCGGTGAAGCGGCAATCGCCGACGCGGTCCGCGATCTCGCACAACATCACGTGCGCGCCTGGCGAGGCGTGCAGTCGGCCTTGCGGCGAATGATTGATCGTTTTGACCCGGCAGCGATCGAGGAAGAGCTCAAGTCGAGTTCCGCGATCGGCACCCTGCTTTCGGGCGGGCGCAGCGCCAAGCTGTGGGAGCTATACCAGAAACGTCATCGTGAAATCGCCCAGAGTGCGGAATCGAGCTTCCTCGGCGAAATCGGCGCTGATTTTCGGGACGCATATGAGGAGGAGTGAAACATGATCGATCGCCGTGAATTTATCGTTGCCCTGGGCGCAACCGGGCTGCTTGCGGCTTGCCAGAGCGGTCCGCCAAAACCATCCGCGGTCACCGTCAACCTGACCGGCGCGGCCGGCATGAACCCCGGACCAGGTGGCGGCGACCGGCCCGTGACGGTCCTCGTGATGCGGCTGCGCAGCACCGGTAAATTCAACTCGGCCGATTATTTCGCGCTGCAGGGGGATGCCGGCTCCGCACTCGGAGGCGATCTCATTGGATCCGACCAGATCTCCATCGGACCTGGAAAAACCGCATCCAAAACCATCACGGTCGAGCCGGACGCGGCTGCGCTGGGCTTCGTTGCCCTCGTTCGCGAGCCTGGCGGCCGGACCTGGCGTACAACCAAGTCGGTGTCGCCGGGGTCAAAAGTAACCGTCAACGTCACGCTTGGCAGCGGCGGTATTTCCGCCTAGCGGCCAGGGCAAGGGGTGCTCGATGCAGGAAGTAGCGGCATGAGCGATGCAAACAGGGTGCTGTGGTCCGAAGGCCTGTTTCTCCGGACCCAGCATTTTCAGCAGCAGGATCGCTTTTTCGAGGCGACTGTGCGCGGCGCGTTGCAGGCCGGGCAGCTCCATACGTTCGGCTTTCAGCAGCTGTCGCTGGACCAGGCAATGCTTGATGCCGGCCAGGTCTCCATCCTGTCGGCACGAGGCATCTTTCCGGATGGAACCCCCTTCTCCATCCCTGACCTGATGGACGCGCCACGACCGCTGCCGGTCACCGCCGATACGGGCGCCGGACCGGTGCTGGTCGCCCTGCCGCTCGAGCCTGCCGGCGGTATCGGCTTCGATCCGGCGCACGCCGCATCCACCGGCGCGCGCTATCATGGGCGCATCGTTTCCGTCCGCGACGCCGTCCAGGGCGGTTCGGATCCCGAAGAAATCGAAATCGCCCGTCCGCAGGCGCTGCTGCTTGCACCCGGAAAATCGGTTGGCGGCTACACCGCCCTGCCGATAGCCGACATCAAAGGGGTACGAGCCGACGGCGGCGTCTCCCTGGATGAGACGTTCCTGCCGCCGACACTGGTTACCGGAGCGGTGGCCTGGTACCGGCAGTTGCTTCTGGAAGTTGTCACCGGCCTCGATCAAATCGCCGAGGCGCATGGCAAAATGGTCATGGGCGGGCCAGGGCGCAGCGTCGAAGACCTGTTGATACTCAATCTCGCCAATGCGGCGCGTCCGCGACTGGCCCACATGTTGGCGCAGGATGTTTTCCATCCGGCCGAGCTTTACCTGGAGCTTGCCGGTCTTGCCGGTTCAATGGCGACCTATGGCTCGAGTGCGCGACGGCTGAGCGAATTGCCGGCCTACGATCATATGGCGCCCGGCCCCGCCTATTCGGCGCTGGCGGACGCCTTGCGCTCACTCATCCTGAGCCTGCGTTACATCGAGCCTAAATCACGCGCACTGCCCGTCATGCGGCATTCGACCAATGTCTGGAAAATCCGCATCGACAACCCGAAGCTGCTGGTGGCCAGCCGGATCGTCATCCGGGTCGGCTCCGAGCTGTCGGAAGACGCCTTGCGCAAGATTTTCGTCAACCAGGCGACTGTCGGTTCGGCCGATCAGTTCGAGGGCCTGTGGAAATCCCGTCTACCCGGCATTCCGCTGAAACCGCTTCATTCCCAGCCCCGCGAAATCCCCTACGATGGCGATCGGCTGTGCCTTGAGCTGGATCAGAAAAGCGAGCACTGGGCCTCGCTGCTCGATGCCCCCGGCTTCGTCATCGGCGTGTCGGGTGTACTGCCGAGCGAGCCGCAGGTCGACTGCTATTCGGTAAACAGGTGAGATGATGAGCCGGGATGATCCTTTCGGATTGTCGGAGGATCGCGAACGCACTCGCATACGACTGACCGGCGCGCCGATGCCGCGACCGATGACGCCACTCCTGTCGGGTGTGCCAATCAAACGGTCGCGTACGCATCCGAACACGCTTGTCAACGCATTCGCGCCCCTGCTCGAATTCGCGCCCGAGCTTGAAAGCGCGCTGCCGCCGGAAAACCCGGAAGCGTTGCGCACCCGATTGCTCGATGAGCTGGTTCGGGCACGTGACGCGGCAATGGCGGCGGGGTCGTCTCTGGAGCGCGCGGATCAAGCAGCCTGGGTGGTGGCGGCATTGCTTGATGATCTGGCCCTGAACACGCCATGGGGCGGCGCCAGCGCATGGCCGCGCCAGCCGCTCCTGGTGATGCTTCGAGGCGATGTCGATGCCGGCACGCAGTTCTTCACGCGTCTCGACGAACTGGAGCGCCACCCGAACCGGGATCGCGAGCTGCTCGAACTGCAATATCATTGCCTGGCGCTCGGCTTCCGCGGCAAATATCGTGTTCCGGGCCGGTCGGGCGACCGCTCGATCAATGCCGTTCGCGTTGCTGCGGCGCGCTTTCTGCGCGATGCCGACGCCGACGGCGCGCCGCTGTCGCCGAACTGGAAAGGCGTGATCGCATCCGACGAGCCGCAGCGCTTCATCGTTCCGATCTGGGTGATGGGGCTCGGTGCGGCGGTTATCGCCACAGCAATCTATCTCGGCCTGTCGATGGGACTGAGCAGTCAGGCGGTCGAGCTTTCCACGCTTGTTCGTGCTTTGCCGCCGCCAACGCGCGGCGAAATCAGCCGCACATCGCCACCGGTCGACGCGCCGCCGCCGGAGGCAGTGGATTTCGCGCTGGTGCCGGAGTTTCAGGCCGGAGCGCCGGCCAATCTCAGAGCCGCGCTAAGCGGCACCGAGAGCGTTTCGCTGGCCAGGCTGATCATTCAGGCCTCCAACCCCGAACTGTTCCAGTCGTCGCGGCCGACACTGACGGAAGGCTTCGAACCGCTGATCGGTTCAATCGCCAAAGTGATCCTCGCCAATCAGGAACTGATCGGCAACATCACAGTGGTCGGCCATACCGACAGTGTTCCTTTGCAACGGTCCAATCCGCTTTCCACCAACCAGCGGCTGTCGGAAGCGCGCGCAGCAACCATTGCCGAGATGCTGGTCCAGAACGGTGTGCCGCAGGACCGCATTCGCTTCGAAGGACGGGCAGCTACCGATCCAGTGGCCGACGACAGCACCCGCGCGGGACGGGCCTTGAACCGCCGCGTCGAGATGCTGGTCGAAAAGAGGCTGTGAGATGTTCATCCTGCGCTTCCTCTGGGCGGTCCTGACATCGCGCTGGCTGTGGACGCTGATCGGCATCGCGCTGCTTTCTCTGGTTATCTGGGTGTTCGGCCCGATCGTCAGGGTCGGTGCTTACGAACCCTTCGCCTCGGAAAATGTCCGCATCGTCATCATTGCGCTGCTGGTCATCTTCTGGCTGATCTGGCTGATCGTCGCGCAGCGCCGGGCGATCCGAGCCAACCGCATGTTCGTCGCCGAAATCGCTGCGCCCGTGGTGGAAAAACCGCTGAGTCCCGGCGAAGAGAACGTCGCCGCCGTCGGCGCCAAGTTCGCCGAGGTGATGGCGGAACTGAAGCGCCGCAAACTGGGCGGACGCAAGTTCCTGCGCGAGATGCCCTGGTACGTGATCGTCGGGCCGCCGGCTACCGGCAAGACCACGGCTTTGCGCCAGTCCGGCCTGAACTTTCCCATCGACCTCACCGACGACCTGCAGGGGGTTGGCGGCACCCGCAACTGCGACTGGTTTTTCTCCGAGAACGCAGTTCTGATCGACACGGCGGGCCGCTATGTGCAGCAGGAGAGCCAGCCCGACGTCGATGCAGCGGAATGGCTGGGCTTCCTCGATTTGCTGAAAAAGCATCGCGGCCGCCGGGCGCTCAACGGCGTGATCGTCGCGCTGTCGATCGATGCGCTTTCCGAGGGCGACGAAGCCATCAAGGCACATGGCCGCAAGATCCGTCGGCGCCTGGCAGAGCTCAACGACCGGCTCGAAATCCGCCTTCCGGTCTATCTGATGCTGACCAAGGCCGATCTGATCAAGGGTTTCGAGGCTTTCTTCGGCGGCCTGTCGACGGCCTCGCGCGAGCAGGTGTGGGGGACGACCTTCGCGCTGGATGCGCGTGTCGACGCAAAGACCATAGAGCGGGAAATCGCCACCCTAGCGACGGAACTCGAGAGGCGGCTGGTGCCGCGCCTGGAGGACGAGGACAAACTCGCCGCCCGCGCCGAGATTTTCAGATTTCCCGCCCAGCTCACGAGCTTGTCCGAGCCTATCCAGGTGCTGGTCGAGGCGATGTTCGGCGAAAGCCGCTACGAAGAAGCCGCCTGGCTGCGCGGCCTCTATCTGACGTCGGCGACCCAGGAAGGGGCGCCCATCGACCGGCTGACCGCGGCGCTGTCTTCATCTTTCGGTCTTCCGCCGCGGCGGGCCATGCCGGCGCCGCGCGTTGAAAAACGCAGCTTTTTCCTGAAGAACCTGCTGACCGAGGTCATCTTCAGGGAAGCCGGCCTGGGGACGTTCGATCCGCTGGCGCAGCGCCGCCGCGCCTGGATCTGGCGTGGCGCCGCGGCAGCCTGTGCCGCCGCCGCCCTGTTGGCCGGTGCGATGTTCACCTGGTCCTACTATGACAACCGCAATGCGATCGCAGCGCAGGCGGGCCAGTTCGAAGCGCTGCAGGCGCCGATGACCGCGGCAGCCGCAAGCCCGGCATCGGTGGAGCAGCCCGCTATCGATGGCGCGCTCAATGCGATGGCCGAGGTCGCAAATGCCCGTACGGCACCGCCGAGCAGTGCCCAGGATCTGCTGGGACCGTCGGCCTCGGCGGAGCTGCTGCGGGCGCAGGCCGACACTTACGACCACGCCCTGCGCAACGTCCTCGAGCCGCACATGGTGGCTCTGCTCGAGGCGACCATGTGGCGGCAGATCCGCGATCCGGATTTCATGCTGGGGGCGCTAAAAACCTATCGCATGATGACTGGCCTGTCGCAGATGGACGCCGATTTCGTCCAGAACTGGTGGGTCAACGATTTGCCAGAATTCGCACCGGCGGCGCCCTTTCCGACCGCCGACGCGGAAGAGCACCAGCTTGCCGCGATCCGTCGCATGGCGGTCGACGACAGCTACATCGCCGCGGATCAGGCGCTGGTTGCCGAGGCGCTGAAAACAGTTTGCACGATTTCGCTGCCGGCGCGTGCCTACAGACAGTTGCTGGCCGACCCGGCGGTGGCCGGACTCAAGGAATGGATCCCGGCGAATTTCGCCGGCCCCAACGGCGCCAAGGTTTTTGCACGGCGTTCCGACAAGACGCTGCGCGTCGGCATTTCGGGCGCGTTCACCTATTCCGGCTTCCATGATGCCATTCTCGACCGGATCGAGGATGTCGCCGCCCAGGCGGCGCTGGATCGGGCGGTCTTTGCCGGAGGCTGTTCGGAAAATTCCGAAACCTCCGTTTCGGCGCTGTCGGAGGATATCCTGAAACTCTATTACGAAGATTACATCGCGCAATGGGACAGCATCCTGCGCGATATCAGGCTCGCGCCATTGGCCGACCTGAATATCGCCAGCGAGAACCTCAAGGATCTTTCGAGTGCCGACTCCGCGCTGAAGCGCCTGCTTACGGCGGTCGTTCAGGAGACCGAGCTTACCCGATCCGATGAAGCGCCGGCCGACAACAAGGCAGCAGCCAAGGGCGGCTCGAAACTGCTCAGCAAACTCGGCAAGCTTGGCAAGCTGGCCAAGACAGGGGCAAAACTGCTGCCACGCGCAGGATCTGCCAACGAGGTGGACCTTACCGGCAATCTGGTGGCCGAACACTTCAAGCCGCTCAAGGGCGCGATCGCCGAGGTCGACGGCCAGCCGCCGGCACTCGATGCCGCGGTGGTGGCGCTGACGGCACTTTCGAACGTGCTGCAGACGGTCACGGCCAATCCCGATCCGCAGGACGCCATCAAGAAGCAGGGTGGGCTGGCCGAACTGACGGGAGCGGTCGCCAGGCAGGCGCAGATCCTGCCCGATCCGGTCGACGACTGGCTCGGCGGCATCGCCGGCGACACCAGCGGCCTGACCCAGAAGGCGGTCACCTCGGAGCTTAACGCCATCTGGCGCGCCGACATCCTGCCGTTCTGCCAGGCGGCGCTCAACGACCGCTATCCGTTCAGCCCCGAAAGCGCGGTGGACGTCAATGTCCGCGATTTCGCCCGCCTGTTCGGGCCGGCCGGGATGATCGACGCCTTCATCAACGATCACCTGATCAGCTATGTCGACACCGCCAGCCAGCCATGGAAATGGCGCGCCGATTTCGGCCTCGACGCGGCGGCCCTGGCGGCGTTCGAACAGGCCAGGCGGATCCGTGACGATCTGTTTCCAGGCGGTACCGGGCCGGTGATGAGCTTCACGCTGCAACCGAAGGACCTGTCGCCCAACGTCACGCGCGTGACGCTCAATCTCGATGGCCAGAACCTCGTCTATTACAACAACGCGACGCGGCCGCAACCGATGACCTGGCCCGGCAAGGACGGCACCGGCGTCATCTCGCTCGCCTTCCAGCCGATCGACGGCTCGCCCGAAGTCATGTTGAACGAAACCGGCAGCTGGGCGTGGCTGAGGCTGCTGCGCAGCGGCCGCTTCACCGGCACCTCGTTGTCCGACGTCTACAGCCTGCGACTGGGCACGCAAGGCATGTACGCCGATTTCGAGCTTAAGGCGGCAAGCGTCGAGAACCCCTACAATTTGCAAATGTTCAAGAAATTCTCATGTCCGCCGCAGATATGATCCTGCCTGGCTTTTACGGCAAAATGCCTGCCACCGGCGATTTCGTCACGCGGCGACTGCCGGGGGATTTTGTCCGCGTCTGGGACCGCTGGCTGGCGCAGCACATCGTGCCGCTGATCGGCTCGGAAACCTGGCCGCGCACCAACGCGCTGCGCTTCCTGGCCGGTCCGGCTGCGTTCGGGCCATCGGCAGGCATTATTCTGCAGAGCGCCGACAGAGTTGGCAGACAGTTTCCGCTGAGTGTCGTCGCGCAACTCTCCGAGGCTCCCTTCCAGTTGGCTCGTGCGGAAGCATGGTTGTCCGGAATCGAAGAGGCCGCCATCGCTGCACAACATGGCGAGCTGACCCCCGACGAGCTGGATGCAGTGCTGGCCGGGCTGCCGGTGCCGCCCGTAGAGCCGGGCAGTGAGATAATTACCGACCTGGTGATGTGGACCGCGCACTCCGACATTTTCGATATTGATCCGCACGCTCCGCAAGCGACGCTGGAGCAAATCCTCGCCGCCAGCTGGGAGACCAGCTGATGCAGATCTGGAACCAGATGGGGTATCCGCACGAGTTCACCATGGGCATGGACAAGGCCGGTCATGAGTGGATCGTCGTCGTGGTCAAAGGCACGTTCGACTTTCCCGCGACGCCCGGCGGACCGGTGCAGAAATCAGCGGAGCAGGTACCGCTGGTCATGGCCGACACACAGACCGGTGAACCCGGCTATTCCGCCACACTGTGGGAAACCGATTTTGCCTTCCGCAAACCGCGCTGCGACGTCATCGCCAATGGCTGTGCTTACGCACCAAACGGCAGACCAGCCGAGCGCGTGCCGGTCGGCATCAAGGTCGGCAATTGGTCGAAACTGTTCGAGGTCGTCGGCCACCGCGAATGGCGCGCCATCGGGCCAATGTTTACCACCACGGCGCCACAGCCTTTCCTGCGCCTGCCGATCTCCTATGACGTCGCCTGGGGCGGCGTCGACAAGCTGGATCCGGAGGACAAGCTGCCGGGAAGTTACAAATACAACCCGGTCGGCACCGGCTGGTCGCGCACCAGGAACCAGCGCCTCATCCCCGGCCTGCGGCTACCGAACACGCAAGCTGTCGGCGAAGACATCCGCTCACCCTTCGGCGACTACAAGCCGATGAGCTTTGGCCCGATCGGCCGCGGCTGGCCGGGCCGCATCGAATACGGCGGCACCTATGACCAGAACTGGATCGACAACGTCTTCCCTTTCCTGCCCCACGATTTCGACGAGCGCTACTTCCAGATGGCGCCGCCCGACCAGCAGATCGATCATCCAAGGGGCGGCGAGGACGTGCAGCTGATCAATCTGACGCCGATGGGCAAGGAGGTTTTCCGCCTGCCGGCGACGGCGTTGCAGATGACCTTGTTCAAGGAGCAGGACAAGGTGTTCGACGGTGAACTGTCTCCGGACACGATCCTGTTCGATCCAGAAAATCGACGATTCTCGCTGGTTTGGCGGTTGCAGCAGCGGCTCAAGCGCACGATCCTCGATTTTTCGGAATGCTGGATCGGGCCGCCGACGCAATCGATGCTGCGCGCACGAGCGACCGGGCGAACCTATGTCCGCGCAAACGGTGCTGACGCGGAAGAAGAAATCGAGGAGGCATGACACTCGAGCTCGACATCGTCTCGATCGGCATGGTGACCGCGGTCGGTCTCGACGCCCCCTCGGCATGCGGCGCGATGCGCGCCAAGCTCGACGGCTTCCAGGAAACCCGCTTCGTCGGCCCCGGCGGCGGCTGGCTGGTCGGCGCCCCGGTGCCGCTGCCGCGCAAGTTCACAGGAGAGAAGCGGCTGGCCCACATGGCTGCCGCGGCCATCCTCGAGGCCTTCGAGCCCGTTCCCGAGGCACATGGCACTGCAGCGCTCATCCTCTGCCTCGCCGAAGAAGACCGGCCCGGCCGCCTCGCCCCGGAAGCCCCACGCCTCGCGGCGCGCATCGCCGAGATCACCGGCATCGCCTCGCCGTACCGAACGCGAATCGTCGCCCACGGCCGGCCCTCCGGCCACGTCGCACTCGACCAGGCCCGTCGGCTGCTGGCCGACCGCAGCGTGCCTTACGTGATGATCTGCGGCGTCGACAGCTACCTGGCGGGACTGACGATCGACCACTATCTGGCCGAACGCCGCCTGCTCACCCCAGACAACCCCAATGGTTTCATCCCCGGCGAAGCCGCCGCTGCTATCCTCTGCACCCGACCAGGCAGCGGCGCCATGCGCCTCCTCGGCCTCGGCCTAGCCCGCGAGCCGGCCTATGTCTACAACCCTGCCGATCTTCCTCTCCGCGGCAACGGCATGACCGCAGCCTACCGCATGGCTCTGGACGCCTCGGGGATGCACATGCGCGATGTCGGTTACCGGATTTCGGATCTGATCGGCGAGAGCTATTTCTTCAAGCAGGCAGCGATTGCCTCGCTGCGACTCGTCCGAGGCCATCATGGTTTCCAAGACTTCTGGAGCCCGGCTGAAAGTCTTGGGAATGTCGGAGCCGCTGTCGTGCCGATCACGGTTGGCATGGCCATCACCGCTGCCATGAAAGGCTACGACCGAGGCGATCCGGTGCTGATCGAGTCTTCGGGCGACGACGGTGCCTGCGGTGCGATGCTGTTGACCGCGGGCCGGATGCCGCGGAAGCGGGTCGCCGCATGACCGTGTTCGCGAATGGGCTCGAGATCGCTTGCAAGGCGCAGACCAATCAGGTGATCGCGGCTTTTCCGGATGTCTGCTTCACGCCGCCGCAGACGCCGGCCACGCCGCCCGGCGTGCCGATTCCCTACCCAAGCTTCGGCATGGATACCGACACGGACAAAGGGACGAGCACAGTCAAGATCGGCGGCAAGACCGTCACGCAGAAGAACCAGTCCTACTACACCAAGACCATGGGGACCGAGGCGGGGTGTGCGCCGAAAAAGGGCGTCGTCAGCTCGCAAAACACCGGCAAGGAGTACGCCGAAGCTTGGTCCGGCAACGTTAAGATGGACGGAGAGCCGATCAGCCGGTTTAGCGACATCTCAACGAATAACCATGCCTCGCCGGTCGGCAATGCGCCGCCCTGGCCGAAGATCGCGGCCGCCGACCTGAAACGCGGCCAGGACGCGGACTGCCTCGTCGGTTCCTATGATGACATCGCCGCTGCCTGCGCGAACGCGAAGCCTCCCGGCGAGGCGCATCATATCGTTCCGGACAAGGCCTACCGCACGGGCACGCGCGACCAGGCGATCGCCGCCGGGGCGGCTGGCGCCTCGACCATCACGCGGACCTTCGGCAGGCAGAAGCGGAACATCGACGAGCGCGTGAAGAACGCGCCGTCGATCGGTAAAGGCGTCTGCATCTGTGTCAGCAAGTCGGCGCACAAAAAGACCCACAAGAAGGAGCGGGCAGCGCTCAAGAAGCTCGGGCAGAAGGTACCGCCTAATCTGCGTGGCGGGGCCAAGAAGACGCATATTGAGGCCATGAAAAAGAACGGCACCTGGAACACCGCGAAGCTCGGTGACATTATCGCTGAGTCGAAGAAGACGATCAGCGACCTCAAGCAGGATAAGAACGGCAATCCAACGGTCGCGTGCATCGCGAAGGCGAAGGCCGCGGTAACCAGGCAGACCGCAAACATTGGGCCGAACCAGGTCGGCCGCACGTCAGGTACACTTCCGAACAAGGCGGGGGCGAGCAAAATGCTGAACACGACAATATCATGAGCAACTATGACATCTGGGCGGCCTGTGCGCTGTCCGTCGACGGCTTCGCGATTTCGACCGGCCTGCTCGAGGACGGGCCGCAGTTCAGCAGGCTTACGCTCCACCGAGCGCCGGGCATGCCTGAATGGAACTATTTGCATTTCGAATCGACGCTCGTGTGGCTGACGAGGCTCGACGGCTGGCGTCACGGGGCCTTGCTCGCGGCCCTCGGCATCGACGGCGATGTCAGCTTCGTCGGCCAGCAATTTGCCAGCGAGCAGATTCCGGAGGCGGGCGCCGGCGACGACGAAGAGGGCCGTGGCTCGATGAGCCAAATTCGGCAATTGGGCGACGAATTGATTGCCTGCGGATACGGCTCGCAAGTCTATGTGCGCGACACACGGGACGCGTGGACAATAATAGCCGACTCGGATGACGAGGCTTTGGGCGACAACGCATTCGAGGCCCTGGCGCGAAACGCGAATGGGGAGTGGGCGGCATGCGGCAACACCGCCGCTGCCTTCCGTGAGCCGACCGCCGCCGAGCAAGCCGAACTCGACCGGATCGCAGAGACAGGCACGATGCCACAATACCTTGCCGCGAAAGAGCGCTTCGAGACCCAGTTGGCAGGCGAAATCGGCTGCCTGTACGTGCGGAATAAACGCCGCTGGACAGGCGTGGACCTACCCGGCAACACCTATCTTGAGGATGTCATCGTGCTAGAGGACGGTCGCTTTCTGGCGGCGGGCGGCGGTGGTCTGATCGTCGCAGGCCGGGATCCCGATGGCTTCGAGGATTTCTCGCAGCCGGGCTTCGCCGAGAATTACTATTCTATCTGCCTGGTCGGTGGCCGGCCCCACCTTCTGGGCGATACGGTGATCCATGTCCTCGGCAAGGATTTGCAGTTGGAAGAGGAGATTGGCTTGCCGGACGAACTGCAGAGCCCGTTGCTCATTGATGTCGCGGATGGCGTGCTCTGGTATTTCGATCACAAGGGGGTCGCCAAACGGCAGCAAAACGCCTGGGTCATCATGGACCTGCCGGACGAGGTATGGGAAGAAGTGCGCCACGACGGATAAGCGGGCGCGCCAGCTTGCTTAACGATCTACACCCCGTTCGCCCCGAGATATTCTCTGACCGTTTCAAGGTCCAGCTCTCTGACCGGGATCGGGCGCTTCGCCTCGAGCATGCGCACGACGAACAGCTCGCCCGCTTCGGGGTATTCGGCGAACCGTTCCTGGGCGATCCGCTTGCCGTCCGGTCCCGCCACCCACAGCCCGTCCAAATGCGCCTCCAGCCGCTCGACCAGCCGCGCGAGCCGCTCAGCGTCCATGTCAGGATTCTCGTCCGGGTGCAGCAGGTGCCGGTCGTAGACTGTCCATAGGAACGCCGCCATCTCCGCGTGCTGGCGCACGATTTTCGGAAGGACGGGTGCGCGCGGCATCAGTTGAGGTTGACCGAGCCACCGCGGATTCGATTTGCCGCACTGGCATGGCTGGTGACATATGTGCCGCGAATGGTGATATGACCGTCCTTTTCCAGGATGATGGTCGCTTTGCCGCAGCGGAGTTCGACGCGTTCCTCGCCATCGATCCGCACCTGGCGCCCGTCACTGGACGCCCGCGGCCGCGGGTCGCGGGTCGGATCGACAATGCGTCCGACGATCAGCGGACGTAGTGGATCCCCCTCCTCGAACAGCAGTGCCACTTCGGAGGCGATCGCGTCCGGACCCAGCGCGACGAGGCTCTTCGCCTTGAGCGCGGTCTCCTTTGGATTGCCTGCGAATACGACCAGCGGCGTGGCCCCCTCGAAGCCCAACAGAACGCCGATAACGACACCCTCGATCCGCGATTTCAACGCAACCATTTCGAACCTCAATTCTGCAGGATGTTGCTGCCCTTCATGACGATATCGCTCGAAGCGTCGACATTGATCTTTCCCGAACCTTTGACCGTAATGTCCTTTCCCTTGATGGTGATTGTTCCATCCTTCTTCATAAGGATCTCGGCACTACCGGTCTTGATCGTTATCGAGTCCTTGGCTTCGATGGTCAGGTTCTTGCCGACCACCATCCCCGCATCCTCGCCGACTTGGGTAAGGCTCTTCTTGCCGATCTTGAGTTCATGCGCGCCACCGACCTGGGTCGAGTTGTCCTCGCCCACCTTGACGATCCACGTCTTCGCGATCTCCGAATTCTGCGCGCCGCCTATCTTGACGCCCTGATCCGCGGCGATTTGCACACTCTGGCTGGCACCGATGTTCCAACTGTCATCCGCGCCGATATCGTGACTCTGCCCCGCCCCCACCGTAACAGACCGCGAAGCCCCAATCGTATTCGACTGCACAGCCCCGACGCTCCTCGTCTCAGAGGCACCCACCGTATCGACGCGCGCGGCGCCCACCGTGACGGTCTGGACGATCGCCACCGTCTGCGTGTGGTTGGCGCCGATCGTCTCCGTCGAGTTTGACCCAATGTTGATCGTCTCATTCGATCCCACCGTCAGCGAGCGATCCACCCCCACCGTCTCGGTATCATTGTTGCCGATATCCGTTGTCTGGTCGACGCCGACCTTGACCGTCTTGTTGTTGCCGACGTCCTCGTCGAGATTGTGGCCGACCGAGTGTTTGGCGTCGTGGTCGATGCGGTCGGACTGGTCGTGCTGCACCAGCTTGGTGCGGTCGTTCTTGACCAGAAGGTTGTGGTCCTTCTGCGCCTGGAAATTGACCAGTTCGGAGCCGGCCTTGTCCTCGAACATCAGTTCGTTGTAACCGCCGCCGCCTTTCGAGGAGTCGGATTTCCAGCCGGATTGCGTGGCGCTGCCCGGCAGTCCGTAGGGCGGCATCTGCGAGGCGTTGTAGACGCGGCCGGTGATGATCGGCAGATCCGGGTCGCCTTCGATGAAGTCGACGATCACCTCCTGGCCGATGCGCGGTATCTGGATGAAACCCCAGCCGCTGCCGGCCCAGGTCTGCGACACGCGCACGAAGCAGGAGCTGTTCTGGTCCTTCTTGCCCAGACGGTCCCAGTGGAACTGGACCTTCACCCGAGCATATTTGTCGGTGAATATTTCTTCGCCGGATGGGCCGACCACCGTCGCCGTCTGCGGGCCGCGCATAATCGGCCGTGTCGTGACCCGCGGCGGACGATAGGGCAAGGCAGTCGGCGCCACGCCGAGGATCACCTTGAAGTTCTCGCTTTCGACGTCGGCATGGGCTCTGTAGCCGGGATCGAACAGCCTGTATTCGGCGCTGACCACCAGATATTCCTGGTTCTGGTCTTCTCTTGGGAAGCCGTCCAGCTTGAACGTACAGCCCGAATACAGGCCGCGCACGGTGCCGACTGCAGCGATGCGCTGGTGCACGGCCTGGATTTCCTCGCGCCGGATCGCGGCCAGGCTGTCGCCGCGGCCGACGTCGAGATGCGCGCCAGGCTGACGGTAATTCTCGCCCGCCGCCAGCTTGTGACTGAACGGCTGGGCGGATTTGGCCATCAGATCGGCGCCCGGCTTCTTGAAATCATAGTCGGTATGGACATAGGCGCCCGGCCGTACCGAGCTGCCGAGGATCCATTCCGTGATGTATTCGACATCGCGCCGGGAGCCCTGCCCTTCAAAGTGATAAGGCACCTTTTCATACCCCGGCGCCGGCTTCAGCTTGCTCATTGCGTCTGCAAGGACAAGCGTGTGCTTGCCCTCGTCATGCTCGAAAAAGTACAGGATGCCTTCGTGCTCGAGCAGCCGCTGCACGAAATCGAGATCGGTCTCGTCATACTGGACGCAGTACTCGCGCGGCGGATAAGACCCTTGCAAGCGCTTCTCGAATTTTGCCGTGCTGTATTTCGAGAAAACCTCCTCGACGATTTCGATGACGCTCATGTTCTGGAAAATACGGCAGTCGGTCGTATTGCCGAGAAACCAGAGCCATGGCCTGACGACTGCTTCGTAGTAAGCCAGACGGTCCTCGATCCGGGTCAGCCGAAACTCGGACACAAGGCCGCTGAACCAGCGTTTCGGATCGGATTCACCTTCGATCGAAACAGGACCGCCCAGCATCTTCAGCGGATCGATGTCGGGGCTGCTGCTCACAAACCCGACCGTATAGGCCAAACAACGGCTGATCTCATCGCGCCCGACAAGATGCGTGAAGGTCAACAGGTCAGCGCCAACCGGCGTCTGCACAACCGTAGCACGTTCGTTCGGCATGGGTCGTGCCCCCTCCCGCCGCTCGTTTCTGCCTGAGCCTAGCACATGTCTTGCAGCGACCAAAGGGGACCCTTGGTGACTGCAGCCTGGTCGCCTGTTGAATCATCGACTTGAACGCTTCTGTGCCGCCGCGCTCAGAAATTGCTGGTATAATGGGGTGTCCTGGGTGAGTTTCCCGACAGGATCGACGGCGATTTTGAATGTACATCAGGCTGCAGATCAACAATGTCGTCTCCCTGCCCGCCGGTATGTCGACCGGCTACTCCGCTCGTGATCGCAGCTTCGAAATCGGCCGCGAGGCTTGCGACTGGACCTTGCCCGACCCCGACAAGTTCATCTCCGGCCGACACTGCGATGTTCGATACGAGGCAGGCGCGTTCTGGCTGCACGACGTCTCGCGCAATGGGACCTTCATCAACGGATCGACCCATCGCATGGCCGGCCCGCATCGGCTTGACCATGGAGACCGGCTGCTGATCGGCCGCTACGTCATCTTCGTATCGATCGATGACGAGCGCGCCACGATGGGTCATCCTCAAAGCAGGCACGGTTCGACGCAACGACAAATGCCGGTCGCAACCGGTCGGCCGCTGGACTTCGGAGACCAGCCTTTCTTCGAGCCGGTGGAGCAACGGCCCGGGCAGAGGGCACTGGCGTCGACGCCTTCGCCGCCCGCGCCTCTCCCTTCGACGAGAGACGAGGTGCTGCGGGAAATCGCAGTCGGAGCCGGCATCTCGCCGGAATTGCTCCAATCGCGTGATCCGCATGAAGTTGCTGCCGAAATCGGCGCGGTGCTTCGAACGGTTGTCGAGGAACTGGCCTTGCTGCTGAAGGCACGTGCGGCTGCGAAGATACTGGCCAAGAGCACACACCGGACGATGATAAGCTCCGCTGATAACAATCCCTTGAAGTTCGTCCCGGGAACCGACGACATACTCGAAATCATGTTCGCGCGGCGCAGAGCCGGCTATCTTGATGCCAGGCACAGTGTCGAAGACGCATTCCGCGATCTCAAGACACATGAGTTTGCCACCTATGCAGCCATGCAAGCTGCGCTCTCCCGGCTGCTTGACGATCTGTCGCCTGAGGCGATCGGCAAAAAACTCCCACCCACGTCATTCACTTCGAAGAAGAGCCTGGCTTGGGACGCCTTTGTTGCCAAATGGCGGACCATGGAGGAAGCACACGAAAACGGAATGCTGGACATATTCCTCGCCTATTTCAGCGAAGCCTATGCCAAAGCCGACAAGCAAAAATAAGCCGGGGAGATTGAACCTGGCCCATGCCCCGGAAATCGGATTGGTTTGCTGCGCTGACCTTCGGCCGCGGTACGGATCACGCGCCAGGTGGAAAGTATTAGAGCGTCCTTTGCGAGCCCAAAGATGCGGGCTGTAGTTGGCGAAGAAAAATCCTTTCGCAGCGCTGCATCTGGTTCCAATCGACCGTTTCTAAGCTTACGATCACTTACGACAGTTCGCCAGCGGGTAAGGCTGATTGACCTGGGGTCTGCGGCACATGTCATGTTACGGCGGGATAGAAAGATATAGCCGACCTTCCTCCAGACACTGCCCTCGCCAGCAGCGCCTGCATTTCCTGCGCCTGACCAGGGACTGTTTTGCTCGCCTGTGGCGCACACGCAGCAACCAGGTGTGGACGGACGTTTGGCGATGAGCTCGAAGGACGATCCTTTCGGCCCAGCGGGCAAGACCGTCATTCGCGCACCGCGCCGCGCTGAAAAATCAGCGCCGGCTCCTCAGGGGCCTGTTCCTAACAGCGGGCAGCCCGGTCCCTCGCGGGTTAAGGATTCAACGATTTTCGATCCGGGTGTCGGTCGGCATGCACCGCCGGGCTGGGCATCCGGAACCGTGATTTATCAAGGTGCAGATCCCGGCGCAGCAGCGGCAACCGGCTCCTTTGCGGTGACGCCGGGCATTGAGCAGGAAATCCTGCTGAATGCCACGGACAGCGTCAAATATTCCGCAGCAAATCAGATCCTCGCTGCGGCCGCTCCTTTGCTGATGCTGTTTGGCCAGCTCAGACTTATGCCTGTCGAAAGACAGGCGGAGCAACTGGCGGAACACGTCGCCGAGGCGATCGAAAAATTCGACCGGACAATGGAGAAAGCCGGTGTTCCCGAAGAAGATGCACGGATCGCAAAATTTGTTCTCTGCGAAACCGCTGACGACCTCATCGGCAACCTGCCTTGGCCCAAGAGAGACGCCTGGGCGCATCACAGCATGCTGTCACAGTTCTTTCACGCCGTGCCCACCGGCTCGGGCTTCTACGAAGCGCTGAACAAGGTACTGTCAGCGCCGGAGGCACACTACGACTTGCTTGAATTGATGCATGCCTGCCTGTCGCTGGGGTTCGAAGGCCAGTATCGAGGCCTTTCGCGCGAGGACAACAATCTCGAACGCGTTCGACGCGACGTCTACGAGACGCTTCGCTACTTCAGGGCGCGCGCCGACGACGACATCTCGCCCCACTGGCAAAGCATGGCGGTGTCAAGCGCACAGTCGTCGGCCCGGTTGCCGCTCTGGGTGGTTGCGGCCGCAGCGTCGGCGCTGCTGACGGCGGCATTCTTCGCATTGCGGGTCTTCATTACCAACGAGGGCGAGGCCCTTGCCGGCAGGTTGCTGGCGCTCGATCCGTCGACGCCGATCGCCATCGAACGCGCCAGCGTGGTGCCGTCGGCTGCGCCGGTGAAAGTCGCTCCGCCTGTCGCCCCTACCCGTTCCCAGATCGATCGCATCCATGCGGCACTGGCCAAGACTATCGCGCGCGGCGGGCTGATCGTCGGCACGCAGGGCAGGTTCATCGTCGTGGAGATCAACAATGTCCTGCTGTTTCCGTCCGGCAGAGCCGAGATAAAACCGGAGTTTGCACCAATCGCCGCAGACATCGCCGCCGCACTGGAACCGGAGCCTGGACCGATCATGATCGTCGGCCACACAGACAATGTGAAGCCGCGAAAATCGAGCCCGTTCAAATCCAACTTCGACCTTTCCATCGCCCGGGCGAAGGCCGTCGCAGCGATGATGGCGCCACGGTTCAGCAAGCCTTCCCGGATCACCGTCGACGGCAAGGGTGAAGACGAACCGATCGCCGACAATGCGACGCCGGAAGGCCGCGCCCAGAATCGCCGTGTCGACTTGATGATCCCCAAGGAGGAAACACTGTGAGCACGGCCATTTGGAAGCGCCTATGACGCGTTGGCTGCTGCGGATATTCAGCGCGATCGCGTTGGCCGGTTTCGCGGCAGCCGTCTGGTTTGCCGGACCATTGATCCGCTTTGCCGATACCCGCCCGCTGGCACCCGTCTGGCTGCGCGTGACGATCATCGGCGTGATCGTTGCGATCGCGACGCTCTTTTATGGAGTGCGCTTCTGGCAGAAGCGAAAGGCGCAAAAGGCGCTCGAGACGATAGTCGCCCGCAATGACGACAAAGATGACGACTCGCAGGTGCTCGAGGCTCGTATGAATGAAGCCATCGCTGCGCTCAAGCGGTCGAGCGGCAGGCGCAATTTCCTCTACGAAGTTCCCTGGTACATCGTCATCGGCCCGCCCGGTGCCGGCAAGACAACGGCGTTGGTCAATTCGGGTCTGAATTTTCCGCTTGCCGGTTCGGGCGACGCCCAGCCGGTGGCCGGCGTTGGCGGCACACGATCCTGCGACTGGTGGTTCACCGATCAGGCGGTGCTGATCGACACCGCCGGACGCTACACGACGCAGGATTCCAACGCGCAGAGCGACAAGAAGAGCTGGCTCGCCTTCTTGTCGCTGCTTAAGAGATACCGCACCAGGCAACCGATAAACGGGGTTATCCTGGCCATCAGCCTTGCCGATCTCATGAGCCTCGATGATCGGCAGCTTGATGTCCATATCGTTGAAATACGCAGCCGCCTGCGCGAAATCCACGAAACACTGAAAATCCAGTTCCCGGTGTACCTGCTCTTCACCAAGGCCGACCTTGTCGCCGGTTTCATCGATTATTTTAGCGGTTTCGACGAGCAGCGCCGCCGCAAAGTATGGGGCGCGACATTCCAGACTGCCGATCGCAACAAGAACATGGTCGGTGAGGCACCGGCCGAATTCGACGCATTGGAAAAACGCCTGGCGGAGGAGATGGCCGACCGCCTGCAGGAAGAGACCGATCCGGTCGCACGTATATCCATCTTTGGCTTTCCAGCCCAGTTTGGCGCGCTGAAGGGCCGTATTGCCAGTTTCATCGCAAGCATATTCGATCCGGCCCGCAGCCAGGTGAACGTCAGCCTGCGTGGACTCTATTTTTCATCGGGCACGCAGGAGGGTACGCCGATCGACCAGGTGCTGGGCGCAATCGGTCGCAGTTTCGGCAGCGCTTCTCGCGCCCATCTTTCCGGCACTGGCAAAAGCTTCTTTTTGCACGATCTTCTGACCGGCGTCATTTTCGCGGAATCCGGCTGGGTTTCATACGACAAATCGGCTGAAAGACGTGCAGCGATCGCCAGATATGGCGGTCTTGGCGCAATAGCGTTAATCGCTGCCGCGGCTCTGGGCACCTTGGCCCTGAGCTTTACGGCCAACAGGTCGCTGCTCGCTTCTACGACGCAAGCTGTAAGCCGCTATCGAGAGACGGCGGAACCGCTACTCAAAACCCCGACGGTCGCCGACGTCGACCTCGAAAACGTCATTGGCCCGCTCGACCAGTTGCGCGAGCTGCCGGCCGGGTTCGACACCAGTGACTTGCCGACACCGATCGAGGCGACGTTCGGCCTCAGTCAGCGGGAAAGACTTCTTTCGGCATCAAAAACAGCTTACCGGCAAGCGCTGGAGCGCATGTTCCGTTCGCGCCTGCTGCTTCAGGCCGAACGGACGATCCAGGCCAGGATGGCTGATCCCGCCGCGCTTTACGAACCGCTGAAGATCTACCTGATGCTTGGCGGCAGGGCGCCGAAGGTCGACGACGAGCTGATCGTTTCCTGGATGAGGCAGGATTGGGAGCAGAACCGGTATCCGGGCGAAAACAACCGCGAGGGACGGGCGCAACTCGAAAAACATCTGCGGGCGATGCTTGCGCTGGACGACGCCTACGATCCGGTTTTCGAACTCAACCAGCCACTTGTCGAAGCCGCTCAACGCTCGCTCGGACGAATGAGCCTTGCCGATCGTGCCTCCGCCTTGGTCAAGTCGGCGGTATACGCGGCAGCGCTGGACGATTTTTCCATCTCCGTGAAAGGCGGCCCGGAAGCGCAGCTGTTGTTCGAGCGTGTCGATGGTGGCGATCTGTCAGGCCTTCGCGTTCCCGGTATCTACACCTATAGCGGCTTCAACAACTTCTATCTCGGACAACTCTCGCGCATTGCGCAGATGCTTGTCGATGACCAGTGGGTTCTCGGCGGCGGCGGCGAGCAAGGTGGCATCGACCAGGAGTTGCTTAAACTCGGTCCCGAACTTGTCGATCGCTATGGGAGGGAGTTCGCCGCGGCGTGGAACGGCGTTCTCGACAAGCTGAAGTTCAAGGCGATGCTGAAGGACAAGCCGCATTATATCGCGCTGTCCGCTGCCGCGTCACCAACCTCGCCAATCGACCAGCTTTTTACGGCGATCGCCGATGAAACAGCTCTGACGCGAGAAGCTGGTTCCGGCAAGGACTTCGGCTCCGAGGCCGAAGCCGACATGCTTCAAAACCAGCAGCAGAACGCTGCAGATATCGCCAGGGGATTGGCCCGCATCGGCATTCAAGTCGCCAGCGGCAAATCGCAAAGCCGGGCCGGTACAGGGTCCGCTAACGCGCAAAACCAGTATCCTGGGACGAGCGTCGAAGCGCAATTCAGATCATTCCAGGTTTTGGTGAACGGTCCCGCCGGACGCCGCCCAATCGATGCATTGACCCAGAATTTCCGCGACATCTATCAAAGCCTGCAATTGGCGGCCGATGTCCCTTCGCAAACGGAACGCGTCAACATGAATCTGCAGCTGCAGATATCCACCCTTCGCGCCAATGTCTCGCGTCTGCCCAAGCAACTCGCCCGAATGGTCACCGCGACCGCCGACGAGCTTGACGGCAACGTCGCAGAAACCTCGCTAACGAATTTGAACCAGATGCTCGACCAGACGGTCACGCGCGCCTGCGAGGAGATGGTCGAGGGCCGTTATCCTTTCGCCAGCGATGGCTCGGAGGATATTGCGATGGCGGATTTCGCGAAACTGTTCGCTCCAGGCGGACTGATGGACCGGTTCTTCGCACAGAATCTGGCGTCGCTGATCGACATGACCGGCCAGGACTGGAACTGGAAACAGGATGCGCGTTTCGGGCGCGACCTGTCGAAGTCGACTTTGAAAAACTTCCAGCTGGCCGCGGAAATCCGCAACGCCTTCTTTCCTTCAGGTGGTTCGGTGCCGTCGGTCAGTGTCACCTTTACGCCGTTTTCACTGCATGGCGATGCCGATACGGCGGAACTCGACGTCGATGGCCAGATTGTCCAAAGCAACCAGGCGGGCAACGCGCCAAGCACGGTGACCTGGCCGAGCGGCATGGCTTCCGCGTCCGCGAGCCTGAGCCTCATTCCGGAAATGCCGGGCCGTGCGTCCGCGATCAAGTTCGACGGTCCGTGGGCACTGAAGCGCCTGCTGGACAAGGCTGATATCACCAGCACCGGCGGCAACACGGAAGCCCGCTTCGTGATCGGCGGACGCGATGTCGCCTATACGATCCAGACCAGTTCGGACCCCAACCCTCTCTTCCTTCCCGCGCTTTCCGGGTTCAGCTGTCCAAAGGCGTTTTGAGATGACCTTTGCATGTTCCAGTACGGTGACGCTGTCCATCGGCAACAGATGCGCGGACGTTGATTTCGATACTTTAATATTCGAGCCTGTGGCAAACTGGCGCGAGCGAGCGCCTGACAGTGCGCCGCAGAGGACGCTTGAGAAGCGCTTGGTGGCAAAGTGAACAATGTCGCCCTTCCCTTTGAAAGCTTCGGCGTTAGCCACAGAGGCTGTGTCCGCGAGCTCAATGAAGACAGCTATCTGGTCGAGCCGGAAACTGGCTTGTGGGTGGTGGCCGACGGAATGGGTGGACATGATGCCGGGGAAGTCGCTTCGGCCAGTATTGTCGATCATCTGGCAACGATCGGCATTGCAAGCTCTGCACCGGATCTTCGCGCGCGCTTCGAGGACCGGCTGAGCCGGGCCAACGCCGAAATCCGCAGGATATCGGAATCCCGCGGAGTAACCATTGGCTCCACTGTCGCCGCCCTGCTGGCGATGGATGGGCGGTTTGCCTGCCTGTGGGCGGGCGACAGCCGCGTCTATCTGATCCGCAACAACTCGATCTCCCAGATTTCGAAGGACCATACCGAAGTTCAGGAACTTCTCGACAAGGGCATGATCAGCGCAGCCGAAGCGCTCACCTGGCCGCGCCGCAACGTTATCACGCATGCAGTCGGTGTCAGCGACGAGATCGTCATTGACTTCCAGCAAGGCGAAATCATGCCGGGCGACATATTTGTGTTGAGCACCGACGGGCTGACTGCGCATGTCACAGATGCCGAGATCGAGGCGGCGGCGGTGTCGGCGACGCCTCAGGCGGCATGCGAAAACCTGCTACAAACGGTGCTGGCGCGCGGGGGAACGGACAATGTCACGATCGTGCTCGTGAAGATCGGAGATGGGCGCAATGGGGCCCGTCTTGATCCTTCCCGGGCGGAAGGTTTAGGCTGATGAGCGCCGACGACAAGACGCGAATATCGCCTAACGTGGCCAATACAGCCGTAGGCACGCAACTCAGCGGCATCTATGAACTAGACGAGCGGATTGCATTCGGTGGCATGGGCGAAGTCTACCGGGGCCACAACATCCAGACCGGCGACCATGTCGCGATCAAGATCGTCTTGCCCGAGTTCGCCCGTGATCAGACGATCCTGTCCCTGTTCCGCAAGGAAGCGTCGATCCTCAATCACCTGTCGCACGACGCGGTCGTGCGATATCACGTCTTCACGATCGACCCCGGCATCGGTCGCCCCTATCTTGCCATGGAATTCGTCGACGGCCAGTCGCTGTTCGATATCATGCGACGTGGCCCGATGCCGACGGAAGACGTGCGCAAGCTCTGCCATCGCCTGGCTTCCGGCCTGAGCGCCGTGCACCAGGCGGGAGCAATACACCGCGACCTCTCCCCGGATAACATCATCCTGCCAGGAGGCCGGGTCGAACGCGCAAAGATCATCGATTTTGGCATCGCGCGGTCGGCGACCGTCGGCGGAGAGACCCTGATCGGCGGAAAGTTCGCGGGAAAGTACAACTACGTTTCTCCCGAACAGCTCGGGCTGTACAGCGGCGAGGTCAGCGAGCAATCCGACATCTACAGCCTGGGGTTGGTGCTGGCCGCTGCTCTGCGCGGGAAGCCGATCGACATGGGCGGCTCCCAGTTCGAGATCGTGGAAAAGCGCCGAACCGTTCCGGACCTGTCCGAGATCGACGGCGATTTTCGTGGAATTGTGGAAGCCATGCTGCAGCCGGATCCACAAGACCGGCCGATCAGCATGGCGGACATCGCCAAGGTGACACGTGACGATACGGATGAGGAGACAACGCCGCCAACGTCGATCACGCCGCGCGACCGGACGGGTTTGCCGCGAGCGGGGCGGACCGCCGCGCCTGGCCCCAAGCTCCCAAGTCAACGTCCGGCGGCTCCCGGTGAACAGCGCTTCGTTCCGCATGTCCGGCCGGCGCTTCTGTCCGAACCAAGGCCTTCGCCAGTTGCCGGTCCTCGGGCGGTTTTGCCAAAGGTTCCTGCAAAGTCCGCCAAGAGCCGATCGATCGTGATCGCTGCCTTGGCGGCCTTAGCTGTCGCGTCAGGTGCAGGCATTTATCTAAGCGGCTTGATGACGCCTTCCACGCCGACCGGCAGTGAGACAAAGCTCTCGGCACCGGAAGCATCAAAGCCGGCCCCGACGGACAGTGTTGCAAATTCGCCGAGCGATGAGCCGGCAAAGGCAGTTCCGCCTGAGCGGTCACAAACAGAGGCCGCTGCGCCTTCAGCTGAAAAGCAGGCAGGTGCCGCAGCGGATCAAAAGCTGGAGCCGACACGGCCCGCCGAAGTCCTCTCACCAAGCGAGGAAACCTCGGAGCCGGCGGCATCCGAGGAAACCTCGGAGCCGGCGGCAGCCCAGGAAACTTCGGAGCCGGCGCCAGCCGAGGCGCTGTCGCCAGCTGAAAATCAGGCAGATGCCGAGGCGCAAAAGTTGGAGCCGGCACGGCCCGCCGAAGTCCTCTCACCAACCGAGGAAGCGTCGGAGCCGGCGGCATCCGAGGAAACCTCGGAGCCGGCGGCATCCGAAGAAACCCCGGAGCCAGCGGCAGGCGAGGCACAACCACCGCCGGCAATTCAGCCGGATAGCGTGACCAGCGACAGCCAGCAAGCTGTTCCGCCGCGCGTCCAGGTCGCGCCGGTGGCGCCGGCCGACAAAGTCTCACCGCCCCCAGCGGTCCAGCCCGACGTGATGGAGAAGCCCGAGCAGCCGGCCAGCCAGCAGGCCACCACCCAGGTGCCCGACCCAGCTGCAGGCCAAGCGGGCGACGCGAGCGCAAAGGGGCAACAGGACGACCCGGCGGCAGGCAAACAGCCGGACGGACCCGCCATCACCTTGAACGTGCCGAAACCGGAACTAGAGCTGCCGCCGGCAATTGCCCTCGACGACGCCGCGCAACGGGTCTCCTGGGTGCGCGAGTTCAACGGCGGCGACTGTTTCTATGCGTCGTTGACGTCGGCAACCGAGACCGCCGTCGCAATCGAAGGATTGGGCACAGAGGTCCAGCCTTTCGAACGAATGTTGTCCGATTTCCAGGCAAGATTCCATGTCGAACCGGACATCAGCGTCCGCCTCATTGAACCGGCTCAATGCGAAGTCACCAACTTTCTGCGCTTTGTGGACCAGACGGCGACTGACAAGCCGCAGCTTGTTCTCGATCGAACGACGGTGCCGAGCGGCTCGCCGATCGGCGGCACGCTGGTGACGCGTGGCGGCCTGATTTCCAGCGTGCTGCTGATCGACCACAGGGGCATGGCATTCAACCTCGACGGTCGTATCTTGGCGCAAGCCGACAAAGCCACGTTCAACTTTCCGATCGATCTCAGCGCCGCCGACAAGGCGGCCGGCAAGGTCGTGCCGCAGATCATAATGGTGATCACGGGTCCACAGGATATTCAGGCTGCGGCGTTCTCCGCGCCGACACCAGCCGCGCTGCTGTTGCCCAGGATTCTCGAAGAGATCGCGACCACCCGATCTGAGTTCTCCGCGACTGCAAAGTACTTCCGGCTCGGCGGGTAGTATGGACGCCGATGGACCGCCGCCGCTCGCGTTTTTCCTTCCCGACCGCTGTCCCGCCCAAAAATCAGCGTGACTGGCTTCGCGGCCTGCTTACCCTCAGAGGCCGTATCAGACTTACGGTGATGTCGGGCGCGACATTGCTGGCTCTCCTGTCGTCCAACGAAGCGCGTGCCGAATTCACCGTCTGCAATCAGACGCTCGACGTCGTCAATCTCGCTGTCGGCCAAAAGGTCGACAATGCGGACCAGACCGATGGCTGGTGGACCATCGGCGCAAATCAGTGCGTGAACGTGATCCGCGAGGAACTCACCAACCGCTACATTTACATCTATGCGACGGACGTTTTTGGCCATGCAACCCTGACCGGGTCGACCGAAATGTGCATCGACAGGCGCCGATTTTCGATACGCGGCATCAATCAATGCTGGCAGCGCGGCCATATCGCCGCACGATTTCTCGAAGTCGATACACTTGAACAGGCGCGGTGGACCTTTTTCCTGACCGGAAGCAATCCGTGACGCACAGTATCGACACAAGCTTCAGGTTGAAAAAGCAGGCGCGCGCGGCCCAGCGCAGGCGCCGGCTCTGGCGCAGACTCCTTGCCGGTCTTGCTGTGGTTGTCCTGTTGTCGATCGCTGCCGGCTTCTATCTCACCGCGGACTATTGGTCGTTTGGCGATGAAGATGAGGAGTTGCACGCGGTCGAGGGAACCGACGATGTCCCAGCCGATGCATCGGTCTATGTGCCTGCCATCATCGACCTCGCAGGCGACCCGATGTGGATTACCCTTGCGCCCGACACCGGCGCCGCAACAAAAAGCCAAGTCATCCCGCGCCCGGCAGAACTCGATCAGGCTGGAGTTTCTCCCCAGATCGAAATTCTGTCTGACGTGATGCTTAGCGCCAGCGAAAAGTTCATGACAACGATACCGTCCACGCAGGAAGATTTTGCATTCTTCCAGGCACAGCGACAGACCGCGTCGGCGCCCTCCAATGATCTGCAAAACGATCTTCAGCCACCGCCCGTTCTAGACGAGGCTCCGGTTGCTTCGGACCCGCTGGTGGACACCGATGATGCCGAAGCAGGTTGGGGCGAAACAATCGATGCAGGCGAGGCAGCCCTTCCCGCGTTCCGGAAAACCCAGATCGAAAACAACACCAGCGTTGCAAATGTCACCAGCGAACATCAACGATACGAGGCTACCGAGGACACGTTCGTAAAGATTCTCAACGACCGCAGCTTGGACAGCGCTGTGCTGGATGCGCGTTTCTCCGCCGAGGATGCCAAGCTGGCAGGCGAAGCCCTGAAGGCGCTTTTCAATCGGGAAAGCCTTGAGCCGGGTTATGTCGTCGCCATGCGCGGTTTCAGGCCGACGCGCGAGACGACAACCATGTCCCTCATGCAGGTATCGATCTATGCCAAGAACGTATTTGTCGGCACGCTGACGCGCAATGCCGCTGGTGTGTTTGTGTCTGGTGTGGACCCCTGGGTCCGCGAAGATCTGTTCAACTACTCGGGTGCACAGGCGCAAGGCACGCACAAAAGGCAATACCGGCTGCTCGACGCAATCTACTCCACAGCAGCGCGCAACAAAGTCCCGACCGGCGTGATCGGAGAAGCGATCATGTATCTTTCGCGAGGACAGGATCTGGATGCCTTCGCCAGCGAAGACCAGCGTCTGGTGCTGATCTATTCGCAAAGGCCACGCGGCAAGGAAGAGACGGCCGGACGGGTGCTGTATGTTGGCGTCCAGGGTAGCGAAAAAAGCCTCGACTGTTTCGTGTTCCAGCAGACCGACGGCCAGTTTGCATGCATTAGCGGCGACGATCAGGTTCGCTCGCTGACAGTCGCCAACGGCATGGTTACCCCGGTCAACGGGGTCATGACGTCCACCTTCGGCCCACGCAAGCACCCAATCCTCGGGACTGTTCGCATTCACAAGGGCGTGGATTGGGCGGCGCCTTTGGGTACGCCGATTGCAGCCGCCTTCGACGGCGAAGTCGTTTTTCAAGGCGATGGAGGGGGTTACGGCAACCTGGTGAAGATTTCGCACGGAAACGGGCGCGAGACGCGCTATGCGCATATGCAGAAATTCGCGGTCAAGGGCGGTGTCGGCGCGAAGGTGAAAGCAGGCGATATCATTGGTTACATCGGCACCACCGGCCTCTCGACTGGGCCGCACCTGCATTTCGAACTCTATCGCAACGGCGAGGCGATCGATCCCCTGGGTACGGTCACGGCAATCGCAACGGACGCTTCCGCTGTCGAAACGCTGACCGACCGTATCGTTCAAGTCGAAAGTGGCGGCAGCGCCCGCGCCAAGAACCCACTGTCTTCGGCGACCGGCGCCGGTCAGTTCATAACAAAGACCTGGATCAGGATGATGAACACCTACCGCCCCGAACTTGCGCGGACGCTGTCAACCGCCGACCTGCTTGCTCTGCGTTATGACGCCACCATCTCGCGCGAGATGGTCAGCAATCTGGCGCGCGAAGGCGAAGCCTATCTTCGGTCGCGCGGCCACCAGATCACAGCCGGTCGGCTTTATCTCTGTCATTTCCTGGGAATGGAAGGCGCCCATCAAGTGTTGTCGTCGCCGGGTTCGGCGCAATTGAGCGCCGTGCTCGGGTCGGCCGTCATTCAAGCCAACCCGTTTCTCACCGGCAAGTCCGCCAGCTATGTCGTGAGCTGGGCCGAAAGGAAAATGGGGCGGAAGCTGAGCCCGGCGATGGTTGAAGCGAGCCAACGGACAACGACAACGACGGAAGTCCGGCAGACATCGCCCGAGTTCGAAAAATACAAGCAGGCGATCACGGCTATGGTGAGTTCCGTTCAGAATGCGCTTTGAGCCAGCGCATGGCCCGGAAATCGGAATCGGTTTGGTTTGCTGCGCTGACCTTCGGTTCGCCTCGAACAGGACGCGCGGGTCTGGTCTACTCAGTCCTTATCCGCATTTCCACCCGGCGGTTTACCGGATCGAATGGGTTGGGGTTGCGCGGATTCGCTTCGCCCAAGCCTGTCGCTTTGATGCGGGCAGGATCGATGCCGTTAGCGGTCAGGAAAGTTGTTACCGATCTCGCTCTTCGTTCCGACAACCCTTCGTTGTAATCAGCCGAACCGGATGCATCGGTGTGACCCTCAACAACGAAATTCAGAGTGCTCAGTCGGCTGTCCTTCAGTGCCTTGGCGAACTCGTCCAGTTCGGCGCGGGCAGTCGCATCGAGTTCCGCAGAATCCAGGCCAAAATTGATCAGCATGTCGAGGCTGGTTTTTTCGGCAGGCGCTTGCTTGTTCTTGCTGTTGCACTCTTCCTCGGTGCCGACGCAAATTCCACGCGACGGGCCGAACTCGCTCGCCGCGTCAAAAAACTTCACGATGTCTTCTGATTTCTGAAGCGGATCAGCAAAAGCATGGGTCGAAAAAAGCGCGACCGTAAACACGAAGGCTAAACTGCCCAACTGCATGACGGTTACTCCTGTCTTGAGCATCCGATTTCATCGACTGCGGACAATACCAAATTCCGAATCGATTGTCTGTCAATAAACGTCGAGCATACGGGTGGTGAAGGGCAGTTGCATCTTGCTCAGGACTGGAGACTTGACCCGCGCCCTGTCCAGGGCTTCAGTGTCGATTGTTCCCTGGGAAAGCGTGGCGGCCATGGCCAATGAGCTTCGATTCAAAACGGCACGGGATCTATTCATGGCCTGCCCCGCTGTTTCCAGGGATATGGTGGCACTTCCGACCGAACAGCCTTCCATCGAATTTTGCCGCGCCCTCCTGGCCGGGCGGGTGCCCGAGGAGGCGATTACGTTCTGTGCTTATCTGCTTCCCGAGCGGGCTGCGGTGTGGTGGGCTCATGAATGCCTGAGCCACCTCACCGTTCTGCTCGACAGCAGGGATCAGGAATTGCTCGCGATTGTTCGCGACTGGGTCAGCGAACCGGAGAGCCCTCACCATCGCCCGGAAGTGAGCAAGGCTGCGGCAATGCCGCCAACAACGCCGGCCGCCTGGATTGCCGTGGCTGCCGGACGGCATGGCAACGGTTCAGCTATGGAGGCGCCAGCACTATCGGCCTTGCCCCCAGCCGCCCGCGCTGTGAGTGCGGGGGTTCTGGCCGGACTGGCACGCGTTGCGTTGGAGGACCGCTTTTCGGTTCTTTCCGCGTTTGTCGAAATGGGCATCCAGATGGCAGAGACAGAGGCGCTGCGCCAATCAGCGGATGCGAATTAGACCGTAGCCGGATCCGCGAGCGGGATACGTTCAAATTGACTGAGCGTCCGGCTCTATCTGTTTGATTTAGCCGCATTCCTGCGACGCCAAGTGATTCCACTTG
>NZ_FUIG01000043.1:0-213314 GCF_900149755.1 Mesorhizobium delmotii | reverse complement strand
CGTCACCGCGATTGACTGGGTATCGGTGAGCGTTCCGTCGGAGGCGGAGACGATGACGTCATAGACATTGTTGCCGCCGGCATCGCCGGGCGCCTCGAAGTTCGGCGCATTGACGAAGCTCAGCGCGCCGGTCGTCGCATTGATGCTGAACAGGGCGGCATCGGCGCCACCGGCGATCGCATAGGCTAGTGTCGTCCCGGCATCGGGATCGGAAGCCGTAACCGTCGTCACCGCCGTCGTATTCTCGGCCAGGCTGATCGTCGCCGTGTCACCGCCACCGTTCGAGGTGATGACGGGCGCCTCGTTCACATTGCTGACGTTGACGGTGAAGGTCTCGTCATAGGTGTGGTTCTGACTGTCGGTGACCCGCACAGTTACCTGACGGGTCGGACCCGCCTCGAAGTCGATCGGACCGCTGACGACGAGATCGTTGCCGGAGATAGCGAACGTGCCGCCCGCGTCGTCGGGTAACGTGAAAGTCAGCGTCTCCCCCGGGTCGGAGTCAGTCGCTACGAGCGCGCCGATGATCGAGCCGGGCGCGCTGTTTTCAGCGACGGCATTCGCTGAAAGCGAAATGTCTGTCGGTGCCTGATTCGCAGTATCATCGACGTCCGTGACGCCGATCGTGAAGATTCGGTCACCAGTATTTCCGGCAGTGTCGGTGACACGCACGCGGACCTCGTGCGAAGTCGCCGCTTCGAAGTCCAGTGGCCCGTTGACCAACAATTGGTCGCCGGAAAGTGCAAAGAGCCCACCTGCGTCATCAACAAGACTGTAGGTCAGTGCATCGCCCGCGTCAGGATCGATCGCTGACAGAGTGCCTATGACAGTGCCATTTGCGCTGTTTTCGGCAATTGTTGCGGCCGAGAGGCTCAGGCTGGTCGGTGAGTGAATCAACGCGTCGAACGTTCGCGTTCCATCCGAAAACACAAATGCTTCGACCGCATAGGCGGTCGTATAGGTGGCTGTCCTTAGGTCGAGGAGCTGAACATCGGTACTTGAAAAGACGGAGATCTGATAGTCTCCGAGCATTCCCGAAAGCTGGATGGTGTCGTCACCCTCGCCGCCGACAGCCTGGCCGCCGTCGGCGCCCACATCGAGCGTGTCGTTACCCGTTCCGCCGTCGAGATAGTCGCTGCCGGCGCCACCGGTCAGCGTGTCGTTGCCGGCGCCGCCTGTGAGTTGGTCGTCGCCGTCAAGCGCGGTGACGACATCGTCGCCCGTCCCACCGGTGAAGTTCAACGTTTCGACATTGATGAAGCTTGTTCCATCGCCCACCGCGGTCGGGCTGGTGGTGCTGGTCATGTTGATGTTGAGTGCCGCAACGGCCGTCGAGCGGTCGATCGTTGCCGTGTCGTTGCCATCGCCGCCGTCGATCGTGTCGGCGCCGCCATAGGAATAGATGGTGTCGTTGCCGGCTTCGCCGTTCAGAATATCGTTGCCGGTGGAACCCGGACCATTGTCATCGATCAGGGTGTCATTGCCGGCTCCGGCATTGGTCGTGTCATTGCCCTCGTCACCAGCGAGATAGTCGTCGCCATCGCCACCGGTCAGCGTGTCGTCACCCTCGCCGCCAACGGCCTGGCCTCCGTCAGCTCCGGTGTCGAGCGTGTCGTTGCCCACGCCACCGTCGAGATAGTCGTAGCCAGCGCCGCCATTGATAATGTCGGTGCCTTCGCCACCAATGAGATTGTCGATGCCGTCTCCGCCAGTCAGCGTGTCATTGCCGCCATGACCAAGGATGGTGTCGTTGCCGCCATCGCCATTGATCTCGTCGTCGCCGATCTCGAGCGTTGGGTCCCCGCCTTCGGGTCCGCCAGAGAGGAAATCGTCGCCCGCCGTGCCATTGATGACATCGTTGCCGTTCGTTCCAAACTTGTCGGCCATTTCATCCTCCCAACGACCTCAGCGGTCGGCTTGTACATTCGGGTCATGCATGACGCCGCGGAAGCCGACTCCACCCTGTTAGGTGAAGCCCCGAGCTCCCTTTCCGGCTGATGGAATCTCCCCGGCCTTGGCGGCGGGCCCCTTGTTTTTGCCCCAGCGTTTCTTCGCTCACGGCACTTTTCAGGAGACTGGCACGGCGCGAAACTCCCATTTGAGTAAGTTTCGGCACTCGATCAGGAATGATCTTGGAAAACGACATCGCCCGCCCGCCAGAAACGCTTGGAAAGGCGGCGAAATTCAACAAGGGAATCGGCAAACTCATTCGAAATGTCGCGCGCATACCCCTTTTGGCGATCCATCCATAACATGGCTGAACGGTCAGTTGACCAAAACGAACAAAACACTGCGATTCTGACGGCCAACATCTACAAATAACAACTTCCAAATACATCTAAAGATGGCTGTTCGATAGATCCGTAATTTTTATTCAATCATCCGCTGGACTGCTGAAAGTTAAATTTGGGTCATTAGTCCTCATAGGAGCAGTTATCCGAACAGATGGTTCCAGTTCTGAGTTCAATGTTTACATTGTTGATAAATTGGCAATACTTCTAGGCCACCGTTGCCATCAAAATCGGGGGCGGTCTGACTCGCCATTCAAGATCCAGTGTGTTTAGATAGGTACCTTACTGAGGGGCTAGCGGTGGGCGCTGCTTTCGATTTTGACGCGATTGGCGTTGCCTTTGTCGAGGCAGCCCTCGATCCATCACGCTGGGACGCCGCGATGGAGGTGGCAGAAAAGGCCACTGGAAGTGCCGGAGCGTTGCTCTTCGATATAAGGGGGCATCTGCCACTCGTTCCTTGCAGCCGCGCCATGGCCCCCGTTTTGGAAACCTACGTGCGCGATGGCTGGATTAACCGCGACGAGCGGTATCGTGGCCTCAACGTCCTTGATCGACAAGGGGTCACCTCGGAGTTCGACTTCGTGACGACCGACGAGATCGCCAGGCATCCATATTACCAGGAATTCCTCGCCCCCTTCGGCCTGCAGCGCTACGCGGCGGTCAAGATCGCTGCCGGCGATGATTTCTGGGCACTATCGCTGCAACGGTCGATCCAACAGGGTCCGTTCACGCCAGACGAAATGAGACAGCTGGCGGAACTTTCGAAACAGCTGGGCTCTGTGGCCGCAGTTGCACGAGCAATCGGTTTCGGGAAGGCCGACGCGGCATTGGATGCGTTTAGCGCCACCGAAACGCCTGCCGTCATGTTGGACAGAAGTGGCAATGTACTCCGGTCCAATGCTCCGGCGGAAAGGCTTCTGGGGCGGGGTCTGCAGATTACGCGCCGGCGTCTGGTCTCCTTTGACCGAACCGCTACAGATGCTCTCGACCGATCGCTGAAAGCGCTGCTGTGTTCGCCGGACACGGCCGCATCGATGCCACCCGTGCCACTGCCCAGACTCCAAGGGCGGCCGCTCCTTGCCTATCCGTTGCGCCTTCCGAAAGTCTCCTACAACGCGCTGGCGCCGTGCCAGGCAATCGTCATCCTCATTGATCCTGACGCGAGACCTCCTCCTCCTGAAGCGGTGCTGCAGTCCTGCTTCAGGCTGACAGCGTCAGAAGCGAGGCTGGCGAGAAAGATTTGCTCGGGACACGGCGTTGAAGCGGCAGCCGACGAACTTGGCGTTTCCTATGAGACTGGGCGCAACCAGCTGAAATCGGTCTTCGCGAAGACGCAGACGCATCGGCAGTCGGAGCTGGTCGCGCTTCTCACAAGGCTCTCGAACGGCCGATAGTTCGCATGACCGTTCTGTCCAGTATCATCGGTTGTTGCCGTTATTGTCGGTGGAAACGCGTGTGGCGGCAGGCGCCGCAATTGGTACTACGGCGCTTTTGCGTGAATACGTCTTCGCGTGAGCGAACCCTGCCGCGCAGGCCACGCCAATCACATACGCCGGCCGGTTTTCGCGTCGAACAGGTGGGCGCAGGCGCGATCGACTTCGATCCGTATCTGCGCGCCTTGCTTGAGCGGCAGCCGCTCGCGGAACAGGCACGAAATTTCCTCGCCGGCGCAGTCGACCTTGGCGAAGATTTCCGAACCCGTGGCTTCCAGAAGCGTGACCGTGCCCGGCATGCCCTGGGCGGTTGCGCGGATGTGCTCGGGACGGATGCCGTAGACAAGTTCGCGTCCTGCAGCGTCGGTCGGGCGGGCGCCTTCCGGCAGCGGCAGGATCAGCCCGCCGGCGCTGCGGAACACGCCTTCCTCGATGCGGCCGGCAATGAAGTTCATGGCGGGCGAGCCGATAAAGCCGGCAACGAAGAGATTGGCCGGCTGATCGTAGAGGTCGAGCGGCGCGCCGATCTGCTCGACCAGGCCGTCATGCAGCACGACGATCTTGTCGGCCATGGTCATCGCTTCGATCTGGTCATGCGTGACGTAGATGGTTGTGGTGCCCAGCCGCTGGTGCAGCGCCTTGATCTCGCCGCGCATCTGGACGCGCAGCTTGGCGTCGAGATTGGAGAGCGGCTCGTCGAACAGGAAGACCTGCGGGTCGCGCACGATGGCGCGGCCCATGGCAACGCGCTGGCGCTGGCCGCCGGAGAGCTGACGCGGATAGCGCTCAAGCAGCTTTTCAAGGCCGAGGATGCTGGCGGCATTCCTGACGCGGCCGGCGGTATCGGCAGGATCGGCTTTCTTGATCTTGAGCGCAAAGCCCATATTGTCGGCCACCGTCATATGCGGATAGAGCGCATAGTTCTGGAACACCATGGCGATGTTCCGGTCCCGCGCCCGCAGATTGTTGACCATGCGTTCGCCAATGGCGATCTTCCCGCCGGAGATCGTTTCAAGTCCGGCGATCATGCGCAGCAGCGTCGACTTTCCGCATCCCGACGGGCCGACCAGGATGACGAATTCGCCGTCGGCGATGTCGACGCTGACGTCGTGAATGATCTTGGTGGCTCCGAAAGCCTTCTGCACGTTGTTGATGGTTACCGATGCCATTGGATTTCTCCGGGGAAAGAGTGATGTCCAGCTAGAATGCGGCTTCAGCCGCCCTTGACCGCGCCGGCGGTCAGCCCGGCGACGATCTGCCTTTGCGCGAACATGGTCAGGACCAGCACCGGCAGCGTCACCACCAGTGCGGCGGCGGCGAGCGGCCCCCAGCTCACCTGCTCATAGGAAAGCATGTTGTAGACAGCGACCGGCAATGTGCGCGTCTCACGGCTGGCGAGCACCACGCCAAAGACGAAATTGTTCCACGAAAAGATGACCGACAGGATGAAGGCGACAACGATGCCCGGCTTGGCGATGGGCAGGGCGACCAGCCGGAACACCTGCCAGGAGCTGGCGCCGTCGATGTTGGCCGCCTCTTCCAGTTCCATCGGCGTGGTCTCGAAATAGCCGATCATCACCCAGACCACGATCGGCACCGTCACCACCAGGTGGATGATGATCTGCGGCCAGAGCGTGCCGAGGATCCCGATCCATTGGAACAGCAGAAACAGCGGGATGAGATAGGACAGCCCCGGCGTCATGCGGGCGATCATGATGACGACCGCCGATCTTTCGGCCTTGAGCCGCGCTATGCCATAGCCGGCCGGTACGCCGATCAGCAGCGCCAGCAGTGTCGCCGTGCCCGTCACCAGAACCGAATTCCAGAGATAGAGCAGGAAATTGTTCTCCTCGAACACCTTTACATAGTTCGACCAGGCGAGACGTTCAGGGATCAGGATCGGCGGATAGGCGCCGTTGTCGATCTCGAATTTCAGCGACAGCGAGATCATCCAGAGGAAGAACAGGATCGCCGGCGAGACGATGACCAGAGCCGCGAAAATCAGGCCGATCTGGTTGAGCAGACGTGAGCTCATCTATTTGCCCTCCGCATCGTTCCACTGCGAGCGCTGGCGCAGCATCAGGAGGATGAAGGACAGCGCCACGATGACGATGAAGAACACCACGGCCATGGCCGAGCCATAGCCGATGTCGTAGTAGGAAAAGGCGGTGTTGTAGAGATAGATATTGATGGTTTCGGACGCCGTGCCCGGCCCGCCCTGGGTCATCGCATAGATGATGTCGAAGCTCTTCAGCGCATCAATGGTGCGGATGATCAACGCAATCATCAGGAACGGCGCGATCATCGGCAGGGTGAGGTAGCGGAATTGCTGCCAGGCATTGGCACCGTCGATCTCGGCGCTCTCGAACGGCTCGCGCGGCACCGAGGCCAGCCCGCCCAGCACGATCAGCATCACCAGCGGCGTCCACTGCCAGGTTTCGACCGCGACCAGCGAAGGGATGACGGTGTTGGCGTTGAATATCCATTCCTGCGCCGGGATGCCGACCAGCGACAGAAGGTAGTTGAGCACCCCGAGCTGGGGATGGAACATCATGGTCCAGACTAGCGCCACGGCAACCGGCGTTGCCATCATCGGCATGACGAAGACGCCGCGCAGCAGGCCGCGCAGCGGAAACCTGGCGTCGAAGACCAGGGCGGCGACAGTGCCCAGGAACATCGGCGCTGCCACCGACAGCGAGGTGTAGGTCAACGTATGAACCAGCGATTCCCAGAATCGCGGGTCGCTGGCCAGACGGAGATAGTTTTCCATCCCGGCAAAGCTCCGCGACTGGCCGAGCGTCCAGCGGTTGACGCTCATCCAGAGCGTGAAAGCCCAGGGAAAGACGATCACGGCGCTAACGACGACGAGCGCCGGAACGACGAAGGGCCAGTAGTTGGGAGCCAGCCGGACCGACTGGCTCCCTTCGATGGCTTGCGTCGCCGCCCCGGTGCGGTCAGCCGTCACCCCGGTGCGTTCAGGGGCGATGGCGGACATCAGCCCTGCTCGCTCCTGTCGAGAACCGGCTGGAACTGCGCGGTGGCCTTCTTCAGCTCTTCGGCAGGATCGGCACCGGCAATCATGTTGGTCAACGCCACGCCGTAGATGTCGCGGAACTCGGTGACCGGGATGATCACCGGCAGCGCCAGCCTGCTGATATTGCCGGACTGAACCACTGCATCGAGCCAGCTTGCCGGCATGGTGACGCCTTCGCGTACCTTGGGATCTTCCAGCACCGACTTGCGGAAGGGCACGCCGGCGCCGGCCTGGAGCAGGCGCGCGCCCATCGCCGGGGAAACCGCCCACTGACAGAAGAGATAGGCAGCTTCCTTCTTTTCGCTGGAGGCGGTCACGCCGAGGCCGTCGCCAAACGTCCCGGAGGCATGCGCCTTGGGCCCTTTGGGCATGACGCCATAGCCGACCTTGCCGACCACGCGCGACTTTTCGGGATTTTCCATCGGCGGGGCAAAACCCACGCCATCGAACCACATGCCGATCTTGCCTTGCAGGAAGGCGGACTGCGCTTCAGCCCAATTGAAGCCGGTGACACCCGGAGGGGCGGACTTGGTCATCAGCCTCTGGTAGAGGGCGGCGGCCTCGATCGCCTCGGGCGTTTCGGTGCGCAGCTTGCCCTTGTCGTCGAGCGGCGTCATGTCGTAGCCGAGCATCAGCGACGTCCACACCGGCGTGTTGGCATTCTTGAGGCCGCGGGCGACGAAACCGAAAGTGTTGGTCGATGGATCGGTCAGCGCTTCGGCGGCGGCCACCAGCTGGTCGAACGATTCAGGGTATTTGAGGCCCTTGGCCTCGAACAGCTCCTTGTTCCAGTAGACGATCCAGTAGTCCACCGAGAAGGGCAGCGAACGCAGCACGCCCTGGTTGTCCTTAGCGAAAAGCATGCCGGCCTCGGCGAAATCGCTTTCGACAAGCCCAGGATCGGTCAGCGTCGGATCGGCGAGATAGCCGGCGATGTCGGCCAGCCAGCCACCCTTTTCGAACTGGCGCTTCTGCACGTGATAGCTCAGATGCACGACGTCGAAACTCGGCTTGCCGGAGCTCAGTTCGATCACCGTCTTCTGCCGCTGCTGTTGTTCCGGCGTCGCCTCGGCATTGATCTTGATGCCGGTCAGCTCCTCGAATTCGGCGATATATTTCAGGATGGTGTCGCTGCGCGGGCTTTTAACCAGATTGACGTCGAGCGTGGTGCCGGCAAAGCGCTTCCAGTCGACGCTGGCGGAAAAGCTCGGGCGAAGGCCGGCCAGGCCCGCGGCGGCGAGCGCCGTGGTTCCTGCAAGGACTTGCCTTCTTGTTGGCTTAAACGGATTGGACGACATTTCTTCCTCCCTGGGTTGCTGTCGTTGTGGATAGTGTCGCGGCAGCCGCGAACCATACGTCCTCAGATCTGGAGCGCCAACCGGCGCGCGTTGTCGATATGCCGGCTGATCGCCTCGACCGCCTTTTGCGGGTCGCGGCTCTCGAGCGCTTCGATCACCGTCAGGTGCTCCTGCATTACCGGCACGACGCGCCCGTCGATACGGAAACGCTCCTGGTGGATTAGCCTGATCTTTACCGAATTGACCAGATACGCCTTGGCGATGATCTCGTTGCCCAGCGCATCGATGAAGGTGTCGTGCATGGCCCAATCGATGTTCTGGGCCTTGGCTTCCATTTCCGGCGTCGGCGCCTGCGACAGCGCTTGAGCCAGCATGTCCTCATGCTCGTGCCGCAGGCGGGCGAGCTCGGCGTCGGAGGCGTTGACGGTGAACAGCGCCACCGCTTCGCGCTCCATGAACAGGCGAAACTGGAAGGCTTCGCGGATCAGGTTGATGTCGATATGGGCGATCTGCATGCCGCGCTGCGGGATGGTCGTCAAAAGCCCCTCGGCCTCGAGACGCGGCACGATCTCGCGGATGGCGCCAAGCGGCAGCCCGGTAAAGGCAACCAGTTCACGCTGCGACACGAACTGTCCCGGCCTGAGATCACGGGCCAGCAAATGCCGCGTGAAGCTGGCATAAGCTCTTTCCCTGAGGGTGGCCGGTTCGCTGCTGTCGTCCATTTCAGCGCGCTTCCCTTTGCCGGTCAGGCCGGCTCTGTCGCAAACAGCCGGTCATAGGCGGCAGCAAGCTGTTGCCGCCCCTGCGCAGCGATCGGCTCCAGCGGCGGACGGACAGCCAGCCAGCGCTCGTCGCCGGTCTTGCGCGCCACCATGACCTTCACCGCCGGGGTGACCGGATATTTGAGCAATTCAAGCACGAAGCCCTCGACACGGGCATCATCGCGCCCGTCCTCGGCCATGGCGCGGATTTCGCCAGTGACGAAATTGGCCATGCCGGAAATGGCGCCCTGCCCGCCCTGGCGCACACTTCTGGCCAGGTGCCGCTCGTCGCCGATCAGGATCACCAGGTCGCCATGAGCTCTTAGCAGCGCCTCGCTGTAACTCCAGTCGCCACCCGAATCCTTGACGCCGGCGACCACGCCGGGGAAGGCCGCACGCAGCCGACCGATCAGGGCAAGCGGGAGCGGCACCATGGTGACAGAAGGGATGTTGTAGAGGAGGACGCCGCGGGCCAGTGGGCCGAGCGCAGCGAAGACGGCGGAAAACCATCCGAACAACCCGTCCTCGCTGACATTCTTGAAGTAGCTCGGTGGAGCCAGCAGGATGTTGCGGACGCCGCACTGCAAGGCATGCCGCGCCTGTTCGGCAGCGTCTTCGGCCGCATCGACCAGCACGCTGGCGACGAGCTGATGTGCCGGAATGCCGGCGGCCAGCATGGCCTCGGTAACAATCCGCCGCTCTCCCGTGCCCACCGAGGCGCCTTCCCCGGTGGTGCCGAAGAGCGTTGCGCTGCTGCAGCCGGCGCCAAGGCAAGCCCGGGCCTGCGTGATCATGGGAGAGATGGCGATTTGCCCGGAAGCCTCGAAAGGCGTGGTGAGGGCAACTGAAAGACCAAAGCGCGAGGCCACTGCTATTCTCTCCAGAGATCAATGTGCACACAGCACTAGCACACTAACATGTTAGTTGTAAATTGCGGCGGCGCCCTTTTCGAAACAACGTCGACATCGGACGGCTATGAGGCGGGTTTAGGCAGATGCCGACTTTCCGGCAGCGCGATCCCTACTTTCCCGTCGCGTCCGCGTAGATATCGAGGACACGGGTGATGCTGCCGATCAGAAGGTCGTGCGCGAGGGGCTTGACCCGGCCTGCCGCAATCTCGGCGTCGAGCTGCCCCAGATACTGGCTGATCAGAGGCCGAGGGATATCCTTCTCGCTCAGCACGTCCAGCAGCGCCTGCATTGCGCGCCGCGCCTCCGGCGTCGGCCAGTAATAGCGGATGCGGTCGCTGAGCGAGAAATGCCGCTGCACGCGCTGCTCGTCCGGCGTGCCCGGATAGTATTGCTGCCAGTTGTCCGGCGACGCCAGCATGATGCGTTCCATCGCGGCAGGCAGGCTTTCGCGCGAAGGGTCCGGCGCAAGCATATCGGCGATATGGCTGAGCCCATACAGCGCTTCGCGAAGCGCGAAGGTCAGCCAGGGGCCGACCTTGAGGATGGCAAAACCGTCGCGAACGAGAGCGTTAAGCGCCTCGGCCGGCTGGTAGTCGGTCGAATGCGCTTCAAAAACAAATTGCGGCATGCGGTCGAGCACGGCCACGAGTTCGGTCGCCTTGGCCGGTGCATAAGGCACGATCTCGGTGTTGCCGAATTCGACGCCGGGCTGAACGATGACGCCGAGCGTACGGCCAAAAGCGGCTTCGAGGCCGGCGCGGGAAAACGCTCGGGCGTGTACCTCCACCGTTCGCAAGGCATCGTCCGGCGCGGTCACATGCAAGTGGTCGAGCGCCTCCAGTGCACCGCCCGGCACCGGCACTTCGGTGCCGATGACGTAGACGGGTTTCTCGCTGCCGGCGCGCTCGACCGCCGTCTCGGCGATTGCAGCAAGTTCGGCCGCGCGTTCGGCGATGATCTCATCGGCAAGCACGGCTGGATCATCGGCGCAGGCCATGCTCGTATCCAGATGCATCTTGGTGAAGCCGGCGCTCGCATAGGCGTCGATCATCGCCCCCGCCTTCTTCATCGCGGTAGCTGCTGCCATGTGCTTCCAGGGATTGGGTCCGAGATGATCGCCGCCAAGGATCAGGCGATCGACTGGGAAACCCGCTTTCAGCGCATGTGCCTCGACGAAGCTGCGGAAGTCGGCGGGCGTCATCCCGGTGTAGCCGCCCTCGTGGTTGACCTGGTTGCAGGTGGCCTCGATCAGCACATCCGCGTGCCGCGCGACGCCGTGGCGCAGGGCAGCCTCGATGACCAGCGGATGCGCCGAGCAGACCGAGGCGATGCCGCTTCTCTCGCCTGCGGCGCGCCTGGCCGCAATATTCGCAAACCTTCGCGTCGCGTCACTCACTGCGTGTTCCCCGTGGCGATGAATGCCTCGACCGCTTCAAGCGGGAAAATGCCTTCCATCGGCCCCTTGCGGGTGACGGCAAGCGCACCGCAGGCATTGGCGATCCGCAGGGCTTCGGCAGGAGCCGCCCCGCGAAGCCAGAACGAGACGAAGGCAGCACCGAAACAATCGCCCGCGCCGGTCGGATCGACCTCGTCGACGGCAAAGCCGGACGAGGCGACCGCACCGTGATGATCATGATATACGGCGCCGGCGGCGCCTTTCTTTAAGACGATGCAGGACAGGCCACGGGCGAGCAATTCGTCGGCAGCGCCCTTCTCGTCCTTCGCCGATGAAAACAGGAAGAGCTCCTCGCCGCTCGGCAGGAAGATGTCGGCTCGCGCCAGCACATGATCGAGCGCCGCGCGCATGCCGGACGCCTGCATGATCTCGCGGCGGATGTTCGGATCGAAGGACACGGTTCCACCTTTGGCCTTGACAGTCTCGATCGCCGATAGCGCCACCGCGATGGCGCGGTCGGAAAACAGCGACGAACCCATGACATGGACGTGATCGGCGCAAGCGAGCAAGTTTGTTGCCGCCGCGTCGGTCTCGATCAGGCCGGAGGCGCTGTTGCGGATGTTGAAGACGAAATGCCGGCTGGCGTCGGCCCGGTAGGTGACGAAGGCCGTGCCCGTCGCATGGCCCGTGTGAACTGCGATCGCCGACACGTCGGCGCCCAGTGCCCGCAACCGATCGATGTTCAGCCTGCCGAAATCGTCGTCGCCCACGGCGCCGATGAGACCGGCCGGCTGGCCGAGCGCCGCCGCCTGGCCGATGAAGATGGCAGGCGCTCCGGACGGGTAGGGTCCAAGCAGCGGACCAGGCTCGAGAAAGCTCTGGCCGATCCGCTCGGCCATGATCTCGACCAGAATCTCGCCGGCACTGACCAGCTTCCTCATCTCGCGGAATCCCTCCCGGCGTTTCGCCCCGGCCTCGCTTCTGATGAACCGCGCGAGCACTTTCCGGGTGACATGAATTTCGAATTCGCCCACGGAGGTGAATACGGCTTGTGCTTTTTCGCGTCAATTAATAAATTGACGCATGAAAACTATCAAAATTGTCTGTAAAGTTTCGCCTTGCAGTTGCGCGCTGGCGCACCGTATGTAGGAACGGGCAGCGCAAGCAACAGCGCGAGGGCTTTGATGTCGATGACGCACAAGACGATGGAGGATTTTGCTCGCTCGTGCGGCGTCTCCAGGCCGACACTGTCGAAATATTTCGACGATCCGACCAGCGTCAAGCCGGCGACACGTCAGCGGATCGAGGTGGCGCTGCGCTCGTCCGATTACCAGCCCAATCTCTTTGCGCGAAACCTGAACCGCAAGCGGACCCGAAGCATCGGCATTGTCGTGCCGACGGTCGCCGATCCCTTCTATTCGGAAATGGTCAGCCGAATCGAGCTCAGGCTGCGCGACGAAGGCTACTGGCCGATCGTGATCTCATCGCACGGCTCGCGCGAGCTCGAAGTGGAAGCAGCGCGAACCATTCTTTCCCTAAAGGTTTCCGGCGCGCTGATCGCGCCGCTCGGCCTGCGCTCAGACCACCGCACGCTGGAGAAGCTGACACAGACCATACCGATCGTCTATTTCGACACTTATCTTGAGGGCGACACGCCATTCGTCGGCAACAACAACAGCCAGAGCGTCTCGACCATCGTCGATTATCTCTGCCGTTCCGGCGATGCCCCGGTCTATTTCGACATCCCGCACGTCAACCACAATTCGCGCGAACGCCTGAACAGCTATGTCGGCGCCATGCAGCGGCTTGGGCATGAGCCGGTGCTCATCGGCAACACCTACGACTACACCTGGGATTTCGAACGGATCGGCTACGAGCAGATGGAAGCGATGCTCGCCCGTGGCGCCCTGCCGGGCAAGACCATTCTGTGCGGCAACGACCGTCTCGCCTTCGGCGTGATGGCTGCCGCCTACTCGCAGGGCCGCAAGGTCGGCCGCAAGGGCGATTGCGACCTGCGGGTCGCAGCCCATGACGACCATCCGCTGAGCCGCTACACCTGCCCTGCCCTCACCACCATGGCGCAGGATTTCGCTTCCATGGCGGGACGCAGCGTCGAGACGCTGCTGGCCTTGCTGGACGAGGACGACGCGGCAGTTGCCCCCAAGGTCAGTCTCGACGCGACGCTGGTCATGCGTCAGTCGGCCTGAGCGTTTCCCAAGACAGGATCGAAGCCGCGCCATGCGGCAACCGCCGCGCCGACCGCTTGCCGCGCCGCCGGGCCATGACGGCCCATTGAGACGAAGCCGTGGATCTGGCCGGGCCAGCGCCGCAGGACGACCGGCACCCCGTCGTCTTCCAGACGCTTGGCGTAGGCCTCGCCTTCGTCGGCGAGAATGTCATGACCGGCGATTGCGACAAAAGCCGGCGCTGCGCCGGCAAGGCTTGCGGCCTTGAGCGGCGACACGCGCCAGTCATCGATATCGCCGGCATGGTTGACATAGTGGTCGCGGAACCAGGCCATGGTCGCCGAAGTCAGGCCATAACCGTCGGCAAAGCGGCGATAGCTGTCCGCCGCCTGCGAGGCGTCCGTGTTCGGATAGAACAGCAGCTGCGCCACCGGCGGCTTCTTGTCGCCGCGCGCAAGCAGGCAAAGCACGGTAGCGAGATTGCCGCCGGCGCTGTCGCCGGCGACAGCGATCCGTTCGGCGTCGATGCCGAGATCGCCCGCGCCGTCCTGCAAGAAGGAAAGTACGGCGCGGCAATCTTCGATGGCCGCCGGAAATTTGTGTTCCGGCGCCAGCCGGTAGCCGGGAGAGACGACGACGCAGGCCGCCATATTCGCAAGCCAGCGGCAGATCTCGTCATGCGACTCGAGATTGCCGATCACCCAGCCGCCGCCATGCAGATAGAGCAGCGCCGGGGCAGCGGCCCCGACCGCGCCCTGTCCGCGATAGATTCTGAGCGTCAACGGGCCGCCGGGTCCGGTGATGGTGCGCTCGGTCAATGAGCCGACCGGCTCGCGCTCGCCCTGGAGTGCCGGAAAGCCCTGCTTATAGGCGCGGCGCGCCTCTTCAGGCGTGCCGGCTTCGAATGGCGGGGCGGCCGCCTGCCGGTCAAGGTCGAGCACATGCCGGGCCTCCGGATCGAGCAAGGGTGAAAGCAATGTCGTCATCGTAAGCGCTCCGGTATCAGGCGAGCAGGCTCGCTGCTTCGTCGTCCTGGAAGAGCGGCGGCTGATCGACAGTTGCGTTGACGGCGACGGACTCGCGGCTCTCACCCGAAGCGAGGATCGCCTCCATGATCTCCAGCACATGAAGCGCAAGGTCGCCGGACGCCCGCGGCTTTCTTCCTGTTGCCAGCGCGCGCGAAAGATCGGCAACGCCGAGCATGCGGTAATTCGCCCGGTCGGGCGCGGCGAAGGGCCAATTGCGCGCGCCATAGAGTTCGCTCTCACTGTGGAAGTCGGCCCAGTCGGCCCCGCGTTCCGACAGCGAGACGGTGCCGCCGAACGTGTCCGGATCGGGCAGCCTGAGCGAGCCTTCGGTCCCGTGAAGCTCGATCGGATGGTTGGAGTGCCTGAAGACGTCCCATGACGCGCCGAAGGTGATAGTTGCACCGGAATGGAACTCCAGCAGCGACAGGATGTTGGTCGGTGTGCCGACCTTGAAGCTGGTGTTCCGGTAGGGGCCTTCGGCGGTGATCAGCCGCTCCTCCTGGCCCCGCGTCGCCATCGCCATCACGCGGGCCACCGGCCCGAGCAAATTGACCAGCATCGTCAGGTAGTAGGGACCCATGTCGAAGACCGGTCCGCCGCCGGGCTGATAGTAGAATTGCGGATTGGGATGCCAGTGCTCCATGCCGCGCCCCATCATGAAGGCGGTGCCGGTCACGGCACGGCCGATGGCACCCTCGTCCATCAGGCGGCGGGCGCGGCGCCCAGCGGCGCCAAGGAAAGTGTCGGGGGCGGAGCCGAGCAGGACACCGCGCGCCTTCGCCTCGGCAACCAGCCGGCGGCCATCGGGGGTGGACGTCGCCAGAGGCTTTTCGGTGAAGACGTGCTTTCCCGCCGAAAGCGCCGAAAGCGAAATATCGAAATGCGCCGCCGGTATCGTCAAGTTGAGGACAAGGTCGATGTTCGGGTCGGCCAAAAGCGCGTCGACGCCGAGCGCGCGGATGCCATATTCCTTGGCGCGCAGCGCAGCCATATCGGCCGAAATGTCGGCGCAGGCGCTGAGCTCGACCCCGCCGAACAAAGCCGCATTGCGCAGATAGGTCATCGAGATGTTGCCGCAGCCGATGACGCCAATGCCAAGCTTTGTCTTTGATCTCCCGTGCATTTTAGATCGTACCTCCCAACGCGGTGATGGTCTGCCTCAGCCGTTGCGTCGGCAACGGATCACAGTCGAAAGCCGCTATACAACATTTTAAATCTTGACGCGCGTAAAATTATTATAGAACATGCGAAAATGATGGCGCAACATTGGAGGCCGCCAGCCTTGAGGAGGAGAACATGACTGACATGAAAAAACGGCCAGCAGCCGATGCGAATCCCGTGGGTCATGCGCGCATTGGATCTTTCCGTCGCGGTCAGGGACCGAGATGGGTTCAGGCATAGATCACCTTGGCCCCGGTCATCTCAAGCTGGCTGCGTATTGGACCGGGCAGGCCATCGTCGGTGATCACCACATCGACGGCCGACAGCGAAAATGCCTTGGAGGTCCCGCTGACGCCCCATTTGCTCGAATCGGCGAGGAGGACAACGCGCCGGGCCATGCGAACGAGGTTTCGCTTCGTTCGCGCCATGTCTTCGTTCACGTCGACCACATCCAGTGACGAGTCTATCGCATGCGCTCCAACAAAGACCTGATGCGCTACCAAGCCGCCGAGAGCCGTATCGGCATCGGTGATCAGCGTGCTCACCGTGTCGGGATAGACCCGGCCGCCGATCATATGAACGTCGAGCCCGGGACGATGCATAAGATGCTGCACGATATTCATGGCCGTGGCCGCGACCACGACATTGCTGAGCGGCGGTAACAGCATGGCAACCTGCATCAATGTCGAGCCGCCGTCGAAGATGACCGATTGGTTGTCCTCGAACAGGTCTACCGCCGCCCGGGCGATCCGCTTCTTTGCGTCGAGATTCGTTTGCATCCGCCGGGCGAACGCGGCCGTAGTCGAATCGGTGGTCCGGGTCACCGCCCCTCCTCGGGTCTTGGTCAGTAGTCCCTTGCGGTCCAGTATCTCGAGGTCGGAGCGCACCGTCACTTCCGACACGCCAAACCCGTCTGACAGGTCCTTCGTGCGAACCTGTCCGCTGCGTTGCACCTCACCCAGGATCGATTGGCGTCTCTGCTCCGACAACATTGCCCTGCCCTTGCTTCCCTGCGCCAAGCAACCGCTCTGGCCTCGGCTCACCTTACCAAAAATACGCAAATTCGAAAGCTTTCGAAAGATTGTATTTCTCATTTCTTTCGGAAACACTGGGTCCAGGATTTTTAAATCAACCGATTGGGAAATTTTGCACTCATGAGCCTAGGAACCAAGGTGCGTCTTGCGCGCCTCTTCTCGCATCCATCGGGGAAACTTTTCGGCGGCGCGGTCGACCACTTCGTCGGCTATGGTGACGTGCGCAAAGGCGGCCTTGCCGACCTGCCGGGTGCGCTCGCGCGCGTCATGGTAGGCAAACCCGACTACGTCAGCATCCAGCCTGGCACCGCGCGCCATCTGTGGCCGCAATATGCGGGCAAAGCTTCCCTGGTGATTCAGGCGGGCTGCTTCACTCCGGACGATCGCATCAGCGAGTTGATCGCAACGCCCGAGGATGCGGTCCGCGCGGGGGCCGATGCGTTGGCCGTGGCCATTCCGGTGCGCGGCGCGACCGAGGGCAAATACATACGCTGGCTGACCGATTCGGTAAATGCAGCGGCCCGCTACGGCATGCCCGTGGTGGCGCATATCTACCCTCGCGATTTCACCGACGGAGCAAAAATCGTCTTCACCCCCGACGAGATCGCCTATGCGGCGCGGATCGGCTACGAGTCCGGCGTCGACGTGATCAAGATCGGCTACACGGGCGATTTCGAGTCGTTCCGAGAGACCGTCCGGACCTGCCCGGTGCCGGTTGTGATCGCGGGTGGTCCGAAGACCGATACGCTGCTCGGCGCGCTTCAGCAGACGGCGGACGCCATCCGTGCCGGCGCACGCGGTGCCGTGGTAGGCCGCAATCTCTGGGGGCATGGCGATCCGGAGAAGGCAGCGCTTGCCTTTCGGGGCGTCATCCATGACGGCCTCTCGGCGCAAGACGCCCTGGCGAAGGCGGGTGCCTGAACGATGCCCACCGTCCCCGCGATCCTCGGCTTCGGCGCTATTGCGATCGACGACATCGTCTACGTCGATCAGCCGTTGTCGGCGGGCAAGGGGAAGGTTCTGCAAAGTGCCCGTGCTTTCGGGGGAAATGTCGCGACGGCGCTGGCCGCCGTCGTGCGGCTCGGCGGAACCGCCGGGTACATCGGATGGCTGGGCAGTGCCGCGGACGACGCCGTGCTGCGCGATCTCGTTGCGAGCGGTGTTGAAACCGTATTCGCGCCGCGCCATCCCGACGCGCGCCCGGTGCGCTCGCGGATCACCGTCGGCTCGGATGGGGAACGGTTCATCGCGTATGACGACGATGCGATGCTGGGCACCGCTCCGGACTTTCCGGACGATATCCTCAGCCGCGCGACCGTTCTGATCGTCGATAGCTACGCGATCCGGTCGCTGGATGTCGTGGCTCGGGCTCGCGATCTCGGCCTTGCGATCCTCGGCGATATCGAATGGAGCAGCGGCCCAGCCACGGAGCGGCTGATCGCGCTCTGCGACCATCTCATTCTTCCGCTCGGCTTTGCGCGGACTGCCACGGGGTGCCGATCGCCCTCCGAGATGCTCGATGCATTGTGGTTGCCGTCGCGGTCTGCCGTGGTTCTGACCGATGGTGGCAGAGGCGTGTACTATCGCGGGCGTGAAGAGACAGGTCTCTGGCGCCTGCCCCCGCACCGGGTCGTGGTCGTCGACTCGACCGGCGCGGGTGACTGCTTTCATGGCGCCTACGCCCATGCGTTGACGCGTGGAGCCGACACCGCAGGCCGGGTGGCATTCGCGGCCGCGGCGGCTGCCCTTTCGATAACGGGGCGTGGCGGGCGCGAGGCGCTTCCGACCGACGACCAGGTCACGGAACTCCTGGCATCGACGAACGCGCCGTCAGCAGTCGAACTGAAAAAAACGCATGTCAATACTGGAACATAGCTAGAAACTATACGATGAAATATTTCGCAGGTGAACATGCTCCGAGGAGGGTTATAAAAATCAGCGGCTTATACTTGCGGAGGGAGGAATATGGCAGAAGTCATTCTTGAGAATATCTGCAAAACCTACGGTAACAATTTTCGCGCAATCGACCAATTGAACCTATCGGTCGAGGACGGCGAGTTCCTGATTCTCGTCGGGCCGTCCGGCTGCGGCAAATCCACCGCGTTGCGAATGATCGCGGGATTGGAGGACATCACCAGCGGCAGCCTTCGGATCGGCGGAGTCGACGTCGTCGACATGCCGCCCAAGGACCGCGACATCGCGATGGTCTTCCAAAGCTACGCGCTCTACCCGCATATGACGGTGTCCGAAAACATCGCCTTTTCGATGCGGCTGGCAGGCAAGCCGAAGGCCGAGCGCAAGAAGCGCGTGGACGAGATCGCCAAAACCCTTCAGCTGACGTCTTTGCTGGACAGCAAACCCGCGAACCTTTCAGGCGGACAGCGTCAACGGGTTGCCATGGGCCGCGCCATGGTGCGCGAGCCGGCCGCCTTTCTCATGGACGAACCCCTTTCCAATCTGGACGCGAAACTGCGCGTGCAAATGCGCGCCGAAATCACCAGTCTGCAAAAGCAGCTCGGCGTAACGACCATATACGTGACCCACGATCAAATCGAAGCGATGACGATGGGGGACAGGGTCGCGGTGTTGAAAGGCGGCGTGCTGCAGCAGGTCGATACACCCAAGAGGCTCTATGAATCGCCGGTGAACGCCTTCGTTGCCGGCTTCATCGGCTCTCCTTCAATGAACCTTTTCGAGGCGACCCTGACGGGCGACGAACTGATGTCCGGCACCTTCGCCATCCGGCTGCAGGAGGCAGCCTTCGTGCGCAGGCCGGGCTTGAGGTCGTTTGCGGGGCGCAAGGTCGTGTTCGGCATACGACCGGAGGATCTTTATGACAGCAGCCTCGAATCCGGTCGCAAGTATCAGACGATACCGGCCAAGGTGACCTCGATCGAAGAACTCGGATCCGAACATATTGTCCATCTGAACATCGACGCGGTCCGGGTGGACTCCGGCGATCCGGACGCGGTGGACGATTTTGGCCTGGCATCGAACGCGGTGGCGAGATTCGAGCCGATCAGCGCCGTCCACTCCGGCTCGGAAATCCGGTTGGCCGTGGATGATGCCAAGTTCCATTTCTTCGATCCCGAGACGCATCTGGCGATCTGAAGATCTGCGGCAGACCGCAGGCGAGAGCGAGGCGCCTGCGAAACGCAAGAAGGCTTCTGAGTAGAGCAGACGATCGTCCGCATTGTGCGGTCGATCTTAAAGAAGGAGGAGAAAATGATGTTTCGGATACAACCCGCGATGCTGAAAATAGCCGCGGCCGCATGGTTGCTTGGCGCAACCGGCGCCATGGCGGACACGACGCTGGAATTCACCCAATGGTGGGAGCCCGAATTGCCGGCCGGCTCGCTCAGGGCAATCATGAATGACTTCGAGGCTGCAAACCCCGGAATCAAGGTGACGCTGGTCAGCGGCCCCTATGCGACCACGCGAGACCAGATCTCGGTTGGTGCTGCAACTGGAACGCTTAGCGACGTCGTCGGTCTCGACGGCGCCTGGGTGAACAATCTGAACGCGCAGAATGCGCTGGCCGACATGAACCCGATGATGGATGCGAGCGAGTTCGACAAGACCCAGGTCGCGGATATCATCAAGGTGGACGGCAAGGCGGTGATGTTTCCCGTGGCTTCGTTCGTCTATCCGGTCTTCGTGAACATGGATCTCGCCGCCCAGGCAGGCGTGACCAAGCTGCCGTCGACCCGCGCGGAGTTTCTCGAAGCCGCCAAGAAGATGACCCATGCCGACAAGAACCAGTATGGCTGGGTGCTGCCCTTGTCGCTGCAAACGCCGTCCGGTGTCCAGAACGACCTGATGTCGTGGGTCTGGGCCTCGGGTCAATCGATGATGGCTGACGGCAAGCCGGCTCTCGAGGGCAAGCCGGTCGTCGATATGCTCACCTTCGTCAAATCGCTGAACGACGCCGGCGTCATTTCGCCCGGCATTGCCACCAAGACCGAGCAGGAAAAGGTCGAGGAATTCGTGAACGATCGGGTCGGAATGATGATCGACTCGCTCGCGCATGTGAACCTCATTCGCAAACGCAATCCCAAGCTGAACTTCGACCTCATCCCCGTCCCGGTCGTGGAGAATTACAACGGCAAGCGCGGCCTTCCCTACGCCTCCTGGGGCATCGGCATCTCTGCGGCCTCAAAACATCAGGAGGAAGCCTGGAAGCTCGTCCAATATCTGATGAGTGAAAAGGTGAACGCCAAGCTCGTGACGCTTGCAAACGCCTTCCCGGGCAACGTCAATGCCAAGCCCGATTTCGTGACCTCGGACAAGGCTTTCGCCAAGGCTTTCGAAATCTTCAAGACCGGCTATCTCGCCAACGAGTTCACGGGTCTGCCGGTGGCTGAAGACCTGATGACCCAGTTCGACGTGGAAGCCCAGAAGATGCTCGCCGGCGAGCAGTCTCCGGAAGAAGCCGCAGCCAACGCTCAAAAGGGCTGGATGGCGAAATTCTGAGCGACCTGTTCCCCGTTGCTATCTTCCACCGGGTAGCCTGACTTAGGGCAGGCCACCCGTCAACAACGGATCGGCAATTTGAGATGGACCTCTTTCCGAAGCGCACCTTCCTCTTGAAGGCACATCCCAAGGGTGGCACATGACTCGGCAGAAGCGCTCCCACCATCGACTGAAACGAGCGGTCGCACCCTATCTCTATCTGTCACCCTCGCTCCTCATCATCGGCCTTCTGATGCTACTGCCGATGGTGACGGTGATTGGCTATTCGTTCCAGAACAGCGCGGTGCTGCGTCGCGACCCATCCTTTGCCGGACTGAAACACTACCACGCGATCTTTGCCGATCCGGTGTTCTGGGCCTCGCTGTGGCACACGCTCTACTTCACCTGCATGAGTGTCATCTTCCATATGACCATCGGCATGGTCTTCGCACTCATGCTGAACAGCGACCGCATCAATCCGACGCTGCGCAACATTCTGCGCGTGCTCTACATACTGCCTTGGCTGTTCACCGCGGTGATTATCGCCGTGATCTGGCGCCTCCTGCTCGAGCCGAACGGTGTCGTGAACAGCGTTCTCATGCAGATGGGCATCATCGGTTCCAAGGTCGAGTGGTTTTCCTCGACGGCGACCGCGCTGCACGCCGTCACCTTCGCCAATATCTGGGCGGGCTACCCGCTTTTCATGGTCAGCTTGCTCGCAGGCTTGCAGGGCATTCCCAAGGATTTCTACGAGGCCGCCGATATCGACGGGGCGAAGGCCTACCAGAAGCTGATCTTCATCACCATCCCGCAGCTGATGCCGATCATCATCAGCATCTCGCTGCTCGACTTCATCTGGACCATGCAGGTCTTTCCATTGATCTGGATAACGACGGGCGGCGGTCCGATCTACTCGACCGAGGTCCTCAGCACCTACACGTACAAGCTGGCGTTTTCGAGCTACAACCTGTCGCAGGCGTCGGCGAGCGCCGTGGTCATCCTGCTGATCTCTCTCGGCCTGACGCTGTTCTACATCCGCTATCAAAAGGCTCGGTAGTCACCATGAGGAAAAGGCACACACCGAAAGACAGACTGATCACCGTCGCGCTCCATGTCGCGCTTGCCGCAGGGCTCTTTTTCGCGGCCTTCCCGATCTACTGGATGCTGAGCAGCTCGTTCAAGTCGAATACCGAAATCTTTGCCCTGCCACCAACCGTCCTGCCGAAGGCCTTCACGCTGGAAGCGTATGCGGCCATCCTTGGCGACCCGGTAAAGCTGCGCTTCTTCTTCAACAGCTACTTCGTGGCCGGAGCGGTGACCGTGCTGACGGTGCTGATCGCCTTGCTGGCCGCCTACGGGTTCAGCCGTTTCAATTTCCGCGGCAAGGGCAGTCTCAACACACTCATCATCAGCACGCAGACGATCCCGCCGATCACGCTTTTGATCCCCTTCTTCGGGCTTGTCGTCTCGTATGGCATCTTCGACACCTACGTCGCACTGATCCTGACTTACCTGGTGTTTACGCTGCCCTACGCGATCCTGCTGATGACGGGATATCTGAACACCTTGCCCCGCGATCTCGATGAAGCGGTGGCTGTCGACGGCGGCACCAGCTGGACCGCACTCTGGCGGGTGATCGTCCCGATTTCACTGCCTGGTATCGTAGCGACGTCGGTCTACACCTTCCTGTTGTGCTGGAACGAATTTCTCTTTGCGCTGACGCTGACGAAGTCAACGTCCATGCGCACCGTCCCCATCGGCATCCAGCTGTTGATGGGGCAGCACGCCTTCGAATGGAACCAGATGATGGCGATGAGCGTGCTGGGCTCGCTACCGCTCTTGCTCATCTACCTCGTTGCCCAGAGGTTCTTCCTCGCCGGCATGACCGCGGGCTCGGTCAAGTAGGATGTCCCTCCCACGGAGAACCGATGGGGAAGGCCGCGCGTCGAAATCGATGGATTGGACCTTCTCTGCTGGCAGGCGATATCGCCGCGGCCTCGGGCGTCTTCATAGCGCCGCTGAATCGTGCTCGTGCTGTTCATCCAGCGCCACATCAACAAGGGCTGACGCAGGGCGGCATCAAGGAATGAAAGCATGAAAGACCTGAAAGTCGGTTGCCAGACCTTCACCTGGGAAATGCTCGGAGACCGGTTTGCCGGTGGTCCCGACGATCTCTTGAAGGCGATCGCCGATGGCGGTTATGCCGGCATCGAGATCACCGACACGATGATCGGCCGCTATGCCGACAGGCCGGCGGAATTCGCCACGGCACTGAAATCGGCCGGGCTGGCGCTCGTCTCTTTCGCCTTCGGCTCGAAGAGCGGCTTCACGCTGCCGGACAGGATCGGCGCCGACCTGGAAACCGCGCAGCGCTGGATCGATTTCGCCGCCGCATTTCCCGGCGCCCTCGTCTCCATGGGTTCGGCCACCGTCGTGTCTGACGGCCCGCGTAACGACAATTTTGCCATCGCTGCGGAGTTCTACAACAAGGCCGGCGAACTCGGGCGCAAGGCCGGCGTCGACATCGCTGTCCATCCCAGTTCCCACCACAACACGCTGCTGTTCGACCGTGCCGACTATGACCGGATTTTCGCGCTGATCGATCCGTCGCTCGTCGGCTGGGTGCCCGACACCGGACACATATTGCGCGGCCATGAAGACATGATCGACACGCTCACCGCCTACTGCGATCGCATCCGCTACGTGCATCTGAAAGACGTCGACGCCAGCGGCACCTGGGCCATGCTCGGCAAGGGCGTCTGCGACACCCAAGCGGTGATCGATATCGCCAGCGCCGCACCTCGTTTCAACGGCTGGCTGGTGCTGGAAGAGGAATCCGAGACCGCCGCCGCCGATCCGGCCGCCGCGGTCAAGACCAACCGCCAGACGATGCGCGGCTACGGCGCGTGAGGAAGAAGAGACCATGATCCGGAAGCAAGACCGTCGCCTTCGTGTCGGCGTGCTCGGCTGCGGGCCGATCGCCCAATTCGCCCATCTCGAATCCTGCGTGAAGGCCAGGAACGCCGATCTCTATGCGATCTGCGATACCGCGCCCGATCTTCTGGCGCGTATGGCCGCGACCTATGAACCCGAAAAAATCTACGGCGATTACGATGAGATGCTGGCCGACCCGCAACTGGAAGCGGTGATCGTCGCGACGTCGGACGCTTATCACGTGCCGATGTCGATGAAGGCGCTCGAGGCCGGCAAGCACGTGCTGTGCGAGAAGCCGATCGGCGTTTCGGTCGAGGAAGGCGAGATGCTCGCGACTGCGGTCCGGCGCTCCGGCAAGGTGCTGCAGGTCGGCCATATGAAGCGCTTCGACCCGGCACTGGAAGCGGCACGCGATTTCGTCCGCGACGAGATCGGCGAGATCCTGGCGCTAAAAGCCTGGTATTGCGATTCCACTCACCGCTACACCAACACCGACGCGGTCCAGCCGCTGCCGGTCACCAGCAGGCTGGCGCGCAAGCCGGGCGGCAATCCGAAGGCCGATCTCAGGCAGTATTTCATGCTGGCGCACGGCTCGCACCTCGTCGACACCGCGCGCTTCCTGTGCGGCGAGATCGTTGCCGTGCGCGCCCGCCTCAACGAACGCTTCGGCGCCTATTGCTGGTTCGTCGAAACCGAATTCGCCAATGGCGCGCTCGGCCATCTCGACCTCACCGTGGCTGTCCGCATGGACTGGCACGAGGGTTTTCAGCTCTATGGCGAAAACGGCTCGGTGATCGCGAAGACCTTCAATCCCTGGTATTTCCGGGCGAGTGAGGTCGATATCTTTCACGAGAAGGATGCGACGTCGCGAAGGCCGCTCGGCGCCGACGGTCATTTCTTCAGGCGCCAGCTCGAAGGCCTCGCCGACACGGTGCTCGACGGCGCGCTGCTGCGCGGCGCCGATGTCGAGGACGGCCTCGCCTCGATCCGCGCCATGGTGGCGATCGCCCGTTCGGTCGAAAGCGGTGAGCGCGTCGAGACCGCCAGCGTCACGGGAGCGGTCTGATGCAGATCGGAGTGTTCGCCAAGACCTTCCCGGGCAGCGAACCGGCCGGCGTACTGGCAGCGGTCCGCGACGCGGGATTTGCTGTCACCCAGTTCAACCTTGCCTGCGCCGGGCTGCCGTCGATGCCGGATGCGGTGCCGCAAGACGCTATTGATGCCATCGCGGCCGCGTCGAATGCTTGCGGTGTTGCCCTGGCAGCGCTCTCGGGCACCTACAACATGGCCCATCCCGACAGAGCTGTGCGCGACGACGGCCTGCGCCGGCTTGGCGTGGTCATCAAGGCCGCGGCATCCCTGTCCGTTCCGCTGGTCACCTTGTGCACGGGAACGCGCAACGCGGACGATCAGTGGGCATATCATACCGACAATACCGAGCCCTCGGCATGGGACGACATGGCGAGCGAGATGGAAAAGGCGCTTCAGCTCGCGGAGCGTCACGGCGTTGATCTCGGCATCGAACCCGAACAGGCCAACATCGTCACCTCGGCGTCGGACGCAATGCGCCTCATCGCCGAGATGGGCTCGACACGGCTGCGCATCGTGCTCGATCCGGCCAACCTGTTCGAGCAGGCGAGCCCCGAGGAAGCACGCGCCATCGTCGCCGCTGCGGTCGAAACCACGGCAGGCCATGTCGCCATGGCGCACGCCAAGGACCGTTTCGCCGACGGCCGCTTCGCCACCGCCGGGCAAGGTGTCGTCGATTTCCCGGATTTTGTCGCTCGACTAAAGGTATCAGGCTTTGACGGGGCGCTGGTCACCCACGGCCTTTCGGCCGACGAAGCGCCCGGGGTCGCCCGCTTCCTGAAGGGGCTGACCTGATGCGCCGCCTTGCCAAGCTGCTTCGCGATGACGCATTGCTCCAAGTCTGCGACCACAGCGACGGGCTTGCGGTTGTCTTTCAGCACGGGCTGGGCGGCGGCGAGGCGCAGGTCGCCCAGGCTTTCCCTTCCGGGCCGGGGTTGCGGCGCATCACGCTGGAATGCCGTGGACACGGCGCGTCCGGACTGGGCAGCCGCCGGCCGTTTTCCCTGGAGATGTTCGCGGACGATGTTGTTGCCGCCGCCGATCAGGCCGGCCTCGATCGATTCGTCGCCGGCGGCATTTCCATGGGCGCCGCGATCGCCATGCGCCTGGCCTGCCGTCATCCGGGTCGCGTCGCGGGTCTTCTCCTGGTGCGACCGGCCTGGATTTTCGACAGCGCGCCGGTGAACCTGCGGCCGATCGCCGAGGTTGCCAAGCTTATCCTGGACCACGGCCCCGACAAGGCGAGGGCGATCTTCGCGCAATCGGAAACCGCCGCGCGCCTGCAGCGCGACGCGCCCGACAACCTTGCCTCGCTGTTCGGGTATTTTGACCGGCCGGACGCCGCGCCATTCGCGCAGGTCCTCGCCGACATTGCCGCCGACGGCCCGGGCGTTTCAGCGAGTGACGCCGCTGCCCTTGGCATCCCCACGCTCGTCATCGGCAATGCCATGGATGCGGTGCATCCGCTGCCGGCTGCGCGCTCGCTTGCCGCCGCCATTCCCGGCGCGACCTTTGCCGAAGTCGCTCCCAAGGCGCTCGACAGCGTCAGGCATTTCGCCGAGCTGCAGGCTGAGATCACGACCTTCCTTCACACCTACTCGAATTTCCGGAGCCTCATTCCGTCATGACGACCAAAACCCTGTCCGGTCCCGACGCCATCGCCGCCCTGCCGCGCAACCGGCTGCTCGGCGAGTTTTCGCTGTGGTCGGCCGACCTTGCCAATATGGAGCGCGACCTGAAGCGCATAGAACCTCATGTCGACCTCCACCACATCGACGTCGCAGACGCCCGCTTCACCCCCGGCTTCCTGTTCTTCCCGGATCTGGTAGCGCGGATCGCCGGGCTGACGGCAAAACCGATCCATGTGCACCTGATGGTCGAAGCGGAGATCGTCGAGGAGCAGACGCGCCAGTTCATCGAGGCCGGTGCCGACCTGGTCAGCGTCCATGCCGAAAACGGCGAAGCCGGCCTGCGCGCCGTGCGGCTGGCGCATGAACTCGGCGCCGAGGCCGGCGTGGTGCTCAGGCTGGAAACGCCGGTCGCTGCGGTCACCCCGTTCCTGCCCGAAGTCGCGTTTGTGACGCTCCTCGGCACATCCATCGGCGTCAAGGGCCAGAGCCTTTCCGACCAGGCTTGCCCCCGCCTGATTGAAGCACGCACGCTGATGCAGCAAGCCGGTCGCGAAACCGATATCATCCTGGCTGCCGACGGCGGCATCCGCCACGAGACGGTGCCGCGCCTGCGCGCCGCCGGGGCCGAGACGGTGGTGCTCGGATCGCTGGCATTCGACGACCCTGACCTCGCGCAGCGCATGGCCTGGCTGCGTGGACTGAAGGTCGCCGCCTGATGACAAGACTGGCCCTCGCCTTCGATCTCGGCGGAACGGAGCTGCGCGGCGCGCTGGTCGAGAGCGGCGGCCGCATTGTCGCGCAGGTTTCGGCGTCGACGATGGCGATCGCGGGATCGGATGCGGTGATCGGCCAGATCATCGCACTGGCCGGGGCGCTTCTGGCACAGCGCCCACTGGCGGATGTCGCCGGGATCGGCATCGGCGCGCCGGGACCGCTCGATCCCAAGGCCGGCATCGTGATCGCGCCGCCGACGCTGGCCGGCTGGCACGACGTGCCGTTGATCGACATTCTCGGCAAGCATTTCGGCCTGCCGGTGCGGCTGGAAAACGACGCCAACGCGGCCGCCCTTGGCGAATGGCGCTTCGGCGCCGGCCGAGGCAGCGGCTCGCTGGTGTTCGTCACCGTGTCGACCGGCATCGGCGGCGGGGTCGTTGCCGACGGCCACATCTATCACGGCCGGCGCGGGCTGGCGGCCGAGATCGGCCACATGACCATCACCGGCGAGGGCGACCGCTGCTTCTGCGGCGCCGTCGGCTGTTTCGAGGCGGTCGCCTCCGGAACCGCGCTCGGGCGGCGTGCCACAGCGCTGACAACGCCGGGCGACGGCTCCCTGCTCAGGCGCCTTTCGGCTGACGGCGACGTTTCGGCCAGGCACGTCGTCGAAGCCGCACGTGCCGGCGATATCAGCGCGCTCGAATTGATCGAGGCGGAGGCGAAGTGGCTCGGCATCGGCTTCACCAACCTGCTTCACCTCTATTCGCCGGACCTGATCGTCATGGGCGGCGGCCTCGCCAATGGCTTCGACCTGTTGGCTCCAACCATCAGGGCAACCGTCGAGCAGCGGGCGATGCCGGCCTACCGGGATGTGCCGATCGTGCCGGCGCAGCTTGGCGACCGCGCAGGACTGATCGGCGCGGCCAGCCTGATCCTCTGGGAAGGCGAACCGGGCGCGCCATTGGCGATGGCGCAGAACGAGGACAACAAAGACGGCGCGACTGAGCGTGCCGGCGCCAGGGAGACAAGCCATGGCTGAGCTCAAGCTGCGCGGTGCACGCAAATCCTACGGGTCCGTCGAGATCATCAAGGGGCTTGATCTTGACGTCGAGGACCGCGAATTCGTCGTCTTCGTTGGCCCGTCCGGCTGCGGCAAGTCCACGCTGCTCCTGCTGAAGCTGAAGGTGGCGTCAGCCGTCCCCGAAGGCGTAACCGTGACCCTGCCGGGCGGCGAGGCGTTGACCGTGCCGGTCGCCGCCGGCGCAAGCAAATCCGGCGACGATCTTCTGCTCGGCATGCGGCCGGAACATCTCCGCATCTCGGCCAACGGACAGTTCAAGGTGGCAAGCCGTGCTGGCGGAGCGGCTTGGCAGCCTGACCATCCTGCGTGTAGAGATCGCGCCTGACATCACGCTGGTCGTCCAAGCCGAAGGCGGCGACAGGACGCCGTTGCACAGCCCGATCGCGCCGCCATCGGCTTGCCACCTGTTTCGCACCGATGGTCCAGCGCTGGCGCCTCTGCAATCGGCGTGACGGCGTGCACTTGCAGTTTGACCCGGACCACTGACGACGCCGCATCGAGCCTGCTTCGACTTCCCAGCAGTGTCGATTTCTGCTGCATCGCAGCACAGCAAAAGCCGCTGCACACGATTTTAAATCTTGACGCGTGTCAAATTTTTATAAAACATGCGGAAATGCTGACAGGGCATCGGTCAGCGCTCTGGGAGGAGAAATGCCTGACACGAAAAGCCGCCCGAACCGGGCGCGGAACCCGCAAGCCGTTTGGCAATCGCTGATCGGTCGGCAGTGTGTCATCGCAAGCGCCGGGCTGGCCTTCGCCGGCACAGCCATTCCGTTCGCCGGGCAACGGGTCGATTGCGACACAACCAACAATTAGGAGGAGGCAGAAGCATGCGTATGTTCAATTGCCTGTCGCTTGGCGCAGGCCTGTTTGCAGCCATCATTTCCATGCCGGCCCAAGCCCAGGACGCGGCCCGCGTCGCGGCTATCGTCAAGGGTCTCGACAATCCCTTCTTCCAGTATATGCACCAGGGCATCGAAGAGCAGGCCAAGGCCGACGGCGTGGCCGTCACTATCCAGGCAGCCGCCAATATGGGCGATGCCACCGGGCAGGCCGATCGGTTGACCGCCATGGCCATGCAGGATTTCGATTGCTATCTGGTCAATCCAATCAGCGTCAGCAACCTCGTCCAGGCACTTGTGCCTGTCGCCCAGAAGAACAAGCCGATCGTCAACATCGACAGTACCATCGACGCCGAGCAGGCCAAGGCCGCGGGCTTCACCGTCTCAACCTATATCGGCACAGACAACGTTGCCGCCGGCGTGCTGGCAGGCGAAGAGATGCTGAAGCTGGTTCCTGCAGGCTCCAAGGTCGCGCTGGTGGCCGGCATCGTCGGCGACGTCGGCAGCAACGCCCGCATCAAGGGCTTCAAGCAGGCCGTCGAAGGCAAGCTCGACGTCGTGGTGATGGTCAGTGCCGACTGGGATCGCGAGAAGGCACTCACCGCGGCCACCGACATCCTGGCCGCGCATCCCGATCTCGCCGGCTTCTTCGCCGCCAACGACATCATGGCGCTCGGCGTTCAGCGCGCCGTCCAGACCTCGGGCAAGGACGTCAAGGTGATCGGGCTTGACGGCATCGTCGACGCGTTGAAATCGGTCGCGGCCGGCGAACTCGCCGCGACCGTCGCGCAATATCCCTATGTCGTCGGTGCCATGGGCGTGGAAGCCTGCAAGGCAGCGGCCATGGGCAAGGAACTGCCCGCCAATGTGCCGGCGCCGGTTCTATTGATCAACAAGGACAATGCCGAAACCTCGCTGAAGAACTTCCCGCGTCCGGGCGGCGACTATCCCGATCCCTTCCGCGAGATGTTGAAGTGAGCATTCCTGAACAAAACGCGCCCGTGCATACCGCGGGCGCGGCGGAGGAGAGCCGCCCCTCCCTGTCGGCTCTCCTCCTGGATCCTTCCTTCTGGGCCGACTGGGCATCGGTCGTCGGCCTTGTCGGCCTCGTCATCGTCTTCGGCATTAGTCAGCCGGTCTTTCTCAGCATCGCCAATTTGCAGGCCCTGCTGCTGGCCGCGGCGATCCTGGTCGTGCTGTCGATCGGCCAGACCTTCGTCGTCGCCACCGCCGGCATCGATCTCTCCTTGGCGGCAGCCGTCATGCTGGGCGCCATCATCCTCGGCCTCGTCGATGCCGCGGGCTATGGCATCTTCCTTGCCTGTGTGCTCGCCGTAGCCGCCACCAGCGCGGTCGGTTTCCTCAATGGCGTGCTCATCACAGCCGGGCGAATACCCGACTTCGTGGTAACGCTCGGCACGCTTTCGGGCGTCACCGGGCTCGGCCTGATCTTGTCGGGCGGCGAGCCGATAATGGTCGGCTCGCCTTTCCTGCTGCGGCTGGCCTCGGGCTCCTTTGGACCGTTCGGCTATCCCGTCTGGGTTGCGATATCGGCCGTTCTGGTGGCGCATATCGCGCTCTACCACACCCGCTTCGGCGTGCATCTGCTGGCGACCGGCGGCCAGGTCGAAAGCGCCAGCGCGCTCGGCATCCGCACCAACCGGGTCAAGATCGCCGCCTATACGATTTCAGGCTTCTGCGCCGGCATCGCCGCACTGCTCCTGGTGGCACGCATCGGCTCGGCCGAACCGCAGATCAATACCAGCCTTCTGCTCAATTCGGTGGCGGCAGTCGTCTTGGGAGGCGTCAGCCTGTTTGGTGGACGCGCCAGCATTCTCGGCCCGGCGATCGGAGCGCTGATGCTCACCGCTCTCGTCAACGGACTGACGCTGCTCAGCGTTTCGGCCTTCTACCAGCCCCTGGCCGTTGGTGCCATCGTGGTGCTGGCGGCACTGATCATGCGGTATCAGAAATGAGCGCCGTCAATCACTCCCCGTCGGCCGACGCGATCCTCGCCTGCGAAGGGCTGAGCAAGCATTTCGGCGGCATCCGCGCCTTCACCGATGTCGCCTTCCAGGCCCGCCGTGGCGAGGTCACGGCGGTGATCGGCGACAACGGCGCCGGCAAGTCGACGCTGATACGCTGCCTGGTCGGCGTGCATGTGCCGGATGCGGGAGAGATCTTCTTCGACGGGCGGCCGCGTCCCTTCGCCAATCCCGACGAGGCGCGCAAGGCCGGCATCGAGACGGTGCACCAGAACCTGGCGCTCATCGACGAACTGACCGTCGCCCAGAACCTGTTCCTCAACCGCGAGATCGTGCGCCGGATCGGTCCCTTCGCCCTGCTCGACCGCAAGGCGATGAAACAGCAGGCGCGCGCCATGCTGTCGCGCCTGTCGATCAACATGCCTTCGGTCAGCCAGCGCGTGCGGCGCCTTTCGGGCGGACAACGACAGGCGATCTCGATCTGCCGCGCCGCGGGTTCCGGCGCCAAGCTGGTGGTGATGGACGAACCAACCGCAGCGCTCGGCGTGCAGGAGACGGCCAATGTCGAAGCCCTGATCCGGCGGCTGCGCGAACAGGCCGTCAGCGTCATCCTGGTCAGCCATAATTTCGATCAGGTGCGGCGCCTGTCCGACCAGATCTGGGTGATGCGGGCTGGCCGAATGGTGGCGACCGTGCGTTCGTCGGAGACCACCGGCAATGAACTCGTCGCGCTTGTCACAGGAGCGGCATGAAGGACGAGCCGCCCCTGTCGCCCAAACAGGCTTTTGGCTGAAACAATTGGTTTGCAAAGGGAGTGTGCCGTGGCGGTGATCCGTGTCGGGCTAGTGGGTCTTGGAGAGGTCGCGCAGTCGATCCATCTGCCGGTGCTGAGCGATCAGCGCGACCGCTGGCTGATATCAGGCGTCTATGATGTTTCGCCGAGCCTGGTGGCGCTCTGCACATCCGAATACCCGACTGCCAAGGCCTTCGAAACGGCAGAGGCGCTGATCGATTCGCCGGATATCGACGCGGTTTTCATCCTCTCGTCAGATGAGACCCACAGCCGTTTCGTCCGTGCCGCCGTCCAGGCGAACAAGCATGTCCTCTTGGAAAAGCCCGCCTGCCTGACGGTGCGCGAGATCGACGAGCTTCTGGCGCTGACGCCAAACTACGCCAAGACGATCTTTGTCGGCTACATGCGCCGCTACGCGCCGGCCTATCTGGCAGCGATGGAGGAACTGCCTGACTTCGCCGACATCACCCATGTCCGAATCTTCGACCTGATCTCCGAGGGCCGGCATTTCCTCAAGAAGAGCCAGAACGTCCTCTATCCCACCGACATCGATCCGGTCCTTCTGGCACGCGGCGCCGAGGAGCGCGACACACTGATCCGCGAAGTGGTGGGCGCCGATGCGCCGGCCGATCTCGTGCGCGCCTATCGCGGCCTGACCGCGCTCTCCTCGCACCACATCTCAGCGATGCGGGGATTGCTCGGCGAACCGGCCCGTGTGCTGGCGGCGCACCGCACCAATGGCGGCGCCAACACCAGCGTGACATTCGACTACGGACATTTCGCCGCCTGCTACGATGCGGTCGTCGACGATCTCGGCCTGTTCGACGCGATGATCGAGGTGCGCTCGAACACCAAACGGGTCCGCATCATTTACGACACGCCCTACATCCGCAGCCTGCCGACGCGGCTGGAAGTGACGGAGGCCGGCGCAGCCGGCCCGGTGACGCGGACACACGGGCCGCTCTATGGCGACGCCTTCTCGAATGAACTTGAGACCTTCCATCGCCACATCACCGACGGGACGAAGCCGCTGACCGACCTCGCCGATTCACGTCGCGACCTGGCGCTGATGGCCGAGATCATCGAGCAGATGAAGAAGACTGGCGGGCACTGAAGCCTGCCGCCTACTTCCCGCAATGGTGATCGTTGATCTTGTTCAACGCATTCGCGTCGGGTCCGACCCTGTGGTAGGAGCAGGCTCCTGCGGCTGTCGTGAACAACTGCTGGTCATAGTAGCGCGGGCCGCCGAACAGGATGTCGATGATGTCGCCTTCGGCGGGAACGTAGCGTTCAGGGTCAGCCCGTTGGTCGCGACTTCCAGCGAAGGCCGCGGCGGACATGCTGCAGCCCACCGCGAAAACGAGAGCGCAGATCGCAAAGCGTTTTGTCGTCATCGGCAACACCCTTCTGGCCGTTCGGGTTCCCACCATACATCCAAAATCGCCAGCCGAACAAAAGTTCCCTGAACGGCACTCTGGCCAACCAGCTCAACCTGTTTCGTTTCTCGACCAAGCTGGTCACCACCGGCATCGTCTACAACAGCAAGGCGCCCCTCGTGCCGGCGAGCGGGGAGGATCTCACCAAGGTGGCTACGCCCAGTCTACACGGCAATCTATCCCGCGATGTCCAGCAAGGACGATACCAGCAACCGGCGTTCGTCGACCGAAAGGACGTCCGAATCGAACAGGTTCATGCTGCGAAGTCCTTCGATGGCGAGGTAGCAGACCAGCAGCGCCTTGAGGTCCGGCGTCTCTCCCTTGAGGCGCTCGAAAACCTGCCGCCTGAACGATTTTATAGGTGTCAGGAAATCGGGATCCTCGGCGATCGCTGAAAATATCCAGGAAGCCGAAGGTTTCGATTCCTCGGCATGTTCGGCCGAAAGCTTGATGTAAGTCGCAAGCGGGCTTTCGCCGTCGACGCCGGCCGTGCGGGCGGACTCCAGCGCCTGTTCGAAGGCGCGCAGGTAATCCTCTACCAGCGCCTGCATCAGTTTCGCCTTGGTCGGGAAATTGTACAGCAAGCCGCCTTTCGACACGCCGGCTCGGCTGGCGACGGCGTCCAGCGACAGGCTGCCGGGCCCTGTCTCGCGTGCCACATCGGCGGCGGCGGCGAGAATTTTATCACGCGAATTTGTTCTGCGGGCCTTCATCAGTCGCTCCCCATACATTAGCCTACGCGGAATTGACAAGACCGTCCAGACGGTACAGTAAGATCGCCGTCATTTGAAATCGGGACCAGTCACAGGTATGTGTTTCGGTCATCCGACCGTTATGCCGGGCCATGGCCAAGGGGACTGTTCGTGATCAAGCGTTTCATCATTGCCTTCATTCTGCTCGTGCTGGTGTGCGGCGGCATCGTCGGCTTCAATTTGTTCCGCGACAATGCAATGCAGCAATTCTTCGCCACGATGAAACCGCCGGCCGCGACCGTGTCGACGACAATCGTCAAGCCGACGGAGTGGACGCCGGGCGTCGAGGCGATCGGCACTGTCAGCGCGGTCCGCGGCGTCGACCTGACCGTCGAAACCGCCGGCATCGTCAAGGACATCCTGTTTCACGCCAATCAGAAGGTTGAAGCCAACGCGGCTCTCCTTCAGCTCGACGATGCCGCCGAACGCGCCGATCTCGATGCGACGAAGGCGCAAGCAGCGCTCGACCAGACGGCGTTGACACGCGCCCTTGAATTGCAGAAACGCGATGTCGGCTCGGAATCGACGCTCGATACGGCGCGGGCAGCCGCATTGGCTTCCGCTTCGCGGGTCAACAGGCTGCAGGCGGTGCTCGAGCAGAAGCTGCTGACAGCGCCCTTCAGCGGCACCGTGGGTATCCCCAGGATCGATCTCGGCCAGTATCTCTCACCCGGTACTTCCGTAGTCACCCTGCAGGATCTGGAGACGATGCGGGCCGATTTCTCGGTTCCCGAACAGCAGCTTCCGCTGCTCAAGATCGGCCAGAAGGTACGGCTTGGCGTTGGTGACGGCGAGCTGCCGTTCGCTGGCACCATCCGCGGTATCGACCCGAAGATCGACCCGACCAGCCGGCTGGTGACGGTCAGAGCCGAGGTCGCCAACCCCGAAGGCAAGCTGACCCCTGGCCAGTTCGTGCAGGTGCGCGTCGAACTGCCCGAGGAAAACAACGTGCTGACGGTGCCGCAGACCGCGCTGACCTCCAGCCTGTACGGCGACTTCGTCTTTGTGGTGCGTCCGGCAAAGCCCGCGGACAACGGCGCCGCCCCTGCTGCTCCTGCGAAGCCGGAAGAAAAGCCCGCCACGGATACTGCGAAATCCGCGGCCGAGGCGCGCGCGGCAAAACCCGAGGAAGAACCGGCGGCAACGCCGGCCGAACCGACGGCGGAAGAACAGAAACCGCAGCTCGTGCTTGCCCAGGTGTTCGTCAAACCAGGCCGCCGCAATGCCGGCCTGGTTGAGATCCTGGAAGGCATCGCGCCCGGCGACGAAGTCGTTACCGCCGGCCAGAACCGCCTTTCCAACGGCATGTCCGTTGCCGTCGACAACACCATCGATCCGACCAAGCCGGCAGACCAGCAGGCAGCCCAGAAATGAGCTTCTCCGACATCTTCATTCGCCGTCCGGTCCTTTCGACCGTGCTCGCCTTGATGATCCTGCTCCTGGGTTTCCAGGGCATCTTCAGCCTCTCGATCCGGCAGTATCCGGAGGTTGAAGAAACGGCCATCACGATCACCACGGCCTATCCCGGCGCCAGCGCCGACCTGATCCAGGGGTTCATTTCCGCGCCGATCGCCCGTGCCGTCGCTTCGACCGAAAACATCGATTATGTCACGTCGGCGAGCCGGGCGTCCTCCAGCACCGTGACGGTGCAGATGAAACTCGGCTCCAACCCCGACGTCGCGCTGAACGAAGTCCTCTCGAAGGTACAAGGCGTGCGCGGCGACCTGCCGGACGAGTCCGAAGACCCGGTGATCGTCAAGGGCACCGGCGAGCAGTTCGCGATGATGTATATCTCGATGCAGAATCCGAACATGACGCCGGAACAGCTCACCGAATATATCGAGCGCGTCGTGCGGCCGCGCATGTCGACGGTCGAGGGTGTCGCCGACGTGCAGATCTTCGGGGCCGCCGAATATTCGATGCGCGTCTGGATCGACCCGATCAAACTGGCGGCGCGCGGCGTGACGGCGGCGGAAGTGCTGACCGCCATCAACGAATCGAATTTCCTGTCAGCACCCGGCAACACCGAAAACGAATACGTCGCTTCCTCGATTACCGTTCGCTCGACGCTGCAGACGCCGGAAGCTTTCGCCGCTCTTCCGCTCCGATCGAAGGACGGCAACGTGGTGAGGCTGCGCGACGTGGCGCGCGTCGAGCTCGCCGCGGCGAACACCGACACCAGGGTCACTTTCAACGGCAAGCCCGGCATCTTTCTCGCCATCTTCCCGACGCCGGCCGCCAATCCGCTGACGACGGCGGAGGCGATCCACGAAATTGTGCCGACAATTCAGGAGACGCTGCCGCTCGGCATGACGATCGAGATCGTCTACGATTCGACCGAGCAGATCAGCGCGTCGATCGAGGAGGTGTTCAAGACCATCGGCGAGGCGGTCGCCATCGTCATCGTCGTCATCCTGCTCTTCCTCGGCTCGTTCCGCTCGGTGCTGATGCCGATTGTAACCATTCCGCTGTCACTGATCGGCGTCTGCTTCCTGCTGTTTTCGCTGGGCTATTCGATCAATCTTTTGTCGTTGCTGGCCATGGTGCTGGCGATCGGCCTCGTCGTCGACGATGCTATCGTGGTGGTGGAAAATATCCACCGCCACATGGAGGAAGACGGTTTGTCGCCGATGCAGGCGGCCTTCAACGGCATGCGGGAGATCTCGTCCGCCGTCATCGCCATGACGATAACGCTGGCCGCCGTGTTCGCGCCGCTGGCCTTCACCGGCGGCCTGACCGGCGCACTGTTTCGCGAATTCGCGGTGACGCTTGCCGGCTCGGTGGTGCTTTCGGGTGTCGTTGCCCTCACCGTCACGCCGATGATGTCGGCACGCATCCTGAGGGCCGGCTCGCACAGCCGCTTCCAGCGTATTGTCGACAACACGTTCGGGCGCGTCGAAAACATCTATGAGCGGCTGGTCAGCGGCTCGTTGAAATATCGCCCGGTGACGCTGATGATCGTCATCGCACTGGTGGCCACGACCGGCTTCATGTTCACCAAGACCGCGAGCGAACTGGCACCGGAAGAAGACCAGGGCTTCTTGCTGTCTATTGTGAATGCGCCGCGCTATGCCACGTCGGACTACACCGAGACCTATGTGAACCAGATTCTCGGGCTGATGAATGATATCCCCGAAACCAGGGCGCGGTTCTCCGCTGTTGCGTTCCAAGGCCCGACGAACAACGCCTTCGTCGGCTTCGCATTCAAAGACTGGGCCGAGCGCGCGCGCAGCTCGAAGGAACTTCAGGAAGACATCACCGCCCGCCTTGCCAAGGTGGCGGGCGTCGAGGCTTTCGTCTTCGCCCCGCCGACGCTGCCCGGCTCCGGCGGCGGCCTGCCGGTCACGATGGTGGTGCGTTCGACCGGCGATGCCTCCCAGGTGTACGAAGCGGCCGAGGACATCAAGAACAAGGCGCAGGCCTCCGGTCGCTTCCTCGCCGTGCAGAACTCGATGTCCTACGACGCGCCGCAAGTGACGGTGACGATCGACCGCGACCGCGCCGCGGCGCTCAACCTGCCGATCGCCGACATCGGCCGGACGCTGACCCTCTTGGTCGGTGGCGCCGAAGTGGCGCAATTCGACCGCGAATCCAACAGCTACGACATCATCCCGCAGGTGCCGCAGAACTTCCGCGACAACCCTGAAAAGCTGGCCGAGTATTTCGTGCGCAGCGCGTCGGGGGAGATGGTGCCGCTCTCGGCGGTGGTGAAGATCTCGACCGACGCCTCGCCGGCCGTGATCGAGCAGTTCAACCAATTGAACTCCGCCACGATTTCCGCTCTGCCATTGCCAACCGTCACCACCGGCGACGGGCTGAGGACCATCGAGGACATCGCCAAGGAAAGCCTGCCCGAGACGTTCTTCATCGACTATACCGGCCAGTCGCGGCAGGAGAAGGAACAGGGCTACACGATCATCATCGCCTTCGCGGCAGCCGTTCTCGTCATCTATCTGGTGCTGGCGGCGCAGTTCGAAAGCTTCCGCGATCCGTTGATCATCATGATGTCGGTGCCGCTGTCGATCTTCGGCGCGATCGTGCCGCTCAATCTGGGGCTGGGAACGCTCAATATCTACACGCAGGTCGGTCTGATCACGCTGATCGGCCTGATCACCAAGCACGGCATTCTTCTGGTCGAGTTCGCCAACCAGCAGCGCGAGCTCCACGGGATGCGGCGGCGCGATGCGATCGTCGCCTCGGCCAGGGTGCGGCTAAGGCCGATCCTGATGACGACGGCGGCGATGGCGCTCGGCGTGGTGCCGCTGATCATCTCCAGCGGCGCGGGTGCGGCGGCGCGCTATTCGATGGGCCTGGTGATCTTCACCGGCATTCTGGTGGGGACCATGTTCACCCTGTTCGTGGTGCCGATGTTCTACACCTTCATTGCCAGCAAGGACCTGCCGCATCACGCCGAGAAGCCGGATCCGAAGCTGATGCCGGTCCCGGTTGATTGATTGACAAAAAAGGCCGGAAACTTCCGGCCTTTTCTTGGGCCGTGATATCCGACCCGGAATGGACTTATAACCGGCAGGCGGATCGTCTTTGGTTATCTATTTGACGATGACGATCCTGGTGTTGGTCGGACCGAAAATCTCGACAAGCTGGTAGAAATCGGCGGCATTGTCCGGATGCAGCCGCACGCAGCCATGCGAGGCCGGGCGGCCGAGACGCTTGACGAAATTGGTCGCATGCACGGCGTAGCCACCCTTGAAGAACACCGAATGCGGCATCGGCGCGTTGTCGTATTTCCTCGAATACCACATCTGGTGCATGCGGGTCGGCTTGAACGAGCCGGTCGGGGTAACATGCCCCTTGCCGCCGGTCGAGACTTTCCACGCGAAGGTCGGCCGCCCGTCGACCAGGACTTCCATCGTCTGCTGCGAAAGCGAAATCCGCGCCACGATCTGATTGGCGGCCCGATTGGCGGCATGGGCAACGCCGTTGCCGGCGCCGAACAGAAGAACCGTACCCGCGGTGACGGCGGCGGCGATGTTGATGAGCTTGGCGGAAATGCCAGTGTACATGATATCCCCCTGTCTGCCGGGCACGGCCGGCTCCAATTCGATGAGTGGCTTATCGTTGGGTCACGTTTCGAATTGATTTCGCACGGCAGACGTTTCTGTTTCGAATCTGTTTCCTCTGGTTAACGGACGGAAGCCCATCCGAGGGGTTTGCAGGGGTGAAAATCAAGGACACAACGCCTCGGCTGATCGAGCCCGGATTCCGCAAAAAGCTACTGCCATCTCCAAGCGAAAGTGCGGTTTCGCTCCTAGGAAAGAAACTTGACTTGGCTCGAAACCAATCTGCAACAAAGCGCGGACTCTAGCGGCATGAGCCGGATACAGGCCACCCGCAGAGTTGACCCAACGAAAACAGCCGGCACAAACGAAGATGAACATGCAATCGAACGCGATCTCCTGGCTCTTTAGGATAAGCATAGCCGCAGCGATCATTGGTGGTGTCGGCACCTTCGCCGGCAACCCGATGACGAAGCTTGCGGAGATGACTTCAGGCGAAGTTTCGACGCTGCATGCCGCACTGTTTTTCGCCACGGTCTGGATCGTGTCCAGTCTGCGCATTAACCGGCTCAAGACCCTCTGGCGGGTCGGTTTTGGGCTGAAGAAGATGCGCGGCCCCTCCGGCAACTTGCAGCCGAGAGGACCGAAGGCCCGCGCCGCGACGGGGGGCTCCGCTGGCGGCGCGGGCACTTCGGGGGTTTCCCTGAAGCGAACCTAAAACCAAATTGGGGGACGAAAACGATGAACACGAAATTTGCAGCTTCGGTGCTTTCCGCACTGCTCTACGCACAGGGCCTGCTCGGCTTTGCCGGCCTCGCCACCGTGCTTCTTAGGGATCGTGCCCATGCGAGCGAATTCGTCGCGGCCAGCGAAATGCCGACAGGTCCGTCGCTTCTCGTGGTGCGCTGAGCGCCTGGGCCTGTGGACAGTACGGTGAGGGCCCCGGCCTCAGTCGGCGAACTGCGTCGGCGGATCGAAGCGGTAGCCCGCACCCCTTATGGTGGTTATGGTTTCGGTGTCGAGCTTGCGGCGCAGCCGCACGATGCGCGAATCGATCGAGCGATCGAAGGCATCGGCATTTTCGGCGGGCGCGGCGGCAATGATGTCGTCGCGCGTCAAGACCTTGCGCGGACTGGCCAGGAACAATCTGAGCAGCGCCACCTGACCCGGCGACAATTGCTCTTCCGTGCCGGACCGATGCATGACCATGGCCGACCGGAGGTCGACCGTCGCGTTCTCCAGCACCACCAATTCCCCGGCGTTCCTGCCGCGCCGTGCCAGCAAGCCGCCGATACGGGCGGCGAGTTCCCTGACGTTGAGCGGGCTCTCAACGACGTCGGCGGCGCCGAGTTCGAGCGCCAGCACCTTGTCGACGAGATCGGCCGGCCGGCAGATCAGGATGAAATCCGGCCCGCCCTCGCCGCCATGGCGCCTGAGCAGATCACGCCCTTCCGCCTGGCTGAGGCTGTCGCCGACGACGACAACATCGATGCCCTTTCCGGAAAGCAAGGATTCGGCCTCCCACGGCTGCCGCACCGCGCGCACGTCATGGCCACGCCGTTCGAGATGGTCGGCGAGATCGGTCGCGACCACTTCGGCGACCGAAACAAGCGCGATGACGGATCGTGCAACCATTTTTTTCCACCCTGCAACCGGCAACCCAAGATGAGTGCTGGACATGATGTTTATACCCAATCTACTTTCCGCTGAAAGCGGGAGCGAGAGCATAGTGCGGGCACGAATTGTCATCGTCGAGGACGAGCCCGATCTGAGGGACGCGGTCGCCGAGTATCTCGGCGCCAGCGGCTACGATGTCGCGACGGCCGAGAGTGCCAGCGCCGCGCGAACCTTGCTGGAAACGCAGTCGTTTCATCTGGCCATCCTCGACATCGCCATGCCGGGCGAGGACGGCCTGTCGCTCGGCCGCTGGCTGCGCTCGAAAATGCCGATCGGCATCATCTATGCCACTGCCGCCGGCACCGCGCTCGACCGCATAGTCGGGCTGGAACTCGGCGCCGACGACTACATCGTCAAACCTTACGAATTGCGCGAGGTGCTGGCGAGGGTCCGCAGCGTGCTGCGCCGCGTGCCGCAGCCGGCCGAACCACAGGGCGCCAAGGCTGAAACAACTGCCAACCGCCGTTTCATGAGCTTCGGCCCTTTCCATGCCGATCTCGACGGCCGGTTCGTCACCGGCACCAATGGGACGGTCATCGACATGGCCAAGAGCGAATTCGACGTGCTGGAGGTCTTCCTGACACGTGCCAACCGATTGCTGACGCGTGCGGCGATCTCCGAGGCGATCGGCTTCGTGGAAGATCCGGAATCGTCGCGCGCGGTCGATATCCGCATCATGCGGCTGAGAAAGAAGATCGAGGCGGACCCTGCCAATCCGAAATTCCTGCGCACGGTCCGCGGCGAAGGCTATATCTTCTCGCTGCCGACCGGCGAAGGCAACTGAGCGGCGCGACCACTGGTACCACTGTGGCCGGGCACGACTGTGAGATGACGGCTGACCATGACGGCTGAAGCAGCACGCAGCGGTATGCAAGGCGTCAGGCAGGGCGCGGCGATGGCGGCTGTCCATGTCGTTCGCCGGCTTCGCGAAGCCGGCGACTGGCAGCGCGAGATGGACGGCATCCTTGAAAGGCTTTGCGGGGCCATGGATTGCCAGCGCGGCATCCTGTTTCGGCTGCGCGAGCTGCCCGGCCAGGGCTTTGCCCAGTCGGTCGCGGCCTACTGGATCAACCCGCGATTTGGCGGCGAACTGGCATCGCCAACGGTGATCTTGCAGTCGGTTGTCAATTCGGACCCACTGCTGGAACGGTTGGCGGAGGACGAGCGGCAAGGCAAGATCTTCGCGGGACACACGCGCGACCTCGAAGGCTTTCTGAGAATCGACTTCGAAAAGCAGCACATCAAGTCGTTCCTGTCGGTGTCGGTCTTTGCGCATGGCCATCTGTGGGGCACGCTGGCGGTCAACGACTGCGTCAACGAGCGCGAATGGACCGACGAGGAAGAGGCAACGCTGCACATCGTGGCGCTGGCCATAGGCGACGCCATCGAACGATCACTTTCCGATGCCCATGCCAGCGAAGTCATCCGCCGCACCATGCTGCAGGCTTCGCTCGACGCCATCATCGTCATCGACGAGACCGGTTCGATCATCGAATTCAATCCGGCCGCCGAAAAGATGTTCGGCTACCAGCGCAGCGACATCCTCGGCAAGGACCTGCTCGACACCGTCGTTCCGGAATATTATCGAAAGGGCTATGTGTCGGGCGCCGAATACATGTCGGGCCGCGGCGCGCCGATGGTCGGCCAGCGGATCGAGACCGTAACCCAGAATGCGGCCGGCGAGGTCTTTCCGATTGAACTGACGGCGACCGAGATGCGGGTCGCCGACCGCCGCCTGATTTTCGGCTCGATCCGCGACCTTCGCGACAAATTGCGCGCCGAAGAGGAGATCGGCCGCCAGCGTGAAAAGCTGCACCAGAACGAGAAGATGGCGGCGATGGGCTCCCTGCTTGCCGGCGTGTCACACGAGCTCAACAACCCGCTCGCCGTGGTCGTCGCCCAATCGACGCTGCTGCACGAGTTCGCCTCAGACCCGCAGACCAAGGTGCGGGCCGAGAAGGTGCGAGCAGCCGCCGAGCGGTGCGGCCGCATAGTCAAGAGCTTCCTCTCGATGGTCCGCCTGCATCCCGCGTCGCAGGCCGAAACCGACCTCAACCAGGTGGTCCGCGCGGCACTCGAAGTGACAGCCTACGGCGCCAGGTCAACCGGCATCATTATCGATACCGATTTCGCCAGCGGTCCGCTGCTGGCCATGGCCGACGCCGACCACGTGACGCAAGTGGCTGCCAACTTCCTCATCAACAGCCAGCACGCTCTGGCCGGCATCGGCGGCGACCGGCTGATCAAGGTACGCACGTTTCGCAGCGATCGCGGCAATCCCTGTTTCTCGGTCGAGGACAACGGGCTGGGCGTGCCGGAAGCGATACGCTCCCGCATCTTCGAATCCTACTTCACCACCAAGCCGGTCGGCGTCGGCACCGGCATCGGCCTGTCGATCTCGAAATCGATCATCGAACGGCACAATGGCGATGTCTGGTTCGAGGAAGTTCTGCCGAGGGGCGCCCGTTTCGTCGTCCAGTTGCCGGCGATCGCCGCCGGCGCGGCCGCCGCCGGCGAAACCCCGTCGCGCTCGAGCGGATTGCGCCATGCGCTGATCATCGACGACGAGCCGGATGTCGCCGCGTCGCTGTCCGACATTCTGGAATTGATGGGCATCAAGTCGCGGATCGTGCCGGCCTGGGCATCGGCCGCCGCGACCTTGACCGGCCACATGCCACCGGACATCGTCTTTTCCGATCTGCGCATGCCCGGCACCAGCGGCATATCAGTCTATCGCGAACTGCTCGCCGAAAAGCCTGATCTGGCGCGGCGCTTCGTTCTGGTCACCGGCGACCTGATCGGCGCGAAAGCCGAAATCGAGGCGTTGCCCGCGCCGCAGCGTCCGCAGATCCTGGAAAAGCCGTTCAGCACGCTGGACGTGCGCGGCGTGCTGTCGGCCATTGCCGAGCAGGCCGCATTGGGCGGTTAGAGCCGGCCTAGGATCCTCAAAAGAAAGCACCCGACCGATGCGGCGGGAGCCTGCCTGGAGCGCTGGAGGGTCGCTCGGGGGCATCAAAAAACGTTCGGCGTATCGGTCAGCGGCGCGGCATTGGCGATCACGCGGACCGCGCGAGCCTTGTGAATGCCGGATTGCTCGGCGATGACGCGCAGGCAGTCCGCACTTTCAGCGCCCCAGGCCTGCCCCTTGCAGACAAAATCGATCTCCGGCATCGGCAGGCGCGCGGTCTTTGTCGTGGTCGGCGCGCCGTCGATGATGTTTGCCGGCGGATTCAGCGAAGCGAAAGCTGGACCAACCGTCGGCGCGAACGCCATGCCGACGAACGCGGCGGCGCCCAGCACCACGAACAGCGCCATCGGATGGTCGTTGGCGCGCCGGCGCAGCGCCAGCTTCGGCCGCCGATCGTTGCGCTCCGGCGCCTGCAGGTGGCGGTCAACGTAGGCAGTCTGGATTTTCGTATGCATCGCCATTCCCTTCATCGATTTTCTTTTTCTGTTGAAAGGAACTTAGCCGCACCCGGTAACGGACGAACGACGCGCGCAAACTGACCGTGTAACAGATTTGAAACGGGAATTCGGGCAGTACCGGGCATATTCGATTATGCGAGGGCGAGGGAGTTCTTTGCCGAACTGTTCATGCAGTCGCATGTTCACGGGATCAAATCACGCCGCCGCTGTGGCCCGGCGAAGTCCGGTCGCCACCTTGAGACGCCTCGCCTGCGACCATGAGGCGCTTGTGACTATTGCGGATTAAATTCCGAGAGGATTTTCTGTGCAGCAATGCGCCCAGCCACGATTGCGCCTTCGACATAGCCCGGAAATGACGGCGACAATTCCGAGGATGCGAAATACACTGGCGGCGCGCCGGCAAGGATGGTTTGTTCGGCGTAGGTGGCACTCGTATTGATGATGAGATCGCTGTAGCCGCCGCCGCTCCAGCGATCATCGGTCCAGTCGCGACAGCTGAAATCGGTGAAGCTGCCTGCGTCCGTGCCGAGCGCCTCCTTGAGCCGCGCCGTAACCTCCGCGCGCAACGCGGCATCTCCCAATTCCCGCCAGCGTAGGGCAAGCGGCCCTCCGACGAAGACGACCAACGCAGGGTGGCCGCCATCCTTGCTGACGTCACAGGCAAAAAGTGCCGGCGGATCGCGCCACATCACCATGCCGCTCAAGCCCTTGGCGCGCCAAAAGGCTGTGGGGTAGCGCACCTGCATTTTGATCACCGCGCCGCTTTGCCAGACGCCGAGGGCCTTTTCCAAGGCAACCGGCAGCGGCGGCGCGAAATCCAGCTTCGAAGCCATCATCGGCGGTATGGCGATCAGCGCCGTTCGCGCCGTGATCGAGCCCGTCGTCGACGCGAGACGAACGCCTCCCAGTCTGCGCTCGATCGTTCTGACCGGCGTGTTCAATCGCAGGCGGTCGCCGAGATCGCCAGCCAGATCATCCGCCAGAGACTGCATGGTTTCATGCACGAAATACTGCAGTTCCGACACTTCATTGGTGATACGGCGGTCATTGTCGATGAGGTGCCAAAGCGGCAGTTTTTCGAGCGCCTGGCACCACAGGCCTTCGATCATCGAGCGAAAAGCCGCCTTGGCCTCACCGGGATCGTTCTGGCGATCGAGCCATGCGGCGACGGTCAAGCCGGCAATAGTCGGATCGGCCGGTGCAATCGCGTTCATGCGGTCGCGGATCGCCATCGAGGCGTAGTAGATTCGCTCGGCTTCCTTTTCGCCCGTCAGCGGCTGGGCAATGACTTCGCCCTTAACATAGGTCTCGACCAACGTCTTACCGCGCGTTCGCACCAGGGCCATCAGTTCCGGCATGTCCTCGCACAGGAACTGACCGCCGCTGTCGATCAGCTCGCCAAGCCCATTCCACTTGGACTCGACCCGCCCGCCGACGCGGCCGCGCGCCTCGAGCAGCACAAAATCGATGCCGGCCTTGTTCAATTCATGCGCGGCTGACAGGCCGGTAAAGCCGGCGCCGACGATGGCGACATCGGTTCGTACGGTCTGGCGCTTCAAGAGCCGGCCCTGAAGTTCTCGAAGTCCGCAATCATCCGCGGCTTGAGCTCCGGAGACAACGGTCTTGTCGAGATCATCAAAACCCCGCTCGATCGATATATTGCAGGCCGCTGGCTACTCTGCCGGGCGACACGCTTTAGCCGATGGTCTTTTCCAGCATACTGATCCAGTTGCGATAGGCGATCTTCTCGATCAGCGCGCGACCGAAGCCGCGCTCGGCGAACGCATCGAGCAGCTTCGGCAGGCCGGTGACGTCGCCGATCACGGCCGGGATCATGGCGCCGTCGAAATCGGACCCGAGGCCGACGCCGTCTTCGCCCAGCGCCTGCAGCAGCGAATCGACATGGCGCACCATGATGTCGAGACTGGTATCGGCATTCATCCTGCCGTCCTCGCGCAAAAACCCGGTCGCGAAATTCAGCCCGACCATGCCACCCGACTCGCGGATCGCGCCGAGCTGCCAGTCGGTGAGGTTGCGGGAATGGCCGCAGATCGCATGGACGTTCGAGTGGGTCGCCACCAGCGGTGCGTCACTGATCTCGGCGACGTCGCGAAACCCCTTTTCGTTGAGGTGCGAAAGATCGACCATGATGCCGAGCTGGTTGCAGGCCTTGACCAGTGCCTTGCCGGCATCGGTCAGGCCAGGTCCGGTGTCGGGCGTCGACGGGAAACGGAACGGCACGCCGTGGCCGAAAGCGTTCGGGCGGCTCCAGACGATGCCGAGCGAGCGCAGGCCGGCCGCATGCAGTACGTCGAGCATCGTCAGTTCGGGGTCGATCGCCTCAACGCCTTCTATATGGAACACCGCCGCGATCGACCCTTCCGCCATCGCGTTTCGCACGTCGCCGGCGCTGCGGCAGACGGTGAGCGCCGACGCTCGTTCCAGCCTGAACAGGATCGAGGCCATGGCGATGGTGGAGGCAAGCGCGTCGGCGCGCGGAAGCTCGGGCGGCAAGGGCTCAGTATCGCTCGGCGCAGGTGGAACCGCACTGCGCTTGGATTTCTCGAGCGGCGGTGGGAAGATCGCGAACATGCCGCCGGCAAAGCCGCCCTTTTTCGCGCGCGGCAGGTCGATGTGGCCACCCGACGTCCCCTCGATGAACAGCTTCTCGACATCCGCGTCTTTCGACTGATGGAGCCTGAGCAGCGTATCGTTGTGGCCGTCGAAGACGGGAACAAGATCGGTTTCGGTCATCAAGGGATCATTCGGTCCGATTGGTCGGGCGGGCAATATACCTACTTAGGCAAGGCAATACCTACTAGGCAAGACAACCCACCAGGCAAGACAGGCGATCTGCGCAAATGCCACAGCGAAGGATGCCCTTGTGGCTGCCCGCCCTCAACCGTCACCGCGGGCTAAGGCCTGTGGTAGGAACAGCGCTATTGCTTCAGCACGTCGGCCCATTCCGGGTGACGATGGAACTGGGCATTGGCGAACGGACAAAGCGGGATGATCTTCTTGCCCGCGGCGCGCGCGTCCTCGACGGCGCGGGTAACGAGGCGAAGCCCGGCGCCCTGGCCACGAAACGCATCCGGCACCTCGGTGTGGTCGATGATGATCTGGTGCTCGCCGATCTTGGTGAAGGTCATCTCCGCCTCGGCGCCACCAGGCCCGCGCAAGAGATAACGGCCCTTGGAACCGCGATCCTCCAGTTCGATCTCCGGCAATTGGTCAAGCATTGCTTACGCTCCTTCTACCGGCGTAGCGGACAGGAACCGCCGCGCCGCCTCGATCTCGTTCGACTGCACCTCATGGCCGCCGTCGTGCCACTCCACTGTGACATCGGCGCCATCGGCGCGCAAATAGGCTTCGAGCCGCGACGTCAGGTTGGGCGGACAGATCGGATCGCGCCTGCCTGCTGTGACCAGGATGCGGCGGCCGGCGAGACTTCCCTCGATCTCCGGCTCGAACGGAATCAGCGGATGCATCAGCACCGCCGCATCGAACAGAGAGGGCGCCGCGAACACCACCGAGGCCAGGATGTTGGCGCCGTTGGAATAGCCGAGGCCAAGCACCGACGCGGGCTTTGCCGCCTCGACATGTGCCTTGACGAAGCCGGCCATCTTGTCCGTCGCCCGCGCCAGATCGGCCATGTCGTAGACGCCCTCGCCGGTGCGGCGAAAGAAGCGCGCCGCTCCGTGTTCCGAGACATCGCCGCGCGGCGAGACGATGGTCGCCTGCGGCGCGAGATCACGCCCGAGCGACAGAAGCTGGCTCTCGTCGGCCCCGGTGCCATGGAAGACGAAGAGCAGCGATCCATCAGGCGAACCGGGCAGTGTCTTGTAGATGTAAGCGTCCTTGCTCATGGCCTTGTCCTCAGCCTTCCAGCTTTTGCAAATGTTGCTCGAGATAGGGCCGCAGATGCTGGTGTTGCGCGGGCAGCTTCAACGCCTCGCCGAGATGGGCGGTGTCCTCGTCGCGGTCGAAGCCCGGCTCGTTGGTGGCGACTTCGAACAGGACGCCGCCCGGCGTGCGGAAATAGATCGCCCAGAAATAGTCACGATCGATCACCGGCGTCACCTGATAGCCGGTGTCGATCAGCGCCTTGCGAACTTCGAGCTGCTTGGCGCGGTTTTCGACGGCGAAGGCGACGTGGTGGACGGAGCCGGCGCCGAGATCGGCAAAAGCAGCGCCCGGCAGCGATTCGATGTCGACGATATTGGCGCCGTTGCCGTTCTTCACCGCCAGCCTTTTTACAGTGCCGGATGTGTCGACTTCTTCATAGCCCATGAATTTCAGCAACTCTTCCGTGGCGCCGCCATCCTTCAGCCTGAGCGACACCGAGTGAAAGCCGCGGATCGCCTCGTCGGAGGGAACATCGCCCTTCGCCCACGGCGTACGGGTATCGGCCTTGTTCTCGACCAGCGCAAACCCGTCGCCGTCGGGACCGGCGAAGCCAAGGCGCTTCTCGCCGAAGCTCTCTTCGCGCGAGAGGCCGGCGACGCCCTCATCGGCAAAACGCTTTTCCCAATAGGCAAGCGTGCCTTCGGGCACCGAACAGATCGTGGTGCCGACTTCGCCGACGCCGTGGCGGCCCTTGCCGATGTTGGGGAACGGAAAATAGGTCATCACCGAACCGGGCGTGCCGACCTCGTCGGCATAGTAGAGATGGTAGACATCCGGCGCGTCGAAATTGACGGTTTTCTTGACCCGGCGCAGGCCGAGCTTTTTTGTGAAGAACTCATTGTTCTGGCGTGCATCCCTGGCCATCGAAGTGACGTGATGCAGGCCCTTGATCTGGTCGAGCATTTCCTGCTCCTTCCCTTGTCCTGTGCGGCCCATGCCGCGCTCCACGCCAATATGAGGACCCGCCGGCCGACGGCAAAGGTCGCAAACACAGAATGGACTGTGCTCTATAAGTGAACAATAAGACAACTTTTGTTCACCGTTTCGCGAACACCTCAGGCTTGCGTCGCCACAAAAATTCGGCTCCATGAGCGGCACGTTCTCAATGAAGGATACAGCATTGGTCAGAAAAGACAGACGCCCGAATGTTCTCCTGATCACCTGCGATCAGTGGCGCGGCGAGTGCCTGTCGGCGGCAGGCCACAAGGTGGTGCGGACGCCGAATGCCGACGCGCTCGCCGCCGAGGGTGTACTGTTTCGACAGCATTATGGCGGCGCGGCGCCGTGCTCGCCGGCACGCGCCTGCCTCTACACCGGCCTCTACCAGATGAACAACCGCGTCTGCCGCAACGGCACGCCGCTCGACGCCCGCCATGGCAACATCGCGCTCTCGGCGCGCAGCCTCGGCTATGATCCGACGCTGTTCGGCTATACCGACGTATCGCCCGATCCGCGCACGCTGGCGCCGGGCGACCCGCGGCTGAAAAGCTACGAAGGCGTGCTGCCCGGCTTCACCGTGCGCCAACTCCTGCCGGAGCACCAGAAACCATGGCTGTCGTGGCTCAAGGCGCGCGGCATCGATAGCGGCGCCGGCTTTCCCGACATCCATCGCCCAGCCGACGAGCATGGAGGCACGACCGACAGCGCAGTGACCAACGCGCCGCCCGTCTACTCGAAGCACGAATCCCCAGCCGCTTTCCTGACCGGCGAATTCCTCCGCTGGCTTGGCGAACAGGAGCGCGATACACCGTGGTTCGCACATCTTTCCTTCCTCAGCCCGCATCCGCCGTTCATCGTGCCGGAGCCCTACAACAGCATGTATGATCCTGCCGAGGGACCGGCTTTCCACCGCGCCGTGAGCTGGCAGGCCGAGGCAGAATGCCATCCCTACCTTGCCTACAACCTTAACCTGCAGGAGCGTTCGAATTTCCGCCCCGGCGCCGAGGGCAAGGTGCGCGATTGGGGCGACGACGATTTTCGCCGCATCCGCGCGCTCTATTACGGCATGATCTCGGAAGTCGACGCGCAGCTTGGCCGTATCTGGCAGGCAGTCAAGGCAGCGGATGCCTGGGATGACACCATCGTCGTGCTGACCTCCGACCATGCCGAAATGATGGGCGATCATTACATGCTGGGCAAGGGCGGCTTCTTCGACGGCAGTTATCATATTCCGCTGATCGTCCGCGACCCGCGTCGCCGCAAAGCGGCCGGCGCCAGCGTCGACCGCTTCACCGAGGCGGTGGACATAGCGCCGACCTTGCTCGATCTGCTTGGCGAAGAAACCCCGCCGCATCTCGACGGACAGTCGCTGAAGCCGTTCCTGGATGCCACGGAGCCGGACAACTGGCGCGAGGCCGCGCATTGGGAGTTCGATTTCCGCTCGATTGCCGATGGTCATGCCGAGCGCCATTTCGGCATCGGTCCGCGCCAGTGCAATCTGGCCGTTATCCGCACGAAAGAATTCAAATATGTACATTTCGGCGGCGGCCTGCCGCCGCTGCTGTTCGACCTGGAGCAGGATCGGGACGAACTAACCAATGTCGCTGCCGATCCGGCCTATCTGCCGGTCCGGCTGGAGCTTGCCGAAAGGCTGCTCGCCTGGCGGGCCGAACATCTCGATCAGTCGCTGGCGCTTGCCGAACTGACCGAGGACGGCGTTGTCGGCCACGTCGCAGGCCTGCCGCCTTTCCAGTCATAAAAAAGGCCCGCGCCTTTGCCGGCACGGGCCTCCTTCGTCGTTGGAGTAAACTAGCGCATCATCATGCGCTGTGTGTCGCGGTTTTGCACATATGTGGCCTTGTCATAGGGGGCCTGCGCCTCGAGCTGCTCCTTGGTGAAGTTCGTGTAGAGATAGCGCTTGCCATCCTTGTCGGTCATGAATTTCAGGTTATCCATGCCGATCGCCACTTCCTTCTCGCCAACGCCAAGGAAACCGCCGACGTCGATGATGACGGCATCGACCTTCTTGTCGCCCGTCAGCACGACGTCACCAATCTCACCGACGTTGACATCATTGGCGCCATAGACGGTGGTTCCAACCAAATCCTCGGACCGGATTTTGTCGACCGGCATTTCGGTCAGCGCCGACTTGTCGATCGCCGCGGTCTGTGTCTGGTCGGGGGTGGCGTCAGGCGCTGCTGCAGCCGGAGCCTCGGCTGTCTTGTCCATTGGAGCAGGAGCAGCCGCGTCAGGCGTTGCCGCCGGGGCCTTCGCCATCTTGTCCGCCGGTGCCGGAGCAGCGGTGTCAGGCGTTGCCGCCGGAGCTTCCGCGGTCTTCTCCGCCGGGGCTGGAGTGACAGCAGGGGTGGTGGTCACCGGCGCCGGCGTCGCCGCGTCAGTCGATGCGGTAGTCGCCGGGGCGGGATCATAGGGCCTGCGGTCGAACTCCGGCAGCGCCTCCAGACCCTCTCTCGTGGTCTCGGCCACCAGCCAGCGATCGCCATCCCTCTCCGCCCACTTGGCCTTGTCGAACTGATAGGCGACATTCTTTTCGCCAATCTCAAGGAAGCCGCCGACGCCGATGATCAGCGACTCGGCCTTGCCATCCTTGGCCAGGACGATGTCGTTCACGTCACCGATGTTTTGAGCGTCGTCGCCAGTGCCGTTGTAGACGGTTTCGCCGATGATATTGGTGGCAAGGTTACCGTCGGCACGCTTCACGGGTTCGGCCGGAACCGGTTCGACCGGAGCCGCCGGAGCGTTCTGTGCGGTGGTATCGGTGCCAGAAGGGGCTGGAGGAGCCGTAGCCGTGGTGTCGGTGGCCGCAGGAGGCGGATCGTAAGGCCTGCGGTCGAAGTCCGGCTGAGCCATCAACTCATCCTTTGTAGTTTCGGCGATCAGCCAGCGGTCGCCACCCCGTTCGGCCCATTGCAGCTTGCTGTAGTCGAAAGTGACATTCTTGGCGCCGACGCCAAGAAAGCCGCCGACACCGATGACGACGGATTTCGCCTGACCGTTTTCATCGAAGACGACATCACTGACATTACCGATGTTCTCGGCATCGTCGCCTGTGCCGTTATAGACCGATTCACCGACGATGTTGGTTACCAGGCTGCCCTCGGCGCGTGGAACGGGCGCAGCCGGAGCGGTCTCCTGAACCGCCGGATCCTGGGTCGGCGCCGGGGTTGTGGCTTCCTGCGCATACGCACCGGTCGCAATCAACGCTGCCAGTGCGGTGGTGGTTAAAAGGGTGCGGATCATCATAATCCTCCTCGAGCGTTATTTCGTTCACGCCACGAGCCGCCGGGTGGGAGATTGGTCGCGGCGTTACATATTCACAACGTCGTGACCGCGCCGTTGTTCCGACACCACGGCGAGCGTCGTGAAAAAACCACCCGAATCGCGCTCAATCATGCGTTCGGCCGGTGAGATTCGCTCCTGTATTTTCGTCAGAGCTGCGGAACTTTTTTTCAGCCGCCCCGTTCCAATCTGTGGCTGGGTCTGTCCTGGCCGATGATTATCCAATGGTTGGCAAGAAAAAACGGAGCGGGGGGATGAGATTTGCGGCGGTGCTGAACCAGGAGGGCGGCACCCTGCGTACGATTGATCTTTCCGCCTTCACGGACCGGATGCGCCAGACGTTGGAGGCAGCAGGTCACTCCATCGATATCGACATCGTTGACGGCAAGGACATCGTCTCAACGCTGGACCGCATCGCTTCGAAGCACAGCGTCGACATTGTGCTGGCCGGCGGCGGCGACGGCACCATTTCGGCCGCAGCGGCTCAGTTGATGGGCAGGAAGAAGGCACTTGCCATTTTGCCGGCTGGCACGATGAACCTGTTCGCGCGCGGGCTCGGCATCCCACAGACCCTGGACGCGGCCGTGGAATCCTTTGCCGACGGCGAGGTGATCGCAGTCGATATGGCAACCGCCAACGGCAAGCCGTTCGTGCATCAGTTCTCGATCGGCATGCATGCCAGGATGGTTCAGCTTCGCCAAACCATGGCGTTTGGCTCGCGGTTGGGCAAGATGCGGGCTTCAGTGAAGGCTGCCTGGGCGGCGATCAACAACCCGTCGGCAATGAAGGTGACGCTGACCATCGGCGAAGCCGAGATCATGACGCGCACCACCGGCATCGGCATCACCAACAATCTGTTCGGTGAGGGCCATCTGCCCTATGCCGACAATCCCGCCGGCGGCGTGCTCGGCATCTATATCACGGTCGCGCGGCGGCGTGGCGAACTGGTCAGGTTCCTTTTCGACATGGCGCGCGGCAAATGGCGCGACAGTGAGCACGTGGAAATCCACCAGGCCGACCGGGCCGTTTTGAAAGTCCACTCGGCAGCCAAGAAATTCCGCGCCGTCATGGATGGCGAACTGGTCAGGCTTGACCGCGAAACGACAATCGAAATCCACCCTGGCGCGCTGAACGTTCTCGTCCCGGCGCGCGCTGTCCAAGCGAAGGCCGCGTGATGCATCCCGGCACAGTCGATCGGAAAGCTTCAGCCTTTGGGAAGCTCGCCCTGTTCGTCCCTGGGAAGCTCGCCCTGTTCGGTTGTCGACGTCTTGTCTATCATGTTGCCATAAATCTCCGCGATGCCCCAGGCGATAAACGCCAACAGCAGCGCGGCGATCAGGATACGGAAAGTATACCACCCCCAGCGTCCCTGGCGGGCTTTGTCTTCAGGAACGATCCTGGGCATGATCGGCCTCCATTTCGTTGGGCGCCGGCATGTCGTTTAGCGCCGGCAAGTCGTTTGGCGCTGGCGGGCGCGGCTGACAAAACGTGGTTGGGTAACGGTTCCTCAAGGCGAAGGTTCCGGTTTCAGAGCCAGGCAACTGGCCTGGCGCGAATGGCTGCAAGCCGATGCATTTGGGGGCCTTGTGGATAGCAGGGTAGTGAAAAAGCCGAATCTGCCGGTCGATGTCCTTAGCGTGGTAAGGGCGCAGGACCGGCTTGCCGTACTGCACGGTCTCGATGCAATCGACACGGCGGCCGATCCTGACTTCGACCATATCAGTGGGCTCGCCGCCGCGGTGATGCAAACGCCTATCGCGCTTGTGACACTGCTCGATATCGAGCGGCAATGGTTCAAGTCCTGTGTCGGCCTGGATGAGACCGAGGCCGCGACAGATACATCTTTCTGCGCCCATACCATTGCCGCCGGCGACGAGCCCATGGTGGTGACCGATGCAACCACGGATCTACGTTTCAACGCCAGCCCGCTGGTCACTGGCGAGCATCATGTCCGTTTCTATGCGGGTGCGGCGATTGTGGTGGCCGGCGCCCGAATCGGCACGCTCTGCGTGTTCGACCGGAAGCCGCGCGCGTCCCCGTCTGCCGCCCAGCTCGAACAATTGACGGCGCTCGCCAGCCTCGCCGCCAGCCTGTTCGCATTGAAGGACGCCACCCGCAACGGCGCCAGCGTCGCTGCGGCGCTGGCGCGCGAGGAAAAACGGCGCGGCATCGCGCTCGATGCCGCCTCGCTCGCAAGCTGGGCATGGGATATCCACACCGATGTGATCGAATGCGACGTCCGGTTGTCCGAACTGTTCGGCCTGCCGCGCTCGAATCGGCTGAGGGCGCGCGATATCCTTGCCGCCATCGACCCGCGTGATGTCTACCAGACCGAGACGCGCTTTCGTGACGCGCTGACCGGCGGCGACGATTATTTTGGCGAATACCGCGTCAAGGGCTTCAGTCCGCCGCGCTGGCTCGCGACGCGCGGCCGTGTCATCGAGCGCGACGGCGACGGCAAGCCGACGCTGATCTTCGGCGTCAATTACGACATCACCGAACGCAAGCTCGGCGACGAGCGGCAACGGCTCTTGCTGCGCGAGCTGAACCATCGCGTCAAGAACACGCTGGCGACCGTGCAGGCGCTGGCGACGCAGACCGTTCGCCATGCCCGCCAGCCGAGCGAGTTCCTTGAAGCCTTCAGCGCCAGGCTTCAGGCGCTGGGCGCCGCCCACAGCCTGCTGTCCGACCGCGAGTGGCGCGGCATTGGCATCCGCGAACTCGTGCAGATCGAGGTCAAGCCGTTCGATACCGCCGAACAGCCGCGCATGACGATCTCAGGCGCCGATCTGCTGCTTTCGCCCGACCAGGCAGTCGGGCTCGGCCTGATCCTGCATGAACTGGCCAGCAACGCGCTGCAATACGGAGCGCTGTCGGCGGCTTCGGGCAAGGTCGATCTCGACTGGCAGGCACAGGGCCGGAAAGGCGCACGGCGCCTGGTGCTGACCTGGCGCGAAAGCGGCGGGCCTGAAGTTGCCTCGCCCGAACGCCACGGCTTCGGCTCGATCCTGATCCGCCGCAGCCTGGCCAAGGTCATCTCCAGCGAAGTGACCCACGAATTCCGGCCGGAAGGCGTGTTCGCCGAAATATCGATGCCGCTGGAGTATCTGCCGAAGTGACGGCCCGGCCATGATCCCGAACCGAAGGTCCGCGTCAGCGAAAAGTGGAGCCCGGTTTTCGGATAAGATTGTGGTCAAACAACAAGAAGAATCGCTTCGAGCTATTTCGCTTCGCCGGCATCCGGATCGTCGGCATCGGGCTTTACGTTCTCGCGGTAGATGGCGTAGGCGGCGAGTGCAATCGCCGGGCCGAGTATCGTGCCCAGGCCACCTTTCCCCTTGAGTAGCGCCGGCAGCACGGCGAGCGCGGCCGTGATGCCGACCGCCTTCATATCGGCTTGGCGCCTCCGCGCCCGGCGTCGGGCGCGCGCGCCGGCCGACAGCTGATGGAAGAGCAGGAGAAGCCCTGCAATCACCAGGAGGCCGACCCCGAAACCAAGGCAGGCTGCCATCGGCCCATAGAGACCCGCCACCCAGATATAGGCCGCTCCGACGAGGAAACCGACGCCGCACAATGCTGCAAGTGCTGCGAGCGCATAGACGATTGCAGCCGTGCGCGCGCGGCGCACGGCTGCAGCGGCTTCACCCGAGACGACGCCCGAGATCAACGATGCCAGCATTCCCATCTGGGCTGAGACTAGCGGCGCGCGAGAAGCGCGAACAGAAAGCCGACGCCTGCCGCGATTGCCAGCGACGTCACCGGCTTTTCGCGCACGCTCGCCACCACTTGCGCCTCGATGTCCTTGGCGTTGCTGCGCAGGGTATCGAAGGCTGCTTCGCCCTGGGCGCGCAATTGCTCGACACCTTCGGTCGCGGCGCGGCGGGCCGTCCCATAACCATGTTCGCCGGTCTTGGCCAATTGCTTGGTGAGTTTTTCGATATCGGCTTTCAATTGCCTGATGTCGGCCTCGAGATCCGAATCCGCCCGGCTTGCGTTCGCGGCCTTTCCTGCAGCAGTCGCCATTGCTTAACTCCTTGCTTGCTTGGCTCCAAACGCTCGATACACGCCAAGGTTCCGAAATCGGAATGAGGTCCATGAAAGGGTGTTTCCGCGTATGAGTCCAGCCCGACCCGAGCGTCCCGGGACCGGCGTCAGATCATCGGCCGGCGATCCTCGCTCAACCCTCCCAGCGAGTTGAGCTTTCGTTAAGGATCGAGATTTCCGTCATCTGCGACGGGCATGCCTTTAGATGACAGGATGCCAAATAACTTTAGATGACAGGAAGCCAAATAGAGATCATGACTCCTCTGTTCCCTGCGCTTCCCCTTTTCCCTGCGCCCACGGAGACATTGCCACGTGCCCTTGCTTGACGGATTGCGGATTCTTGTTCTGGAGGATGAATTCCTGATCGCCATGGACGTCGAGCAGCTTTGCCGCGACTACGGCGCCGGCGACGTGATCATCGCCCGCGATCTGAGTGAGATCGATCGGAAGAGCGTTGCCTCGCAATTCGACGCAGCCATCGTCGATCTCATGCTGGGCGGCGCCTCGACACTCGATTTCGCTTCGCGGCTGCGCGAATCGGGCGTGCCTTTCGTCTTCGCCTCGGGCTATTCCGAAATGGACGAAATCAAGGTGTCCTTCCCCGATATCAGATTGGTCACCAAGCCTTATTCGGGAGACGATCTCGTGCAGGCAGTGGCGGCGGCGTGCGGGCGCGGCCCTCTTATCTGATGTCCGGAAACCGGGGCCCGCATTACCGGGGACCATATTATCGGGGGTCAGTATTCAGGCGGCGTTCGACCCCGTCACCTGAGCCGATATCGCATCCGGGCCAAACTCGTCATCGCCGGAAATCTTCAAGATTTCCTGCAGCCGCGTGCGGGCGCGGCTGACGCGGCTCTTGATCGTTCCGACCGCGCAGCCGCAGATCTCGGCGGCTTCCTCGTAGGAAAAGCCCGACGCGCCGATGAGGATGATGGCTTCGCGCTGGTCCTCGGGCAATTGCTCGAGCGCGCTACGAAAGTCCTTGAGGTCGAGCTGGCCGTGCTGGGCCGGATGGACGGCTAGCCTGGCCGTCATGATGCCGTCGCTGTCCTGCACCTCGCGCCCGCGCTTGCGCATCTGCGAATAGAATTCGTTGCGCAGGATGGTGAACAGCCATGCCTTGAGATTGGTGCCCGGCTCGAAGCTTTCATGCTTGTCCCAGGCCTTCACCAGCGTTTCCTGCACCAGATCGTCGGCCTTGTCGGCGTTTTGCGTCAGCGACACGGCAAAGGCGCGCAGGCTCGGAATCGAGCCGAGCAGATCCGTCTTGAAGCTCTGGGAGACGGCCGCCATGCCTCAGTCCTTTTTCCGTGCAGGCTGGGCCTGTTCCAACTGGCTGAGCAACTGGGCGAAGCGATCCGGCACGTTGTCGGAGACCAGCTCGTCGTAATATTGTTTGAGTTTGCGGCCGATTTCCGAGTTTGGCCCGAGCGGGTCGCCGGAAGCTGCCCGGCGCCTGTTTGCAGCGCCAGCCGTGATATCTTTCGTCATGTCTTCATTTCGCCCTTTGTTCCCAGCACCCTGCCGCCCTTCAATACACGATGCAAAGCAGGCGGTCCCCTCGTCTGGTTGCCCGTCCCGACCTCAAACGCCGTCCTCTTACATTAGTTCCAAACCATCGGAACTTTTTCGGAAAGCCGGCGTTTATGCTTTCAGGGTTTATTTTCGGGGCTTGTAATCATCTTGGCCTGCAATCTATGCAATTACGTCAGAGGGAGACGTCCATCATGAGCCTATCCGCAACCATCGCTCCGCACCTGCCGTTCCTGCGCCGCTTCTCGCGGGCCGTTTCCGGATCGCAGGAGAGTGGCGACGCGCTGGTCGCCGCGATGCTCGAAGCCATCATCGCCGACATCGACATCTTTCCGGACGCGTCGAACGACCGCATCGCGCTCTACAAAGTCTTCGCCAGGCTGTTCACCTCGGTCGCCATCCGCGTTCCGCAAGAACACCCGCAGTCGGCGTGGGAACAGCGCGCCGCCGCCAATCTGAACGCGATCTCACCCCTTCCCCGGCAGGCCTTCCTGCTGGTCGCCGTCGAAGGTTTCAGCGAAGACGAGGCGGCTGAGATTCTCGACGTCGACGATCAGGAGTTCTCCGAACTTCTCGCCGAGGCCAGCAACGAGATTTCCCGCCAGGTGGCAACCGATGTGCTGATCATCGAGGACGAGCCGCTGATCGCCATGGACATCGAGCAAATGGTCGAAAGCCTGGGCCATCGCGTCGTCGGAACTGCACGTACCCACGCCGAGGCGGTGGCAATGTTCACAAAGACGCGGCCGAAGATGGTGCTGGCCGACATCCAGCTTGCCGACGGCAGTTCCGGCATCGAAGCGGTGAACGAGATCCTGTCGGCCACGCCGGTGCCGGTGATCTTCATCACCGCCTTTCCCGAGCGACTCCTGACCGGCGAGCGGCCGGAGCCGGCCTTCCTCGTCACCAAGCCGTTCAATCCGGATATGGTCAAGGCCCTGATCAGCCAGGCGCTGTTCTTCGACCGGCATGCGAAAGCCGCTGCATAGGACCGGGCGGCCCAGCCTCCCAGCGCCCGTTTTCCACAGTTCCACAGATCGCCCGTTTTCCACAGATGAATGACGCTGGCCGCTTGCGGCCGGCAAACGTCACTTGCGCCTCCAACTTCCCCCTGCGCATGACGATTCAATTCGGGCCGGAAAGATTTCCAGGGATCGTCTTTTTCGGGAAATGGTGGAACAAACGGCAGCGAAAGACGTTTTTGCCGTACCATTTGAAGGAGATGGATCATGCTTTACTGGGCGCTCGTGTTTCTCGTCGTCGCGATCATTGCAGGCGCTCTTGGTTTCGGCGGTATCGCCGGCACCTCGGCAGGTATAGCGCAGATACTGTTTTTCATCTTTCTCGCTTTCCTGATCATTTCGCTTATCGCGGGCTTGTTCAAACGCGCGTCGTGAACTGCGATCGAACACTGGGAGCCGCACCCCTCAAGCGGTTTCCAGCTACCGCCGGGCGGAGTCCTTACCGGACGTCGCTCGGCGGACCTCTTTTGGGAACCCATTTTTCCGTCAGCCGTTCAGCCTGCATTGGGCGGGTGAAGTGAACAATGCAACCCAGAGCCGGAGACATGAAAGACAGCGGACGGAGCGATGAGATCATCGCTTTGCAGTCCGCTGAGAGTGGAATGCAGCTTGGCCGGGCCCTTCTCCATGCGCTGCACAATGCCGGCATTTCGGTTCTCTATCAGGATCGCGAGATGAAAACCGTCTGGGCCCGCAACATGCGCCCGCCATGGGCTTCCGATACGACCGACAGCAACGGCATCCTGCCGCTGGCGCAGGCGGAGCGTATCGGTGCGGCCAAACGCAATGTCGTCGCATCCGGCAATCCGGAACATCTTGAGCTCAGCATTCCCGCCGACGACGGCGTTCGCTGGTTCCAAATATGGGTAGACGCGGATCACGACGACGGCGGCGCCGTGCAGGGCGTCGTCACCACCATGGTCGAAACGACCGAGCAGAAACGTCGCGAGCAGACCCTGAAGACGCTGCTGCGCGAGGTCAGCCACCGCTCAAAGAACCTTTTGGCGATCATCCAGAGCATCGCCACCCAGACCAGCCGTTATTCGGACACGCTCGGTGATTTCCTGACACGCTTTCGCGGCCGGCTGCAGTCGCTTGCCTCATCCCAGGACCTGGTGACCTCGTCGAACTGGCGGGGAGCGGCACTGCGCGAACTGGTGTCCGGCCAGGTCGGCCGCTATGGAGCCGACCCTGTGCGCAGCTTGCGTTTCCAGGGTGCAAATCCGTACCTCAACCCCAATGCCGCCCTGCATATCGGCTTGGCCATGCACGAGCTTGCCGTCAATTCGGTCAGCTACGGCGCTCTGTCGCGAGCCGACGGATTCGTCGAGGTGACGGCCGATCTGACGGCCGCTTCCGCTGGCGAGACCGCACTGTCGCTGACATGGGCCGAAGCCATCGGAGCCAATGACAATCAGCCCAGTGAGAAGCGCTTTGGCAGCGTCGCGCTCGAGCGCGTTGTGCCTGCGTCGTTGAACGGTACGGCGACACTTGAAATCACCGGGGACCGCCTCGAATATCGTCTTGTCGTTCCTCGCGGCAATTTCGAGACGGATTGAACGGACAGCAGCCGAGCCCAAGAGAGCCGGGGCCAATAGGGCTGGGGATCGATACCGGCCGCGCCGGCTTAACCATCTGTTCACCATAAGGTCCGATGCTGTTTTTCCCAGACACCGCTCCGCATGACGTTTTCGATCGCAGTTGCTGCGCAGTACGGGAGGAATTGGCTTTGACGGTTGCCGACATCAACAGGCTGGAACAGGCCGCGCGCGTTTCGATGGGCGGGTTTCAGGATCTCGAAGCATCCGCGATGCCGTCGCCCCGTACTCCCCTCCCGACCCCCGGCGTCGCCGCGATCGGGCTGGCTGCGGTGGTCGTCCTGGTCGCCGCGTTCCAGTTGATCTAATGCATGTCGCGCAAAAGCATGCCCTCGGGCCTGACCCGAGGGTGTGCAGCGGTTTTGCGATAACGACATGCATAAATACAATTTAAAGCGGCGGACCCAAAGTGGCCGGCGGCTTGTGCTTGCCTCATGTCGACCTGTTCTCCAATCAGTCGCGCCAGCCTGCATGGCAGGAACTTTGACGGATGTGGCCCGTTCTTATGGCCGGAGGACCGTCGCCATGGAACACATCGCTGCCGTGTTGCTGGTCATTGGCTGTTCGAACGCGATGACCGAGTGTCGCGAACTGCCCGTATCGGTGAGCGTTTTCGAAACCGCTCAGGAATGCACCGTCGCGCGTCCGTTTGCCCTGAGCGATGTGCAGGGTCAGGCTCCGCGCATAATTGCCAAATGCCTTTCCGTCGATCCGGCACGTGAGGATGATTACGACCAGATCGTCTGGAATGTGCGTCCGGACGGCACGCTCGACGCGTCCGTGGAGATTTCCGATCTTGAGGTTGCCTCGCACGGCGCGCGCCCCGAAAAAGATTCCCTTAGCCAACAATGAAATCGAGCAGGCAAAACGCTTTTTCGCATGATACATGACGGGTAGAGCTACAAGTGAGGACAAAAAGGCGAGGAGTGACCCTATGCGGAAGATGATTATTGCCATGGTTGCCGTGATCGCAGTCAGCGGTTGCAGCACCACTGAGAAGGATGTCGCCGTCGGCGCCGGTGTCGGCGCTCTGGCCGGCGGCCTGATTGACGGCGGCGAGGGTGCGCTGGTGGGCGCAGCCATCGGTGCCGGTACCGGCCTGCTGGTGCGCAACCTTCGCAACGGCTATTGCCAGTACCGCGACAACCGTGGCCGTCTGTTTACGGCTCGCTGCTGATCCGATTCGGACGCATGAGGCAATAGAAGCGGAGACCGGACGAGCCGGTCTCTGTTTACTTGCGCCTTCGAAAACGGTCGGTTTGCGGCAGCGTTTCAGTCCGACAGTGGAATCCTGATTTCCACGCTCAACCCGCCATCGTGAAAATCGCGATTGATCGTACCGCCCAATTCGCGCGTGACGTTCAGATCGATCAGCTTGGTGCCAAAACCGGTTTTGACAGGTGGTTCGAGCTTCTTCTGGCCGGCTTCGCGCCAGTTGAGGACCAGCGTCCGGTCGCTCCTGCGGCCCTCGACCGACCAGTCGACCTTGAGTGACCACTCGCCCGTTCTAGCATTGACCGAATTGCCGGTTTCGCCATATTTCAGCGCGTTCGTTGCCAGTTCATGAAAGGTCAGGCCGAGCGCTTGCGTCGTCGTCTCGTCGAGCAACACCTCTGGCCCCGACAATATCCCCTCGGGAAGCTCCTTGCCGAACACCTGGCCAAGCTCGATGCGCAAGAGATCGGCGAGATCGGCCTTCTGCCAGCGCGAGCGCGTCAGCATGTCCTGGGAAGCCGCCATCGCTTGCAGCCGGGCCGAAAAAGAGGACGAGAACTCGTGGACGTCAGTGGCGTGCGACGCCGTCTGGCGCGCGATCGCCAGCACCCGCGTGATCGAGTTCTTGATGCGGTGCTTCATCTCCTGCAGCATCAGGTCTTTTTCGAGCAAGCTTTTTTCCGTCGTTTCATGGAGCAGCGAGACCGCGTCATAGGCCCGCTCCTGATAGCGGGCCACCAACGCGATGGTTCCCGCGAGCAGCAGTCCGAACAGGCCGAGCATCACCGGAATGGCGCGCGAGGAAGGTTGCGAGAACGCGCTTGTCGGCCTGAACAGGACGGTCCATGGACGTCCGGCGATGGTGATCTCGCGAGAAACCACCAGCCTGTCACCGAAGGTCGACGCCGGCGGCGTTTCCGACTGGAACAAAAGATGGTCGGCATCCACCTTGCCGTCATAGATTTCGATGTTGACCGGCAGCAGCGGCGTTCGGCTGAGCGCGGTCTGGAACAGATCGCGGGCGCGGAAGGCCGCATAAAGAAAGCCTGATGTCGAGGAGCTGGACGCATCGATGCCGTCCTGGGCGGTTTCGACGTTGAGCCGCACGAAGACCAGGAAGCCGGTGAAGGTCTGCGCAGCACCTGTTTCCTGGCCTAGCTGCACGCGCCCGCTCGCGTGCTGCTGGTTGTCGGCCATCGCCCTTTCGATCGCCTCGCGCCGCACCGGTTCGGTGAACATGTCGTAGCCGATGCTGGATTGATTGGAAGGATCCAGCGGCTCGAACAGCGTGATGGGCGTACGCCATGGCAGCGTTGTCGTAGCCGGATAGATCGCATCGCTGGCGCCATAGTCGTGCAGGATGGCACGCTCGACAGCTGCCTCGTCGCCGGCTCTCACCAGCCGGAGAAAGCCGATACCGCGCAGGCCGGTAAAATTGTCGTTGATACCAAGCGCTTCGAAGAACGCCTTGAACTCGCCCCGCGAAATGCTACCATTGCGCGCCTCGAACAGCGCATGGGTCGATCGCAGCAGCGACAGATGCAGGTCGATGCGGCTGTCGATCCGGTTGAGCGCGTCGTCCGCCGTCGCCTCGAACTTGATGCGCGCTGCTTCCTGCGTGGCGAAATAGGCGAATCCCGCCATCGTCAGGCTGATCAGCGCGACGGCGATGAAAGCGACGATCGGGAAGAACTTCTTCAAGTTGCTGCTGCGGCCCATGGTTCCCCATCTTATGGGCAAGTCCCCGTGGCAACACAATGGCGCGGCCAAACCATCATGACGACTGGCATATCACATGACAGGTATTTGAAGCTTCAGGCGGCGATCTTCAGCGCACCTGGCCCCGGAATGGCACCGGGCGGGCACTTGCCCAGGATGATCATGCCGAGCACCTCGTCCTGGGTCACGTCGCTGGTGCGCGCCGTGCCGACGACCCGACCATTCTTCATCACGCAGACGCGATCGGCAAGCTCGAACACATCGTGGATGTCGTGGCTGATCAGGAAGATGCCGATGCCGTCGGCCTTGAGCTGCATGACCAGTTCGCCGACCTGCGCCGTTTCCTGCGGCCCGAGTGCCGCCGTCGGCTCATCCATGATCAGGATGCGGGCGTTGAACAGGATGGCGCGCGCGATCGCCACCGACTGGCGCTGGCCGCCTGAAAGCTTTACCACCGGCTCCTTGAAGCGCTGGAAACGGGGATTGAGCCTGCCCATCACCTTGCGCGCCTCGGCCTCCATGGCGCCATCGTCGAGCGTGCCCCAGCCGGTCATCAGCTCGCGTCCGAGGAAGAGGTTGGCGGCGGCGTCGACATTGTCGGCGAGCGCCAGCGTCTGGTAGATCGTCTCGATGCCGTATTTCTTGGCGTCGCGCGGATTGGAGATCGAAGCCTCTTCGCCATTGACGAAGATCTGGCCCGAATCGCGCTTGTAGGCGCCGGACAGGATCTTGATCAGCGTCGACTTGCCGGCGCCGTTGTGGCCAAGCAGTGCCACGACCTCGCCCGGGAAAAGGTCGATCGACGCATCGTCGACAGCGCGAATGCCGCCAAAGGCAATCGAGATGTTGCGCATATCGACCAGTGGCGTGGGAGCAGTTGTGTCAGCCATGATCGTTCCTCCCTGTGGTTTTTGCTTGAGCATGGTCTTGTCGAAACCGGCGTCCAATTTTCGCTGACGCGGAGCTTCGGCTCGGGATCATGCTCAGACCCGCTTGCGGTAGACGGTGTCGAGCCAGACGGCGACGACCAGCACGGCGCCGACAACGACGCTCTGAAGTGGTGAATCGATGCCGAGCAACACCATGCCGGACTGCAGCGACTGCATCAGAAGTGCGCCCAGCATGGCGCCGAGCACCGTGCCGGAGCCGCCGGCCAGCGATGTGCCTCCAATGACCGCAGCCGCGATGACCAAGAGCTCGTCCAGCGTACCCAGCGCATTGGTCGACGCATTGAGGCGGGCCGACGCAATCGCCGCGCTGATCGCGGCCAGCACGCCCATGATCATGAACGCCTTCATGGTCACCCAGCGCGTGTTGATGCCGGCGAGTTCCGCCGCTTCCGGATTGCCGCCAATGGCGAAGACATAGCGGCCGAAACGGGTGCGCCTGGTGATGAAGGTCATAACGATGCCGACTGCGACCGCGATCAGCACCGGTATGGCGATGCCATGGGCGATGAACAGGCCGCCTTCGGGAACGGTGATGCCGGTCCGCTGCGCGTACTGGCGAACGATGCCGATCGGCCAAGGATAGGAATTGGCGATCCAGACGGCGCCAAGGATGGCGGCGCAGGCGACAACACCAAGCAAGCTCTCCGCCCAGACCGGGCGCAGCGGAAATTTGAACCGCTTGCGCTGTGACCGGCCGTTGAGCAGCATCAAGGCGACGGCCACACAGGCGAGAATGCCGACGATCCAGCTTGCGGTTGCCCCGATCGAGCCACGCGGCCCGCCACCCATGAGCTGGAATGTGGCGTCGAGCGGCGCGACGGTGCGCCCGCTCGTCATCAGCCACGCCATGCCGCGCCAGATCAGCAGGCCGCCCAGCGTCACGATGAAGGCCGGAACCTCGAGATAGGCGATAATGAAGCCCTGGAGCGCGCCGATCATCAGGCCGAGCACCACGCCGGCAGCCAGTGCGATGATCCATATCCAGGGATTTCCAAGCTGGAAGCCCATGACCCGGATGAGGAATTCGGCCTGCGCGACGCCCATCACCATACCGATCACACCTTCGACGGAGCCGACCGAAAGATCGATGTTGCGCATCACGATGACCAGCACCATGCCGGTCGCCATGATCGCGACCGAGGAGGTCTGCACCGACAGGTTCCAGAGATTGCGCGGCGTAAGGAAGAGCCCGCCCGACAGGATGTGGATTCCAACCCAGATGACCAGCAGCGCGCCGACCATGCCGAGCATGCGTATGTCGAGCTCGGTTGCCTTGAGGAAGCGGCCGATGGGGCTGAGCTCGGATTCACGCGCCCGATCGGCAGCTGTATCGGCGGCCGGCGTGTTGGAAGTCGTGTCGGCCATGATGTCCTCCCACCGGGTTGCCGTCTGCCGCGGATGCCGGAAGCAGCTTAGAAGTTAGCCGCGAGAAGCGGAAAAACAATTCTTTTTGAAAAAACGCCGCGGCGTGAAGCCGCGGCGTTTCAGGCTTCTTGCGATGGCCGGATCAGTTGCAGACCGGGACAGTGCCCGCTGCCACGCCGGCGCAGACCTCTTCCTTCTTGATCCAGCCTGCGTCGATGACGACGTTGAGATTGTCCTTGGTGATGGCAATCGGCGTCAGGAACAGCGACTTGACGACATTGCCGCCCGGCGTGGTGAAGTCCTTGACGCCCGCAATGTCTGTCATCTGCTTGCCGTCGGCCAGCTGCGAGGCGATCTCGGCAGCGTTCTTGCCGAGCTCGCGCGCGTCTTTCCATACCGATACGGTCTGCGTGCCGAGCGCGATACGGTTCAGCGCGGCATGGTCGCCGTCCTGGCCCGACACCGGGACGGATCCGGCCAAGCCTTGCGCCGTCAGCGCCGCGACGACGCCACCAGCGGTGCCGTCATTGGCAGCAACCACCGCATCGATCTTGTTGTCGTTGGCGGTCAGGAACTGTTCCATGTTCTTCTGAGCGTTGGCGGGAAGCCAGCCGTCCGTATAGGCCTCGCCGACATTCTTGATCTTGCCGCTGTCGATCGCGTCCTTGAGCACTTCCATGGAGCCGGCGAACAGAAAATCGGCATTCGGATCGGCGCCCGAGCCCTTGATAAAGACGTAATTGCCTTCCGGCGCCACCTTGAACACTTCGCGGGCCTGCATGCGGCCGACTTCCTGGTTGTCGAAGGTCAGATAGAACACGTCCTTGTTCTCGATCAGCCGGTCATAGCCGACGACCGGAATGCCTTCGTCCAGCGCCTTCTGCACCGCCGGCCCGATGGCCGAGGCGTCCTGCGCAAGGATGATCAGCGCGTTGGCGCCCTGCGAGATCAGGCTCTCGACATCGGTCAGCTGCTTGCCGGGATTGGACTGTGCATCGGCGGAAATATACTTGTCGCCGGCTGCCTCGATCGCAGTCTTCATGGCGGCTTCGTCGGTCTTCCAACGCTCTTCCTGGAAATTCGACCACGAAACGCCAATGACCTTGTCCTTGGCCTGTGCGGCCGACGCGAGCGTCAGCGACATGGCAACCCCCGCCAGAATGGCGGCTGCGAATCTCTTCATGATATCCTCCCTGCGCCGCGTACGGCGCGACCAACTGGCCCGAAGGCCGGCACAAAGGCCACTATTTTTTCGAGCCTCGAAAAAATACTGGTCCAACGGCGGAGCGCTGTCAACATCAATTCCGATGGATTTTAATGTCCCTGCCGACTTATTTCGAGCCTCGGAATAAATAATGACAGGGCCTGCTGCTTCTGCCACTATTTGTCGGACATTACCGACGGCTTCCGATTCATGAGCGGCCGCGGCAATAGGGAGGAAGCAAAAGAATGTCGGTTGGAATCCGTCATGACGATTTGCGCCGGCGCAACCGGGCCATGGTGATTTCTGCGGTACGCCGGGCCGGCCAGCCGTCGCGGACCGAGATCGCCGCAACCACCGGCCTCAGCCATTCGACCATATCGGCGATCTCTTCCGACCTGATCCAGGAAGGCATCCTGACCGAGAGCAAGGCGAGCGAGACCGTTTCGATGAAACGCGGCCGACCGCAGGTCGGCCTCAGCCTCAATCCGGAAGCCGCTGCGGTATTGGCGGTCGTGTTGTCGCTGAATTTCCTGTCGGTCGCTGTCATCGATTATGCCGGACAGGTGGTCGCCGAGGAACAACGCCGGCTGGACACGCTGACCATGTCGCGCGACGAGCTGATCGACGAATGTGTCGCCATCGTGCGGCGCCGGATCGAAGACCCCGACCTCGACGTCCAAAGCGTCGCCCGCATCGCGCTGGCGATCCAGGGCATCACCGATTCGCATGCGCGCGCCATGTTGTGGTCGCCGATCACGCCGCAGACTAACATCGCCTTCGCCGACATTCTGGAACGCGAGTTCGGCATCCCGGCCATCATGGAGAACGACTGCAACATGATGGCCGTGGCGCTGCGCTGGCGCGAGCCGGATCGCTACCGCGACGATTTCATCGCCATCCTGCTCTCGCACGGCATCGGTATGGGGCTGGTGCTGAAGGGCGAACTGTTCACCGGCACCCATTCCTCGGGCGGCGAATTCGGCCACATGATTCATCGGCCGGGCGGCGCGCTTTGTCGCTGCGGGCGGCGCGGCTGCGTCGAGGCCTATGCCGGCAACTACGCCATCTGGCGCAACGCAAGGCAATTGAGCGAGAACGCAGAGCCGGTCGCCGATGTCAGCGACGCCGAGATGCGGGCACTGGCGGCCCGGGCGCGCCAGGCGGACGGACCGGAGCGCGAAGCCTACCGCAAGGCCGGCGAAGCGCTCGGCTTCGGGCTCGGCAGCCTGTTCGCGCTGATCGATCCGGCGCCGGTCGCCATGGTCGGCGCCAACGCTGCCGCCTTCGACCTGATCGAGCCGGCCCTGCGCGAGGCCATCGCCCAGACCGCCGGCGGCCATCATTCGGGTTCGATTTCCTTCGACACCGAGACGAACGAGCTGCCGCTGATCCGCGAAGGCTGCGCCTTGCGGGCGCTGAGCTTCGTCGACCAGGAGATTTTCGCGCCGGGCATACAAGGGAAGTCCGGCATGATCAGGAAGCACGTGGCCTGACTCCGAAAGGCAAGGAACAACGGCGGATTGCAACTTGGGGATGTGTTGAGATTCAGGTCAGGCCGCGCCGGCTCGAAGACGGGCGCGAGCCGACCAGACTGCGTGAGTTCCGAGAACCGGAACGGAGCGTACTTTTGGGTACGTACCGGAATCGCAGGAAATCGCCGGTCGCAGGCCGGCATCACCTGAATATCAGCTAGTCTTCCCTGATCGCATAGCCCGCGCCGCGGATGGTGCGGATGACATCGGGCATGCGACCATTGTTGACCGCCTTGCGCAACCGTCCGACATGGACGTCCACCGTGCGCTCGTCGATGTAGATCGTCTCGCCCCAGACATTGTCTAGCAACTGGCTGCGCGAGAAGACCCGACCCGGGTGCCGCATCATGAATTCGAGCAGCCGGAACTCGGTTGGCCCGAGCCGGATCTCGCTCTTCTTGCGATAGACCCTGTGCGATTCGCGATCGAGCATGATGTCGCCGACCTTCAGCACGCTGGACAGCACTTCGGGCTTGGCGCGGCGCAGCAGCGCCTTGATCCTGGCCATGAATTCCGGTGTCGAGAACGGCTTGACCAGGTAGTCGTCGGCCCCTGTCGAGAGGCCGCGCACCCGGTCGCTCTCCTCGCCGCGTGCGGTCAGCATGATGATCGGCAGCCGCTCGGTTTCGGGGCGCATCCGAAGGCGTCGGCAAAGCTCGATGCCGGAAACCGCCGGCACCATCCAGTCGAGCACCAGAAGATCGGGCACGTTTTCCTGCAGCCGGATTTCGGCCTCGTCGCCGCGCGTCACCACCTCGACCTGATAGCCTTCGGATTCCAGATTGTAGCGGAGGAGGACGCCCAGCGGCTCTTCGTCCTCCACCACCATGATGCGTGGCGCGATCATCGACCGGTCACCCCCGTCATGTCGCCGGCGCCGACATCGTCGTTTCGTCGAGCTTCGGGCGATCCGCCGGCAATTGCTGCCCGGTCACGACATAGTAGGCGTTTTCGGCGATGTTGGTGACGTGATCGCCGATACGCTCGAGATTCTTGGCGCAGAACAGAAGATGCGTGCAGGCGGTGATGTTGCGCGGATCCTCCATCATGTAGGTCAGGAGTTCGCGAAAAACCGCCGTATATTTCACGTCGATCTTCTGGTCGTCGGCGCGCAGTTCTTTCAACGCGCCGGCATTGCGCGACACATAGTGCTCGACCACGCCGCGGAGCTGCACAAGAACGAGATCCGCCATCGCGTCGATACCGTGCGAGAGATTACGCGGCGTGGCGCTCTGCCCGACTGCGCTGACCCGCTTGGCTATGTTCTTGGCCAGGTCGCCGATGCGCTCGAGATCGCCGGCCATGCGGATTGCGCCAACCACGGCGCGCAGATCTTGCGCCATCGGCTGCCGCTTGGCGATCAGCGTGATCGCACTATCGTCGAGTTCGCGCTGCCGCGCATCCATGATGGCGTCGTCCGAGACGACGCGCTGCGCCATCGCATTGTCTGATGCAAGCAACGCGCGGATCGAGGCTGCGACCATCGCGGCGGCGAGCTCGTCCATATCGCGGATCAGCCTGTCGATGTGCTCCAGTTCCTCGTCGAAAGATGCGACGGTGTGTTCACCCATGATACTGTCCTCGTGTTCGAAATTCGCCGCCGGACCGCTCAGCCGAACCGGCCGGTGATGTAGTCCTGGGTGCGCTTGTCGTCGGGGTTGGTGAACATCTTGTCGGTCGCGCCCTCCTCGACCAGATAGCCGAGATGGAACATCGCCGTGCGTTGCGACACGCGCGCTGCCTGCTGCATCGAATGGGTGACGATGACGATCGTGTAGTTCTGGCGCAGTTCGTCAATCAGTTCCTCGACGCGGGCGGTGGCGATCGGATCGAGCGCCGAACAGGGCTCGTCCATCAGGATCACTTCCGGCGATACGGCGATGGCGCGCGCGATGCACAGGCGCTGCTGCTGTCCGCCGGAGAGACCGGTACCCGACTCGAGCAGGCGATCCTTGACCTCGTTGAACAGGCCGGCCTTCTTCAGGCTCGATTCAACGATGCCGTCCAGCTCGGCCTTGCTCCTGGCCAGGCCGTGAATGCGCGGACCGTAGGCGACGTTTTCATAGATCGACTTCGGAAACGGGTTCGGCTTCTGGAATACCATGCCGACGCGGGCTCGCAGCTCGACGACATCGATCTTCGGGTCGTAGACATCCTCGCCGTCGAGCGTGATCTTGCCGCTCACCCGCGCGATATCGATGGTGTCGTTCATTCGGTTCAGGCACCGCAGGAAGGTCGACTTGCCACAGCCCGATGGGCCGATCAACGCCGTCACCTGGTTCTCGCGGACATCGATATCCACGTCGAACAGAGCTCGCTTCTCGCCGTAATGAACAGAGACCTTTTCGCCCTTCATCTTGATCGAAGGGGCATTGGTTCCGCTGCTCAGTTTCTGCTCGACGCCGGCTTCCGTCATGATGTTCATATCCTCTACTCCTTACCAGCGCCGCTCGAAGCGCCTGCGCAGTATCACCGCGATGGCGTTCATGATGACCAAAAACAGCAGCAAAATCAAAATCGCCGCCGAAGTCTTCTGCTGGAATCCAGCTTCCGGGAAATCCGCCCACATGAATATCTGCACCGGCAGGATCGTCGCGGGATCGGTGAAGCCGCCGGGAATGTCGACGATGAAGGCGACCATGCCGATCATCAGCAACGGCGCGGTTTCGCCCAGCGCATGCGCCATTCCGAGGATGGTGCCGGTCATGATACCCGGCATCGCCAGCGGCAGGACGTGATGGAATACGGTCTGGACCTTGGACGCTCCGATGCCGAGCGCCGCCTCGCGGATCGACGGCGGCACGGCGCGCAACGAAGCGCGCGAGGCGATAATGATGATCGGCAGGGTCATCAGCGCCAGCACCATGCCGCCGACCACCGGGGCTGAGCGCGGCATGCCGAAGAAATTCAGGAATACGGCAAGTCCAAGCAGGCCGAAGACGATCGAAGGCACCGCCGCCAGATTGTTGATATTCACTTCGATGATCGTCGTCAGCCGGTTCTTGGGGGCAAATTCCTCAAGATAGATCGCCGCCGAAACGCCGATCGGGAAGGCGATGGCGAGCGTAACGATCATGGTCAGGAACGATCCGACGACCGCGCCCCAGACACCGGCCAGTTCCGGCTCGCGGCTTGCGCCGGTGAAGAAGAAGATCGAGTTGAACCGGCTTTCGATCAGGCCGGCGCTCTTCAGCGTGTCGAGCCAGACGATCATCTTGTCGGAAATCTTTCGCGATGCTTCCGGCGTGTCGATGACGCGCAGGAATGCCTGGCCGCTCGCGGCGGGCGCCGTGCTGTCCAGCGCCTCGATCACCGTGCCCTTTGCGACCGCCGTCCCGTTGGCCCCAGGCGACAGCGCGGTCAGCTTGACCGTACCGCCATTGAACGCGACCAGCAGCGACGACGCGCCGCTCGTCAGCGTGAGCATACCGTTTTCGCCCTCGGTCGCACCATTGCCACGCGCCAGCGTCAGCATGGCGTCGTCGCCGAAGGTCAGATCGATGTCGCCGCTGGTTTCCGAAGGCGTGACGCTTGTCGAAATCGCTTCGTCCGAACCGACGTCGGCAAGCAACCCCTTGAGATAAAGGTCGGCAAAATCGTCAAGTGGAACCGCATAGTCCACTGTTCCTCCGAGCATCCCCGGATCAGCCGCAATATCTTTGCGCAGGAAGACGCCTGTGCCGGTGGAAATCAGTCCGCGCAGCAGGCGCTTGTCCTGACGGCCCGTCACATCAGGAAATTTTGCCGTAAGCGCTTCCTGAGCGATGGCGTCGTAGTTGGCGGCGTCGAGTTTCGCCGGGTCGACCTTGGCCGCCGAAAGATCGATCGGCAGCGTCAGATAGTTCTGCCGCAGCGCCGGGATCGCCTGCGTGACGATCGTCGACAGGAGCAGCACAAGGAATAAGCCGGCCAACGCGACGGCTGCGGCGCCAAGCCATTTGAACCACGTTTCAGTGCGGTAACGACCCTTCAGCCGCGCCTTCGCGGCATCGTCGGTATGAACGCTGACCGGCCGCCGGCCGGCGCCGAATGACGCGATCGCATCAGTCATATTGCTCTCGGTATTTCTGGACGACGCGCAAAGCGACGATGTTGAGGGTAAGCGTGATGCAGAACAGCACCAGGCCGAGTGCGAAGGCTGCAAGCGTCTTGGCGCTGTCGAACTCCTGATCGCCTACAAGCAGCGTCACGATCTGCACCGTCACGGTGGTGACCGCTTCGAGCGGGTTGGCCGTGAGGTTTGCCGCCAGGCCCGCCGCCATGACCACGATCATTGTTTCACCAATTGCGCGGCTGACGGCGAGCAGCATCGCCGAAACGATGCCCGGAAGGGCAGCGGGAAGGACCACCTTGCGGATGGTTTCCGACTTGGTCGCGCCGAGGCCGGCGGAACCGTCTCGCAGGGATTGCGGAACGGCATTGATCACATCATCGGAAAGCGAGGAAACGAAGGGAATGATCATGATACCCATGACCACGCCTGCGGCGAGCGCGGATTCGGACGCGACGCTGAGGCCCAGGCTTTCGCCCATACCGCGGAAGTAGGGCGCAACCGTCAGCGCGGCGAAGAAGCCGTAGACCACGGTCGGAATGCCGGCGAGGATTTCCAGTACCGGCTTTGCCACCGCGCGGACGCTTTTGGAAGCGTAATCCGAAAGATAGATTGCAGCCATCAGCCCGATAGGCGCGGCCACAAGCATGGCGATGAAGGTGATGAGCAACGTGCCGGCAAAGAGCGGCACCGCGCCAAAAATGTCCTGGTTGACCGCCCCGGCTTCCGTCCCCGCACCGGTGAAGGCGCTCTGCGGCGACCAGTGCGTGCCGAACAGGAACTTATAGAACGGCACCTGTTGGAAGAACCGCAGGGATTCGAAGATAAGCGACAGGACGATACCGATCGTCGTCAGGATTGCGACCACCGAACAGGCGATCAAGAATGCGCGAAGAACGCGCTCGACCACGTGGCGCGCCCGGTAGGCTTGGGCGATGCGCGAATAGGCCCAGTAAAATCCGGACGCGGAAAACACGAGCGCGACGGCCCAGATGATCCAGGTGCTGGTCGTATGGATCGATTTGTAGACGGCCGCGGCTGCCTCTTTCGTCGGATCGGCGAAGCCGACAAGCCCGCCAAAGGCCATCGCGCGAGCGTCGCGGATGAAAGCTTCGACCTGCGGAACGCCCATTCCCGACAACTCGGAGGCGAAGCGGTCGGCAATGATCGACGATTCAATTCCCGGCGTCATCAGCGACCACAACACGATCGCAAGCAGCGCGGGACCGGCAGCAAAAAGCGCCAGAAACATGCCATGTTGGCCAGGCAGCGAATGCAATCGCGCGACGTCGCCGTTGACACTGGCAATTGCGCGTGTCCGGCCGATCCAATAGGCCGCAGCGGCCAGACCTAACAGTAGAACAACGAGATAACCGACCATTCAGGACGTCCCCTCGACCGCCGGTCATTCACCGGCTCAAAGCACGGGACCTTTGGTCCCGCGCTTTGGGCTTTTAGAGCATGAGGGGTCAGAGCTGATATACGCCCGGACCCCGAAACATCAAGAGCCCATGCCCTTCAGGGCCTTGGCGTTTTCGGCCCACTTGGCGCGCTCGGCGTCCGGCAGCGGGATCAGGCCCTTGTCGGCCAGATAACCATCAGGACCCCATGCACCCTCCGAGGTGTACTCGGCGATGAACTCCTGCATGCCGGGGATGACGCCGACATGCTCTTTCTTGGCATAGACATAGAGCGAGCGGGAAACGCCGTAATCGCCGGATGCGATGTTCTCGAAGGTTGGCTCGACGCCGTCGACCTTGTGGCCCTGCAGCTTGTCGGCGTTCTGGTCAAGGAACGAGAAACCAAAGATGCCGAAGGCATTGGGGTTGGCTTCCAGCTTCTGGACGATCAGATTGTCGTTTTCGCCGGCCTCGACAAAAGCGCCGTCTTCGCGGATCTCGCCGCAGCCCTTTTCATTAGCCGCCTTCACTTCTTCCTGGCAGGCCGCATCCATGACGAGTTCAACGAACGCATCGCGCGTGCCAGACGTGGGCGGGGGGCCAAGCACCTCGATCTTTGTCGCGGGAAGCGACGCATCGACATCCGACCAGTTCACGTAGGGATTGGCGACGACCTTGCCGTCAACGGCGACGTTCTTGGCGAGCGCCTTGAAAACCTGCTCCTTGGTCAGATCGACGACAGTCCCTGCCTTCGAGTTGGCCAGTACGATGCCGTCGAAGCCGACCTTGATCTCGACCGGCGTCACGCCGTTTGCCTTGCAGGTTTTAAGTTCGCTGTCCTTGATGGCGCGCGAGGCATTGGTGAAGTCGGCGGTATTTTCGCCGACGCCCTGGCAAAACAGCTTCATGCCGCCGCCGGTGCCAGTCGACTCGACGACCGGGGTCTTGATCTTTCCGCTCTGGCCGAGCTTTTCAGCAACAGCCGTCGTGAAGGGGAACACTGTGGACGAACCGACGATTTGAATCTGGTCGCGCGCGGCGGCATAACCAGCCGACGCGGCGAGCGCAAGCGCCGCGGCCGACGCCGTAAGGAGGAATTTCTTCATGTGGCCTGCTCCTGTTCGGAAAATGGTCTCTCGGCGCCATTCCTGCGGCGCCCGCTGAGGCCAATAGCCCCCGATTATTACAGTCACATGACAGTTTGATGTCAGCCCGGTAACGCGGCACTGCCGTGTCGAAAAGGAAGCGCCGCGGGTCTCGCCGGCACAGCCGTGGTTTGCCGCTGGAATCAGCAGCTTGCACGATTTCCGGCCGACATTTGTCCTCGACAGGCGAGACAATTGGCGCCGAAAAAGAAAATCCGGGCGGGAGCGCGTTGCATGCGGCCAAGGAGGTCATGGCCGCGCCATCGCCGAAACAGGTCCGTTGGGGTAAATCTGACCCTGCTTCTTGCCGGCGGTCGCTGCTCCCGCCCGTAACTGGAGGGGCGGAACTCGAATGGGCTTATTGTCCCAACCGGACGCACGCTTTGGTATGGTGCGATCGCACCATAGTCTTGCCCGCAACGCGTCGCCGAATCGCGGCTGAACTCTACGGCTTGACGGGATGCCAATCCCGCGTTGCGCTGGATTTCTCCGTCCGCGCCGAGCCACAGCGCGGCGCGCCCTTTCGGACGCGCTAGGGACGCTGCGGCATTTTGATTTTGCGCACGATCCCCGGCGAAATCGATTCCGATTCTCCGGGTCATGCGCTAGCCTTGCCCGCGGTGTATTCCGACGGTTGTCGGTGGAACCGAAGCCGCGTTATAAATCCCGCAAGGGTGTTGCCGATGTTGGGACGGATCCTGCCTTTTTTCCTGTGCCCGATGCTGCTATTCGGGAGCGGCTGCTCGCGCAGCTACGACGGCACCGTCGTCATTCCGAGGCCGCTTGACGTCCGGCGGTTCTGGGACAGGCCGCCGCAGCAGGCGCAGCCCGAACAGCCGCAGTTGCTGCAGACCGATGTCTTTCCTGTGGCGCCCGAAACGCCGAAAAGGGCGACGGTCCCCGGTATCAAGACTCCGGTGGCGCCGAGAAGGCACACGCGGAGGATCTCCAACGATCCGCCGATGCCGTCATCCGAGCCGGCAAAACCGCTCACCTGCAGGAACGTCAGCCAACCCGGAAAACGGGTCCGCATGGTCTGCGAATAGCCGGCCGGCATTCAAACGGTGGCAGCCAAATATCCGTCCTCAAACGCTGCTGCGCACCCTGACGCAGCGGTTCGGTGAGACGCGCACGCGATCGCCGAAAGCATGAACTGACTGGTGGGTTTCAGGCTGACCAATCGATCCGGCGCCCCGATCAATCCGGTGTCGCCAGTCAGTTGAAACCTTATCCCGCCTTCGACGTTAAACGGCCATTGCAGCGCCGCGCGTCCGTATTGCGGCGCCGCGCGTCTCTTTGGACGCAGAAAGGGCCGCTGTGACGTTGGTTCGGCGCATGGTCCTTGCCGAACCGAAGGGCAGCGGAGCGAAGGTTGATCCCGATTTTTGGGTCATGCGCTGGATGGTCAAAAGGAGACCGCACATGTCGATTCACTTCACTGTCTCGGGCCTGACCAGAAATCTGTTTCACTCGCCCAGAAATCTGTTTCACTCGCTGGGACTGGACCATGAGCGCGCGCCGAGACCTCTCAGTCCTGAGCAAAGTCTTTTGCTGGAATGCTACCTGGCCGGCCAGATTCCGGAATCGGCCTGGAGCGACTACGTCTTCGAGACGCCGGAACTGGCACGCCATGTCAATGCGAGACGCGCCCAACACTGACATCTCGTAAAATGTGACGGTTGAATTCCCTGCATTCGCCGGCGGGGTCCAGCACGCGAGGATCGCAGCCCCGACATCGTCCATGGTGTTCAGCGATGCGGCATTCGATTGACAGCTGGCGCCTGCCAATATCGAGCCGGCAATCACCGACAGTCCTGCCGTGCGTTTCATTGCAAGTCCTCGTCCCTCCGCCTTGCCCGCACAGCAAGGCCGGCTGTTTTGAAGGCTTGACGCCAAACGACAATCGCGAATGTCAGGCCGCAGCTTCCCGGGAAACGAAACAAAAAGGCCGGCACATGGCCGACCTTTCCTTTCCACCTCGACCGCGCCAGTACATCCGTGGTCACGAATTGGAGGTGAATTGCCAAGCAGTAGATAGGGATTTGGTTAACGAATCCTTAGCTGACGGGGAGGTGCTCGTCGACGCGTCATGGCCAACCTGATCTGCGTTCTGGTGATGAGTGCGGAAAGTCGTCTTTAAATGCGGCACATATTATTAATCGTTGTACACCAATGTGTTAGCATGTGAAGCACGTCCAAGTAACGATCGTGTTCTGGGGTTCATTATGGCCGTACTTGGCGCTCTCCCTCCCGGCGTTCGCTGTCGACCAATTCGCGAAGCCGATTGGGAAGGAGTAGTCGACTGCCTGTGCCGGGGCTTTCCGGAGCGTGACCGGAGTTACTGGATACAAGCGCTGACCCGATTGTCGCAGCGGCCTGCTATCGCCGAATGCCAACAATACGGCTTTGCTTTGGAGGAGGCTGGTCGGATCGTCGGCGTCGTGCTGACCCTTTATACCCGTTATCGCAGGCAGGAAGGCGACGAAATCCGCTGCAACCTATCAAGCTGGTCCGTCGACGAAGAATTCCGCCCCTATGCCATCAAGCTGATTACGACGATTCTCAAGCAAAGAGACGTAACCTACACGAACGTTTCGCCGGCGCCTGCTACATTAAAGCACAATTTGGCGCTCGGCTTTCGCCTCTTTTCCAGTGGACAATTTGCCTTCTTGCCGGCCTTCAGTTCGATGCAGCGGTCATGTCGCGTGCTCGAAGCTCGTCCCGATCTTGCGGAAATGGCGATGCTGTCCGACAGTGAGAGATACATACTCTCGGAACACGCCGCGCTGGGTTGCCTGTCATTGATTTGCATTTGCGACGGAGCGGCGTTTCCCTTCGTATTGATGCCGCGCCGGATATTGCGCGGTCTTATCCCATCCTATCAGATCGTCTATTGCCGCTCTCTCGCAGATTTGAGCCGGTGCGCCGGTGCCATCGGGCGCTTTCTCTGGCGAAGCGGCATCCTGCTTTGCGTCGTCGACGCCAAGGGACCGATTGCGGGCCTGTTCGGGTGGTACCGCCCCAACCGAGGGCTGAAATACTTCAAGGGTCCCAGACCACCCTCGCTCGGAGATCTGACATTCACCGAGCTGGTGATATTCGGTCCCTGAACGACAAGCGCAGCATCAATCAGCCCGCGCCGATTTGCGGCCGCAATGCCGAAAGCGAACCCCCGCCTCCGGCGAGGGTTCCATCTTTTTGAAACCTACAATCGCTACTGAGCAGGGGCGGTCTGAGCTGGCGGCGGGGTTGCGGGTGCCGGCGTCATCGTGTCAGCTGGAGGTGGCGGCAATTGGCCAGCGGTCGTCGCCTGCGTTCCTCCCGATTGAGTTTGGTCACACGCCGCCAGGGCAGCAAGCGCCAGACCGAACGCGGCGAATGAGGGTAGTTTGCGGGTCATATACAGTCCCTTCCATGGACGCCACCCGCGCAGGCCTGATCATCAGGACCGCTGCCTCCAGGTCAACCGTGCCTTCGTCGTCGACGCTTCAAACATTCTTACGTCCCGTAAAAGGCGGCGGGCCTTCGGCATCGGTTTAGGTCGGCCTGGGCAAGCAAAACCGTTAGAGCGAAAGCCTCACGCCCCGGCCTGCGACTTCACATAGGCGATATAGCCGCGCACGTCGGCGGCCGGCTCGGCGTAGGCCTTGCCGAGCTTTTTCTCGATCGCCGCCATGTAATCTTTTGCCCATTGGGGCAGCGCGTAGTCGATGACGGCCAGGAATTCGAGCGTCGCCGCCAGGCGGATGTCGGCGATCGACGGGTTCTTGCCGCCGATGAACGGCTTGCCGTTCCTGAAGAAGCTGTGAAAGACCTCCAGCGGCTCAGCAATTGCGGCCGCCGCGGCCTTCTGGGCTTCCGACTTCCTGTCGGGGTCGGCGTCGCTGTGACCGACCTCGCCGGCATACTGCGGGAAGTTCAGCGCAGGATAGGTGGCGCGCGCCACATAGGGGTAGAGCGTGCCGATCAGGTAGAACATGGCGCTGTCGATCATTGCCCGCTTGGCCGGCGCCTTGGGATATAATTTCTCCAGCCCATGCTTGTTGGCGAGATACTGCATGATGGCGCAGCTTTCCCACAGCACGCCTCTCGGCAAGCCCTTGTCCTCGATCATCGGGGTGAGATGGGCCGGGTTTCGCGCCATGTATTCAGGCAAGCGCGTGTGGCCCCATACGTCGGTCTCGGAATGATCGAGCCCGGCCGCGCGTGCAAACACCCGAACGCTCATATTGTTGACGCTCGGCTTCAGCATGCTGAGCGTCAGCGCGGGCTTCTTTCCTGATTTCGCCTTGGTCTTCCGCGCGGATTTCGCGGATGCCTTGGCTGCAGGCTTTGCGGCGGCTTTCGCTGCCGGCTTGGCGGAAGCTTTCGCCGCCCTGGCTGCAGGCTTTGTCGCGGCCTTGGCAGCTGGTTTCGTAGCGGCCTTGGCGGCCGGCTTCTTCGCACTCTTCGTTGTCGTCTTTGCCATTGTGTCCTCCCTTTGTTTGGCCTGTCGTCAGTATGGATCTTTCGGCGTGCGGTCCTCCGACAAGGTCGCGCGGGAGCGCTCGACCAGCGCCTGGATCGCGTCGGCAAGATGCACTTCGGCTATTGCGTAGTCGCCGCGCGCGACGCGAATCTTGTGCGCCTGCATCAGCACATCGGCATGAGTGAAGCCCGCCGGCGGCTCGAAACGGTAGGAGGCGAGCTCGATCAGCAGGCCGAGCGGATCCTCGAAATAGATCGAATCCATAAAACCGCGATCCTTGACGCCGCTGTGCTTGATGCCGCGCACGTCAAGCCGGGCCACCGCCTGCAGGTAGGTGACGCGCGACACCGCAAACGCGATGTGATGGACGCAGCCCGTATCGGTCGGCGTGCGCCGCTTGACCGGCGTGCGGCTCTCGTCGGTGAAGATGGTGATCAGCCGGCCGTCACCCGGATCGAAATAGAGATGGCTTTCGCTCGCCTTGTCGAGATTGGGCTGCTCGAAGATAAAAGGCATGCCAAGCACGCCTTCCCAGAAATCGATCGAAGTCTGGCGCCCGGCGCCGACCAGCGTGATGTGATGAACGCCCTGCGATTGAAGTTTCTGCATTGGCCCTCTCCCTGGCAGCCGGACGACGTCGTGTTCACTTCGCCCCCGGTACCGCTCGCGGTTATGCTGCCTTGTGCCTGGCGCGAGGATTATCAGGAGATGCTAAATCAACCGGCGACGATGCGCCAGAAGCCAGGCTACATAGGGACGCTTGCATTGGAAGGCCTCGGTGCGCCAAGCCCTGGATCACAGGTCGCTTACGGCCTTACGCCGCATCGCTTCCCCGTCATCCAGGATTGTTGCCAGCTCGGCAGGAGGCGGCTTGTCCGGTTCAGGCAAACGGACGCGATGGCACCATCGCCTGTCCAAGGCGTTCAAGGAAACTTCTTCGGGCGCTTAGCCTGCGACCAGAACAGGGCGCGAAGCTCGGAAGAAATCGGTTTGTCTTCTTTCAATCGCTTCGGCTCACGCCGCCGACACGGCCGTGGCTCCGCTGCGCAAACGGTAGCTAAGCGCTGCGAGCCTTTAGGCCGCCCTCAAGCTCGATGACCCTTTGAGCCGCCTTCGCGATAAAGCCGGACCGGGTATAGCCGTGCGCCTCAGCAAAGGCGTCAATTTGGGTTAGAACATCTTCAGCGAGCGTGATGTTCACGCGGACAGCTTTCTTGGCCTCGGTCTTCACCGCAACCAGGATTGCAACGCCGTCTCGATTATCGGCGTCGGCCATGACATCTTCCAAGCTGGAGGGCTCTGGAATGGCTTCGCCATCTTCCACAAGCCCTTCGATGTGAAAGGCAAGGGCCTCTTCAGCCATAGCACGAGCGTCGTCTAGATCGGTGCCGGCGGTGACAACGCCGGGAAAATCAGGAAAGGACACACCGAAGTCGCTGTCGGTATCCTTATGGATCAATCCGATATACTGCTTCATTGCATCTACCTCAGCTTTAGACCGGATTGACGTTCAATGCTCCGCAGGGTTCCCAAAGGAATATCCCTTTTGCGGTGTGGAACCGTGACTCTACCGGCTTTCTTCTTGTGTTTGAACTGTGCATGGCTGCCCCTTCGAGCAACTTCATACCAACCATCCCCCTCTAGGGCTTTGATCACGTCTGCACTTTTCATGTGTATAAATACATACTAGCTGCAAAAGAATGCAAAAAAAAGCTAAAGTCAGTCTTTCAAATAGCCGTGTCCGGTCAAAGGCTAGGATTCTTCGGAGTGGGTTCCGGGCATTTATCGCACGCGCGGGGCCTATGGAAATTGCCCACGGTTGCGTCAGCGCCTCCAGACCCTCAGGTCCGCCAACATTGGCGGCCGTATATGGTCGCTCATCGACTAACATTCGATGCACAGATCGCAAGCGAGCTAAGCGTTGAAATCCTTGGTACGCCCAAGGGGAATCGAACCCCTGTTCCCGCCGTGAGAGGGCGGTGTCCTGACCGCTAGACGATGGGCGCGTTCAAGAACCGGCGATATAGGCTGACGGCTGGGAAAAAGCAACTGGCCTTCGGACAGTCTATGGTGCCGGGAAAACATCAGTCGCAAGCCTATCGTTTTGGCTCGATGAGGTCCCAGAGATTTCCATGGAGATCGGCGAAAACCGCCACAATGCCATAGGCCTCGTGGCGAGGCGCCTCACGGAATTCAACGCCCTTTTGGAGCATTGCCGCGTGGTCGCGGACAAAATCGTCGGTTTCAAGAAACAAAAAGACGCGGCCGCCGGTCTGGTTGCCGACGCTATCCCTTTGCGCATCATCGGCCGCTTCGGCCAGAAGCAGCCGCGCGCCCTGTTCGTTGGCCGGCGCCACCGTGACCCAGCGCTTGCCACCGCCAAGATCGACATCCTCGGTGAGCAAAAAGCCCAGCCTGTCGACATACCAGGAGATCGCCTCGTCATAGTTTCTGACGACGAGCGCGACGGTGGCGACGCGGCGATTTTCGGCGAAACCAGTCATTTGTTGCGGATCGAAAAGCGGCCGATGATCCGCCGCTCAGTGATGTCGTAGACAAAGATCGCGCGGCTGCCGTCGGCAAGCTCCGCATCGATGGAGACGCGGTTGCCGGCAAGCGACTGGCTGATGACCCTGGCGCCGACCGGCAGCACGATGTCGCCGGTCAGCGGCTCGCCGGCCGGCACCTGGATGTCGCCGGCAAGTGATGGGGCTGCCGGCGGCGTGGTGCGCGTTTTGTAGACAAGGGCAGCGATCACCACCATAAGGGCGAGGAACAGCAGGCCGAGATTGATGGCGACGAAGCGGACAAGCTTCTTGCGCACCTTTTCAACTTCGGGGTCGAGCGGCTTTTCCTCGTCTTCGTCGGCAGCAGCCATGGCAAAACATTCCGGAACGATTTTCGATGAGCGCTCATAACGAAGAGGCCCCCATATTGATAGAGGATGGATTAATGGAGGGCGGATCGCCAGACGGGGAATCGCCAAACAGGGGATCGATCGTGCTGGAAGCCGGTCCCGATGCGGCCGGCCAGCGCCTCGACCAATGGCTGGCTGGCAAGCTCGGTCCGGACATGTCGCGCAGCCGGGTGCAGATGCTGATCAGGCAGGGCGCGGTCAAGGTCGGCGGCCGGCCGGTCAACGAGACCAAGCGCAAGATGGCGGCCGGTGACTGCGTGTCGGTCGACATGCCGCAGCCGGAGCCGGCGGAGCCGCAAGGCGAGGAGATCCCGCTCGACGTCCTCTATGAAGACAACGAATTGATCGTCATCAACAAGCCGCCGGGGCTTGTCGTCCATCCGGGTGCCGGCAACTGGACCGGCACGCTGGTCAACGCTCTGATTCACCATTGTGGCGACAGTCTTTCCGGCATCGGCGGTGTGCGTCGGCCTGGCATCGTCCACCGCCTGGACAAGGAGACCAGCGGCGTCATGGTCGTCGCCAAGACTGACCGTGCCCACAAGTCATTGTCGGAGGCCTTTGCCGACCATGGCCTGACCGGCGATCTCAAGCGCGCCTATCTGGCCCTGGTCTGGGGCATCCCGATGAGACCGACAGGCACGGTCGACGAGCCGCTCGGCCGCGCCGCCGACCGCGTGCGCCGTGCCGTGGTGCCGGAGGGCCGTGACGATGCCCGCCACGCCGTCACCCATTTCTCGGTGATCGAGCGCTTTGGCGAGCAGCAAAAGGAATTTGCCACGGCGAGCCTGGTCGAATGCCGGCTCGAGACCGGCCGCACCCATCAAATCCGCGTCCACATGGCGCATATTGGCCATCCGGTGGTCGGCGATCCCGATTACGGCCAGGCCTTTCGCACCAAGGCGAACCGGCTGCCCGAGCCGCTGAAAGGTCGGGTGAAGGCATTTCCGCGACAGGCATTGCATGCCCGCCTGCTTGAATTTCGGCATCCGACTACCCATCTAACGATGAGGTTCGAGGCGCCTGTAGCGAGGGATATGGAGGAACTCGTCGACGGCTTTCGCAAACTCTGATCCGCCTTCCATCCATTCAAAACCTGATCGGCAAAAACCTGACCGGCGTTGTTCACTTTGGCGTGACACACTGTTTCGTGTTGAACCAATGCTGTCCTTTCTGGTTTTGTTCCTATATACACCGGTTGTCGCGAACGAGCCTTTGGCGTTCGCGATATATGCCCGCCGAATTTCGGGGGCACCACTCCAAGAGAGAGGGGCGCTATCATGGCCCAATCATTACCCAGTATCGTTTCCGGCGAAGGCGGCCTCAGCCGCTACCTGGAAGAAATCCGTCGCTTTCCGATGCTTCAGCCGCAGGAAGAGTACATGCTCGCCAAGCGTTACGCCGAGCATGAGGACACCACGGCTGCGCACAAGCTCGTCACCAGCCACCTTCGGCTCGTCGCCAAGATCGCCATGGGCTATCGCGGCTACGGCCTGCCGATCGGCGAGGTGATCTCGGAAGGCAATGTCGGCCTGATGCAGGCCGTCAAGAAATTCGAACCGGAGCGCGGCTTCCGGCTCGCCACCTACGCAATGTGGTGGATCAAGGCCTCGATCCAGGAATACATCCTGCGCTCGTGGAGCCTGGTCAAGATGGGCACGACCGCCAACCAGAAGCGCCTGTTCTTCAACCTGCGCAAGGTGAAGGGCAAGATCCAGGCGCTCGACGACGGCGATTTGAAGCCTGACCAGATCACCGAGATCGCCACCCGCCTCAACGTGTCCGAAGCGGAGGTGGTGTCGATGAACCGCCGCCTGTCGGGCGACGCCTCGCTCAACGCACCGATCCGGGCGAGCGAAGGTGAATCTGGTGAATGGCAGGACTGGCTCGTCGACGACCACGAAAGCCAGGAAGAAGCGCTGATCGAGCAGGACGAGCTGGAAAACCGGCGCGGCATGCTGTCGGGCGCTCTTGCCGTGCTCAACGAGCGCGAGCGGCGCATCTTCGAGGCGCGCCGCCTGGCCGAGGAGCCGCTGACGCTGGAAGAGCTGTCGGCCGAGTTCGACATCAGCCGCGAGCGCGTGCGCCAGATCGAGGTGCGCGCCTTCGAGAAGGTGCAGGACGCGGTCAAGGCCGCGGCCAAGCGCCAGATGCAGGCCCTGCGCACCATCGAGGCGCAGCCGGCCGCATAAAGCTTCCGACGGAAACAAATAACGGCGGCGTCAGGTAACTGGCGCCGCCTTTATTATGGGTCCTCGGACTGCCGGAAGAACTGTCGCTTGGTGTCATACTCTAGCCAGGGCTGCCGGTTCCGCCGCGCCTTCGCGAGCGCCCGATCCGTCGCCATAAACCGCTCAATCATCGGTGTGATCAGCCTGGCCGGCTCATAGCGGCATTATAGCAATTTTCCCCAAGCCCTGGAAACCGCAACGCTGCAAATTGTGGCGGCAATGTTCCGGCGCCGACACGGGCTTCCGTCGCGGAATTTCACAAGGCGGCGCTTGCGGCAAGCGGGCGCGACAAAGGGCCGCCGGGACTGCGCTGGGCAGTTGAGCTCGCCTATTTGGAAACCAAAGGCAGTATGACGATGACGATTTCTCCGTTTCTCACCGCTCTCGGATCCGAAGGTCCCCCAGCCGACCGAGCGAAAGACATGGACCTGTATGGATGGCTAATTGGAAGCTGGGAAATGGACACGGTCCACTACCTCGACGACGGCACAATCCAGAAGTGGAATGGAGAATGCCATTTTGGCTGGGTGCTCGAAGGCCGCGCGATCCAGGACGTCTGGATTAGGCCCAAGCGCCCTGCGCCGTCCACGATGTATGGCACGACTTTGCGCATCTTCGATCCTGGGATCGATGGCTGGCACATCATATGGAACGACCCGCTCAACCGAGATCACTCGCGCCAGATCGGGCGGGCCGAGGGTAAGGACATTGTCCAACTCGGCACTGACTCGCGCGGTCTGAAAACTCGATGGCGTTTCACCGAGATCACTGCCAACAGCTTCCACTGGATCGGCGAGGAAAGATCTTCCGAGAGCGACCCTTGGCAAATCACGTATGAACATTTAGTTCGCCGAACAAATCCCTGAAGCTAGCTGGCGTCTGCGCTGCCCCTCATCCGGCTGCCGCCATCTTCTCCCCATATAGTGACGGGGAGAAGAGGCAGATCGCACCGCCGCCACTCTTTCTTGCAACGTCGAAAATTAGCGAAATCGTCAGTGAAAGCGTCCTTCTCCCGGTCACTTTGCGGGGAGAAGTGCCCGGCAGGGCGATGAGGGGCGGCGCCGAGTTTGAATTAGAGTTGTAGTGCCAGCGACCCATCTGATCACAGGCAATCGAGCGGAAACTTCAGATAGCGGCGACCGTTGGATTCCGGTTCCGGCAAACGCCCGCCGTTCATGTTGACCTGCAGCGCATGCAGGATCAGCCTCGGCATCGGCAGCGTCCTGTCGCGCGCCTCGCGCAACGCCACGAAATCGGCCTCTGTCCTGCAGCCGGCAACATGGGTGTTCTTGGATTTCTGCTCCGCGACCGTGCTCTCCCACAAGGGTTCGCGTCCTTCCGTCTGGTAGTCATGGCCGACGAAAAGACGTGTCTCGTCCGGCAGCGCGAGGATATCCTGGATCGAACGCCAGAGTTGCGCGGCACTGCCGCCGGGAAAGTCCGCTCTCGCCGTGCCGCTGTCCGGCATGAACAGCGTATCATGGATGAAAGCGGCGTCGCCGATCACATAGGTGATCGAGGCCAGCGTGTGGCCTGGCGAAAAAAGCACCTTTGCCGGAATGGCGCCGACCGAAAAGGTCTCGCCATCGGCAAACAGCCTGTTCCACTGGGATCCGTCGGCAGGAAAATCCGGCCAGTTGTAGATCGCCTTCCACAATTTCTGGACGCCGACGACCTTCTCGCCGATCGCGGTGGGCGCTCCTGTCTTCGTGCTGAGATAGTGGGCCGCCGAGAAATGGTCCGCATGCGGGTGCGTGTCGAGGATCCACTCGACCTCCAGCCCGTTTTCCCTGATGAAATCGAGCAGAGCGTCGGCATTTTTCGTCGCCGTGGCGCCGGACTTCTCGTCGAAATCGAGGACCGGATCAATGATTGCGCATCGTCGCGTCTGCGGGTCGGCGACGACATACTGGATGGACCCGCTCGGCTTGTCGTAAAAGCCTGCCACCTGCAGCTTGGCCGATGTCGCGTCCAATCCCGGCTCCCTCAACTCCCACCCGGCAGGAATAGTTTTCCCTGCCGGGGTAAAAGAAGAGCATGTTCATTCGCCAACGCCACGCCGTCAAGCACCGCATGCTTCGCCGAGGCAAAAAGGCCGAAAATCCTTCCGTGCCGCCCTGGCCGCTCAGGCGGAGGGCTGCTTGGTCTTCCGGAGATACGGCAGGACCGTCTCGTAGGCGCCGAAACGCTTGATCGCGTCCTCATTGGAAACAGCTGCGGTGATGATGACGTCCTCGCCCTGCTTCCAGTTCGCCGGCGTCGCCACCTGGTGCTTGGCGGTCAACTGTATGGAATCGATCGCGCGCAGGATCTCATCGAAGTTGCGGCCGGTGGTCATCGGATAGGTGAGAACCAGCTTGATCTTCTTGTCGGGGCCGATGACGTAGACCGAACGCACCGTCGCGTTGTCTGCGGGTGTGCGCCCTTCCGAGGTTTCGCCGGCGCCGGCCGGCAGCATCTCGTAAAGCTTGGCGACCTTGAGATCCTTGTCGCCGATCAGCGGATAGTTCACCGATTGGCCGGTCGCCTTCTTGATATCATCCTGCCATTTGCCATGGCTTTCGACCGGGTCGACGGAAATGCCGATGATCTTGACGTTGCGCTTCTTGAACTCGCCTTCCAGGCCGGCCATCGTGCCGAGTTCGGTCGTGCAGACCGGCGTGAAATTCTTCGGATGGCTGAAAAGCACCGCCCAGCCGTCACCGATCCATTCGTGGAAGCTGATCGTCCCTTGCGTAGTTTCGGCCGTGAAATCCGGCGCGGTATCGTTGATACGGAGGCTCATGACGTGTCCCTACCCTGTGAGTGCAGATTGCAGCCGGCATTGACCGGCGCTGCTTTTGCCTTTCTACCACTCCGGCGTCATCCTTCAAACGCCTGTTGCGCCCGCATCAAGGCCGGCTGCGAAATATTTTCATTGCTTCTCGGCAAAGGCAGCAGGAATTTCCGCTGCGCTGGCTCAGCCCTTGTTCACCGCCAGCGTCGTCGCCAGGTCTTCCATGCGCTGGGCGAGCGCGCCAAGCGCTTGGGTCAGCACGGTATCGTTCTTATCGGCCTTGGTCAGCGCATCGTCACGCGTCTTGCGCAGCGTCAGCACTTCGCTTTCCATGCCCTTGACGCGTTTTTGCAATTCCGAAAGCTCGTCCATGACCATGATGCCGGCCATCACCGTCAGCCGCTGGTCGCCGATCTCGCCGAACGAATCCTTCAGATGCGAGACATAGCGGTCGAAGCGCTCGGCAAGATCGATCAGATGTTCTTCCTGGCCCTCGTCGCAAGCCATGCGATACTGCTTGCCGTCGATGGAAACCGTGACTTGTGCCATTGGGCCAGCCCCTATCTGTCCAACACGGCGCGGATGGTTTCCATGGCGGTCACCAGCCGACGCGACACTTCCTTGTTGGCGTCTTCCAGCCGTTCGGCGCGCGCTTCGGAATTGTCGAGTTCCTGCGCCAGCCGCGAGCGGTCGGCGTTCATGCGCTGCACCTCCGCCTCGGCTTCCGTATAGTCGCGCTCGTGCTCGAGCTTGGCCGCGACGGCATTTTCCAGCCCTTCGATGGCCTTACCCAGCCTGGCGATGACTTCCTTGAGTGTCGTTTCCCCGGTCATGGCTTTCGTCCTGCGCCCTGCCCATCACCGAATCATCCACGTTCAGAACGCGTTATGTCTGAAACATTACCCGCCGTGTGAAGGTGACGTCAACAAAGCTCTCGCGACTGTCCCCTGCTAACGCTAATGTAGAGCCCCCAAGGCCCTTCTGGGGCCATCACAAGACCGGCAAAAGCGCCAGTTTATTGACTAACAAGATCGGCAAAAGCGCGCCGGTTTGTTGACTAAAAAGCCGCGCCTGCTATGTGTCGCGCACCCTTTTCCAGGGCTCTCCCAAGGCCCCAAACCCCCACACTGGAGGAAGCATGACCTCGCGTGAACGACATGACCGGATGGCCAATGCGATCCGTTTTCTTTCCATGGACGCCGTCGAGAAGGCCCAGTCCGGCCACCCCGGCCTGCCCATGGGCTGCGCCGACATCGCCACCGTGCTGTTCACGCGGTTCCTGAAATACGATGCGAAGAGCCCGCATTGGCCCGATCGCGACCGCTTCATCCTGTCGGCCGGCCACGGTTCGATGCTGCTTTATTCGCTGCTTCATCTGACCGGCTACGAGGACATCACTCTCGACCAGATCAAGCATTTTCGGCAAGTGGGGTCGAGGACGGCAGGCCATCCCGAATATGGCCATGCCGCCGGCATCGAGACGACGACCGGCCCGCTCGGCCAGGGCCTTGCCAATTCCGTTGGCTTCGCACTCGGCGAGCGCATCATGAATGCCGCCTTCGGCAATGACCTGGTCGACCACTACACCTATGTGCTGGCCGGCGACGGCTGCCTGATGGAAGGCGTCTCGCAGGAGGCCATCGCACTTGCCGGACATCTCAAGCTGAACAAGCTGATCGTCTTTTGGGACAACAACAACATCTCGATCGACGGCCCGGTGTCGCTGGCCGACAACACCGATCAGGTCGCTCGCTTCCAGGCGTCCGGCTGGAACGCCAGCCACATCGACGGCCAGGATCCGGAAGCAATAGCCTATGCCATCGAGGCGGCCCGCCATTCCGACAAACCGACGATGATCGCCTGCAAGACGACGATCGGCTTCGGCGCCCCGACCAAGGCCGGCACCAACAAGGCACACGGTTCGCCGCTCGGCGCTGAGGAAATCGCCGGCGCGAGAAAATTCTTCGGTTGGGATTATCCGCCTTTCGAGCTTCCTGCCGATATCCTCGATGCCTGGCGCGACGCCGGCAAGACGGGCATCAAGGCACGCACCGACTGGGAAGGCCGCCTTGCCAAGGCCGACGCCCAATTGCGCAGCGAATTCGAGCGCCGCATCAGTGGTACGCTGCCGGCGAATTTCGACGCCGTCATCACCGACTACAAGAAAAAGCTCGCCGCCGATAAACCGAAGGTCGCCACCCGCAAATCGTCGGAAATGGCGCTCGAAATCATCAACGGCGCGGTGCCGGAAACCATCGGCGGCTCAGCCGACCTGACCGGCTCCAACAACACCAAGACCAGCCAGACCAAGAACATCACTGCCGACGACTACGGCCAGCGCTACGTTCACTACGGCGTCCGCGAGCACGGCATGGCTGCCGCGCTCAACGGACTGACGCTGCATGGCGGCATCATCGCCTATGGCGGCACGTTCATGTGCTTTTCCGACTACGCCCGCCCGTCGATGCGGCTTGCTTCGCTGATGGGCATCCGCTCGATCTTCGTCATGACCCATGATTCCATCGGTCTCGGCGAAGACGGCCCGACCCATCAGCCGGTCGAGCACCTGGCCGCGCTGCGCGCCATTCCGAACCACAATGTCTTCCGCCCGGCGGACGCGGTCGAGACCGCCGAATGCTGGCAACTGGCTATCGAGCAGGAAAAGACGCCTTCGACGCTGGCGCTGACCCGGCAGAACCTGCCGGCGGTGCGCAACGACTTCGTTGCGGAGAACCTCAGCCGCCAGGGCGCCTATGAGCTGGCCGCCGCCAGTGGCAATGCGGCGGTGACGATCTTCGCTTCGGGCTCGGAGGTCGAGATCGCGCTGGCGGCACGCGAGGCATTGGAGAAGCACGGCCATCCGACCCGCGTCGTCTCTGTCCCCTGCTTCGAATTGTTCGACAAGCAGAGCGCCGATTATCGCAACAAGACGATCGGCAACGCACCGATCAAGATTGCCATCGAAGCCGGCATCCGCCAGGGCTGGGATCATTTCATCGGCACCGACGGCATCTTCATCGGCATGACCGGCTTCGGCGCCTCTGGCACGATCGAACAGCTCTATCCGCATTTCGGCATCACCGCCGAAGCGACGGTGAAGGCAGCGGAAGCCCGCCTGCACGGCGAGTAAAGCCAGGCTCCCGCGAAACCGCGCATAGTGGTTTTGCGGGCAGCCTGCGTCTGGTGGACTTAAATCCAACCCATCGACGGCTGGATTCTTTGACAGCCCGCCGTTATGAAGCTGCGGACTTGATCTTCGGCCTCCAACTCCCAGGGAGAGAAAAATGACCGTCAGAGTTGCCATCAACGGATTCGGCCGCATCGGCCGCAACATCCTGCGCGCCATCCACGAATCCGGCCGCAAGGACATCGACGTCGTCGCCGTCAACGACCTCGGCCCGGTCGAGACCAACGCGCATCTGCTGCGCTTCGACAGCGTGCATGGCCGCTTCCCGCATGAAGTGACGGTTGACGGTGACCAGATCACCGTCGGCACCGAAAAATTCAAGGTCACCGCGATCAAGGACCCGACGCAGCTGCCGTGGAAGGATCTCGGCATCGACATCGCGCTCGAATGCACCGGCATCTTCACCGCCCGCGACAAGGCCGTCGCGCATCTGACCGCCGGCGCCAAGCGCGTCCTCGTCTCGGCGCCTGCGGAGGGCGCCGATCTCACCGTCGTCTATGGCATCAACCATGACAAGCTGACCAAGGACCACATCGTCATCTCGAACGCCTCCTGCACCACCAACTGCCTGGCGCCGCTGGCAGCCGTGCTGCATGAGGCCGTCGGCATCGAGAAAGGCATGATGACGACGATCCACTCCTACACCGGCGACCAGCCGACATTGGACACCATGCACAAGGATCTCTACCGTGCCCGCGCCGCGGCGCTGTCGCAGATCCCGACCTCGACCGGCGCGGCCAAGGCGATCGGCCTGGTGCTGCCCGACCTCAAGGGCAAGCTCGACGGCATCTCCATCCGCGTGCCGACCCCGAACGTCTCGGTCGTCGATTTCAAGTTCATCGCCAAGCGTGCGACCACGGTGCAGGAAATCAACGAGGCGGTGATCGCCGCCTCCAACGGCAAGCTGAAAGGCGTTCTCGCCGTCACCCGTCATCCGAACGTGTCGATCGACTTCAACCACGATCCGCATTCCTCGATCATGGCGCTCGACCAGACCAAGGTCATGGACGGCAACTTCGTTTCGGTGCTGTCCTGGTACGACAATGAATGGGGTTTTTCCAACCGCATGGCCGACACCGCCGTCGCGTTCGGCAAGACCATCGCCTGATCGCAGAACCATCTTCTTGCGACTTGAAGACGCCCGGCCTGTCCGGGCGTTTTCATGAGAGCGCCCAGCGCCCTTTTGGATGCGCAAACGACGCTCTAAGGGTTTGTTTGGCAAGACCGCGCCTTGAGCGCCAAAACACTCAAAAATCAGCGGCATAGGGCAAAAAACCACCCTCACGCCTTGCACCGGTCATGTCTTCGCCTCACTCTGCCGTAAAGCGAGAGGAACACGAATTCGCGGGGCAATTGGCGGATGGAGCATGCGATCTATCTCATGACGCTAGTCGGCGCCGCGCTCGTCGTCGCCGCCGCGTTTTCGAGTCTGATCGCCTTCCGCTTCGGCGCCCCTCTCTTGCTGCTGTTTCTCTGCATTGGCCTGGCCACGGGAACCGACGGCCTCGGCATCCCGTTCGACAATGCGCGGCTGGCTTATTTTGCCGGCTCACTGGCGCTGGCGGTCATCCTGTTCGATTCCGGTTTCGGCACGCCGCTCAACGCGTTGCGGCAGGCGGCCGGACCGGCGCTGTCGCTGGCGACCATCGGCGTCCTTTTGACCACTGGCCTGTTCGGCGCCGTCGCCCATTATCTGCTCGATCTCAGCTGGCTGGAATCCTTCCTGCTCGGGGCTGCCGTCGCCTCGACCGACGCGGCAGCGGTGTTCTTCCTGTTGCGCGCCGGCGAAATCAATTTGCGCGAACGCGTGCGTTCCACGCTCGAGGTGGAATCCGGCACCAATGACCCGATCGCCATCTTCCTGACCATAAGCCTGGTCGAGATCATCGCCGCCAACGCCAGCCCCGAGGCCAGGGCGCTGGTTACCGACCTCGTCCTCGGCTTCCTTCTCAACATGGGGCTTGGCGCCATTGTCGGCATTTTCGGCGGCCTCGCCATCGTTCGCCTCGTCGACCGGCTCAATCTCGACCACGGGCTGCTGCCGATCTTCGTGCTGACGCTGTCGCTGATGGTGTTCGCCGCCGCCGGCGCCATTGGCGGCTCCGGCTTTCTGGCGGTCTATCTCGCGGGCCTCATTGCCGGCAATTCCGACATCCGCGCCGTCACCATCCTCAAGCGCTTCCAGGACGGCATGTCGTGGCTGGCGCAGATCATCATGTTCCTGATCCTCGGCCTGTTCGCGACGCCCTCGCAATTTCCGGCGATCCTGCTGCCGGCGGTGCTGCTGGGCCTGTTCCTGATATTTGTGGCGCGGCCAATCGCCGTCTGGCTTTGCCTCATACCGTTTCGTCTGCCGCGCCCGGAAGTCGCCTTCGTCTCATGGGTGGGTCTGCGTGGCGCCGTGTCGATCCTGCTCGCCATCACGCCGCTGCTTGGCGGTCTTGAGAATGGCCGCCTCATCTTCAACACCGCCTTCATCGTGGTGTTGGTATCGCTGGTCATCCAGGGATGGACCGTCGGACCGCTGGCGCGCCGCCTCGGCCTGATCGTGCCGGCCCGCCTGGGTCCGTTGGACAAGGTCGAACTCGAATTGCCGGGCTCCGCCCATCACGAACTGCTCGCCTACCGCGTAGCACCTGGCAGCCCGGTGGCGCGCGGTGAGCGCATTCCGCGCTGGGCGCGGCCGTCGCTGGTGCTGCGTGATGGACGCTCGATGCGCTTCCAGGACATGGGCAGGCTCGCCGCCGGCGACCATGTCTACATCTTCGTGCCGGATCGCTATCCAGCCCTGCTCGACAAGCTGTTCGCCAGCCGCGCCGTGGTCGATCCCGAGGATGCGGACTTCTTCGGCGCCTTCGCCGTCGATCCGGCGCGCTCCGCCGCGGAACTGGAAGCCGCTTACGCGCCGGGCCTGACCGAGGAGGAACGCAAGCTGACCGTCGGCGACCTTGTGACGGAGCGGCTCGGCGGCCATGCCGAATATGCCGACCGCGTGCTGATTGGTCCGATCGAGCTGATCGTCCGCGACGTCGACGACAAGGGCAAGATTACTAGTCTCGGTCTTTCCCTCGAGCCGACCGCGCCGGTGGCACGGGTGCCGGTGTTCCTGAGTGCCGGCGAAATCGCCGACCGCATCGTTGCCTTTGTGCGCAATTGGCGCAAGCGGATCAAAAAGCGGAGTGCCGAGGCGCCGGCGGACGCGGAACCCGCTCCACAGCCGGTGGTGGAAAAGGCAACCGACGGGGGCTGACGGCGTCCGACACAAGCCGTGGTCATATTTTCTGCGTAGCACCATTGCAGGTCTTGCATCGTCGTTGATGCGGGTTAAGGTCCCGGCGTTTTTTGCGAAAGGGAACAGCATGGCCGGCTTTAAGACACTGGACGACATTGGCAATATCGATGGCAAGCGCGTGCTGGTGCGCGTCGACCTCAACGTTCCTGTCGCCGGCGGCAAGGTCACCGACGCCACCCGCATCGAGCGCATCGCGCCGACCATCGCCGAGCTTTCCGGCAAGGGCGCCAAGGTCATCCTGCTTGCCCATTTCGGCCGGCCCAAGGATGGACCGTCGCCCGAATTCTCGCTTGAGCCGATCGCCAAGGCGACCGCGGAGGTGCTCGGCCGCCCTGTCGGCTTCGCGGCCGATTGCATCGGCGACGCAGCGGCGAGCGCCGTCGCCGCCATGAACAACGGCGACGTGCTGCTGCTCGAGAACACCCGCTTCTACAAGGGCGAGGAGAAGAACGACCCGGACTTCACCGAAAAGCTCGCCGCCAATGGCGACATCTTCGTCAACGACGCCTTTTCCGCTGCCCACCGCGCCCATTCGTCGACGGAAGGGCTTGCGCACCTGCTGCCGGCTTTCGCCGGCCGTACCATGCAGGCCGAACTCGACGCCCTGGAAAAGGGCCTCGGCAATCCCGCGCGCCCTGTCGTCGCCATCGTTGGCGGCGCCAAAGTCTCGAGCAAGATCGACCTGCTGATGAATCTGGTGAAGAAGGTCGACGCGCTGGTCATCGGCGGCGGCATGGCCAACACCTTCCTGGCCGCGCGGGGGACCGATGTCGGAAAGTCGCTGTGCGAGCACGACCTCGCCAACACCGCCAAGCAGATCATGATCGAGGCGGCCGAAGCCGGCTGCGCCGTCATCCTGCCGATCGACGGTGTCGTCGCCAGGGAATTCAAGGCGGGCGCCGCCAGCGAAACCGTCGCCATATCAGAGGTGCCGGCCGACACCATGATCCTCGATGTCGGCGAAAAAACCGTGAAGACCGTTGCCGACTGGATCGACCGCGGTGCGACGCTGGTCTGGAATGGTCCGCTCGGCGCCTTCGAGATCGAGCCGTTCGACCGGGCGACGGTGGCGGCAGCCAAGCACGCCGCGGCCCGCACCAAGGCCGGCAAATTGATCTCGGTCGCCGGCGGCGGCGACACGGTGGCAGCACTCAACCATGCCGGCGTCGCCGACGACTTCACCTATGTCTCGACCGCCGGCGGCGCCTTCCTGGAATGGATGGAGGGCAAGCCGCTGCCCGGTGTCGATGTGCTGAAGCGCTGAGGCGAGAGACGAACAGGGACGTTTGCGCGTTTCAATCGATTCGAGTTTTCCACTCGGAATGGTTCGACTTGAACCTGCCTTGCACTAGTGGTCTGCTAGTTTGGAACAACTGTTTCAGGAGGATGCACAATGAGCGAACGTCTCGAGGACATTGCCGCCGCGATGGTGGCCGACGGCAAGGGTCTTTTGGCCGCCGACGAAAGCTCCGGCACCATCAAGAAGCGCTTCGACGTGATCGGCGTCGAATCGACCGCCGACAGCCGCCGCGACTATCGCGAGATGATGTTCCGCGCCAAGGAGGCGATGACCAGATACATTTCCGGCGTCATCCTCTATGACGAGACCATCCGCCAGAAGGCCACGGACGGCACGCCGCTCGTCGACATCATCAAGGCGACTGGTGCCATCCCAGGCATCAAGGTCGATGCCGGCGCCAAGCCTCTGGCTGGGTACCCCGGCGATACGATCACCGAAGGCCTCGACGGCTTGCGCGAGCGGCTCGCCGACTATTACAAGCTCGGCGCCCGTTTCGCCAAATGGCGTGCGGTGATCGACATCGACGTCGCCAAAGGCGTGCCTTCCGCCACGTCGATCGGCTCGAACGCCCATGCGCTCGCCCGCTATGCGGCGCTTTGCCAGGAGGCCGGCATCGTGCCGATCGTCGAGCCGGAGGTGCTGATGGACGGCGCCCATAACATCGGTACCTGCTACGAGATCAGCAAGGCAACGCTGACAAAACTCTACACCGAGCTCTACGCGGCCCGCGTCGTCCTCGAAGGCACTATCCTGAAGCCGAACATGGTTCTCGCCGGCAAGAAGTCGGGCAAGACCAGCAGCCCCGAGGAAGTCGCCGAAAAGACCATAAAACTGTTCCGCGAAACGGTGCCGGCCGCGATTGGGGGCATCGCCTTTCTCTCCGGCGGGCAATCGGACGAGGAGGCGACCGCCAACCTCAATGCCATCAACGCCATCGGCCCGCATCCATGGAAGCTGACTTTCTCCTACGGCCGAGCCTTGCAGGCGGCGCCACAGAAGGCGTGGAGCGGCAAGGCGGCCAACGTCGCCGCTGCCCAGGCCGCCTTCGCCCACCGCGCCCACATGAACCATCTGGCCGCGCTTGGAAAATGGCAGCCGGAACTGGAACAGGCCGCCTGACCGGATTTTTTCTACCTCAGCCGAACCCGGGCCATCTGCCCGGGTTCCATATGCTCCCAAAAAAACGCGACGGCCGTGTCGGCTCGCGTTGAGCCCAAACGTCCTTAGGGCTCAACGAGGAGCGGGCTGATGCCAAACAACAAGATCGTTTCACGGGAAGACTGGTTCCAGGCACACAAGGCGCATCTGGCGCGCGAGAAGGAATTGACGCGATTTCGCGACCGCATCGCTGCCGAACGGCGGGAATTGCCTTGGTTTAAGATCCGGAAGGACTATGTCTTCGAGACCGAACAAGGGCCGAAGAAACTGGCCGAACTATTCGCCGACGCAAGCCAGCTGATCGTCTACCACTTCATGTTCGGGCCGGGCGCCGACTACCGTTGCGAAGGGTGTTCCTTCCTCGCAGACCACATCGACGGCGCCAATCAGCACCTCAAGCACCACGATGTGTCGCTTGTCGTGATCTCGCGGGCGCCGTTGGCCGAGTTCCTGCCCTACAAACAGCGCATGGGCTGGAAATTCGACTGGGTGTCGTCCTACGCCTCGGACTTCAACTTCGACATGCAGGTTTCCTTCACCGACGAGCAGATCGCATCCGGCGACACGATCTACAATTTCGAGCAGCGGGCGCTGAAATCGAAGGACCTTCCCGGCACCAGCGTGTTCTACAGGGATGAGAACGGCGACATCTTCCTGACCTTCATGTCGCGCTCCAGGGGCGGCGATCCGCTGATCGGCGCTTATCACTATCTCGACCTGACGCCGAAGGGCCGCAACGAGACCGGTCCCTACCACAGCCTGATGGACTGGGTGCGGCTGCACGACGAATATGCAGACAGGTCCGAAATGCAGGACGCCTGTTGTCATTGACGACCGGCAGCCGACGCAAGGTCTTTCGCCTTTGGCCCGATATGCGCTAAGTGCTGCTCGCTATGCCCTTAAACGGAGTTGCCCCATTAACGGTTTGCGATGCAGCGCTTTCTAGCCCTCCTCACGTGGCTCGCCTTTCCGGTCTATGTCTGGCAGGGGCTCGGCGTGCGCCGCCGCACCACCCGCATGCTGCCGGCGCAAGGTCCGGTCATGCACGAGATATCAGGCCAGGCGCCGGCGGTCTCGCTTCTGATGCTTGGCGATTCTTCCGCCGCTTCGGTCGGCATCGGCAATTCCGAGTACGGGCTGGCCGCGCAACTGGCCGAGTTGATCTCGAAACGCACTGGCCGTGCGGTGCGCTGGCGGGCAGCCGGCTTCAACTCGGCGACCTCAGGCCAGATCCGCGACCATGTGCTGCCCAATCTGTCGGCCGATCCTTGGACGCATATCGTGCTCGCCATCGGCACCAACGACACCAAGAACTTTCACTCGGTGCCACGCTTCAAGAGCGATTTTGGCGGCCTGCTCTACGCGTTGCGCGCCAAATGGCCGGAGGCGCGCGTGGTGTGGTCGCCAGTGCTGGAATTCACCCGGGCACCGGCAATGCCGCCGCTGCTCGGAAAAATCCTGGAGATCCGCGCCGCCGAGATGAACCGGATGGGCGAGCGCCTCTGCCTCGAACGCGGCGCGGTGCCGGCGCCGCGCCTGCCGATCACCGATGCCGAAGCCGGTTTTGCCTCCGACGGATTTCATGCCTCGGAAGCCGGCTACCGAGCCTGGGCGGAACATCTCGTCGACTTGGTGCTGGCCAAGGAACCACGCCTCGCATAGCGGGCCGCCAGCCCTAATGCATGTCGCGCAAAAGTGTGCAGCGGTTTTGCGATAACGACATGCATAAAACAACCTAAAGCGCGTCGCGTGAGGTCGGTCGAACGCGACGCGCTTTAGGTCCAATGCCCCAGCGCCGCTGTTATCGAAATCGCCGCCATCGCCAATACCGCCAGCTTCCAGAAATCGCTGCGCCGCTTCAGCCCCGGCCAGCCGAGCGGCTTGATCAGCTGGATGACCATCATGGCAATGATAACGAGCGCGAGGAGTTTCGACATGCCGCCTTTGACCAGCATCACGGTCGGCTGTCAAAGCGCTCCTTTCGCTCGCTCACGAAAGCGTTGCTATGCCAGCGGCTTGAGGCCGGCCTCGATCGCAGCCCGGTTCGGTTCGAGGAACGGCGGCAAGGCCAGCCTTTCGCCCAGCGTTTCCAGCGGCTCGTCGGCCGTGAACCCGGGGCCGTCGGTAGCGATTTCGAACAATATGCCGTTTGGCTCGCGGAAATAGAGCGAGCGGAAGTAGTACCGTTCGACCTCGCCGCTCGACGGTAGGCGGAATTCGGCCAGCCGTGCGGTCCATTGATGCAAGGTCTCCTGGTCCGGCGCCCTGAATGCGACGTGGTGGACCGCACCGGCGCCTTGCCGTGCCGGCGCAAAGCCCGGCTGCACCGCGACATGAAGCTCCGCCGCCGGCCCGCCTTCTCCCATTTCGAAGACATGAACCTGACCCTCGCCGTCTGGCGAGGCATGGTCCCGCGCCTTGCGCATGTTCATCACCCTGGTCAGCACCGCTTCAGTGTTGGTGATATCGGGAACGCTGATGATGATAGGGCCAAGCCCGCGTATCTGGTGCTCGACTGGGACCGGGCTTTGAGACCAGGCATGGCTGTCGCCCTTGCCGCCATCACTGACGAGGCGCAGGCGCTGGCCCTCGGGATCCTCAAAATCCAGCGACGGGTAACCGCCAATGTCGTCGATTTCTCCTGTCGCGACGGTCTCGCCGGACAAGTGCTCCTTCCACCAGGCAAGGCTTTCAGGGCTGGCGACCCTTAGGCTGGTCCGGACAATGCTGTTGGTGCCGCGCCGCTCGCGTCCGACCGGCCAGTCGAAGAAGGTGATGTCGGTACCGGGCGTCGCCTCCGCGTCGGCGTAGAAAAGGTGATAGGCTGACGTGTCGTCCTGATTGACCGTCTTCTTGACTAGCCGCAGCCCCAAAGTGCCAGTGTAGAAACGAAGGTTTCCCGGCGCGTTCGCGGTGATAGCGGTTAGATGGTGGATTCCCGTCAGTTGCAGGCCCATGGTCGTCTCTCTGATCTCTGGAAAAGTTTTCTCCTTCAATATCAGAACGCCGTCCCTATCGCAGAAGGATTGCGAATTCCGACAGTCCGTCGCTGCAAGCTGAACGACTTAACCCGCAGAGCGACGAAAAAGCCTGCTTCTCTCGCGCAGGCGGGATCGGAATCGACAAAACCTGGCACGCTCGCCAAAGACCTCTCAGCCTCCTGACAGACTGCTGTCAGGAGGGGTGTGCGATAGTGTCTCCATCGAAAGAGAGGAGACCAGCCATGAACGGTTTTACCATTCTGCGCAGTGTGCAGCACTATGTCGGCAAGATCCGGACGATGCGCAACGAGATCCGCACCCGGCGTTTCATGAATGGGTTGCCGCAGAGCATCCGCAAGGACATCGGTTGGCCGGATAATTACGAAGGCCGCCACGGCCGCGGCAATTGAGGTGCTTTTTTCGCGGCAACGGTTGGATGCCGACGCTACAGCGCCCAGATAATAGGTCCGGCGCGCCGAAAGACGGAGCAGGAAATGTCCGAACAGAAGACCATCGGCGTCTTTTTCATCGATCGCTTCGCCGACTGGGAATACGGCTTGCTGGCGGCTTCGGCGGTCGAGTGGTTGGGTGCACGCGCGGTGTCGCTGACCCCGAACGGCAAGCCGGTGACCTCGGCATGCGGATTTGTGCTGACGCCCGACCGCTCCGCCGAGGTTGATGAAAACACCGATCTCGACGCCGTCGCGGTCATCGGCTCCGATCAGTGGGTCGATGCACCGCCTGATATCTCCGGACTGCTGACGGCAATTGCGGCGCGCCGTGGCGTGGTCGGCGGCATCTGCGCAGGCACGCTGGCACTGGCGCGCGCCGGCCTGTTCGAGAAGGCCAAACACACCAGCAATGGTCGTGACTGGATCAATGAAAAGGAACCGGGTTACCCCGGCGCCCAGAACTATCAGGACGTGCCCTATGCCGTCGCCGACGGTCGCATCGTGTCCGCGCCGGGTTCGGCGCCCGGCACTTTCGCTCTTGCCTATTTGAAGACGCTCTACCCCCAGAGAAGCGGCGACTTGGCGCAGATGCGCGCGCTGTTCGCCAAGGAGTATGCCGAAGGGGAATATGCTGAAGCCTCCTGACAGTATGGTGTCAGGAGCGGCGTGCAATAGTGCGACAGTATCAGGAGACAGACATGGCCTTCATCCCTGCAAAAGCGTCGGCATGGTTCGAGATTCCCGTCACCGACATGGATCGGGCGCGCGCCTTTTATGGGTCGGTGCTTCAGAACGATCTCATCCTGGAGGAGAGCGGCCCGAACCCGCTGGCCATGTTCGCAGCGCAGGACCGAATGGCATCCGGGCACGTCTACCCCGGAAAACCCGCAGCACCGGGAACCGGCCCGACCATCCATCTGTCGGTTGCCGCACCAATCGAGGACGCCATGGAACGGGTGAGGCAGAACGGCGGTCAGGTCGTCTCGCCGGCGATCTCCATTCCGGCCGGCACATTCGCCTATTGCCTCGACCCGGACGGCAACAGCTTTGGGCTCTTCGTCTAGGTGGCGCATGGTAAAGAGCTGGAGCGACAGGCTGAATACGCCGGGCACCAACGGCATAAAGCCGTCGCCGCGCACTGTTGGCGACGTCGTCGAGGGCCAGCCGATGCTGGTGCCGACGGCACGGCAGGTCGATGATTTCATCCGCTCCATCCCAAAGGGCGTGGACATGGACGTCCGCGCATTGCGCACCGCGCTCGCCACCGAGCACGGTGCCGAAGTGACATGTCCAGTCACCATCGGCTATCATCTGCGCACTGTCGCCGAGGCCGCCAACGAGGATCTGGAGCGCGGCATGACGCTGAGCGAGATCGCGCCGTTCTGGCGGGTGCTGGATGCAAAGACGCCGACAACAGGGAAATTGTCCTTCGGTGCGGCATTCGTCGCCGCGCAGCGCAAGCGCGAAGGGCTGGAATCATAAACACCGAGGGACCATACGATGCGCCGCGCCGACAGGCTCTTCCAGATCGTGCAGCATCTGCGCGGTGGCCGTTTGGTCACCGCCCAGAAGCTGGGCACGTGGCTCGAGGTTTCCGAGCGAACAATCTACCGCGACATCGCCGACCTGCAGTCGACCGGCGTGCCGATCGACGGCGAGGCCGGCGTCGGCTACATGATGAGGGAGGGTTTCGACCTTCCGCCGCTGATGTTCACGCGTGACGAGATCGTCGCGCTGGTCGCCGGCGCCCGCATGGTGCGCGCGTTTGGCGGCGCTGCGATGGCGCGCGCCGCCGACGAGGCGCTGGTCAAGATCGGCGCCGTGCTGCCCGATGCCGAAAAGGACCGCATCGCCCGCACCGAGATCCACACGCCGATGTGGGTGGTGAGCGATGCCGCCCGCGAAGCAATCGACCTGATCGAGCGCGCGGTGGAAAAACGCCAGGTGCTGACCATAGACTACTCCGACGAAGCAGGTCGCAGCACCGCGCGAGACATCAGGCCATTGGGCCTGTGGTTCTGGGGCAAGGTGTGGACGCTGGTCGCCTGGTGCGAGATGCGCGACGATTTTCGCGCTTTCCGCATCGACCGCATCGCTTCAGTGGTCGTCGCCGGCCGCGTCTTCAAGCCGGAGCGCGGCAAGCAGCTCGCCGATTTCTATCGTGCGGTGGAGCGCAGCGAGGACTACGGCATGGCGCCGGACCGGGCCGCGCGAACCTGACACCGCGAGATCGAAAAAAGCCCGCGTGAGGCGGGCTTTTTGTAATTGATCGGGCTATGGCCGACTCACTCCTCGTCGTCCTTATCCTGGTCCTTCGACTTCAGTGCCGAAAGCTTGGCGAAGACGGCGTTGGCGTCGAGCTCCGCATCCTCGTCCTTTGGCTTCTCCGGCGCCGGCACCAGGCGCTCGGTCAATGCCGCCGGCAGCAGCGTGTCGCCGGCCGGCTGTGCCTGCTCGCGGCCTCGCGAGGCGCGGTTGACTTCCATGTCGAGATCGATCTGCGAGGCGAGACCCAGCGTCACCGGATCCATCGGCTGCAGATTGGCCGAGTTCCAGTGCTTTCTGTCGCGGATCTGGTCGATCGTCGACTTGGTCGTGCCGACGAGGCGCGCGATCTGCGCGTCCTTCAACTCGGGATGGTTGCGCACCAGCCAGAGGATGGCGTTGGGCCGGTCCTGGCGCTTCGACAGCGGCGTGTAGCGCGGACCCTTGCGCTTGGATTCCGGCACCCGCACCTTGGGATCGGACAGTTTCAGCCGATGGTTCGGGTCCTTCTCGGCGCGTGCGATCTCGTCGCGGGTCAGCTGGCCGGTCATGATCGGGTCCATGCCCTTGATGCCCTGCGCCGACTCGCCATCGGCGATCGCCTTGACCTCGAGCGGATGCAGCCCGCAGAACTGCGCGATCTGCTCGAAGGACAGCGCGGTGTTGTCGACCAGCCAGACGGCGGTCGCCTTGGGCATCAGCAGCGTATTGGCCATTATGAGATATCCTTCTCGTTCGCCCGCGTTCCCGCGCGGGCGGTGGTTTTAGAGCCACCAAAATGGGAAATTCGCTGCGTATATAACCACTCCGTTGTCGTTTCGCAACGTTTTTGGAAGGTACCCGCGAGATTGGCGGGGGAGATCGAAACGTGTCAAATCAACCCGTTTGGCTTCGGCACCGTGCTTTCGGCGAGCCGCTCAGCGGGCGCGGCCGATAATCCGGCAAAAAGAGGTCCTCATGTCGGCATTTGCCGACTGTTAGAAGGGACATGTTTCATACACATTTCGCCCTCGGTGGCAGCGGCTGCCTTCAGGAGAGCAGGCCGCCGCCGATGTGGGCTGATCGATGTTGGAAACCGGGCACGCTGTCGCGGCGGGGTTGTTTCCGTTCGCCATTTCCTATGCGCTGTTGGCAATGCTGCCGGGCGCCAATTTTGCTGTCGTCGCGCAGGCCGGGCTAACCGCTTCGCGTGCCACAGCGCTTTCGGCAGCCGCTGGTATCGCCCTTGGCGCGAGTTCGTTGGCGGCGATCGTCGCGACGGGAGCCGGCGCGCTGCCGCCGGGGGGCATCGCACACCAGATGGCCGCCAGCCTATACGGCGCAGTGCTGGTCTTCATCGGCTGGAATTCGATGCGACGGGCGCTGTCTATCAAGACCGGCATCAACGAGCCGAAGCCGGTTTCAATCGCTCGATACTTCCGGCTGGGCTTTGTCACGGCAGTGGCAAATCCTGCCACCGCGCTGTTTTTCGCATCCTCCACGCTGAATTTAAATGCTAGTGGGGCAACTCACCTGTCCGCGGTCGCACTGGTGTTTGCTATTGCGATCGCCTGGTTTGGTCTTCTCGGCCTTTCCATTTCCCAACCGGCCACACGACGATTTTACAGTCATTTCCGAAAGCATGCGGACATCGTGCTGGGAGGAGCCCTGGTGGCCGCTCGGTTTTGCCGCACTTGGCTATTGAGACACGCAACCGCCGCTGCTTGACGGACCTCAAAACGACAAAACCCGCCGGACAGGGTCCAGCGGGCTCGGAACCGGCGACGGGAAACCCGTCTGCTGCGGCTCTGGCTTCTAAAGCAGGATCTCGGACCGAAGCACCACTTCGCGAAAAAGCGGCTTGATGCTTTCGGGCGAGATCACGCTCGAGATCAAAGCGCCTTGCGGGCGATCCTCTCGATGTCACCACGGTTGATGCCGAGGTCGTTGAGCTGACGGGCGTTCAGGCGGTTCAGTTCGCGCACGGTTTCATTGTACATGCGCCAGTTACGGAAAGCACGGATCGGGTTCATGGTAGTCCTCCATCGTTTCGATGCCGCTGAAATAGGCATCGTTGATGAAAAGTTGAACAGACGCTTTTGCATGGCCGCAATGCGTTTGTTGCATTGCACAATTAAGGTTTTGTTCAGCTTGTTTACCGACCGTCAGCCGACATCGAGCACGATCTTGCCGATATGGTCGCCGTCCTCCATTCGCTCATGCGCCCGCCACGCTTCCTTGAGCGGGAAGATCATGTCCATGACGGGTGCTACCTTGCGGGTGCCAAGCAGCGGCCACACCTGCGCCTCCAGTGCTGCGGCGACTGCCGCCTTGAATTCGACGGTGCGCGGCCGCAGCATCGAGCCGGTGTGGGTGAGCCGCTTGGCCATCATCTTCGAGAAATCGGCGCTAGCCACCGCCCCGCCCTGCGTGGCGATCTGGACGATGCGGCCTTCCACAGCCGCGGCCTCGTAGTTTCGCGCCACATAGTCGCCGCCGACCATGTCGAGGATGACGTTGGCGCCCTTGCCGCCGGTCGCGTCCTTGACCGCCGCGACGAAGTCCTCCTCGCGGTAGTTGATCGCCCGGTCGGCGCCAAGCTTCAGGCAGGCGTCGCACTTCTCCTGGCTGCCGGCGGTGGTGATGACATAGGCGCCGAAGGCCGAGGCGAGCTGGATCGCCGTGGTGCCGATCCCGGACGAGCCGCCATGGACGAGCAGCGTCTCGCCGCTCTTTAAGGCCCCGCGCTCGAAGACATTGTGCCAGACGGTGAAGTAGTTTTCCGGAACTGCCGCCGCTTCTGTGTGGGTAAAGCCGGCGGGCAGTGGCAGCACGCTGCCGGCATGGACCTTGACATATTCGGCATAGCCGCCGCCGGGCGTCAGCGCGCAGACCCGGTCGCCGACACGCCAGCGCGATGTCTCGTCGCCAAGGGCTGCAACTTCGCCGGACGCTTCGAGACCCGGCAGATCCGACGCACCGGGCGGCGGTGGATAGACGCCCTTGCGCTGCTGCACATCCGGCCGGTTGATACCGGCAGCGCGCACCCGGATCAGGATTTCGCCGGGACCGGGCACGGGCACGTCGCGCGTTTCCGGTTTCAGCACTCGCGGTCCGCCGGGTTCCAAGATCGCAATGGCCGTCATCTTCGCCGGAATTTTGTTCTGTCCACTCGCCATGAATTTTCCCGTCTCGCTTCGCCAGTTTCTTGCCAGCTGCCGGTTTTCTTGCCGACTATTTGCATCCATGCCCCTGCCCTATGTATGCTGATTGCCAAATCAGGCAAATGGCCACTGCAGCGTCGGGCGTTCGATTGGACGCGCAAAGGTAGCAGTTTAATTTTTTGCGCATGAGCGAGGAGCGACGATGGCGATCTTCGACGACGAACCCAAAAAGAAAGCCCGCCCGCATGAGATCGGGCAGGATCTGTCGCTGCTTTCCCTTAGCGAACTGTCCGAGCGGATCGGCATCTTGCGCGACGAGATCGCCCGGCTCGAAGCCGAGCTCAAGACCAAGAGCACCACCAAATCAGCGGCCGAGGCGCTGTTCCGCCGCGAATAGTTTCCAGAGCCGAATCGCCCGCCGCCGAAAAGCTCGAATGCGGCTGTCTTCAGATCCTCTCTAGATTCCAGCCGGATCAGCTAAATGATGTTTGCAAGCTACCGACCGATCCTCTCGCTGCTTCGCGGCACCGCTTTCCTGCTGGCGGCGACCGGGCTGCACGGGCTGCTGTTGCCGCTGCGCGGCCAGTTGGAAGGCTTCTCGACCGCATCGCTAGGCCTGATGGGCACGGCCTGGGCCGGCGGCTTCGTCACCGGCTGCTTTTTTGCGCCGCGCCTCGTGCGTCGCGCCGGTCACGTACGCGCTTTCGGCGCCTTTGCGGCATCGGGAGCCATCGTCGCGCTGCTCACCGGCCTGATCATCGACGAATATGTCTGGATCCTGCTGCGCGCCTTCACCGGCTTCACCATGGCCGGCGCCTTCATGGTCATCGAAAGCTGGCTGAACGAGAAGTCCACCAACGAGAACCGCGGCACCGTCTTCGGCCTTTACATGATGGTCACCTATGCCTCGATTATGGGCGGCCAAATGATCGTTGCCGGCGGCGACGTGAAGTCGGCCTCGCTGTTCATGATCACCGGTATCCTGTTCTGCCTGTCGCTCATTCCGACCGCAGTGTCGACGGCTTCGCACCCCAAGCCGCTGCAGGACGTCTCGCTCGACGTCAAGGGGCTCTATGTCAATTCGCCGGTGTCGGCGATCGCCTGCGTTTTGATCGGCATCGCTAACGGCGCGTGGGGCACGCTTGGTGCCGTCTATGGCGCCCGTATCGGCATTTCCACGGCCGAGATCGCGCTGATGATGAGCCTGGTGGTCGTCGCCGGCGCCGCCATGCAACTTCCGGCCGGACGTCTCTCCGACAAGACCGACCGCCGCTTTGTGCTGGCGGGCCTGGCCTTCGGCGCGGCGCTGTTCGCCGTCGCGGTCTTCCTGTTCGAGCCGCGCTCCGGCGTGTTCGTCATCGTCTGCACCGCCGCCTACGGCGCTTTTGCCTACACGCTGTATTCGATCGCCGTGGCCCATGCCAACGACCACGCCCGGGCGGAGGATTTCGTCAAGGTGTCGGGCGGCCTGCTGCTGCTCTATGGTTTCGGCACGATGATCGGGCCGCTGCTGGCCGCCGGCCTGATGGGCTGGATGCGGCCGGAAGGCCTGTTCCTTGCGACGGCCTTCGCGCATCTTTGCCTGGCGGGCTATACGTTGCTGCGCATCAGCCGGCGCGCGCCGGTGCCGATCGAAGACCGCGACACCTTCAAGACGCAACCGGCCGAGCGCTCGATCACGCCGGAAGCATTGCGGCTCGATCCGCGCAGAAAGCCTGAAACCAACGGTTGAGATTTAGAAAACTTTGCCCCACAAATAAGGCATGATGTTTTCTGACGCCTTCATGGCGATTGCCGATCCCAACCGGCGCCATCTTTTGGAAGAGCTCCGGCGCGGCCCGAAGACCGTCAACGAACTGGCCGCCGGGTTGCCAGTCTCGCGCCCGGCTGTTTCCCAGCATCTAAAGGTGCTGCTCGATGCCGGACTGGTCAACGCCAAGCCGGAAGGGACAAGGCGCGTCTACACGGTCAGCAATGCCGGCTTCCTGAAGCTCAACATCTGGCTCGACCAGTTCTGGGATGCAGAGCAGCTTGGCTCGCCCGGAAACTGAGATGCGCCGTCGCGTCTTTGCCAGTAGCGCACCAGGCGCGTCGAGCAGCTCGCCCGTGCCATGCTTGCTTGCGGGTGCCGAGATCATCATGGCTGTCGAGAAAGGCACACTGCTCCGTCCTCGTCAGGCCGATGAGCTAGCTCAATGGTTGTTGCGGGACGAAAACGCCGTCCTTGTAGGTAGCGCCGAAATAGACCTCGACGCTGTGCAGCCTACCGTCCTGGAACGAATGTAATTCGGTGTTGCGGAAGACCTTGCCGTCGAGCGTTTCGCAGCGATAGAGAACTAAAGCACCGTTGCCGTCCTCGCAAATCCTCTCGACGGCGATCGACTTGAACAGCGTGCTGTTCGGCCAGCAGCGCGCGAAGTAAGTCGCGCGATCGATGGCGTCGTCATAGGGGCTGGTGAAGGTGAAATCGTCTGTCAGCACCGCCTCAATGACGCTGCGGTCGTTGGCCTGGTAGGCGGCGAAGTAACTGTGGATCAGGTCCGATCTGCTTTTGACAGGCATGGCGAAAGCTCCTTTGGATTCAGGTGCTGGCGTTGAGCCGCACATCGTCCCATTGGAACAGTGTCGGGCATCGGCCTAAGCGTTCCAGCTTGGACGTTTCTGAACACGGTCGAGCCAATGATGGACATTGACGAGCGCGTCCGGAATGTCGGCGCCGAAGAAGGCGCCAAGCCACGCTGCGACGGCGGCGGTGATGTCGGCGACGGAGTACTGGTCGCCGGCGATGAACGGGCGGCCATCGGCGATCTCGCGGTCAAGCCACGCCCACTTTGCCGGAACGGCCTCGCGCTGCGTTTCGGCGAAAGCCGGGAACTGCACGAGCCGCTCCGCAAACATGGGATCGGAATGCTGGGCGATGCTGCCAATCGTTCCGAAGATCTCGATCTCGGCGCGGCGGTTCCACATCTCGACCTTGCCTTGGCTGACCGCGTCTGAGCCGAACAGTGCCGGCGTTGGATGAAGCGCCTCCAGACAGCGGCAGATGGCGATGCTTTCGGTGATCACCGTCCCGTCATCGAGCACGAGCACGGGAACCTGGCCTAGTGAGTTGAGCTCAAGGAATTGCGGCGCCTTGTGCTCGCCTTTTGTCAGGTCGACTTCAACCCGCGGAACGTCGATGCCTTTCTCAGCCATGAAGATGCGAACGCGGTAGGAATTCGGGCCAATGCCGCAGTAGAGTTTCATACTGTCCTCCCGATTCTGCTGGTCTTTGGCTCAGGCTGCGGCGCTCACGCGCATTCCACCCGCAGGTTGTCGAGCATCTGGCTCCAGCCAGCCTGATGGTTTTCGGGCTGATCATGGCCGTCAAGAAAGGCGCTTTGCTCGGTCATCACCAGCCGGCAGCCTGTGCCTTCTGGACTGAATTCAACCGTCAGCAGGCCGACAAACGATCGCTGGCCGCTGCTGGTCATGCCACCAGCCGAGACGATACGCTGGTCGCGCACGATGTCGAGGTAGCGCGTCTCGTTCACATAACTCTCGCCACCCTCGGGCCCGAAACGGCTGAGCGCAATGCCGCCCACCTGGAACTCGAAGCAGTCAATGCTGCTTTCCCACCCCTCGCCGGGCGAGCCCCAGCGCTGCAATGCGGCGGGATTGGACCAGGCGGCGAACACCCGCGCCGGCGAAGCGTCGTAGCTGCGTTCGAGCACTATGGTCGAATGGACGACGGAGCGTTCGCTCATGTTGGCCCCCTCAGTTTCCTTCAGTTTCGTCCTTGGTTTCCGCGAGAAAGGCGCCGAGTCGGTCGAGCCGCTGTTCCCAGGCCAGGCGCCGTTCGTTGATCCAGTGTTCGGCGGTCCTCAGCGCCTTCGGCTCGATATGGCAGGTGCGCACCCGGCCGAGCTTTTCGGTGCGGACGAGACCGCTCGCCTCGAGCACGTTCAGGTGCTGGACGACCGCCGACAGCGACATCGCCAGCGGCTCGGCCAACTGGCTTACCGAGGCGGGGCCGCACGACAGCCGCTCCACCATGTGCCGCCGCGCCGGGTCGGCGAGCGCCTGGAACATCAGGTCGAGCTGGGCGGTATCCTGCATCGGGCTTAGCCGTTGTTGTAGGGGAAGAGCTTGAAATAGGGCTGCGCTTCCTCGATCACGCGGGCGACAGACGGGCGTTTCAGCAACCGGTCGTGATAGCGTCTCACCGCCGGATATTTGTCGCCGAACGGCTCGACCTTGTTGGCGTAGAACAATGCCGGGGCGGCGGCGCAATCGGCCATCGTGAAGGCCTCGCCCATCGCCCATGTCCTCGACTGCATGTCCTGTTCGATGATGGCGTAGGCGCTGCGCAGCTGGGCGCGCGCCTCCTCGACGCCGAACGGATCGGTCTTGCCTTCCGGCCGCAGGCGGTCGCTGACGATCTTCTGCATCGGGTGCTGCACGTAAAAGTCATAGAAGCGGTCGGCGAGGCGGGTCTGGCGGGCGAGATCGATATCGGCAGGGATCAGCTCGACCGGTCCGGGATAATACGCGTTGAGATATTCGATGACGATCGTCGATTCCGGCACCGTCCGGTCCAGCGCTTCATCGCGCAGCATCGGCATCTTGCCCGCCGGCGACAATTTCAGGAACGCCGCGCGCGACTGTTCATTGCCGAGATCGACGACGACCGACGTGAACGGCGTGCCGTTCTCATAGAGCGCGATCAGCGGCTTCCAGCAGAAGGAGGCCAGCGGATGGAGATGCATCGTCAAGGACATCGTTTTGCTCGTTCCCTTGGTGGTTCGCCGCTGCATGGTTTACAGAGCTAAACACTGAAGCGATTACTTAACTATTGGATGGTGTGTCAAGGTCCGGCTCCGCGCTTATCTGGCCTTGGCTATGGGCGACGATGGCATCAACGATCGTGGTCCAATCGTCGGGATGGAGTTCGTGGCCGCCGCCTTCGATACGGACAAACCTCGCGCCGGCAACCGCTTCGGCGAGAGCGGCGCCATGCTCGACCGGAAAGATCGGATCGTCGGTGCCGTGGATAACGAGGAGCGGCGCCGTCATTTGACCCAGCCGCCCCTTCCAGTCCTCCCCGCCCTTGAGCATGAAATGATTGGTCGCGCTTAGAAAACCGCCGGACCGGTCGCAGTCCTGTTCGACGAAGGCCCTCGTTGGCTTCTCGTCGAAGGGATGCGCGGTGCCTGCGATCGCGTGCGCGTCCTTGACGATGAAGTCGATCACCTGGGCTCGGTCAGACCAGTCGACCTTCGCGCCTTCGGCCGAATGCTTCATATAAGCCTCGGTCGTGCCAGGCAGATGCGACGTGTCGATTCCTACAGGAGAAGTGCTGATCGCCGTGAGCGAGACGACCCGCGACGGATATTTCAGCGCCACAAGCTGCGCGATCATGCCGCCCATCGACATGCCGACCACACGCGCTTTCGCGACGCCATGGCCGTCGAGAACGCGGATGGCGTCGTCCGCCATGTCGTCGAATGTGTACGGCGGCTCGCCCGGCGCATATTTGATCGAACGGCCGGTATCACGATTATCATAGCGGATCACGAACAGACCCTTGCCGGCCAGTGTCCGGCAGAACGCCTCCGGCCACCAGAGCATCGAAGCCATGGCGCCCATGATCAGCAGCACCGATGGGTGCGCGGGGTCGCCAAACGTCTGGGACGCGATTTCGGGTTCCGCAGCCTTCATCATGATCGCATTCTCCTCCCTATAAACTGATTGCGTTTTGCAATCAGTTGCACGATAATAAAACTGATATGATAATGCAACCGGTTTCTTCGGAGAATCGCATGAGCATCGATCGCCGGTCTGGGTGCCCGATCAACCTGTCGCTTGAAGTGTTTGGCGACCGGTGGAGCCTGATCATTCTTCGCGACATGATTTTCGGCGGCAAACGCCACTTTCGCGACCTGCTCAACGGATCTCTGGAACGCATCGCTTCCAACATCCTCGCCGATCGGCTGAAGCGGCTGATGGAACTCGGCATGCTGACTAGGGCCGACGATCCCACCCACAAGCAGAAGGCGATCTACAGCCTGACCGAAATGGCGATAACGCTGGTGCCGATCCTGGCGCATCTCGGCGCCTGGGGTCGCGTCTGGCTGCCGGTCAGCGAGGAACTCTCGATCCGCGCCGAGCTTCTGGAAAAGGGCGGCCCGCCGATGTGGGAAAAGTTCATGGACGAACTGCGCCATGAACATCTGGGCACGCCTTCCAACACGCCGCCGGATGCCACCGTGCGTGCGAGTTTGCAGGCTGGGTACGAGGCGGTTGTCGCCCGAAAGGCGCCGGGCGCCGGGTGCGATCCTGACGCCTGACAAACTTATTTTCCCCATCGCAGACCGGCTCTGCTATTAAAGGGATTGAAAGCTATAATTTACGGGATTGGAAAAAGCCCTTGGTTGAGAACTCTAAGGATACTGCCCGCGCGCGGGCCGATTTGCGTTTCAAGAAGCAGGAAGAGGCAGCCACGGTTCGTCAGAAGGCGATGGCGGAATATGTCGCCGAGAGCGACGCCCGCCAGATAAAGACCAACAAACTGAGGGCGCTGCGCCTCGCCAAGGAAGCGGAAGACCTCGCCAATGCGCCTGCTGCTCCGGCAAAGAAGCCGCGCGCCAAGAAAAAATAGAGCTGGTTCCTTGCGCATGACACTGGAAGCCGGAATCGGTTTCCGGAAAAGATCATGCGCTGATTCAAAGCAGCCGCCACCGCGGGCATCAAGACGGCTGGCTTCACCGCCGATCCAGGCTAAGGCCGGGCCTCTAGTTCACGTTTATGTCACGAGTGGCCGCCCGCATCGACACCGAGAAACCGGCCAGGACGTCGACCAGTGCGATGACCATCAGCGTGAAGAAGACCGAGTGCGCCGCACCCTTCACCAGCAGGAACTCGACCAGGAACGCCACGAAGACGAAGGTCGACAACAGGTGGTCCATGACCGACGCGTTTGACGTGCGCGTCGATTTCACGATTTCGATGAAGAAGAGGATCAGCCCGATCAGCACGATCAGATCGCCGAGCGTCATCGAGAACACCCCGCCCGACATCATGCGGATCGAGAACATTTCGCTTGCCCAGGGATCGTCGCCGCCGCCGAATATTCCCAGAAGCCCGAGATTATAGAGGACGAAGGGCACGATCAGCAGCGGGATGGCACCGAACATCAGGCGGCTCCGGTTGGACAGCCTTCTCTAGTATGCGCTCGGCGTTCGCCGTCAAGAAATTTCGTACGTGACCGCGAACACGGACAAAGACCGTGCGAAATAACAGTGCCAGCCGGCCCGGCCGCCATCCGGCATGGCCGCTGGGCTTTTCGAAGATGATCCGGTGGGCGATCATCTGCGCACAATGCAAAAAGACCGGCGCAATGGCCGGTCCTTCGATAGTCACAAACCGTCGAAAGCTGTTTCAGCTTTCCTTCGGTTCCAGAACCTGGCGACCGCGATACATGCCGGTCTTCATGTCGATATGATGCGGGCGGCGCATCTCGCCGGAATTCTTGTCCTCGACATAAGTCGGGGCCTTCAAGGCGTCGGCCGAACGGCGCATGCCGCGCTTCGACGGAGAGGTTTTTCGTTTCGGTACGGCCATGGATATGCTCCACTACATGGTCAAAATGCCCCGGCTGCCCTCGTGAAAGGGCCGCGTCAGGGGCCGGAATCTGAGAAAGTCGGGTGCCTATACACGCCCTGCGCAGTTTTGGCCAGCGCCGTCGCGAAATTTTTTAAGCTATCGCAGACAGCCGACATAGGCGCCGGACCGACCCGCGCGCCGCTCGATCAGCGCGGCCAGCCGTCTCAGTCCCGGTCCGGGTTTCGCCGGGTTGCGTGCGATCGGGTTCGGCAAGGTGACGGCAAGCAGTGCCGCCTGGCGACGCGACAATCGTTTTGCCGAAACTCCGAAATGGTGCTGGGCGGCGGCCTCGATGCCATAGATGCCCGGCCCCCATTCGGCGATATTGAGATAGATTTCCATGATGCGCCGTTTCGACATCACCATGTCGACATAGACGGCCAGCGGCAGCTCGACGACTTTCCGGACCGAGCCCAGCGGCCGCGACCACAGATAAAGGTTCTTCACCGTCTGCATGGTAATGGTGGATGCGCCGCGCGTCATCTCCCCGGCCAAGGCATCGTCGACGACGCCCCTCAACTCGCCAAGGTCGATGCCGCGATGGAAACAGAACTGCCCGTCCTCCGACATGATGACCGAATTCGCAAGCGCCGGCGCCACATCGTCGATCGAGACCCAGCGCCGGTCATAGCCGGAAAACGTCGCCAGATCCTTCAGCATCAGTGTCGATACCGGATGCACGAACGGCGGCAGATAGAGAAAGGTCAACACCACCGGCATCAGCGCCAGCACGACGGCGAAGGTGATACCGCGCCGGACCCAGTGCCGGGGCCAACGTTTGAGACCGATGCGGTTGCCGCGTTTCGGCCTCACCATGTCCAGCCCTTCGGTTTCGTGATCGACGATCGGTTCCGCCAAGCCGCTCAATCCATGCTGCTCCCTGCCCCGGCATAATGGCGCTTGGCTTCTTGCGCAACGTCTGAGTGTCGGCTACCCGTCCCCGGCATGACGAAAGACGATCAAATACCGTTCGAGGCAGCGCTTGTCGCACGCACAGGGCCGATCGAGGCGCTGCTCAGGCAGCTGCTCGGCGACCGCCCGCTTTCAGGCGAGATCGCGCGGCCGCAGCGTCTGATGGAGGCGATGCGCCACGGCGTGCTGAACGGCGGCAAGCGCCTGCGCCCTTTCCTGGTCATGGAAAGCGCCGCGCTGTTTTCCGCCGACGGCGAGGCGGCGCTGCGCGTGGCGGCCGCGCTCGAATGCGTGCATTGCTATTCGCTGATCCATGACGATCTGCCGGCCATGGACGACGACGATTTGCGCCGCGGCCAGCCGACCGTGCACAAGGCCTTCGACGAGGCGACCGCCATCCTCGCCGGCGACGCCTTGCTGGCGCTCGCCTTCGACATCATTGCCGACGAAGCGACGATGCTGCCGGCCGAGCGACGGGCGGCGCTGGTGCTGGCGCTGGCCCGCGCCGCCGGAGCCGGCGGCATGGTCGGCGGCCAGATGCTCGATCTCGAAGCCGAGCGTATCAGGCCGGACGAAGCCGGCATCATCCGGCTTCAGGCGATGAAGACCGGCGCGTTGATCCGCTTCGCCTGCGAGGCGGGCGCAATCCTTGCCGGCGCGGCAGCGGCCGACCGTGAAAGACTGGCGGAATTCGGCTCGGCGATCGGGCTTGCTTTTCAACTTGCCGACGACCTGCTCGATCTGACGGCGGATGCGCACCAGATGGGCAAGGCGACCGGCAAGGATGCCGCCGCCGGCAAGGCGACGCTGGTGGCACTGCACGGCGCGAACTGGGCGCGGGACCAGCTTCAAGGCCTCGTCGACCAGGCCCACGCCTTGCTTCATCCCTATGGCGAAGACGCCGTGCTTCTGAAGCAGGCAGCGAAATTCGTGGCGGCCCGCAACAGCTGACGCTGTTCCAACTGTACTCCCGACGTCTTACGGCGCGCCATGTAGCCAAGGAGGGTTGGTGAACTGTTCGGCCAGAAAATCCACGAACACCCGCACACGCGGCGACAGAATTCGACCAGGCGGATAAACAGCGCAGATTGGCGGTCCGTCATGATGATTGTATCCGGTGAGCAATGCGGTCAGCCTGCCTGCCCTGATGTCCGGCCCGACCAATATCTCCGACATGCGGATGATGCCGACACCGGCGAGCGCCAGCCGGCGCAGGGCTTCGGTGCTGTTGGCCTCTATCGGGCTGCGGATACGCATGCTTTGCGGACCGTCCGGGCCGTCGAATTCCCAGATGTTGAGGCCGCCGCGTGATGTGATGCCGAGACATGTATGATGTTGAAGGTCGCCTGGCGTCATCGGTGTGCCGTGTTTTTCGAGATACCGAGCTGACGCGCAAATGACACGGTGATTGGGCGCCAGCCGCCGCATCACCAGCCTGGAATCGCTCTGGGCGGCAACACGCACGGCGACATCCGTCTCCTCAGCCAACAGGTCAATGATCGCATCTGTAAACATCAGCTCGAGCTCAATGGCCGGGTAGCGATCGATGAAAGCCGGCAACAACGGCACGATCAAACGATGGCCGAAGGCGCTCGGAAGACTGACGCGCAGCCGGCCGCGCGGTTCTGCGCCGGGTTGAATCGCGATTTCAGCCTCTTTGATGTCGCTCAGGATACGGCGAGCGCTGTCGGCATAGGTGCTGCCTTCCGCCGTCAAGCTGATGCGCCGCGTCGAGCGTTGCAGCAAGCGCACGCCGAGACGGGATTCCAGGCGACCTACAATTTTGCTGACGGCCGAGGGGGCCATCCGCAGCCGGCGCGCCGCCGCCGAGAAGTCGCCTTCCTCGACAACCGACAGGAACACGCCCATCGTTTCTTGCCGGTCCATGTGATCTATTCCATTTCGTCACAGATAAACGGAATTTATCACAGATTATCGGCGCAAGCACTACATAATATGGATTTCCTCCTCAGCATTCAAAAATACCAATGAGGAGGTGCAATGCGTTCAGAACAGCCAAACCTGCGCGATGCTCACGAACTGCATCGGTGGGCACGTCGCCAGCGCAGCGCCGCGATTGGCCGGTTATGCCTTCGGATTGTCCGCGTGCTGATTCGGTCAAAAGATGAGGAACCGCTCAAGGAGCAACGTCCGGGCTAGCGCAGCCGGCCGATCGGAATGATTTCGGGCGATGTCGGAGCGTATGGCTCGCCACGCCAATTGCCGAGCCATTCTTCGACGACCAGCCCGGTCTGGTCCAGCATCTGCGCAAGGCTTTCCTTTGTCGGGAAGGCGATTTTCGATTCGGCGCTGAGCACCCGCCCGCTGTCGGGAATTTCGTAATGGGTGGAGTAAGTGACGACACCGGTAGCGGGATCGTGGCGGAAATCGTTCCACGCTCTTACCGTGCCCAATCCGGGATGACTCAGTTCCCGTTGCGACCGTTCCGGCGTCCACTCGAGCCATTCCTCCGTGGCTGGATTTCGCGTGTCGAAGATGAAGCGCCCATCGGGAGCCAGATGAGCAGCGATCGTGCGAAGCACCGCCTTTCGATCTTCTGGCGTGAGGAACACCTGGAAGGCGTGCCCGGTCAAAAGCATCAGATCGAAGCGTCGTCCGAGCCGGACGTTTCGCGCATCGGCCTCGACCCAGTCGACCCTCTGCCCGCCGGCTCTGCGGCGGGCGATATCGAGCATCGCCGGCGCCGGATCGACGCCGGCCACCCTGCGCCGGTCGGCGAGCGCGGCGGCCAATTGTCCGGTGCCGCAGCCGAGGTCGAGAACGCAGCCCGCATGCTTGGCAAAGCCGACGCAATAGTAGAAGTCCACGCCGCCTTCGTTCTCGATATCGTAGAACTGGACGAGATCGGGATCGCTGTAGAGACGGTCGATCATCGTGGGCCTATAGCTCGAGCCATGGATCAGCAGAATTCGTGAAATGAAAGCACAGCTTCGGCGGTTGGCGGCCAATCAGTCGGTAACCCTACCGATTCCGCACGACAATGCATGCACCGCCGACGCTTTGCAGTTTCTGGCAGATGTTGTCGGCCTTGGCTTTGGAGTCGGCGCCGATCCGGACCGCATAGATGCCGCGCCTGCCGATCGGCGAGCGCACCCGGCTGACCACCGGATTATGCCCGCCAAGCAAAGCCGGAAACCGGCGCTTCACACCAGTCCATTGATTGAGCGCGGCGGCGCGGCGGAAATTGCCGGCGACCTGCACGCCCCACGGCTTGATGTTGATCGACGCCATGGCCACGGTTTGGGACTTGATGACCGGCAGCTTGCGGCAGGCGACCGCGAAGCTCGCTTTCTTGTCGAGCGGCTGGATGGTGCCGGTATAGGCGGTGTCGGTGAACCTGTCGGCCGGCTCGCCCATGATATCCAGAACGTAGTTTTCGGTCTCCATCGGCAGGAAGCCACCGGAACTCAGCCAGCGCGATACCCGGCTTTCACCGGCATTGTAGGCGGCGGCCGCCAGGCCCAGATTGCCGAAGCCGGTTTTCATTTCGGCGAGATATTTTGCCGAGGCGGGGATGGCCTGCTCGATATCGAAGGAATTGGCGAGACCGCGTATCTTGGCGGTGCCCGGCATGAACTGGGCTATGCCTTCGGCGCCGACCGGACTGACCGCATTGGGATCGAAGCGGCTTTCCTTCCAGATCAGCCGGGCAAAGAAATCCTTGGGCAGGCCGTTTTGATCCGCCTGGGCCTCGATCAAGTTGCAAACACGGTCGAGCAGCCGCTGCTTGGCGGGGCGCGGCGGATCGGCGTGGGCGGCTGTCGCCCAGCCCAGCCCACCAAGCAAAACCAATCCACCAAGCAAAATCGGCGTCGCCCAGCGGAAGCGCCGCATCGACCTACTCCGCCGCAGCCTTGCCGGGTTGCCCAAACCGCTGCTCGATATAATCGGCGACCATTTTTTCGAAGTCGGCGGCAATCGAAGGGCCGCGCAGCGTCGCCGCCTTGCTGCCGTCGACGAACACCGGCGCCGTCGGCGTCTCGCCGGTGCCGGGCAGCGAAATGCCGATATCGGCATGCTTGGATTCACCCGGACCGTTGACGATGCAACCCATCACCGCGACCTTGAGGTTCTCGACGCCGGGGTATTTTTCACGCCACACCGGCATGTTCTTGCGCAGATCCGCCTGGATATTCTGGGCGAGTTCCTGGAACACGGTAGAGGTCGTGCGGCCACAGCCGGGGCAGGCGGCGACGATCGGCACGAACTGCCGGAACCCCATGGTCTGCAGGAGTTCTTGCGACACCTGCACCTCGCGCGTGCGGTCGCCGTTCGGCTCCGGTGTCAGCGAGATGCGGATCGTGTCGCCAATGCCTTGCTGGAGCAGGATGCCCATCGCCGCGGACGAGGCGACGATGCCTTTCGAACCCATGCCGGCCTCGGTGAGGCCGAGATGCAGCGCGTGGTTGGAGCGGGTGGCAAGCTCGGTGTAGACCGCGATCAGATCCTGCACGCCGCTGACCTTGGCCGACAGGATGACCTTCTCGCGGCCAAGGCCGATCTCCTCGGCCATTTCGGCCGATAGGATCGCCGACTGCACGATCGCCTCGCGCGTCACTTCCTGCGCGGTCAGCGGAAAGCCCTGCCGCTGGTTGTCGTCCATCAGCCGGGTCAGAAGCTCCTGGTCGAGCGACCCCCAGTTGACGCCGATGCGCACCGGCTTGTCGTACCGGATCGCCATCTCGACGATCGCCGCGAACTGCCGGTCCTTCTTGTCCTTGAAGCCGACATTGCCGGGATTGATGCGGTATTTGGCCAGCGCCTCGGCGCAAGCCGGATGGTCGGCAAGCAGCTTGTGGCCGATATAGTGGAAATCGCCGACCAGCGGCACGTTGATGCCGAGCCGTCCGAGCCGCTCGCGGATGGCGGGCACGGCGGCAGCACTCTCGTCGCGGTCTACGGTGATGCGCACGATCTCGGAGCCGGCGCGATGTAGCGCCGCAACTTGAGCGACTGTCTGGTCGACATCGGCGGTGTCGGTGTTGGTCATCGACTGGACGACGACAGGGGCACCCCCGCCGACCATCACGCCGCCGACATCGACACCGACCGAGGTGCGGCGCGGGAAGGGAGAGGAAAAATATCCGGTCATGGCCGGCTGCCCTTTGTTGGCTCCGAATTCCGGAATCGGTTTCCGGAAACAATCATGCGCAAAAATCAAAATACAGCGTCGTTTGCGGGTCCGAAAGGACGCGCGGCGCTGTAGAAGGTCCGGGCATGAGGTGGAGGAGCAAAGATGGCTTGTCAATGGCGACAGGCAGGCAGACCTGCCGAATCGATAACAGGAAGACGGCTGGCAAGCCATCTTTCCTGTCCACGTCGCCGGAACAAAACAAGGGAACGCTCCGGCGGCATGGCTGCCACCGGAAAGGTCGCGCCGAAAGCGGCGCAACTATCCCCGCGCATGATTCCGAAAATCGGAATCGATTTTCGCTGGGATCATGCGCCAAATCAGAAGGGCTACAGCGTCCTTTGCGCGCCCAAAGGACGCCGGCGCTGTAGAAGAGCGTCAGTGCTTGGTCGGTTTCGCCTTCAGTTTTTCAATCTCGTCCTTGAGTGCCAGCTTGCGCCGCTTGAGATTCACGATTTCGAGGTCGTCGACCGATGGATGGTTCATCGCATCATCGATTTCGCGTTCGATGTCGCCGTGTTTCCGCTGCAGCTCATCAAGATGGGATGCAAGAGACATGATTGGTTCTCCCTTTCATGGTTTCCTCGATTGCAGCCGTCCAAGGCGCGTCCACCGCAAGTTCGCTTCTGTGACGGCATAATGACAGTGTGCCACTATCGGGCATCGATGTCGAATGCTGCGTGGTAGCATTCCACGACAATACGAAATGTGGTATTGGCTGCGCGCCGGTGCAAGATACCTCCGGCCTCGCCCAATCAGGCCCATTTTTGGGCGCCGCAGACGTGCAGACGGTAGATAATGTCCGAACAGGAACAGGCTGATATCCGCCTCGAATATTCTCGGCTGAAGCAGGAGCACGCCGATTTCGACGCGGCCATCAACGCGATGATCGCCATGAACTGCGACCCTCTGCAGATCCAGCGCATGAAGAAGAAGAAACTTTTCCTGAAAGACCGGCTGATGGCGCTGGAAGACCGGATCATCCCCGACATCATCGCGTGAGCGAATCCCACTTACGGTCGCGACAAATTCTGCTCATCCCGTGATCGAAAGCCTCGCGGCGCGTTCGCGCAGCAGGGCGATGAGATCGCCGGTCTTCTCCTCGGAAGTGTCGATTGGAACCACCAGGCATATCGTAGCCTCGACCTTGCCGGCAGCTGAAAAGACCGGCGCGGCAAGGCATTTTGTATAGGCGTCGACAAGACCTGAGGTTACACAGTAGCCGGCAGCCCCAGCCGTAGCGATATCGGCTATGAAGTCGTCCAGCAGCAATCTGCGGCCGTCTGGCAGGACGAGATCATCTTCGGACACCATGTCTTCGATCACCGCCCTTTCGAAACCGGCGAGAAGCAACCGCCCGGAAGCGGTCCACGGAAGCGGGATCTGCAGACCTGTGGCCGAACTGATCCGGAACGGCCTGGTGCCTGGACTGGAATGGACAATCGTGTAGCGGCCGCTTTGCAGCATGCACAATTCGGAGGTCTCGCCTGTCTCGCGCGACAGGTTGTCGACTTCCTGACGCCCTCGCCTGAGCAGGTCGTTGCCGCGCACATAGTCCATTCCGTAGAGATAAAGCTTCTTCCCGAAATAGACCCGATTACCGTCGCCGGCCATTTCCAGCAGGCCCGCATCCACGAGCGAGCGCACGAGCGTGTAGATCGTTGAGCGCGGCGCATTCACTCCCTTGGCGAGATTACCAATCCCGATCGCACGCTGGTTCGCGTGAAGAAACTCCAGGATATGGAGCACCCGGTTGAGACCCTTCTCGCGAGAGCCCGAATTCCTGTCTTCGTCCGGACCAGCGTCCGGCCGAACTGCCAAGGCATTGCCATCTTGCATTACTTGTTCCTGATGTTAGTATCTGTCTTGTACAGGATACATGTGTCTTTTGTAAGAGACAATCCAGCAGATCACTGATGCATGTATCGGCAAAGGGGAACACAACACGAAAAGGAGGTCGCCGTGAACGACACATCCAAAAGACGTGAATTTCTGAAACTGGGAATGGCCGGGCTCGCAACGGCCGGAGTGGTGGGCGCAGCAGCAACGGTCGATGTTCAGAAGGCGGCGGCGCAAGCGGCACCGGACAGCCTGCTGCGCACCGTTCTCGAGCGCGGCAAGGTGATCGTCGGCACCGGCAGCACCAACGCGCCATGGCACTTCGAAAACGATGCCGGCGAACTGGTCGGCATGGACATCACCATGGGGCGCATTCTTGCCAAGGGGCTTTTCGACGATCCGACCAAGGTCGAATTCGTCATGCAGGATCCAGCCCAGCGCATTCCGAACGTGACCACCAACAAGGTCGACATCTCGATCCAGTTCATGACCATGACCGCCCAGCGCTCGCAGCTGATCCACTTCTCCCGGCCCTATTACGTCGAAGGCATCGCCTTGCTGACCCTTCCGAACGCCGAAAACAAGACCTTCGACAAGCTGGTTGCCGGCGGTTCGGCGACACGGATTTCCATCCTGCAAAACGTCGATGCCGAGGCAAATGTGCACATCGTCCTGCCGGAGGCGCAGGTGATGCAGATTGACACGCAGGCCAACGTGCTGCAGGCACTGGAATCGAAGCGCGTCGACGCCGCCGCCGTCGATCTGTCGACGGTCCGCTGGCTCGCCTCACGTAATCCGGACAAATACTTCGATGCCGGCAAGAGCTGGTTCTCGATGCTTTACGGCGCCGCACTTCGGCAAGGCGACCCCGACTGGCTGACCTTCGTCAACACGACCTTCACCACCGCCATGTTCGGCCATGAGACGGCGCTCTATGACGCTGCATTCAAGGACTATTTCGGACAGGAGCCGCCGGCGCGCCATCCCGGCTTCCCGGTCATCTGATGCAAGCCGGCGGAAGGGCCGCGCCCTTCCGCCTCCTTCTCGTCGACAGCTGACAGGGACACATGGGCTATACCCTAAACTTCAACCTGATCTGGCGGCATTTCGACAAGCTCTGGGGCGGGCTGCTGCTCAGCCTCGAGCTGGCCGTGATCTCCATCGCGATCGGCATCGTCATCGGGCTGCTTCTGGCGGTCTGGTACGTATCGGCCGGGCGGCTGGTCCGGACCGCCATCGCCGCCTATGTCGAATTCATCCGCAACGTACCGCTGATCCTGCTCGTCTATCTCGTCTTCTACGGCCTGCCGACGGTGGTCGACATCGCCTACAGCGCGCAGACCTCATTCATTGCCACGCTGTCGCTCTATAGCGGCGCGTATCTGGTCGAGGTGTTCCGCTCGGGGCTCGAAGCGGTTCCGCGCGGGCAGCTCGACGCCGGCAAGGCGATTGGCCTGACGCCATGGCAAAGGCTGCTCCATGTGCGCCTGCCGACAATGCTGCGCATAACGCTGCCCGCGCTTTCCAACACGTTCCTATCGCTCTTCAAGGACACGTCCGTTGCTTCTGTCATTTCGGTGCCCGAGCTCACCTACGGCGCCCAGTGGATCAACTTCAACACCTTCCGGATCGTCGAGGTCTACCTTTTGGTGACGGCGATGTACCTCTTGACGGGCTACGCGCTTCTTTATGCGCTTCGGCTTGTCGAGCGCCGGTTCAGGGCGGCGCACTAGGATGCTTGGCCAGATCGCCTATGCCTTGCCCTTCCTGGCCCAGGGTTTTGCCGTGACACTGTGGGTGTCGCTGCTGGTCGTGGTATTGTCGCTCATCGCCGGTGTGATGATGGGCGTCGGCCTTGTCTATGGCCCGGCTCCGCTGCGCTGGGCAGTGCGCATTTTCAGCGACACCATTCGCGGCATTCCGATCCTGGTGCTCATCTTCTTCGTCTATTACGGCCTGCCTGCCGTCGGCATCCATCTGGAATCCTTCTGGGCAGCCGTGCTGGCGCTCACCCTGTTCAAGACGGCACAGGTCATCGAGTATCTGCGCGGTGCGGTCGGTTCCATACCGAAGGGGCAGTCCGAAGCGGCGATGGCGATCGGGCTGACCTTTCGCCAGCGACTGGCCTACGTCATCTTCCCGCAAGCGTTCAGGCGCTTCCTGCCGCCTTGGATCAATGGCGTCACCGATGCGGTGAAGGGCAGCGCGCTGGTCTCGCTGCTCGGCATCACCGACCTGATGCACGCCATCAACCAGGTCATCGGCCGCACCTACGAAGCGATGCCGCTCTACATCCTCGGTGCGGTCATCTACTTCGTCGTCAATTACGCCCTCTCCCTGGCCAGCCGACGGTTGGAGCGGCGTTTCTCCTTCATCCGGGAATAGTAAGATGTCCATCTCCCCGCCCGCCAATCCGGCGCTTCTCGACATCTCCGACGTTTCCAAATCCTTTGGATCCGTCGAGGTCCTGCGCTCCGTCAGCCTGCAGGTGACACGCGGCGAAGTGGTGACTGTCATCGGACCTTCCGGCAGCGGCAAGACCACGCTGCTGCGCTGCGTCAACTTCCTGGAGAGCTACGACAGCGGCTCCATCCGCATCGACGGCAAGGAGGTCGGCTTCCGCGACACGGGAACACGCCAGCGCCGCAGCGAGCGCGACCTGGCGAAGATGCGGGCCGAAACCGGAATGGTGTTCCAGAGTTTCAACCTGTTTCCGCATCTGACGGCGGCCGGCAACATCATGCTTGGCCTGCGCAAGGTGCGCGGCAAGAGCAGTACCGAAGCCCGTGCCATTGCCGAGCACTGGCTGGGCCGGGTCGGACTTGCCCACAAGGCCGACAGCCTGCCGGCCGAGCTTTCCGGTGGCCAGCAGCAGCGCGTCGGCATCGCCCGGGCGGTGGCGATGGAGCCGAAAATCCTGCTGCTTGACGAGATAACGTCCGCGCTCGACCCGGAACTCGTCGGCGAGGTGCTCGAGGTCGTGCGCAGCCTGGCCGAGGACGGTATGACGATGGTGATGGTCACGCACGAGATGGCCTTTGCGCGCGACGCGTCGAGCCGCATCGTCTTCATGGCGGATGGCGGTGTCAGCGCCGCGGGCCCGCCTGCCGAGATTCTGGGCACCGAGATCGACAATGAGCGTCTTCGCAGCTTCCTGGCGCGGTTTCGTGCCTCGCATTTCTGACACCGGGCGGCGAAAGCTGTCGCAAGGAGCCTTTTCATGACGCCTTACATCCGGCTCGCCGAATTGGGCCTGACGCTGCCCGAGCCGCCGACGCCGATCGCCAATTTCGTCACCCACGCCGAAAGCGGGCGGCTGATCTTCCTCTCCGGCCAAGGGCCGCTGCGCGCCGATGGCACGCTTTGCACCGGCAAGGTGGGCGAGGACGTCACGGTTGAAGAGGCCTATAAGCATGCCCGTCTCACCGGGCTGAACCTGCTCGCCGTCATGCACGCCGCGGCAGGCGACCTCGGCCGTATCGTGCGCGTCGTCAAGCTGCTTGGCTTCGTCAACGCCATCCCGACCTTCAGCGACCATCCGCAGGTGGTGAATGGCTGTTCCGATCTTTTCGCCGAAGTCTTCGATAGTATCGGCGGGCACGCCCGCTCGGCGATCGGTGTCGGTTCCTTGCCGGGAAACATTACGGTCGAAATCGAGGCGGTCGTCGAGATCGCTGCCTGACATCTACCAATGGGATCTCTCGAGATGAAAAACTATTCCGCAAACGGCTCCAACACGACAATCCGCGAACGGCTCGGCCTTCGCCCGATCATCAATGTTTCCGGCACGATGACGGCGCTCGGCGCCTCGATCATCGTCCCGGAAGCGATCGCCGCGATGTCGGAGATCGCTTCGCAATGGGTGGAAATGGACGATCTGCAACGCGCCGCAAGCACGGTCGTCGCGCGCCTCACAGGAGGCGAGGCCGGCTTCATCACGGCTTGCTGCGCCAGCGGCATCACCATGGCGATTGCCGGCACGATGACCGGCACCAACCTTCTCGCGATCGAGCGGCTGCCGGACGACACCGAGGGCCTCAAGTCGGAGGTCATCGTCCAGCTCGGCCACATCGTCAATTACGGCGCGCCGATCGACCAGTCGATCCGGCTTGCCGGGGCCAGGACCATACCGGCCGGCACGGTCAGCGTGACGCAGGATTATCATGTGCGCGACGCGATCCGCGACCGCACCGCGGCCGGCCTCTACGTCGTTGCGCATCACACGGTGCAATACGGCATGCTTTCGCTCGAGGAATTCTGCGAGATCTGCCACGCCAGGGGTGTCCCGGTGATCGTCGACGCCGCCTCCGAATACGACCTGCGCGGCTTTCTCGCACGCGGCGCCGACATCGTCGTCTATAGTGGGCACAAATTCCTCAGCGGACCGACAAGCGGCATCGTGACGGGGCGCAAGGATCTGGTGCGGGCCGCCTATCTGCAGAATCGTGGCGTTGCGCGGGCGATGAAGGTCGGCAAGGAAAGCATCGCCGGAACCATGGCCGCGCTGGAGGCCTGGGAGCGGCGCGACCATGCCGGCATCCGCAAGCGGGAAGAAGCCGCTCTGCATCTGTGGAAGGACGCATTGCAGGGCTCGCCCGGTATCGCTGCGCATATCATTCCCGATCCGACCGGCAATCCGCTCGACCGCCTGCAGGTGTTTGTTACGCCCGAAAGCAGGTTCACCGCCGCCGGCCTTGCCTCGGCGCTGGCGGCCGGTTCGCCCCCTATTATCGTCCGCAACCACGAGGTCGAGCGCGGTCACTTCTTCCTCGACCCGTGCAATCTTCATCCTGGCGAGGCGGAGATCGTCGCCGAACGCCTGCGGGCCGTGTTGAGCGCGGCCGAGCGTCCGGCGGATGCGATGAAGTCCGCCCGCAAGGATAGCGCCGGCGCCTTGCGCTGGCCGGATTAGGTAATGATGGTGCCTCGCGCCCGAATGCTGCGCGGAGGCACCACATCCTTGCCGTCGATCCCGAATTCCGCTAATGCGCGCCTTTGCCGCCGGGAGCAGAAGCTTGGACGATCACCGCGCCGACGTCGCCGTCATCATGGGCAGCCAGTCCGACTGGGCGACGATGCGCCACGCCGCCGAAACGCTGGAGGCACTGGGCATTCCGCACAAGCGGCTGATCGTCTCGGCTCATCGCACTCCCGACCGGCTCTATGATTTTGCCAAGGGCGCCAAGGCCGCCGGTTTTCGGGTGATCATCGCCGGCGCCGGCGGTGCGGCGCACCTGCCCGGCATGACGGCGGCGATGACGCCGCTCCCGGTTTTTGGCGTGCCGGTAGAATCGAAGGCGCTTTCCGGACAGGACTCGCTGCTCTCCATCGTGCAGATGCCGGCCGGTATTCCGGTCGGCACGCTGGCCATCGGCAAGGCGGGCGCCACCAATGCCGCCCTTCTGGCCGCGGCCGTGCTGGCGCTGACCGACGAAAAGCTCGCTGCCCGACTCGATGCCTGGCGCGCCGCCCAGACCGCCAGGGTCGCTGCCGAGCCCACGGACACGCCATGAGCCTGCCCGCGGGATCGACCATCGGCATCGTCGGCGGCGGCCAGCTCGGCCGCATGCTGGCCATGGCCGCGGCCCGCCTCGGCTACCGCATAGTCGTGCTGGAACCGCAGCCGGATTGCCCGGCGGCACAGGTCGCAAACCGGCAGATCACCGCCGCCTACGACGACACGGCTGCGCTCGCCGAACTGGCTGCAGTCAGCGCCGTCGTCACCTACGAGTTCGAGAACGTGCCGGTCATGGCTGCCAGCGCGCTTGCCGTCACGGTCCCGGTCTATCCGCCGGCGCGCGCGCTGGAAGTGGCGCAGGACCGGGTGGCGGAGAAGAAATTCCTCAACGGCATCGGCGTTCCCACTGCGGATTTTTGTCCCGTCGACAATGACGACGAATTGACGGCGGCGCTGAAAAAGTTCGACGGCAGCGGCATATTGAAGACGCGGCGCATGGGCTATGACGGCAAGGGTCAGCGCGTCTTCCGCAACATGGAAACAGGCGGCTTTGCCGGCACCTGCGAGGCGATGGGCAACGTGCCGCTGATCCTCGAATCCTTCGTCGCCTTCGAACGCGAGATTTCGGTGATCGCGGCGCGCGGCATGGACGGTTCGCTCGCCGCCTACGATCCGGCAGAAAACGTCCACCGCAACGGCATCCTGCACAGCTCGACCCTGCCGGCCAGGATAGAGTCCGAAACCGCCGCTGCAGCGCAGGCGGCGGCGGCAAAGATACTTGCGTCGCTCGATTATGTCGGCGTCATCGGTATCGAGTTCTTTGTCCTTGCCGACGGCGCGCTGCTGGCCAATGAGATCGCGCCGCGCGTCCACAATTCCGGCCACTGGACTGAGGCCGCCTGCATCGTCTCGCAGTTCGAGCAGCACATTCGCGCCGTCGCCGGCCTGCCCTTGGGAAATCCCGGCCGCCATTTCGACTGTGTCATGGAAAACCTGATCGGCGACGATATCCTGCGTGTTCCAGCCCTGCTCGCCGAGCCCGATCTGATGCTGCATCTCTACGGCAAGGCCGAAGCGCGCCCCGGCCGCAAGATGGGCCATTTTACGCGAATGAGCCGTCACCGTTGAGGCTATAGGACGGCACCGCTCTAACGCCGTCGGTCGAGCAGGAAACCAAACTCCGCCACGCTGGCTTCATCTATGAAGCACGCTTGCGGTTGACACGGACAAGGCTCCTCGTTTATGAGCCACGCACAAGTTGAGAGGCGCGCTTTCCGAGCGCGCCTTAATAATTCGGCCCAAGCGGGCCCAGACCGACGGGCAAGACCATGAAGATCAAGAATTCGCTCAAGGCGCTCAAGGCGCGTCACCGCGACAACCAGCTGGTTCGCCGCAAGGGCCGCGTGTACATCATCAACAAGACCGCTCCGCGCTACAAGGCGCGTCAGGGTTGAGTGTTTCGCGTGGAGGCGCCTGCCTCCGCCTGCATGATGTAATTTGCCGGCCTGCCGGCCCTTTCACGCTAAATTCAGTTTGACGATCTGCCGTCCGGGGTTAGATTCCCGGCCATGCGGATTCTCTTTGCATTCTTCGCGGCGCTTTTTCTTTTCGGTTTCGCCCCGCTTCCGGCTCAAGCGGACGATGCGGTCGCCCCTCCGGTTGCCACGACTAGGGAGGCAAGGCTCGACCAGCTGTTCGTCGACCTGAAGCGCCAGCGCAATGAAAAGGCCGCCGAGCGCATCGCCGCTCGCATCTCGCACGAGTGGTCGCAATCCGGCAGCGCCTCGATCGACCTGATGATGCAATGGTCGCAAAAGGCGATCGAAGATAAGAAATTCGACGTGGCACTCGATTTTCTCGACCAAGTGGTGACCTTGCAACCGGCCTATGCGGAAGGCTGGAACCGGCGCGCCACCGTACATTTCATGATGAATAACTTTGGAAAATCGATGTCGGACATCGACCGCACGTTGCAGCTCGAGCCGCGCCATTTTGGCGCACTGTCCGGCCTGGCGCAGATCATGGCCGTAACCGGCCACAAGCAGTCGGCGCTGGAAGCCTGGCAGCGCGTGCTCGGCATCTATCCGATGATGCGCAGCGCCCAGGATCAGGTCGGCACGCTTTCGGAAGAACTTGCCGGCGAAGGAATTTGATTTCCCGGTTGGCGGACAATTCCACTTGAGTGAAAGTCGCTTTAGCTAGACTGTGAACTAATTTCGCTCCGGTCCGTACCTCTCCCCATGAACCTGATCTTCGCCGCGCTCGTCTTCCTCATGGCGCTTGTGTTCACCCTTGCAGGTGTCACCCTCGCCGGCTCATGGCTGATCGAGCGTCGCAATCCGCCGATCGGCGACTTCGCGGATATAAACGGTGCCCGCATCCACTACGTTCACGTTCCGGCGCGGAAAAACGCTGAACTGCCGCCGATCGTCTTCATCCACGGCGCCAGCGCCAATCTCAGAGATCAGATGCTGCCGCTGAGGCCCTTGCTGGAAGGCCGTGCCGAGATGCTGTTCTTCGACCGCCCGGGTGCAGGCTGGTCGGGGCGCGGCCCCGGAAACGACGAGACCCCATCGGCACAGGCCAGCACCATCGCAGCTCTGATGGACCATCTCGGCATCAGGAAAGCCATCATCGCCGGCCATTCCTTCGGCGGCTCGGTGACCACCGCCTTCGGCCGCGAGCATCCCGACAAGACGCTCGGCCTGGTGTTCATGGCGCCTGCCACCCATCCCTGGCCGGGCGGCGCGACCGCCTGGTACTACAATTTGACGACCATTCCGATCGTCGGCCGGCTGTTTTCCGAAACGCTGACCTATCCGTCGGGAACGCTGCAGATGAATACCGCCACCGCCTGCGTCTTTGCCCCCAACATGGTGCCGGATGGCTATGTCGCCGAGGTTTCGATCCCGCTGGTGCTTCGGCCGAACGCCTTTCGTGCCAACGCCACCGATGTCGCCGGCCTCTATCGCTATACGCTCGATGCCGCGCCGCACTACCGCGATATCAAGACGCCGACCGTGGTCATCTCGGGCGACCGCGACAAGGTGGTCTATGCAACGGTCCATTCGGTCGGCCTCGTCCGCGACATCGCCGGCGCCGAGCTGGTCTGGGTCCACAATCTCGGCCACAAGCCGGACTGGATCGCACCCGATCTCGTCGTCGGCGCGATCGAAAAGGTCGCCGGCAAGGACGTGGACCTTCAGGCAATGGCGAAGGCCGTGGAAGTCAGGGTCGCCAACGACACCTACGGCGCCGGCAAATGCGCCGACATCAAAGCGCCGGAAGCCGAACTCGCGCCGATTTAATGCATGTCGCGCAAAAGTGTGCAGCGGTTTTGCGATAACGACATGCATAAACAACAACCTAAAGCGCGTCGCATGAGGCCGGTCAAACGCGACGCGATTTAGAGCAACCTCGCCGAAGCGCTTCGAATTCGTGGATGACGCCCGTCATTTCAGCCGGCGGCAGCCAGGCGACGAGCGCGGTCGGATTCGTGAAGGCCGCGTAGAAGTCTTCGGGCCGGGCTTTGATGACCCTCGACGTGCGGGTCCAGACGCCCGCATGATCTTTGCTCATGCGGCCTCCAATGGTCGCGACACGGAGAACAGGATCTCCCTGCCGCGAATCCGCCCAGTGTGAGCGGCCTAGCGGCGGGCCTGCACCTCCGACCCGACATAGGCGATGCGCAGCATGTTGGTGGAGCCCGGCGTCCTCAGCGGCACGCCGGCCGTGATGATGACCCGGTCGCCCGGCTTGCCGAACCCCTCGTCCAAAGCGATGCGGCAGGCGCGGTCGACCATGTCGTCGAGGTCGATGGCATCGGGCGAGACGACGCAATGCGTGCCCCACAAAAGCGACAGCCGGCGCGCCGTGTTGACGATCGGCGACAGCGCGACGATCGGCACCTGCGGCCGCTCGCGCGCAGCGCGCAGGCCGGTCGTGCCGGACGCCGTATAGCTGATGATCGCCGACAGTTTCAGCGTCTCGGCGATTTCGCGGGCGGCAAGCGAGATGGCGTCGGCGCCGGTCGCTTCCGGCTCCGAGCGCTGCGCATTGATGATGCCGGCATAGGTCGGATCGGTTTCGACCTTGCTGGCGATGCGGTTCATCATCGCCACCGCCTCGACCGGGTAGGCGCCGGCCGCGGATTCGGCCGAGAGCATGATGGCGTCGGCGCCTTCAAACACGGCGATCGAGACGTCCGACACCTCGGCGCGGGTCGGCACCGGCGCGGCGATCATCGATTCCAGCATCTGCGTGGCGATCACCACCGGCTTGCCGGCGCGGCGCGCGGCGCGGGTGATCTGCTTCTGGATGCCGGGCACGGCTTCGAGCGGCATTTCGACGCCGAGATCGCCGCGGGCGACCATCAGTGCGTCCGAAAGTTCGATGATCTCGGCCAGCCGTGCGACGGCCTGCGGCTTTTCGATCTTGGCCATGATCAGCGCCCGGCCACGCGCGATCTTGCGCGCTTCCGCCAGATCCTCCGGCCGCTGCACGAACGACAGCGCCACCCAGTCGACGCCGGTGGCCAGCACCGCATCGAGGTCCCTGCGGTCCTTTTCGGTCAGCGCGCCGACCGGCAGGTCGGTATCGGGCAGGCTGACGCCCTTCTTGTCGGAGATGCTGGTGCCGGCGACGACGGTGCAGACGATCGCCTTGCCGTCGCTCTTCACCGCCTTCAGCTCGAGTTTGCCGTCGTCGATCAAAAGGCGGTGACCGGTCTCGACCGATCTCAGGATTTCGGGGTGGGGCAGATAGACCCTGGCCGAATTGCCGGGCTCGGGATTGTCGTCGAGCGTGAAAGTCTGGCCGAGTGTCAGCGCCTCTTTGCCGTTGGCAAATTTGCCAACCCGCAGCTTGGGCCCCTGCAAGTCGGCGAGAATGCCGATCGGCCGGCCGACCGCTTTCTCGACCGCGCGGATGCGACCGACAAGCGTGCGCATCAATTCATGATCGGTGTGGCTCATATTGATGCGAAACACGTCGGCGCCGGCTTCGAAGAGCTTCTTCAGCATGTCCTCGGAGGAGGAGGCCGGACCGATGGTGGCGAGTATCTTGACCTTGCGGCTGCGTCTCATTGACTGTTTGTTCCCGGGGCGGCTGGAACGCCCCCCGTTGCGGGGTCATCGGTCAGCTGGACCATCCAGCTTGCCTGCTCGCCCGTGTCATATTCCTGGAATCCGGCGCGCTGGAAGCCCCGCGCGACGCAATCGGCAACGCCGGCGATCTTGAACTCTTTTTCGGCCACGCACATGTTGATCGGGCCATCCCAGCGCCCGCCGCGCTCGGCGTCTTCTGCATAAAGATAGTAAAACCTTGATGACAGCGGCCCTTCGATCAACGTCTTGCAGCTCGATCCTTCGATGTGCCACCAGCCTTCGGTGATCCAGCCGGCCTTGGCGCGATAGCCGATGCCGACGCCGACCAGGTTCTGCGTTGCGTTGCAGACACGGAAATCGGCGCGCGCCGGCGAGGCAGCAAGCATCGCGGCGAGGCCCACAGCAAGGGTCAGGAGCGGCATGGCGAAGGCATAGCGCACGCGCGGCCTGCCGGCGGAACCCATCCTGAAATCCCTCAAGAACCACATTTGCATCTCTCAACGCCCCTTTTCGGAAAAGTCCGGGCGCATGTCAACGCGCCCTTTTGCCCAATTCCAATCGATTTAGAAAGGCTTCGGCGCACGATCTGTCGCCTTCTGCCAGATTTCCGCAGAAACCGTGGCCAAACGACGGCATTGCGTAATCGTCTCCTTCGTGGAAAGACGATACCATCCTCCCTGGAAGCCAGCGAACAGACCATTTCCCGCCGATGACCCGATCCACAGTTTTCGCGCCTTTCGACGTCGTCGAGGGCGACCGCAAGCGAGGCATCGTGCTTTTGGCCGATCACGCTCGTCGCGACTTGCCGGAAGAGTATGGCAGCCTCGGCTTGCCGGCGGCGGAATTCGAACGCCATATCGCCTACGACATCGGTGTCGAGACGGTGACCCGCGAATTGGCGGCTTTGCTTGGCGTGCCGGCAGTACTCGCCAATTTTTCGCGACTTCTGATCGACCCCAATCGCGGCGAAGACGATCCGACGCTGATCCGCCAACTCTATGACGGCACCGTCATTTCGGGAAATTATCCACTTGCCTTGAAAGAACGTGAAAGGCGGCTCGACCGCTTCTATCGGCCCTATCACGATGCCGTCGGCGCCATGATCGCCTCGGTGGCGCAGGCTTCTGCAGGCGCACCCTTCATCTTGTCGATACATTCCTTCACCCCTTTCATGCAGGGATTCGTGCGCCCTTGGCATGTTGGTGTCTTGTGGGATCGCGACGACCGGGTGGCGCGACCGCTGATCGACATGCTCGCCGAGGACAAAAGCCTTATCGTTGGCGACAACGAGCCCTATGACGGCGCATTGCGCGGCGACACCATGTTCAGGCATGCCATCGTCAATGGCTTTGCCCATGCGCTGATCGAAATCCGTCAGGACCTGATCGCCGATCCGAAGGATGCGGTCGCCTGGGCCGAACGGCTGGCGCCGATCGTTGACGCGATCAACCGCCGTCCCGATATACATCGGGTCAAACGATTCGGCTCGCGCACCGGGCCGCTGTAAGGAGGTTTCGATGACCGAACTCAGCGACGAGCAAAGACGCGATTTCGAAGCCGCCGCCTTCCGCCGGCTGGTCGCGCATCTGCGCGAACGCACGGACGTGCAGAACATCGACCTGATGAACCTCGCCGGCTTCTGCCGCAACTGCCTCTCCAACTGGTATCGCGACGCCGCGGAGGCCGAGGGCGTCGATCTCAGCAAGGACCAGTCGCGCGAGATCATCTATGGCATGCCTTATGCCGAATGGCAGGCGCTCAACCAGACCGAGGCCTCCGATGCCAAGAAGGCGGAGTTCGAGGCAAGACGCCCCAGGGATCATTAAGACCACGATCCCGAACCGAAGGACCGCGTAAGCGAAAAGTGGAATCCGGTTTTCGGATAAGATCATGGTCGAACAAAAAGCCCTGTCCCGATCGGCTCTCATCAACCTCGGATTCAAGCGAGCCGCTTGGCCCAAGCACTTCCAAGAGCGAGCGCTTGACTGAAGATTGAATCGATCTAATTTGCCGCGCGAAGCTATTTTCGCACCGGACTCTACACGATGGACACGCTAAAAATCATGCAGACCGCCATTCGTGGACGATGGGCCGTGGCGGCCATCTTCCTGGCCAATGGTTTTCTGACCGGCGCCTGGGCGCCGCAGATCCCGGTGGTCCTGACCCGGCTGGATATCAGCAAGTTTACGCTCGGCCTGCTGATCCTGCTGTTCGGCGCCGGCGCGGTCACGGCCATGACCTGGTGCGGCCACCTGATCTCTAGGCATGGTTCGCGCAGCGTGCTGCGCTGGTTCGGTCTCATCGGCAGTTTCGGCCTGCTGGTTGTGGCGCTTGCCCCCAACGTGCCGCTGGCGGCCATCGCCATGTTCATCTTCGGCGCTTCGATCGGCGGCATGGATGTCGCCATGAACGCCAATGCGGTCACTGTGGAACGGCGGTTGTCCCGCGCCATCATGTCGTCCTCGCACGGCTTCTGGAGCCTTGGCGGTTTCGCCGGTGGCGCTCTCGGCGGCTTCGCCATCCAGAATTACGGTCATCTCGCCCATGCGGCGGTGGTGACGGCTCTTGCCTTTGCCGTGATCGCGGTGGCAGTTCGCTACCTGATCGCCGAGGGCAAGCCGCCCCAAGGATCATCGGGGATTACCGGACATCGCAAATTCGCGCTGCCTGGAAATCCGCTGGTCTATCTGGTCGGGCTGATGGCGCTGCTGACGATGATCTCCGAGGGTGCGGTGCTCGACTGGGCGGCGCTTTACCTGCAACAGGAACTCGGCACCGACCTCGCCGTAGCTGGTTTGGCCTACGCCGCTTTTTCCGGCGTCATGGCCGTCATGCGCTTCGTTGGCGACGGCGTCCGCAACCGTTTCGGAGCCGTGACGACGCTGCGCGTCTCGGCCCTTGTCGCCGCCGCCGGCATGCTGGTTGCGGGGCTTGCGCCCTCGCCCTGGCTCGCCATCTCAGCTTTTGCCTTTTGCGGCTTCGGCATCGCCAATATGGTGCCGATCCTGTTTTCGGCCGGCGGCAACCAGGAAGGCATGTCGCCCGGCACCGGTATGAGCGTCGTCACCACGATGGGCTATTCCGGCATTCTGGTGGCGCCGTCGGCGATCGGCTTCATCGCCGAGCACTCGAGCTTCAGTCCGATCTTCGTCGCTTTGTCGGGGCTGCTGGTCGTCGTATTTTTGATGGCCGGGCTCGCTCACCGCGCCGAATTCGCGCCCGACGCAGCACCGGCCGAATAGCGCTTCAACTCCTCATACAGGAAATCCGCGACACGGCGGATGCGCACGCTGGTGCGCACGTCGCGGTGCATGGCCAGCCATACCGGCAGCGTCGGCAGCGCGAGGCCCGGCAGCACTGTCTCCACCAGCGGATCGCGATCGGCCAGCGGCTCCTGGCCGAAGCCGATGCCGTTTCCCGCCCGCACCGCCTCCCAAAGCACGATTTGGTTGTCGGTCCTGAAGCGGAAGGCATTGCGGGTGAGCGGGACGCCGAACTGGGCAAAGCCGCGAATGATCTCATCGCTGCGGTCGAAGCCGATCAGGTCGTGGCCGGCAAGATCGCCGGGCTCGCGCGGACGGCCACGCCGGTCGAGATAGGATTTTGCCGCGCAGGCACGGAGCGGAATCTCAGTCACCTTGCGCGCCACCAACTCGTTCTGCGCCGGCTTGACCATGCGGATGGCAATGTCGGCATCGCGGCGCAAAAGGTTCTCGACCTGATTCGACGCGACGATCTCGACCTCGATGCCGGGTTCCTCAGCGCCCAGCCGCGCCGTCATCTCGGGCAGGACATAGGCAGCCACCACCTCGCTGGCGGCAATGCGCACCGTGCCTTCGATCGCCTCGACTGATCCCAGCGCCAATAGCGAAAAGGCGCTCGCCTGCTCGCTCACCGCCCGGCCGCGTTCGTAGAGCGTGCTGCCGGCTTCCGTAAGCGCATAGCCGCGCCGCCCGCGCCGGAACAGGGTGACCCCGAGGGCCTGCTCCAGCTCGGCGATATGGCGGCCGAGCGTCGGCTGGCTTGCAGCCAGCTTGCGCGCGGCAGCTGACAGGCTGCCGGTTTCCGCCACGGTGACGAAACTCTTGATCAGGTTCCAGTCGATTTCCATTCAAAACTGAATATCACATCGCCAAATTCATTCAATTTCCATTCGTTTGCGGGCGAATCATATTGTGACCGTACCGCAAACACGGAGACGAAAAATGACCAAGATCGCAATTCTGGGTGCCAATGGCCGGCTCGGCCGCGTGGTTGCCAAGGCCTTCATCGACGCCGGCTATGATGTTCGCGCCATCACCCGCAGCGGCAAAATACCGGCAGAACTCGCCGGCGCCACAGCCGTCGCCGGCGACGGGCTCGATCGCGAAGCGCTTATCCGCGCCACCGAAGGCGTCGACATCATCTTCAACGGCCTCAACCCGATCTATACCGACTGGGGCAAGTGCCTGCCGATGGCCGAGAACGTCATGGTCGCGTGCCGCGCGAACCACGCATTGCACCTCGCTCCCGGCAGCGTTTACAATTACGGCTCGCCGATGCCGGCTGTCGTCACCGAAGACACGCCATTCCACCCGACGACGGAAAAGGGCCGCATCCGCGTCGCCATGGAAGACCTCTTTCGCCGCGAGGCCGAAGCAGGCCGAGTGCGCACCATTCTGCTGCGAGCCGGCGATTTCTTCGGCGGCACCGGCACCGGATCGTGGTTCGATCTGATGGTGGCCGCCAAGATGGACAAGGGCGTCTATACCGCCCCTGGGCCGGCCGATCTCGTGCATGAATGGGCCTATCTGCCTGATATGGCCAAGGCTTTCGTCGGACTGACTGAGAATCTCACCAAGCTCGGCGCCTACGAGGCGCTGAACTTTCCCGGCCACGCCGTTACCGATCTGGAGATCAAGGCGGCTGCGGAGCAGGCGCTCGGGCGCACGCTGAAACTGACGTCGATGCCGTGGTGGGTGCTGCGCGCCGGCAGTCCGTTCGTGGCGATGTGGCGCGAGCTCGTCTCGATGTCCTATCTCCGCTTCGAGCCACACCAGCTGACCTCGGCAAGGCTGGAAGGCATTATTGGTACGATCCCGCATACGCCGTTGGGTAGGGCGGTGGCAGCGGCTCTCGATGATATCGGTGTCGCCACGATTGATGGCGTTCCGAAAGCTGCCTGAAACGGAAAGCGGCCATTACTAACGCATGATCCGAGCCGAAGGCTCGGAAAGGACCATGCGCAAAATCAAATGCTACAGCGCTGTGAGTCCAAAAGGACGCGCAGCGCTGTAGCATTCATGCACACCAAACTCCGGGTCAAATCCTGCCCATCAGCAGCAACACCAAGAGGACGATCAGGATGACGCCGACAATGCCGGAGGGACCATAACCCCAGGAACGCGAATGAGGCCATGCCGGCACCGCGCCGATCAGAATGAGGATCAGAATGATGACGAGAATGGTGCTGAGCGTCATGAGAAACTCCCCGCTTTGAGGTGTCGCATGACAGGACAATGCAAAAGGCCGCCGGGTTGTTCCCGGCGGCCTTTTCTTTGCGCGACCAAAATACGCGCGGCACTCCAAGCAAAGTTGGCCTATTCGGCGGCCTTCGGGAAGGCGATCGCCGGCTCGTCAAGCGAGCCCGGTCTTGCGGATGTCTCGACAGTCGCACCGACTGTCTTGCCGCGCCGGAACACCCGACGGAAGAATGCATAGAAGCGGCTGTTCTTACTACGCGTGAACACCATCAGCATCGACGGTGTCACCACCAGCGTCAGCAAGGTGGCGAAGGACAGGCCGAAGACGATCGCCGACGACAGTGAAATCCACCATTGCGTCGACGGCGCGTTGATCGTCGTCTCGTGATGGAAGATTTCGAGACCGAGGCCGAAAGCGATCGGCAGTACGCCGAGAATCGCCGACACCGCCGTCAGCACGACCGGGCGGGCACGTTCGCGGCAGGTCTGCAGCACCGCGTCCATCTTGTCCCAGCCTTCTTCGCGCAGCCGGTCATAGGTGTCGATCAGCACGATGTTGTTGTTCACCACCACACCGGCCAGCGCGATGACGCCGATGCCCGACATGACGATGCCGAACGCCTCTCCAGTCAACAGCAATCCCAGGAACACGCCGACCGTCGCCATGACCACGCAGGACAGCACCAGCCAGACGCTGGTGAACTTGTTGAACTGCATCAGAAGCACCAGGAAGATCAGGAAGATCGCCGCACCGAAGGCCTTGCTAAGGAAGGCGCTGGCCTCGGCGCTGTCCTCGTTCGAGCCGGCGAGCTTCCAGCGTATGCTGCTGCCGAGCTCCATATCGGCGACAGCCTGGGTGACCTGCTGCTGGACAGCAGCGACTTGCTCGCCGGCGGCGACATTGGCCTGGATGACCACCGTGCGCGCGCCGTCGATGCGGTTGAGGATACCGACGGTGGGCTCGGGCTTGCGCACGACGAAATTCGAGATCGGCACCGACCCTTGCGAAGTCTGCACCCTGAGGTCATCGAGTGTCGACAGCGTGCGCCGGTCCTCGGGCAGACGCAGCCTGATGTCGACGGCGTCGTCAGCACCGGCTGGCCGGTATTCACTGAGCTTCAGCCCGTTCGTCACCAGTTGCACCACCGTTCCGACCGAGGTCGGGCTGATGCCGTATTGTGCCGCTTTGGCGCGATCGACGTCGAGCGCCCAGTCGACGCCGGGCGGCGGCAGGCCGTCGGAAATATCGATGACGCCGGGCACCTTGGCAATGCGCGCGGCGACGGCGCGCGCCTTGTCGTCGAGGCCTTCCGGGTCGACGGCCGAAAGCCTGATCTGGATCGGCTTGCCGGTGGGCGGGCCGGCCTCGGGCACGCGAACCTCGACGTCGACGCCGGGAATGCCGGCCATGACGCCGCGCAGTTCGTCCAGGATCGCGTTCGCCGATTTGCGCTCGCGCCAGTCGACGAACTCGTACTGGATCACGCCGACCACGTCTTCAGGAATGTCCTGGCCGCCGCCTTGCGTCTTGCCGACACGGGTATAGACCGACTTAACGCCCGGCCAGCCGAGAAGCCGGTTTTCCGCGGTCGTTGTGGCGGCATCCATTTCGGCGAGCGAAAGGTTGCCGCGGGCGTGCACATAGAGCAGGCCGTAGTCAGGCTCGACATTCGGGAAAAACTCGACGCCGGCGCCGTATTTCGAATAGGCAAAACCGACACCGAACAAAAGGCCGACGGTGAGCAGAAGCACGGTGATGGGAAAGCGCACCGCCTGCTTGACGACCGCCATGTACCAGCCGTCGCGATTGTCGTTCTCGTGATGCGGCGGCGCCTTGGCGAACAAGGCGCCCAGCGCCGGCGCAAAGACCAGCGCATAGAGCATCGAGGCCGAGAGCGTGACGATCAGCGTGATCGGCATGTATTTCATAAAGTCGCCGATGATGCCCGGCCAAAACAGCAGCGGCGAAAAGGCGGCGATGCGCGTCATCGTCGCCGCGATGACCGGACCGGCCATGCGCTTGGCGGCAAGCGCGAAGGCCTCCGCCTTCGGCATGCCTTCGCTCATCCGCCGTTCGGCGAATTCGGTGACGATGATGGCGTCGTCGACGAGCATACCGACCGCCAGGATGAGGCTGAACAACACGATCATGTTGATCGTGTAGCCCATCATGGCCAACAGCAGGATGCCGATCAGGAAGGACGATGGAATGGCCAGTCCGATCAGCAGCGAGGCACGGCCCGACAGTGCATAGAGAATGACGATGAACACCAGGATCACGGCGATCATGACGTGGTTCTGCAGATCGCCGAGCAACTGGTTGACGAAGACCGATTTGTCCTGCGTGTAGGTGACGTGCATGCCTTCCGGCATGGTCTTTATGAAGGCATCGGACACGGACCTCACCTGGGCGATCGTGTCGATCAGGTTGGAGCCGATGCGCTTCTTCACCTCGATGGCGATCGCCGGCTTGCCGTCGAGACGGGTTACCGTCTCAGCGTCCTTGAAGGTGGAGCGGACGGTGGCGATATCCTTAGCCTGCACCACGGCATTGGGACCGGCGACGATCGGAAGCGCCGCCACGTCCTCCGGCGTTTCGATCAGCGACGGCACCTTGACCGCGTATTTGCCCTCGGACCCTTCGATGTTGCCGGCGGCGACGAGACTGTTGGAATCGCCGACCGCACCGATCAGCTGCTCGAGTTGCAGCCCATAGGAAGACAGTTTCATCGGATCGATGACGACTTCGACGAGATCGTCGCGCGCACCTTGCAGCGCGCCTTCCAGCACGCCCGGCACTTCCTCGATGCGGTCGCGCAACTCGCGCGCCGCCGCCGTGAGCATGCGCTCGGGCACTTCGCCCGACAGCGTCACGACAAGGACGGGGAATTCGGAGACGTTGACTTCGGAGACTACAGGCTCCTCGGCTGCCTGCGGCAGGTCGGCCTTGCCGTCCTGGACCTTGCTGCGTGTGTCCTGCAACGCCGTCGCCAGATCCGTCTGCGGGTGGAATTCGACCAGCACATAGCCGCCGCCCTGGAAGGCGGCCGAGCGCATCTCCTTGAGACCCTTGAGGCTCTTCAGCTTGGCTTCCATCGGCCGCAGCAGAAGGCGCTCCGAATCCTCGGGCGAGATGCCCTGATAGATCAGGCTGACATACATCATGGGAATCGGAACGTCGGGTTCCGCTTCCTTCGGCGTCGACTGGTAGGCGACCGCACCCGCAAGGATGAGGAAGACCAGGACCGAAATGGTCAGCCGGGCATTGCTGATTGCGAGTTTGACGATATCCATGATTACTGCGTCCCGGCCGTCGCTTCGCCCAACAGCTTCTGGATGGTCGCCTGGTCGGCCTCGACCGGCTTGACCACTTCGCCTTCCTTCACCAGCTCCTGGCCGGCGACGATGACACGTGCATCGGCCGGGATGCCGCCAAGCACCAGGCCGTTTGGCGTGTCGTCGACCAGGTCGATCGGGAAGAACACGACCTTGTTGTCCTTGTCGACGGCGCGAATACCGAGATCGCCCTTGTCGCCGAGCGTCACCACCGAGCGCGGCAGCATGACAGCGTCGGTCGGCTGGGCGCTCAGCGCGATCTCGGCGGTCATCCCGGCCGGAATGGTGCCCTCAGGATTAGGGATTGCGATCTCGACCCGGAAGGTGCGGGTGGCGGACGACGCGTCGCGGCTGATATAGCGCACGGTGCCCTCGACGATCTGGCCGCTGACCAGCCGTACATTCGCCTTGTCGCCGATCTTCAGATAGCCGAGATCACGCTCGCTGACCTCGCCGCGGGCGATCACAGGGTCTAGGCTCAGAATGGTTGCCACCTCGCCGCCCTGCATCACCGAACTGCCAAGCTCCACCGGCACCCGGTCGATGACGCCGTCGAACGGAGCCCTCACCTCATTGCGATCAAGCTGGGCTTGCATCGCTTCCAGCATCGATTGCGCTAAGGTCAGGGTGGAGCGAGCGTTGTCGAGCTGCAGCTTGGGCAGATTGCCGGTTTTCGCCAGCCGCGAGGCCGCATCAAGTTCGGCCTGACGCTGCGCGACAAGCTGCTTGGCATTGCCGAGCGCCGAAAGCTTTTCCTCGGTGGCAAGCATCAGCACGAGGTCGCCCGTCTTGACGTGCTGTCCTTGCTTGACCGGCAGCTTGTCGATGATGCCGTCGACCCGGGTCGCCAGCACCGCGCGCTTATCGGCTTCGGTCAGTCCGGAAATCCGGATGGCGCGCGCATAGGTCCGCCGCGGCGGGGTTATGACCGCGACGGTGCGCAAGGCTGCCTTTGGCTGTTCTGCCTCAGTGGGCTTGGGCTTACCCGCGTCAGCCGTTTTTGGCTGCTCGACTTCGCCTGCCTTGGGCTTGTTGTCGGCAGACGCGCTGCCGACGGACGAGAACTCGCCCGTCACCATCCAAGCAGCGAACCCAACAAGCACAACAATGGCTGCAAGCTTGTGAAACCTGTATTTCGGCATCGTCGTTTTTCCATTGCGCGGAGTTCGGCCAGGCCGCGTCTTCTAACTCGGCGCGTCGCCGATATGGGTGCGCGCAAGGCCGTGTTCAACTTGCCGTGATCGGCGAACGAGCTTCTACATCAAAGTTGCACCGCAATATAGTCAGAAAAGTTGATGGGTAATACTTCGCTGGACAGGATGCGCCCGCCGCCGTCAGGCGCGCCGGACCAGCGCGGCCGTTCGTCTGCGACATCGCACTCCGCGCAGCGCGGATGCGAAAGCAACCGCTAGGCCGCGTTCCTCGGGCAAGTCTTGGCTGCATCGACCGTCATCGGTGCCGTGCCTTGGCTTTCCTCTGCCGCTGGGGAGGCGCCATCGAAACAGCATGGCAGCAACTGTCAGCATGATGGCAATACTTCATGCAAAGGTCACCTCCTTCGACAAGGGCAGTGTCCGGATGCGCTTGCCTGCTAGTGCGAAGATGGCGTTGGCGAGTGCCGGTGCCGCCGGCGGCGTGCCGACTTCGCCGACGCCGCCCATCTTGTGAAAATTCTCCAGGATGGCGACTTCGAACGCCGGACACTGGGAGATGCGCATGGCGTCGTAGTCATGAAAATTCGACTGTTCGACCATGCCGTCGGCGAAAGTAATTTCCTGACCCATCGCTGCCGACAGGCCGTAGATGGCGGCGGAGACGAGTTGCGCCTCGATGATATCAGGATCGAGCGCGGTGCCGACATCGGCGGCGATCCACACCTTCTCAATGCGGATTCCGGACGGCGTGTCGGCGACCTGGACGATCTCACCGACCCAACTGCCGAAGGACAGCGTGAACGCCATGCCCTTGGCCTTGCCGGCGGGCAGCGCCTCGCCCCATTTCGCCATCGCGGCGACCTTCTCGACAACTTTCACCGCCGCCGGATAGGCAGCCATCAGCGTCTTGCGCAGTTCGACCGGATCGACTTTCCCGGCGGTGGCGATCTCGTCCATGAAGCCCTCATGAAAGAAGCCGTTGATCGAGCAGCCGACCGATCGCCAGAAGCCGACCGGGATGGAGGCGGGCGCAGCAATGCCGCTGACCCGGTAATTCGGGATGGTGTAGGGCTGGTCGTAGGCCCCATCGACAATGGACTTGTCGGGGCCAAGCGGCGGGATCGAGGGAAACAACCGGCGCAAGGTGCTGGCTATCAGCGATGGCGAGGCGATTGTCATGTCGACGGCGAACGGTATGCCGTCGTTGCCAAGCCGCGCCTGGAATTTGCCGACCGAAGCCGGCCGGTAGGCGTCGTGGCGCATGTCCTCCTCGCGCGTCCAAATCACCTTGATTGGCCGGCCTGCCGTTTCTTTCGCCATCAGCGCAGCACAGAGCGCATAATCCACCTCGATACGTCGGCCGAAGCCGCCGCCCATGAAGGTGGTGTGGACGCTGACCTTGTCCTGCTCAATGCCGACAGCATTGGCGCAAAGCTGCCGCACCAAGGTCGGCGCCTGGTTGCCGCACCAGATGTCGAGGACGCCGTCCTTCAGCCGCGCCGTGGCGTTCATCGGCTCCATCGTCGCATGTGCCAGATAAGGCACCGCATAGTCGGCCTCGACGATCCTTTCGCGCGGCGCGTCGGCGAAGGCGGTATCGACATCGCCATCGTCGCGCATCACCGACCCTTTGGTGCCGAGCGCCTGCTTCAGCACCTCGGAAATGCCGGCGCTGTCCAGCGGATATTCGGGATCGGCCCATTCGGCGTCGATCGCCTCCGCCGCCTTGAACGCCGCCCAGGTGTTTTCTGCGATGATGCCGAAGCCGTGGCCGTAATTCGTGTCGATCGGCACGATCTTGATCACGCCAGGCATTTTCTCGGCGTTGGAGAAATCCGCCTTGACCGGCTTGGCCCAGAAGCGCGGGCTCATCTTGACCGTGCCGTACAGCATTTCCGGCAGCGTCACGTCGATGCCGAAGATCGGCGCCCCGGTGACCTTGGCCAGCATGTCGATGCGTCTTTGCGGTTTGCCGAGCAGTTTCCAGTCGGCTTTGTCTTTGAGCCTGATTTCCGCGGGCGGCGCCATCGTCGCGGCGGTCGCGGCGACAGCGCCATAGGTCAGCGACTTGCCCGACGCCTTGTGCAGGATCGAGCCATTGGCCGTTTCCAGATCGGCGGCAGCTATACCGAACTTTTGCGCGGCCGCTGCAATCAGCATCTGACGCGCGGCGGCGCCTGCCTGCCGCATCTTGCCGAAACCATCGAGCGTCGATGTCGAACCGCCGGTGCCTTGCAGGGCGAGGAATTTTCCGACCACGCCCATGCCGGCGCGCACTATTTCCGCGGTCATGCTTTCGTCGAAGAAGGCGAACGGACCGCCCTCTTCCAGGATCGCCGCATTGAAATAGGCGTAGGAGGCCGGGCCGTGCTCGACCTTGATCTGGTCGAGCCCGACATCGAGCTCTTCGGCAACCATGGCAGCAAGCGTCGTCGAGATACCTTGGCCCATCTCGGCGCGCGGCGCGACGATGGTGATGGTGTTGTCGGCGCCGATCTTCACATAGGGGTTGAAGGTCGCTTCATCAGCGGCGAGGTAGCCTTCCAGCGGATTCGGGTAGGGTTTGCGGTAGTAATAATAACCGACAGCGATGCCGCCCGCGATGGCAGCCGCTCCGATGAGAAACGTGCGGCGGGCGATCTTTCCGACACTGGCCATGGTCAGATCCCCGCCGTCTTGAGCACGACCGCTCTTTTGATCGCCGCACGGATCTTCGGGTAGGTGCCGCAGCGGCAGAGATTGCCGCCCATGGCATCGTCGATGTCGGCATCGGTCGGGTCGGCAACCTCGTCGAGCAACGCCACCGCGCTCATGATCTGGCCGGCCTGGCAGTAACCGCATTGGGCGACCTGCTCTTCCAGCCATGCCTGCTGTACCAGATGCAGTCTGCCTTCGGTACCGATGCCTTCGATCGTGGTGACCGCGCCGGTGACCTCACCGACCGGCAATGAACAGGAGCGCACCGGCTGGCCGTCGACATGCACCGTGCAGGCGCCGCAGGCGGCGATGCCGCAGCCGAACTTCGGCCCGGTCTTGCCCATGAGATCGCGCAGCGCCCACAGCAGCGGCATTTCGGGATCGGCATTGACGTCGAATGCCTGCCCGTCGACGGTGAGGCGCATCGGGATACCCTTTGTTGTCGTCCACAGCCCGAGGCAAAAGGACGGTCGGCCATTTCGTCCTCATACATCTTGACAAATTACGTCATTTTGTCAACAGAGCTTTTGCAGGATAAAGTCGCGCCATGATCGAGATCGAGGACATCGCCACCGACCCCAAGCGCGTCCGCATTCTGGACAGCGCGATGAAGGTGTTTCTGGCCTATGGTTTCGCCCGCACCACCATGGACGACATTGCGCGTGCCGCCGACATGTCGCGGCCGGCGCTTTATCTCCAGTTCAAGAACAAGACCGATATTTATCGCGCCATCGCGTTGATGCTGCTCTCCCGCTCGCTCGAGCAGGCGAAAACGGCACTCGCCGGCGAAGAACCATTTGCCGAGCGCACGATGCGGGCCATCGACGAAGCGCTGATCTCGATGACGCGCACCGTCCACGCCTCGCCGCATGGCGCCGAACTCCTCGACATGAAGTCGAGTCTCGCCGACTTGATCGGCTGCTGGCGCAGCCGGTTTGCCGAGCATATCGCCGCAGCGATCCAGAGCGAGGCCGGACGCAATGGCGTCGATCTCACCGCCAAGGGCTTGTCGGCAAAATTGCTGGCCGACATGCTGCTCGACGGGCTGGAAGGCATGAAGATGCGCATCAGCGATCCGGACGAGCAGCGGCGGGCCGCGGCCGCGCTGATCAAGGTGATCGATCTAGCCTTGCAAAAAAGCTGACAATTCAAAACGCCTCAGGCTCGGCGACGCGCTGCTTCGGGCTTCTTGCGTGCCGCGAGGAACTCCTTGACCCGCCGCCCTGGTGCCGGACCACGCACCGGCTTGAAGCCGTCATCGAGTTCGCCTGAGAGATCAAGCGTCGGCCGCTTGCCGACGGCGTCGTAATTCTCCTCCAGCCAGTCGCTGGCGGCGGTGCGGCCAAGGTCGCGCAGATAGGTCAGGAACGCCCATTCGGCATTGACCTTGGACGATGCCGACAGGTCCTTGAACGCCTCGTCGGCATCGATGCGGTGCATGCGGATGTCGCGGTATTCGCCATGCGGCAGCCGGCCGGCTGCAATCAGCTCCTTGATGAAGGCGATCGAGCGGAATTCGCGCAAGAGTCCGGCGTTGAAGGTGATCTCGTCGATGCGATTCTGGATTTCGTTGGCGCTCTTCGGCGTCCCCTCGCGGACCACCGGATTGATCTGCACCAAAAGCACGTCCTCGGTGGCAGTCGTCTTGAAGAACGGGAACAGCGCCGGATTGCCGCCATAGCCGCCATCCCAGTAGGGCACCCCCTTGATCTCGACGGCGCGGAACAGCTGCGGCAGGCAAGCCGACGCCATCACCGTGTCGAGGTCGATCTCGCCATCGGAAAAGACGCGTAACTGCCCGGTCTCGACATTGGTCGCGGAGATGAACAGTTCCATCGACTTGCAGGCGCGCACATTGCCGAAATCGATCTCCTTTTCAATCACGTCGCGCAGCGGATTGAGGCCGAGCGGGTTGGCGACATAGGGCGAAAACACCCGCGACATGGTGTCGAAAAAGAGATAGCCTGGTGTGTTCTCGATCGACCAATTGCCCCAGGCCACGTCCCACGGCATGCGCTGCACCGGGCTGAACCGGCCCTTCCGCGCCACCGCGCGCCAGAAATCGTCGAGCTTCTGCCGCGCGCCCTCGACGCCGCCGCGGATGAAGCCGTCGGCCAGCGCCACCGCGTTCATGGCGCCGGCGCTGGTGCCCGAAACCGCCGCGATGTCGAGCCGCCCGTCCTCCAGCAGCTGGTCGAGCACCCCCCAGGAGAAGGCGCCGTGCGAGCCGCCACCCTGCAGCGCGACGTTGATCTTCTTGGGCTCCTCCACCTTGCCGTTCGTCGTCATGGCGTTGCCCTTGATTTGTCGGCCAGATTTGTTCGCACGCTCAAATTCACTGGGCGGTCCAGCCGCCGTCGACCGAAATATGAGTGCCGTTGATCTGCGCTGCCGCATCCGAACACAGGAACACCGCGGCAGCGGCAACCTGCTCGACCGTGACGAACTCCTTGGTCGGCTGCTTTTCGAGCATGACCTCGCGGACCACAGTGTCGCGGTCCATCTTGTTGGCCTTCATCTGGTCGGGGATCTGCGCCTCGACCAGCGGCGTCAGCACATAGCCGGGGCAGATCGCGTTGCAGGTGATCTTGTCGCGCGCCAGTTCCAAAGCGACCGTCTTGGTCAGCCCCATGATGCCGTGCTTGGCCGAGACATAAGCCGACTTGAACGGCGAGGCGACCAGCCCGTGGGCCGAGGCGATGTTGACGATCCTGCCGCCGCCGGCTTGTTTCATCAGCGGGATCGCGGCAGCGATGGTGTGGAAGGCCGACGACAGATTGATGGCAATGATCGCGTCCCATTTCTCGATGGGAAATTCTTCCACCGGCGCGACATGCTGGATGCCGGCATTGTTGACCAGGATGTCGACCGAGCCGAACGTCTCGGCTGCTTTCTCGATCAAAGCCCGGCATTCGGCCGGCTTCGACATGTCTGCCTTGATATAGGCGGTCTTCACGCCGTGATGTTTGGCGATCGCATCGGTGATGGCCCGGTCGTCGGCAGTGTCGGAAAAGGAATTGACGATGACATTGCAGCCGTCCGCCGCGAGCGCATGGGCGATGGCCAGGCCGATGCCCGAGGTGGAACCGGTGACGATGGCGGTTTTTCTGCTGGGCAAGGCGAAATCCTTCAGTAAGGTGCTAACGGAAGCATATTGCAGTGCAGCATATATGTCTCGTGCGGCGCAAGAACAGCGGCGCGGATTGGCGATGACATGAAATTTTTGTCATGAATGAGGACACCCTCACTCGAAGTTGTGCCCTGACAGACGGTGTGAAAACAGTTTGTCAGCGATCCCGCGTAGCCACTTCGAGGTGCTCCTGAGATTGCGTTTTGGATGAAATCCGGCTCATGAAAAGATGGAGAGCTCTGCGCGCGGCGAGCGATGGCGGCTCGGACGGATGCCACTCCGGAAAATGACCATCGATCGCCATCCGCGCCAACCCGTAGACAAACGCGCGCGCGGCAAGCACCAGATGATCGAAGTCGGTGTCCGGAGCAAGCCGACCTTGTTGTTGCGCTTGGGTCAGCAGGCCGATCATCTTCCGGCGAACGGTTTCATTCTGATCACGAAGACTATCCGACGCGTCGAAATCAATCAGCGTTCGAGAACTTATGATCTGGAAATGCGTCGGATTGCTGATCGCCCATTCCAGATAGCCCTGTCCGATCGCTTCGAAGGCCACGATGGGATCTGCGCTGTCGACTTTGGACTGTGCATCGGCAACGGCTTCGGTCAGCCGGTTCATGGCCTGTTCGGCGACTGCGGTCAGCAGTGCTGTTTTCGACCGAAAATGCCGGAATGGCGCGCCGGGCGAGACGCCGGCACGTTTTGCGGCCTCACGCACAGAGACATGCTCTGCTCCGCGCTCTTCGATGATCTCCACGGTAGCAGCGATCAAGGCCTCGACCAGATTGCCGTGATGATAGCGCTTGGGGTTGGCGGCGTCGCCGGAATCCGTGGGGTTGGTCATGCCTGCCCAATAGCACGAGGCCGAAATGTAATCACCGATTATTTTCTTGCGCCCGAGCGATTCGTATGTAATCAGTGATTACAACGTCAACGGAGGTTACCATGCTTCGCATCATCGCAACGACTGTCCTCGCTTTCTCTTTATTGTCGCTCGGGTCTGCCCAGGCCGAAGATCGGCCAACCCTGCAGATCGTCTGGCCGGTGGCCGGTTCGGTCATCGAACTCGGCAACGATCCCGAGAAGGCGATAGGCGTCATCGTCAGGAGCAACTTCACGCTGCTGCCAGCGGGTGAATGCGACGGCGTCGGCCAATGCGGCCACGTGCATTTGAAGATCGATCCCACCGGAGATACCTGCAACATCCCCGGCAAGCCGTACAACAGCATGAACAGCGACTTTGGCGGCGATCTTATCAAGGCTCGTTTCGGCCATTGTCCGGATGCCGCCGGCAAGCACGTGATCGGCGTGCTACTTGCCGATGATCATCACAAGCCCATTCTTGTGGACGGCAAACCCGTTACCGCGCTGGTGACGGTGACGACGAAATAATGCATGTCGCGCAAAAGTGTGCAGCGGTTTTGCGATAACGACATGCATAAAAACAACACCTAAAGCGCGTCGCATGAGGCCGGTCAAACGCGACGCGCTTTAGGTGGCTGGAGGCCCTCAGCCTCATTCGAGGCGGAGATGCGCTGACACGGTCTGCTGATGAGAGATTTTGGCCGGGTTTGGTCCGGCCGGCGATCACGACATGGTGTCGAGCTTGCGCTGCATGGCGGCGATCTGTTCCTTCAACTCCTGAAGGTCGTCAGGTTTTTCCGACGTCTCTTTCCTGGCCGGCTCCGCCGGCGCTGCGGAAGAGCCATTCGAGCCTGCGGGTGGAAAGGGCGTGAACAAGCGCATGGCGTTCTGGAACATCTCCATATTGCGGCGCGTCTGCTCTTCCAGCGCTTTGATCGGCGTGGCGATCTTCATCATGTCCAGTGGCGACTTGCCCAAGGCACCCTTCATCTGCTCGCGGAAGCGTTCCTGTTCCTTTGAGAAGGCGATCATCGACTGCTCGAGGAAGCTCGGCACGATCATCTGCATCTGGTCGCCGTAGAAGGCGATCAACTGGCGCAGGAACGGAATCGGCAGCATGTTCTGCCCCTCCTTGTTCTCCAGTTCAAAGATGATCTGGGTCAGCACAGGATGGGTGATGTCGTCGCCGGTCTTGGCGTCCTGGACGGTGAACTCCTCGCCCTTCTTGACCATTTCGGCAAGGTCCTCGAGCGTCACATAAGTGCTGGTGCCGGTGTTGTAGAGGCGGCGATTGGCATATTTTTTGATGATAATCGGTTCGTCTTTCGCGGCCATCAGCATCCTCCCGGGACACCGGCGCACTTGAGTAAGCTGCCGGTAACGATTGCGCCTTTTCAAGGATATGCGCAAAAGCGTCGCAATTCCAAGTGCTTTGTGCACTGCGGGATCATTTAATGCTGCAGGGCGGGCTAAAAATGCTGCGCAGCAACGGACGGGCTGTTTCCATGACGATGCGCAACCTGCTTGCGGCGCATGGCCGACATGCCCATTTCCGGTTTGACTTGGATCATTGAAAGGGCAAGAAAAGCCCTGACGATTCCAAAAACTCGATGCCTCGAAGTCTGGAGAAGAACATGTCCGCTGCCATCGTTGTCGCCAGTGCGGCACGCACGCCCGTCGGTTCCTTCAACGGCGCCTTTGCCGCCACCCCGGCGCATGAGCTTGGTTCCGTGGTCATCAAGGAACTGTTGTCTCGCGCCGGTGTCGAGCCGACGGAGGTCGACGAGGTCATCCTCGGCCAGGTGCTGACCGCGGCTCAGGGCCAGAACCCCGCCCGCCAGGCATCTATCAATGCCGGCCTGCCAAAGGAAACCACCGCCTGGGGCCTCAATCAGGTTTGCGGCTCAGGTCTGCGCGCTATTGCTCTCGGTATGCAGCAGATCGCCACCGGCGACGCCAGGGTGATCGTCGCCGGCGGGCAGGAATCGATGTCGCTGGCCCCGCACGCTCAACACCTGCGTGCCGGCGTCAAGATGGGCGACTACAAGATGATCGACACCATGATCAAGGACGGGCTTTGGGATGCCTTCAATGGCTACCACATGGGCAACACCGCCGAAAACGTCGCTCGCCAGTTCCAGATTACCCGTGAGGACCAGGACGGGCTCGCATTGGCCTCCCAGAACAAGGCAGAGGCCGCACAGAAGGCCGGCAAGTTCAAAGACGAGATCGTGGCTTTCATCGTCAAGGGCAAGAAAGGCGACACGACAGTCGACCAGGACGAATATATCCGCCACGGCGCCACGATCGACGCCATGACCAAGCTAAGACCGGCCTTCGACAAGGACGGCACGGTGACCGCCGCCAATGCCTCCGGCATCAATGACGGCGCCGCCGCCGTGCTGCTGATGACCGAGGCGGAAGCCGCAAAGCGCGGCATCACGCCGCTGGCGCGCATCGTGTCCTGGGCGACCGCTGGCGTCGATCCGCAGATCATGGGCACCGGGCCTATTCCCGCCTCGCGCAAGGCGCTGGCCAAGGCCGGCTGGTCGGTCGGCAATCTCGACCTGGTCGAGGCCAACGAGGCCTTCGCCGCCCAGGCCTGCGCCGTCAACAAGGACATGGGCTGGGATCCGTCCATCGTCAACGTCAACGGCGGCGCCATCGCCATCGGCCATCCGATCGGCGCCTCAGGTGCCCGCATCTTCAACACGCTGGTTTACGAGATGCGCCGCCGCGGCGCCAAGAAGGGCCTCGCCACGCTGTGCATCGGCGGCGGCATGGGTGTCGCCATGTGCGTGGAAGCACTCTGAAGACAGACTACAGCGCCGGGCGTCCCTTGGGACGTGCAAAGGAGGCTGTAGCACTTGCGCATGATCCTTTTTCGAAAATCGATTTCGATTTTCGGGGTTCATGCGCCAGCCAAGCCATGAAATAGTCGGTGGCGAACGGGCTCAATCGCCGTTAGAGCGTTCAGCGCCCGCCACTCACGAATTAAAAAGGGAGGAAACCATGACAAAGGTAGCACTCGTCACCGGCGGGTCGCGCGGTATTGGCGCCGCGATTTCGATCGGCCTGAAGACCGCCGGCTACAAGGTTGCCGCGAACTACGCCGGCAATGACGAAGCGGCGCAGAAATTCAAGGCAGAGACCGGCATCCCGGTCTACAAATGGTCGGTGGCCGACTACGATGCCTGCGCTGCCGGCATTAAGCAGATCGAGGCCGATCTCGGCCCGGTCTCCGTTCTGGTCAACAATGCCGGGATCACCCGCGACGCCATGTTCCACAAGATGACGCGCGAGCAATGGAAAGAGGTCGTCGACACCAATCTTTCCGGCGTGTTCAACATGACCCACCCGCTGTGGGGCGGCATGCGCGACCGCAAGTTCGGCCGCGTCATCACCATCTCCTCGATCAACGGCCAGAAGGGTCAGACCGGCCAGGTCAATTATTCGGCGTCGAAGGCCGGCGACATCGGCTTCACCAAGGCGCTCGCCCAGGAAGGAGCGCGGGCCGGCATCACCGTCAATGTCATCTGCCCCGGCTATATCGCTACCGAGATGGTCAGGGCGATGGACGAGAAGGTGCTCAACGAACGCGTCATCCCGCAGATCCCGGTCGGCCGCCTCGGCGAGCCGGAAGAGATCGCACGCTGCGTCGTCTTCCTCGCTTCCGACGATGCCGGTTTCATCACTGGCTCGACCATCTCCGCCAATGGCGGCCAGTACATCACCTGAGGCGTCGGAACCGGATAGTAGCGGCTGTCAGGCGACAAGCTTCAGCCCTGGTTCGGCTGCAGGCTTGGTCTGGGCGATCGGCTCGCGCGAAGGTGCCGGCAGGCGGGCAAGCGGCGCCCGGCTGAGGCCTGACAGTTTCAATGCGATACGAAGCTTCAGGAATGGATTGAGGTTCAGCACCGAAAGCACGAGATTGCGGACGAACCGCTTCACCGAACTGCGGGTAAGCGCCATGTCGGTCATCGTGCCCGCCAGTTCAAGCACCTCTTGGGCCGCCGGGCGGCGCAGCGTTTCGTAGAGGTCGAGCTCGGCTTCCGGGCGCACGCCGTTCATCACGTCGCCAAACAACTGGCCAAGCACGACCGCGTCGATGATGCCGGTGTTCATGCCTTGTCCTCCCGCCGGGCTGTGCACGTGCGCGGCATCGCCCATGAGGAACAATCGGTCCTTGCGGTACGAGCGGATCAGGCGGTGATGCACACGAAAACGCGAGTTCCACGACAGGTCGAGCACCCGGGTTCTTTTCTTGGTCGGTCCACGGCTGTCGAGCAGCGCCTGGATGTCGGCGATCTCGGGCTTTTCCGGTGCGTCATCCATTGTCGCGACGACCCGGTACGATCCGTCCGGAAGCGGCGCCACCACCACCAGCCCGGCCGGTGCAAAGAACAGCGACACTTCCGTCGGCCCAACCGGCCAGTCGAGACGAACATCGGCGAGTACGAACGAAGCGTCATAGGCCGCGCCGTCGAACTCGATGCCGGTCGACCTGCGCACCAGGCTTTGCATGCCGTCGGCACCAACGACATAGCGTGCCGATATCAGTTTCTCGCGGCCGTTCTCGACCACCGTCACGCGCGCGCCGTCAGCATCCTGAACGACCGCCTTGGCCTCGACCGTGCGGTGAATCACGCCGCCCAGGGCTGCGATCCGTTCGGCGAACACCTGCTCGGTCAGGTTCTGAGGCAGCATCATCAGATAAGGATGCCTCGACGGAAGCTTGCCGAAATCGAGCTTGAGCAGCGCCCGATTGCGGTCGCGGATGGCGAAATTCTGCAGCTTCAGGGCAAGTTCGCTCAGCCGCTGCGTAACGCCGAGAGGCTCCAGCGTTTCCAGCGTCTGCGCGTGGATGACGCCAGCCCGCGAGGTCTGAAGGCCCTGTGCCAGCCTGTCGATCAGAACATGATCGACACCGGCCTGGTGCAGCACGATGGACAGCGCCATGCCGGTCGGGCCGGCGCCAATGATCAGGACTTCCGTTGTATCGGGCAACATTTTTTTCTCCATTTTGTCAACGATCGTTGACTTTCTAGTCGAAGCTATTGCATTTGTCAACGGCCGTTGGCATATGAATTTTCATGACCGAGAATCAGCCGAAGAAACCCAGCAAGTCGGACCGCACGCGCTCCCAAATCCTCGAGGCCGCGAGGCTCCTGTTCGCCGAGCACGGCTATGACGGCGCCTCCATCCGCGACGTCGCGGCGCATGCCTCGATCGATCCGGCCATGGTGATCCGCTATTTCCGCAGCAAGGACGAGCTGTTCGCCAGGGCGGCGGTCGTCGACCTGCAATTGCCGGCACTTCGGGTAATCGACCGAAACACCATCGGTGAAACGCTGATCAGGCGTTTTCTCGAAATCTGGGAGGGCGCGGCCAGCGGTCCTGGCATGGCAATTCTGCTGCGTTCGGCGACGTCGAACGAATTCGCCGCCGAAAAGCTGCGTGACGTATTTGGCAACCAGGTCAGGCCGGTGGTTGCGGCGGTCGCTGATCCCGCCGACGCGGGTCGACGTGCCGGGCTCGTTTCGAGCCAGTTGCTGGGTTTGGCGATGTGCCGATACCTGCTGCGGCTTCCGCCCGTCGTCGCCCTGTCCCACGATGAAATCATTCAGAACGTCGGCCCTATTTTGCAGCGCTATGCCGTGGGAGAGGACGTTTCTTGAACCTGGAGTTTGGTCCTGCGCGACTGCGCCGACCGACGGACGTGACACCGATTTGTGCCGAAGCGGCACGCAAAAGTTAACGGCGGCCGCACAGCCTGTGCAAAACCCTGTTCCTCGCCTGTTGATAACAGGTGGAAAACCTGTTCACGACACAACATATTGGGGTGAACAAACCGGGAAACACCCGTCAGCGCTGATTCGTCGCCGTTTCGTTCCGGCTTTGACCGGAAGGTTAACGACAAAGGCTGAAAACATCCCTCAAACCGTAAAGGCGCGTTAGGAAAGATCAATAATTTCATAATGTTGGGTGATGCCCGCCGGCCTGCGCCGATCGTTCACCGGCAACTGTTAAGGAGGACATCCGCCCTGCATGAATCGGGCCAGTTCGGCGATTCAGCATGTGGTGAGACTCGTCGGCAAAAAATCCAGATGTAGCCGTGAACAAAACCTGAATCAGCAAGAGTCAGCGATTCGTAGCTGATTCGTTCCAGACTCGTTCCAACTGTTAATCAGGACCAGTTGACAACACCAGACGAGAGCCTTCGAGCTGCCGTCGGAACATTCCGCTTTCGCTTCGCACTCGAAATCCCTATGTGTCGACTGTCACACGCGCCGCCACGGGGCGCGCTCCCGACAACGCGAAGAAGAGAGCCTGATTTCCAGGTCGATGAACATCCCGCCGAAACATATTGAGCCGCTGATCCTCTCGGGCCGCGACGTGACTGCCGTGCTCGGGCCGACCAACACCGGTAAGACCCATCTCGCCATCGAGCGCATGGTGGCGCATGAAAGCGGCATCATCGGCCTGCCGCTCAGGTTGCTCGCCCGCGAGGTTTATTCACGCGTCTGCGAGAAGGTCGGCGCTCACAAGGTGGCGCTCATCACCGGCGAGGAGAAGATCCAGCCCGACGGTGCCAGATATTCGGTCTGTACCGTCGAAGCCATGCCGCGCGAGACCAACGCCGCCTTCGTCGCCATCGACGAGGTGCAGCTGGCTGGCGATCTCGAGCGCGGCCACATCTTCACCGACCGTATCCTGCATCTGCGCGGCCGCCAGGAGACATTGCTGCTCGGCGCAGCCACCATGCACGGCATCCTCCAGCGTCTGCTGAAGGGCGTGTCGGTGGTGACCCGGCCACGGCTGTCGCATCTCGCCTATGCCGGCTCGAAGAAGCTGACCCGCCTGCCGCGACGCACGGCGATCGTCGCCTTTTCCGCCGACGAGGTCTATGCGATTGCCGAACTGATCCGCCGCCAGCAAGGGGGTGCGGCCGTCGTGCTCGGCGCGCTATCACCCCGCACTCGCAACGCGCAGGTGGAGCTGTTCCAATCGGGTGATGTCGATTACCTGGTCGCCACCGATGCGATCGGCATGGGCCTGAACCTCGATCTCGATCATGTCGCCTTCGCTCAAAACCGTAAATTCGATGGCTACCAGTATCGCAACCTGACGGCGGCCGAGCTCGGCCAGATCGCCGGCCGCGCCGGCCGGCACTTGCGCGACGGCACTTTCGGCGTCACCGGCCAGGTCGATCCGCTCGACGAAGATCTGGTCAAGAAGATCGAAGGGCATGAGTTCGACCCGGTGAAAGTGCTGCAATGGCGCACCGCGCATTTCGATTTCGCCAGCCTCGATGCGCTGAAGCGCTCCACCGAGACCAACGCGCCGGTCGAAGGCCTGACGCGTGCGCTGCCGGCGGTGGATGCGCAGGCGCTCGAGCATTTGTCCCGCGACGAGGATATCCGGGCCTTGGCCACCAACGCCAAGCGCGTGGCGCTGTTGTGGGAGGCCTGCGCCCTTCCCGACTACAGGAAGATCGCGCCTGCCCAGCACGCCGACCTGATCGCCTCGATCTACATGGACCTTGCCAGGCATGGCCATGTCGACGAGAATTACATGGCCGAGCAGGTGCGCCGTGCCGACACCACCGAGGGCGACATCGACACGCTGTCGCACCGGATCGCCCAGATCCGCACCTGGACATTCGTCTCCAACCGGCCCGGCTGGCTGGCCGATCAGGCACACTGGCAGGAAAAGACGCGCGAAATCGAAGACAGATTGTCGGATGCGCTGCATGAGCGGTTGACGAAACGCTTCGTAGACCGCAGGACTTCCGTCCTCATGCGGCGCCTTAGAGAAAATACCATGCCTGAAGCCGAAATTAGCCCAACCGGAACTGTCCTCGTCGAAGGCCATCATGTCGGCGAGTTGCAAGGGTTCCGCTTCACCGCCGACCAGAGCGCCGGCGGCGAGGACGCCAAGGCAGTGCGCACAGCAGCCCAGAAGGCGCTTGCAGCCGAATTCGAGGCGCGGGCCGAACGCTTCGGCGCCTCGGCCAATGGCGACATCGCGCTCGGCTCCGACGGCACGCTGCGCTGGATCGGCGCGCCGATCGGCACGCTGGTCGCAGGCGACGAGCCGTTGAAGCCGCGCCTTGTGCTGCTTGCCGACGAGCAGCTCACCGGACCAGCCCGCGACAAGGTCGCGGCGCGCGCCGAGCGCTTCGTCAATTTCCAGATCGAGTCCTTGCTGAAGCCGCTGGTCGACCTCAAGAACGCCGAGCAGATCACCGGCATCGGCCGCGGCATTGCCTTCCAGCTCGTCGAGCATTTCGGCCTCATCAACCGCCGCGACATCGCCCAGGAGATGAAGTCGCTCGACCAGGAAGGCCGCGCCGCCCTTCGCCGGCTCGGCGTGCGCTTCGGCGCCTACCACGTCTTCGTGCCCGCGCTGATCAAGCCGGCCCCGGCCGGACTGGTGACGCTGTTGTGGGCGCTGCAGAACGACGGCAAGGACAAGCCCGGCTTTGGCGATGTGGTCCACGCGCTGGCCTCCGGCCGCACCTCGGTGGTCATCGATCCCACGTTCGACAAGGCCTTCTACAAACTGGCCGGCTACCGCAATCTCGGCCGTCGCGCGGTGCGCGTCGACATCCTTGAACGGTTGGCCGACCTGATCCGGCCCGCAACCAACTGGAAGCCGGGCCTCGGTCAGCGGCCCGACGGCGCCTATGACGGTCAGTCTTTCATGGTGACGCCGCCGATGATGTCGATCCTCGGCGCTACGGCCGACGACATGGAAGAGATTTTGAAAGGCCTCGGCTACCGAGCGGAGCCGAAGCCGGCAGTCGAGGTGAGGGCGCGGCTCGAGGCACAGGACAATGCCGCGCGTGAAGCCGCCGCGGCCAAGCAGGAGGCGGAAGAAGCTGCGCGAGCCGAGCAGGCCAAGGCAGCGGACGCCGCGGTTGCGGACGCAGCCGCCGAGGCGCCGGCCGAGAGTTCGGAGCCGGATGCCGTGGCAGAGGCCACAGCCGAAGCGCCCGCGGAACCTGTCGCAGAAGCTCAGCAGCAAACTCCGGCTGAGGTCACGGTAGAGGGACTGCCTCCAGCCGAAGCCGCAGCTGAAATGTCTGCGGTACCCGCGGCTCAGCCAGAGGCAGAACCCGAAGCCACCGAGGTTGAGGTCGCCCCGGCGGAGCCGGCTTTCGAAGCCTCGGCCGCAACGGAAGCCGTGTCGGCCGAACCTGCCGCGACAGCGGAAGCCGCCACCGGCGAGGCTGCTCCAGAGGCCGAGAAAGAGGCCGAAGAACCAAAACCCATCCTGTTGTGGCGGCAGGGCCGCTTCGACCAGCGTCCGCGCCACCGCCACCACGACAGCCGGCCCCGTGACAGGGACAATCGCCCGCGCAACGGGCAAGCCGCCCGCGATGGCCGTGGCGACGCACCGGCAGATGCCACCGGCGGACAACCGGCCGGCGCTCCAGGCAGCCGGCCCCCCCATCAAGGACGCCGCGACGGCGACGGCGCCGGCAAGCCGCGCTTCGACCGCAGCAAGTTCAAGCCCAAGCCTCAGGGTGAGGCAGGGGAACGGCGCGACGGCAAGCCGCAGGGCGAGCGTCCCGATCGTCGCGAAAGCCGGCCGGACTGGAAGGGCGGCAGGCAGGACGGCAAGGGTGGCGCACCAGGTGGAAAGTCCGCGTTCCAGCCTAAGCCTCGCGAGGAGCGTCCCGTGCGCTTCGACCCGGATTCTCCATTCGCCAAGCTCGCCGCGTTGCGCGACCAGCTGAAGAAGTAAGTTCGCTCGCTCCGATGGTCGCCGAAGGCCGCCAGCGCATCGACAAATGGCTGTTCTTTTCGCGCGCGGTGAAATCGCGCTCGCTGGCAGCGAAGCTGGTGGTGGCCGGACGCGTCCGCATCAATCGCGACAAAGCAGCGCAGGCCTCCGATCTGGTCCGGGCCGGCGATGTCCTGACCATCACTCTTGAGCGGCGCATCTTCGTCTGGAAGGTGCTCGGCACGGGAAGCCGGCGCGGCCCTGCCGAAGAAGCGCGCATGCTCTACGAGGATATGTCGCCGCCGCCCGCGCCGAAGGGCGAGGCCGTTGCCGATGTGATTCCCGCGCTGCGCGATGCCGGCAGCGGCCGCCCGACCAAGAAGGAACGCCGGGAGACCGACCGGTTGTTCGGCGACGACTGACGCATAACCGGCTTTCGCCGCATCGCCCCTCTGGAATTCCATTCCGGAAACACCGGTATCGCGCGCAATGGCTCCCCTTGCAAGCGGCGGCCAAAGACGTTACCTCACCAAAAAAGCCTAACAAAAACGGGACGTCCCGGAGCCGACCGATGACCTATGTCGTGACCGACAATTGCATAAAATGCAAATATATGGACTGCATCGAGGTCTGTCCGGTCGACTGTTTCTACGAAGGCGAGAACATGCTCGTCATCCATCCCGACGAATGCATCGACTGCGGCGTCTGCGAACCGGAATGCCCGGCCGACGCGATCAAGCCCGACACCGAGCCGGGTCTCGACAAATGGCTGCAGATCAACACCGAATACGCTGATAAATGGCCCAACATCACCGCCAAGAAGGAGCCTCCGGCCGACGCCAAATCCTTCGATGGCGAGGCCGGCAAGTTCGAGAAATATTTCTCTCCCGAGCCCGGCGAGGGCGACTGACAAGACCGCTGTTTCAGCCAGCATAACGCCGCGTAAAAGGCATGGTACATTAACTGCCTTCACAGGCGGCGATGGCGCATGGCCTTCGCGCGTGCAGCAAAACCTTGATTCTTCCGACTTTTTGTGCTACATGAACCAAACATGCCGGTGACACAACGTCGATTTATGGCGCAAACGCCCCAAATCACTGAAAGGTGAATTTCTCAATCCGGACCAGAGTGATCTGGGGCAGGCAGTCGCAATCATGCGGTTTGCCGGCCTCGGCTTTTCCGGTGGGTTCGTAGTTGTGCGGCTAACGATCGGTTACCCGATCGCGCGAGTTCGGCCGGCAGAGTGCCGGTACCACACCAAGGAGTTCATGGCGTAATGGCAACAATCACCCCGCAGAAGAAGTCCAGCGCAGCGCGTCACGGTTTTAAGACCGGCGAGTACATCGTCTATCCGGCGCATGGCGTCGGCCAGATCGTCTCGATCGATGAGCAGGAAGTTGCGGGCCACAAGCTGGAACTGTTCGTCATCGACTTCCAGAAGGACAAGATGCGTCTGAAAGTGCCGGTTGCCAAGGCGACCTCCATCGGCATGCGCAAGCTGTCGGAAGAGGATTATGTCGATCGCGCGCTGAAGGTCGTGCAGGGCCGCGCCCGCGTCAAGCGCACCATGTGGTCGCGCCGCGCCCAGGAATATGATGCGAAGATCAATTCCGGCGACCTGATCTCGATCTCCGAAGTGGTGCGCGACCTCTACCGCGCCGACAACCAGCCGGAGCAGTCCTATTCAGAGCGCCAGCTTTATGAGGCGGCACTCGACCGCATGGCGCGCGAGATCGCGGCCGTCAACCGCATGTCGGAAACCGAAGCGGTGCGCCTCATCGAGGTGAATCTCAACAAGGGTCCGAAGCGCGGCGCCAAGGCCGACAACGAAGAAGCCGAGCAGGAAGAAGCAGCCTGAGCGCATCTCGCCTTCGAATTTGGAAGAACCCGGCCTCGCGCCGGGTTTTTTCTTATTATGCATGTCGTTATCCCAAAACCGCTACGCAGTTTGGGCGACATGCATTAACCTTCGCCGCCGCCTTCCTTCTCCGCCTCCTGCTTCAGCGTCGCGATGAACCGCTTGGTTCGCTGCCGCTCCGGATTGCTGAACAGAACAGCGGCGGGGCCTTTCTCGATGATGGCGCCGGCGTCGAGGAACACCACTTCCTGCGCGATCTTCGAAGCGAGGCGCAAATCATGCGTCGCCATCACCATGGTGGTGCCCTCACGAGCGAGCTGGCTGAGCACGTCGACCACCTCCTGAGCCAGTTCCGGATCGAGCGCCGAGGTCGGCTCGTCGCACAGCAGCACTTTCGGCGATGGCGCCAGCGCCCGGGCAATCGCCACGCGTTGCTGCTGGCCGCCTGACAGGGTCGCCGGCCAGGCATCGGCCTTGTGCGCCATGCCGACCTTTTCGAGCAGAGCGAGCGCCCGCTCGCGCGCTCGCTCGACCGGCCATTTCAGCACCGTCACCAGCCCCTCCATGACATTTTCGATTGCCGTGCGGTGCGGAAACAGCTGGAAATTCTGGAACACCATGCCGGTCTGCAGCCGCAGGCGCTGGATGGCCCTGCCGGAAACCTTGCTGCCGGGGTGGAATTCGAGCGCGTCGTCGCCGATGCGCACTGTGCCCGAAGTCGGGATCTCGAGCAGGTTGATGCAGCGCAGAAGCGTGCTTTTTCCGCCGCCCGAGGGACCGACAAGGGCGGTGACGCTGCCTTCCTCGATGGTGACCGTCACGCCCTTCAGCACAAGATTGTCGCCGAAGCGCTTCTCGATGTTAGTAAGACCGATCATGAGCGCGCCTCTAGGAAGCCGCCATAGCGGTTGAGCCGCTTTTCCAAGCGCGTCTGCAACGCCGACAGCACCGAGCTCAGCGCCAGATAGAGAGCCGCCGCCTCGACATAGAGGATCAGCGGCTCATAGGTGGTGGCGACGATGCGCTGCGCCGCCTGGAACATCTCCGGCACGGTGATGGCGGCGGCCAGCGATGTATCCTTGACCAGCGAGATGAAGGTGTTTGACAGCGGCGGCACCGCGACGCGGCCTGCTTGCGGAAGAATCGTGCGCCGCATCGCCTGGCCCCAGGTCATGCCGATCGAATAGGCCGCCTCCCACTGCCCCTTCGGCACAGAGCCTATGACGGCGCGGATGATCTCCGACGTATAGGCGCCGATGTTGAGCGTGAAGCCGATCAACGCAGCTGAAAAAGCGTCGAGCAGGATGCCGACCGAAGGCAGGCCGTAGAAGATCAGGAAGAGTTGCACCAGAAGCGGCGTGCCACGGAAGATCCAGACGTAGAAGCGGACCACGGCGACCAGCGGCTTCGGGCCGAACAGCCGGACGAGCGCCGCAACCAGTCCTACGAAGAGACCGAATGCGAACGACAGCAGCGTTAGCGGCACGGTGAAGATCAGCGCGGCCCATAGCAGCGTGGGCAACGAGTCCAGCGTCAGTTGCAGCCAGTGCGGCACGAAAACCCTCCTTGCGAGATTGCCGCCCAAAACCGCCCCGGCAGCATCGAAGCGCGATCATACGGCCGTCATATCACGCGAAAAGCGGCGGCCGTCAAAGACAGCTCGCCGCGATACCTGCCATGCGGGCCAACAACCGGCCCGCTCCGTGAAATGCGCTTACTTCGAAACGTCCTGGCCGAAATAGGTGTCGGCGATCTTCTGGTAGGTGCCGTCGGCCCTGATATCGGCCAGCGCCTGATTGATGGCGGCGACCAGTTCCGGATCGCCCTTGCGCACGAGGACGCCGGAATAGTCGGCGTTTTCTTCCTGCGCGGCGATCTTCACATTGGCGTCGGGCTTGTGGTTCTTGAAATCGAGGAAGGACAGGCTGTCGTTGATGGTGGCGTCGGCACGGCCGGTAAGAAGCAGCTGGATCGACTGGTCGAAACCATCGGTGCCGACGAGTTCGGCGCCGTTCGCTTCGGCGAGCTTGCCGAAATTCGAGGTCAGCGACTGCGCCGCCTTCTTGCCCTTGAGGTCGGCAAAGCTCTTGATGTCGGTATTGTCGCCGCGCACGATCAGCACCGCCTTGGACGCGATATAGGGATCGGAGAAATCATACTTGGCCTTGCGCTCCTCGGTGATACCGACCTGGTTGATGACGGCGTCATAGCGCTTGGCGTCGAGGCCGGCGATCAGCCCATCCCATTTGCCTTCGAGGAATTCGGCCTTGACGCCGAGGCGCTCGGCGATCGCCTTGGCGATCTCGACATCGAAGCCGACCAATGCGCCCGAGGCATCATGATAGGTGAAGGGGGCATAGGTACCCTCCGTGCCGACCTTGAAGACACCGGCCTGCTTGATCTGCTCGAGATTGGCGCCGGCATGGCCTGATGTGACGGCCAGTACCTGCAGTGTTGCGGCGACGATAAGCGAATTGAGCCATTTCATTTTTCTGTGATCCCGTCATTGGCCGGCGTCCGCCGCATTTGTGAGCGCCGGAAACTGACAGATGCAGGCTGGCGAAATAAGGAACCAGATTTCAAAAATGAGACGCTTTCGAAATCCAATTCTCAAAACCACATCGAGTCGCGCCAACCGACCACGTAGCGACCACCGCAACGAGCTTTCGGCAGTGCAAGCCACGCGACATCAGTGGCGGAACCATTCACCCGCGTGGCACGTTCTTGGCTGTTGTAGGGCGCGGCGTCGCCAATTCAACCACGATGCCAGCTTAGGGTTCGAGCGATCGCACCGCAACGCCCGGAACAGGGAGCGTGGCATGATGGAAGATATGGCAGGGCGAACCATGGTCCGCGCGGCGATGAAAGCCCCCTATCTTGAGCGCGACGAAGAGCATCTTCTCGCGATGCGCTGGAAGGAAGACAACGACCAGCAGGCGCTGCACCAAATCGCCATGGCACATATGCGTCTGGTCATTTCCATGGCCTCGAAATTCCGCCACTACGGTCTGCCGCTCGGCGATCTGGTCCAGGAAGGCCATGTCGGCCTGCTGGAGGCGGCGGCCCGCTTCGAACCGGAACGCGAGGTGCGGTTTTCGACCTACGCGACATGGTGGATTCGCGCCTCGATGCAGGACTATATCCTGCGCAACTGGTCGATCGTGCGTGGCGGCACCAGTTCGGCGCAAAAGGCGTTGTTCTTCAATTTGCGGCGCCTGCGCGCCCGCTTGGCGAACGGTGCCGAGCCGATCTCGAATACCTCGCTCTATCGCGAGGTGTCGGTCGCGCTCGGCGTCTCCGAGGCTGACGTGGCGATGATGGACTCCCGCCTTTCGGCACCGGATAGCTCGCTCAACCAGCCACTCGCCGACGATGCGGGCGCCACCGAGCGAATGGATTTCCTGGTTTCGGACGATCCTTTGCCGGACGAGGTCGTGGGCGACACGATCGATGTCGAACGCCGCTCTGTCTGGCTGAAAACGGCGCTTGGCGCGCTCAATGCCCGCGAGCTCAGGATCATCGAGGAGCGCCGGCTGAGCGACGAGGGCGCGACGCTCGAAGCCCTCGGTGAGGCGCTCGGCATCTCCAAGGAACGCGTCCGCCAGATCGAGGCACGCGCCATGGAAAAGCTCAAGGTGGCGCTGGTGAAGCAAAACCCCGAGTTTCTGGCGACCGCCGCCTGACTCTTATTTGTCGGTGATGATCTTGACCTTGTCGCCGGCCGAAACGGCTGCGCCGGGCGACATCGCATTTAGCACCCTGAACAGGTCGAGCTTGCGGTCGACGCCGACCATCTGCGCGGCCAGCGAACCCATGGTCTGTCCGGGCCGCACCGTGACAACGCGGATATGCAGCGGCTTCAGCGCCGCTTTCTCGGCCGCGCTCAAGATACGGAAGGAGCCGCTGACCGAGCGCGCCACGGCACCCAGCGAGGCGCTGGCCGAAGGGGCAGCCGTCAGCAGCCGGTAGACCTGGCCACCGGCGCGGATCACCGCGATGTCGAACTGCCAGCCCTCGGCACTGGCATGCGCCGTCGCCGCGTCGTTGCCATTGATCGTTTCCTGGCGCACGCTGCTTTCGTCGAGACCGGCCACCCAGCCGCTGCGGATGTAGTCGGTCAGCGAGCGGCTCTTGTCGATCGAAACGCCGTCGAAGCGAATCGCTATGTCGCCTGGCCCGGTTGCCGTCACCGCCGCGGCCGAGTTGTCGATGATGAAGCCGTCGGGCACCGAGAACGACACGCCGAGCCCTGGATGCAGGAAGGTTTCGCCACGCACATAGCCCTCCTCCGGCGTGTCGCCGTAGAGCAGGCCGTCTATGCCGGCGAGGAAGGCGTCGCGGTCGCGCGTGCCGACGCCGGGCGCGCCGAACTGGCGGGCATGACGCTGCGCCAGATCGATGCGCTGCGGCGTGTTGGGATGCGTCGCCAGGAAGTCGAGGCTGGCGTCGGTGGCGCCGCTGATCGAGCGGAAATCGGTGTAGGCTGACATCGACTGCAGGAAGCGGCCGGCGGCAAAGGGATCGAAGCCCGCCTCGCCGATCGACTTGATGCCGATGCCATCGGCCTCAAGCTCCTGATTGCGCGAGAACTGGGCAAGCCGCAGCTTGCCGCGGATCAGTGCCGCCTTGGCGGTCGGGCTGTCGCCGAGCACGTCGGAGACGACCTTGGTTGCAAACCCCTCCTCAGCCTCGAGCTGTTGGCGCTGCAAGCCGTGGTTTGCAGTGACGTGGCCCATCTCATGCGCGATGACCGCGGCGAGCTCGGCCGAATCGTTGGCCAGCGCCAACAGGCCGCGCGTGATGTAGAGATAGCCGCCCGGCAGCGCGAAAGCATTGACGTTGGGCGAATTGAGGATGGTGATGCGGTAGGTCTGGCTCGGGTTGGCCGACACCACGGTCAGGCTGCCGACGACCTTGGCGACCATGCGCTCGAGCTTGGGATCGGAATACTCGCCGCCATAGGTGGCGAGTATGCGCGGATGCTGCGCCTTCGCCATTTCGGCGAGCTTGCTGTTGGCGGCGACATTGTCGACCGTGATCGGTTTGCTGGAAGGTTGGAAGCCGGATTCCTGAACGTCCGGAGGCGTGAACATCTGGCAGCTTGCCAGCGCCATGGCAAAGCCGGCCAGCGCGAGGAAGCGCGCCAGCGGTTTCCTTCTCACTCTGTCGGTGCCGGTCGGCAGAACAGCTTCCTTTCGGGTCTCAGCACATGGCCCCGAAAATCGGGCATCGATTTTCAGAAAGGATCATGCGCACAATCAACTGCCACAGCGTCCTTCGCGGCCATGAGCACGCATGGCACACCGTAGTGGCAAATCACAACCTATGCCGGACCAGTATCGGAGGACCTAGTCACACTACTTTGACCATGGCAAGCAAGCACCACATCGCCTGAAGCCGGTTTGGCCGTAAATTATGTCCGCTTCCGGGCAACATCTCGTGATCCCGCGCCAAACGGACCTGCACCGATATAGCGCCGGAAGGCTTCCGGTCCAGCCTTGGTAAAAAAATCGGCGACAGTCCCGGTTGCGGCAACCGTGCCATTGTCCAGGAACACCATATCCTGGCCGATACGGTGGGCGTCCTCCGGCTGATGCGTGACGAACAGCACCGTCATGCGCCGCTCCGCATGGACGCCGGCTACCAGATCGAGCATGTCGTCGCGCAAGGCCGGTCCGAGCGAGGCGAACGGTTCGTCGAGCAAGAGCACCGGCCGGTCGCGCACCAGGACGCGGGCGAGCGCGACGCGCTGCCGCTCGCCACCGGAGAGTTCGTGCGGCAGGCGCTGTTGCTTGCCGGCAAGGCCGACGCGCTTGAGCGCCGCGGCGATTGCAGTGTGGTCGCCCTCGGTCAGCCTGAGCGACGGCGAGCGGCCAAGGCCGACATTTCGTTCGACCGAAAGATGGGCAAAGAGATTGTTTTCCTGGAACACCATCGACACTGGCCGCGCCGACGGCGGTTTGGTGCCGACATCGGCGCCGCCGATCAGCACGCGGCCCGATTGCGGCGTCTCGAAGCCGGCCACCAGATTGAGCAGCGTCGATTTTCCCGAACCGCTCGGCCCCATGATGGCTGTGATCTTCGAGGCGGCGAACTCGACATCGAATAAAAACGGCGCTTCACGATAGCTGAACGAGACCTTTTCCAGCCGCACAGCCGTACCGCTTTCCGCGCTGTTGAGCATCATGATTTTTCTCCCTGCCCCAGCCAGTCAGCGGCCAAGACAAGCGCAAGACAAACCAGGCCGAGCAGCAACGCCAGACCTGCCGCGTCCATCGTGCGGTAGCTGCCCATGCGCGCCAGCAAGAGGTAAGGCAGTGTCTGCAGGGAGTCGCTGCCGAACAGGGCAATGACGCCGAGATCGCCGAGCGACAAAGCCATGGCGAACGCGAAACCGGTGGCGAGCGGCGGCCGCAGCGACGGCCAGTCGACCAGCCGGAACCGGTTCCAGCCCGAAATGCCAAGCAGCAAACAGAGCCGTTCGTGGCGTTCGCTCGCCGCATCATAGCCGGGGCGAATGGCGCGGATGGCAAACGGCATCGCCATTACCGCATTGACGGTGACGACCATGACAGGGGCGATGGCAAAGACGTCGCTGACAGTACGCAGGAGCAGGAACCAGCCGGCGCCGATGACGATGGGCGGCACGACGAGGACGAAGCCGGCGCCGGTATCGGTGGCGTATTCGAGCAGCGTCCTGGCGCCGACGCGACGCCTCAAGGCCAGCGCCCGTCGTGCCATGACGAGCGACAGCGACAGCGCCACTGAAAGCAGCGCCGCCAGCAGGGCGAGCACGGCGCTGGTCAGCGTCGCCTGCCGCACCGCGATCTCGCCCGCCAGCCGGCCGAGATCGGCGCCAAGGCCTGACGTCACCATGGCAGCCATCGGCCCGGCGACGAACAGCAATGCGAGAACGATCAATGCTGTGTTCAGCACGGTCTCGGCCGTGCCGGCCGAAAGATAGCGGCGCGGTGCCACCGGCAGATTGGCGTCGCCGACAGTGTTGGCGCCAAGCCGCATCAATGCCAGCACAACGACGAAGGTCAGCGCGATCTGCAGCAGTGTCAGCGTCACCGCGCGGGCAGGATCGAAATCGAAACGCAGTGCCTGGTAGATGGCGACCTCCAATGTCGTCGCACGCGGCCCGCCGCCCAGCGTGAGCACGATGGTAAAGGATGTGATGCAGAGCATGAAGACAAGCCCAGCGACGCCCGGCAACGCCGCGCGCAGCGTCGGCCATTCGATCAGCCGGAAGGCGGGTCTGGCGCCCATGCCGAGCTGGCTCGCCAGCCGCCACTGGTCGGCCGGCACTGTCGTCAGCGCTTCAAGGAACAGCCGCGTGGCCAGCGGCAGATTGAAGAAGACATGGGCGACGAGGATGCCGGACAGGCCGTATATGCCCGGCCAGCCCTGACCGCCAATCGCGGTGAGCACGCCGGCGAAATAGCCGGCACGGCCATAGAGAGCCAGAATGCCGAGTGCGGCGACGATGGCCGGCAGCGCAAGCGGCACGGCGAAGAGCTGCAGGATCAGGCCGCGACCAAAGAAGCGCGGATGCCGCGACAACGCCCGCGCAACGAACAGCGCCGGCACGACGGAAAGCAGTGTCGACAGCAAAGCCTGCCACAGCGTGAAACGGGCGACGCGGAAGAGGTAGGAATCGAAGGCCGACATGGCGCCGGACGGGTCGCGGGCGCCTTCGACGATGAGCCCGGCGAACGCTCCGCCGATCAGCAGCGCAACAGCGGCAAGCGCGATGGTGCCGGCAGTGACGCGGGGATCGGCAGGATATCCGGTATGCATGCCGCCCTGCCTAGTTCAACGATCGTCGAAGCAGAAAATATGGCTGAGGTCGAGTTCCCGCCCACCCCCCTCTGTCCTGCCGGACATCTCCCCCTCAAGTGGGGAGATTGGCAGCTTCACCCTCGCCTCAATCTTTCGACTGTAGCGATTGGCGAAAGCGGAAGTGACATCCGATCTCCCCCCTGGAGGGGGAGATGTCCGGCAGGACAGAGGGGGGCGCCGTAGAGTAATCATCTTTCAATCACAAGCTACTTGCTCATCACCGACAGCCATTCGTCGACCCAGGCCTTGCGATTGGCGGCGACCTCTTCGGGGCTGAAAAGCAAAGTCTTGGTCGGCTTGACGAGCTTGTCGAAAGCCGGATTGAGCGGTTTGTCGGTCTTGCCGGCAGGGAACATCCAGTTGGTCTCGGGGATGACATCCTGGAATTTCGGTCCGGTCATGAAAGTCAGGAACTGTTTCGCCAACGGGTTCTTCGCGCCTGACGTGGTGATGCCGGCAACCTCGATCTGCAGATACTCGCCCTCCTCGAAGGACGCCGCCTGATAGCGTTCGGTGTTTTCGGCGACCATGTGATAGGCCGGCGAGGTGGTATAGGACAGCACCATCGGCGCCTCGCCCTTGGTGAACAGGCCATAGGCCTCGCTCCAGCCCGGCGTCACGGTGAGCACCTTTGCCCTAAGCTTTGCCCAGGCTTCCGGCGCCTTGTCGCCATAAACCGACCTCACCCACAACAACAAGCCGAGACCGGGCGTCGAGGTGCGCGGATCCTGGATGACGATCTTCTCATCGGCATTGCCCTCGACCAATTCCTTCAGGCTCTTCGGCGGCGTCTTCAGCTTTTCGGTGTCGTAGACGACGGCGAAATAGCCATAGTCGAACGGCACGAAAATATCGTCGCTCCAGCCGCCCGGCACATTGACGTCGATGACGGCACCATGCGGCGAAAACAGGCCGGTGGCCTTGGCTTCCGCAGTCAGGTTGGTGTCGAGGCCGAGCACGATGTCGGCCTTGGTCGCGGCCCCTTCCAGCTTGACGCGGTTGAGCAGGGCGACGCCGTCGGCGACCGCGACGAATTCGAGAGTACAGCCGCATTCGGCCTCGAAGGCCTTCTTCACCGCGCGGCCTGGACCCCAGTCGGCGGTGAAGCTCTCATAGGTATAGACGGTGAGTTTTTCCTGCGCGGATGCCGGCCCGATGCCGGCGGGAACGGTCGCCGCAAGCAGCACTGCCGAAACTAGAGTGTATAAAAACGTACGCATCGGCGCCTCCTTCGTTCGCGTTGAAAGGAATTGAGGCGTCGGGCTGTCCGAAACGTCTAATCCCTCCGCCGGTACAAACCGGATCAGGTTCAGCGGGTTGGCATGGTCGCCTCTCAGCTGGTTCGCGAAGATCGCGTCCAGCACCCCGTTAGAGCGTTTCGACACATAGGCCCGGCCTAGTTGCGGCGCAAGCGGAAGTTTGCCGGGCATCTGGAACGCGGCCTTCCGTTTCGCAAGCAGGGCTGGTAAGGGCCACGCATATGAGCAAATTCACCATCCTGCTTGCCGGCGATCTAATCCGCACGCCGCTGCTCGACCGTCAGGTCGAAGGCTCCCGTGTCATCGCCGCCGACGCCGGCATGAGCCATGCCCGGACGCTGAACCTGACGCCGGAACTCTGGGTCGGCGACTTCGATTCGGTGCCGGCGGACTTGCCGGACGAGCTGGCCGCCGTGGCCCGCCAGGTGTTTCCGGCAGAAAAGGACAAGACCGACGGCGAACTGGCTATCGCCGCCGCGCTCGAACGCGGCGCGACCAGTCTCGTGCTCGCCGGCGCGTTCGGCGGCAAGCGCACCGACCACGCCTTCCTGCACCTGGCGCTCAGTGTCCGACTGGCCGAGGCAGGGACGGAGGTGCTTTTGACCAGCGGCGCACAGGAAGGCACCCCCTTGCTTCGCGGAAAGGCCGGCTTCGACTACGCCGATGGCACGCTGTTTTCGATTCTCGGCTTTTCCGACCTTACCGGCCTGACCGTGACCGGCGCCAAATGGCCGCTGAACCATATCGAGATGGCGTTCGGTTCGTCGCTGACCATTTCCAACGAGGTCAAGGGCCGGCTGGAAATCGCGCTGAGCAGTGGCCGCGCGCTGTTGCTCGCCCACCCATTCCCCTTACCTGGAAGCTGACATGGCGCCGCCACTTCTCAATCTCGACGGCATAAAACTGACCTTCGGTGGCACGCCGCTGCTCGACGGGGCGGAACTGACGGCGTCGGCGGGCGACAAGATCGCTTTGGTCGGCCGCAACGGCTCGGGCAAGTCGACGTTGCTCAAGATCGCTGCGGGATTGATAGAGCCGCAGGACGGCGAGGTGTTCCGCCAGCCCTCGGCGACAGTGCGCTACCTGCCGCAAATGCCCGACTTGGATGGTTTCGCCAGCGTCCGCGCCTATGTCGAGGCGGGGCTCGGACCCGCCGACGATCCCTACCGCGCCACCTATCTGATGGAGCATCTCGGCCTGTCCGGCGACGAGCGGCCGAGCGATCTCTCCGGCGGCGAGGCGCGCCGTGCCGCCCTTGCCCGCGTCATGGCGCCGGAGCCCGACATTCTCCTCCTCGATGAGCCGACCAACCATCTCGACCTGTCGGTCATCGAATGGCTGGAGGAGGAGCTTGCCCGCACCTCTTCGGCGCTGATCGTCATCTCGCACGACCGCCGCTTCCTCGAGCGCGTGTCGCGCGCCACCGTCTGGCTCGATCGCGGCCAGACCCGCAGGCTGGACAAGGGCTTTGGCCATTTCGAGGAATGGCGCGACACCGTTCTGGAAGAAGAAGAGCGCGAGCAGCACAAGCTTGGCCGCCAGATCGTGCGCGAGGAGCACTGGCTGCGCTATGGCGTGACTGCAAGGCGCAAGCGCAACATGCGCCGGCTCGGCGAACTGCAGACCATGCGCCAGCGCTTTCGTGGCCATCGCGGCGCCGAGGGTGCGGCGACCATGGTGGCCAGCGACGCCGCCGAATCCGGCAAGCTGGTGATCGAGGCCAAGACCATCGAGAAGAGCTTTGGCGACCTTACTGTGGTCAAGGGCTTCTCGACCCGCATCCAGCGCGGCGACCGCGTCGGCCTGGTCGGCCCGAACGGTGCCGGCAAGACGACACTGCTGAAGATGCTGACCGGCGAATTGAAGCCGGACTCAGGCACGGTGCGGCTCGGCACCAATCTGGAGATCGCCACGCTCGACCAGAAACGCGAGGCGGTCGATCCGCAAGAGACACTGGCGCAATACCTTACCGACGGGCGCGGCGAGAACCTCGTCATCAATGGCGAGCAGCGCCACGTCGTCTCCTACATGAAGGATTTCCTGTTCAAACCGGAACAGGCGCGCACGCCGGTGCGCGAGCTTTCGGGCGGCGAGCGGGCGCGGCTGCTGCTCGCCCGCGTGCTGGCGCGGCCGGCGAACCTGCTGGTGCTCGATGAGCCGACCAACGACCTCGACATGGAGACGCTGGAATTGCTGCAGGAACTGGTCGCCGGTTTTGCCGGTACGGTGATCCTCGTCAGCCACGACCGCGATTTCCTCGACCGCACCTTGACCAGCCTGGTCGCGCCGGACGGCGGTGGCCGCTGGATCGAATATGCCGGCGGCTATTCCGACATGCTGGCGCAGCGCGGCGGCACCAAGCTGGACGACCGCAAGGCACGGCCAAAGGCCGAGACCAGCGAAGTGGTGGCGGTAGGCAGGAGCGAAGCAGCTGCGCCGAAGGGCTCGGCAAAAAAACTGTCGTTCAAGCAAAAATTCGCGCTGGAATCGCTGCCGAAGAAGATCGAGGCGGTGACCGCCTCGATATCACGGCTGGAGGACAACATCGCCGACCCGGCCTATTACGAGCGCGATCCGGCCTCGTTCCAGAAGACCATCGCCGCCCTCGACAAGGAGCGCGCCACGCTGGCAGCGCTCGAGGAGGAATGGCTGGAACTTGAAATGTTGCGCGAGGAGATGGAGGGGTAGGCATTGCATGCGTGCTTTCGTGCGCCTATCTTATGCGCATGAATGGGAGCTGCTCCATGCTTCAATCGACTCCAAAAGCCCAACGAAAATCGGTCAATACCTCGATCGACTCCAGATTGATCGAGGACGCCAAGGCGCTCGGTATTAATATATCTCGCGCCGCCGAGGAGGGTATCGCCAAGGCGATTTCAGCCGAAAAAACGCGCCGGTGGCAGGAGGAAAACAGGGAGGCGATCGAGAGCTCTAACGACTATGTCAGGCGCAACGGACTGCCACTGGCCAAGTACCGGCCGTTTTGATGGCGCGTTACGATTTCTACCGGAGAGCTGAAGGCGACGGCTATCTGCTCGACGTTCAGGCTGATCTTCTTGAAGGTCTAAACACAAGGATTGTCATCCCGTTGATGCCGCCCAACATGGCCCCGGTGCCGGGGCGCCGGCTAAACCCCACCTTCACGATCAACGGCAGTGACCATGTCATGGTCACTCAATTCATGTCAGCCTTGATGGCTTCTGAATTGCGTGCCGCCGAAGGAAATCTTTCCAGCCGACACGACGACATCGTGGCCGCACTCGACATGCTGTTCCAGGGCTTCTGAGCCAAGGGAACGTTGAGGCTGGTTAGCCGGCCTCAGCCCGCCGTCTTTGTTTGCCAGGCCTTCAGCGCTTCGTCGAACACCTTCTCGCCGGGAATGCCCTTTTCCATGGTGAGCAGCGCCCGCCGCCCGGTCTTGTAGACCACCGGCACGTCGATCCAGTTCTGGCCCCGGAGCAGGGTCAGATTGGCGTCTTCGTCCGCCTTGGTATCGTTGAGAGCGACCAGGAAGAAGCCGTCCGCGATTTTTGCCGGGATGCCGATCAGCGGGCTGCCGGCATCCTGTTCAGAGCCCTTCATGGCGACGCGCAGGATATTGTCGACGCCGCCGCCGTCGAAACCATCGGGCGTCAGGAAAATCATCTCGATGATGTGGCTGGCCGGCAGCGTTTGGTCGGTGTTGCGGCGGATGGTCATGCGCAACTGCACGTCCTTACCCGGAATGCTCGCCTCGGCGCGGATTGCCGGCTCGGGCGGCAGATTGCCGCCGGGCGATTCCTGTACCAGCGACCAGACGATGCTGCCGGGCTCGGCCGAGCCTTGGGCGGTGCTGGTGCGCTCCTCGTAGAAGATCGCCTTTTGGCCGACCGCCAGCGCGGTTTCCGCAGGCGCGGCTGTCGGCGCGGCCGGCGCAGCACCGGGGGCCGGCGCTGCCGGGGCGGCTGCGCTATCGGTCGGCGCCGCCGGCGCCGGCGTGGCGCCATCGGCAGGCGGCGTTGCGGGGGCAGCACCCGGCGTGGCGGGCGCAGTCGTGGCTGGCGTATCGCCGGCCGGCGCTGCAGGCGCAGGTGCAGCCGGCGGCGGCGTGGTCAGTGCTGCGACGGATTCGCCCTCTCCGATACCGCTTTGTCCTGGAGCGGGGCCGGGATCGACCTCACCGCCCTCGGGCGTCAGCCGCTGGGTGAACTTTGTGCCCTCGGCATCCGTTGGAGCCGCAGCTGCCGGAGGCCTTGCCGCGGCATCGGTAGCCGGCTCGGCCGGGGTCGGCTTCACTAGCGGCTCTATGGTTGCGACCGTCGTGCTGTTGAGACCTAGCATATTGCTGAACGCGTCCTTGTTCAGCCAGATGCCATAGCCGCCGCCGGCGACGACGAGCAAAGCGACGACAGCGGCGATCAGCCCGCCATAGCTGCGCCTACGCTCGGCAGGACGCAGACGCTGAAAGGTGTCCGGCGCCGGCTCTTCGTCGTTGGGAAAGACATCGTCTCTAAAGGTATCGCTCTTCTCGTCCTCCGCTGGAAGACCCGCGTCCGAAGGCACCGCATCGGTGTGCTCTGGAGGAGAAGCAACGGATGGCGGTTTTTGCCAATTCGGCGCGGCTTTGGCGACAGGCGCCGGCTGCCATGCCGGCTCAGTCTTTACCGGCTGCCATGCCGGCTCATTCTCTGCCGGCTGCCATGCCGGCTCGGTCTTTGCCGGCTGCCGAACATGGCTGGGTTGGTTCTTGTTGCGGTCGATGGAGGAGAAGATGTCTTCCAGCTCCGACAGCGGATCGGACGCCGGCACACTCCTGGTATAATCCCGCTCGACGCTGGCGATGGCGTCTTCCAGGGTGCGCTTATGCTGGGCAACGACCGAAGGCGCCAGCGGCGGTGTGATCTTGGCCAGCTTGTCCGCGATCGTCGAACGGGCCTTGTCATAGACCCTCGCGCGTACCTCCGGCGATGGCTCGCCGAGACCATTGAGCGTCTTTTTCAGAGCACCAACAAAATCTGCCATGCTTCAGTCGACCTGCATTTCGTTTCTGGGCCGGCCCCACAAATCGGCCGCGATGCCCGGAACGGCTGAGAATCTAGTCTTGAAACGGATCGGTCACAAGTATTGTGTCGTCCCGTTCAGGGCTGGTGGAGAGGAGTGCGACCGGCGCGCCGATCAGCTCCTCGATGTGACGGACATATTTGACTGCCTGTGCCGGCAGATCGTTCCAGCTTCTGGCACCGGCGGTGGTGCCTTTCCAGCCCTCCAGCGTCTCGTAGACCGGTTCGACGCGCGCCTGCGCACCTTGGCTGGCCGGCAGATAATCGATCGCCTCGCCATCGAGGCGGTAGCCGGTACAGACCTTGATCTCGTCCAGCCCGTCGAGCACATCGAGCTTGGTCAGGGCGATGCCCTTGATGCCGTTGACGGCGACGGCCTGGCGGACCAGCACGGCATCGAACCAGCCGCAGCGGCGCTTGCGGCCGGTGACGACGCCGAACTCGTGGCCGCGCGTGCCCAGGAACTCGCCGATCTCGTTCTTCTGTTCGGTCGGGAACGGACCTTCGCCGACACGCGTCGTATAGGCCTTGGTGATGCCGAGCACATAACCGATGGCACCCGGGCCGACACCGGATCCGGCGGCCGCTTGACCGGCGACCGTGTTGGACGAGGTGACGAACGGATAAGTGCCGTGGTCGATGTCGAGCAGCGTGCCTTGCGCGCCCTCGAACAGGATGCGTTCGCCGGCGCGGCGCTTGTCGTCGAGGATCTTCCAGACACGGTCCATATAGGGCAGGATCTCGTCGGCGACCGAAATCAGCTCACTCATGATGGCGTCATGCGTGACCTCGGCGTGGCCGAGCCCACGGCGCAGCGCATTGTGATGCGTCAGCAGCCTGTCGACCTTCAAGGGCAGCGTTTCCAAATCCGCCAAGTCCATCACCCTGATCGCGCGCCGGCCCACCTTATCCTCATACGCGGGGCCAATGCCGCGACGGGTCGTGCCGATCTTCGTTCCGGAATTGGAGGCGGCGTCTTCGCGGAATCCGTCCAGCTCCCGGTGCAAGGACAGGATAAGCGCGGTGTTTTCGGCTATTTTCAGGCGCTCCGGCGTCACCTCGACGCCTTGCGCCTTCAATTTCGTCACTTCCGCGACGAAGGCGTGCGGGTCGAAGACGACGCCATTGCCGATGATGGACAGCTTGCCTTGTCGCACCACGCCGGACGGAAGCAGCGACAGCTTGTATACCTTGCCGTCGACGACCAGCGTATGGCCGGCATTGTGGCCGCCCTGGAAGCGCACGACGACGTCGGCGCGTTCCGACAGCCAGTCAACGATCTTGCCTTTGCCCTCGTCGCCCCATTGCGAGCCGACGACCACCACGTTGGCCATGTTTCTTTTCCCTTGAGGCGCCGCTCGGAGCGGCTTGAAATGGTTCGAAACGACAGGCTTCTATCGCATAGGCCCGAAAATCGGAATCGATTTCGGAAAGCACGATGCCGACATTCAAGCCTTGAGACGCGTACTTTTTCCGTCCAAGTGGACGCACGTCGCTCTATAACGTCAAGACCCGGCGAGCGCGACCATTCTTTACCGCCGAAAGCGCCCTCAGGCACAACAATTTTCGCCTTTGACATCATTTACTTGGGCGAACCACCACAATAATGCATGTCGCGCAAAAGTGCGCAGCGGTTTTGGGATAACGACCTGCATAAAAACAAGAACCTAAAGCGCGTCGCATATGCTCCGTTCAGACGCGACGCGCTTTAGGTCGGCAAAGACCCTCCGCCTGCCCCTCCCCCGGCTGGAATTTCGCGATGCATCGAACCGCCTATCTGTTCTTGCTGTTCACCAGCTTGCTGTGGGGCGGCAACTCCGTGGCCGGCAAGCTGGCGGTCGACCACATTTCGCCGATGACGCTGGTCTTCCTGCGCTGGGTTCTGGCCGTTCTGATCATGCTGCCGATCGGCTGGCGAACGCTGCGCGAGGATTGGCCGGTGGTGCGCCAGCATTGGTTGCCGCTTGGCGGGCTCGGCGCTTGCGGCTTCACCTTCTTCAACGCGATCTTCTACACGGCGCTCAACTACACGACGGCGATCAACGTCTCGATCGAGCAGGCTGCGATCCCGATCGTGATCATCCTCGCCAATTTCGTGTTGTTTCGCCTGCGTGTGAACCGGGTGCAGATCGCCGGCGTCGTGCTGACGATCATCGGTGTCGCCCTGACCGCCAGCCATGGCGATCTGCGCCAGCTTCTCAAGCTGGATCTCAACTTCGGCGACGCCATTATGCTGATCGCGGTGCTTTGCTACAGTTTCTACTCGGTCGGGCTGCGGTTGAAGCCGGCCATACGCTGGCAAAGCCTGATGCTGGCGCTGTCGATTGCCGCACTTGTCACCTCGCTGCCTTTCTTCCTGTGGGAAGTGGCCGCCGGCAAGGTCATCGTCCCCGATGCGCGCGGCTGGGCGATAGCGTTCTACACCGCGATCGGCGCCTCAGTCGTCTCGCAGATCTTCTATATCAGGGGCAACGAACTGATCGGCGCAAACCGGGCCGGCCTGTTCATCAACCTGGTGCCGATCTTCGGTACGCTGCTGTCGGTGCTGATCGTCGGTGAGACATTCCAGCTCTATCAGGGTCTGGCCCTCGTGCTGGTGCTCGGCGGCATCAGCCTCGCCGAATACAGCGGAAGGAAGCTGGCGATTTAGCCGGCAAATGTTCGGAATCGGATCAGAATGGTGCAATCCAGAGCCCGTCGCAGCCATTATTGTCGAAACGCCCCGTGTGCTTGTAGAGCACGCGGGGCGCGCGCGGGCATGTTTTAGGCGCCGCCCACATCGAAATGCAGCCGCTTGGCGGAATCGATCGACTTGTGCGCCCGCACCTGTTCCAGCACGTTTTCCGGAAACGGAGCATCGAGATAGAGCAGCGCGATGGCATCGCCGCCAGGCCGGTTGCGGCCGAGCTGGAAATTGGCGATGTTGACGCCGTTCTCGCCGCAGACCGTGCCGAGCAGACCGATGATGCCGGGCGCATCGGCATTTGTCGTGTAAAGCATGTGCTGACCGACCTCGGCGTCTAGGTTGATGCCTTTGATTTGGATGAAGCGCGGCTTGCCGTCCGAGAAGCAGGTGCCGGCGATCGAGCGCGTCCTGTGCTCGGTCTTGACCGTGAGCTTGATGTAACCGTCGAACACGCCGGATTTGTCACGCTTGACCTCGGCGACGATGATGCCACGCTCCTTAACCATGATCGGCGCCGAGACCATGTTGACGTCGGAGACCTGCGGCCGGATCAGCCCGGCAAGGGTGGCGCTGATCAGCGCGCGCGTGTTCATCGTCGCGGTCGAGCCGTCGAAAAGAATCTCGACCTCCTTGATCGGGTCCTCTGTGACCTGGCCGACAAAGGCGCCGAGCACTTCGGCCAGCTTGACGAAAGGTTTTAGGCGCGGCGCCTCCTCGGCGGTGATCGACGGCATGTTGATGGCGTTGGAAACGGCGCCCTTGATCAGATAGTCGGCCATCTGCTCGGCGACGTGCAGGGCGACATTCTCCTGCGCCTCCATCGTCGACGCACCGAGGTGCGGCGTCGCCACCACATTCTCCATGCCGAACAGTTCGCTCTGCTCCGCCGGTTCGACCTCGAACACGTCGATCCCGGCACCTGCCACCTTGCCGCTTTTCAGCGCCGCGATCAGGTCGGCCTCGACGATCAGCCCGCCACGAGCGCAGTTGATGATGCGCACGCCGGTCTTCATTTTGGCGATCGCCGCAGCGTCGATGATGTTGCGCGTCTTGTCGGTCAGTGGCGTGTGCAGGGTGATGAAATCGGCGCGGGCGAACAGCTCGTCGAGTTCGACCTTCTCGACGCCGAGTTCCTCGGCACGGCTGTCCGACAGGAAAGGGTCGAAGGCGATGACATGCATCTTCAGGCCGACGCCGCGCGTGGCCACGATCGAGCCGATGTTGCCGCAGCCGATGATGCCCAGCGTCTTGCTGGTGATCTCGATGCCCATGAAGCGGTTCTTTTCCCACTTGCCGGCATGGGTCGAGGCATTGGCTTCCGGTATCTGGCGGGCCAGCGCGAAGATCATGGCGACGGCATGCTCGGCGGTGGTGATCGAATTGCCGAAGGGCGTGTTCATCACGATGATGCCCTTGCGGCTCGCCGCCGGGATGTCGACATTGTCGACGCCGATGCCGGCGCGGCCGACCACCTTCAATTTGGTGGCGGCGTTGATCAGCTTCTCTGTGACTTTCGTCGCCGAACGGATGGCGAGGCCGTCATACTGGCCGATCACTTCGAGCAGCTTTTCCTTGTCCTTGCCGAGGTCGGGCAGGTAGTCGACGTCGATGCCGCGATCCCTAAAGATCTGCACGGCAGTGGTGGAGAGTTTGTCTGAGACGAGAACGCGGGGCATTGGCTTGGTCCTTTGCGATTGGCGCCCTCCCCCTTTGAGGGGAGGGTCGGCGCGAGCGCCGGGTGGGGTCGTTGCGGCCGGACGCCGCCGAAATCTTTTCTTTCTGGATGGCGGACCGTTGAGTGGTGGAGGCAACCCCACCGGCCCTTCGGGCCACCCTCCCCTCAAGGGGGAGGGGTCAGGCGGCCGCCTTGAGCGACGCCTTTTGTGCGGCAAAGGCCCAGTCGAGCCACGGCAGCAGCGCTTCGAGATCGGAAGTCTCGACCGTCGCCCCACACCAGATGCGCAGGCCGGGCGGCGCGTCGCGATAGGCGCCGATGTCGTAGGCGACGCCTTCCTTGTCGAGATCCGAGACAATTGCCTTGGCGAAGGCCGCCTGTCCGTAGGCGTCGAGTGCCGCGATATCCGGGTCGGTGAAGGAAAGACAGACGGACGTGTTCGACCGCGTCGCCGGGTCGGTGGCCAGATGGCCGAGCCATGCGGATCTGCCGACGAAGCCGTCGAGAACGGCGGCATTGGCGTCGGCGCGGGCGATCAGCGCATCGAGGCCGCCGATCGACTTCGCCCAACGCAGTGCGTCGAGATAATCCTCGACGCACAGCATCGACGGCGTGTTGATGGTCTCGCCCTTGAAGATGCCTTCGATGAGCTTGCCGCCCGAGGTGAGGCGGAAGATTTTCGGCAGCGGCCAAGCCGGCTTGTAGCTTTCCAGCCGCTCGACGGCGCGCGGGCTGAGGATCAGCACGCCGTGCGCCCCTTCGCCGCCGAGCACCTTCTGCCAGGAGAAGGTGACGACATCGAGCTTCTGGAAATCGAGCTTTTGCGCAAAGGCCGCCGAGGTCGCATCGCAGATGGTCAGGCCCTTGCGTCCGGCCGGGATGAAATCGCCGTTCGGCACACGCACGCCTGATGTCGTGCCGTTCCAGGTGAAGACGACATCGCGGTTGAAGTCGATTTTTGCCAGATCCGGCAGCGCGCCGTAACCGGCTTCGATCCTGCGCACGTCGGCGAGCTTCAGCTGCTTGACCACATCGGTGACCCAGCCGGAACCGAAACTCTCCCAGGCGACCATGTCGACGCCGCGTTCGCCGAGCAGCGACCACAGCGCCATCTCGACCGCGCCGGTGTCCGACGCCGGCACGATGCCGATGCGATAATCTGCGGGAATCTGGAGGACCTCTCGCGTCAGTTCGATCGCCTGTTCGAGCTTGGTCTTGCCGATCTTGGCGCGGTGCGAGCGTCCGAGCGCGGCATTGGTCAGCGCCTCGACCGACCAGCCGGGACGCTTTGCACAGGGACCTGAGGAAAAATTGGGATTTGCCGGACGCAGTCCGGGCTTCGTATGCGTCGTCATCGTGGTCTATCCTTCCAGATAGTGGCCCCTCGTTGGGGAGGGGTGGCCCACGGACGGCGATATGCGTTCAGGCTTCCGGCGTCAAGGGGAAAGTTTTTGTCGCTGGCAGGACACTGATCACCTGTGATGAGAATGTCATGGCCTCGAAACACGAACGGCGGCCCCGAAGATCCGCCGTCAAGATTGTCGCGTGCGCAGCTCCTACCAGAGGTCGTAACGCAACCCGAGCTTGACTTGATGATTGCTGATCCCTTTGTCGATCGGATAGGAAGTCAGGCTCTCGGCAGTCGCATATTCGGCGTCGGGCGCGGAAAAATACTGATAGCCCAGATCTACGGAAAAATTCTTGGACACTTGATAGGCAAGGCCTGCATTCAGCGTGTAAGCGAAGGAATACTGGGTCTTGTCGTCCTGCAGAACGAAATCGTCGGTAGGGTCATTGTTGTCGGTGAAATAGCTCGCTGAAAGCTTGCGGTTGCTCTGGACGACACCGATACCCGCGCCGAGATAGGGCGTGATCCCGACATAGGTGCCAAGATCGACATAGCCGTTGAGCATGCCCGAGAAGGCGTAGTTCTTCAGGGACGCTGATGCCACGGTCGTTCCGTCATCATAGCCGACGCCGATCTTATTGCCGGGCAGATAGCCGAAATTGAGATCGGCACGCAGATAGTCGTTGAAATGGTAGCCGAAGCCGATGCTGGCAAAGATCGGATCCTCATTGTCGCTGAAGCTCGCCGGTGTGAAGGCGAAATCCTCATCTTCGAAGCTCTTTTCCGGCAAATAGGCGACATCGCCGCGCAGATACCATCCCGAACCGACTTCGACCGGCACATAGTCCGGCGCCTGGTCGACATAGATCGGCGGATCGTAGTCGGCACCAAGTGCCTGCGACAGTGGCGTCAGGGCGATTGCTGCAAGCGCCAGCGCTATGTGCGATTTGACTGTCATGATAGCCGGCTCCCGAAGTTGGCGCCATTCGCGATCGCGAGCGCCGTTTCAGGAGGCATTGTTAACCATAGTGGTTAAGTGGCGGTTAAGGATAACAGAGCGTTAGCGAATTGATTTTGATGCGCTTTGCCGACACAAACGGGAACCGCCCGGCTTTTGCCGGGCGGTCCGCAAACCTGCTCTCGAAGTGATTACTTGGTGTAGACCGGTTCGGGTTCGTAGGCGATCGGCACCGGCTGGGCGCAGTCCGAGTTGCCGAACTGGTAGCGCAGGCCGCCGCGCGCTTCGTGCACATTGATGCCTTTGTCATGGCCAGGACCGACATCGCTGTCGAAGTCGAACATCTTACCGCCTTCGATATGGCTGAAGCGGTAGCCGACATCGAGCTTGACCCGATCGGTCAAGCAGTAGGATGCGCCCGCCATGGCGGCATAGGCAAAACGCCAACCCTTGCCGCCATTGTGGGAGAATTCGCCGTCTTCAATGGTGTTGTGAAGCTTATCCCACTTGACCCAGGCGCCGCCGATGCCGGCGCCGACATAGGGCGTGATGCCGTGCCAGGTGCCGATATCGACATAGGCGTTGGCGAGCAGCAGCAGCGCGGTATAGGACGAGGTGTCGGTCGAAGTACAGGGATCTCCATCGAGGCAGATGCCGGTGGTCGAGCCGCGGAATTCGGATTTGCTCATCCAGTCCGCGGTCAGGTCGGTGCGGAAATACTGGTTGATCTGGTAACCGACGCCGGCACCGGCCGAGAAGGCACCGTCCAGCTCGCCGCTGTCAAAGCGGCCGGTGCCTGGATCCGGCCCGTAGGTGATGTAGTCGCCGCCGCGAAACTCCGACCAGTGATAGTCGATATCGCCGCGAATGTACCAGCCGCCATATTCGACCGGCTGCTCGTAGACCGGCAGCGGCGGGGCCGGCTCGACCACGGGCGGCTCGACGAAGTCGGCGGCGAACACTGGTCCGGCCACGCCCGCGAGCAGCGCCGCAAAGAGGGCCGTTCTTGCTGTATTCAACATGCTTGTCACCCCTGAGAACCCTCGGCACAGCGAACGCGTCCGAATCTGATTGGCTTCAGTCGTGGATAATGAATTGGAAAAGTTAAAAGGCGTTTAACCCTATCGCTTAACCATGAATCTCTAGATCTTTCAGGATTTCGCGTCATTTCCCTGGATTAATTGGAATGCAACCCAATAAAAAAGCCCGCCGGGAGGCGGGCTTTCGAACTGGCAAAGCTGCAGGATCAGGCGGCGCTGCGCGTTTCCGAAATGACCCCGACAATGTCGTTGACGACGGCCTCGACCAATTGCTGGTCATCGCCTTCCGCCATGACGCGAATAAGTGGTTCCGTGCCGGATGGCCGGATGACCAGGCGCCCGGCCTTGCCCAGCCGGTGGCGTGCATCTTCGATCGCCGCCTTGACCGGGGCTTCCTCGAGCGGCTTGCCGCCGGAAATATGGACGTTCTTCAGCAGCTGCGGCACCGGCGCAAACTTCTTCGACAGTTCGCTGACCGGCCGGTTCTGCCGCTTGATGCAGGCCAGCACCTGGAGCGCCGAGACGAGGCCGTCGCCGGTCGTGGAAAAATCGGACAGCACGATGTGGCCCGACTGTTCGCCGCCGACATTCAGGCCGTGCGCACGCATGTGCTCGACGACATAGCGGTCGCCGACCTTGGTGCGGTGCAACTGCAGGTTCATGTCGCCGAGGAAGCGTTCGAGGCCGAGATTGGACATCACCGTCGAGACGACGCCGCCGCCGGCCAGCCGTCCGCTCTGATGCCAGGACTCGGCGATCAGCGCCATGATCTGGTCGCCATCGACGATCGCGCCGTTCTCGTCGACGATGACGACGCGGTCGGCATCGCCGTCGAGCGCGATGCCGATATCGGCGCGCACTTCGTGCACCTTCTTCTGCAGGCCGGCCGGATGGGTCGAGCCGCATTCCTTGTTGATGTTGAAGCCGTTGGGCTCGACATTGATGGCGACGACCTCGGCGCCGAGTTCCCACAGCGCCTCGGGCGCCACCTTGTAGGCAGCGCCATTGGCGCAATCGACGACGATGCGGAGGCCCGACAGTGACATCGACCGTGGCAGCGTGCGCTTGGCGAATTCGATGTAGCGGTCATGGACGCCGTCGACGCGCTTGGCCCGGCCGAGCCCGTCCGAATCGGCGAGCGCCAGGTCGATATCCTTGTCGAGCATCCCCTCGATGCGCTCCTCGATCTCGTCGGAGAGCTTGTAGCCATCTGGGCCGAACAGCTTGATGCCATTGTCGTAGTAGGGATTGTGCGAGGCCGAGATCATCACGCCGATGTCCGCGCGCAACGAGCGCACCAGCATGGCGACCGCGGGGGTCGGAATCGGGCCGAGCAGGAACACGTCCATGCCGGCGGCGCACAGGCCCGACACCATCGCATTCTCGATCATGTAGCCGGAAAGTCTGGTGTCCTTGCCGAGCACGACGCGGTGGCGATGGTTGCCGCGCTGGAACGAAAGGCCGGCGGCCATGCCGACCCTCATGGCGACCTCCGCCGTCATTGGAAACCTGTTGGCGCGCCCGCGAATGCCGTCCGTACCGAAATAACTTCCTGCCATGCTAGCCAGCTTCCCGATGGTTCTTTTCCGGCACGTCATGCCACAAATTGGCCCGGGCCCTATCATCACAATGCACGATTATATGTCGCCAATCCTTAGAAAATTGTTGGTTTGTGTGTTTTGTGTCACGCTAATTGTTGAGTTTCCTGTTCTGGTTGCGGGCAGCAGCGTTCAGGAAACTTCAGACCGCATCCGGATTCTTCATGTGCCAATCAGTAGGCATTGAATTCGGAACCCACACGTCGTGTTGCTCTGGACCGGGCATTCAGGTCCGCCGCACCGGCCGACCCGATCGACCCGTCATGTGCGGCAGTTCCTGACTGTGGTCCGCTCTACACAAGTTTTCCGTGCAAATGCGCCCGGGAAAATTTCCTGGCGAACCGGAGCTAGCAACGATCTCATAAAAAATAATGCACTTTCCGACGGCTTTCACGCCATTTAGCCTCTGGCGCAACCAGTCGTTGAGTGCTATTGCTAGCGCGGTACATAACGTGAACACCTGAGGGAGAAGACGCATGATCATCCACCGACTTGCCACTTTGACGGGTCTTGCCGTCGTGACTTTATTCCTGGCGGCGCCCGCCAATGCGCTGACCATGGCTGAATGCAGCACCAAGTATAACGCGGCAAAGGACGCCGGAACACTTGGCGGGCAGAACTGGAACCAGTTCCGCAAGGCAGAATGCGCCACCGTCGCCGCCGCAACCGACGCCACGCCAGGCAAGGCGGACAGCACCAGCGCTGCAACGCCCGATGCGGCCGCCGCAGCGACGACCAAGGCAGCGGTAACCGCCAACGCAGGCAGCGGCCTCAGCAGGGCGGAGTGCGGCGCGAAATATCGGGCGGCCAAGGTCGGCAACACGCTGAACGGCATGAAGTGGAATGACTTCCGCATGAGCCAGTGCGGTGCCAGTGCTTTCGACGACGACACCAAGCCGGCAGCCGATCAGGCAAGCCTCACCAGCCAGCCGAAAAAGCCGACCGTCACCGCTCCCCAGAGAGTGACGTTGCCGAAGGCGATCTCGGACAAATATAGCAGCGAAACTCCGGCCAAGGCCCGCATGTACACCTGCCGCGACCAGTACCACGCCAACAAGGGGGCCGGGACGCTGGGCGGCCTCAAATGGATCCAGACCGGTGGCGGCTTCTACAGCCTGTGCAATGCCGCACTGAAGAGCTGATCGGCATCAACATTCGAAGATAGCAAGGCCCGCGAGCCGCAAGCTTCGCGGGCCTTTTTGTTGCCGGCGGTGGCGGGCAAGGCCAGGATATGCCGTATCTGCGCTGCAAGCGAGGCGCTGTCGACGACGCTGCCAATCTCCCCCCTCGTGGGGGAGATGCCCGGCAGGGCAGAGGGGGGCGCGAAGGATCGCCAACCTTCCCATTATTCGCCTCGCTGATTGGGATTAGTTGGCGTGGGCATGGCTGCGGTACGTTGACAGGTCGGCGGGACAGCGCCCCCCTCTGTCCTGCCGGACATCTCCCCCACAAGGGGGGAGATTAGCCGCCATGCCGGCTTTCGCCAATCGCCAACTGCGGGTGCGCGGTCGCGGACAACTCCGGTAGTCCTCTCCAACCTCCTGAACAGAAAACGCCGCGGTCCAGGCCGCGGCGTTTTCGAAATCAATCTTCTGAGCCGGACCCTAGCTTGACGGCTGAGGCTCCATGCCGCCTTCGGGCTCCGGGCCCTTCTTGCGGCGGCTACCGGACTTCGGCACGGCCGAGCCACGGCTCGGTGGCGTGTCGTCGCCGAGATCGCGAGCGGGCTTGTGGCCGGCGATCAACTGCTTGATCTCCTCGCCGGACAGCGTCTCGTATTCCAAAAGCCCCTGCGCCAGCGCGATCCATTCCTTCTTCTTCTTGGTCAGGACGGATTTCGCCGTCGAATAGGCCTCGTCGATCAGCCGGCGCACTTCGGCGTCGATGATCTGCGCCGTCTCTTCCGAGACGTTCTGCGTGCGCGCCACCGAATGGCCGAGGAAGACCTCTTCCTGGTTATCGCCATAGGCGACATGGCCGAGCTTGTCGGAGAAGCCCCAGCGCGTGACCATGGCGCGTGCCAGCTTGGTTGCCTGCTCGATGTCCGAGGAGGCACCCGAGGTGATGTTCTCCTTGCCGAACTTGAACTCCTCGGCGACGCGGCCACCCATCATGATGGCGAGGCGCGAGATCATGTATTTGTAGCTCATCGAATAGCGGTCGCCTTCCGGCAGCTGCATGACCATGCCAAGCGCCCGGCCACGCGGGATGATGGTCGCCTTGTGCAGCGGATCGGCCGAAGGCACGTTCAGCGCCAGGATGGCGTGGCCGGCCTCGTGATAGGCGGTGAGTTCCTTCTCGGCCTGGGTCATGGCCGACGAGCGGCGCTCGGCGCCCATCATGATCTTGTCCTTGGCGTCCTCGAACTCGGCCATGGTGACAAGGCGCTTGTTGCGCCGCGCCGCCATCAGGGCGGATTCATTGACGAGGTTCATCAGATCCGCGCCGGAAAAGCCCGGCGTGCCGCGTGCGATCACCTTGAGGTCGACGTTCGGCGCCAGCGGCACGTTGCGCACATGCACCTTCAGTATCTTCTCGCGGCCGACGATGTCGGGATTCGGCACCACCACCTGGCGGTCGAAACGGCCGGGCCTGAGCAGCGCCGGATCGAGCACGTCCGGCCGGTTGGTGGCGGCGATCAGGATGATGCTTTCGTTGGATTCGAAGCCGTCCATTTCGACCAGCAACTGGTTCAGCGTCTGCTCGCGTTCGTCGTTGCCGCCGCCGAGGCCGGCGCCGCGATGGCGGCCGACCGCGTCGATTTCGTCGATGAAGATGATGCAGGGCGCGTTCTTCTTGGCCTGGTCGAACATGTCGCGGACGCGGCTGGCGCCAACGCCGACGAACATCTCGACAAAGTCCGAGCCGGAAATGGTGAAGAACGGCACGTTGGCCTCACCGGCGACCGAACGGGCAAGCAGCGTCTTGCCGGTTCCGGGAGGGCCGACGAGCAGCACACCGCGCGGGATCTTGCCGCCAAGCCGCTGGAACTTCTGCGGATCACGCAAAAATTCGACGATCTCTTCCAGATCTTGCTTGGCTTCGTCGACGCCGGCGACGTCCTGGAAGGTGACGCGGCCATGCGCTTCGGTCAAAAGCTTGGCCTTCGACTTGCCGAAACCCATGGCGCGGCCGGAGCCGGACTGCATCTGGCGCATGAAGAATATCCAGACGCCAAGGATGAGGATCATCGGCAGCCAGGAGATGAGATAACCGAACAGCGAATTAGAACCGTCGGATTCGGGGCGCGCGTTGATGGTGACGTTCTTGTCCTGGAGTCTCGAAACCAGCGACGGATCACCCGGCGAATAGGTCTGGAAGCCGGTAGAGGTGTCGGTATAAGTGCCCGAGATGCGGGCACCCGCGATCGTCACCGTCTTGACCCGGCCGGCCGCGACATCCTGCAGGAACTGCGAATATGGGACGTCACTCGCTGCTCCGCGCGTCTGCGGCGTCTGGAACAGATTGAAGAGAGCGATGAGCAGGACCGCTATGATCGCCCAGAGCGCGAGATTGCGATAATTCGGATTCATCAATTGTCCCGTTGGCGTCCGCTGGCGGACACGCGTCGTGAGAGGAAACTTGGGTCTAACATAGGGATGGCGCCTTCCCTTGCCAAGCAGAACAGCATGTCGCGGTTAAGCTTTCGCCCATCATCAACCGGCAGTGTGGCCGCTGAAAGGCGGGGCAGGAAGAAGCGGCGCGCCGATCAGCGCGGCGACAGTTCCGGCCGGCGCCAGGTCGAAGGACGGCAGGAAGCGGGCAAAGGGCGCGACGACCGGGCATACCGCTGTTCGTGGCAAGACCGGGCTGTCCTGCGCCGGACCAGGGCACTCGCCAAGATATTCGCTTGCGCGCCACAGCACCGGCTCGGCCGCCAGAGCCGCGCGGACAAGGCTTGGCGGCGTGCCGTCTTCGGCAGTTGCCAGTTTTGCGGCACGAGCCGCGCCGAGCGGCGCGATCAATAATGCACCTGACTCGTCGCCCAATTTGATCCTCCGGCGGCCGTCCCAGAGGGCATTGTCCACGGCAGGAGCAGCAGGCGGCAGGTTGCGGGTTTCGCGACGCAGGAAGATGCCGGCACGCCGTGCATCGACCACCGTCCGCGACAATGTGGCGCAAAATGGCGCGGCCCTCAGCCGGTCGAGCAGCGCCTCGCTGCGAGCCTTGTCGGGCAGAAAGGCAGCGCCGCCGACAGTCGCCAGCAGGATGCGCAGCGCATAGACGGCCGCCGGTTCGTCGCCGGCCGTCGCAAAACCCGGATCGAGACGGATAAGGCCATCGGCGGGGCTGCTGGCAAAGCCACGGATCAGCGCGGCGGCGCGATGGCCAAGCTGTTCGCGCTCGACCGCAGCCCGCGCGGCCAGCGCCACCGCATCTTCCACGCGCTGCGCATTATTGCTGTCGGCAAGCGCTGCGCGGATACGCGGCCGCTCGAAAGCCTCGTCTTCATTGGTCGGGTCTTCGGCCCAGCCGACATTTGCGCGCCGCAAAACATCGCGCAGCGCCGCACGTCGTGTGCCGAGAAGCGGCCGTGCGATCCAGATCCGCCAATCATAGAGAGTGGCCGGTGCCATGCCGGCAAGGCCTCGCCCCTCTTCGCGTGCCCCATAGCCGCGCACGCGCCGCATCAGCACGGTCTCGGCCTGGTCGTCGGCAGTGTGGCCGGTCAGGATCAAGCCGATTCCTTCCGCCTGCGCTGCCTCGGCCAGCAGCCGGTAGCGGGCCTCTCGCGCGGCAGCCGGCAGGCCGGTCGACGGCTTGCGCCCGGACCAGACCAGGGTGCGGTGGGCAATGCCGCGCTCGGCACAAAGCCTGGCCACGGCTTGCGCTTCCGCTGCCGAGCCCGGCCGCAAACCGTGATCGATCGTCACGGCCAGCAATTTCGTTGCGGGCGCGGTACGGTCGAGGTGATCCTTGAGGAGAAGGAGAAGGGCGGTCGAGTCGCTGCCGCCGGACACGGCCGCAACAGCGCCGTTCGTAAAATCGATCTGCGAAAAAACCGAAAGGTCAGGCTCGGTTTCGAGCATCAATGCATGTCGCCCAAAAGTGGCCCCGGTTCAGGGGCAACGACATGCAGGAAAAAAACTAGCACGCCGCGAGCGCCCTTTCCTGCTTGACGCGTTCCTTGAGCGTGCCGGAAACGTTGGGATAGCGCTTGCCGATCTCGCCGAAAGTGGCGCAGGCCACGTCGCGCTGGTTCAAGCCGACCAGCGAGACACCGAGCTTCAGCAGCATGTCGGGAGCCTTCTTGGCCTTCGGATAGTCCTTGCTGGCGGCGAGGAAAGTCTCGGCCGCGTCGCGGTATTTCTGCTGGCCGAGCAGCGACTCACCCAGCCAGTAATGCGCGTCCGCCGTCTTGGCGTCCTTAGGGAAGCGGGCGATGTGGTCGCGAAAACCCTGTTCGGCAGTGCTGTAGTCGCCCGACAAGATGAACTGATAGGAATTGCGGTAAAGCTCCTCCGGGTCGTCGGTGGCGGGCAGCGCCGCAACCACTGTATCGTCGGACTTGCCGGACTGCGTGCCGGCGGCTTGGTCGGCTTGGCCACCGGGTACGGGGGCGGTGTTCTGCGCCGGTGCATTTGCCTGCGTGTTGCCGTCGGCGTCGATCACATTGCCATTCTTGTCGACGGTGATGGTGCCGAACGTCTTCGGCGGCGTGCCCGGGATCACCGTGCCGGGTTCACCCGTCGGCGATTCGACGATGACCTCACCGCTCTGGCCGTCGGCGGGCGGTGTGCGTGCATCGGCCGGCGCGTGCGTCGCCGGAGCCTCGGCGACGCTGCTGTCGGGGTTGGTGGTGGCGTCCGACTTTTTCTGCTCGGCTGGTTGCTGCGCGCCTTGCGAACCGCCTTCCAGCTGCTGGAAGCGAAACTCGTTGTCTTCCTGCTGCTTGCGGATCTGCTCCTGCATCTGCAGCACCTGGAAGTTGAGCTCCTCAATCTTGCCGTTCATTTGCCGGAGTTGTTCCTCCAGCGCGGTAGTGCCGGTGCCATCCTGCGCGAATTGAACCTGATCCTGTTTCTTCCTCTCCCCGAAGATGCCGGGCAGCTTGATCGTTGGCAAATTGAAGGAAAATCCGCCTTTCGGCGGGTGTTGCTCGTTGCCGCTTGCCGGGGCAGCGACGCTTGATACGAGCAGCAGCGCGAGCGTGCCGCTCAAGACCGATCTGAAATGCATGTGCCTCTCGCCGTGAAATTGTTTGCCTGTTACATGCCTTCCGATCGGAGTGGACCGTCAGGCGCTCGGCTTTTACCAGGACGCAGGACTTCGGCCAAATTTTGTTTCAAGTCCCATATCCGGGCGTCGGACACGAAAAAGGCGGCCGCGGCCGCCTTTCGCACCTATGTGTTGCATTTCTGCCGATCAGGAATTGCCGATCAAGAACCGGCGCCGCTGATCGTGGTGACGGCGCGGCGGTTCTGCGACCAGCAGGAGATGTCGTCGCAAACCGCGACCGGACGCTCCTTGCCGTAGGAAATGGTCTTCAGGCGCTGGGCGGAGACACCCCTGGCGACGAGGAAGTCGCGGGTGGCGGCGGCACGGCGGGCGCCGAGCGCCAGATTGTATTCGCGCGTGCCGCGCTCGTCGGCATGGCCTTCGATGACGATGCCATACTGCCTATACTGGTTCAGCCACTGCGCCTGGCGCGAAAGCGTCGTCTGCGCGTCGGCGCGGATCGAGGACGAATCCGTGTCGAAGAAGATGCGGTCGCCGATGTTGACGGTGAAGTCCTGGGCCGATCCGGGCGTTGCCGCCCCGGCGCCACTGAGACCAAGATCGGCGGCGCTGTTCAGGTTCTTCTTCGAGGCGCAACCGGCGATGGCGAGCAACGCCACCAGCGCGATCATCGCCGGGTTTCTGGTAAGTGCTGCGATACGGCCCATGCCGCCTCTCCTTCGCAATTCGAGTGATTTCGTTGATCGTCCAGTAACCACGTTTGGGTTAACCGGCGTTCAAGAAACACGGTTAAAATTTGGTTTCGGCTGCCGTCCGCAGCCGTTTTGCCAGACGCCACCAGAGGGGCAACAATGTGCGCGGACCCTAGGCGGAAATGCGGCTAAAACGCGACCAAGCCGTGGAAAGAGCGAATTGAAGAGTTGAGGAATCGAGGAACTGAAGAGAGAGGTCACTTTAGCTTCTCTCTCAGATTCACCAGCATTCCATAGATGTAAGCATAGGATTGCAGCCATTCGTCGCGGAGCGCTTGTGTGATGTATCCAAGGTCGAACGCGTACGAAATCCACGTCTCCACTTCGCTGCACGACCCCATAGCCATCGAAATGAAACGTGCGAATTCGAGCTTGGAGTGGGTCTGTTTGGCAAATCCCTCAGCCAAATTGGCGCAGATTCCCTTGCTGGAACGACGCAATTGATCGGCCAGTGCGTACTGCTCCATTTTCGGGAAAGCAAGCGTGGCTCCGTGCACGTCCAGAGAAACCGCATAAGCGCGCTTATAGACCTCTAGATCCCTCGCTCGCTTAATATAGCTTCCCGTTTTCTCCATCTCTTCAATTCTTCATCTCTTCAATTCTTCATTTCTCCAATTCCTCTCACTCGAGCAGCGGCGACCAGGCCGGGTCCGATGCGAAATTCGCGGTCGGGATCGACTGTTCGTTGCGGCCGGTGAGATCGACCGAAACGAGTTTCGGCCCGCCGGCTGAATCGCGGAAGAACATCAGCACCCGGCCGTTGGGCGCCCAGGTCGGCCCCTCCTGCTGGAAGCCGGTTGAGAGGATGCGCTCGCCCGAACCGTCGACGCGCATGACGCCGATCTGGAACTCGCCGGCAGTCTGCTTGGTGAAGGCGATGAGATCGCCACGCGGCGACCACACCGGCGTCGAATAGACGCCATCGCCGAAGGAGATGCGGGTCTGGCCCGAACCGTCGGCGCCCATCACATAGATCTGCGCGCGGCCGCCGCGGTCGGAGGTGAACACCACCTTGCTGCCATCCGGAGAATAGGATGGCGACGTGTCGATGGCCGTCGAATTGGTGAGCCTTGTCGTCGAGCGGCTCCTCAAATCCATGGCGAAGATGTTGGAATTGCCGTCGTCGCGCAGCAGGCTCATGATCACCTTCTGGCCGTCGGGCGAGAAGCGCGGCGCAAAGGTCATGCCGGGAAAGTCGCCGACCAGTTCGCGCTGCCCGGTCTCGATCTGCAGCAGATAGACCTTCGGCTGGCCGCTTTCATAGGACATGTAGGTGATTTCCTGCCGGTTTGGCGAGAAACGCGGGGTCAGCACGATCGACCTGCCATCCGACAAGTAGCGGATATTGGCGCCGTCCTGGTCCATGATGGCGAGGCGCTTCTTGCGCGCGTTCTTTGCGCCCGATTCGTCGATGAAGACGACGCGCGTGTCGAAATAGCCCTTCTCGCCGGTCAGCCGCTCATAGATGGCGTCGGCGATGATATGGGCGACACGCCTCGTATTGGCGTCGTTGGCGAAGAACTGCTCGCCGGACATCTGCTGGCCGGCAAACGTATCCCACAGCCTGTACTGGGCGCGGACGCGGCCATCGGCCTCCTTGCTGACGCTGCCGGTGACCAGCGCCTGGGCATTGATCACTTTCCAGTCCTCGAAACGGGGCGTGGCATCCGGATTGGAGATCTTTTCTATGAAGGCGCTCTTGTCGATCGGCGCGAACAGGCCGGAGCGTTTCAGGTCTGCGCTGACGATGCCCGAAATCTCCGCACCCAGCGCATCGCCACCTTGAAAGTCGGTGATGGCGATCGGCAGCGGCTCTACATTGCCTTTGTTGACGTTGAGCTCAACGAGCGCCCGCGCCGGCAAGGTGGCGGCGGCAGTCATGCCCAGCGCCATCGCTATGATCATCAGGAGCGGCTGGAGGATGGATTTCATGTCTTCTCGCTTCTCTTTAATATTCTACGGGGCGCCAGGCCTATAGGCCCAGCATCTCCCTCGGATCGAACGTGACCCGGACGTCGGCCCAGATGTCTTGTTTGCCTGCGGGAACCTGCAGGCCGGCCACATCGCATTTCTGAACCGCGCGCACGGCACTTTCGTCGAACGGGCGGTTTCCGCTCGACTTTTCGACAGATGGCCGTCCGTCCAGCTTGCCGGAGGCGTCCAGGTTGAACCGGACTACGACGATGAAATTCTCGGAACCCTCGAGCCCTACCGGCAGGGTCCAGCAACCACCGAGCTGTGCCTCCAACGCGCCCTGCTCCGACCTCGAGAGCTTCTGGCCCTGATCCTTGTCCCCACCGAGCGATGCCTGCTGGGTCGAGCGCTTGGCGCCGCCGCCGGACGGCTTCCGCTTGTCGAGCAGCGCCGAAATCTCGTCGGCGTTGAACTGCTTGTCTTCAGATTTCGGCTTGGACGAAGCTTCCTTGACCGGCTTGTCGGCGTCCTTGCGCTCGGGCGCCTTAGCGCTTTCGGCCTGAGCCGGCTGCGGCTTCGGCCGCGCCTGCGGGGCCGGCGCAGAGTCCGGAAGCTGCGTCGTCTCGGTTGGCGGCTCCTTGGCGATGGCCTCGGCGACGGCGTCCGGCTTGACCTTATGCTGCGGGTCGATGGCGGCGGTCTTGTCTTGCGGCGGCGTCGGCGCCGGTTCCTTGGCCGGTGTCGGTTTTGGCTCCGCCTGCTTGACCGGCTCGGGCTTGACCTCTTCCTTCGGCTGCGGCACCGGCGCCACTTCCGTTGCGGGAATCGGCTTCGGCTTTTCCTGCGGCTTCGGCACGTCCTCGGCCTTCGGCTTCTCGGTCGGCGTCGGCGCAGGCGGCGGCGCCTCCGCCTTATCGACTGGCTGGGGCTTGGGTTCCGGCGTCGGCGGCTTGTCGGTATCGACGCTGTTCTCGCCGACCGTCTGCGCGTCGGCCACGATGTCCGGACGCTGGGTCGGCAATGGAGTAGGCTTTTCGCTCACCGCAGCTTTCTTGTCGCCTTTCTGTATCTGCGCGATCGCTTCCATCGGCACGATCTCGACTGCGACCGACTCGACTTCGGACGACGGAAGTGCAGCCGGCGCCGACAGCGTGAACAGCCCGAAGGCGATCGCCGTCGCATGCAAGATCACCGATGTGGTGAGGCCGGTCCGCATGTTCTTGTCTACTGGTCCTGTTCCTGCAGCGAGATGAGACTCATATTCTTGTAGCCAGCGGCTTGGACACGGGCCATGACCTGCAGAGCCGCTCCATAATTGGTTGCCTTGTCGGCGCGAAAGAAGATGCGCTCGTCATAGCCGGTCTTCGAGATCGCCTGCAGCTTTGCCACCAGTTCCTCGATCGGGATCTCGGTCTTCTGGATGTAAATCTGGCCGGCGGAGTTGATGGATACCTCGATCGGTTGCGTGTCGGCCGCAATCGCCTTGGCCTGTGTTTCCGGCAGGTCGACCGGAACGCCGACCGTCAGCAGTGGCGCCGCGACCATGAAGATGATCAACAGCACCAGCATCACGTCGACCATCGGTGTGACGTTGATCTCCGATATCATCGCGTGATGGCGGCCGCGCCGCCTGTGGCCACGACCACCGCGTCCTCCGCCACCCGCGCCTACAGACATTCCCATGATTGTTCCTCAGGTCTTCTGCGCGACTTTTTCATCGATTTGGCGCGAGAGTATGGCGGAGAACTCGTCCGCGAACCCTTCCATGCGCACAGCGATCTTGCTCGCGTCCGACGACAGTTTGTTGTAGGCGATGACGGCGGGGATAGCCGCGAGCAGGCCTATTGCCGTAGCCAGCAGCGCCTCGGCAATGCCGGGTGCGACCACCGACAGGCTGGTATTCTTGGATGCGGCGATCGCCTGGAACGAGGTCATGATGCCGATCACGGTGCCGAACAGGCCGATGAAGGGCGCCGCCGAGCCGGTGGTGGCGAGAAAGCCAAGCCGTCCTTCCAGTTTTTCCATTTCGCGGGTCAGCGCCAGGTCCATCGCCTTGTCGATGCGGGTCTGCAGGCCAAGCGGCGATTTCGCGCCCTTCTCGAAGCTTTTTTTCCATTCGCGCATGGCGGCGACGAAGATGGCGCTCATGCCTGACGTCTTGCGGTCGGCGAGCGTGCGGTAGAGCTCTTCCAGCGACTGCCCCGACCAGAACACCTGTTCGAAGCGATTGAGCGCGAGCCGCATGCGGCCATAGGCGACGAGCTTGTCGACGATGATCGCCCAGGTCCAGATCGAGGCGCAGAGCAGCCCGATCATGACCAGCTTGACCACCCAGCCGGCCTGTATGAACAGCGCCCAAATCGACAAATGCGCGCCCGGTTCGGCGAGTGCGATATTTTCCATGGTTACGTCCTTAAGATTTTCCGAGCACGGCTGGCAGCTGGCCCATGGGCATCCCTTGTGGTCCGTTCGCGCAAAGCTTGCGGAATAACCCCAAAATGCACCGTTGGCGGCGTTTTCGGGGCAAATCTTGGTGAAAGGAAGGCGCTGGATTCTCCAATCTTCACCACCCTCTTCATGAACCGTTATGGTTAAGGATGGGTTAGGACGGACAGCGCGGCGCATTGCCGCGCCTTGGGCGAGCCGCCCGGCATCGTCGGCGGATCATCGGCGTCAGTAACTTACCGATTTTGAACTTACTGATTTGCCTTGGGCATGAAGGCAGCGATCCATTCCTTCGGAAAACGCCTAGGCCGGCCGTTCTCGCCGATGATCGCCGCCTCGACCCGCGCCTCGACCAGCACCTCGCCGCCGCGCTTCAGCTGCTGCGCCATGAAGATGCGGGCGCCCGAAATGTCCTCGGTGCGCGTCTCGATGGTCAAGACATCGTCCATGCGGGCGGAGCCGCGGAAGTCGATCTCCATGCGCCGCACCACCCAAATTATTTTTTCGCCATGCTTGCCCTCGGCAAGCTCGGTGTGATGGACCCCGGCAAGCCTGAGATAGTCGGAACGGCCGCGCTCAAAGAATTCGAGATAGCGTGCGTGGTAGACGACGCCGGAGAAATCGGTGTCGGCATAATAGACCCGCGCCATCAGCCGGTGGCCGAATTCCGTCAGCGCGCCGGAAAGCCCGGCGCAGAGCGTCGCCGATTCACCATGATCGTCCATTGCGCTTTCCTTTTCGGGCCTGACCGGGCACCTGAAGCGCGACGCGCTTTAGGCAGTTGTTTCCGTGCGTGTCGTTGTCCCAAAACCGCTACACACTTTTGGGCGACACGCATTAGCTTGGCGCATGAACCCGATGGCACTGTTGACGGCGATGATCAAGACCTTGATAGCGGCGCTGCTTGTGCTGGCCGCGCTGGCTCTACCGGGCCAGGCGGCGAGCTTTTCGATGAAGCGCGGCCTCAATCTCGACCAATGGACGACCTGGCCGGGCGAGGACAAATGGGGCGACCGGCGGGCAATCCTGCCCTATCCGGAATGGCGCAAATTCCTCAACGACGATGACCTTAAGGCGCTGAAGAGCGCCGGCTTCGATTTCCTGCGCATGCCGGTCGATCCGTCGCCGTTCCTGTCCGGCGAGACGCTGGCGCTGCGCGACGGCCTCTATGCCAGCGTGCTGGACTCGGTGCGGATGATCAATGATGCCGGGCTGAAGGTGATCGTCGACATGCATCTGATCCCCAGCGGCAGCAGCCGCAAGATCGGCATGGGCGAGGTGATGGACGACCGGAAAGTGCTCGATGCCTATGTCGAAGTGGTGCGCAATATGGCGCGCACGCTGGCCGATGAGGATCCGCGCCAAGTCGCTTTCGAGCCGATGAACGAGCCGGTCGTCGACTGCGAAACCGACGGCACCGGCCTCTGGCCGGAGCGCCAGCAGAAACTGTTCGCGGCGGCGCGTTCATCGGCCACCAAGCTCACCTTGGTCCTGACCGGCGCCTGCTATTCCAATGCGGCATCGCTGGCAAAGATCGATCCAAAGGCGATCCCGGACGACAACATCATCTGGACCTTTCATTCCTACGAGCCGTTCCTGCTGACCCAATCAGGGCGCGACCTGGGCCGGCGATTTCATCCCCTATGTGACCGGCCTGCCCTATCCGCTCAGCGCCGTCCCGCGCGTCCAGCTGGATGCTGCGCTCGATACGATCCGCGCAAGGATCAAGGCCGAGGCGCCATGGCCGCGGCAGAGCGGCCTACTTGCCTATCTCGACGAGCAGGTGGTCAGCATCGACACGGATGAGAAGCTGCTCGGGAAGATGGATGCGCCGTTCACCAGGGTCGAAGCCTGGGCAAAGGCCAACGCCATCAAGCCGGAGAACATCACGCTCGGCGAATTCGGCATGATCCGCCAGGAATACGGCAATGCCCATGTGATTCCGGCCGAATACCGCGCCGCCTATGTCAGGGATATGATCGCGCGCGTGGAAGCCCATGGCTTTGCATGGTCGGTCTGGAGCTATGGCGGCGCCTTGGGCATCATCGAGGCGTTTGATGGCGACAAGGCCGAGCCGGATGTGATGGACGTGGTCAAGTCACTTCATTGACGGTCAGGCTGAACCCAGTTCGATCGAAAGAATCTCTGGGCGCATCCCAAAACGCACCGGCAGGATGCTGAAGCCGAGGCCTCCGGAGACGATCAGGTTGCGGTTCTCCTCCACGACATGGCCATAGGCAAAACGGTTGCCGAAGCGGGATGGCACGACCGGAGAATAGCCGAACAGCCGCACCTGTCCGCCATGGGTATGACCCGAAAGAGTCAACGATACCCGTGACGGGACCTTCGGGAATATGTCGGGCTCATGTGCCAGCAGAATAACGGGAGCCGTGTCGCTTACGCTTGCCAGCGTGCCATGCAGGTCGTCCAATCCTTTGAATCCGCTGCGGCCCCAGGCTTTGCCCGGCCGCAGCGCAAGTTGGTCCGCAAGTCCGGCGACCCAGAAGTTATGCCCGTCCTTTTCGAGGCGAACTGCGTCGTTTTCCAGGACCGGGATGCCGGCGCGCTCGAGCGCCCTTCGCGCGACCGTCGGCCCCAACCCCGCCTTCTGCGCGGAAAGGTCCTCCCACCAGTCGTGATTGCCAAGAATTGACCACACGCCGAGCGGCGCCCTCAGGCCGGACAAGGCCGGCGCCCATTCGGAGGAACCCACCCAGTCCGTAACCAGGCGTGTGCCGGCTGCATAGTCGCCAAGCAGGACAATCAGATCCGGTTGCAGGGTGTTCGCCCGTTCGGCAAGCGACCTGATCCGCTCCGGCGTCATCCATGGCCGGCAAGCATGAATATCGGCGAGAGCGACAACCCGAAGCCGCAATCCTGCAGGCGAGTTTGGCGGGGTTAGTGAATAGCGCTTTACATGCGTCAGCAACATCGGCTCGAGGCCAACCGCATAAGCGCTGAGCGACACCGCCGATAAGAAGGAACCGCCGATGAGGCGCAGGAAGCCACGTCTGGTGATCATCACTCAACTCCGTCGTTCGTGGGACGGTCCCACAGCGCGAAGCGTTAGAGCCCGCAAATGCGCCGGCAAGCTGACCAGGATTAGGAGATTTTGCGCAGCTAAAGCATCGGACCCAAAAGTGGGTACCGGTTTTGGGAAAATCCGGTGCTCAAACATTGAGATAGAGCCCCATCCCGCTGTCGGGATGGACCAGGTTCAAAGCGCGCCGCGTTTGAAAGGATTCATGCGACGCGCTTCAAATGTTTGTTTCCATGCATGTCGTTGCCCCAAAACCGCTGCGCACTTTTGGCCGACATGCATCAGGGCGTGGCTGGCGCCGCTGTCTTCATTGCGTCGGCATCCGCGACCTTCTCCATCGTGTTGATGCTGACATGGGGCCATCTTATCAGGCCCGGCAGACCATCGCGACGCGGGAAGAAATCGAGAAGCACGATTTGCAGATATTGCAGAATGAGGCGCGGCGTTCCCGCGGGCGTCAGCTCGTCCAATTCCATTATCCAGAAAGTCGAAATCATTTCGGCCGCGTTGGCCTGCCTTACGATGAAGGGAATATTGACGATCCCGGCGGTCTCGACAGTCGTGCTGACCTGCAGCTTTGTCGTTCTGGTTACGGTTCCCGGAGCGCCGCCGACAAGAAGCAGATGTGGCTTTACCGGATCGAAACCCGGAAAGGTGGGATCGGCCACAACACCCTTGAACGGAGCGAGATGAAAATGATTGTAGGGCGCCAGATAGGGACTGGTGAGACTCTGATTGACGCCTATCGGCAACCCATTGATTGGCGGAATTGTCGGTGGCCCGTTGGTGACCTCGCCCGCACCCAATGCAAGCAGTGAGTCGCCGTGCGGAATGGTCCCAAGGCGTCCAATGTTGCTGGTTTTCTCTGCCTCATTGGTCATGAACAACCAAAGGCCCGGCTCGTGGTGAATCGTCGTGTTCGGATCTCCCTGCAGGCCGCTCGCCGGAAAATCGTCGGCAAGCAACTGCTCGATCCGTTGCTCGTAATCCAGTGCGACCACGACCTGGTCGGTGTTGATCGAAGTTCCGTTCCTCTGGATGCCGCGATTCTTGACGCCCTTGTCCACCAAAGTGAATTTGAGCACCTCATCATATTGATTGACCAGGAGCCGGTAGTCGATCCCGCTGCCCGATGAAGCGAATGGCAAAGCGATCGCATTCCAGCCGCGCCCCTTCATGCCCGGGTCATTCTTCCACGTTCCAGGAAGTAACTTGAGTACATCGAGATCGCTATCACCCTGTCTGGCGATATCGATGTAGCGGGGTTCTGTCTTAAGCTCGGTCACTCTGCTTGCTGCAATCATAGCTTCCCCCTGCCATATTGAACAATTGACAATATACTTCTTCGCCGCTGTCAGCGGCGCAGAAAGCCAGGACTTCAATGCATATAGTTATGCGTGAGCGCTTAATGCCGCATATTACGCGGTGCCTGAAATAACGCTATACTATTTGAAAAAAGTCAAATCGAAATTTGACTGAACTTCTATGGTTAAGAAATGAGCAGCATGATGAGGATTATAATCCTTGTCAATCATCACCTTGGATCCGACGAAGACACAGAAGCATTCGCGACTGAGAGGCGCCTGCAGACTTCGTCATTCCTCCTGGAACAGGCTGATCTGCTGCTGCGCCAGATCCTTCGGCGCGTCGAGTCCGATATGCCGCCAGGCATTGGCGGTCAGCACGCGGCCGCGCGGCGTGCGCTGAATAAAACCCTGCTGGATCAGATAGGGCTCTATGATGTCCTCGATGGCGTCGCGCGGCTCGGAAAGCCCTGCCGCAATGGTCTCGATGCCGACCGGCCCGCCGCCAAAATTACGCGCGATCATCGAGAGATAGCGGCGGTCGAGCGCGTCGAGGCCGAGCGCGTCGACCTCGAGCCGCGTCAGCGCCTCGTCGGCGATCTGGCAGTCGACATGACCGTCGCCGGCGACGGAGGCAAAATCGCGCACGCGGCGCAACAGCCGGCCGGCGATGCGCGGCGTGCCACGCGCGCGCCGTGCGATCTCCAGCGCGCCATCGTCGCCAAGCGGCATCGCAAGGATGCGGGCGCCGCGCCGCACGATCTGCTCCAGTTCCTCGACCGAGTAGAAATTGAGGCGGACCGGAATGCCGAAGCGGTCGCGCAGCGGGTTGGTCAAGAGGCCGAGCCGGGTGGTTGCGGCGACCAGGGTGAAACGGGCTAGGTCGATCTTGACCGAGCGCGCCGCCGGCCCTTCGCCGATGATCAGGTCGAGCTGGAAATCCTCCATCGCCGGATAGAGGATTTCCTCAACCGCCGGGTTGAGCCGGTGGATCTCGTCGATGAACAGCACGTCGCGGTCTTCGAGATTGGTGAGCAGGGCTGCGAGATCGCCGGCCTTGGCGATGACCGGGCCGGAGGTCGAGCGGAAATTGACGCCGAGCTCGCGCGCCATGATTTGCGCCAGCGTCGTCTTGCCGAGGCCGGGTGGGCCGACGAACAGCACATGGTCGAGCGCCTCGCTGCGGCCCTTTGCGGCCTCGATGAACACTTTGAGATTGGCCCGCACCGCCGTCTGGCCGACGAAGTCGCCGAGCGTCTGCGGCCGCAAGGTCTGCTCGGCGTCCTCGCCGCGCTTGTCGGGAGCAATGAGGCGTGGCGAAAGGCTCATGCCGCCTTCCTTGCACAGGGCAGGGAGCGGGACAAGCGAAGACTCACCGCGCCAGTTCCTTCAGCCCGAAGCGGATCAGCTTCGACGCATCCGCGTCCTCGCCGGCGCTTTTCAGCGCCGCCGCCACCGCATTGGCGGCGGTATCGCGCGAATAGCCGAGATTGACCAGCGCCGAGACGGCGTCGGTGATCGGCGCCGGCGCGACGCCTTCGCCAAGCTCCTGCTTCAGGCCGATGGTGCCGGAGGCAGCGCCCGCAAAGGCCGGCGCCTTGTTCTTCAGTTCGGTGACGATGCGCTCGGCCACCTTCTTGCCGACGCCGGGCGCGCGGCTGACCATGGCAATATCACGCAGCGCGATGGCATTGGCCAGATCGGCCGGCGCCAGCGTCGACAGAATAGCCAGCGCCACCTTGGCGCCGACGCCCTGCACATTGCTCATCAACAGTCGGAACCACTCGCGCTCCAGCACCGACTGGAAACCGTAGAGCCGCAGCATATCCTCGCGCACATAGGTCTCGATGAACAGCACCACCGCCTCGCCGGGTGCCGGCAAAGCGGCCAGCGTGCGCGCCGAGCAGTGGGCGACATAGCCGACGCCGTGCACGTCGATGATGCAGAAATCCTCGTCGATCTCGTCCAGCGTGCCTTTGAGCTTGCCGATCATGTGTGGTCCCTCATGCCAGCGCCATCCTATAGACAACACTCTGCCGGTGATGAGCGTGGCAGATGGCAATGGCCAGCGCGTCGGCGGCATCGTCGGTGTCGAACGTCGCCTTCGGCATCAGCACCTTGACCATCATGTGGATCTGTTTCTTGTCGCCATGGCCGACGCCGATCACCGCCTTCTTGACGGCATTGGGCGCATATTCGGCAACGACCAGACCTGCCAGCGCCGGCACCAGCATGGCGATGCCGCGGGCCTGGCCAAGCTTCAGCGTCGCGGCCGCATCCTTGTTGACGAAAGTCTGCTCGACCGCCGCCTCGTGCGGCATGGCGGTATGCAGGATCTCGGCAAGCCCATCATGCAACTGGCAAAGCCGCGTCGCCAGCGCCGCCTTGTCGTCGGAACGCACCGTGCCGGAGGCGACGAAGCGCAGCGAGTTGCCGAGGCTCTCGACGATGCCCCAGCCGGTACGCCTCAGCCCCGGATCGATACCGATGATGCGAATCGTTTCCCCCATCCGCCAAGTCTACCCTTGGCGGACAGCGATGCCAGCGAAATGTGAACAAACCAGAAACAGGCTCCGCTGCGTCCAGGAAGAGCCAAAGAGACTGTTTCGAAAGTCGCTCCGGCGAGTCATATGGTGGTGGTTTCGAGAACCGGAGCGGAGCGGACATTTGGGTCCGTGAGCCCGCGCATGACCCCGAAAATCGGAAAGACTTTCGGAAAGGATCATGCGCAAAACCAAAGTGCTACAGCGTTCTTTGCGCGTCCAAAGGACGCGCGACGCTGTAGGTAAGCGCAGAAAACACCATCAGATACCGCCGGAGCACAGTTTCCAAACAGTCTCTCAGCCGCGGGCAAAAGCCGTGTTCAGCAGCGTGATCTGATCGGAAACCGGATTGACGCGGCGGCCGGATGGCGACACGTCGGCCACGGCGCCGCCGTAGATTTCCTCGTCCATGCGACGCACCAGCGCCTGCAGGCGCAGCGAGCGGTCGATGAGGTCAAGAAAATCCTTGGGCAGTTCGACCCAGCCTGCGGCATCGTTGTTGGCGGAAGCGGTGTCGAGACGCACCTTGGATTTTTCGGAAGCAACCTGATCGCGGGTCATCTCGCCGGAATTCGCCGCGCGCTGCAATAGCAGCCAAGAGGCGACCTGCATCAGCCTCGTGGTCAGTCGCATCGATTCGGCCGCATAGAGCGTCGCCGCCAGCCTGGACAGTTTCTTCGCCTCCGCCCGGCCCTTGCCGTCCAGATATTCGGCCGCCTGCTCGACCAGGCCCATCCCTTCCTGGTAGAGCGGCTTGAAGGATTGGGAGAAAACCCGGCGCTCCGCCAGCTTGATGGTTTTCGCGCTTCCCTTCGAAAGATCGTTCATCGATACGCCCTGCACTTGCCTTACAGCCGGCCGAATCGGCGCCATCGCCGTCACGCCCTGCACCCTATATGACCGAGGCTTGAAAATGCGCTTCGCCGCCGGCGAAGGCAAGCACATGTTTAACAAACGGTTAACGGCGGCGCAGGCGCCCGGCAATCCGATCGCGGACAAAAAAAGAGCCGCGGATAAGGCGGCTCTCAGGAGTTTAACAGGGAGGCGTCAAACAAAGTGGCTCCAACCACTCGGTAAGAATCCAGATCACTGGATGCACATAGTAAACGCCTGTAAAGCTTAATGAAGCCTTAACGGCGCGGATATTTTTTGAACAAGCGTCGCCCGCCTGTGCCGTAACAGCACAATATTCAGGCCTTTTGGGCCTCAAGAAGCCGCTCGGCTTTCCACACCACCGGCAGCGCGATATAGGCGAACAGCAGCAATCCCGCGTAAAAGCCCATCGAGGACGTTGCCACCAGCGGCTCGATCGCCGGGTTGCCGCCAAGCATGATGTAAAGGCCGATCAACAGGCCGATGCCACTGATTGCCGTCAACCAGAAATGGACGGTGGCGAGCGTCTTTTGCCCGATTGCCGGAAACAAATGGTAGAAGAAGGCAAACACCGCCGACATCAGCCATCCGGCCACCATGGTATGGGCGTGGGTCGGCATCTGCCCATGGTCTTTGCTGATCGCCATCTGAAGGCCGAGCGCCATCCCGAACAGTGCGTAGATGACGGCAAGCGTGAAGAAATTTCGTGCTACCTTTTGCATAATATCCCCCGATTTGCCTCTTCCCGTCATGGGAATGGGTTGAATTCAGGCGGTTGATCCGCCACCGGGTCCCCGGCATCGGCGCATTATCGTCGACAATGTTTCTGGACGATGTCGCATCGCGCCCGACCCTTCCCGGCGCTGTAAAAATAGCAGGAAACAGCGCGGCGCGCTCGCGCAATCACTGAACGATGCCGTGCCGGTGCCGAGCGCCGCCTGAAATCTGCCGTGAAGCTGACGGCAACTCGGCGGCCGGCGGCTTCCATGGCCGGCGATCTAGAGAAGGCCGGCGATCCCATCCCACAGAAGCTTGACCGCGACGACCGCCACGGTCGCATAGGTGAAGGGATAGAACAGTTCCGGCCGCATCCGCCGCACCAGCCAGGCGCCGGCGATGGTCGAGAGCGGCGCCAGCGGCACCAGAACCGCCGACGCGGTCAGATTGGTGGTGTCGAACTGTCCCAGCGCAAAATAGGGGATGAGCTTCAATGCGTTGGTGGCGGCAAAGAAGATTGCGGCGGTGCCCGACAGCACTTTCGGATCGAGCCGGATCGGCAGCGCATAGACCTGAAAGGGCGGGCCGCCGACATGGGCGACGAAGCTGGTGAAGCCGGCGACCGTCCCCCAAAAGGCGGCAGCCGCGCGGTTGGGCTCGGCTGAGTGGCTCGCACCGTGCCGCACCTGTAGATAGACCCAGCGAAGCACGAAGATAATGGCCACCGCGCCGACGATCAGCCGCACCATGTCCGCTGTCACCAGCGCCGCGGTCAGCCAGCCGATGCCGATGCCGATCACCGCTCCCGGCATCATCTCTGTAAGCATCTTGCGGTCGTAGACACCCCACCATGTCCACACCGAGACGATGTCCATCAGGCACAGTATCGGCAGCAGGATGGCGGCGGCCTGCACCGGCGGCATGGCCAGCGCCATCAGCGGCACGCCGACGAAACCGACCGCACCGCCAAAGCCGCCCTTGGACAGACCGACCAGGATGACGGCTGGAATGGCGGCGGCATAGAACCAGGGATCGAGGAGAAGACCTGACATCGGCGGGGAGCAGTTGGAGGGAAAGCGTGTCGACGCTGGAATAGCCGATAAACCTTCGCGCCGCGACTGCAAATGTACACACAATGCGATGCGTCGTCAGTGCCGAGGCCTGTTACGGTTTTGAGATGGCGGTTGCGGCGAGCGGCGGTGGGCGCCTCCGGATCGGCTGCGCCTTGATGATGGCTGTGCTGGTTTCGGCCTTGTCGGCGATACGGTCGAGAAGCTTGTCGAGATCGCCGATCGAGCGCACGAACAGCCGGGCAACAAAGCAATCGTCGCCCGTCACCTTGTCGCATTCGCCAAACTCCGGGATCTCCTCGATCAGCTTCTGGACGATATGCAGCTTGCCCGGCAAAGGCCGGATGCGAACGATCGCCTGCAAGGTGTAGCCGAGCGCTTGCGGGTCGATCTCGACGGTGAAAGCCCTGATAACGCCGCGATCCTCGAGACGTCGAAGCCGCTCCGAAACGCTTGGCGATGACAACCCGACCTGCTGGGCCAACTCCTTCAGCGAGGTTCGTGAATCCCGGATCAGGATGTCGAGAAGCTTTTTGTCCGGTTCGTCCAGCATTTTACGATCCTCAATCAAAAACGAGATTTGCCTCACTTAATTAGGCAAGACAGGGATAACACCTTCTGCAAATCATATAAAGCGCCGGAGCCATGTGAGATTGTCAAGTCTCAACAGATCTCAGGGGTATTTCATGGACAGCACGGTGCGCGGCACGATCGAAATGACGGCCGCAATGGCGATCCTCGGCACGATCGGATGGTTCGTCGTCATGTCGGGCCAGCCCATCATGGACGTCGTCTTCTGGCGCTGTGCCTTCGGCGCGATAACGCTGCTGATCATCTGCGCTGCCCTTGGGCTGCTGCGCGGCAAGCTGTCGTTGCGCATCGTGGCGATCGCGGCCCTTGGCGGCGCGGCCATCGTCATCAACTGGTTGCTGCTGTTCAGCTCGTTTTCCCGCGCCTCGATCTCGATCGCCACGGCTGTCTACAACACGCAGCCCTTCATGCTGGTCGGCTTCGGCGCGCTCTTCTTCTCAGAACGGCTGACCATGACAAAGCTGGCCTGGCTTGGCATCGCCTTCGTCGGCATGCTGCTGATCGTGCAGGCCTCGCCTGATGCTGCAGGCCCCAATACAGGTAGTGTCGGCACGGATTATTTTACCGGCATCGCGATGGCGCTGGGTGCGGCTTTCTTCTGGGCCGTCGCCGCCATCGTCACCAAGAAGCTAAAAGGCACGCCACCGCACCTGATCGCCCTGATCCAGGTCTGCGTCGGCGTCGTCATACTGGCACCCTTCGCCAACTTTTCTCATTTTCCCGCCGATGCGTGGAGCTGGAGCATGCTGGCGACGCTTGGCGTCGTCCATACCGGTCTGATGTACATCCTGATGTACGGCGCCATCCAGAAACTGCCAACGCATCTGCAGGGGTCGCTGTCTTTTATCTACCCTGTGGTCGCGATCCTAGTCGATGTCGTCGCCTTCGGCCACCGGCTGCATCCGGCCCAGATCGTCGGCGCCGCCGCCATCCTGATCGCCGCCGCCGGGATGAATCTTGGCTGGACGCTGTGGAGATCGAAGGCCCCAGCCGAGAGCACTCAGGCAATCAAGTGAGGCAAGAACGTCGCCGGACGACAATCATGCGCCAATGATCCTGCCCCGCCCGCCTGTTCAAGGCCGGCACTTTGCTCTATGCCGCAATGCAACCATCTTCGCCCGGCATAGGCGAAAACCGGGATCGAAAACCAATGAACGACGCAACGCCTCCAAATCGCTGCCGCATCGTGCTGATCGCGCCGCCCGGCGTGTCGGCTGAGCGCATCGGCACGGCGTTCAAGGGCGGCGATGTCGCCTCGCTCATCCTGCCGGAGAACGGCATGGACGAGGCTTCCTTCCAGGCCTTCGCCGAACGGATCGTGCCGACGGCGCAGGCGGCAGGCGTTGCTGTCGTCATTGCCGGCGACACCCGCATCGCCGGTCGCGTCCAGGCCGATGGCATCCATGTCGAGGTCGGCAAGGCCGAACTCGCCGAGACGATCGAACGTTTTCAGACAAAAATGATGGTCGGCACCGGCGGCGCCAAGACGCGCGACGATGCGCTGGAACTCGGCGAACTCAGACCCGACTACATCTTCTTCGGCCGCTTCGGCTACGACAACAAGCCGGAGCCGCACCCGCGCAACCTGTCGCTGGGACAATGGTGGGCGGATGTGATCCAGATCCCTTGCATCGTCATGGCAGGGTCCGACCTCGCCTCGGTGGAGGCGGTGGCAGCCACCGGCGCCGAATTCGTGGCGCTGTCCAGCGCCGTCTTTGCCGACGGCGTCGACCCAAAGATGGCAGTCGCCAGCGCCAACGCGCTGCTCGACGAGACCGCGCCGCGTTTCGAGGACTGACGTGCCCGCGCGGACAATCCTTTTCAGTGCGTTCCTTGCGGCGCTCACGGTGCAGTCCGCCATGGCGGAAACCGTCCCGTTGCCGCAACCCAAGCCCGACATCGGCGCAACCACCGACAAGCCGATCGCCACGCCGCTGCCGCAGCCCGCCACCACGGCCCCGCTGCCGTCGGCCGACGCCATCAATCCCGACCGCTTCGGTGCAAAGCCGTCGGATTCCGCCTATGGCGCCTTCCAGCGCGGCCTTTACAAGACGGCCTACAACCTCGCCTTGGTCCGCGCTCAGAACGGCGATCCGGCGGCGCAGACACTGGTCGCCGAGATATTGTCACGCGGTCTTGGCGTGCCGGTCAACGCGGCGGAGGCGGCAAAGTGGTACGCGCTTGCCGCCGAGCAGGGGATACCGGAATCACAGTTCCAATATGCGCTGATGCTGCTCGACGGCCGCTACGTCAAGAAAGACGAGAAGGGCGCCTACGCGCTGATGCAGGCCGCCGCCGAAGCCGGAAACCGTCTGGCGCAGTTCAATTTCGCGCAGCTTCTGGTCCAGCAGGACCCCGGCGATGCCGGCATCGCCAAGGCGGTGTCCTACTATCAGCGCGCCGCCGCAACCGGCCTTGCCGACGCGCAATATGCGATGGCGCAGGTCTATGCCAATGGCGTCGGCCGCAAGCCGCGCGACGATGTCCAGGCCCGAGGCCTGCTGGCGCAGGCAGCACGGCAGAACTACGATACGGCACAGATCGATCTCGCCGCCTGGATGATCGAGGGGCGTGGTGGCGCCCGCGACCTGAAATCCGGCTTCGGCTGGATGAAACAGGCCGCCGAGGGCGGCAATGTCGCCGCCCAGAACCGCCTCGCCAAGCTTTACATGGGCGGCATCGGCACCGATCCGGATCCGATCCTTGCCGGCGCCTGGTACGTTGTCGCCCGTCGCGCTGGGCTCATCGATCCGCAGATGGACGATTTTCTGCAGGGCCTGACCGACGACCAGACGAAGCAGGCGCTGCAGAAGGCCAACCGCCTGCCGTAGAGCGTCGCGGACGGTGAATTACCTGGCAGCGGATGCTGACGAGGAGATGGCTCCGCCCCGTCCCCCCGTGCCCACTGCCCCTCTTGCCCACTCTCTTGCCTCTCCTGGCGATTTGTGGTCTTGGAGGCGCCAAATCGCTTTCATCGCGAAAATCTCATTCCGGATCACATCATCATGGCCAAGATCAATGGCAACGAAATCCGTCCCGGCAACGTCATCGAGCACGATGGCGGCCTTTGGGTGGCGGTCAGAACCAACGCTGTCAAACCAGGCAAGGGCGGCGCCTATAACCAGGTCGAGTTGAAGAACCTGATCAACGGCACCAAGCTCAATGAGCGTTTCCGCTCCGCCGAAACCGTCGAACAGATCCGGCTGGAGATGAAGGATTTCTCCTTCCTCTACGAGCAGGGCGAAGCGCTGGTGTTCATGGACACCGAAAGCTACGAGCAGCTTGAGTTGCAAAAGGATTTCGTCGGCGATCGCGCTGCCTTCCTGCAGGACGGCATGATGGTGACGGTCCAGCTCTATGATGAAAGGCCGATCGGCATTTCACTGCCCGACCAGGTGACGCTGACCATCACCGAGGCCGATCCGGTGGTGAAGGGTCAGACGGCCGCCTCATCCTATAAGCCGGCGATGCTGGAAAACGGCATCCGTGTGCTGGTGCCGCCGTTCATCGGTTCGGGCGAGCGCATCATCGTCGACACCAACGAAATCACTTACGTGCGCCGCGCCGACTAAGGCATGATCCCAAAAAGTTGCAGACTTTTTGGATAAGATCATGCCTCAAAGCAAATAGGCGCGGCAGCAGGAAGAGACACTATGGCGCGTTCCGCAATCCTCAATGTAATGGTCCAGGCCGCCATGAAGGCCGGCCGCTCGCTGTCGCGCGATTTCGGCGAAGTACAGAACCTGCAGGTCTCGATGAAGGGGCCGGGCGACTATGTTAGCCAGGCCGACCGCAAGGCCGAAGAAATCCTCTTCACCGAGCTATCGAAGGCGCGGCCGGGCTATGCCTTCCTGATGGAGGAGCGCGGCCTGATCGAAGGCGACGACGGCCAGCACCGCTGGATCGTCGACCCGCTCGACGGCACCACCAATTTCCTGCACGGTATTCCGCTCTTCGCCATCTCGATCGCGCTGGAGCGCCAGGGCCAGATCGTCGCCGGTGTCGTCTACAATCCGGCGATGGACGAACTCTACACCGCCGAGCGCGGCGGCGGCGCCTTCATGAACGACCGTCGGCTGCGGGTCGCCGGCCGCACCAAGCTGATCGACACGGTGATCGGTTGCGGCGTGCCGCATCTCGGGCGCGGCCAGCATGGCAATTTCCTGGTCGAGCTGCGCAACGTGATGGCCGAAGTCTCGGGCGTGCGCCGCCTCGGCTCCGCCTCGCTCGATCTCGCCTACGTCGCTGCCGGCCGCATGGACGGGTTCTGGGAAACCGGCCTGTCGGCCTGGGACGTCGCCGCCGGCATCCTGCTGATCCGCGAGGCGGGCGGCTTCATCTCCGACTTCGCCGGCGGGCAGAACATGCTGGATGGCGGCTCGATCGTCGTCGGCAACGAGATCATCCAGCGCGCGCTGTTGAAGACCGTCAGGAAGCCGGTGGCGCCGCGCTAGGCTCTAGCGGACTTGGCGCGCTGAACCGCCGCAGTCGCAAAACCGCAACCAAAGCTTGAAATATTGTCCGGCATCCGCCCAGATAAGGGATGCAGGATCATTCATGACGCACGTCGGCCCCGAATCCCGGATCGAAATCCCCTTCATGGGACGCTGGCACTATTCGCGCGCCGAAATGATCGCCGACGGCATCGTCCATGCGGTGGGCATCGTGCTCGCCATTGCCGCCGGTTCGGCGCTGCTGGCGCTGGCCGCCTTCCATGCCGGTCCCGGCGAATATGTCGCCGCCGCTTTCTACGTGGTTTCGCTGCTCACCGTGCTGTCGGTGTCGCTGGCCTATAATCTGTGGCCGGTGTCGTCGCCAGCCAAGTGGATATTGCGGCGCTTCGACCATGCCGCGATCTATCTGCTGATCGCCGCGACCTACACGCCTTTCCTCGCCCAGCTCGACGGCTCGCCGCTGGCCGTCTCGATGATCGTCCTGGTTTGGGTCGCGGCAGCGATCGGCATCGCCATCAAAGTGCTCCTTCCCGGCCGCTTCGACCGGCTGGCGATCGTCTTCTATCTCGCCATCGGCTGGAGCGGCATCGTTCTGGTCGAGCCGCTCGTCCAGACATTGCCGACGACGTCGATCGCGCTGATCGTTGCCGGCGGCATCGTCTATTCCTGCGGCGTCATCTTCTTCGCCTGGAAGGGCCTGCGCTTCCACAATGCGCTGTGGCACGGCTTTGTCGTCACCGGCGCCGGCCTGCATCTTGCTGCCATGGTCGACTGCCTGATCATCAACCGACTCTGACGCGATGGTCCGCTTGGCAATATTGCCAAGCGCCATTCAATTTGGTCACAATTGCGTTTAGAGTCGCCGTCAAACGTGAAGTGCGGCAACGGCATCGGAAACGGGGCACGGATGGCTTTTTTCAAATCCTTCGGCATGGGCAGGCGCTCCGACGTTCTGATGTACGATCCGCACAAATTGTCGAGCCCGCAGGTCTTTCTCCTGACCATGGTCATCTTCCTGATGATCGTTGCCTTCATTGCCGCCATCCTGACCCGTCAGATCTCGAGCGCTTTCGCCACCAATCCCGGTCTCAACGGCCTGATCATCGGCGTGCTTGCGGTCGGCATCCTGCTGGCCTTCGTGCAGGTCGGCCGGCTGTTTCGCGAAGTGCGCTGGGTCAACTCATTTCGAGCCGGCTCCGAAACCACCGAACCGGTGCTGCTGGCGCCGATGAAGGCGATGATCGGCCGCTCGCCGACGATCGCCTTCTCGACCAGCTCAATGCGCACCATGCTCGATTCGATCGCCACCCGCCTCGACGAAAGCCGCGACACCTCGCGCTATCTTGTCGGGCTGCTGGTGTTCCTTGGCCTGCTCGGCACCTTCTGGGGCCTGCTCAACACGATCGGCTCGATCCGCGAAACCATCGAGTCGCTCGATCCCGGCACCGGCGATGCCGCCGCCGTGCTCGAATCCCTGAAGGCGGGGCTTTCCGCGCCGCTGGCCGGCATGGGCACTGCCTTCTCGTCCTCGCTGTTCGGCCTGTCCGGCTCCCTGGTGCTCGGGTTCCTCGACCTGCAGGCCGGCCGTGCCCAGACACGCTTCTACACCGAGCTCGAAAACTGGCTGTCCTCGGTCACCGATCTGTCGTCCGATATCGTTGTCGCCGAACCGCCCAAGGTCGAATCCTCCGACGAGATCCGCGTCCTGTCGGAAAGACTGCGCAGCATGCAGGAGAACGGCGGCGGCGCCAATCCGCGTGTCGCCACCGCCATGGCCAACCTTGCCGACGGCATTTCGGGCCTGGTCAAGAACATGCGCTCGGAGCAGCAGATCATGCGCGACTGGGTCGAGGCCCAGTCGGACGAGCAGAAGGCGATGCGCAACACGCTGGAGAAGATCGCCGACGCCCTGAAGAAGACTGGAGTCCATTAGCATGGCTCTCGCCAGGAGCCGGCGTACCGATCGCCGTATCGATTACTGGCCGGGCTTCGTCGACGCGCTGTCGACGCTGCTGCTGGCGATCATGTTCCTGCTCACGGTCTTCGTGCTGGCGCAGTTCCTGCTCGGCCGCGAAATCTCCGGCAAGGACACGGTGCTCAACCGCCTCAATTCGCAGATCAACGAACTGACCCAGCTTCTGGCGCTGGAACGCTCGACGACGCAGGACAAGGAAGATTCGCTCGCCAATTTGCAGGCGTCGCTGTCGGCATCGGAGGCGGAAAAGAGCCGGCTCGAGCAATTGCTGGCGCAAGGCGCCGGTGCCGGCGACGCGGCCAACCAGCGGGCCACGGCGCTTTCGGGTCAACTCGACAACCAGCGCCAGATCAGCCAGCAGGCGCTGAGCCAGGTCGAAATCCTCAACCAGCAGATCGCGGCGCTGCGCAGGCAGATCGGAGCGCTCGAAGAAGCGCTCAACGTGTCCGAAGCGCGCGACCGCGAGTCCAACACCAAGATCGCCGATCTCGGCCGCCGCCTGAACGTCGCGCTGGCGCAACGGGTGCAGGAACTGAACCGCTATCGGTCCGACTTCTTCGGGCGCCTGCGCGAAATCCTCGCCGACCGCGAGAACATCCGCATCGTCGGCGACCGCTTCGTCTTCCAGTCGGAAGTGCTTTTCCCGACAGGCTCCGAAGTGATCAACGACGCCGGCAAGGTCGAGATGAAGAAGCTCGCCGGAGCCATCATCGACCTGCAGAAGGAGATCCCGCCGGAGATCAACTGGGTGCTGCGCGTCGACGGCCACACCGACGACAAGCCGCTGTCGGGCACCGGCCGTTACCGCGACAATTGGGAACTGTCGACGGCGCGCTCGACCTCGGTGGTGAAGTTCCTGATCGAAAACGGCGTGCCGGCCAACCGGCTGGTTGCGGCCGGCTTCGGCGAATTCCAGCCGCTCGACCCCGCCGACACCGAAGACGCGCGCAACAAGAACCGCCGCATCGAGCTGAAACTGACCGAGCGCTGATCCGGGCTGGCCTCAAGGCGAACGCCCGGATTTAGGGCGCCCGTGCGGGCAGGCAAGGCCTGAAAAGATTACCTTTTTTTTAATCTTTGCCGAGAACCGCTCCTAGGTTGTGCCACGGGGCCGAGAACCGCCGGCGGTGAAATCGTCCATCGCGAAGCGACGGAACCGGACGGCCCAAGGCCGGAAGGCGGCGTCCTCACCGCCGCCTTCCCCAGTAAAAGGAGACGCAACCATGCGCTCTTTCACTCCCAAAACCCTCAGGCCCAAAACCTTCAGGACTGCAACGCTCGCTGCCCTTCTCGTCACCGTTCCGTTTGCTGGCGCCTACGCCGGCCCGCGTGAGACAGCTTTGATCAGCCAGATACAGAGCGTGGATACGGGTATACGGTCCGCTACGCAGGCGAACCAGCTCGAGCCGGACGAGGCGCGCGACTTGCGCACGCAAATCGCTCAACTCGATCGGGCTGCCCGGCGGGCCGCGCGAGATGGAACGATGCCGACCACCCAATATCAGCAGTTGCTGGCGCAGCTCGACGATGTGAGCCAGAAGCTGCGGGCAGCCACCGGCAGCGCCTTCCTTATCGGCAGCGGCGGCGATGGCGGATATTATCCAAACGGCTACGGCCCAAAATATCCAAAAGGCTGAAATCATCCATCAGAGCGCCCCGCGGCTTTTTTCGGACGCGCACAGGACGCTGTAGCAATTTGATTTTGCGCATAATCCTTTTCCGGCCTTCGGTTCGGGATCATGCGCTAGCTCAACGCCAGCGCGATCAGCGCCATCACTGCCGGCACGGTCTGGATGTAGAGGATTCTCCTGCCGACCGTCGCCGCGCCGTATAGCCCGGCGATGGCGACGCAGAGCAGGAAAAACACCTTGATCTGGAAACCGGTCTCGCCGAGGTAAAGCCCCCAGATCAGCCCGGCTGCGAGAAAGCCGTTGTAAAGCCCCTGGTTGGCCGCAAGCACCTTCGATGCGCTGGCGAATTCCGGCGTCAGCTTGAACAGCTTGTGGCCGCGCGGCGTATCCCACTGCACCATCTCCAGATAGACGATGTAGAGGTGGATCAGCGCCACCAACCCGACCAGCACATTGGCGATCATGCTTCGTCTCCCGTCGCGGCACGCGCCGCCTCGCGATATTGATCACGCACGCCGCCGCTCCCGCAAGACGCATTGCGGCGTGCATCGTGCTAGTGTCATGATCGCGTAATT
>NZ_FUIG01000103.1:277689-391116 GCF_900149755.1 Mesorhizobium delmotii | reverse complement strand
TGCGCGCACCATGACATGCGACGAGGCGCAGCAGCTGATCCAGAGCCGGCGCGCGATCGTCCTGACCACCGGCCGCAACACCTATGATCGATATGTCCGCCAATACGGCAATGAGTGCGACTGGCCCGAAGTGCCTGTCGCCTCCTATGTGAGGACGCTTGACGGTCAATGCCGGGTCCATCGATGCGAGGAACCGGTTTTCGATTTCCCGGACTAGTTCCTCTGTGCAGGGGATTTGACAGGTCGAGCCGATCGGCAGCGAACGTGGACAATTCCCGTCAGTGGCAAATCGCAAACATTCGAGATTAGCCGAAGCATCCCTCCACTTCGTCATCCCAGGGCGGAGCAAGGAGCGAAGCGACGCGGCGCAGACCCTGGGATCCATGCCGTGACATCAGCCGAAGAATGCTGCGGCTCAGAACCGAACGCTACCACCCCGTTCCGCGAAAAAGCTCGAACCACTCTGGATTGGTCTTCTCGATCAACTCGATCTTCCACTGGCGTGGCCAGCGCTTCAGCGACTTTTCGCGCTGGATCGCGTCGCGAATGTCGAAATGCTCCTCGTACCAGACCAGACGCTGCACGCCGTAGCGGCTGGTGAAGCGCGAGCCCTGGCCGGTTTTGTGCTCCGGCATGCGGCGGCCGAGATCATTGGTGACACCGATGTAGATCGTGCCGCGCTTCTGGCTTGCGGTCATATAGGCATAGCCGGTCATGATTGAAGGGTAACTGCCACCGTTGCGGATACAAGTGCCGTTCTGAGCCGCTGCATTCTTCGGTTTGGGTAACGGCATGGATCCTAGGGTCTGCGCCGCGTCGCTTCGCTCCTTGCTTCGCCCTAGGATGACGAAGGTGTAGTAGCGTATGGCTAATCGCCAGCGTTGGAGATTGGTGCTAGAAGCAGCCGGCGCCTGATCCAAGATCTCTTCGCGCGACGTCTTTTCGCGCGGCACCGAGGCGGCCGATGCTCTAAAAGCCGAAGAATTGCCAGCCGACCAGATAGCCAAGCGCGACGATCACCAGGGGAAACAGGGCCGGCGCCAGCTGGCTGAAGACGGAACGCCTTGCCGGTTCCTTTGGGGCATTCCTTTCGGCGTTTCCGAGATTTTTCGTCATGGTCCAATATAGTAGCAACCGCTGATTAACGATTCACCAACATGCTGCGCCCGCCCCGGAAACGGGGCGGTTTTTTGCGTGTTCAACGGAAGTCGCCCCCTTGCCGCCCAAAACTGTCGTGCCGGTCGATTGAACCTGCATGGAGCCGGGCGCGCGTTTGCCGCATGCGGGAACCAATCGCCGCCCACCTGCTTTGGCAAGGAGGTTCGCGGGAAAGGAGTTCGACATGAAACCTTTCGCATTCCTGCCGAGCGCGTTGATCATCGGCGTGCTCGGCGCACTGGCGTTGGCGGCGCCGGCTGCCGCCCAGACGGATGACCAGACACAAGACCAGGCGCCTGCCGGCCCCTGCCAGGCCCAGCCGCAGAACGGCCAGCAGCAGGAGCCGCCCGCCAACAACGGTGCCGGCGACAGCCTGACCGACACGCTTGATCCCTGCAACGGCGTGCTGCTGCCGCCGCCGACCGGCGATCAGGGCATGGCCGCACCGCCGCCGGACCAAGGCAGGACACCGGTGCTCAAGCCCGGCGAGGTGCCGGCGCAGCCGCCGACGCAATAGGTTGGAGCATTTGCCGTCCACGCACTTGACGCGTGCCCGACGCCGGCAGGCTTTTTTGCTGGGGGGCGGAACATTAGTTCTCGCTAAATGTTCCTTTCGAAGCAGTCGATATCACCCCCTCCGGTATCGCTGCTGATCGGGCAAACCGATCGGCCCGCGTGCCTGTAACAGGAACGCGGGCCACTGCGGCTGTTTGCAGCAACGCACCAGAGCGGCGCCAATACGGCGCCAATTAGCCGCCGCTCACGGAACAAGAAGGTTGCGTGAGCGTTTCCAAAGAGGGCCCGCCGTCCCGATTGTGATCCAATGTTGCCACCCGTGGAAGGCGAAGTCCGCCAACAAGAACAGGAGACGACGATGAAGATCCACCTTGTTCCTGCCGCCGCCGGGCTGGTTCTGCTCACCGGTGTCGGCGTGGCCACAGCAGACCAGGTGATTGTCACGCCCGAGCAGCAGACAGTCATCCGCGAATATGTGGACAGGCACCCGCTGGCGTCGATCAGCCTTCTGGGAGTGGAGCTCAACATCGGTTCCACCGTGCCCGAAACGGTTGAACTTCACCCGATCGACGTTCCCGACGTGAAATACAGATACGTGGTCGTCGACGATCGCACCGTGCTGGTCGATCCCGGCACCCGCAGGATCGTGAAGGTCATCGACTGACCTTCACCCGCCGCTCTCTCGGGAAGACGCGAGAGGAGCGGCGGCTCGCCGGCAGGCAGCCGGCTGTTGATCGTCTTGTCGCGGGAAGGAGCCATTTCCATGTTGCCGCATGTCGAGTCACGCAATGTGGCCGCATCTGTCGACAAGCTGCTTGCTGAACGGGGCACTGCCCTGTTGTCGATGAAGGAGTTGATTGCAGCCGTGCGTGAGCAAACTGGAACGGAGCGCTCGGACGCGGATCTGGCGGGGCTGATCACCAAGAAGGCGGCACTCCTCGGTGTCGCGGTTCTGTCCGAATAGGGCTGAAGCTCCCAAGACTTTGATCCGAACTCATGACGTCGATCCGAACTCATGACGCCGATGAGAACTTGGGCTAAGACAGCTGTTGCCCAAGGCTTTGAACCGAACCGATGGAGGCAACAGTGACGGATGACAGGCAGGAACGCATTCGCCGGCGGGCTCACGCGATCTGGGAACAGGCCGGCCGGCCCGACGGCGCGCATCAGCAGCACTGGGACCAGGCCACTGCCGAGGTCGACGGTGAGGAGAGCAGGCCGAAAGCCAAGGCGGCTCGACCGAAGGAGCCGGCGGCCGCCAAGGCCAAGCCCAAGGACACTAAGCCAAAGGACACCAAGCCAAAGACTGCTCGGCCGCGCAAAGGTTCAGCGAGCTAGAACAATAACGCTTCGGCCGCGGGACGAAGCTCTGCCCCGCGGCCGAAGCGTGAGTTCCCGAAATCGATCTCGGCTACATGCCGCAGTGCCTGTCGTTGACGGTCGGTGAGACCGTGCCGGGAGCCTTGTGCGTGGCATCAGGCAGCGCGCCCTGCGGGCCTATAGCGCAGTTCCGATCGGCATTGGAATTCATGCCGTCAGGGCCCGCAATAATGCTACCGGTAATCCCGCGATCGACAGCATCCGGCTCATCGGCCAGGTTCGGATCGATCGGGGCCGGGTCGATTACGACGCTTCTGTCGCTGCCGGTACCCATTTCAGCGTCGGGGTCGCCGGCAGTCTGGGCCATCGCAGACGTGGCCAGACCAGCGGCGAGTACGGACGCCGCGAGAATCTTCGTAAGCATGGTTTGCCTCCATTTGTCTCCATTTTTTCGGTTGTCGCCGCATCGCGACTACAGAAAAAACCGCTCGGGGCTGGTGAAGGTTCCCATAAAATTCCAGCCTGCGACGAACCGTCGTGATCAGCAGCGCAATCTTGCCCGGCAAATGCCGGGGACCCGAAAGCGTGCTGGCCACGAGCCGTTGACATGACTGCAATGTCACGATATTGAACAGGACTATACAGGTCTACTGAACAGGTATTCCATGGCGCGTCGCACGACTCCGTCGTCTCCCGGAACGGGCAAGCCCGAACGGATCGCCACCGTCCTCGAACACGAGATACGCTCCGGCGTGCTCGGCTTCGGCGACCGCCTGCAGAGCGAGAACGAGCTCGTCCAGCGCTTCTCCGTCAGCCGCAACACCATCCGCAAGGGCCTCGAGGAACTGTCGAGCCGCGGGCTGATCACCACCAAGGTCGGCATCGGCTCGTTCGTCACCTTCGACGGCATGCCGGTCGACGACGCCGTCGGCTGGTCGCGGGCGCTGGCCAATGCCGGCGCCAATGCCGACACGCGCACGCTCAGGCTCGAAGTCATGCAGGATGCCGAGCTCGCTGCCAGGCTCGGCGTCGAAAGCCCGTTCTTCATCGCCGTCGACCGGGTGCGCTCCAACGCCGATGACGGCCATGCAATCTCGATCGAGCGCAGCCGCTTGCCGCTGTCGCCGGAACTGGAGGACGTGCCGCTGCGCGGCCTGCGCGAGGGCTCGCTGCACCAGACGCTGCGCGGGGCGGGGCTCGTCCCCAATCACGGCGAGGAGTGGGCCGATATCGAGATGCTGAGCGCCGAGGACGCGGCCATTCTCGACTGCGCGCCCGGCGCGCCGTTCCTGCGCACGCGGCGCCTGACTCGCGCCGCCGACGGCCGCGCCATCGAATATGTCACCAGCCTGCTCAATCCGGCGCATTTCGCCCTTCACCTGGAGTTCTGAGCATGGACAGCGCCGAGGCGATCGACCGGGCGATGGGTGCGCTTATCGGCGGTGCGCTGGGCGATGCGCTCGGCATGCCGACGCAGCTTTTGTCGCCGGCCCGCATCGCCGAGCTCTACGGCCACGTCGAGGATTTCGTCGCGCCCTTCGCCGATCATCCGGTGTCGAAGGGCCTGGTCGCCGGCACTGTTACCGACGACACCGAACAGGCGCTGCTGCTCGGTCGTGTCCTGGTTGTTTCAGGCGACAGCTTCGATCACACGCGCTGGGTCAACGCGCTGCTCGACTGGGAGCGCGAGGTCAAGGCGCGCGGCAGCTATGACCTGCTCGGCCCGTCGACCAAGCGTGCCATCGATGCCATCAATCGCGGCGTGCCGGCCGCGGAAGCGGGACGCAGCGGCGACACCAATGGCGCGGCGATGCGCATCGCGCCGGTCGGCATCATGATGCCGCTGGAGCCGCTCGACGCACTGGTCGCCAAGGTGGCGGAATCCTGCCGCGCCACGCACAACACCTCGATCGCCATTGCCTCGGCGGCAGCCGTCGCTGCCGCCGTCAGCTGCGGTGTTGCCGGCGGCGACTGGCGAGCGGCCTCGGACCGTGCGGTTGTGGCGGCAAGGCAAGGGGCGGCACTCGGACACTGGGTCACCGGTAGCGATATCGCCGCGCGGATCGACTGGGCGAGGAGCCTCGTCCGCGGCAAGGCTGTCACTGACGGCATCCGGCTGATCATCGACCTGGTCGGCACCGGCGTCGCCAGCCAGGAATCGGTTCCGGCGGCCTTCGCGGTGCTGGAAATAGCCGGTGGCGATCCCTGGCAGGCGGCCGTCATCAGCGCCAATCTCGGCGGCGACACCGACACGATTGGCGCCATTGCCGCCGGCATGGCAGGCGCTTGCGTCGGCTTTTCCCGATTGCCGCAGGAACACATCGCCCGGCTCAAAGGGCTCGACATGGCGCAGGTGCGCGCGCTCGCCGCCGATCTGGTCGCGGTGCGGATGGCGAAACGCGGTTCAGGCAAGGATGCGGCGGCATGAGCGGGCGTCTCGTCCATATCGGCAGCGCGGTGGTCGACTATGTCTACCGCATCGACGCCTTGCCGGCGCCCAGCACCGAAAAGACCGCATCGAGCTTTGCCCAGGTCGCCGGCGGCGGCTTCAACATGATGGTCGCGGCCAGCCGCACCGGCATGAAGGTCGTCTTCGGCGGCCAGCTCGGCAGCGGACCGAATGGCGATTTCCTGCGCGCCGCTTTTGCCGCCGAAGGGATCGCAACGCTGACCCCGCCATCGCCCGTGATGGACAGCGGCAATTGCGTCGCCATGATCAGCGGCGGCGACGCCGAGCGCACCTTCGTGTCATGGCCTGGTGCCGAGAGCGTGCTCAGCCTCGGCATGATGGCGCCCGTCCGGGTTGCGCCGGGGGATTGGGTGTTCGCCTCCGGCTATACGCTGAGCTATGTCGGGAGCCGCGACGCGCTGGCCGACTGGATCGAGACGCTGCCGGCGGAAATTCCCTTCGTCTTCGATCCGACGCCTGTCGTATCGGAGATTCCGCGCGCCATTCTCGACCGGGTGCTGGCGCGCACGAGCTGGCTGAGCTGCAACACCGCCGAAGCGGCCGAGATTGCCGGCCCCGGCGCTGTCGAGGCCATTGCTGCCCGGCTTCTTTCCAATCACTGCCCGACCACCGAGGCGGTCATCATCCGCGCCGGGGCGAAAGGCTGCTTCGTGCGGCTGGCTGACGGCACCGCGCAGGCCGTGCCCGGTTTCAAGGTCGCCGCCGTCGATAGCAACGGCGCCGGCGACACGCATATCGGCGCCTTCGTCAGCGCGCTGTCGCGCGGCGTGCCGCCCTTCGAAGCGGCAAGTTACGCCAATGCGGCGGCGGCGCTCTCGGTCACCCGCCATGGCGGGTCGTCGGCGCCGACCGACCAGGAGATCCAGACATTCCTCAGCCATGACGATCGATCCGTGCACGGCCGGAAGCAAAAGGCCCATTTATGACAGCCTAAATGACGCAACAAGCTCGCCAACCGGGCAAACAATGAGAGGAACGAACATGCGCATGCCAAAATTGACTGCTTTTGTGACGGCAACCGCCGTCTTCGCTTCGGCACTCACGCTGGCCGCCAGGGCCGACGAGGTGCATGTGCTCAACTGGAAGGGCTACGGCGCCGACGAGCCCTGGGCCATCGCCGCTTTCGAGAAGGCGACCGGCAACAAGGTCGTCAACGATTTCTTCAATTCCGAACAGGAAATGCTGACCAAGCTCAGGACCAATCCCGGCCTCTACGACGTCGTCATGATCAACGCCGCCTTCAACGACCAGGCGATGGCGGAAAAACTGATCCAGCCGATCGACGTCTCGAAGATCACCAACTACGCCGACATCAGCCCGGACAAGGCAGGCTCGCCGATGCTCGCCCGCGATGGCAAGGTCTATGGCGTGCCATGGGTATGGGGCCTGACCGCGCTCGCCATCAACGAGAAATCCTTCGAGACGCCGCCGACCAGCATCACCGAGATGTGGAACGAGGCGCATAAGGGCCGCGTGGTCATTCGCGACGATGCCGTCGAAGCGGTCCAGTTCGGCGCCATCGCCACCGGCCAGAACATAAACGACATCAAGGATATGGAAGCGGTCAAGGCGAAGCTGACCTCGCTGATGCCGCAGATCAAGACATTCTGGAGCTCGGAGAACGACTGGAACCAGATGGTTGCCTCCAACCAGATCGACATCGGCACCTATTGGAGCGGTTCGGCCGACCGGGCCAAGACGCATTTCAAGCTGCCGGTCGCGCTGGTCATCCCAAGGGAAGGCGCCGTCGCCTGGCTCGACGCTTTTTCCATTCCGGTCGGTGCCAAGAACGTCGCCGGCGCCGAGGCCTTCATCAACTACATGATCGATCCCGGCTTCTACGTCGAGTGGGTCACCAAGGTCGGCGCGCCGGTCTCGGCCAACACCAAGGCGGTTGCCGCCCTTCCCGAAGATGCGTTCAACCGCAAGGTGATGGGCGACCCTGATGTCGCCAAGCGCATCCAATTCCAGGCGCCGATCACCGACGCGCAGCGCGAGGCCTATCTGGCGCTGTGGCAGGAGATCAAGGTCAATGTGAAGTAACGGGCGGGGTGAAGTAACGGCAAGCTTTTCGGGAGGAGCATATGGCTGGACAGGTCGCGACCGGTTCGAGGAGCGGATTGCGATCGGCGTTGCCGTTGCTCCTGCCTGCCTATCTCTGGCTGACGGTGGCGATCTTTTTGCCGCTGTCGGCCATGGTCTTCTTCTCCTTCATGACCGAATTGCCCCTGGCGGGGAAGGTGTGGGCGTTCACGCTCGACAACTACGCCACCTTCTTCTCAGAGCGGCTGTATTTGACGCTGCTGCTGGCGTCGCTCAGGCTCGGGCTCGAGGTAACGCTGTGGTGCGTCGTCATCGGTTATCCCGCGGCCTATGTGCTGGCCAAGGTGCTGAAGGGACGCAGCCGCGAGGCGATCTTCCTGCTCGTCATCCTGCCGTTCTGGTCGAACGGGCTGGTGCGCATCTTCTCCTGGGCGATGGTGCTGCGCGAAGGCGGCATTCTCGACACCGCGCTCAACGCCGTGCTGCCGTTCAAGATCAACATCGACCTGATGTATTCCTATCCGGCCGTCATCATCGGGCTGGTGCACTCCTACGTGCCCTACATGGTGCTGACCTGTTATCTCACGCTGCAGGCGATCGACGATTCTCTGATCGAGGCAGGACGTTCGCTCGGCGCCTCAAGACTGCAAATGCTGAAACGGGTGATCATCCCGCTGTCCATGCCTGGGCTGGTCGCCGGAGCGGCGCTGATCTTCGTTCCCGTCGTCGGCTCCTTCATGGAACCGCGTATCCTCGGTGGCCGCACCGGCACATTCTACGGCACGGTCATCGAGGATCAGTTCGTCGCCGTCTTCAACTGGCCGCTGGGTGCAGCGCTCTCCTTCATCCTGCTGGCCGTCGTCCTGGTCATCCTGGCATTGGCGTCGCCGGTGCTCAAGAGGGCTGCTTGATGGCGACGACCCGTATCCTGGAATGGTGTGGGCGCCTCTACATCTGGCTGCTGCTCGCCTTCCTCTACCTCCCTGTTATCATCATGGCGCTGATGTCGTTCAACGTCTCGCCCTTCTACCAATTGCCGTTCGAATGGACGACGGAGTGGTACGCTTCGTTGTGGCAGAACGATCAACTGATCTCGGCCACCTGGAACAGCATAGAGATCGCCATCATCACCACCATCATCTCCACGGTGCTCGGCTCGGCGGCATCGCTGGCGCTCTACCGCTATGAATTCCGCGGCAAGAAAGTCCTGCAAGCGCTGCTGTTTCCACCGATCGCCATTCCGTGGCTGATCACCGGCACAGCGATGCTGATCTTCTTCTTCGGCGTCGGCATCGGGCGTGGCCTGTTTGCGATCCTGCTCGGCCATGTCGCGCTGGCGCTGCCCTATGTCATCGTCGTCGTCTCGGCCCGGCTGCAGACATTTGCGCCGGAGCTGGAAGAGGCGGCGCGTTCGCTCGGCGCCAACCAGTGGCAGGTGACTTCGCGCGTGACGCTCCCCTGGATCATGCCGGGCGTCATCGCCGGCGGGCTGTTCGCCTTTGCCGTGTCGTTCGACCAGTTCGTGGTCTCCTACTTCCTGTCGACGCCGGGCCAGACGACGTTGCCGGTCGAAATCTACGCCGCGATCCGCAAAGGTTTTACGCCGGAGATCAATGCCGTCTCGACGATCATCATCGTCGTCTCAATGGCGCTGATGCTGCTTACGGCACGGTTCTTCAAATTCGGCGGAGAGAAATAATGGCCGGCGTGCAGGTGTCGAATTTGTCGCGCAGCTTCGGCGCGCACAAGGCGCTGGACGACGTGTCCATCGATTTCGCCGACGGTGGTTTCTATGCACTGCTTGGGCCGTCGGGCAGCGGCAAGACCACGCTGCTGCGGCAGATTGCCGGTTTCGATTTTCCCGACTCCGGCCGCATCGCCATCGGCGGCGAGAGCGTCGAGCGGGTGCCGGTCGAGAAGCGGCGCATCGGCATGGTGTTCCAGAACTATGCGCTGTTTCCCAATATGAGCGTGGGTGACAATGTCGCCTTCGGCCTGTCGGTGCGTGGCGAAGCCAAGGCAACGATAGCCAGCGAGGTGCAGCATGCGCTTGACCTGGTGCAGCTCGGCAAGCTCGGCGGCCGCCGGCCGCATCAGCTGTCCGGCGGCCAGCGCCAGCGCGTCGCGCTGGCGCGCGCCATCGTCACCAAGCCGCGCGTGCTTTTGCTCGACGAGCCGCTGGGCGCGCTCGACAAAGCGCTGCGGGTCGACATGCAGATCGAGCTGAAACGCATCCAGCGCGAGATCGGCATCACCACCATCTTCGTCACCCACGACCAGGAAGAAGCGCTGACGATGAGCGACCGCATCGGCATCCTGCGCGACGGTCGGCTGGTGCAGGAAGGACCGCCGGAGGAGATCTACGACAGCCCGAAGAGCGAGTTCGCCGCCACCTTCCTCGGCGACGCCAACATCTTTCGCGGCGAGACCACCGGCACTGGCATCCGCTTGCCCGACGGCACGGCGATCGCCGCCGGGGCAGGCGCGGCGCTTGCCGCCGGCGCCAAGGCCAGCTGCGCGGTGCGGCCCGAACGCATCCGCATCGCCACCGATTCAGGGACGTCTGATCCGAACGCCAATATGCTCCGGGGGCAGGTTTCCAAGCGTATCTTCGCCGGCAACAACAGCACTTATTTCGTCGATCGCGGCGGGCAGACGCTCAAGGTCATCGTGCAGAACACCGGCATTGAAAGGTTGGCGGAGGGGCAAAAAGTGGTGCTGCGCTGGTCGCCGGAGAGCACGGTGCTGATCGCCACGGGCTGATTAAAAGCTGGCGATCCTTCCCACCCCCCTCTGTCCTGCTGGGCAGAGGGGGGTGCTGTCCCTCCATCTGTCGGGCATAGTGGGGCGCCGGAGCATGCCGATGATGCTGGAATTGACGACCGAGGATCAGTCCATGCTCGATGGCGAGCAGGGCCCGGCCGTGGCCGCAGCGATGAAGATACTGGTCGCCTTTTCCAACGCAGTCGGCGCGCGCAAGCTGTTGGACATTGCAGGAGCCCATATCGATGGCTGCCTCTATCACGGCCAAGCCAGCCTCGATTTCGTCGAAAGGCTGGTCGAGGGCGGCGGCCGCGTTCGGGTGCCGACAACACTCAATGTCGGCTCGTTCGACCTCATCCATCCCGGGCTGGTGAAGATGCCGGCAGCCGAAGAAGTGCCGGCGCGGCGACTGATGAAGGCGCATCTGGAGCTCGGCTGCCAGGCGACCTTCACCTGCGCGCCCTATCAGACCCGGTTCCGCCCGGCTTTCGGCGAGCAGATCGCCTGGGGCGAGTCCAACGCGATCGTCTTCGCCAATTCGGTGATCGGCGCGCGGACCAACCGCTATGGCGATTTCATCGATTTGTGCTGCGCGATGACCGGGCGCGCGCCGGCCTGGGGCCTGCATTTGAGCGATAATCGACGCGGCCAGATCCTGTTCGAGCTGACCGGTTGTTTCGAGCCTACCGATGCCCTGTTCGTTGGCGTGGGGCTGATCATCGGGCAGGCGAGTGGCGACCGCATTCCTGTGATATCGGGCCTGCCGCAGCCGCGCGACGAGGACCAGCTGAAGGCGCTGGGTACGGCGGCGGCAACGGCGGGCGCCGTGGCTCTGTTTCATGCGGTGGGCATCACGCCGGAAGCAAAGACGCTCGACGAGGCAATTCGCGGCATGGCGCCGGAGACGACGATCCGGATCTCTCGCGCCGACATCGACCATGCGCTGGCCAGGCTGTCGAGCGTCCCCGACGGCGCGCCGCTTGCAGCCGTGTCGCTCGGCACGCCGCATTTTTCCCATGACGAGTGGATGCGCCTGCTGCCGCTGCTGCGCGAGGTCGCGCCGGGCAGGGGCGTTCCGATCTATGTCAACACCGGACGCGCCACGTTGAAGAGATTGCAGGATGAGGGCGAGCTGGACGATGCGCAAAAGTTCAGCCTCATTCCGGTGACCGATACCTGCACCTATGTCACCACCATCCTCGAGCGTCTCGACGGCGTGGTGATGACCAATTCCGGCAAATGGGCACATTACGCGCCCGGCAATATCGGCGTGTCAGTGGTGTTCGGCGATATGGAAGATTGCGTCCGCTCGGCAGCGGCCGGGCATGTCGTGCGGAGCGCGCCATGAAAGGGCTGGAAAAGTCGGTCTTGAAGAGAGTTGGCACGTTCCAGCTTGCCGGCGAGGCGCAAGGATTTGCGCTGGTGCTGCCGCAAGCGCTCAGCTTCTGGGGCGGCGTCGATGCAGAAACTGGCGACATCATCGACCGTTCGCATTCGGACGTGGGCGGCAACGTCGCCGGCAAGATCCTGGTGATGGCATCCGGGCGGGGGTCGTCGTCCTCGTCGTCGGTTCTGGCAGAGGCGATCCGCAGGGGCACCGCGCCGGCCGGCATCCTGCTGCAGCGGCCGGACCCGATCCTTGCCGTCGGCGCCATCGTCGCCGAGTTCCTCTACGACATCAGCATGCCGCTGGTCGTCTGCGACATATCAGGCATTGCCTCCGGCGACCGGATCGCGATCGGCCTGGGCGAGAATGCGCAAGCGATGGTGAGCAAGCTCTAGCCGGCCATCGGTCCCGCCGCGCCCCGCCGCCAATAGGCCGCAGCGAGCGCCTCGTCGCGGCCAAGCCCGAGCGTGTCGCGCCAGTGCTCGCAAACGATCCTCGCGGCAGCCGCTTCCGCCGCGAACCAGCCGAATGCCGAACCGTTTGGCATGCGGAGGCGATCCCGGTCCTCCTCGTCCCCGAAGACAATAGCCCGCACGGCATCGAGCTCAAGATTAGCCTGATCGCCGCAGCGCCACAGCCCGCGCTTGCTGGCGCGGCCTCTCTTAATCCCGGGAGCTTCCGTTCAGATCTCCGGGATGCTTTCCCTGAAGATTACCTGCAGCCTCGGCTGGTGCAACTCGTAGGGCAAGTCCCTGATCGCGTGGCTCAAGGTGTTGAGCGCCTCGCGGGCCTCGACGCGCGGGTTCTGGTCGATGACCGCGTCGAGTGTGCCGTCGAGTAAAAGGTCCTTGGTGCCTTCCGTCACTTCGTGGCCGAGAAACACGGTCGACAGCGCCCGGCCTCGCTCCTTGAGTGCGCGAGCGATGCCGGTGTTGCCGGCGCCGACATTGTAGATCGCGGCCAGGTCCGGGTGCCGGTCCAGCAGAGCGGAGGCCTCCAAATAGGCCTTTTCCCGGTCGTCGAGCATCTCGCGCATCTCAACGATCTGCAGATTGGGCGAGTCTTCCGTCAGGATGTGGCGGAAGCCCATCTCGCGCTCCTCATGGCCGCGATAGGAGAGCGAGCCGGCGAACAGCGCGACCTTGCCCGGACGATCGGCGGCCATGAAGCGGTTGAGCAGGTAGCCGGCAAGCCGGCCGGCGGCGCGGTTGTCGATGCCGATATAGGCGACCCTCGGCACGTGCAGGATATCGGATGCGATGGTGACGACCTTGACGCCGCTGGCCGATAGCGAGCGGATCGCCTCGCGGACCGTCGGATGGTCGAGCGCGATGACGCCGACGCCTTGCGTCTGACCGCGCAATTCCTGCAGCAGGCGGGCAAGCCGGTCGGGATTGAAGCCTTCGATCGTGGCAACGCGCACATCGAGGTCCGGTCTTGACTGCGCCTGCGCCTCGATGTGCCGGTGCAGCATCTTGATGAAGGAATTGGTGCCGGCGGGCAGGGCGAAGTCGAGCCGTATGACATCGCCGCGCGGTGCATTGCGCGGGATCGGGCCGTTCGAATTTTCAGCGATGTAGCCTAGCCGCTGCGCCGTTTCCAGCACGACCTCGCGGGTGCGCGCCCTGACCCCGGCGCGGTTGTTGAGCACACGGTCGACCGTCGCGGCTGAAACGCCGGCTTCCCGGGCTATGTCTGTCAGAGTGGACCGCACAGTCGATCACCTCATTGCTGGTGCGCTACAGGCGCATCAAAATCGCGGACTAGCGGATCGGATGGCGGACGACGATTTCATTGTCATCCGCGATTCTGATGGGAAATGATGTATCCGGCCTTAGCCGATGCGCAAGCCGGCGCGCTACACCAAATCGTCGAGCCGGGCCGAAAAGGATCGGCGCGGCGCTCGGTTCCCTCAAATTCAAGCACTAGGTGCCGTGGGCTGACCTCGCTGGACTGCATCCTCTCCCTCATTTGCGATGTTATGACGTGTTTTGATTATTTATGATGTTGACAGCCTCCCCATAGTGCCGTCAATATCCATCATGAGGGCCGTGGAGGAACAAGGCCCTCGAGGGAGGACTTCCAATGTCTGATATGATCCGCATGTCGCGGCGCCGTTTGCTGGCGTCCGGTGGAAAGGCGGCCGTGCTTGTTGCCGCCGCAGGTATCGCACCGAAATTCATCCGTCCCAGCCGCGCCTATGCGGCCGACGCGCTGGCGCCGGGCATGATCGGCGGCCCGACGGGCTTCGACGGTTCGGAGCGCTATCAGTATGGTCCCGACACGCCGGAAGGCCGCGCCATCGAGGCGGCCAAGGCGATGAAGGGTGCCGGCAAGGCGCCGGCCAAGATCGTGCTCGGCCTGTCCGACGGCTCGATCGGGCAGTTGACGCAGCCGTTTCCCACCGGCGCGCCCTCGATCAAGGATCTGTGGGAGAAGGAAACCGGCATTCCGCTCGAGATCGTCGGCGTGCCGAACGGCCAGGAATTCACCAAGACGATGCAGGACATCTCCACCAAGGGTGGAGCCTATGACATCTACGCGGTCGAATGGAACCGTCTCGGCGACCTAGCCGAAACCGGCGGCATCCTGAAGCTCGACGACTTCGTCGCCCAGTACAAGCCGGAATGGGACGATCCCGAGCGCGGCTATGTCAACGGCGCCAAGGGCGTCTCGTTGCTCAACCAGTATCGCGGCTCGACCTATGGCGTGTCGCTGGATGGCGATTTCCAGACCTGGGTCTATCGCACCGATCTGTTCGGCGACGCGGCCGAGAAGAAAGCCTTCTCCGACAAGCATGGCTACGAACTGGCGCCGCCAAGGACCTGGAAGCAGCATGACGAGATCGCGGCCTTCTTCCAGCGCCCCGACAAGGGCCTGTTCGGCTCAACCGATCTGCGCAACCAGGGCTGGGGCTACACCAACTGGTATCAGCGTTATGTCTCAATGGCTTCGCCCAATCAGTTCCTGTTCGACGACACCGGCAAGCCGCTGATCAATTCGGAGCAAGGCATAGCTGCTACCAACGAGTACATCGCATCGCTGGCCCATCATTCGCCGGATGCGATCTCGTGGGGCTGGCCGGAGCAGTACGGCAATTTCGCCAAGGGCGGCGCTGCCATGACCTGCGCTTTCTCCAACCTGCCGAAATTCCTCGACAATGCCGGCAATAAGGATTCGCAGGTCACCGGCAAGATCGGCTCGATGCTGCCGCCGGGCCGCGAGATCGACGGCAAGCTGATCAGCCGTTCGGTGCTGTGGCTCAATTTATCGGCTTCGGTCTCCTCGCAGGCCAAGAATCCGGAGGCCTGCTACCTGTTCCTGCAGTGGCTCGGATCGAGCCGCATCTATGCTTGGATGACCGCCAATCCGGGCGGCTATTTCGATCCGTTCCGGCTGTCGGATTTCTCCGACCCGCTGGTCCGCCAGACCTATCACGCCTATCACATGGATGTGGTGCGCGAGACGGTCGCCCGCACCGTGCCGACCATCAACTATCCCGGCGCCACCGCCTTCCACAATGCGCTGGACGAGAACCTCGTTGCCGCGCTGACCAAGGCCAAGACCGCCGAGCAGGCGATGGTCGACACCGAGGCCGAATGGAAGAAGATCGCCCGGCGCACCGGCGAGGAGAAGCTTCTCGAAGCCATCAAGACCAACAAGGAGGCCTGGCCCACCGTTCTCGATCCGATCAGCTGATCCTCCTCCCAGCATACGAATGGAGGGGAGGAGTTTGCTCTTCCCCTCCGCAAACGATGCTACCAGCAAAGCTGCAAAATGAAGCGTTCCGTTCCTTTCGAAATATTCCGCTATGCCGCGATCCTTGCTGCTATGGCGGTGACGCTGGTGCCGATCCTGTGGATGGTCTCGATGGCCTTCAAGCCGATCGCCGAATGGTCGGCGACCGGCGCCGACCTAACCTGGTGGCCGAAGAACCCGACGCTCAGCAATTTCCGCTTCGTCTTCGGTGAATCGACCAACAACCTGATCGTCGCGCTCGACCGTACCGCCCTAAAACCGATCCTGTCATCGCTGCTGTCGGCGGTGTTCGGAACGGCGATCGCCATGTCGGCGGGCACCGCGGCGGCCTACGGGCTGTCGCGCTTCGGCTCGGGCCAGAACCTGCCGCTGGCGCTGATCCAGCTCCGCCTGTTTCCGCCGATGGCGGTGATGACCCCGGTGATGATCATGTGGGCCTTTCTCAACTTTACCGACAGCTGGTGGGGGCTGTCGCTGATCTACGGCATCGTCACGCTGCCCTTTGCGTTCTGGCTGATGAAGACGTTCTTCGACGACATGCCGCGCGAGATCGAGGAAGCGGCGCTGGTCGAGGGCTGCTCGCGATTGCGCGTCTTCACCCGCATCACGCTGCCGATGATGCGCGCGCCGCTGGCCAGTGCCGCGCTGTTCGTCTTCATCCTCAACTGGTCGGACTATCTGATCGCGCTGCTTTTGACGACACGCGAATGGGTGACGGTGCCGGTCTACATGGCCTCGCTGTCGTCTTCGATGACCGGCCAGCTCTACGGTGCCAAGGCGGCACTCGGCCTGATCGCGGCGGTGCCGCCTGTCATCATGGGCATCGCGATCCAGCGCCATCTGGTGCGCGGGCTGACCTTCGGGGCGCTCAAGCAATGAGCGCGGTCACTGCCACGATTCCGGAGGACGTGATGAAAACCGTCCAGGCAAAGCCGACCCTTCGGGACGAAGGGGTAAAGCTCGGTTTCCGGCTGACACTGCCGGCGCAGATCCTGGTGCTGTTCATCGCGGTGTTTCCGCTGTTGATGCAGCTCTATATCAGCCTGACCGACTGGTCGCCGCTGTCCGGCCTCGGCTGGTGGAGCGCCTGGTCGCTGTGGAACAACTTCGCCAACTACACCGACCTTGCCGCCGACGCGCGCTTCTGGAGCGCGCTCAAGAGAACGGCCATCGTCATGATCGTCTGCGTGCCGGCGGAATTCCTGCTCGGCTTGGCACTCGCCACGCTGTTTGCCGACGAGTTCCCGGGCAAGCGGATCTTCTATTCGATCCTGCTGATGCCGATGATGGTGGTGCCGGCGGTGGCCGGCTACATGTTCTTCATGCTGTTCCAGTCAGGCGGACCGGTCAACGACATCCTGTCGGCGCTATCAGGCTTTCCCGTCACCATCGCCTGGCTGTCGGACCCGACGCTGGCGCTCATCGCCGTCATGCTCGCCGACATCTGGCAATGGACGCCGCTGATGTTCCTCATCCTGCTTGCCGGCCTGGTCGGCGTGCCCGAGGACCAGATCAAAGCGGCGACGCTGCTTGGCGCCAATCCCTGGCAGCGCTTCGTCACCATCGTGCTGCCGAAGATGAAGACGATCATCATCATCGCACTGGCAATCAGGGTCATCGAGAACTTCAAGATCTTCGACACGCTCTACATCATGACGGGCGGCGGTCCCGGCGTCGCCACCGAGACCATTTCCGTCTACATCTACAAGCTCACCACCCAGGACCTGATCTGGGGCTATGTCGCGGCGATCGCGCTGGCCATCTTGATCGTGCTGTCCATCGCCGCGGTGTTTGCCATGAAGCGCATGGCCCGGGCGCGGGAGGTGCCGGCATGAGCGCGATCCATCTGCAGAACCTGGCCAAGAAATTTGGCGATTTCACAGCGCTGAAGACTATGGATCTTGCCATCGCCGACGGCGAGTTCATGGCGCTGCTTGGGCCGTCGGGCTGCGGCAAGTCGACGACGATGAACATGATCGCCGGCATGGAAGAGCCGACCAGCGGCAGGATCCTGTTCGGCGAGCGCGACATGGCCGGCGTGCCGATGGGACGGCGCGGCGTCGGCTTCGTCTTCCAGAACTATGCGATCTTCACCCATATGAGCGTGCGGCAGAACCTCGCCTACGGCCCAAAAATGCGCGGCGCGCCGAGGGCCGAGATCGACCGCCGCGTGGGCGCGATCGCCGAGATGCTGCAACTGACTCCGCTGCTCGACCGCAAGGCCGACAGGCTGTCGGTCAACATATTGCAGCGCGTGGCGATCGGCCGTTCGGCGATCATGGAGCCGGCGATTTTCCTGCTGGACGAGCCGCTGTCCAATGTCGACGCCGCCTTCCGGGCTGTCATGCGGACCGAATTGAAACAGCTGCAGCGTCAGTTCCGGCAGACCATGGTCTATGTCACCCACGACCAACTCGAAGCGATGACCATGGCTGATCGCATCGCGGTGATGGACCATGGCGTGCTGCAGCAGGTCGGCACGCCGCTCGAGGTCTACAACGATCCGGCCAATGTCTTTGTCGCCCGCTTCATCGGTGCGCCGGGCATGAACCTGCTCAAGGGCAGGCCGGCGGAAAGCGACCGTGGCCTGGTCATCGATCTCGGGCCGATCGGTGTCACGCCGCCGCTGCCGGACAATCTCGCCCCGGCGGTGAGGGCCGCGCGCGAAGATGTGCTCTACGGCTTTCGGCCTGAGCAGGTGATTCTCTCAGACCGCGGCCTGTCGATGCCGGTAACGTTCGTCGAGCGCATCGGCGCGCGCACCATCGTCCATTTCGGCCAGGGCGAGAGCACGGTGAAGGCGGTGTTCGACAATGACGTCGGGCTGGCGATCGGGCAGACAGCGGTTGTCGCGCCGGCCCAGGCGTCCGTGCGTGTGTTCGACGCCGCCACCGGCCTTGCCATGAAGGCGGGCTGAGACCATGGCCGATATCGTCTTCCGCAATGTGACGAAACGCTATGGCGACACGCTCGCCGTCGACGACGCCTCGTTCACTGTCAACGACAATGAGTTCTTCTGCTTCTTCGGCCCGCCGCTATCGGGCAAGTCGACGGTGCTGCGTCTGGTGCTCGGGCTGGAGACGCCGGACGCCGGCGAAATCCTGATCGGCGGCAGGCCGGTCAACACGGTGTCGCCGGCCGAACGCAATGTCGCCATGGTGTTCCAGAACCTGGCGCTGTTTCCGCATATGAGCGCGCGCGACAATGTCCGCTTTCCCCTGGTCGAACGCCGGGTCGCCGAGGCCGAAATCGAAAAGCGTGTCGCAGACGTCGCGGCCAAGCTGCATATCGGCCACATCCTGCATAAGCCGCCGGCGCAGCTTTCGGGCGGCGAGCGGCAGCGCGTGGCGATCGCTCGGGCGCTGGTGCGCGACCCCAATGCCTATCTAATGGACGATCCAATCTCGGCGCTCGACGCCAGGCTGCGCGAGGAGACGCGCGTCGAGCTGAAACGTATCCAGCGTGAGCTCGGCAAGACGCTGATCTATGTCACGCATGACCAGGAAGAGGCGATGTCGGTCGCCGACCGCATTGCCATCCTGGAGAATGGCAAGATCAGGCAGATCGGCGCGCCGGCCGAGATCTATGACCGCCCAGCCAGCACCTATGTGGCGCGGCTGCTCGGTTCGCCGATGATGAACATCTTGAAGTTGCTACGCGGCGAGGGCGGCGTCGAGGCAGCCGAAGGCACGATCCGCATCGCAGATAAGGCCGCGCCGGCCGATGCCGTCGAGATCGGGCTCAGGCCTGAAGACATCAAGGTCCGGCCCTGGCTGGATCGGGATGGAACATCGGATGGGCGCGCGGGCCGCCCGGCGCGAGTGTTCGAGGTCGAGCCGCTCGGCGGCTATACCGTCGTGACACTCGCTGCCGGGCAGGCGCGCCTGAGGGCGCTGCTGCGCGGCCAGCCGGACATCAGGCCGGATGCCATTGTGGCGATATCCTGCGAGCCGGGCAGGGTGCATTATTTCGGGCAAAGCGGGGGAGCGCTGGCAAGATGACGGGGGCTGCAAGGAACGACCTTCGGGAGGAACATATGGCAAGCGAAGAAATAGCGGGCAACGGCTTCGAGCCGGACGTTAAAGTCCGCACCAGGGAATTCAGGATCGGCTGCGTCGGCGCCGGCATGATCATGGCCGAATGCCATCTTGCCGCCTACAAGGAAGCCGGTTTTCCGGTGGTGGCGATCGCCTCGCGGACCAAGGCCAGCGCCGAGAAGGTCGCCAGGCGCTGGGAGATCCCGACCGTCCACGATACGCCGGAACAGCTTATCGAGGACGAAAATGTCGAGATCATCGACCTTGCCTTTCCGCCCGACCAGCAGCCGGCGCTGATCCGCCATGCGCTGAAGCAGACGCACATCAAGGCGATCCTGGCGCAGAAGCCGCTGGCGCTGTCGCTCAAGGATGCGATCGAGTTGCGCGACGAGGCGGCCAGGGCCGGCAAGATCCTCTCGGTCAACCAGAACATGCGCTACGACCAGTCGATGCGCGTGCTGAAGCAGATCATGGACAGCGGCGCGCTCGGCGACATCGTCTTCGCGCAGATCGACATGCATGCGATCCCGCACTGGCAGACATTTCTCGAGGACTATGACCGGCTGACGCTTGCCAATATGAGCGTCCACCATCTCGACGTGCTGCGCTTCCTGTTCGGCGATCCCGACGAGATTACGACGCTGACGCGTAAGGATCCGCGCACGCGTTTCGACCATTCCGACGGCATCACGGTCTCGACGATGCGGTTCCCGTCCGGGGTGCTCGCCGTATCGCTGGAGGACGTCTGGTCCGGTCCACGCCAGGACGGCTACAAGGACGACCAGCACATCAACTGGCGCGTCGACGGCACAAAGGGCGTCGCCAAGGGCACGATCGGCTGGCCGACGGGTTCTGCCTCGACGCTGACCTATGCCTCGACCGAGACCACCGGCGGCGAATGGGTGACACCCAGCTGGGAGACAATGTGGTTCCCGCATGCCTTCATCGGCGTGATGGAGCAGCTCCAGCACGCGGTGAAGACGGGTGAGCCGCCCGCACTTTCCGTCGCCGACAACGTCAAGACCATGGCGCTGATCGAGGCGGGCTATCGCTCGATCGATGAGGGTCGCACGGTCAAGCTTTCCGAAATCTCGACAAACTCAATCAACTGAATCGCTTACAGGGAGGACTTCACATCATGATGCAGGCAGGTATCTTCACGGGCTATTTCCCGTACGGTCTCAAGGAAACCGCGCAGAAGATCCGCGCGCTCGATTTCAACACGGTGCAGCTCGACCTGCATTTTAGGGATATCGACCTGTCGGCCGGGCAGATCACCAAGGAAAAAGCCAGGACTGTTCGCGACACCTTCCGCGATCACAATCTGCCGGTGTGTTGCGTGTCGGGCTACACCAACATCATCCATCCGGACATGGCCGAGCGCGAGAAGCGCGTCGGCTATCTCAAGGAGATCATCCGCAATGCGCGCGATTTCGGCTCGCCTTACGTGATCTCGGAAACCGGCACCTACAACACCGAATCCGACTGGGTGCATCATCCCAAGAACAAAACCGAGGAAGGTTTCGAGGAATGCCGCAAGGTCATATCAGACCTTGCCCAGACGGCCTACGACCACGGCGCGGTCTTCCTGCTCGAAACCTATGTCAACAATGTCGTGGGGTCGGTCGAGGAAACGGTGAAGATGATCGCGCAGGTCGACCATCCCGGCCTCGGCCTTTTGATGGACCCGACCAACTATTTCGAGACGCACAACATCGACAGGATGGACCAGATCCTCAATCAGGTCTTCGACACGCTGACCGATAAGATCAAAATAGCCCACGCCAAGGACGTCAAGCGCTCGGGCGGCGACAAGTCGGAGAAGCACGCCGACATCGGCGACGAGGACGCGCTGGAGAGCCATACTTTCCGCGGCGTTGGCGAGATCGAGTTGCCGGCGCCCGGTCTCGGTTCGCTGAACTACGATCTCTATCTGCAGCGGCTTGCCGAAAAGCACCCGAACATCCCGGTCATCATCGAGCATCTGTCGGAAGACGACGTGCCGCGGGCCAAGAAATTCCTCGACGGCAAGTTCCGCGCCAACGGGCTCTGACAGGAGTCCTGCGTCGCCCGGCGGCGCTTTCCGCCGGGAGGAGATATAATGGAGGAAGAGAAATGTTGAAATTCGGATTGAAACTGGCGGCGGCCGCGACGGTGCTCGCCGGTCTCGCATTCAGCTCGCAGGCATTGGCGCAGGAGAAGACGTTCTATTTGCTGTCGCATGGCGGCCCGTCGGATGCATTCTGGCTTGACTGGAATGCCGGTGCCACCAAGGCCTGCGACCAGCTCAAGGTGACCTGCAAGATCTCGTTCAGCGGCGGCGACATGGCGGCGCAGAAGGAAGCTTTCAGCTCAGCACTCGCCGCCAAGCCGGACGGTATCGCCACCACCTCGGCCCAGCCCGGGCTGTGGACGGAAGAGGTGAAGGCAGCCAAGGCTGCCGGCATCCCGATCGTGTTCTTCAACACCGACGATCCGGCAACCGGGCGGCAGGCCTATGTCGGCGCCGATCTCAAGGAGGCCGGTGCCATCTGGGCCAAGTACCTGGTCGACCACAAGATGGTGAAGCAGGGCGACAAGGTGTTCCTGCCGGTGGAAGTGCCTGGAGCCAGCTACCAGCAGCTCGAGACCGAAGGCATCGCCAGCGTCTTCGATCCGCTCGGCATCAAATATGACGTGGTCGATTGCGGCACCGATCCGGCAGGAATCATTGCCAAGATGACCGACTACATGGTGGCCAACAATCCGCCGGCGATCATCGCGCTCGGCGATTCCGTGGCGGCCAGCATCAAGCGGGTGTTCGACGGCGCGGGCGTGCCGGCCGGCAAGATCCCGGTCGTCGGCTGGGGCAATTCCAGGGAAACCGCCGAAGCCGTCAAGGCCGGCTTCGTCAACGCGGCTGCCTGGCAGTTCCCGTCGGCGCAGGGCTTCATGCCGGTAGCGCTGCTCGGGCTTGCCGCCGCGGGTGAACCGATCGGCTACGACATTCACACCTTCAGCCTCTACGACGCGACAAGCGTCGAGCCGATCCTGAAACTCTACGACAAGTGATGGAAACTGACGCCCGCCGCGCAGGCGGCGGGCGCCGCCTTGAAGTATGGTCCGATCCGTCATGACAATTGCCGCAGAAGAGGAAATGCCTGACGTGAAACGCAGGTCGAGCCTGATTCGCTCACCGCAATTCTCCTCGCTCGTTATCCTCATGGTGCTGCTGGCGGTATTCGCCATCGCCGACGCCAACTTCCTGTCGCCGCTCAACATCTCCAACATGATGGCCTTCCTGCCCGAACTCGGCATCATCGCGCTCGGCATGACGCTGCTTTTGACAGCAGGCGAGTTCGACCTTTCGGTCGGCGCCGTTTTCGGGCTGGCGCCGGTCATCGTCATGCTGCTGGTGCAGAGCGGCCAGGTTGATATCGGTGTGGCGCTGCTTGCCGGGCTGTTGCTGTGCGTGGCGATCGGCGCCATCAACGGGCTGATCGTCACCAAGATTGGCATCTCCTCCTTCCTGGTGACGCTGTCGATGCTGCTCGTCGTGCGGGGTGCTGCGCTCTACATCACGCAAGGCTTTCCGCTAAAATCCTGGGACCAGCCAGGCTTTTTCGTGACGCTGCTGGCCGGCAGCTTCAATATCGGAACGTTCCGTTTCTATACGTCCTTGTGGTGGTTCATCGCCCTGTCGTTGCTGGCGATCTACGTGCTGCACTACGCCAAGCTCGGCAACTGGATCAGCGCGATCGGTTCGAACCGTAACGCCGCCGTGGCGCGCGGCGTGCCGGCCGATGCGGTCAAAATCTGGCTGTTCATCCTGACCTCAGTGCTGGCGGGTCTCGCCGGCATGATCAGTGCGTTCCGCATCTCGGCCGCCTCGCCGGTGGCCGGTACCGGCTACGAGCTCGAAGTGATCGCCATGGTGGTGGTCGGCGGCACGGCGCTGACAGGCGGGCGCGGCACGATCCTGGGCACGATCGTCGGCGCGCTGATGCTGCGCAGCATCCGCAACGGTATCGTGCTGATCGGCGTCCCGGGGCTCGCCTACAACATCTTCGTCGGCGTCATCATCCTTGCCATGCTCATCCTGCACGCTTTGCTGCAGAAGAACGCCGCCAGGAGCTGACCATGGAAGTGCTTCGGCTGCAGAACCTGCAAAAATCCTTCGGCAGCGTGCGTGCGCTGAAGAACGCGTCATTCGCACTCAACGAGGGCGAGGTGGTGGCCTTGTTGGGCGACAACGGCGCCGGCAAATCCACGTTGATCAAAGCGATCTCCGGCGTGTTTCCCGTCGACCGCGGCGACATCTATGTGCGCGGCCAGAAGGTCTCGATCCGCTCGACGCGCGACGCGATGGATCTCGGCATCGAGACCATCCACCAGGACACGTCGCTGGCGCCGGACCTGAGCATCGCGCGCAATCTCTTTCTCGGTCGCGAGCCGGTCAACTTGAAATGGCTGGGCGTGTTCGCGCCGCTCGACCTCGCCAAGCTGCGCGATGCCGCCGCGGCACTTTTGAAGCGGGTCGGCATCTCGAAAAAGCTCGATGCCGATGCGCTGGTCAGCACGCTGTCGGGCGGTGAGCGCCAGTCGATTGCCATTTCGCGTGCCATGCAGTTCGCCGCCAAGGTCATCATCCTCGACGAGCCGACCAACAATCTCGGCGTCGAGGAAACACACGGCGTGCTGCGCTTCGTCAAGGAGGTGCGCGCCGCCGGCCATTCGGTGATTTTGATCACCCACAACATCCATCACGTCTTTCAGGTCGCCGACCGCATCATCGTCATGCGCCGCGGCGAGATCGTCGCCGAGCAGACGGTCGCCGATACCGACCTGCTGACGGTGGAGAGCATCATCACCGGCGCCGACATGTCGGCGCTGCTCAAGGAGACGAGAGCAAAGTGAAGGAACTGGCCGTCACATGGTAGAGCTTTACGGCAAGACGCTTTCGCGCCGGCAGGTCTCGGAGCGGTCCGGCATGCTGTCGCAGTTCGCCGGTGTGCGGTTGATGACGCTTGGCGACGGGGTGGAGCGCGGCATACGGATGCTCGAGTTCCGCACCGGCTCCGGCCTGCGTTTCACCGCGCTGGTCGACCGGGCGCTTGATATCGCCGATTGCGACTTCAAGGGCCAGGCGATCGGCTGGCATTCGCCGAGCGGCTTTCGTCATCCCGGCCTGCACGAATACGAAGGCGAGGAGGGGTTGGCCTGGGCGCGATCCTTTTCAGGCCTGCTTCTCACTTGCGGACTTGACCATATCCTGTTCATGGACGAGGTACCGGCTGACAGCTACAATTATCCGCCGAAGAAGACAGTACGTCATTCGCTGCATGGCCGCGTCAGCACCATTCCGGCGCGATTGACCGGTTATGGAGAGGCCTGGGACGGCGACCGTTGCGTGCTGTGGGCCGAGGCCATCGTGCAGCAGTCGACTGTATTCGGCGAGGATCTGCATCTGTTGCGGCGGATCGAGGCCGATGTCGGCGGCAACGAGATCCGGCTTTCGGACCGGGTCGTCAATCACGGCTTCAACCGGGCGCCGCATATGTATTTCTACCACATCAATGTCAGCCACCCGGTGCTCGACGAAGGCTCGCGCTATCTGGCGCCGATTCGCGACGTTGTCTGGGCGGGCCATGCCGGCGAGCGCTACGAGGCGCAAAAGGTCGGCTATCGCACAGTGCCGGCGCCGCAATTGGGTTTTAAGGAGCAGGTCTGGCAGCACGAGCTCGGCGCCGACGCCGACGGAGACGTGCCGGTGGCGGTGGTCAACGACCGTCTTGGCCTTGGCCTGGAAGTCGTCACGCGCAAAGACCAGTTGCCTTGCGCCTATGAATGGCAGAATTTCCAGGCGGGACAGTATGCGCTGGGCATAGAGCCGTCGACGCATCACGTGCTCGGCAATCTGGCCGCGCGCGAACGCGGCGAGATGATCTGGCTGGAGCATGGCGAGAGCCGCTCCTACAATGCGGTGTTCCGGGTTCTCGACGGCGCCGGCGATATCTCGGCTGCTGAAAGCCGGATCGCGGCGATCGCCAGGCAGCCGCAGCAGGATTATCCGCAGCCGTCAGGCAATTTTCCGGTTCTCGGGGGCAGGTCGTGATGGCGAGGACGATGCGAAGCACCAGTTGGGATGTTGATTCCGGTCGGAGCGGGGAGGGCTCGCGGCCCGTCAGGATTTGGAGGTCACAATAATGGCTGGCACAATGAAGCGCGACTACAGCCTGGTCGGCGAAAGCACGCGCAGGGCGATCGAGACGGGGCTGGCCTCGGCCGAATGGTACCACACCGACGTCTCCCGCAAAGCGATGAAGGAATTGATGCAGCGTTCCGACGGTCCGGCGATCCGCGATACGATCATCTGGATCTTCGCCATCCTGGCTTCCGCCGCCGGCGGCATCTACTTCTGGGGCACCTGGTGGTGCGTGCCGTTCTTCTTCGTCTATGGCCTGCTCTACGGCTCTTCCAGCGACTCGCGCTGGCACGAATGCGGCCATGGCACGGCCTTCCGGACGCGCTGGATGAACGATGTAGTCTACCAGATCGCCAGCTTCATGCTGATGCGCAATCCGGTGACCTGGCGCTGGAGCCATGCCAGGCATCACACCGACACCATCATCGTCGGACGCGATGCCGAGATCGCCGTGATGCGCCCGCCGGACCTTTTGCGTGCGGCGCTCGCTTTCACCGGTATCCTCGATTTTCGCTATTCGCTTCCGGCGCTGGTACGCCAAGCATTCGGCAAGCTCACGCCCGACGAGAAAAGCTACGTCCCCGAGATGGAACAGCACAAGGCCGTCATCGCCGCGCGCTGGCACGTCGCCATCTACATCGCCACGATTGCGCTCGCCCTAACTATGCGGTCCTGGGTGCCGCTGGTGCTCATAGGCGTGCCGCGCCTCTACGGCACCTGGCACATGGTGCTGACCGGCCTGCTGCAGCACATCGGTCTCGCCGACAATGTGGTCGATCATCGGCTCAACAGCCGGACCGTCTACATGAATCCGATCAGCCGGTTCATCTACTGGAACATGAACTACCACGTCGAGCATCACATGTTCCCGATGGTGCCCTATCATGCGCTGCCCAGGCTGCACGAGCTGATCAAGCACGATTTGCCGGAGCCGAACCCGTCGATGTGGCATGCCTATCGCGAGGTCTGGCCGGTCCTGCTCAAGCAGCTCAAATATGAGGACTACTTCCTCAAGCGCGAGCTGCCGCCGACGGCGCGGCCCTACCGTGGCGAGTTCCACGAAGTGAACATGTCGGCGGCGGCGGAATAGGTTTTCGCCGCGGCTTGCCTGTTGCGCGGACCAGAGATTTCAGGAGATAGAGATGGCCGAATGGGTCGAGGCGTGCGCCGTGGACGATGTCGAAGGAGAGGATGTCATCCGCTTCGACCATAGCGGCCGCACCTTCGCGATCTACCGCTCCCCGGATGACGAATTCTTCGCCACAGACGGGTTTTGCACGCATGAGAAGGCCCATCTGGCCGACGGGCTTGTCATGGATGACATCATCGAATGCCCCAAGCACAATGGCCGCTTCAATTACAAGACCGGGCAGGCCAAGGGGGCTCCCGTCTGCGTCAATCTGCAGACCTATCCGGTCAAGGTCGAAGCTGGCAAGGTGATGATCCAGGTCTAGAGCATGATCCCGAAAAGTGGGACCCGGTTTTCGGAAATATCATGCAAATTGAATCCTGACTGGCCTGCCGTACACGTAACAAAGGGGACCAAATCGATGAGCCGTAAAAGACCCACGATCGCCGATCTGCGCGCCATAAAGGGCAAGCGGCAACTGACCATGCTGCGCGTGCTGACGATGGACGAGGCCGAGGCCGCCGAAAGAGCCGGGGTCGACATCGTCTCGGTGCCGCCGGAGCTGGTGCTCAACCCGCAATATCGCGATGCCGCACCCAGCCTGTTCACCATGCCGGGCGACAATTTCTACGAGATCGGCACAGCTGACGATTTCGTGCGCTGGGCGTTCCGGCTCTACAAGGCGAGTGCCGACGCGGTCTATTGCAGTGCCGGCTTTGCAACTGTCAAACGGCTGGCCGATGACAATATCCCGGTGATCGGCCATGTCGGACTGATCCCGTCGCGCGCCACCTGGACCGGCGGCTTCAAGGCCGTCGGCAAGACCGCCGACAGCGCCATGCAGATTTTCGAGGCGGTCAAGCAGTACGAGGCGGCCGGCGCGGCCGGCGCCGAGATCGAAGTGGTGCCGGTCGAGGTGGCCAAGGCGATTTCGGAGCGCACCTCGCTGATCATGCTGTCGATGGGAGCCGGCACCGGCTGCGATGCGCAATATCTATTCGCCGACGATATCCTTGGCCAGAACCGCGGCCACATGCCCCGCCATTCCAAGGTCTACCGCAATTTTGCCGCCGAATATGACCGCCTGCAGGCGGAACGCGTTGCCGCCTTTTCCGAATATGTCGCCGACGTGAACAGCCTGGCCTATCCCGAAGACAAGCATGTGGTGCATATGGACCCGGACCAACTCGGTCTGTTCATGAAAAGGGTCGACAGCGCGGCTTGAGCAGGGCGGCGCAAACTAGCTAGGCCTGCCAGCTTCCACCAGCGAGTGCGGCGTAGAGCGCCTCGGCGTCGATGCCCTGGGGCCTGTCCTCCCTGAGCGGCAGGACGAGCGCGCGCACCGCGGCATGAATCGCGGCGGTCGCCGGCGCCAGCGTCAGCCCATCGCGCAGGTCGACGGCCTGTGCGGCCGCTATCAGCTCGAAGGCAATCAGCCGCTGCCACAGCTCGATCATGTCGGCGCATTTCGAGACGGCCAGTGGTGCCTGGGTCGCATGGTCCTCGACGCCTTCCGAGACGGCTAGGAAGTCGAGCATCACCGGGTTTGCCTTGTGGCGGATGGCGGCGAGAATCGCGCTCACTGTCTTTTGCAGCGGCACGAAGCCGGCCGAAGCGCCGCCGGCCGGCGACAGATATTTGGGCAGGCCGTTGCGGCCTGAGCCGGTGAGCTGGATGAAGCGGGCAGCACAGGCAGCCGCACATTGAGCGATGGCAAGGCCAAGCGTCTCGAAGGCCAGCGACAGCGACGGGGTGTGGAAATTGCCGGTCGACAGCACCATGTCGTCGTCGCCCAGCACCAGCGGATTGTCGGCGGCGGCGTTAAGCTCGATCTCGACGGCTTGCCTGGCCTGATCGATTGCCTGCAACAGCGCGCCATGGATCGACGGCATGCAGCGGATCGACAACGGATCCTGCAAAGTCGTCGGCGTCTGCGCCTTGTCGCGTGCCAGCAGATCGCGCAAGCCTTTTGCCGCCTGCTGCTGGCCGGCGGCCGGTCGCGCCGACTGCAAGCGCGGATCGAGGATCGTCTGGTTGGCACCGATGCCTTCCATGGTCAGCGCGCCCGCCTGCTGTTGTTGTGCGAAGGCGGACAGTGCGTCGACTACCGCCAGCGCGCCGCTGCCGGCGGACACCGCCGAGGCGCTTATCAGCGACAGCCCGTCCTTGGGGGCGAGGCTGACGGGGGCGAGGCGCGCCATTGCCAGCCCCTTGGCCGCCGGCATGCGCCGGCCCTGAAAGTCGGCTTCGCCATCGCCGATCAGCATGCGGCCGAGCGTTGCCATCAGCACCAGATCGCTGTCGCCGATCGAGCCCAGCGACGGCATCACCGGATGCACGCCGGCATTGAGCGCGTCGGTGAGCGCGACGAAAACCTCCGATGAAATGCCCGAACCGCCGGCCGAAAACATCGCCACGCGGGCAAGCATCGTCGCGCGCACGATGTCTTGCGGCAGCACGTCACCCACGGCGCCGCTGCGGCCGTCCAGCAACTGGCGCTGGAAGGCGCTGGCGTCGCCGCTGACCGACGTGCCGAGATTGGCGCCAAGCCCGGTGTTGACCCCATAGATTGGCTGACCAGAAGCGGCGGCGCGGTCGAGCACTTTTCGCGCCCTGTCCAGCCTCTCCATGACCGCGGGGGCTACTTCCACCTTGCGTCCGTCGCGGGCAACCGCCGCGACATCCTCGACGTGAATGCCGGCCCCGGTGAGGACGAGCGCACTCATGCGAAGCGCAGCCGCTGGCCGATGCCTTGCGCCTGCGCCTTGGCCAGCATCGCCTTGCCCAGCGCGATATCGGAGAGCGACAGGCCGCGATGCCAGAACAGGATCGTCTCGTCGTCGCTCTGGCGTCCTGGCTTTAGACCGGCGGCGATCTGGCCAAGTTCGGCGTGCAGCGTCTGTTCGCTCAGGCGTCCGGTCTCGACATGGGCGCGCAGCGAGCCGAATTTGCCGCCCTTGCACTGGCCCCAGTCGTCGACGACGATCTTTTGCATGATGTCGGTCAACGACAGCTCCACCGCGCTCATCGTCCCGTAGGGCATCACCAGCGCGCCGGGCCTGATCCATTCGGTCATCAGCAGCGGCTGCGGTTCCGGCAGCCGCGAGGCCTCGACGATGATGTCGGCGCCCTCGACGCAAGCGCGCCAGTCGGTGACCGCCGTGACCTTCTTGCCGAGATCGGCGGACAGCTTGGCGGCAAAGCCGTCGCGGCTTTCCGGCCGGCGCGAATGCACGCGGATCTCGTCAAAGTCGAAAAGGTGGTCGAGCAGGCGCACGTTCCAGTAGGCGGTGCCGCGCGCGCCGATATGGCCGAGGATCTTCGACGTTTTTTTCGCCAGATGTTTTGCGCCGATGGCAGTGACGGCACCGGTGCGCATGTCGGTGATCCCAGTGGCGTCGAGAATGGCGCGCGGCGTGCCGGTGCGCGGATCGAAGAGGTTGAGGATTCCGAATTCTGATGGCAGGCCGTGCAGGTAATTGTCGACATAGTCACCGACAATCTTGACGCCGGCCGCATCGAGCGGCGCGACGTAGCCGCGCAGGACATTGAAATGGCCGTTGAAGGACGGGTCCGGCTCGAGATGGACGCGCGGCTCGATCACCGTCTGGCCGTTGCCCTGCGCCATCAGGCCGGCCTCGACCGCTTCGATGATTTCGGCATCGGTCATGTCAAGCGCTTCGATGTCGAGGGCGTTGAGATAATCGATGTAGATGGGCTTCATGCGCAGATTGGTCCTGATGAAGAGGGCGTTCCTAGTCAGAAGAGACGAAACGAAATCGCGAAGCGTCAAAGTTCGATGGCGAGTTTCAGTCATCGCATAACAGGTCGCGATACGACACGAAAGTTTGTTGGTCCATATCTGGACGGCGCCGCTCAAATGCTGTTCAAACCGGTGCGTCATCGATTTGCCGGACAATTGCCTGGTTCCCAGTGGCGCGGGAAAAACTTTCGTACAGTTCTGCGCATGACCGCCATTCCCGAAAACAAAGCCTTGGCCGAGACTGCGACGGCGGCGCGGCAGGCGCGGCGCGTGGCGCTGATCGTCGCCGTCGCCTTCTTCATGCAGCTTCTGGATTCGACGATCATCTCGACATCGCTGCCGCAGATGGGAGAATCCTTTGGCGTGCCGGCGGTGGCGATGAGCATCGGCATCACCGTCTATATGCTGACCATGGCGGTGTTCGTGCCGCTGTCGGGCTGGCTTGCCGACCGCTTTGGCGCGCGCAGCATCTTCCTTGTGGCGATCGCGCTGTTCACGCTGGCCTCGATCGCCTGCGGCATCTCGCAGAACCTGACTCAGTTCGTCGCCGCGCGTGCCGTGCAGGGCCTGGGTAGTGCGCTGATGACGCCGGTCGGCCGAATCCTGGTGCTGCGCAACGCCTCGAAGTCCGAGCTGCTCAGCGCCACCGCGCTGATCACCTGGCCGGCGCTGTTCGCGCCGGTGATCGGGCCGGTGCTTGGCGGCTTTATCACCACGTATCTCTCCTGGCACTGGAATTTCTTCATCAACATTCCGCTCGGCGCAGCGGGACTAGCGCTAGTCGCCCGCTTCATTCCCGGCGACCGCGACTCCGAAACCAGGCCGCTCGACTGGCCGGGCTTCCTTCTGACCTCGGTCGGGCTCGCCTCAATGCTCTACGGCCTCGAGCGCATCGCCCATCCGGAAGACGGCGCCATGCCGACCGTAGCGCTGCTTGTCGCCGGCACCTTGGTCGGCTGGCTGGCCGTGCGGCATCTGGCGCGCGCAAAAAATCCGCTGCTCGAACTCACGGCATTCAAGGTACAGACTTTCGCCATCTCGACGCTGTCGGCCGGCACCATTTTCCGGGTCGCCATCAACGCCACGCCGTTCCTGCTGCCGCTGCTGTTCCAGGTCGGCTTCGGCCTGAGACCCGTCGATGCCGGCATGCTGATCCTGGCCTATTTTCTGGGCAATCTCGGCATGAAGACGGTGACGACACCGACGCTGAAGCGCTTCGGTTTCCGTTCGGTGCTGGTCGTCAACGGGGTGATCGCATCGCTGTCGATCATGGCCTGTGCGGCGATATCGCCGCAGACCCCGCAAGCGCTGGTGGTGGCGCTGATGCTGATTGCCGGGCTGTCGCGTTCGATGCAGTTCACCGCGCTCAACACGCTGGCCTTCGCCGATGTGGCCTCACCGCAGCGGAGCTCGGCAGCGACGTTGTCCAGCATGCTGCAGCAAGTGGCGATGCTGTTCGGCGTAGCGGTCGCCGCGGCGCTGCTCAACTTGTCGCAGATCGCGAGAAGCGGGCCGGTGCTCGACCTCTTTGACTTCCGCCTCGCCTTCCTGGCGATCGGCGCTATCGGGCTCGCGGCCTCGTTCCGCTTCTTGGCGCTGCCGCCGACGGCGGGCGCCGAGGTTTCGGGCCACTTTCCGCGGAACTGAGGTCGGGCTTGACCTTCTCCCCTTGTGGGAGAAGGTGGATCGGCGCGTAGCGCCGAGACGGATGAGGGGTGCTGGAAGAAACGCGGCGCGCAAATATAAAACGATTTGAAGCGCTTACATCTTCTATGCAACGATCCTTCCAGCACCCCTCATCCGACCTCGCTTCGCGAGGCCACCTTCTCCCACAAGGGAGGGGAGGTCAGCGCGTCACACCGGCCGATACACGCGCTCCGCCGTGTTCCAAAAAATGCCCGCCTCGGCGGCCGCGCCATGCTTCGCCACCGCGTCGCGGTGCGCCTTGATCAGCTCGGCGTGGCTGGTCCACAGTTTCTCGATCGGGAAGTTCGAGCCGAACATCAAATGGTCGCTACCGAGGATGTCGATCGCGTTGTCGACGATGTAGGCGATCAGCGCCGGGTCGTTGCGGTGGACGAAGGTGCCGAGCCCGGAGAGCTTGGCATAGAGATTGGGCGCCGCCGACAGAGTGCGCAGACCGGCTTTCCAGACTTGCGTGGTTTCCTCCGACATGTCGGTCAGCATGCCGGCATGGGTGAGGATGAAATTGGTCTCGGGATTTTCGCCGACAAGCGTCAGCCCGTCCTTCATCTGAGCCGGGAAAAGCTGCAGGTCGAACGACAGGCCGTAGTCCTTCAGTCGCGCTACGTTGGCCCGCACCTTCGGGTCGATGACCTGATCGGGGGAGGCGGCGAAGCGGAAGGCCGGCGTTTCGTGCCAGTGCAGCTGCATGCGCACGCCGCGCAGCAGAGGGTACTTGATCAGCCGGTCGATCTGGGGCCTGATATCGTCCACCGTCATGTCGGCATAGCCGACGATGGCATGCGGCCAGCCGGTCTCGTTGGCCGTCTTCTGCAGGAAGGTGACTTCGGTCTCGAAATCCTCCTTCGCCCAGTTGGTCTGGACGTAGACCGCCTTCTCGACGCCAGAGCCTTGCTGATCGGCGAGGAACTCCTCGATAGGGTAGTCGCGGCGGATCGGCTCGTAAGGGCCGAAGATGCGCGGCACCATCGGCCCGCGCAGCCACGGCTGGTCTTCTTGGCGCCAGATGTGGAAATGCGCGTCGATCGCCTTTTTCATCATGAAACCCTCTTCCAGATTGCTGCGGCCGCCGGAGCGGGGCGGGCGAGCGACAGGATGAAATCGCTAAGACCCGAGATCGAAGAACCATCGACCAGATCGTCGAGCACCGGCAGCATGGCGCGAAGCGCTGCCGTGGCCGGCTGGAAACGCGGGTCGCCGGCCAGCGGTGTCGCCAGCGACAGCCGGAAAGCGCGGGCGCTCAGCCGGCGCATCGCCATCTCAAGCTCGGCATGGCCGCCGCGCTCCAGCGCATCCGACAGGATGACAACCGCAGCGCCGCGCGCGAAGGCGGAGAAGCGCGGCACCGACAGGAAGGCGAGCAGCGCCGGCCCCATACGGGTGCCGCCGTCCCAGTCATCGACCTGCGCGGCCACCCGGGCCAGCGCCTGGTCGCGGTCGCGAATGCGCAGCGCTGTGGTAATGCGGGTCAGCCGCGTGCCGAAGGTGAAAATTTCGGCCCGGTCCGCGCCTTGCACCGCCGCATGCGCCATTTTGAGATAGTCCGATGTGTAGAGCTTCATCGAGCCCGACACGTCGATCAGCAACAAAAGCTTGCGCCGCACCATTTGCCGGCGGCGCAGCAGCGGCGACGGCACGTCGCCGTCGGCACTGACGATTTCGCGGAGCGAACGGCGCATATCGAGCTTGCCGCGCGCGTGCGTTCGCACGGTGCGGAAGGAGCGACGGACGGGCAGGGCGGTAGCGAGCTTGCGGCGGAAGGCGGCAAGCCCGTCGCCGTCACGCTGGAAGTCGCGGGCGCTCAGCTGTTCGGCGCCGGACGACAGCTCGCCGCCTTTCTCCTGGCGCGCCACCTCGATCTCTTCATCGCTGGCGCCGCCGTCGTCTTTGACGCGGGTTTCCTCGTCGGCCTCGCCTTCGACCACGGCCGCGGTGTTGCCGTAGAAATGGCTGTGGAAATGCGCCTCGAATTCGTCGCGGCGGTCGGGCGGCGGCGCCAGCGTGGCAAGGGCCGCTTCGTGGATATCGGCCATCGACCGCGGGCCAAGCAGCGTCACCGCCTGCATGAAGCCTGACACCTGCTCGGGCGCCACAGGGAAGCCATAGCGGCGCAGCAGCCGGCCGAAGCCGAGCAAGGGTGCAGCCGCCCGGGGTAAGGCCGCGGCGCTCACGCCAGCGCCTCCTCGACGATCCGGCCAAGCTCGGGGGCGATGTAGGACAGGTCTTCCTCGTCCTTGATCAGCACTCCGATGGCGCGGCGAAAAGCTTCCGGCCACGGGCTGCCGCCTTTTTCGAGGATCGTCGCGGCGTTCGCCCATTCGACCGCTTCGGCGATGCCCGGCGGCTTGGCCAGTGGCCGAGCGCGGATGTCGCGCACGGCGGAAGCCACGGCGCGCGCGGTCGCCTCGGCGACGTCACCGGCGCGCAGCATGATGATGGCGGCCTCGCGCTCGGCGTCGGGGTAGGTAATCCAGTGGTAGACGCAGCGGCGCCGCAGCGCCTCGGCCAGTTCGCGGGTGCGGTTCGAGGTCAGGATGACGATCGGCTGCGATTTGGTGCGAATAGTGCCGCGCTCGGGAATGCTGATCTGGAAATCGGACAGGAACTCCAGGAGCAGCGCTTCGAACTCATGATCCGAACGGTCGATCTCGTCGACCAGCAGCACGCGCTTTTCCGGCGCCTTCAGCACCTGCAGCAGCGGCCGCGCGATCAGGAAACGGTCGTCATAGATGTCGATCTCGTGCTCGCCGGCGTGGCGGATGGCGAGCAACTGGCGCTGGTAGTTCCATTCGTAGAGCGCGTGTGCTGCGTCGATGCCTTCATAGCATTGCAGCCGCACCAGATCGCGCCCGAGCAGTTCAGCTATCGCCTTCGCTGCTTCGGTCTTGCCGACGCCGGGCGCGCCTTCGAGTAGAAGCGGCTTGCCCAGCCTGATCGCCAGAAAGATGGCGGTGGCCAGGCTCTCATCGGCCAGGTAGCGCGAGGCGGCGAGGCGGGATGCCACCGCCTCCGGCGAGGTCGCGACAGTCTCGGCGCTTCTCTTGGGCATTTCCAGCACTCAGTTCGGCGCGCCGGCTTGCGCTTTCAGCGCCCGCAGAATGCGCTCCGGCGTGATCGGCAGCGTGTCGATGCGCACGCCGACCGCGTTGAAGACGGCATTGGCGACTGCCGGGATCTGCGGGTTGGCGCACATTTCGCCTGGTCCTTTGGCGCCATAGGGTCCGTCGGCCGAAGGCCGTTCCAGCACGATGATCTCGGTTTGCGCAAGATCGCCAGGACCCGGCATCAGATATTGGTTGAAATCGGTGCCGCCATGATCGCGGTTCGGGTAATATGGTTCGGTCGTCTCGTAGAGTGCGTGGCTGATGCCCATCCACGAGCCGCCGACGAGCTGCTGCTCGACCATTTTCGGGTTCAGCGCGCGGCCAATCTCGAAGACATTCTTCACCGTCAGCACGGTGACCTCGCCGGTTTCGTCATCGACCTCGACCTCGGCCACGGTGCAGGCGTGCGCATAGCAGGTCGACGGTTTCATCGCGCCGGTTTCTTTCTCGGGATATGAGCGCGGGATCAAAAACATGCCGCGGCCGGAAATCGAGCGGCCGCGCTTGAAATGCGCCGACAGCGCGACATCGAAGATCGAGATCGATTTTTGCGGGGCGCCCTTGACCAGGATGTTGCCCTGGCCGTCGGTCTCGAGGTCCGAGGCATTCACTTCCAGCTCCTCGGCCGCCACTTCCAGCATCACCTGGCGGGCTTCCCTCGCCGCTTGGATGACAGCGTTGCCGGCGCGATGCGTGCCGCGCGAGGCGAAGGTGCCCATGCAGTGTGGGCCGGTGTCGGTGTCGGCGGTGTCGACGACGACGCGGTCGGTCGGCACGCCGATCGTCTCGGCGCAGATCTGCGCCATGATCTGCTTCATGCCCTGGCCGAGATCGACACTCGACAGCGTCACCATGAAATTGCCGGTCGGCGTCGAATGGACCAGCGCCTGGGTCGGGTCGCCGCCGAGATTCATGCCGGTCGGATAATTGATCGCGGCGACGCCGCGTCCGCGCCTGATCGCCATCTCAAGCTCCCTTCGCGTAGGACGACATCGCCATGAACTTCTCCGCCACCGGCCAGTTGGCGGCGCGCGAGGCTTCCTGCATGCACTCGATCAGAGCCGCGCCTTCGGTCGGCTGGCGGTGCGCCTTCATGTCGCCGTCGCGGTAGGCGTTGATGAAGCGGAATTCGAGCGGGTCCATGCCGATCAGCCGGGCAAGCTTGTCCATCTGCACTTCCAGCGCGAAATCGCCGATGGTGACACCGAAGCCGCGCATGGCGGAGGAGGGGGTGCGGTTGGTGTAGACGCAGTAGGTGTCGATCCAGACATTCGGGATCGTGTAGGGGCCGGGATAGTGGCCCGCGCCCTTCTGCGCGCCATAGGGCGAGTGGCGCGAATAGGCGCCGGCATCGGTATAACCGGTGACCTTGCGGGCGACGATGCGACCGTCCTTCATGACGCCGTCCTTGATGACGACCTTTTCCGCCGCGCGCGGCGAGGAGATCTGCATCTCCTCCGCGCGGCTGTAGATGAAGGAGACCGGACGCCCGGTCAGCTTGGCGCCGAGGATCGCAATCGGCTCGACAATGACGTCGACCTTGCCGCCAAAACCGCCGCCGACTGTACCGCCGACGAAATGCAGTCTGTTGCCGGGCATCTGCAGGATGATCGAGGCATTATCGAGCGTGAAGAACATCGCCTGCGTGTTGGTGTAGCAGGTGAAGCGATCGTTGCCCTCAGGGGCGACGATGCAGCCGGTCGTCTCGGTCGGCGCATGCTCGATCGGCGACGATTGGTAGGTCTGTTCGAGCACGTGATCGGCGCTGGCGAAGCCGGCCTCGACATCGCCGAAGCGCACCTTGCGGCATTCACCGCTGTCATAGAGATAGTAGTTCCGGCCGTGATATTCGTTGACTATCGGCGCGCCGGGCTTCAGCGCTTCCTCCATGTCGAAGACCGCCGGCAGCACCTCGTAATCGACCTTGACCTTGGCCGCCGCCTCCTGCGCGGCACGCTCGGTCTCGGCCAGCACCGCCACCACCGCCTCGCCCTTCCAGCGCACCTTGCCGTCGGCCAGCACCGTCTCGTCCTCCGGCCCGATCTGGATCAGGATCAGGATGGTGTAGACATTGTGCGGCACGTCCTTGGCGGTCAGAATTTTCACCACGCCCGGATGCTTTTCGGCCTCGGAAGTGTCGATGCTGCGGATGCGGGCGTGATGGTGCGGGCTGCGCACCATCTTCAGATGCAGCATGCCGGGGAAATTGCGGTCGGCGAAATAAGTGGTCTTGCCGGTGACGTGACCGGGTGAATCCGAACGCGGCCGCGGTTGGCCGATCTCGTGCAGATCGTCCTTGCGCTGGTCGGCGAAATAGCTCTTGCGGAGTTCCATCTTTTTGACTCCCGTCAGGCCGCATTCTGCGAATTGGACCGCGCGGCGGTCAGCACCGCCTGGATGATCGGCTCGTAGCCGGTGCAGCGGCAGATATTGCCCGACAGAGCTTCGACCACCTCGTCGCGGCTGGGGTTCGGCGTGTGGTCGAGCAGCACCTTGGCGGCCATGATCATGCCCGGCGTGCAGAAGCCGCATTGCGTGGCGAAGACGTCGAGGAAGGCGCGCTGCAAAGGGTGCAGCACGCCGCCTTCCGAAAGACCTGACGTCGTGGTGATGGCGGCGCCGCTGCAGGTCTCGGCCAGCGTCAGGCAGGAAAGCCGCAGCTCGCCGTCGATGATGACCGAGCAGGCGCCGCATGTGCCCTGATGGCAGCCGCCCTTCGGCGAGGTGTCGCCGATCTTGTCGCGCAGCGCATGAAGCAGCGTCGTGCCGCTGTCGATGAATTCGGCCTTCTCCGCGCCGTTGAGCGTGAACTGAACCGGGACCTTTGCCATCTTTTCTACTCCTTGCGCCGCAGCCAGGCGGACTTACCCGCCATTGACTTTCAGGCGAGCAAAAGCCGGCCGAGATGGACCGGCAGGACTTCGTTGCGATACCAGGCACTGGCGATCGGATCGGTGATCGGCGCGGTGCCGTCGCTCGCAACGGCCAGCGCCGGCGCGATGCCGTCGCTGGTGAGTATTCTGCCGAGCAGCGCCTTCTCCGCCGCCGTCGCGCGCATCGGACGGTCGGCCATGCAGCCAAGCGCGATCCGCGCCGAAGACACGGTGCCGTCCGGCGCCTGTTCCAGCACGGCGGCGATGCTCAGCACCGAGACGCCCTTCGGCTTGATCCGCGACACTTTCAGGAAGCGAAAGCCGCCTTCCACTGACAAGCTGAAGCCGACCGAAGTGACGATGGCGTGATTGCTTTCGCGCTTTGCCAGGAAGGTTTCGATCGGCATCTCGCCGCCATCGATGCTGACTGTTGCGTACAGCGCCAGCAGCGCCACGGTGAAATCGCCATAGGGCGCCGGGGCGAAGAGATTGCCGCCGACCGTCGCCATATTGCGGATCGCCGGGCCGCCGACGGCGCGCGCGGCGCGGGCAAGGGAAGAGAGGGCCGGGTGACGGGCGATCGCCGCCATGGTCACCGAAGCGCCGATGCGGACCTTGCCGCCGGAAACAGTGATGGCCGACAGCGCCGGCTCGGTCGACCTGATAAGACTGGAGACCGAGACATCGCCTTCATTGGCGGCGCGCACGGCCAGCGTGCCGCCGCCGAGATAGCGGGTGCCGGCGGCTTTCAGCGCCGCATTGGCGTCCTTGACCGTCGAGAAAGTCTGCAGTGCAAGCGCCATGGAACGCTCCCTTGGCTCAGCTTTGGCCAGCGAAATGACTTTTCAAAGCGTTGAAACCGCCCTGGAAGACGTTGGCGCCCATGCCTTCGGCCAGCTTGTCGGCTTCCTCGGGAGCAGCGTCGAAGCTGGCGGTCCATTCGGCATACGTGCGGTCGCCATCGGTCACCCGCCGCAGCTGCAGCGTCGCCTTGTGGTTGGTGAGCGGTTGGGGCGTCTCCAGGATGGAGTAGCTAACGAGGAAATTGTCGTCGGAGAAGTCGAGCAGTTTTTCGCGGATGCGGGCGCCGCTGGCGAGCTCGAAATTGCGCACGCAGCCGATCGTGCCGGCATCCTTGCCGTCCTCGATATGGCTTTCGACCATCCGCGGGTGCCAGCTCGGCAGACCGTTGAAGTCGCGAATGCGCGCCCAGACCTTTTCGACCGGTGCGTCGATGACGCTGGAGATGGTGACTTTCGCCATATGATCGTTCCCTTGCAAATATCTGTGTCGCGAGGGTAGGGCGGCGAGCCCGGCGGCGCTTATCAATGCGTCTTGAACGCCTATCAATAAGTCTGAAAATGTTCAGGAAATGGCCCGCGCCGCCTCGCGATAGAGTGTCGGCGGAACGCCGACATGGTCGCGGAAGAAGCGCGAGAAATTGCCCTGCGTGGTGAAGCCGAGATTGCAGGCGACCGAGATCAGCGGCTCCTGTGACCATTGCAACTGCCGCACTGCTTCCTCCATGCGCAGCGTGTTCCAGTAGACGTTGGGCGTCAGATTGGTCTGTTCCTTGAACAGCGCGAAGAAATGCGGCCGCGACAGGCCGACGCTGCGCGCCACATCGTCGAAGCAGATGCGCTCGCAGACATTGGCCTTCATCAGCTGGATCGCCTTGCGGACACGGAAATCCTGCATGGTGTGGACGCGGGCGCGTGCCACTTGCGGCGCCGAGGCGTCGGCGGCGTCGAGCACGCTGTCGATGAAGCGCTCGATCTCGTAATTGGCGATGTCGTCGATGCTCTCATTGTCGCTGAGATGATCGAGAAGGTTGGCCGCCGCCTTGTGCAGCCACGGCTCCAGCACGATCGCCGGTGCTGAAAATAGCGGCGCGGCGGACGGCAGGTCGCGGCGCCGTCGCGCCCAGTCCGGATCGATGTAGAAGGCGAGGAACAGGCCGGGCCGGCCGTCGCGGGACAAAGCGTGGCTGTGCGGCTGGAAGGAATTGATGCCGGCGGCGGTGCCCGGCCCAAGCCGCACCGTCTCGCGGCCGATGGTCATCTCGCCGGCCGTGCCTTCCAGCCAGATGATGATATGCGCCTCAACATGGGCATGTGTGACGAAGTCGCTGGCGACGTTCAGGACAGAAACATGTCCGAACCGGCCCCAGTAGAGCCTGATCGCTTCCGTCATGGGTATATCCTCCCGCAGGCGACTGGCCTCCCTTCGCCTGCAATGGGGATAGTGCGGCTCAGTCCGGGCCTGCGTCAAGGCACATGCGCACGCCTGGGGACCGTCATGGGCCGTACCGGCCGATTTTCAGACTGAGCGATAGCAAGGGAAACGAATAGCGCTCGTGACCTGCGGCCTATTCGTTGCGCCTGAAATTGCGGAGCCGGTCGAACAGGACGGCCAGCAGAATGGCGCCGCCGATGAACACCCCCTGCCAGAAGGCGTTGATGCCGAGCAGGCCGAGACTGTTGCGGATCACTTCGATCAGCGCCGCCCCGACGACGGCGCCAAAGGCCGTGCCCATGCCGCCGGCCAGGTTGGCGCCGCCGATGACAGTGGCGGCGATGACCTGGAGCTCCATGCCATTACCGAGATTGGTGGTGACGGCGCCCAGCCAGCCGGTCTGGATGATGCCGGCAAGGCCCGCCGCCAGCGCCGAGATCATGTAGACCGCGACCTTGATCTGGCGCACCGGAACGCCGGTCAGCGTCGCCGCATGCTCGTTGCCGCCGATGGCGAAGATGTGCCGGCCGAATTTCGTCCAGCGCAGGACAAAGCCGGTGATCAGCGCCAGAAGGATGGTGTAGAGCACCGGATTGGCGATGCCGAACACAAAGGCGCCGCCGCCCAGCGCCAGCAGCTTGTCGTGATCCGGCCCGAACTGGAAGACGACGGTGTTGTTGGAGGCGACCATGGCCAGGCTGCGGGCTATCGACAGCATGCCGAGCGTCACCACGAAGGGCGGAAAGCCGAGATAGGCGATCAAAACACCGTTGAAGGCGCCGATGATCAGCGCCGTCGCGATCGCAGCGGCAATGCCGATCTCGATGCCGTAGCCGGCATGCATGGTCACGGCCAGCACCATCGAACACAGGCAAAGCACCGAGCCGACCGACAGGTCGATGCCGCCGGTGATGATGACGAAGGTCATGCCGAGCGCGACGATGGCGACGAAGGTGACGTTGCGGGTAATGTTATAGAGGTTCTTCGTCGTGGCGAAGGAATCGGTGGCCACGGACAGGAACAGGCAGGCGAGGATGACCGCGATCACCACCCAGAAGGTCTGGCTGGCAAACACCCTGGTCAGCAAAGTGTGCTGTTTCTGCGCGATCGTCTGGTCAAGAGTTACTGCCATCGTCGACCTTTATCTGCTTGCGTGGTGAAACCGGCTGGCATCAAACCTGTTCGATGGCGCCGGTGATGAGCCCGGTGACTTCCTCGGGCGAACTCGACGCGATCGTCTTGTCGGCGACCTTGCGGCCGCGTCGCATGACGATGACGCGGTCGGCAACGTCAAAGACATCGGGCATGCGGTGACTGATCAGCACGACCGCAATGCCCTGGTCGCGCAAATGGCGGATCAGGTTCAGCACCTCGGCTACCTGCCGGACCGAGATCGCCGCCGTCGGCTCGTCCATCAGCACGATCTTGGCTTGCGAAAGCATGGTGCGGGCGATCGCCACCGCTTGCCGCTGGCCGCCCGACATCTGCTTGACCAGATCGCGCGGGCGGGTTTCGGATTTCAGCACGGCAAAGATCTGGCCGGCACGCTTGTACATCGCGGCATAGTCGAGGATGCGAAACGGCCCGACGCCGCGGCGCAACTCGCGACCGAGATAGACGTTGGCGGCGGCCGTCAGATTGTTGCACAGCGCCAGGTCCTGGTGGACGATCTCGATGCCGTGCTGGCGCGCCTCCACCGGCTTGTGCAGGATCAGCTCCTTGCCGTCCATCTGCATCGTGCCATGGCTCGGGCGGAAATTGCCGGCGATCATCTTGACCAGCGTCGACTTGCCGGCGCCGTTGTCGCCCATCAGCCCGACCACCTGTCCGGCCTCGAGCGACAGCGAAACGTCGTTGACAGCCTGGATGGCGCCGAAATGTTTTGAGATGTTGGCGAGTTCGAGAACCGACACCAGACTGCTTCCTCCGTGCTTTCCGGCCTGCGGTTCTGCCGCCGGCCTCGCTCTTCCCAGCTCCTCCCGGGAACCGCGCTTTCGCCATTTACGCACAAGGCCCCTTGCCGTCAACAGCGGCTTGTTTCGAAAAATCCGTTTTGTAGGACAAATAGCAATTGACGTTGGTCGCAAGCCGATATTAGCTAAGCGTCGAGGAGATTATGCCGATCTCCTGTCCCGGCTCGCCGGGCGGAATCGGCGGAGGTTTATCGGTCGAGGATCTGGCAGCGTCCGTATCGCGCTGGTCCGCGACCGCATCTGGAAATGCTTATCGGCCCGGCTTGACGACACGAGCGCTCGCGAAACGAACCTCTGTCATCGCGCATCCGGGCTGGTCTGTGTGGCGGGCACGCCGTGTCCGTCTGTTTCAAGGGAGGACTGAAATGAGGAAATCACTATTGCTCGCTGCCGTCGCCGTGTTGGCGTTGGGCGCCGGGCCGGCTTTGGCCAAGAAACAGCTCGTCATCGTGGTGAAGGGGCTCGACAATCCGTTCTTCGAGGCCATCCACCAGGGTTGCGAGAAATGGAACTCGGAAAACGCCAGCTCGGAATATGAATGCTTCTACACCGGTCCAGCATCGACTTCGGACGAGGCCGGCGAAGCCCAGATCGTCCAGGACATGCTGAGCAAGCCGGACACGGTGGCGATGGCGATTTCGCCGTCCAACGCGCCGCTGATTGCGCAGACCATCAAAAGCGCCAATCCGTCGATCCCGATCATGACGCTCGATGCTGACCTCAGCAAGGAAGATGCGGCGCTGCGCAAGACCTATCTTGGCACCGACAACTACCTGATGGGCTACAAGATCGGCGAGTACATCAAGAAGGGCAAGCCGGAGGGTGGCAAGATCTGCACCATTGAGGGCAATCCGGCGGCCGACAACATCCTGCGCCGCGCCCAGGGCATGCGCGACGCGCTTTCAGGCCAGAAGGATCTCCCGGCGCTCGCCGGCGAGGGCGGCTGGACCGAGGTTGCCGGCTGCCCGGTGTTCACCAATGACGATGGCGCCAAGGGCGTGCAGGCGATGACCGATATCCTCGCCGCCAATCCCGATCTCGACGCCTTCGGCATCATGGGCGGCTGGCCGCTGTTCGGCGCGCCGCAGCCCTATCGCGACCTGTTCAAGCCGATGGCCGACAAGATCGCCAGCAACGAGTTCGTCATCGGCGCCGCCGATACGATCGGTGACGAGGTGGCCATTGCCAAGGAGGGTCTGGTGACCGCGCTGGTCGGCCAGCGGCCGTTCGAGATGGGCTACAAGGCGCCCTCGGTGATGATCGACCTGATCGAAGGCAAGCCCGTCGCCGATCCGGTCTTCACCGGTCTCGACGAGTGCACCAAGGATACGGTCGATACCTGCATCCAGAAGTAGGTTCGCAGTTCGGGGCGTCCGATCGACGGGCGCCCCGTCACACCGGTTCATGAAAAACGTGCGAGGTGACATTGCCGGGGCGATAGGCTCCCGCTTTGCCGCGCCTTGAGTTCAGCCTGTGCCGGGGAACATGGATGTCGGACGCAAGATTGAAAAAGCGACTTACCACGGTCAAGGCACGGGCCAAGGTCAAGGCACGGGCCAAGGTCAAGGCACCGGCCGCCCGTCCAACCGGCGCCCGCCGTGCCGATGCGGCGCTGATCCCCGGATCGAGCGTGCATGCGTCGCTGGCCAACGAGATCGGCCTCAGGATCGTGCGCGGCGACTATCCGCCGGGAACCATCCTGCCCAACGAAGCCAAATGGTCGGAAACCTTCGACGTCAGCCGCTCGGCGGTGCGTGAGGCGATCAAGATGCTGATGGCCAAGAGCCTGCTGGCCTCACGCCCCAAGATCGGCAGCTGGGTCGAGCCGAAGGAGCGCTGGAACCTGCTCGATCGCGACGTGCTGGCCTGGTACGCCACGGCGCCCGATCGCGAAATGTTCCTGCGCACCGTCCAGGAATTCCGCCACATCATCGAGCCGGAAGCCAGCGCCTTTGCGGCGATCCGGCACAGCGACGAGCAGATGGCTGAGATCAGCCAGGCCTGCCGGGAGATGGGCGAGGCGGCGACGCTGCCGGAGCGCACCCGCGCCGATACGCGATTTCATCTCGCCATCCTGCGAGCGTCGGGCAACGACCTCCTGGTGCCGCTCGGCGTGTTGATCGAATCCGCGCTCGACCATCTGTTCGTCTTTGTCACCCGCGAGACCAGCGACCAGCGGCGGGCGCAGTCACTGCACGAGGCGATCGAAAAGAACATCCGTCTCAGGCGTCCGGCGGCTGCAAGGAATGCCGTGCACAGGCTGCTCGCCAACACCGACGACGTTATCGGGCGGTCGCGGCGATAAGGTCAAACGCAATCGCTCTGAACGGCAAAGTTCGGCTCTAAGCGGAAACTCGTTCGCGCTCGGCCGAATTCCCGCCCATGACCCGAAAGCGACCTTCGTAGGTCGGGCCGGAACGTCTGCAAAGGGGGCAATCCACTTCGTAGCACGCGATGGCAACAACCGCTTAGGCCCGATTTTGTTGAGAACCTCGGCAAGCGCGAGCGCTTTAGCCGTCAACTAACCCGCGCAGGGATACGGCAAATCCAGGTATAAGCCTAATCAAAGACGAGACGAGTGCGCTGTAGGAACAGCCAAGATATCCACGTTCGCGGAAAGGACTGTCGGCGTTGACGGGATTGGCGTAAACTACACGCTTGGGGTGTCATCCATGCGTATCATCACAGTGGCTTTTGTGGCGCTCGCGGCGTTGTTCATCTGCCCCGCGCGGGCGGAGGTATTGGTCGGGGTTTCGGCCGCGATGACGGGACGGCTCGCCTGGATTGGTGAGCAGGGGCAGCGTGGGGCAGAGATGGCTGTTGCCGACTTCAATGCGGCGGGCGGCGTTCTCGGCCAGCAGGTGGGGTTAATCGCGGTCGACGATTTCTGCGATCCCGAGCAGGCGGTGGTGGCAGCCCGGAAGCTGGTCGCTGATGGCGTGGTGCTCGTCATCGGTCATTACTGCTCCGGAGCCTCGATCCCGGCATCGAAAGTGTACGAGGCGGCGGGAGTTCTGCAGATTTCGCCGGGATCGACCAATCCGCAGCTGACCGAACAGGGTCGGGCCAACGTCTTCCGCGTCATTGGTCGCGACGATACGCAAGGTATCGTGGCCGGCAACCACCTAGCCGATCGCTGGGGCGAAAAGAAGGTCGCGATCCTTCACGACACCACGACATATGGGAAAGGTCTCGCCGATGAGACCAGAAAGCAGCTGAACAAGCGGGGCGTGACCGAAGCTGTCTACGACGCGTACACCCCAGGCAAGGACGACTATTCGGCCGAGGTCGCTGCACTACAGGCCGCTGGCATCGCCGTGCTGTATGTCGGTGGGTATCATGCCGAGGTTGCGCTGATTGTTCGCGCCGCACGCGACCGCGGCTACGCGGTTCAGATCATCTCCGGCGATGCCCTGGCGACCGAGGAATTTGCCCTGATCGCCGGCCCCGCGGCCGAGGGGACCCTCTTCACGTTCTCCGCGGACCCACGGCGAAACCCCGAAGCGGCCCCGGTAGTGGAGCGATTCCGTGCCGAAAACTTCGAGCCCGCAGGCTACACGCTGCTGAGCTACGCTGCCGTCCAGGTCTGGGCGCAGGCGGTCGAGAAGGCAGGTTCGCTGGAGCTGGCGACGGTCATCGCGACCCTGCGCGGGCAGGAGTTCGACACTGTCCTGGGCTCGATCGATTTCGACGACAAGGGCGATCTCTCGACCCAGAACTGGGTATGGTACGTCTGGCGAAGTGGAGAGTACGTGCCGGTCGAGTAAGGGCCAATTCGACGGCGCGCCGCTTGAGATATCTGATGCAGACCACGTTAGCGGGTTCATTCGGATCAAAGCGTTGCCGCGATGCTTGAACGCCTCGGCATACGCGGCCGCCTGCTGCTGGCTTTTTTCGGGATCAGCGCCTTCGCAGTGCTGGCAACAGCGGCTGCCCTGTATGCCTTTCTCCAGGTCGGCGACGTCGTCGACCGCATCACCAGGGATCGAGTGCCGTCGGCGCTTGCCTCCCTCCAGCTGTCGCGCCAAGCCGAGCGGGTCGCGGCCATTGCGCCGGCCGTGCTGACGTCAACTAGCAAAGCCCGGCACAACGAAGTCTCGGCCGCGATCGGGGTCGAGATGACGCGCCTCGAGGAGCTGCTGGCCGCGCTCAAGGGTGCCGCGCTTGGAACGCCAGCGGTGGCTGAGATCGAGGCTGCGGTGTTCGGTCTCAGGCGCAACCTCGACGCTCTCGACGACCTTGTTGCCACGCGCCTCGCCGTGGTCGCGCGCAAGGAAGAGCTGTTGCGCCGCTTGTCGGCGACGACAATTGCAGGCCAGCGTCTCGTGGCCCCCGGCATCCTAGTGATGAATTCCAGGCTCGCGCAGTGGCGGGCCGCGGCCGACGCATCGCTCGCGCCGGATCGAAGCGCGGCGGTCATGGCCGATCTCGTCCAGGCGATTGCAGCCTACATCCCCCAACAGAGGGCGCACCAGGAGATGTCGGCGGTCAACGACGCTCTGGTCAGGACGGCGGACGCGTCGACGCCGGGCGATCTGGCGTTGATCCTGTTTCCGCTGCGCCGGTCCCTTGCCGCTCTGGAAACGATCTCCGCCGAGATCGCCGAGAAGCTGCAGGTCCGCTTTCGACAACGGGTGGACGAGTTTAAGGCGCTGATCGATGGCGAAAAGAGCATCCCCAAGGCCCGCCAGGACGAGCTAGCCGTCCTGGCGCAGGGCGAAAAGCTTCTCGGCGAAAACAATCGGCTGTCGCGCAGCCTCACCGCTGCCGTTGATCGGCTGGTCGCCGCGGCGGACCGCGAGATCACCGCGTCCGGTCTCGAAGCCGCGGTCGTCCAGCGCTACGGCACCGGAGTTGTCCTTGGCTCCGCCTTCCTCAGCCTTCTGAGTTCGGTTCTGGTGGTCTGGCTCTATGTTGACCGAAGCCTTCTCGCCCGGCTGGGGGCGGTGAGCCAAGGCATGTTCGCGATCGCTGGCGGCAACCTTCGAGCGCCCCTACCTGCCGCCGGCCGAGACGAAATCGGCCGCATGGCCGAGGCGCTCAGGCTGTTCCGGGACACCGCGGTCGAGGTCGAGGAAAAGAACCTGCGCGAGGTCGCCGAGGCGCGCCAGCGGCTCGTCGATGCCATCGAGAGCATCTCCGAGGGATTCGCTCTCTACGACGGGCAGGACCGGCTCGTCCTCAGCAACAGCCGCTATCGCGAACTGCTCTACGCCGGCCTGGAGGAAATGACGCCCGGCACGATATTCGAGCACATCATCCGCCGGTCTGCTGAGCGCGGCTACATCAAGGATGCTGAGGGGCGGGTCGAGGAATGGGTCGCCGAGCGGCTCTCCCGGCACCGCAACCCTGGCGACCCCTGGGTGCAGCGGCGCGGCGATGGACGATGGATCATGATAGGCGAGCGGCGGATCACCGGCGGCGGAACGGTCGCCGTCTACTCGGACATCACGGAGCTGAAGCAACGGGAGGAGAACCTCGCCGAGAAATCCGCGGCTCTCGAGGCGCTTTCCAACAAGCTGGCCAAGTATCTCGCGCCGCAGGTGTACAAATCGATATTTTCCGGCCGTCAGGACGTCAGGATCGCCAGCCAGCGCAAGAAGCTGACCATATGCTTCTCAGACATCGCTGGCTTTACCGAGACCACTGACAAGATGGAGTCCGAGGATCTCACCCAGCTCCTCAACCACTATCTGACGGAAATGTCGAAAATTGCTTCGGATCACGGCGCAACGATCGATAAGTATGTCGGTGACGCGATCTTGATGTTTTTCGGCGATCCGGAGACTCGCGGTGTCAAGGAGGACGCGCTCGCCTGCGTCGAGATGGCCCTCGCCATGCAGAAGCGGATGACCGACCTTGCCGAAATCTGGCGTGACATCGGCATCGAAACGCCGCTGCGCTGCCGCATCGGCATCCATACCGACTACTGCACCGTCGGCAACTTCGGCAGCGAAGACCGGATGGACTACACGATCATCGGCGGCGCCGTGAACCTCGCCTCACGCCTCGAGCAGGAGGCGCCGCCGGGCGCCGTGCTCATTTCCTATGAGACGTTTGCGCAAGTGAAGGACATGATCGACTGCGACGAACTGGGGCACATCCACGTCAAGGGGATCGCCTATCCGGTCGCCACCTATCGCGTCATCGATCTGAAGGCCAATATGGTCGCCGCCCGCAGCGCCGTTCGAACCGTGCTGCCGCATCTCAGGCTGGAGGCTGAACCCGAGCTGATGTCTGCTGACGAGCGTGACCAAGCCGCTAATGCGCTTCGAGACGTGCTCGATCGACTTTGTCACAAGCTTGGGTAGTGGGGCTCGCGCCCGCACCCGGTTCGTCGCCTTCTACAGCGCTCACCTTGTCGACCAACGCAGGGATGGTTCCTTCGCCAGCGCCTCCCTTGGGGCCGAGACTTGACCTTCCCGGCGTCGCTGGCAAGGTCGGCAATTGGCGCCACTTGCTCGTTCTCATCGGCGAGACGAATGGCAACATTCTACCCATCTTGGCCATTTGCGCTGGCTGGTTGGGTTTGCCCCTAGATGGTAGTCCTAAAGGTTCGGTTCGGAAGATGATGATCAAACAGGAGCATAGCGCCTGGTTCTATTGCAATGAATCAGGCTTTGGGCTCATGAAATTCCATGTCGGCTCTGCAGCCTTCATTGCGCGTCCTATCGGACGCGTGGCGCTGTAGGCGGCGTCAGGTCGACGCCGTTGACCTTGCCGATATGCGTGGCCAGCATCGGCACATACTGATCGGCCGGCCCGGCGGCGAATGCGCCGGCGAAGGCGTTCTTGGTGGCATTACCGAGCGGGTTGGCGATGCCGGCGGCACCCGCCATCGATTCGAGATAGGTGAGGTCTTTGAAGGCGTTGGCGATGGTGAATTTGTGCGCGTCGCGGTCGCCTTCCAGCGTCCAGCGCATAAAGGTCTGGTAGAAGCCGCAATCCATGCGGCCGTTGCGGATGACGCTGTCGAAGCGCGGCGGCGAGATGCCGACCTTCTGCGCCAGCGCCAGCGCCTCGGAATAGATCGCCGCATAGCCCAGCGAAATGAAATTGTTGAGCAGCTTCATGCGGTGGCCGTCGCCGGTGTCGCCGATATGGACGATACGTCCGGCCCAGGTGTCGAGCACCGGCTTCAGCCGGGCAAAGACCGCGTCGGATGCGCCGACCATGGCGTCGAGCGTGCCTTCCCACGCCTCCTTCGGCGTGCGGCTCAGCGGGGCATCGACATAGTCGACGCCGAGCGCCTTAAGTTCGGCGGCAAGCGTTACCGTCGAGGTCGGATCCGAGGTCGAGCAATCAACGACCACCGAACCCTTCTTCAGGCCTTCCTTGAGGCCGCCGGGCCCGCGGATGATAGCTTCGACCTCGCGCGAGCCGGTGACGCAGATGAAGACGATATCAGATGCCACTGCCACGTCGCGCGAGGTCGCGGCTTCCTCCGCACCCCGGCCAAGCAGGTCTTGCGCCGGCGCGCGGTTCTTGCGGCCGAGAAACGTCAGGGAATAGCCCTTATCGACGATATTCTTCGCGATCCCGTGGCCCATCAAGCCAAGTCCGATGAAGCCGATCTTCTCGCTCGCGGCGGTCGTGTTCATGTCGTGTCGTCCTGTGTTGCTGATATCGATGACGGCGCTGCACTTTGGCAGGCGAATTGTTGAAGCGGGTTTTCGCCGCAGGCGGTTGGCAGGCGATTGCGGAATGCCATATTGTCTGACAATACACATGAATCTTAGGGAATGTGGAGAGCAAAATGACGAAGCGGATCATGTTCACCGGCGGCAGCGGCAAGGCCGGGCGTCACGTCGTGCAGTATCTGGTCGAGCAGGGCTGTCAGGTGCTCAACATCGACACCAAGCCGCTCGACAACCCCAAGGTGCGCACCTTGATCACCGATATCACCGACAGCGGGCAGGTGTTCAATGCGCTGTCGAGCTATATGGGCCTGCATGAATTCGACCCGTCGCTGCGCGCGCAGCCAGTCGATGCAGTGGTGCATTTCGCGGCGATCCCGCGCATCATGATCACGCCCGACAACGAGGTGTTCCGCATCAACGCGCTCGGCACCTACAATGTCATCGAGGCGGCGGTGAAGCTCGGCATCCGCAAGGTGGTGATCGCTTCCAGCGAGACGACCTATGGGCTGGTCTTCGCCAACGAGCCGCGCGACCCGACACATTTCCCGCTCGACGAGGAGTACGATGTCGATCCGATGGATAGCTACGCGCTGTCGAAGATCGTCAACGAGAAGACGGCGCGCGCCTTCGCGCTGCGCAGCGGCATCGACATCTACGCTTTGCGCATCGGCAACGTCATCGAGCCGCATGAATATTCGCTGTTTCCGAAATGGTTCGCCGATCCGGGTTTCCGCAAGCGGATCGCCTGGAGTTATGTCGACGCGCGCGACCTCGGCCAGATCACGTTGCGCGCCATCGAGAAGGACGGGCTCGGCTATCAGGTGTTCAACGCCGCCAATGACGACACCTCGTCCGACCTGCCGACGGCCGAATTGCTGAAGCGGTTTTATACCGGCGTGCCGGTCAAGGGCGAACTTGGTGAATACGAAACGCTGCTCTCCAACCGCAAGGCGCGGGATATGCTCGGATTCCGCCCGGAACACAGCTGGCGGAAATACGTCAAAACGACATGATGGGGTCGATGCATCCGGGCTGATCTGTGCACAGAAGCAGGCTTTGCAGCCCGAGGCTTTTCCCGTGCTTGACAGCTTTCGGAATCCGGACTTTGTGAACGCATGCGGGACGGCAAGCCGAATAAGAGAAAAACACCGGCCAAGGCGGCGTCCGCCGAGCGCGCGGCAGTCGTGCGTCGCGCCGACGCGGCGCGTATGCCTGGGTCGAGCGTGCATGCGTCGCTGGCCAATGAAATCGGTCTCAGGATCGTGCGCGGCGACTATCCGCCGGGAACCATCCTGCCCAATGAAGCCAAATGGTCGGAGACCTTCGACGTCAGCCGCTCGGCGGTGCGCGAAGCGATCAAGATGCTAATGGCCAAGAGCCTGCTGGCCTCGCGCCCGAAGATCGGCAGCTGGGTCGAGCCGAAAGAGCGCTGGAACCTGCTCGATCGCGACGTGCTCGCCTGGTACGCGACATCGCCCGACCGCGAGGTGTTCCTGAAAACGGTGCAGGAGTTCCGCCACATCATCGAGCCGGAAGCGACCGCCTTTGCCGCCATGCGGCGCACAGACGAGCAGATGGCCGAGATCAGCCAGGCCTGCCGGGATATGGGGGAGGCGACGACGCTGCAGGAGCGCACGCGCGCCGATACGCGGTTTCATCTGGCCATCCTGCGTGCATCCGGCAACGATCTTCTGGTGCCGCTCGGCGTGCTGATCGAATCGGCGTTCGATCATCTGTTCGCGTATACGACGCGGGAACTGGACGATTTGCAGCACGCGCAGAAGCTGCACGAAGCGATCGAAAAGAACATCCGCCTGCAGCGGCCGGATGCGGCGCGCAACGCGGTCCGCAAGCTCCTGGCCAACACCGACGGCGTCATCAAGTCGAGGTAAAGTCGATCCTCTAATCTTGTTTCGGGCGCCCGAACGCGGCGCGCAGCTCGTCCTTGGCGTCCTCCAGCACTTTCTTCTGCTCGGCCGGCAGGTTTTTGCCGGCACGGTTGATGTAGAAATTCAGCATCGACATGGCGGACTGGAACGGCTCGGCCTTGCGCCGCTCGCTGTGTTCGGCCGATCGCTTCAGCGAGGCTGCGATCTTCTTGGGATCGTGGGATTCGAAGATATGTTCCTCGAGGTCCAGCGCGTCGCTGTGCTCGGTGACCTCGGCCGACCATTTCCTTTTCGCGGTCATGACAAACTCCTTCCATTGGTGCGTTGATAGAAAACTCCGGGACGGCAGCCACTGTTCCACCGCAGCTCGAATCCCTGGAGCCACGGATTTGCCTGTCGTGGCGCTGCACGGCGCCGCCAATGCACCGATAGTGGTGTCGAACCGGTCGATTTTGCAGAATCGCGGACAGGAAACGCCTTGACCACAACCGTCTCCAGCCAGGCAAGCAGCCGCGGCATCGACAGCGCCTATGCCTGGATGCGGCTCGGCATTTCCGTGCTGCTGGCGACGATCGGCGGCGTCGGCATGTGGGCGGTGGTCGTGGTGCTGCCCGCCATGCAGGCTGAATTCGGCGTCGATCGCGCCGCCGCTTCGACGCCCTATACCGCGACCATGATCGGCTTCGCCGTCGGCAATGTGCTGGTCGGCCGCGCCATCGACCGCATCGGCTACTGGATCCCGGCGCTCATTGCCTCGGTGACGCTCGGTACCGGGTTCCTGCTGGCGTCGCTGACCACTTCGATCCTGCAGTTCACCCTTGTCCAGGGGCTTTTGATCGGCGTCGGCACGTCGGCGATTTTCGGGCCGCTGATCGCCGACATCTCGCACTGGTTCAACCGCCGCCGCGGCGTCGCGGTGACGGCTGCCGCCGCCGGCAGCTATCTCGCCGGGGTGATCTGGCCGTTGGCAATGCCCTACGTCATGCAGAGCGAGGGCTGGCGCTTCACCTATGCCGCGATCGGCGTCGTCTGCCTCGCGACCATGCTGCCGCTGATCCTGCTGCTCAGGCGCGGCGCACCACATGCCGCCGCTCCCGGTTCACCCGGCAGCCGGCCGGTCCAGCCGATCTCGCTGTCACCGGCAGCGCTGCAGGTGTTGCTCGTCGTCGCCGGCCTTGGCTGCTGCGTGGCGATGTCGATGCCGCAGGTCCATATCGTCGCCTATTGCATGGATCTCGGCTACGGCGTGGCGCGAGGCGCCGACATGCTGTCGATCATGATGGCGGCGGGCGTCGTCAGCCGGCTGGCGTCCGGCTTCCTTGCCGATCGCATCGGCGGCGTGAAAACCCTGCTGATCGGCTCGGTGCTGCAAGCCCTGTCGCTGTTGTTCTACATCCCCTTCGACGGGCTCGCGTCGCTTTACGTCGTCTCGCTGGTCTTCGGCCTGTCGCAGGGCGGCATCGTGCCTTGCTATGCCATCATCGTGCGCGAATATATGCCCGCCAAGGAGGCTGGCCAGCGCGTCGGCATCGTAATCATGGCAACCATCTTCGGCATGGCGATCGGCGGCTGGATGTCGGGCTGGATCTATGATCTGACCGGCTCCTACGCCGCCGCGTTCCTCAACGGCATCGCCTGGAACCTGCTGAACATAGCCGCCATGGTGCTGCTGCTGTGGAAAGCGCGGCGCAGCGCTGCGGCTATAGCTTGAGCACTGACCCGACTGGCCAGTCGATGCCGTTGGAATAACCATAGTTCGCTGACTAGTCGCTGACAGTCCGCCATCGCCGGGCCACGTTCCTGCTTGACTTACACATATCTCGGCGGTTATTGATTGATCAAATAGCCAGCGAGTTATCGATTACGATGCCACAGCCCCACGAGATCCTCTTTAAAACGCTTGCCGATCCGACGCGACGGGCCATCTTCGAGCGGCTGTGTCGCGACGGAGACCAGACCGTCGCGGCCCTGACCGCTCGGGCCGGGGTCTCGCAACCGGCCGTGTCAAAGCATCTTGGGGTTCTGAAGCAGGCCGGGTTGGTGCGCGACCGTCATGAAGGCCGCAAGACGCACTATAGCGCGGAGCTCGGTGCCTTGGCGCCGCTGATCGACTGGACGAACCAAATGGCTGGGTTCTGGCAAAGCCGGTTCGACAACCTCGAAGATTTGCTCAAAAGGATGGACCAATGACCAATACTGAGACCGAAACGCGCGCCGTCGTTGTCGAACGGGAGGTCGCTTTTCCGCCGGAAAAGATCTGGCGCGCGCTCACCCAATCACACCTGATCGAGGAGTGGCTGATGAAGAACGATTTCAAGCCATACCAGGGGCACCGTTTCAATCTCAGCGCGGACTGGGGGGTGGTCGACTGTCAGGTCCAGGCAGTCGAGCCCAACAAGACGCTGTCTTACACGTGGGATACCAAGGATCTCAAAAGTGTCGTCACCTGGACGCTCACCCCTACGAACACGGGGACTCATCTGCGCATGGAGCAGTTGGGCTTCCGGCCGGATCAGCAGCAGTACTACCAGGGTGCCCAATATGGATGGCAGCGGTTCTTTACTAACCTGGAGCAAGTCCTGGCGCGGATAGAGTAAGGCGTGCCGGCGCCAACGGGCAATGGCCAACAAGACGTCTTCAAATCAAACAAGCTTGCAGCAAGGAAGGCTGCCGCCGGGTCGCCCGATCCGCTTCAGCTCGTCTTCAGAGGAGGTGCTCATGAACTGGAACACGTGGATTCGGCAATTCCACCGCTGGCTGTCGATCATTTTTACGGCGGTCGTCGCTGCCATCTTCATCACCTTGGGCGTAGGTGTCGAGCCCGCCTACTGGGTGTACCTCATGCCGCTGATCCCGCTCGGCTTGCTTATGCTCAGCGGTCTCTACTTATTCGCGTTGCCCTATGCCACGAGGTGGCGCAGCGGACGACGCACGGCGTAGAAGCCTGAGCACGGTGGACGACAAGACGCCCGCGAACCCACCCACAGCCGAAATTCAAACTGTGGCGCTACCCGAGTTCGGGTAGCTGTCCTGGCCAGTTCGCTTGACAATGGGGTAAGGCTGCGCGACGCCAGACGGGTGCGGCAAGTCGGGTTGGCATGGCGACAGTGGCAAAGACGCTGAACAGCATTTCGCGGCCGCGCTTCGGCGAAGGCGCCGCGTTCGGGACAAGGCTATGACCAAACCGCGCTCGCGCCGCGGCGGCGGCCGTCCGACGATTGCCGATGTCGCGCGTAAGGCCGGTGTCGGCGCCATCACGGTTTCCCGCGCCTTGCGCGAGCCGGGGCGTGTTTCGGAGGATCTGCGCCGCCAGATCCAGGCGGCCGTCGATGAACTCGGCTATCTGCCCGACCCGAATGCGCGAGCATTGGCTTCGGCGCGCGCCGAGGTCTTTGGCGTGCTGGTGCCGTCGCTCACCAACAGCGTCTTTGCCGAAGTGCTGCGCGGCATCTATGACAGCCTGTCCGACAGCTCCTACCGCATTCAGCTCGGCAATACCCATTATTCCGGCCTCGAGGAGGAACGGCTGCTGCAGGTGTTCGGCCCGCAGCGCCCGGCGGCGCTGATCGTGGCGGGCATCGACCAGACGCCAACGTCGCGAAGACTGCTCGAGACGGCCGGCTGTCCGGTGGTGCAGGTCATGGAGACCGGGCCCGATCCGGTCGACATGATGGTCGGCTTCTCGCATTTCGACGGCGGCAAGGCGGCGACGGAGCACATGATTGAAACGGGCTATCGCCGCATCGGCTTCATCGGCGCGCGCATGGACCCACGCTCGCAGCGTCGGCTGGCCGGCTATCGCGCGGCGATGGAGGCGGCCGGTCTGTTCGACGCGCGGCTGATCACCACCACGCCGGTGCCGTCCAGCGTGACGCTCGGGCGCGAACTGTTTCGTGACGCGCTGGCCAAGGTGCCGACGCTGGACGGAGTTTTCTGCAACAATGACGACATTGCGCTCGGCGTACTGTTTGAGTGCCACCGCGCCTCGATCGCCGTGCCGAAGACGATCGGCATCACAGGCTTCAACGATCTCGACATGATGGAAGTGGCTTTTCCATCCATCTCCAGCGTCCGGACGCCTCGCTACGAGATCGGCCGGCTGTCGGTCGCGATGGCGCTCGCGGCGATTGCAGGCAAGCGGCCGCAAGAGCCGGTCGTCGACCTCGGCTTCGAGCTCAGGTGCCGCGAGAGCACTGCCCGCTGAAAGCACTTCCAGGCATCGCGAAATGACGCTTTACACGGCGTCATGGGTAGCGCTACCATCTGCCTTTGGGAGGAAGCACGCGGCAAAGACCGAAGTCTGTTTATTATATATAAGCGACAGCTCACGCTTGTTTATTATGTATAATATGATAGTTTTTACTTCGGTTAGCCGAGCGACAAGGGAGGAGATCGGGTCGGCATTCGGCCGCCTGGAAGGCGCGAAGGGCAAGGCGGGAGGTGCCGGGCCGGACGCGCGAGACGCGTAGGCACAATCAAAAACTGCAACTGGGAGGAATATCGATGTTCAAGTCACTTGTTGGTGGCATCGTTGCCGCCACTGCATTCGTCATGCTGAGCTCGTCGGCGCTCGCCGAAGCCGAAATCGTCAAAGGCCCGTCCGCCGAGCCGGACTGCTTCGCGCCGTGGGCGGCCGACACGCAGTTCTTCAAGTTCCCCAAGAAGGAAGGCCCGTACCGCATCGCGCTTGCCAATGGCTACATCGCCAACACTTGGCGCATCCAGATGGTGCAGACGGCGAAGGCCTATGCGGCGCAGCCGGAGGTCGCGGCGAAACTGAAGGAATTCAAGGTCGTCTCGACCGGCGAAGACGTGCCGGCGCAGATTTCGGCGATCAACAACTTCATCGATTCCGGATATGACGCGATCGTCGTCAACGCGCAGAATCCGACAGCGTTCGGACCGGTCATCAAGCGCGCCAAGGAAGCCGGCGTCGTGCTGGTCGCCTTCGACAACATTCTCGACACCAAGGACGCCATCAACGTCAATGTCGACCAGAAAGGCCTTGGCGAGTTGTGGGCCAACTGGCTGGTCAAGCATGTGCCCAATGGTGGCAAGATCCTTGAGGTGCGCGGCGTTGCCGGCACGTCGGTCGACACCGACCGCCATAACGGCATCCACGAGGTTTTCAACGCTTCCGGCAAGAAGTGGGAGGTCACCGAAGTCATCGGCAAATGGGACGATGGCGTGGCGCAAAAGGCTACGGCCGACGCGATCGCCACCAACGGTCCCTTCGACGGCATCACCGGGCAGGGCGGCGACACCGGCATCGTCCAGGCGATGATCGATGCCAAGCATCCGTTCGTGCCGTTCGGCGGCGAAACGGAGAATGGCTTTCGCAAATTCTGCGCGAAGTTTGCCGCAGAGGGGCTGAAATGCTCGTCGGCCGGAACCGGCCCGGCCCAGGTTGCGGTCGCCATCAAGACGGCGATTGCCGCGCTCGAAGGCCAGGTCGTCCCGCAAGCGGTGAAGCTGCCGCTGGCGATCGTCGAGGATCCGAACTTCAAGGAAGGCGAGGACTATTTCCCCGACCAATCCGACAATTTCTTCGTCGGCAACTCTTTCCCGACCTGCGGCATCAACTTCACCGCGCAGGAAATCATGGGCCAGAGCAAGGAAAACCAGTAGACTGTCGCTCGGCGCCGCGGGCTATCCCGCGGCGCCGGTCCCAAAGAACAAGCGCCTTGGGAGGGGCCGATGGACGGTGCGGTTCCGCTCTTCCGCATGGAGGGCATATCCAAGCGCTATGGCGGTGTGCGGGCGCTGGAAAAGGCCGAGCTTTCGGTTACATCAGGCAGCATTCACGCCATTCTTGGCGAAAACGGCGCCGGCAAATCGACGCTGATCAAGGTCATGGCCGGCGTCGTCGCACCTGACGAAGGCCGCATGATGCTGGACGGAAGCGAAGTGACCTTCGCGTCGCCGGCCGCGGCCAACCAGGCCGGCATCGTCTGCATCTTCCAGGAACTGTCGCTCGTCCCCGAACTCAGCGTCGCCGACAACATCGTCATTTCCGATCCGCCCAGGCGTTTCGGCATGATCGACCGTAAGGCGCAGCGCCGCATCGCGGAAGAAGCCCTTGCTCGCGCCGGCGCTGCCGACATCCACCCGCTGGCGCTGGTCAAGGATCTTCCTCTTTCAAGAAGGCAGATGGTCGAGATCGCCAAGGCGCTGGCACGCAAGCCGCGCATCCTGATCCTCGACGAGGCGACCTCGGCGCTGACCGCGGCCGACGTCGCGAAGATTTTCGGCGTCTTGAAGCGGCTGCGCTCGGAAGGGCTGGCGCTGCTCTACATCTCGCATCGGATGAACGAGATCGCCGAGCTAGCCGACCAGTGCACGGTGTTCCGCAACGGCCGCAACGTCGCCAGCTACGCGGCTCGCACGAAGAGCGACAATGAAGTCGTCGAGCTGATGATCGGCCGCGAATACAGCCATATTTTCCCACCGAAGCCGGTGCGCGCGCCGGCTATCACCGCTCCGGTACTGGAGGCGCGAAAACTGTCCTGGACTGACAGGCTGGACAATATCTCGCTCACGGTCGACGCAGGCGAGGTCGTCGGCCTCGGCGGTCTCGACGGCCAGGGCCAGCGCGAATTGCTGCTCGCCTTCTTCGGTGTGTTGCGCGGCCTCAGCGGCCAGATATTGATCGATGGCAAGCCAGCGGTCATCGCCAGCCCGGCCGCCGCCCGGGATGACCGGATCGGCATGGCGCTGATCCCGGAAGATCGCAAGACGGAAGGCCTGATGCTGCCGATGACGGTGCGCGAAAACCTCTCCTTCGCCGCACTCGACCGGCTGTCCAGGGCAGGCATCATCGACCGTGCCGCCGAGCAGCGGCTGATCGACGACATGGTCGGTCTGCTGGCGATCAAGACGGCAGGGCTCGACATTCCGGTCGGCGCGCTGTCCGGCGGCAACCAGCAGAAGGTCGTCATCGCCAAATGGCTGATGCGGCAGCCGCGCATCATCCTGCTCAACGACCCGACGCGGGGTATCGATGTCGGCACCAAGCAGGAACTGTATCAATTGATGCGCAAGCTTGCCGACCAAGGTGCGGCGATCCTGTTTTACTCCACCGATTATGACGAGCTGATCGGCTGCTGCGACCGGGTGCTGGTGCTCTATGACGGAGCGGTCAAGCGCGAGCTAGTCGGCGCCGAGATCACCGAGCGGGCGCTGATCGCCAGCGCGCTCAACATCCATGGCGAAGAGATGCCTGTTAGAGGCATGGCGAAGACGCCAGCCCGAGGAGCGGACGCGTGAAGGATTGGCGCTATTGGCTTGCCGAACAACGCGGAACGCTGCTGGCGTTCGGCATCTTCATCGTGATGTTTACGATCTACACCTCGAACCATCCAGCGGGCTTTACCGCCAATGTCGTGCAGACGGCTTCCAACAAGGGCGTGCTGCTTGCCTTCGTCGCCATGGCGCAGACGCTGGTGGTGATCACCGCCGGCATCGACCTTTCCGTCGGCATGATCTTCCTGCTGACCAACTGCCTGGCCTCATGGCTGGTCATCGGCACCGGCATCGAGACCGCGTTGGGCGTCGTCGCGGTGCTTGGCACCGGGCTGCTGTGCGGGGCGATCAACGGCGCCATCGTCATCTACGGACGGCTGCAGCCGATCGTCACCACCATCGCCACCGGCGCGGTCTATTTCGGCATCGCGCTGCTTTTGAGACCCTTCCCGGGCGGCTCGGTCAACGAGGATCTCGCCGACGCGCTGACCGGGCGGCTGTTCGGCGTGGTGCCGGCGAGCCTGGTGGCGCTGCTGGCCGTCGTGCTCGTCGTCTGGGTGCCGTTCAGCCGCTCCGTGCTTGGCCGCGCGGCTTATGCGGCCGGATCGTCTGAGATGGCGGCCTACATGTCCGGCGTGCCGATCCGCCGCGGCAAATTCGCCGCCTATGCGCTGGCCGGCCTGCTGGCCGCGATCGGCGGGCTGTTCCTGACCTTCTTCACCTATACGGGCGAGGCGGCCTATGCCAGCGGCAATGCCTATACGCTGTTCTCGATCGCCGCCGTGGTGCTCGGCGGCGTCTCGCTGTTCGGCGGCAAGGGCAGCGCCATCGGCGCGATTTTCGGGGCGCTCGCCTTCCGCACCATCGGCGACCTGCTCTTCGTCTTCGATTTCGATCCGCTCTGGCAGCCGCTGTTCCAGGGCGTCATCCTGCTGATCGCCGTCAGCCTTGGCGCCTTCGCCCTGTTCAGGGTCCGCAACCGGCTGGAGTGGTTCCTGTGAGCGAAACGACCGTCGGCGGCATCGCTGGCCGCATGCCGAAATTCATCCGCCGCGCCGACCCCGCGGTGCTGACGGCCTTTGCCTGTATCGTGCTGCTGCTGTTTGTCGGCAGTCTTTATTCGCGCAGCTTCCTGTCGCCGGAATATCTGCTGCAGCAGCTCAAGGTGGCCTCGTTTCTCGGCGTCATCGCCACCGGCATGATGCTGGTCATCCTGCTCGGCCAGATCGACCTGTCCGTGCCGTGGTCGGTGGCGGCGGGCGCAATGATGGCCTGTGCGGCCGCCGCCTACGGCCCGGTCGGCGTGGCGCTGGCGATCCCGTTCGGCATTTTCTGCGGCGTCGCGATCGGCGTCGTCAACGGCATCGGCGTCGCTTATCTGCGCATTCCCTCGATGATCATCACGCTTGCCACCAATGCCGTCGCGCAAGGGCTGATGGTGGTCTATACGGGCGGCTTCTCGCCGCAGGATTCGGCAACCCCGGCGATGCGCTATCTGGCGACCGGCTTTGCCATTCCGGGCGTGCCCAACGCGGTCGTTATCTGGGCGCTGATCGGCGCTGCGACGGTCTTCGTGCTGACCCGCACCGGCTTTGGCCGTACCGTCTACGGCATCGGCAACCGCGAGCGCGCCGCCTACCTCTCCGGCATCGACACGCGGCGCGTGGTGCTGATCGCCTTCGCCGTGTCCGGCGGGCTCTCCGCCTTCGGCGGCGTGCTTCTGGCCGGCTATGCCTCCAAGGCGGCGCAGTCGATGGGCGACGCCTATCTCCTGCCGTCGATCGCAGCGGTCGTGCTTGGCGGCACCTCGATCCTCGGCGGCCGCGGCTCCTATCTCGGCACGGTCGCCGGCGTCATCCTGATCACGCTTTTGCAATCCATTCTTTCGGTCATGCAGATGCCGGAGGCGGGCCGGCAGATCATCTACGGCGTCGTCATCGTCGCCATGCTCCTGCTTTACGGCCGCGCGCCGGCCAGCCGCTGACCCGCATCGTGGACGAAAAGGCAGCACAAATGCAGAGGGATGCCGTCCGGTCCGCACCGGCCGTCGTGGTGATGGGCGTCGCCGGTTGTGGCAAGTCGGCCGTCGGCGAAGCGCTGGCCGCAGCGTTGGGCGCCATCTTCGTCGAGGGCGACCGGCTGCATCCGCCGGAAAACGTCGCGCGTATGGGAAGAGGCGAGCCGCTGACCGACGCATTGCGCGAAGGCTGGCTCGACGCGATCGGCCGGCGCATTGCGGGATCGGTCGGCGAAGGGCAAGGCGTGGTCGCCGCCTGTTCGGCGCTGAAGCGCAGCTACCGCGAACGTCTGCGCGGCTTTTGCCAAGACATCGTTTTCCTCTATCTGGAAATCGATCCCGCGACCGCAAAGCAGCGTGTCGGCTCCCGCAAGGGCCATTTCATGCCGGCAAGCCTGGTCGACAGCCAGTTCGCCACGCTCGAAGCGCCGGCAGCCGACGAGAACGCATTGACGCTCGATGCGACGCGCCCGGTCGCCGACATTGTCGGCGATGTCGTGAGCCTGTTCGAGGCGAATTCATGAGCCGGCTTCGCCGGCGCGGATCCCGCTTTAGCGGCGGCTGATCAGATCTGCGACGTCAGTTCGACTGGAAAATCGTCATTGTCGGCGTCGCGCATCGCGGCGAGGCTGCGATTGTCCAGCACCTCGGCGATCGCCTGGCGCACCTCCAGCATCATGTTCCGGACCTGGCATGTCGCTTCGTCGCAATCCTCGCAGCGCTGATATTGGGTGCGGCTGGCGCAAGGGATTGGCGCCAGCGGCCCGTCGAGGACACGCACGACATGGCCGATCTTAATCTCGGAGGCCGGCCGGGCGAGGCGATAGCCGCCTTCCTTGCCCTTGCGGCTCTGGACGAAGCCGGCATTGCGCAATTCGCCCAGAATGGCATCCAGGAATTTCTTCGGGATGTTGTTGGCGACGGCAATGTCGTTGACGAATGCGAGCTGGCCGACCGGCAAGCCTGACAGATGCACGAGGGCCTTGAGGCCGTATTTGCCTTTTTTGGTAAGCATGCCCGATTCAGTTCATGAAAACCCCAACCGCCCCGCATCTGGCGGTTGTTTGTGTGTAAATCATGACGTTTTGGTCGCGCGATGCAGTTTCGCGAAAACAAGCCGTCTGATGGAACGGTAGGCACAAACACTTTGATTCTTCGTGACGTTTTGGATGGTCCGCCCCGAAAATGCGCGAAATCACCTTTCCGGACCGCGAAAACGAAGAAGGCCGGCAAAAGCCGGCTTTCTTATCACGTTCGAAGATTGCTTGCTTCAGCGGCTACCATAGGTCTGGTCGAGCAGTCCGCCGGCTGCGAAATGCTCGACCTTGACCTTGGCCCAGCCGCCGAAGACGTCCTCCACCGTCAGCAGGCGGACATCGGGAAACTCGGCCTTGTATTTGGCGGCGACCGCCGCGTCGCGAGTCCGCAGGCCGTTGCGGGCGGCGATGTCCTGGCCCTGCGGCGTGTAGAGGAAGTCGAGATAGGTCTTGGCGAGGTCACGCGTGCCATGCTCGTCGGCGACCGTATCGACGATCGCCACCGGAAACTCCGCCAGCAGGCTGACCGAGGGTGTCACCTGCTCGAACTTGTCATCGCCATACTCCCTGCGGACGCCGCGCGTTTCCGACTCGAAGGTGATCAGCACGTCGCCGATCTCGCGCTGCACGAAGGTGGTGGTGGCGGCGCGTCCGCCGGAGTCGAAGATCGGGACGTTGTTGAACAACTTGGTGACGAATTCCTTCACCTTGGCGTCGTCGTCCTTGAAGGCCTCCTTGGCGTAGGCGGTGGCCGCCAGATAGGTGTAGCGCGCATTGCCGGACGTTTTCGGGTTGGGGAAGATCACCTGGACGTCGTCGCGCACGAGATCGTTCCAATCCTTGATGTTTTTCGGATTGCCGGCGCGCACCAAAAAGGACGGCAGCGAATAGAAAGGCGAGGCGTTGTCGGGGAAGTCCTTCTGCCAGTCGGCGGAGATAAGACCCTTCGAGACCAGGAAGTCGATGTCGATGACCTGGTTGAAGGTGACGACATCGGCGCCGAGGCCCTCGGCAATGGCGCGCGCTTGCGCCGACGTCCCGGCATGCGACTGATCGATGGCCACGCCGGGGTGCTCGGCGATGAAGGCCTTGTTGACCTGCGCAAACAATTCGCGGCCTACATCATAGGACGCATTCAGCAGTCTGTCGGCCGACCAGGCTTGGGAGGATGCCAGGAACAGGCCGGTCAATGTGGCGACGCCAAGCAAAAATCGCTTCATGAAAACAGGCCTCCAACGCAGTGCGCTTATTACCCAACCATAGCGGCAAGGCATGATGGGCGACGAGACACGTAGAATGGCTTCGCCACATCATCGCGAGAAAAATGTTCCCATTCCGGGCCGTCGCTAGGATTTTCTTTCAAGCAGGGTGTTCGAGGCTCACCTGGGCAGCGGTGCCCGGTCGGCCCTTGTGCTGGCAAGACGATTGCGTCATGGCGTAATCGGGCATATACAAATGGTATATACAAAGGAGCCGTCGCCATGCCCCAGCGCCGCCATTCTACAACGCCACCGAAAGAGGCGAAGCTGTTTCGTAACAATCGCAGCCAAGCGGTGCGCATTCCTGTCGAGTTCGAGCTCCCCGGCGAAAAGGTCTTGATCAGCCGTGAAGGCGACCGCTTGGTCATCGAGCCGGTCCGCAAACCTGGCCTCACGGGGCTGCTCGCGCAATGGGCGAAAGAGCCGCGGCTCGGTCCCGAGGAGGACTTCCCCGAGATCGACGATATGCCTGTCAAATCCGAGGATTTTTTTAAATGAGGTTCATGCTGGACACGAACATTATCAGCGACATGATCCGAAACCCGGCAGGCAGAGCCGCCAGCGCCATCCTGCGCGTGGGAGACGCCGCCGTGTGTACCAGCATCGTCGTCGCCTCGGAACTGCGATATGGCTGCGTCAGGAAAGGATCGGTCAAGCTGCTCAAGAAAGTCGAGGAATTGCTGGCTGAGATTCCTGTCTTGCCGCTCGATGTGCCGGTGGATGTCGAGTACGGCGCGATTCGCGCCGAGTTGGAACGCATCGGCCAGACCATTGGCCAAAACGACCTTTTTATTGCTGCCCACGCCTACGCACTGGGCACTACCCTGGTGACGGCCAACACGGCAGAGTTCAACCGGATCAAAGGCCTGAAGGTCGAGAACTGGCTGGTGTAGGCCGGATAGAGGATCAAGCAGTCGGAAAAAGCTTCCAGCGCCGCGGCCTGAACGCCACCCGGCTTTTCTGCGCCGCCGGATGGTCGACGGGCAGCTCGATCTCGACCCGCTGACGCTCGCCGCCGATTTCGAGCTCCACCCGTCTGGTGCCGGCGACGCGGCGGCTGGCGGCGACCGTGCCGGCGATGCAGCCATTGCATTCGTCCACCAGTTCGACATCGTGCGGACGGAAGAACAGCGTCGCTCCGCCTTGCGGTGCATGCGGCGCGGACAGCCCGATCGGGCGGTCGGCGATCCAGACCTGACCGTCTTCGACCTTGACGGGAAGCGCGCTCGATTCACCGATGAAGCCGTAGACGAACGGCGAGTTCGGCGTGTCGTAGATTTCATCGGCGGTGCCGACCTGCTCGATGCTGCCCTGGCTCATCACCACGACGCGGTCGGCAAGCTCGAGCGCCTCTTCCTGGTCATGGGTGACGAAGACCGTGGTGTGGCCGGTGGCGTCGTGGATGTCGCGCAGCCAACGGCGCAGTTCGCGGCGGACCTGGGCATCGAGCGCGCCGAACGGCTCGTCGAGCAAAAGCACGGCCGGTTCGATCGCCATGGCGCGGGCAAGCGCCACACGCTGGCGCTGGCCGCCGGAAAGCTGCGCCGGATAGCGTTTCTCCAAGCCGGAAAGCTGGACGAGGTCGAGAAGCTCTGAGGCACGGCGGCGGATTTCCTGCGCCGACGGCCGTGACGGCCCGTGCCGAACTTTTAAGCCGAAGCCGATATTGTCGGCCACCGTCATATGGCGAAACAGCGCATAATGCTGGAAAACGAAGCCGACATTGCGCTCCTGGATCGACTTTTGCGACGCATCCTCCTCGCCGAAGAAGATCTTTCCTTTCGTCGGCCGCTCCAGCCCGGCTATCAGCCTGAGCAGCGTTGTCTTGCCGGAGCCGGAAGGCCCGAGCAGCGCGATCAACTCGCCGGACTTGATGTCGAGCGAAACGTCGTGGAGGGCCGGAAACCGTTCAAACTCCTTGCGCACGTTGGCAACGCGAACTTCCATCAACCGTCCCTTTTTTCAGTGTCCGCGCGTCGCGGCGATCTCGGCGCCGTAGCGCATTTCGAGAAGTGTTTTCAAGACCAGCGTGACGAGCGCCAGGCCCGCAAGCAGCGAGGCGACGGCGAAGGCGGCGGCTGCATTGTACTCGTTATAGAGGATTTCGACATGCAGCGGCATGGTGTTGGTCAGCCCGCGTATGTGGCCCGACACCACCGACACCGCGCCGAACTCGCCCATGGCGCGGGCATTGCACAACAAGACGCCGTAGAGCAGCCCCCATTTGACGTTGGGCAGCGTCACGTACCAGAACGCCTGCCAGCCATTGGCCCCGAGCGACAGCGCCGCCTCCTCGTCTCCATTGCCCTGTTCCTGCATCAAGGGGATCAGTTCGCGGGCGACGAAGGGGAAAGTGACGAAGATGGTGGCGAGCACGATGCCCGGCACGGCAAAGAGGATGACGATGCCATGCGACTTCAGCAAGGCGCCGAGCAGGCCTTGCGCGCCGAACAACAGCACATAGACCAGTCCGGAAATGACCGGCGAAACCGAAAACGGCAGGTCGATGAGCGTGGTTAGGAAGGCCTTGCCCTTGAACTCGAACTTGGCGATCGCCCAGGCGGCGGAGATGCCGAAGACGATGTTGAGCGGCACCGAGATCGCCGCCACCAGCAGCGTCAGGTGGATCGCCGAGCGCGTGTCGAGGTTGGTCAGCGCCTCCGTATAGGCACTGAGGCCCTTTGCGAAGGCTTCGTTGAAGACGACGATCAGCGGCAACAGCAGGAAAATGCCGAGGAAGGCAAAGGTCACGATCATCAGCACGGCTTTCGCCGGGCGGCTTTCGGTTACTGCCGCCGACTGGCTTTCGTGGTGCGGTGCGTAGGATTTGATCTCCGGATCAGCCATAGCGCTTGCGGCTCCACGTCTGCACCAGATTGATGACCAGCAGCATCACGAACGACAAAGCGAGCATGATCGCCGCGATCGCGGTCGCCGCCGCATAATTGTATTCCTCCAGCCGGATGACGATCAGAAGCGGCGCGATCTCGGATTTGTAGGGCAGATTGCCGGCGATGAAGATGACGGAGCCGTACTCGCCGACGCCGCGCGCGAAAGCCAGCGCGAAACCGGTGACGATGGCAGGCGCGAGGCCCGGAAGCAGAACCCGGGCGATGGTCTGGAAGCGATTGGCGCCGAGCGTGGCGGCCACTTCTTCGACCTCCTTGTCGATCTCTTCCATGATCGGCTGGACGGTGCGCACGACAAAAGGCAGGCCGATGAAGATCAGCGCGATGACAATGCCGAGCGGCGTGTAGGCGACCTTGATGCCGAGCGGCGCCAGCAGGCTGCCGAGCCAGCCATTCGGCGCGTAGAGCGTGGTCAGCGCGATGCCGGCAACCGCCGTCGGTAGCGCGAAGGGCAGGTCGACCATGGCATCGACGATTCGGCGGCCAGGAAAGCTGTAGCGCACCAGCACCCAGGCGACGATCGTGCCGAAGACGACATTGACCGCGGCGGCAAAGAAGGCGGTACCGAAGCTGATTTCAAGCGCATTGATGGTGCGGCGGTCGGTGGCGATCGCCCAGAAATCGGCCCAGCCAAGCGCGGCCGATCGCCAGATCAGCCCCGACAGGGGGATGAGGATGATGAGCGTGAGGTAGGCAAGCGAGAAGCCGAGCGTCAATCCGAAACCCGGAATGACGCTCGGCTGTCTGAACCGCCACCCCGCCTTGGCGGGTGCTGTGGTCATGTCGTCCTGATCTAGAATTTAGCTTACTGGGTCTACTGGGCCGGCTTGTAGATCTGGTCGAATATACCACCGTCGCCGAAATGGTAAGGCTGTGCTTTCTTCCAACCGCCAAAAAGCGGATCGTCGATGGTGATCAGCTTGATCTCAGGCAGTTTGGCGAGGTCCTCCGCCGGCACCAAATCGGGCTTCGACGGGCGATAGTGGTTCTTGGCGATCAGCGTCTGGCCTTCCTTGGAGTAGAGATAGCCTAGATAGGCTTCGGCGACTTTTCGCGTGCCTTTGGCGTCGACATTGGCGTCGACCACGGCGACCGGCGGCTCGGCCAGGATCGAGGTCGGCGGGTAAACGATATCGAAATTATCGGCACCGAATTCGTCGAGCGCCAGATAGGCCTCGTTTTCCCAGGCCAGCAGCACGTCGCCCAGGCCTTTTTGCGCGAAAGTCACGGTCGCACCGCGCGCACCGGTGTCGAGCACCGGAACATGAGCGTAGAGATTGCCGACGAATTCCTTGGTCTTGGCCTCGTCACCGCCATCCTTGGCGTTGGCGTAGGCCCAGGCGGCGAGATAGTTCCAGCGCGCGCCGCCCGAGGTCTTGGGGTTCGGGGTGATCACCTGGACGTCGTCCTTGACCAGATCGCCCCAGTCCTGGATGCCCTTCGGGTTGCCTTTGCGGACGAGGAAGATGATGGTCGAGGTGTAAGGCGCCGAGTTGTTCTCGAACTTGGTCCGCCAGTCGGGATTGATCGTCTTCGATTTCTCCACGATGGCGTTAATGTCGCCTTCGAGCGCCAGTGTCACCACGTCGGCGTCGAGGCCGTCGATCACGGCGCGGGCCTGCGCGCCCGACCCGCCATGTGACTGCTGGACGGTTACCGTCTCACCGGTCTCGGCCTTCCAGTGGGCGGCAAAAGCCTCGTCGAATTGCTTGTACAACTCACGTGTCGGGTCATAGGACACGTTGAGGATGGTAGTATCGGCAAACGCGAAACCGAGCGTGCCGAACTGGACAGATGTGGCAACCAGTGCGCCGAGCAGTTTCCTGAAACGAGGATTGGTCATTTCCGCCTCCGTTGAGATCACCTCAATCTACTGAATTGGTAGAAATTAGATGCAATCAATGTTGCTTTTTTTGGCCTTGTGAAGCAATTTTTCGCCGACCTTTGGCCTCATGAGGAAATTCTTTCCTCGCCACGCCGCCATGCGGATTCCGGGCTCATGAAGCGATCTATCTAGAGACAGGTTGCGCCTCGGCAATGGCTGGATGTGGTGCGAGCGCGAATTGCCTTCGCAGCGACCAGCGTTTAGTCGGCGGTCACGGGAAAATCGAAGCGCTGCTTTGGAAACGGCTCGTTTTCCAGCGTGAAGTGCCACCATTCGCGCGCATAATTCCTGAAGCCGCCGGCGCGCATGGCCTCGACAAGCCGATTGCGGTTTGCCGTTGCTTCCCCGGCGAGCGGACGGTGCGCCGTTTCGCTCATCGGGTCGAAACAGTCGAAGCCGGTGCCGAAATCAAGCGTTTCGGCATCTGATACACCGCAGGCCTGTTTCGGAGCGGTTTTGCGGTCGGCTCGCGCGAGAGCGACATCGACGGTCGAGCCGCGCGAATGCGTCGACAGTTCGCCGACATAGCCTTTGGCGATGAGGTCCTTGCGCTTGACCGTCGGATACCATTGCGGGTCGGGTGATCCGCCTTCCCCAGTCCATTCGCCCATGTCGGAGACGGCGCGCGCCGGGCGGTAGCAGTCGAACACGACCAGCGTCAGCCCCACGGCGGCAATCGCTTTCTGGACTCCGGAAAGCGCTTCCGCCGCTCGCCCGGTGAGGATGCATACCGGCGCGTCGTAGCCGGCTGCCTTGCGGTGCAGGAAATTATCTGTGCGGGCGTAGCGGATGTCCTGCCGGATGGTGCGATCGATGTCGGCCAGCCGAACGAAGCCGGCGGGGAGGTCTGCGGACAAGACAGGGGCGGTACCGGCAGCCGACAGCAGGGCGCAAAACGCAATGCGCTGAATCGCTTGGCGCATTCTATTCAACGAACACTTTCACGCTGGCCGCGCGCCCGGCCGCGTCGATCACGGTCAGGGTCGAATAGCCGGCGCCGTCCGGCTGCCAGGTCGCGGTGCGCCGCCGGTCGATGCCGACCAGCGGCTTGCCATTGGCCAGCCAGCGGAACGGGGCGCGGCCGCCTTGCAGCTTCAGCACAAGCGGCGTGGCGTCGGCGGCAGTGGTGCCGAGATCGACGCGGGCGCCGTCGGGCGGAAAAATGATCGTCGGCGCGGGCTCGGTCGACGTCGCCTGGACCAACCCGTCGGCGCCAGAACCGAAGCGCGCCAATGTCACCGGCAGTTCGTCGCGCCTGGGTCTGACGACGCCGGCCGGCTGGCTTGGCAGCGGCACGGTAGCTAGGCCGGAGCGGACAAAGCCCTCGAACAGGATCGGTGCGGCCGAGACATAGCCGGACAGGCCAGGCACCGCGCCGGCATCAGGACGGCCGACCCAAACGCCCAGCACGTAGCGCCCGTCGAAGCCGACCGACCAGGCATCACGGTAGCCGTAGGAGGTGCCGGTCTTGTAGGCGATGCCGCGCCGGGCGGCACCCTCGGGCGGCTTGACGCCCGACAATATGTCGGTGATCTGCCAGTTCGCCTGATCGTCGAGGATGGAAGCGGTGGAGCGTTCGGCATTCGCCGGCTCGGTGCCGTCATGCAGCGTGTGCGCCTTGCCGCCATTGGCAAGCCCGGCATAGAGCTGGACGAGGTCGCGCAGCGTCACGCCGACGCCGCCAAGGCCGATGGCGAGATTCGGCGCCTTGTTGATGGGCAATATCGGCGCGACGCCGACTTGGCGGAAGCGCGCGAGCAGCCGCGCCGGCCCGACCGCGTCGAGCACACTGATCGCCGGCACGTTGAGCGACAGTTGCAGCGCCTGCCGAATGCTGACGTCGCCCTGGTAGTCCATGTCGAAATTCTTCGGCCGGTAGCCGGAAAAATCGGTCGGCCTGTCGTCGATCAGTGTTTCCTGCGCGACCAATCCCTGTTCGAAGGCGAGCCCGTAGATGAACGGTTTCAGCGTCGAACCGGGCGAGCGGACGATCCTGGTCATGTCGATCCAGCCGGAGCGGCTGGCGTCGAAATAGTTGGCAGAGCCGACTTCGCCGAGGATCTCACCGGTGCGGGCGTCGGCCAGCACCATGGCGACGGAGAGGCGGGGGCCAAGCCTGATTGCGGCATCCCTGGCCACCTGTTCCAGCCCTTCTTGGACGCTCTTGCGGATCGTCAGTCGCAGCTTCTGGCCAGGAACGGCCCTGGGCAGCATCGCATTGGAGGCATGGGCGGCGAGCGCCGGCAGCGTGCGGCGGATGGCGGAAACATCGTCGAGCGCGGCGCGTGCGGCCTCGCGCTCGCCGAGTAGGCCTGACGAAACCATCCGCATCAGCACCCGGTCGCGGGCGGCGTGGGCGATTGAAAGGTTGCGGTCGGGCCGGCGCTTTTCCGGCAATTGCGGCAGCGCGACGAGCAGGGCCGCCTCCGAGACCGTCAGCCGCTTCGGCTCCTTGCCGAAATAGGCGAGCGAGGCGGCGCGCACACCTTCGAGATTGCCGCCATAGGGGGCCAGCGTCAAATAGCGTTCGAGGATCTCGCGCTTGGTGAGCCGCCGCTCGACCTGTAGGGCGCGCAGCATCTGCTTGACCTTCGAGCCAAGGCTGCGGCTGTCGCGCGGTTCGGTCAGCCGGGCGAGCTGCATCGACAGTGTCGAGCCGCCGGAGACGATACGGCCATTGGCCACGAACTGGCCGGCGGCGCGGGCCAGCGCCAGCATGTCGACGCCTTCATGGTCCCAGAAGCGCTTGTCCTCATAAGTCACCAGCATGTCGACGAACTGTTTGTCGACCTGATCGAGGCGAGTGGCGAGCCGCCAATATCCGTCCGGCGTGGCGAAGGCCCGCAACAGCTGGCCGTCGCGGTCCTGCACTTCGGTCGACACAGTTAGTTCGGCCGGCAGCGGCGGCGGAAAGGCGCGGTCGAGCTGCCAGAGGGTGGCAGCGAATAGGGCGAGGAAGCCGGCGAGGGAGGCGGCGGCGATGGCCGAGCGGCGCAAAATTTTTCGGGATAGCACGGCGCCGCCCTTCTTCCTTCTCCCCTTGTGGGAGAAGGTGGATTGGCGCGCAGCGCCAAGACGGTTGAGGGGTGCTGGCCAGAGCGCTATTGGTGCCAAGCTGGAACACCCCTCATCCGACCTCGCGGAGCCTGTCCTCGGGCTTGCCGGAGGCAAGACCCGTGGGCGAGGCCACCTTCTCCCACAAGGGGAGGAGGGAGAGCCGGCCGCGACCTCGGCTCCCTTTCTGCATCGCTGAAGATTGGCAAAATCCTTTGCGAAGGCGCCATTGCCATGTTCCTGTTCGCCATCTTTGCCTTACGGCGCCTTGACCTCCATCATGCCGGTCGCGGTGCGGGCCGAATATTGCGGCCGGTACATGTCCTCGACCGTTGCCGCCGGATGGGCATAGGTGCCCGGCGTCACCGCACGCACGACATAGGCGAGCGTGATGTTGCGGTCGCCGTCGCCATCATTCGGATTGAAGGCCGCGACGAAACGGTCGTCGCGGAATTCGAGATGGGCGGCGTCGGTCTGGGCCAGCCAGGCGAAGTTCGACAACTGGGCGCTGGAAACCAGGCCCGGATTGTCGATCTCGAAGCCGGCCGGCAGCAGATCGGTGATCACCAGACGCGACGGCCATTTGTTCTGCTCGTAGACCTTGAGCACGACGACATAGCGTTCGTTCTGGGTCGCCTCCGTGACATTGGCTTCGGTGCCGTCGAGCTTGTAGTAGGTGCGGCCGATGGTGAAGCCGTTGCCGCTGGCCGGCAGCGGCTGGATCGGCGAGGCCACCGTGGTGACGACCGCCTGCAGCGGGTTGCTGCCGGTGTTGGCGACGGTCAGTGGACTGTCGGCAAGGTCGCTGCCGGCGATCTGGTCCGAATAGGCGCCGGCATGCGGCGCGCCGTTGATGGTCAGCGCGATCGAATCGTTGCCGGCCTTCAGTGCGCGGGCCGCCAGCAGCATCCAGGACTCGTCCTGCGTGCTGGTCCATCTGACGGCGGCGCGTTCCTGCGTCACCCGCTTGATCAGCGCCGGCACGATCGTCGGTACCGGCTTCGATTCGGCGGCGAGCGCCAGCATCGCCGCGCCGTCACGCAGCGGCGAGCCATAGTCGGACCTGTAGTAGTCGTATGCGGAGGTCGACTGGGCCAGTTGCAGGGCGGCCTGGAAGGCGGCTTCCGAGCGCTGCGTGTCGCCGTAGAGCGCCAGGCCCGCCGCCAATTGGGCGACGGCCATCGGGCTGGAAAAGGCTTCGAGCTGTGTGTCGGCATAGTAGCGCAGATCGCCGATCGAGGCCTTCTTGTTGCGGGCCAGCACATAGAGCGCATAGGCGATCTCACTGCCGCGATCCTTGACGTCCTGGTCGTAGCCGATCGCGTTTTGCAGATTGCTCAGCGCCTGGTTCATCGCCTGGGCCGGCACGTCGTATTTCTGCTCGCGCGCCCGGGTCAGGAAGTCGGTGACATAGGCGTCGAGCCACAGGTCGCCGGAGCCTGGACCCCACAGGCCGAAGCTGCCGGCCGACGCCTGGTAGCTCAGCACCTTGTAGATGGCGTCCTGGATGCGGCCGTGCAGGTCGACGTCGCTGGCCATGCCGACGCCCGACGCCATCTCGTTGACATAGAGAAGCGGCATGGCGCGGCTGGTGGTCTGCTCGGCGCAGCCATAGGGGTAGCGGTCGAGCGTCATCAGCAGCGACGGCACGTCGAAGGCCGCCGCCTGCGAAACGCCGACGCTGACCGAAGCGCCGTCGAGCAGGCTTGCCGCCAGGAGCTCCTTGTCGACGCGCAGCGACCCGCCATTGCCCTTGAGGTCGACCACCATGCGGGTTGTCACCGGCAATTGCGCCGGGCGCACCGGCACATAGAGCGTCTGCTCGATAGCGGTGCCGTCGGCATGGGCGAGCTTGATGGTGATCGAGGCGTCACCCGGCGTTTTAGCGATCAGCGGCACGGTCAGCGTCTGCCGCTTGCCCTTGGCGAGCGTCAGCTTTTCGGGCAGGGCGGCACTGCCGGTCGAAAGATTGCCGGTGGTGTTTATCGACAGTGCATAGTCGCCCTCCGGACCGTCGGTGTCGGTGACATCGAGCCGCATGACGGCCGAATCGTCGGGCGCCAGGAAGCGCGGCAAGCCGGCGGTGATCACCACCGGATCGCGCACGATCACGTCGGACTGGGCATGGCCGACCCCGTCCTCCGTCCAGGCGACGGCCATGACGCGCACGGTGCCGTTGAACTGCGGGATGTCGAAGTCGATCCGCGCCTTCCCGTCGGCATCGAGCTGGACCGGACCGGAGAAGAAGGCGACCAGCTTTTCGGTCGGCGGGTTGCCTTGCGATTGTATGTTGGCGCCGTCGCCGCCGGTGCGCAGCTTGCCTGACGTGCCCAGCGAGCCGTCGATCAGGCGGCCGTAGAGGTCGCGTACTTCAAGGCCGAGCATGCGCTGGCCGAAGAACCAGGTCTCCGGATCCGGCACCTTGTAATTGGTCAGATTGAGAATGCCGAGATCGACGGCCGCGACCATGACATAGGCGTTGGCGCCCGGCTGCACGCCAGCCACGGAGACCGGGATCGACAGTTGCTGGCGTGGCATGGTCTTGTCCGGCGGCGTCAAGGTGACGGCGAGCTTCTTCGAGCCCGGATCGACCTTCAGCCATTTGACGCCTATGGCGCGCGCCGGCATGCGGGTTTCCTGCGCATCGCCCGGCCTGAACAGCGTTGCCGTGACATAGGCGCCGGCGCCCCAGTCGTCGCCGACCGGGATGTCGATGGTGCTACCGCCGGCCGGCACGCTGGCTGTGACGGTCTTCAAGAGTTTGTCGGCGCCGATGGTGACGAGCAGCTCGCCGGCAAAATGCGGCGACACTTTGAGCTTGGCCACTTCGCCCGCCGCGTAGTTGTCCTTGTCGAGGGCGATTTCCAGGCCGTCAGGCGTTTCGGTTGTGGTGGAGCTGACATACCAGCCGGCGTCGAATTCGTAGCTGGTCGCCGGGCCTTCCGGGTCCGAGGTCTCGATTTCGAGCCGATAGCGGCCCCAGTCGACCGGCAGCGAGACGGTGGCCTCGCCGTTAGCGGTCAGGTCGACCTGGCCGTTGGCCACCGACTTGGTGAAAGTGACCGGCTCATAATTCCAGGAATTGCTCGAGCGGTACCATTGGTAATTGCGTTCGACCTTGACCAGCGACCATTGCGCGCCCTGCAACGCCTCGCGCTGGCCGTCGGGGTCAACGGCAATCAGGCTGAACTTCGCCGTGCCGCCTTGCGGCACCTCGTCACCGTCGAAATCCGGGCGGATGCCGATCATGTGGCCTTGTGGCCGGATGCCGATGTTGAGGGAGCGCTCGACGGCGCGGCCGCCGGTCTCGCGCATCCTGACCGTAACCTTGGCATCGACCAGTTTGGTGGTCGAGGGCAACTGGTCGACGGAAACTGGGAAGGTTGCCTTGCCGTCTTCACCGACCACCGGCAGGCCGGTGAACGGCGTGACTGACGGTTCCGCCGACTGCTCGTCGGCGAGGCCGAAGGAATAGCCCTTGAAGCGGTCCCAGTCGCGGATGGTCGACAGCGTCAGTTCGCCTTCGAGCGCCAGCCCCGCGGCCGGCGCGCCATAAAGGAAGCGGCCGTCGACGGTGACGTTGGCAGTTTCGCCCTGCGCGATCTCCTGCTTGTCTGAGGACAGGTCGAACTCGATGCGATCCGGCACGAAATCCTCGACCAGGAACATCTGGCTAGCGACCGCCGCCTGCTTGGGGTCGGTGTGGATCGCTACCGTCCAGGTGCCGCGCATGGCGTTGGGTTCGAGCGGCAGGTCGACGGCATGGCCGCCGGCCGACACGCCATCGCTGACGATGCGGCGGTTCTCGACGCCGTCGGGACGGGTGAAGATGAAGGTCAGCGGCAGGTTCTCGACCGCCTTGGCGGCGCCATCGCGGGCAAGCGCCGCGACATGGACGTCCTCGCCGGCGCGGTAGATGCCGCGTTCGGTCCAGGCATAGACGTCGAGCGCGCCCGGCGCCGGACGCCCGGTGACGCCACGATCGGAAAGATCGAAGCCGGCGCGGCCCATGTCGAGGAAGACGAAGTCGCTGTCACCCTGCTTGGCTGTCAGCACGGCTGGGACCATGCCGCCGTCGCCGCGCGTCAGTCCAGGGTTGAAGACGGCGCGGCCTTCCGCGTCCGTGGTTGCGGTGCCGAGGATTTCATTGTTCCTGGCCAGCAGCGTCAGTTCAGCACCTGATATCGGCTTGGCGGTTCCGAGCGAACGGGCAAAGACGTTCAGCCCATCCTGCCCGGTATAGGTCGACAGGCCGATATCGGAGACGACGAACCATTGCGTGGCGCGCGAATCATAGTCGTTGTCATTCTCATCGACCGGTTGCGCGGTCAGCACATAGACGCCGGGCTCGCGCTGCGGCAGCGCTTCGTCGACCGGGAAGGAGGTGGTGACTTCCTTGTTCAGGTCGTTGGCGATGTCGAGCTGGCCTTGCCAGACCGGCTCGCCCATCTGATCGGAAATGTTGGAGATGTCGTAGCCGTCAAGCTGGCGCAGGAACTGATAGCCGGACAGAAGCTGGGTCAGCGAGCGGTCGCCGATGCGGTAGAGCTTCATTTCGGCGACGTTCATGTTGACGGTGACGACCGGGATGCCGCGGCGCGCGCCGGCAGGCAGCACGAAGCTGTCGCCGGTGAAACGGGCGGACGGGGCGCGGTCCTGCACATAGATCGACAGCACCACCGGGGTGGTGATCACCTCGCCGATGGCGGCCGGCAGGCCGGGGCGGAAGGTCACGTCGTAATGCTGGCCGTGCTCGAGCCCCTCGACGCAGATCTGCTTGTCCTTGGCCTCGACGCCCTTGGGGGCGGCGTTGTCGACGGTGACGAATTGCGAGTAGTCGACACCGGTCTTGACCAGGTCCTCGGAAAACTGCGCGCAGATGCGCGGCGCGCTGGTGTCGGCATCGACCGTGTGATCGACGACGCGGAAGCCCTTGCGGGCCTTGAGATCCTGATAGGCGGCCGAGACCCAAGGCGAACTGACCAGCGCGAGGCTCGCTTCGTAGGCCTGCAGGGCCGGCCGGGGGAGGTCGCGGCGGTCGAGCCCGTCGCCAAGCAGTGCCAGCGCTTCGGAGCGCGTTTTTGTGGTGCGCAGCAATTTGTAGGCGTTGAAGCCGGCGGAGGTGGCGTTCGCCGGCAGGGTGGACGCCTCCGCGCTGTTGGCGGTCGGCTGCACGGCGAGCGTTTCCCGCGCTAGTTCGAGCCAAAGCTGGCCATCTTCGGGCAATACCGAAACCAAAGCCTCGTATTTGTGGATGGCCAAGCGGTGGTCGCCGGTCTGCGACGCTTGTTTTGCAGCCTCCCGCAGCGCCGTCAGCCCTTCGGTGGGCTTGGTGTAGGCCGGGCCCGTGAGCCTGTTGCGGTATTGCTGGGCCTGGTCGGCCATCCAGGCGGGGAAGAAGGCGAGGTCCGGCGGCGCGCCGATATCGGGGTCGCCTTCGACGTTGACGACCTTGCCGGCGACGGCGCCGTTGAAAGGTTTCAGCGTGTTATAGTCCGATTTGAGAAAACACCATTTCGCCTTGGGGTTATAGGTAAAGGCGCGGCAGGCGGGATCGCCGAGACATGTCGCCTTGCACTGGTCGAGGCTGACATTCTGGTCGGATCTGAGATCGAAACCGAAATAATCGGAATTGTCTGACGTCACCACCCGGCGCGCTTCGGCCGCTTGCGCGACACTGCTCCAGGCGAAAAAGAGAAGGAAAAAGATCGACAGACCACGAGCCGCGCGCATTGCCATAACACCCTCCAGACACTGCTTACGTTACGTCTACGTTTCGTCCAGACATGTTCAAGCTCAGTCACGCTTGTCAACACGAGGACGCGGCAGGTTCCGCCTGCCAACGGTTTCCTTTCCGGCCGATGACCGGTAGTACCTCCATAGGACAGGGATCACGCATTCTTGCGGCGACGCAGAAGGTGTGAATTCCAAGCCCTGTCCATTTCAGACAATTGGATTGTGGCTCCTTTACGAGCAATTCAGAACTTCATTCCAATTTTAGCTTTGGCAGCTAGTGTAGAGTTGTAATGTCGGCGTATGAAAGGCAGATGTCGGGAGGAACCGCGCCACGGCGTGTGCTTTCGCACGCCCTGCTTTTCGCCTTGCTGTGCTCGACTGCATTGGTTGCCGCGAGCGGAAATGCCGCCGCTTTCGAGATCTTCGGCATCAAGCTGTGGGGATCGTCAGAGGATGAAGACGCCGACATCGTCGATCCGCTGCGCTATACGGTGATCATCGAGGCGCCCGACGCCGACGACGACCTCGCCGAGAAGCTCGAAAACGCCTCGGCGCTGAAGGACGACGAAGAACGTCCAGTCTCTGGTTCGCTCGGCCTGCTGGCCAAGGCGCGTGGCGACCGCGATCAGCTTGTCGCCGCACTTTACGCGGACGCCCGCTATGAGGGCGTCGTCACCATCACCATCGAAGGCAGGCCGCTCGACGATTTGCCGCCCGACGCCGAATTTTCGGGTCCGCAGCCGATCCCGGTGGTGATCAACATTGCGACCGGGCCGAAATTCACGCTTGGCGACATCAGGCTGGAGGGCGATGCGGCGGGGCTGGCGGGCGCCGATTTCGGCCTGATCGCCGGCGGCGATGCCGGTTCCGGTGCCGTGCTCAAGGCCGAGGCGTCGATCGTGCGGGCGCTCAAAGAGGAAGGCAGGCCGCTGGCCAAGGTGACGGACCGCGAGATCGTCGCCGACCACGCCACCTCGACGCTCGACGTAGCGCTGACCGTGGCGGCCGGGCCGGTTGCCGGCTACGGCGACACCACGGTCGAGGGCACCGAAAAGGTCGACCGCGATTTCACCGAATATATGACCGGCCTGAAGCGAGGCCGCCAATATTCGCCGGAAGAGATCGACGAAGCGCGCGACCGTCTGCTCGGGCTGGAAGTCTTCAACAGCGTGACGCTGAAGGAGGCCGACGGTCTCGACGCCGACGGCAACATCCCGATCGGCGTCGAAGTGAGCGAGCGCAAGCCGCGCTATTTCGGCCTTGGCGGCACCTTCTCCAACACCGAGGGGCTCGGCCTCGAAGGCTATTGGGGCCACCGCAACCTGTTCGGCCGTGCCGAAAAGCTGCGCATCGAGGGCGCAATCAGCGGTATCGGCAGCAATGAGCTGACCGAGCTCAACTACAATGCCGGCATCATGTTCGAAAAGCCGGGCGTCGTCGGGCCGGCGTCGAAATTCTTCGCCGGCGTCAACACCGTATTAGAGCATCCCGACGCCTACGACCATTTCTCGGTCAAGGGCAACACTGGCCTGTCTTATGAACTCGACAGGCAGCAGACGATTTCCGCGGAAGTCGCGCTCGACTATTCGAAGATCACCGACTCTTTCGGCAAGCACACCTATCTGATCGCCAGCGTTCCGCTGCGATATGTCTTCGACAATCGCGACAGCCGGCTGAACCCGACGACCGGATTCAGGGCGCTGGCCTATGCCGAGCCGAGCTACGACATTTTGAACGGCGCGGCCTTCGTCAAGCTGAGAGGCGAAGGATCGGCATATCAGTCGCTCGATGCGGCCTCGAAGTTCGTCTTGGCCGAACGCGTCGCCATCGGCTCGATCATCGGTGCCGGCCTTCAGGATGTTCCGGCCGACCGGCGCTTCTATTCCGGCGGCGGCGGCTCGGTGCGCGGTTATGCCTATCAGGGCATCGGTCCGAAGGACGCCGACGGAGAGCCGATCGGCGGGCTATCCTTCTTCGAGACCTCGGTCGAGATGCGCATTGCCATCACCGACACGATCGGCGTCGTGCCGTTCGTCGATGCCGGCACGGTCTCGACCAAGCAGTTCCCGGATTTTTCCGACACTCAGGTCGGCGCCGGCGTCGGCCTGCGCTATATTACCCCGTTCGGACCGCTGCGCATCGATGCGGCGGTGCCGCTCAACCGGGGTCCCGATGACCCGCATTTCGGCATCTATGCCGGCATCGGCCAGGCGTTCTGATGACAATGTTCAAGCGCGTCCTTCGCATTGTCCTTTACACGCTGCTCATCGTGGTGGCGGCGGTGGTCGGTGCGCTCGTCGTGCTGACCAAGACCGAGCGCGGCCGCGACAATCTCGCCGGCATCATCTCGACCGTGGCGTCGACCGATGACCGAAAGGTCACGGTCAGCGGCATCGACGGCATCTGGTCCGGCGCGCTGACTGTCGATCATGTGGTGCTGGAGGATCGCCAGGGCGCCTGGCTGGTGGCGCGCAAGGTGGCCGTCGACTGGTCGCCGCTGGCGCTTCTGTCGAAAAACTTCAGCGCCGGCCGCATCGCCGCCGATCGCATCGAGCTGGCGCGGCTGCCGGTGGCCGGCACGCAGCCGAGCCAAGGTGGCGCCACCACGCTGCCGGTGTCGCTCGACATCAAGCAGGTCGATCTGCCAGAAATAGCGCTCGGGCAGGCCCTGGCCGGCAGCGGTATCGCAGAGCTCGCGGCCAAGGGTTCGTTCAAGGCCGACGCGGCGCCATTGGCGCTAGAAACCAGCCTCAACATCACCCGCCACGACGGCAAGCAAGGCAAGGTCGACGCCAACATCCATTTCGCGCCCGCCGACAACAAGCTCGACCTCGATCTGAAGGCATCCGAGCCGGCCGGCGGCATCATCGCCAATCTGCTCAATTTGCCGGATGCGCCGCCAGTCAACATCGTCGTCACCGGCACCGGGCCGGTCGCCAACTGGAGCGGCATCGGTACCTTCGTCGTCGACGGCCAGATCGCCACCCAGCTCACCGGCCGTCATCAGCTCACCGACAAGGGCAACTATGTCGAGGCCAAGGGCGACGGCGACTTCCAGCGCTTCATCCCCGACAATCTGAAGTCCTTGTTTGCCGGCAAGACCAGCTTCGACCTTGCCGGAACCGCGATCGTCGCGGGCGGCGTCGAAGTCGAGCGCGCCAGCATCGACAGCGATGCCGTGCATGGTACGGCGGCGGGCATCATCGACCCCAATGGCGCCAGCGACCTTTCGGTGGAGCTCGCCGCCAAGGGCCCACCAATCGTGCTCAGCCTCGGCACCGCGGCGCAGCCGGTGACGGTCGCGATTACCGGCGCCACGGCCCGCGCGTTCGGCGGCGGCAAGGCGCCGATAGTCGACATCGGCGCGTCCCTAGTTTCGGTGGTGGCGGGCGGCACGCGGGTGGACGATCTGGCGGCCGAAATCCATTCCGACGGCTTCGACATCCAGGACCGCAGCGGACCGGTCACCATCAAGCTTATAGCCGGCGGCCTAAACACCGACGTGGCGACGCTGGCGCCGCTGGTGACCGGCAGGGTGACCGCGGACCTCGCCGGATCGGTCAGCAAGGACGAGATCGTCGTCGATCAAGGCACGCTGCGCAGCGATGCGCTCAATGCCTCGGTGACGTCCAAGGTGACGCTGGCCGATCTGGCGATGACGCTCAAGATGAATGCCGATGCCGTCTCGACTGCGCTGCCGCCGCAGATCCGCCCGGTTCTCGGTGAGCGTGTGACATTCTCGGCGACCGCGACCCGCGACCCGCAAGGCTTGTTTGCCGCCAACGCGCTGCAACTCACTTCGGGCTCGCTCAGCGCCAGCGGCACCGCCAGCGCGACGGGCACCGACATACAGGCCGACATCAGGGGCACGCTCGGCGACGTTTCGGTGCTGTCGCCGATGGTTGGCGTACCGGTCGGCGGGGCCGTCGATTTCGCGCTGACGGCGAGCGGCGCGCGCACGGCGCCGGATTTCTCCCTCTCGGCCGACAGCGACAGCCTGACGGCGTCGGGCCGTACGGTCAAGACGATCAAGCTGGCGGCCACCGGCAAGGCCGACATTGCCAATCCCGCCGCCGATGTCTCACTGACCGGGTCCGTCGACGACCAGCCGCTCGATCTCAGGGTATCGTTGGTCACGCGTGACGGAAAGCGTTCCCTCAACGGGCTTAGCCTGTCGCTGGCCGACAACAAGATCTCGGGCGACCTTGCTCTCGACGATAGATTCCTGCCGCTCGGCACGCTGACACTCGAAGCGGCCGATATCGGGCCGCTGGCCGCATTTACCGGGCAGACGGCGGCAGGCGACGTGCAGGGCAGCATCCGCCTTTCGGGTGATGGTGGCGCGCCGACGGTCGCGATCGATCTGACGAGCGGGTCTATTTCGCGCGGCGATCTGGCTGCAAAGACCATCGCCGTTAACGCGCTGATCGCCAACTATCTCGCCGCACCGGTGATCTCCGGCACGATCAAGGCTGATACGGTCACATCGGGGGGCACCGTGATCAGCGGCATCGGTGTCGATTTGAAGCGCGACGGCGACTGGACCGGGTTTTCCGGCGGCGCCACCGTCGCCGGCATTCCGGCCATGGTCGAAGGCAGGGTGAAGATCGCGGACGGCACGACAAGTGTCGAGATCGCTTCCGGCGAAGCGACCATTCGTGGCATCAAGGCGGCGATCGTGCAGCCGTCGACCCTGAGCATCGCCAATGGCACGGCCAGCATCGAAAAGCTGCTGCTCGATGTCGGCGGCGGATCGGTGACCGTGTCCGGCACCGCCGGCCCGACGCTCGACCTCGCGGCGGAGTTTTCCGCACTGCCGGCCGCCCTTGCCAATGATTTTTCACCCGGCCTCATCGCCGCGGGTACGCTCGGTGGAACGGCGCAAGTGACCGGACCGTCGGCAGCCCCCGACATTCGTTTCAGTGCGCAGCTCAGCGGCGCCGAGACCAGCCAGACCCGCCAGGCGGGGCTCGGGCCGCTCACCTTCGATGCGGCAGGCAGTTTCTCGTCCGCCGGCGGCATTGCCATCGACCACGCGACGCTTGCCGGTGACAAAATTTCCGGCAAGGCCGCCGGCACCATCAACCCGAACGGCCCCAGCGATTTTGCGCTCGACCTGGCTTCGACCGGCCCGAGCCTGCCGCTGGCGCTTGGCAGCACCGAGAAGCCGATCAATCTAGAGTTGCAGGCGCTGTCGGTGGAGGTCGCGGGGCAGGGCATGCAATCGACGCTGAATATCTCCGCGACACTGCCGTCGGTCGCCACCAACCTCGCCAAGGCCGAAGGCATCGCGCTTGCGCTCCATTCCGACGCCTTCGATCTGAAGGGCCGGACAGGGCCGATCTCCGGCACGGTGACGGCGGACAAGATCGGCCTGGACAATCCGACCATCGCGCCGCTGCTCGCCGGCAGGATCACAGCCAAGGTCGCCGGCAGCCTCGCGACTGACACCATCGTCATCGACAGCGGCTCGGTGACAAGCGAGGCACTGGACAGCGGCTTTAATGGAAGGGTCTCGCTGGCCGATGGCGCCATCGATCTCAACCTCAGGGCGGATGCGGCTTCCGCAGCGCTGCCGGCGGCAGCGCGCGGTGTGCTCGCCGAGCGGACAGAACTCAGCGCGGCACTGAAGCGCGACGCCAATGGCAATGTCACCGCCAACGCCATCAGGCTGGTATCAGGTGCATTCACCGCCGACGGGCAGGCCAGCCTTGCCGACAACCAACTCGCCGCCGACATCAAGGGCGCGCTGGCCGACATCTCGCTTCTGTCCGGGGATGCCAAGGGCGCCATAACGTTCGCGCTGAACGCGCAGGGCGCCGGGACCGCGCCCGACCTGTCGCTGACGGTCAGCAGCGACCGGCTCTCGGTGGCCGAACGCGAGATCACCGGGCTGAGGCTCACCGCCACCGGCAAGGCCGATGCCGCCAACCCTGCGGCCAATGTCCAACTGACCGGAAATGTCGCGGGCCAGCCCCTGGAAGGTCGTGCCGTGCTGGCGACGTCCGACGGCAAGCGCGCCATCAACGGGCTTTTGCTGTCACTCGGCAAGAACCGGGTATCAGGCGACCTGGCACTTGATGATGCCTTCGTGCCTGATGGCACCGTGGCGCTCGACCTGCCTGATATCGGACCGCTCGCCGCGCTTGCGCTGGAAAAGGCGGAAGGCGACGTGCGTGGCACGATCGTCTTCTCGAAGACCGGCAATGCGCCTGAGGTCACCATCAAGGCTTCGACGGCTTCGATTTCACGCGGCGATGTTTCGGCAAGGACGGTCACCATCGATGCATCGATCGCCAACTATCTCGCGGCACCGGTGATCTCCGGAAAGATCCGTGCCGACAGCGTCACCTCCGGCGGCACCGTCATTCGCGGCATCGATGTCGATCTCAAGCGTGACGGCGACTGGACAGGCTTTTCCGGCGGCGCCACCGTCAAGGACATTCCGGCCAGGGCCGCCGGCCGCGTCAGGATCGCCAACGGCACGACGACGGTCGAGCTCACCTCCGGCCAGGCGACCATGCGCGGCATCAAAGCGGCGATCGCGCAGGCCTCGACCATCACCATCGCCAACGGCACCACCAGCCTGGATCGGCTCGCGCTCAACCTCGGCGGCGGCACGGCGACGGTTTCGGGCAAGGTCGGGGAGGCGCTCAATCTCGACGCGACGCTGGCGCGGGTGCCGATGTCGCTCGCCAACAGTTTCTCGCCGGGCCTCGATGCCGCCGGCTCGATCTCGGGCACGGTGAAGGTGACGGGCGCGCCGGCCAATCCGGCCGTCGCCTTCAAGATCGACGCCGCAGGCGTCCAGACGTCGCAGACCCGCGGTGCCGGTTTCGGCGGCATGAGTGTTTCGTCCTCCGGTACGTATTCAGGCAACAGACTGGCCTTCGACGCCAACATGAGCGATGCCGCCGGTCTCGGCCTCAAGGGCGGCGGCACGGTGGCGACATCAGGCACGCCCACCCTTGATCTCGACTTTTCCGGCAAGGTGCCGTTCGCCTTCCTCACCCGGACACTCGCCGCGCAAGGCCTGTCGTTGAGCGGCACGGCCGACGTCGATTTGAAGGTGCGCGGCCCGGCGACGTCGCCGGTGATCACAGGCACGGTCCGCACGTCGGGTGCCCGCCTGATCGATGCACGCTCGGGACTTGCGATCAACGATATCACCGCCGATGTCGCGATCGGCGGCGGCGTCGCCAGGATCAACCGCCTGACCGGCAATTTGTCGACGCGCGGCAGCCTGTCGGCCAGCGGCACGGTCGGCATCAACCCGGCGCAAGGTTTTCCGGCCGACCTGTCGGTCAAGCTCGTCGACGGCCGCTATACCGACGGCAGGGTGGTCACGGCCAATCTCGGCGGCGACCTCACCATCAAGGGACCGCTCGCGTCGGCGCCGGTGATTTCGGGCACGATCAACCTGGCCAAGACCGTGATCACCGTTCCCGAAAAGCTGCCGGGTTCGCTAGCGGCGCTCGACGTCAAGCATAGGAACGCACCGGCCGCCGTGCGCGCGCAGGACAAGGCGTTGCGCCCGGCGACTGCGAGCGGCAGCGGCGGTGGCGGCGGCCTCAATCTCGATGTCACGGTCAACGCGCCGAGCCAGATTTTCATCCAGGGCAGGGGTGTCGATGCCGAGCTTGGCGGTTCGCTGCGGCTGACCGGCCCGGCATCGTCGCCGCAAGCGGTCGGCACCTTTGACTTGCAGCGCGGGCGGCTGACGATCCTCGCCAAACGGCTGACCTTCACCGAAGGCACCGTCGGCTTTTCAGGCTCACTGGTGCCTTATCTCAACCTCACAGCGACATCGACGACGAGCAGCGCCACCGTCACCATCGTGGTATCGGGCGAGGCGACCAATCCGAAATTCAACTTCTCGTCGGTGCCGGCGCTGCCGGAAGACGAGGTCCTGGCGCAGTTGATTTTCGGCCGCTCGATGTCGAACCTGTCGCCGCTGCAGATCGCCCAGCTTGCCGAAGCCGCCGCGCAGCTGGCCGGCGTCGGCGGCTCGACCTCGCTGCTCCAGAACCTGCGCAGCGCGATCGGCGTCGACGATCTCGACGTCATCACCGACGAGGAGGGCGGCACCGCGGTCTCCGCGGGCAAATATCTCAACGACCGCACCTATGTGACGATCCAGAAGGGCGACAAGCCGGGTTCGGGCAAGGCGGCGATCGATCTCGACGTCGGGCGCGGCGTCAAATTGCGCGGCGAGGCCACCGACGCCGGCGAAGCCAAGGGCGGCGTTTTCTACGAGCGCGAGTACTAAAGCCGGCCGACGCGCTGTTTTGACACCCTATCCAGGATCGGCTGGCGCTGTGCAAAGCTTGGCGCATGACGCAGAAAATCGGAATCGATTCTCGGTTAGGGATTATGCGCAAAATCAAAGTGCTACAGCGTCCTTTGCGCCCCCGCAGGACGCGCGGCGCTGTCGTGAATGTCTCAGTTTGATCGATGCTGGAGATTCGAACGGAATCTGCCGGGCAATAGCAATTTTGCGCCAAGACTGTCGCTATCACGCGAACCGCTTCCCTTCCAAAGTTGCACATTCCTTGGCATGTTCCCAACCCGTGCCGTTTTTGACATCATGGCCCGGATGCGGAATGGTAAAAGGCAGAAAGCCAACAATGGGAGTTCGTGATGACAATCTACAAGAGTAATGGCGATCGCGTTCCGGATCACATCCATGCAATGGCCGAAGAAGCCAGGGCCGGACGTGTCGATCGCCGCGAGTTTCTCGCTTTGGCCAGCGTCTTCGGCGCGTCCACGGCGATGGCCTATGGTATGCTCGGCCTCGCCGACCCGACGCCGGCGAGAGCGCAGGACGTACAGGGCAAGAAGGGCGGCATATTGAAGGTCGCTATGTGGATCAAGGATGCGAAGGATCCGCGCAAGGCCGACTGGTCGGAAATCGCCAATGCCGAGCGCCAGGCACTCGAGCCGTTGGTCAAGTACACAACCGAATACACGTTCCGCCCCTACCTGCTCGAGAGCTGGGACGTCAACGACGATGCCACCGAGTACACGCTGCATGTGCGCAAGGGCGTCACCTGGAATAACGGCGATCCGTTCACCGCGGACGACGTCATCTTCAACTTCAAGCGTTGGGCCGACAAGAAGGCCGAAGGCAATTCCATGCCCGGCCGTCTCGGCTCGCTGGTCAAGGACGACAAGCTGGATGAGAGCGCAGTGACCAAGGTCGACGATTTGACGGTGAAGCTGAAGCTCAGCACGCCGGATATCGCCCTCATCCCCAACGTCTGCGACTATCCCGGTCTCGTCGTCCACAAGACCTTCGACGAAAAGGGCGGCGATTTCAAAGCCTGCCCGATCGGCACCGGTCCGTTCGAACTCGTCTCCTACGACGTCGGCCAGAAAGTCGTCTACAAGCGCCGCGAAGACAACAAGTGGTGGGACGGCGAGGTCTTTCTCGACGGCATCGAGTTCATCGACTACGGCACTGATCCGGCAGCCACGGTCAGCGCCTTCGAATCCGGAGAGGTCCATACCAATTTCGAGACGTCGGCCGATTATGTGTCGATCCTCGACGGTGTCGACCTGGTCAAGTACGAGGTGGTCACCGCAGCGACCATCGTCTGCCGGACCAACGTGGCCAACAAGCCTTATGACGACCAGAAGGTTCGCAATGCGCTGCAGCTCGCAGTCGACAACGCTGTCGTGCTCCAGCTGGGCGGTGGCAATGCCGGCACCGTCGCCGAAAACCACCATGTCTCGCCGATCCATCCGGAATATTACGAGCTGGCGAAGATTGCTCGCGATCCGGCTAAAGCAAAGGCGCTGATGGAGGAAGCCGGCCAGGCCGATTTCGAGCACGAGCTGATCACGGTCGACGAAGACTGGCACAAGAATACCGGCGATGCGATCGCCGCGCAGATGCGCGACGCCGGCATCAAGGTAAAGCGCACGGTGCTGCCGGGTTCGACGTTCTGGAACGACTGGACGAAGTATCCGCTGTCGATGACCAACTGGAACATGCGGCCGCTCGGCGTCCAGGTTCTGGCGATCGGCTACCGCACCGGAGAAGCCTGGAACGAAACCGCCTGGTCGAATCCCGAATGGGATGCCAAGCTCAACGCCGCGCTTTCGGTCGCCGACGCCGCCAAGCGCAAGGAGATGATGAAGGACATCGAGCAGATCCTACAGGATTCCGGCATCATCATCCAGCCCTACTGGCGCAAGCTCTACAGTCACTCGGTGGCTGCCGTTAAGAACTACGCCATGCACCCGACCTTCGAGCGCGACTACGGCAAGGTCTGGCTCGACGAGGCCTGATCGATCGAAGCCAACTGGGAGGGAGGCGTTCTTCCCTCCCTCCTGTTCGAACATGATCCGCAAAATGTGGGTCAGCGCAAAAGGTGGCTGACATTTCAGGCTGGCTCATGCGACAAATCAAGGGTTGACTGCACCTGACCCCAACCCAATCGGCAGGGGGCCGCCATGCTTTCCTTCATCCTTCGACGCCTCGGCACCATGGCATTGACGATGCTGTGCCTGACGATGGTCGTGTTCTTCCTGATCAATCTCGACCCCAATCTGAAAAAGCTGGCGATCAGCCAGACTGAAATGCACACCTCGGCCGAGCAGCTCGAAAGCTGGCTGGTCAATCATGGCTACCGCCAGAATTTCTTCTCCCGTTATGGCCAATGGCTGGGTATCGTGCCCAAACAGCCGGTCACAGACCCGGCAACGGGCAAACCCGCGCGACGTTTTTCCTTCTGCAACGATCCTGTCGAGCCGACGTTCTCCGGCGTGCTGCAGGGTGACTTCGGCTGCTCGACCAAGTTCAAGACGACGGTGGCGTCGAAGCTTTTCCCGGCGCTAGGCGCCACCGGCATCCTGATGTTCTGGGTGCTTGTGGTGATGGTGCCAATCTCGCTTCTGATCGGCATCCTCGCCGGCATGCGCGAGGGCTCGCGAACCGACCGGACGTTGTCCGTCGCCTCGATCGCCTCGACGGCGACGCCCGAATATGTGTCGGGCGTCATTTTTACCGTCATCTTCGCCTCATGGCTCGGCCTGCTGAACGGTTCGGCGGCTTCGGCCAGCCGGGGCATCACCTTCTACAACTTCACCTTGCCGGTCATGACGCTGGCGATCTACGGCATCGGCTATATCGCCCGCATGACCCGCGCCTCGATGGTCGAGGTGATGACGCAGCAATATATCCGCACCGCGCGGTTGAAGGGCCTCTCCTTCGGCAGCGTCGTGGTCAAGCACGCGCTGCGCAACGCGCTGATCGCACCATTCACCGTCATCATGCTGCAATTTCCCTGGCTGCTCACCGGCGTCGTCATCGTCGAGGTGATGTTCCGCTACCAGGGGTTTGGCTACACGCTGGTCGAGGCGGCTGGCAACAACGACATCGATCTTTTGCTCGGTTGCTCCCTGGTCTCGGTGTTCATCGTGCTGATCACGCAGCTCATTTCCGATGTCGGTTACGCGTTTCTCAATCCGCGTATCAGAGTTCAATAGGGGATCGGGCGGATGCAGCTTGAATATATCGGCGCCTTCGATGTGGTGCTTGGCGTGCTCGCGCGCTTCTGGCCGGTCTGGATCGCCCTCGTCGTGGTGATGGGGGCGAGCTTCGCCTACAAGAAGAGGCTTGGCCTCTACGGTCAACTCTTCGACAGCAGCGTCGGCATCGTCGGCGTCGGCATCTGCCTGTTCTGGCTGTTCACGGCGATCTTCGCGTCAACCATCTCGCCCTTCAATCCGCTTGTCCAGATCCCGATCATGAAGGACGCGCTGCCTGGCGCGGTCGAGCCGCAATCGGGACTTGTCTACCTGTTCGGCGGTGACAAGCTTGCCCGCGACGTGTTCAGCCGTATGATCTATGGCAGCCAGATCGTGCTGATCATCGCGCCGGCGGCGACCGGTTTCGCGCTGATGGTCGGCATCACGCTTGGCCTGCCTGCCGGCTATTATGGCGGCAGGATCGATACCGTGCTGTCCTTCCTCGCCAACCTGGTGCTCGCCTTCCCGGTGATCCTCCTGTTCTACCTCCTGGTGACGCCAGGCATCATGGAGACGCCGATTCCCTATGCGATGGCCGGCCTGTTCTTCCTGTTCCCGATCATCTTCTTCAGCGTGCTGTTCTGGACGCGCTACAAGAAGCGGCCTGACCGACTCTACATCCTCCTGGGACTGACGCTGATCATTGGCGGCTGGGTCTACGCCGGCCTGGTCTTCGACGCCGACCCGTTCAGGATCATCCATATCGATCCCAACCAGCTCAACATCTTCGTGGCGGTGGTGTTTGCCTCCAGCCCCGGCGTGTTCCGCATCGTGCGTGGCCTGGTCATGGACATCAAAACGCGCGACTATGTGGCGGCGGCGCAGACGCGCGGTGAATCGCCCTGGTACATCATGCTGTGGGAGATCCTTCCCAATGCACGCGGGCCGCTGATCGTCGATGCCTGCCTGCGTATCGGCTACACCACGATCCTGCTCGGCACGCTCGGCTATTTCGGCCTGGGGCTGGCGCCCGAGAGCCCGGACTGGGGCACCGCGATCAAGGATGCCAGCCGGCTGCTGCGCTCCTTCATCCATCCGGCGCTGCCGCCGACGATCGCGCTGATGTCGTTCGTGCTGGGCCTTAACCTGCTGGCCGACTCGCTGCGTGAACAATCGATGAAAGATTGATGGACGGGTCTTCGACCCTATTTAGAAGAACAAGGATTGGAGCGACCCATGAATGAGGCAGTTCGAAATCCCGCCAAGCCGACCAATGGGCCGATCATCGAGATCGAGAACCTGTCGATCTCCTTCTTCACTCGCAAGGGCGAGATACCGGCCGTTATGGACTTCTCCTGCACGGTCATGCCTGGCGAAGCGATGGGCATCGTCGGCGAATCCGGTTGCGGCAAGTCAACCGTGTCGCTCGGCATCATGCGCGACCTCTCCAACATCGGAAAGATCGTCGGCGGCCGGATAAAGTTCCAGGGCAAGGATATGGGCGAGCTCTCCGACGAGGAACTGCGCGCCATCCGCGGCAACAAGATCGCGATGATCTACCAGGAGCCGATGGCCAGCCTGAACCCGGCGATGAAGGTCGGCCAGCAACTGATGGAAGTGCCGCTGATCCACGACAAGGTGTCGAAGGAAGAGGCTTACAAACGCGCGCTGGAAATGGTGCGCTCGGTCAGGCTGCCCGATCCGGAGCGCATGATGCGTTCGTTTCCGCACCAGCTTTCCGGTGGTCAGCAACAGCGCATCGTCATCGCCATGGCGCTGCTGTCGAAGCCGGCGCTGCTCCTGCTCGACGAGCCGACGACGGCGCTCGACGTGACGGTGGAAGCCGGCATCGTCGATCTGGTCAAGGGGCTCGGCGAGAAGTTCGGTACCTCAATGATCTTCGTGTCGCACAATCTCGGCCTGATCCTGGAAACCTGCGACCGCATCACGGTGATGTATTCGGGCGAAGCGGTGGAGACCGGCAAGATCAAGGACGTCTTCGACCGGATGCGCCATCCCTACACGCAAGGGTTGTTCCGCTCGATCCCGCTGCCCGGCGCCGACAAGAATTCGCGGCCTCTGATCTCCATCCCGGGACAATTGCCGCTGCCGCACGAGCGGCCGAAGGGCTGCAATTTCGGCCCCCGCTGCCACCACTTCGTCGAGGGCGTCTGCAACGCCGCCGAAATCCCGATGATCGCGGTCGAAGGCCATGAAGGCCATTTTTCGCGCTGCGTGCGCTTCAACGAGATCGACTGGGAAGCGCTGCCGCCCGGCGCCAAGAAGGTCAACGAGCGCGTCGAGCCCGGCGCGCCGGTGCTCAAGATCGAGGACCTCAAAAAGTACTACAAGGTCGGCGGCAGCGAGGTGTTCGGCTCGAGCGAAGGCCGCGTCGTCAAGGCCAACGAGACGATCTCCTTCATGGCGCGAGAATCCGAGACCGTCGCCATTGTCGGCGAGTCCGGTTGCGGAAAGTCGACGCTGGCCAAGGTGCTGCTCGGACTGGAGACAGCAAGCTCCGGCAGCGTGACGCTCGGCAACCAGCAAATCCAGTCGACCGGCGTCGAGAACCGCAGCGTCGAGACGGTGTCGTCGATCCAGATGGTGTTCCAAAATCCGTTCGACACGCTCAACCCCAGCCACACGGTCGGCTCGCAGATCATCCGCACGCTGGAGAAGTTCAATGTCGGCAACACCGTCGCCGACCGCCGTAAGCGCATGCTGGAGCTGCTCGACCTGGTGAAGCTGCCGCGGGCGTTCGAGACCCGCAAGCCGCGCCAGCTTTCAGGCGGCCAGAAGCAGCGCATCGGCGTGGCGCGGGCCTTTGCCGGCGACGCCAAGGTGGTGGTGGCCGACGAGCCGGTCTCAGCGCTCGACGTGTCGGTGCAGGCAGCGGTGACCGAGCTTTTGATGGACATCCAGCGCAAGAACAAGACGACGATGCTGTTCATCAGCCACGATCTGTCGGTGGTGCGCTACATCGCCGATCGCGTCGTCGTCATGTATCTCGGCTATATCGTCGAGCAGGGCACGACCGACCAGATCTTTTCGCCGCCCTATCATCCTTATACCGAGGCCCTGCTGTCGGCGATTCCGATCGCCGACACCAGCGTGATCAAGAAGCACATCGTGCTGGAAGGCGATATTCCGTCGGCGATGAACCCGCCAACCGGCTGTCCGTTCCAGACGCGCTGCGGCTACAAGAAGCTGGTGCCGGACAATCTTTGCGAGACGCAGGTGCCGCCGGTGAAGAATCTCGGCGACGGTCATATGAGCCTGTGCTGGCTTGCCGACGATGTGCTGGCGAAAATGGAGCCGGTGATCAAGTTCGACAAGGAGCATGCCGCCAATGAAGGCGTGCCGGAAGACGCGCCGCAGGGCGTCGGTCCGGGCTTTGCCGGCGCTCCGCCCAAGCGTCCACACGGCAAAAGGCCGAAGCTGACGGACGACTAGATCCGTGGCGCCGTCAAGGCGCGCATTGGCGTAGCTGGGCGGCGTAGTCCCGAGCCATCTGCTCGGTGGCCCGCGCATAGCGCTGCACGCCGGCATCGCCGCGGTTCCCGCGGCCATAGGCCGTCCAGCCGAGATAATAGGCCAGATAGAGGTTGTAGGTGTCGTTGCGAGCGACGCCGAGCGTGTCTGCGGTCTTGGAATGATACCAGCCGACGAAATCGACGGCATCGGCAAACCTGGTGCGGCGCGCCGCCCAGCTGCCGGTCTCGCTTTGATACTGCGCCCAGGTGCCGTCAAGCGCCTGCGAGAAGCCGGTGGCGCTGGAGACACGTTTCCAGGGAATGAAGCCGAGAAGCTTGGTGCGCGGCGGCCTGGCGTTGCTCTTGAAGCCGGATTCCTTGCGCACCGTCGCCATCAGCACGGGAACCGGCACGCCGTGCTTCTGTTCGGCGCGTTCGGCCGCCGCCTGCCAGTTGTCGAACCAACCGTCATTCTGGTCGAACACGGCGCAGACATCGTTGATATGGTTCGGCGGCGTCGCGCAGGCCGAAAGCGCCAGCAGCACGGTAGCAGCTACAATTTTACTAAAACTCGACCTACCCATTGGAAGAGGATTAGGCCGAAAACATAAAAGGAATCTTGCTGCGTTCCTTAACGGCCCATCGGCCGCTTTGGTCGGGCAGAGCGAAGATGGATATTCCGACGTTTTCCGTCGCTTTTGTCGGCATGAAGCTACCAAAATGCCGCCTTGGCTAAAATCACGCCCGTGGGTGGCGGATTTCTGACAGCCCGATCGTCGTGCCGGCGCTTTGATGCGCCGCATGACCGAACCGAGACGCAAGCGCGGCGCTGAGCGAACCAGCAACAGGGGGCCGGCCGCCATCCCGCAACTGCCGCTGCGGCGCGTGACAAATCCCTATCCGCCAATGGCGATGCTCTCGGCCGACCAGATCGAGGCGATCCATCAGGCGTCGATGCACATTCTGGAGAATTTCGGCATCGAGGTGATGAGCTCGCGGGCGCTTTCGCTGTTCGAAAAGGCTGGGGCCAAGGTCGATCATGCGTCGATGACTGTCCGCATCGACCGCGGCATGGTCGACCAGGCACTGGGGACGACGCGGTCGAGCTATACGCTGACGCCGCGCAACCCGGTCCGTGCCGTTCATCTCGGCGGCAACACCATCAATTTTACGCTCGTCGCCGGACCTCCCAACGTGCACGACATGGAACGCGGCCGCCGCGCCGGAAACCTGCGCGACTACTGCGATCTCACCCGGCTGGCGCAGCATTTCAACTGCGTACACATGCTCGGCAACCAGGTCTGCGCGCCGGTCGAACTGCCGGCCAATTCACGCCACCTCGACACCTATTTCGCCAATCTGACGCTGACCGATAAAAGTTTTCACGTCTCGGCGATCGGCCGCGGCAGGGCGCTGGACGGCATCGAAATGATGGCAATCGCGCGAGGGCTGACGCTTGATGAGATGCGCGACGATCCCGGCGTCACCACTATCATCTCGGTCAACTCGCCGCGCCGCTTCGACGAGATGATGGCTGAAGGGCTGATGACCATGGCCGAGTTCGGCCAATCGGTCGCGGTGACGCCGTTCACGCTGATGGGGGCGATGAGCCCGGTGACGCTTGCCGGCGCGCTGGCGCAACAGAACGCCGAGGCGCTGTTCGGCGTGGTCTTGACGCAGCTTGTCCGCCCTGGCGCCCCGGTCATGTATGGTGCCTTCACCTCCAATGTCGACATGAAGTCGGGCGCGCCGGCCTTCGGCACGCCGGAGAACACCAAGGCCAACATCGCCTCCGGGCAGCTGGCACGGCGCTATGGACTGCCCTACCGGACGACGCCGGGCTCGGCCTCCAACGCCGCTGACGCGCAAGGCGCCTATGAGACGCTGATGGCGCTGTGGGGCGCGGTGCTCGGCCACGGCAATCTCGTCTACCACGCAGCCGGCTGGCAGGAGGGCGGGCTGACCGCGTCATTCGAGAAGTTCATTATCGACGTCGAGATGATCCAGCACATGATGGAGTTTTTGCGCCCGATCGAGGTCAACGAGGCGGAACTCGCTGTCGAGGCGCTGGGTGCGGTGCCGACCGGCGGCCATTTCTTCGGCGAGCCGCACACGCTGGAGCGCTACGCCACCGCCTTCTACCAGCCGATGCTCTCCAATTGGCAGAACTACGAGGCGTGGCAGGAGGCCGGCGGGCTCGACGCCACGGCGCGGGCGACGCGGCTGTGGAAGAAAGCGCTGGAAGATCATGTCGAACCGGCGATGGATATTTCCGTGCGCGAGGCGCTGGAGGCGTATGTGGCCAGGCGCAAGGAAGCGATCGGGCAGGGCGAGCCGTGATGATCGAAGGCTTGCGTTCGTGTGGCTTGGCTCCTCCCACCCCGATTCATCGTTCCCCTCCAACTTCCTGAAATAACGAGAAAATCCATGAAATCGCATGCAAAGGTCGTGGTCATTGGCGGGGGCGTCGTCGGCTGTTCGGTGCTGTTCCATCTCGCCCGTCACGGCTGGACCGACATCGTGCTTCTGGAGCGTGACGAGCTGACCTCCGGTTCGACCTGGCATGCGGCCGGCGGCATGCACACAATCAACGGCGATCCCAACGTCGCCAAGCTGCAGAAATACACGATCTCGCTCTACAAGGAGATCGAGGAGCTGTCGGGCCAGGCGACCGGCGTGCACCTGACCGGCGGCGTGCTTTTGGCGGCGACCGAGGCGCGGCTCGACTGGCTGCGCGGCGTCGTCGCCAAGGGCCGCTATCTCGGCATCGACCTCGAGGAGATTTCACCTGATGACGCGGCCGAATTGATGCCGCTGCTCGACCCGAAGCAGTTCGTCGGCGCCGTGCGCAACAAGGAGGACGGTCATCTCGATCCATCGGGTGTCACCCACGCCTATGCCAAGGCGGCGAGAAAGCTCGGCGCCGAGGTTGAACGCTTCACCAAGGTCGAGGACATCGTGCGCCGCGCCGACGGGCTGTGGCGCGTCATCACCAACAAGGGCGAGGTGGTGGCCGAGCATGTCGTCAACGCCGGCGGCCTGTGGGCGCGCGAGGTCGGCCGCATGGTCGGGCTGGAACTGCCGGTGCTGGCCATGGAGCACATGTACCTGATCACCGAGGACATGCCGGAGGTTGCCGCCTGGAACCAGAAGACCGGCACGGAGATCATCCACGCGGTCGATTTCGACGGCGAACTTTATCTGCGCCAGGAGCGCGGCGGCATGCTGATGGGTACCTATGAGAAGGCCAACAAGCCATGGTCCGAATTTACCACGCCGTGGAATTTCGGCCACGAACTGCTGGAGCCTGACATCGACCGCATCGCGCCATCGCTGGAAGTCGGCTTCCGCCATTTTCCGGCCTTCCAGAACACCGGCATCAAGCAGATCATCAACGGCCCCTTCACCTTCGCGCCGGACGGCAACCCGCTGGTCGGGCCGGTGCGCGGCCTGCCGGGTTTCTGGGTCGCCTGCGGCGTCATGGCGGGCTTTTCGCAGGGCGGCGGGGTTGGCCTGGCGCTGTCGAACTGGATGATCGAGGGCGATCCCGGCGCCGACATCTGGGCGATGGATGTCTCGCGCTACGGCGACTGGGCAACGATGGCCTACACCAACGCCAAGGTGCGCGAGAATTATTCGCGGCGTTTTTCCATCCGCTTCCCCAATGAGGAGCTGCCTGCCGGGCGGCCGCTCAAGACCACGCCGGTCTACGACCTTTTGTCGGCCAAGGGCGCGCAATGGGGCGTGGCCTTTGGGCTGGAAGTGCCGCTGTGGTATGCGCCCGAGGGCGTCAGGGACGAGTTCTCGTGGCGGCGCTCAAGCGATTTCGAGCATGTCGCAAAAGAGGTGAAGACGGTGCGGACAAGTGTCGGCCTGTCGGAAATCTCGTCCTTCGCCAAATACAGGGTGACAGGCGAGGGCGCGGCGGCCTGGCTCGACCGCCTGCTTGCCTGCAAGCTGCCAAAGCCCGGCCGCATGACGCTGGCGCCGATGCTGAAGGAAGACGGCAGGCTGATCGGCGACTTCTCGCTGGCCAATCTCGGTAGCCCCAATTCCAACGGGGAGGACTGGTTCCTCGCCGGCTCCGGCATTGCCGAGCAATATCACATGCGCTGGTTCGAGGCGCATCTGCCGCAAGATGGCTCGGTCCATCTCGAGGCGCTGGGGGCGAGACTGACGGGCCTGTCGATTGCCGGTCCGAGGGCGCGGGACGTGCTGGCAAAAGTCACGCGGGCGGATGTGTCGAATGCGGCGTTCCCGTTCATGGCCATCCGCAAGGTGGGTATCGGCATGGCGCCGTGCCTGGTCGGCCGAGTCAGCTACACCGGCGATCTCGGCTACGAGATCTGGGTGGCGCCGGAATATCAGCGTGCCGCGTACCAGACCCTGATGGCGGCTGGCGAAGAATTCGGCATCGGTCTGTTCGGCTCGCGCGCGCTCAATGCGCTGCGGCTGGAGAAGAACTACGGCTCGTGGGCGCGCGAATACCGGCCGATCTATGGTCCGCTTGAGGCCGGGCTCGACCGTTTCGTCGCCTACGGGAAAGAAACCGATTTCATCGGCAAGCAGGCTGCACTGGCTGAGCGCAAGCAAGGCGGCAAGCTGCGGCTGCGCGCCTTTGTCGTTGATACGGCAGACGCCGACGTCATCGGCGACGAGCCGATCTGGTTCGACGGCGCCGTGCGCGGCTGGGTCACGTCAGGCGGCTACGCGCATCATTCGAAGACGTCCGTGGCTATGGGCTACGTGCCGAAGGAAATCGCCGACGAGGCCGACGGTTTCGAGATCGAGCTCTTGGGTAAGCGCTATCCCGCGCGCGTGCAGCCGACACCGCTGTTCGACGCGAATCTCGAGCGGATGCGGGGGTAAAGGCGCCGCTGGTGGCGGTTCAAGCGCTGCGGCGGTTGTCCAGCGCCGTGCTCGATGAACTGCAACGCGGTCATGATGCGCAGAATGCCCAGCGCCTGCGGTTGGCCTGCCATCAACAACCGGTGATTGGAATGTCCCTCGTCCTTTTATTCTAGCCAGGGTTGCATTAAAATCGCTATAGTTGTATTGATAGCCAGACACTCCAAACCATGTGGGTTCCGTTTGCCATGAGAAAAGTCCTTGTCAGCCTGTTCGCCATCCTTGCAGGCACCAGCGTCGCCATGGCCGATGACGCCGGCTGTGCTGCTTTCAAATGGCCGGTGACGCGCGAGGAGGCCCTGTTTGCGGCAGCGCCCGCCGCGCAGCCCGGGGCTGACCTTTCGGTCGGCGAGGCTGCAGATGTGGCGTTGGCGCCGGTCGACACGATCAGCTTCACCGTTCCGCCGGAACGCGCGCCGGCAGCCGGTACATTCGGCGCGACGGCAAGCGTGGCCGTGCCCCCTGAGGGAGAGCTCCAGATCAGCTTGTCTGATGAGGCCTGGATCGATGTCGTTCAGGACGGCAAGGCCGTGAAGTTGGCGGCTTTCAGTGGTATGAAGACCTGTCCGGGGATCCGCAAGAGCGTGCGCTTCAAGCTGGCCGCCGGCCCGGCGACCATCCAGCTGAGCGGCGCCAAGAAAGAGACCCTTAAGATTGCGGTGCTGGCGCCGGAATGACTTTGCGCCTTGAGTCAATTCAGGCCATGCCGTTCGCTCGGTCGATTTCAGCGGCGTGAAAACCTGTCCTGGCAATTGCAAAAGCGTGCGTTTCAAGCTTGCGGCGGGTGCCGCGACCGTCCAACTCAGCGGCGCCAAAAGGCCGGTCTCAAAGTTGCGGTGCTGACGCTGGAATGATCCAGCGGCAGCACTCGGTTGGTCAGGACGCCTACCGTACCGGCGCCATCAGCGCGAAATGAGCGCCTTGCGGATCAGTGCACTGCACGATCCAGCTGCCGCCGGGGACCTCCATCGGACCCATCACGATCTTGCCGCCATTGTCGGTCACACGCTTGGCCGCCGCGTCGATGGCCGGAACGTTGAAATAGAACTGCCAGACTGGCACCGGAATCTGCTCGGGCTTGTTCATCATGCCGCCAATAGGTTCGCCGCCGGCGGCAAAGAGCTGGTAGATGCCCATCGGCCCCATATCCATGGCGTCGCCCTTGGTCCAGCCGAATTGTCCGGCATAGAAATCGAACGCGGCCCGCCAGTCGGTCGTATAGAGTTCATGCCAGCCGACATGGCCGGGAGTGGTGGCCGGCACCGGCGGCTGGTCGGGGCCGTTTGGCTGCAGGAAGTTGAAGGCCGCGCCTTGCGGATCGGCAACGACGGCAAAGCGGCCGACGCCCGGAATGTCATCGGGTTCGCGGTGAACCGTACCGCCGGCTTGCTTCAACGATTTCGTCGAAGCGTCGACATCCCTGGTGTGGATGTAGCCGACCCAGGCCGGCGGCATGCCCATCTTGCGCACGTCCTCAGGCTGCGCCATCAGCCCGCCGACGCCGCGCTCGCCGACATTCATGACGATATAGCGCGGCATGCCGGGCGCGCCCTCGAAGGGTTGCGCCTTCCAGCCAACCACGTCGGTATAGAATGCCTCGGCGGCGTCGAGGTCGGTGGTCATCAATTCGTACCAGAAAAAGGGCATCGGGGACTTTGGCATTGTCGTGCTCCTTGGGTTTCCAGTGATCGATCATGCGTGATCCATTCTAGGATGATCTTCGCGACGGAATTCCGACATCTGGGCCAGAAATCGATGGCGGCAAGGCACCCCTCGTTCGCAATCTTGCGCATGCTGCGGTTTTCGACTTTGCTTATCGTCAACGGAGAGTGTTGATCCATGCGTCGGATGTCGCTCACTTCAGAGCTTGTCGCGCTATGCCATCGGGAGGAGGCCGATCCCGGTCCCGATGGCAGCTGGACGCAACTGACTGACGAGGATTTCCAGACCCTTGCGTCGCGGCTATCTGATGAAGCAGACGCGGGCCCTTGTGGGTGTTCGCCTATGGCTCGCTGATCTGGAATCCGGCTTTCCAGTCCGTCGAACAACAACGCGCCACCGCTTTCGGCTGGCATCGGTCCTTCTGCCTCGACATGGTCCGCTGGCGCGGCAGCGCCGAGCAGCCGGGCTTGATGATGGCGCTCGAACGGGGCGGACGGTGCAACGGGGTGATCTACCGCTTGCCGGAAGGCGAAAAACCGCTCCAGATCGAAAGACTGTTGCGGCGCGAGATCAGCGATCACGAGAGTATTGGCTCAGTCAGGTGGCTTCCCGTGCATACGGCTCAAGGCTCGCTCAGGGCGCTGGGCTTCTGGGTCGGTGTGACCGGCAGGGGGACGTCGCTCAACCAGCCGCTGGAGAGGGTAGCTCAAGTGCTGGCGCGGGCGTGCGGGCATGTCGGGTCGGGCGCCGAATATCTCTACAACACCGTCCATCATCTGGAAGAATTCGGCATTCGCGACCGCAACCTGTGGCGGCTGCAGGAACTGGTCGCGAACGAGATCAGGTCGATCCATGGCGGCGCCCCCGGAATGGGCCTGCTGTCTGCGTCGTGATCGCTCGCACATCTCGAAAACATGACTACAATTATCATATTTTTATTAAGCGTTTTCAGCAACTTGGCTGAAAATTGACCAATTGATAAAAAAACAAAACGTGTTAGCCTCCCCCCAAAACCACAAGAAATGGGGAAGCGGAATGGCGACTGGTCATTTCAAGCAGGGCATTGCCGGCGGCCGGCTTTCGCCTGAACAATATGCGGATAATTTTTCCGACCTGCATCCGCCGCTCGATCATCACGAGGCGCTGGTCGAATCCGACCGCTGCTATTTCTGCTATGACGCGCCATGCATGAATGCATGCCCGACCTCGATCGATATCCCGCTGTTCATCCGCCAGATCTCGACCGGCAATCCGATTGGCTCGGCCAAGACGATTTTCGACCAGAACATTTTGGGCGGCATGTGCGCCCGCGTCTGCCCGACCGAGACGCTGTGCGAAGAGGTCTGCGTACGCGAAGTGGCGGAAGGCAAGCCGGTGCAGATCGGCCGCCTGCAGCGTTATGCCACCGATGTCGCGATGGCTGAGAATAAGCAGTTTTACCCGCGCGCCGCCCCGACCGGCAAGACGGTCGCGGTGGTCGGCGCCGGACCGGCCGGCCTTGCCGCCGCTCATCGGCTCGCCCGCCATGGTCATGACGTGACCATCCTGGAAGCCCGCCCGAAAGCCGGCGGTCTCAATGAATACGGCATCGCCGCCTATAAGAGCATCGACAATTTCGCCCAGGCCGAGGTCGACTATATCACGTCGATCGGCGGCATCGACATCCAGAATGGCAAGGCGCTCGGCCGCGACTACCAGCTGTCGGACCTGACCAGGAATTACGACGCGGTGTTTCTCGGCATGGGGCTTGGCGGTGTCAACGCGTTGCGCGCCGACGGCGAGGACGCGCAAGGCGTCACCAATGCGGTGGAGTTCATAGCGGAGCTTCGCCAGGCGAGCGATCTTGCCAGCCTGCCGGTCGGCCGGCGTGTCGTCGTCATCGGCGGCGGCATGACGGCGATCGACGCGGCGGTGCAGTCAAAGCTGCTCGGCGCCGAAGAGGTGACGATCTGCTACCGGCGCGGGCAGGAGCACATGAACGCTTCCGAATTCGAGCAGGATCTGGCCGCCGCCAACGGTGTCATCATCCGTCACTGGCTGCAGCCGAAGCGGGTCATCGCCGAAGGCGGCAAGGTGTCGGGCATCGAACTCGAATACACGGCGATGGATGGCGAGAAACTCGTCGGCACCGGCGAGCGGCTGACGCTTACCGCCGACCAGGTGTTCAAGGCGATCGGCCAGAGTTTTGTCCCGGCTGCGCTCAACGGCAGCGGCGCCTTGCTTGCTTTGGAAGCCGGCCGCATCAAGGTCGATGCCGAAGGCCGCACCTCGCTGGCCAATGTCTGGGCCGGCGGCGACTGCATCTTTGGCGGCGACGACCTGACCGTCTCCGCCGTCGCACAGGGCCGCGACGCGGCCGAATCGATCCACCGGGCACTGACCTCGAACGGGAGGGCATGAGCATGGCAGACATAAGCAACAATTTCGTTGGCATCAAATCGCCAAATCCGTTCTGGCTGGCTTCGGCGCCGCCGACCGACAAGGCCTACAATGTCATCCGTGCCTTCAGGGCGGGCTGGGGCGGCGTGGTGTGGAAGACGCTCGGCGAAGAGGGCCCGCCGGTGGTCAACGTCAACGGTCCGCGCTACGGCGCGATCTGGGGCGCCGACCGCCGCCTGCTCGGCTTGAACAACATCGAGCTGATCACCGACCGCGACCTGCAGGTCAATCTGCGCGAGATCAAGCAGGTCAAGATGGACTGGCCCGACCGCGCCATCGTCGTCTCGCTGATGGTGCCTTGCGAGGAGCATGCGTGGAAGGCGATCCTGCCGGTGGTCGAGGAGACGGGGGCCGACGGCATCGAGCTCAATTTCGGCTGCCCGCATGGCATGTCGGAACGCGGCATGGGCTCGGCGGTCGGCCAGGTGCCGGAATACATCGAAATGGTGGTGCGCTGGTGCAAGGCCAACACCCGCATGCCTGTGATCACCAAGCTGACGCCCAACATCACCGACATACGCAAGCCGGCGCGTGCCGCCCTTGCCGGCGGCACCGACGCGGTGTCGCTGATCAACACCATCAATTCGATCACCGGCGTCAATCTCGATAGTTTCGCACCGGAGCCGACGATCGACGGCAAGGGTTCGCATGGCGGCTATTGCGGCCCGGCGGTGAAGCCGATCGCCATGAACATGGTGGCCGAGATCGCCCGCGATCCGGAAACGCATGGGCTGCCGATCTCCGGTATCGGCGGCATCACCACGTGGCGCGACGCCGCCGAATTCATGGCGCTCGGCGCCGGCAATGTTCAGGTGTGCACGGCGGCGATGACCTATGGCTTCAAGATCGTGCAGGAGATGATCGCCGGCCTGGAAAACTGGATGGACGAGAAGGGCCATGCCTCGCTCGACGACATCGTCGGCCGCGCCACGCCCAACGTCACCGACTGGCAGTATCTCAACCTCAATTACATCGCCAAGGCGCATATCGACCAGGAGGCCTGCATCAAATGCGGCCGCTGCCACATCGCCTGCGAGGACACTGCGCACCAGGCAATCACCGCAATCGTCGATGGCGTCAGGCATTTCGAAGTGATCGAAGCCGAATGCGTCGGCTGCAATCTCTGCGTCAATGTCTGCCCGGTGGAGAACTGCATCACCATGGAGCCGCTGGCGGTTGGCGTGATGGACCAGCGCACCGGCAAGCCGGTGTCGCCGGTCTACGCCAACTGGACGACGCATCCGAACAACCCGATGGCCAAGGTGGCGGCGGAATAGGCGCGGACGGGTGAGCCATCTGTCTCCCTAGGCAGAGGAGATTTGTTCGGCGCCCGAGCGTGCAACTCCGCAGAACTTGGGTTCCTCGCCCCACGAAGTGGGGAGAGGTGGCCCGGCGAAGCCGGGACGGAGAGGGGCCTTCGCGGCGGCTGGGAACTGTTCAAGGCTTATGATGGACTTCCCATCTTGCTCGCGCCCCGATCCTTCACCGGTTCTGGCTTCGCGACTGTCATCCCCCTCTCCGTCCCGGCTTCGCCGGGCCACCTCTCCCCCGCTCCACGGGGGCGAGGAACCCAAGTCCTGCAAACTGGCGCCCGCAGGGCAATAAAGGGGCGGCGCAACGATCTGAAAGGATCAGGTGCCGGAATTCCTGGAACGTCACAAATCCGCCACCGAATCTCCAAAGTTTCCTATTGCGGATAAAAATTATCCACGATAAGACATATCCATGAATTGGAGATCAGCACGATGAAGCTGGGTGAGGGCGTCGAAGCGGCCATCCACTGCGCCGCCATGCTTGCCGGCGTCGAAGGCGCAGCGACCATGCCGGGTGCTGCCATGGCTGAAGCGTTCGGCCTGTCGCCGAGTTATCTCCTCAAGCATCTCAACGCGCTGGCGGCGTCGGGCATCCTGGAATCGGTGCCGGGGCCATCGGGCGGTTACCGGCTGGCACGGCCGGCCGAGCGCATAACGCTGCTCGACATCGTGCTCGCCGTCGAAGGACGCGAACCGGCCTTTCGTTGCGGCGAAATCCGTCAGCGCGGGCCGGCCAGGCTCGATGCCTCGGTCTATGTCAAACCCTGCGGCATCAGCGTCGCGATGCTGAAGGCCGAGCGCGCCTATCGCGCCGCTCTTGCCGAGGCCCGGCTGTCCGACATCGTGGCGGTGTATATGATCGATGCCGATCCCCGTTCAGTCGCCGCGAACTGCGCCTTTGTCGAGCGCCATCAGCGACCGCAGAAATCCAGTTCAACCAAGCAAGCATGAAAGGTAAAGACGATGAAACAGAGGCTGCAATTCTTCGGCGCGGCGCCGGAAATCATGAAAGCGGTGTCGGCGCTCAACAAGGCGGTCGACGAATGCGGGCTCGAGAAAAGCCTGCTGCACCTGATCAAATTGCGGGCGTCGCAGATCAATGGCTGTTCATATTGCGTCGAGATGCACAGCCGCGAGGCGCGCCATGACGGCGAGATCGAACAGCGGCTTTATCTCGTCTCCGCCTGGAAGGAGTCGCCGCTGTTTTCCGAGCGTGAACGCGCTGCCTTCGCCTGGACCGAAACGGTAACGAAGATCGCGGACAGCGGCGTGCCGGATGATCTCTACGCAAAAACGCTTGAACACTTTTTGGAAGAGGAACTGGCCAAGCTGACGGTGGCGATCGGCATGATCAACATCTGGAACCGGCTGTGCGTCTCCTTTCACGCCATTCATCCGGTAGCGGCAGCCAAAGCCGCCTGAGCGGACGGACCTGACGCGCGGCTTAAGCCGCGCGTCTCTTTTTGCTTTGGGATCAAGAGCATGTTGTCGAATTTTGAGAATGAGATTTTGGTTGCCGCACGCCTGCTGCTTGGCGGCGCCTTTGTCTTTGCCGGCCTGCGCAACATCCAGAATGCAGGCTTCCTGACCCAACTGATGACGACACGCGGCGTGCCGCAGGCGCGGCTGATGCTGTGGCTGGGGATCGTTCTGCAGATCGTTTCCGGAGCGCTGGTGATATCAGGTGTCTGGACCGCTGCCGCCGCTCTGTGCCTGGTACTGTTCCTAATTGTCGCCACCCCGATGTTCCACAATTTCTGGGATCATCAGGGGCCAGAGCGCGCCGCCCGCATCAACGGCTTCGTCGCCAATGTCGCGCTGACCGGAGGATTTCTAGCGCTGATGGGCCAGGCGCTTTAAGAGGAACCGCGCAGCCGATATGGTATGAATTGTCATCAGCGCGTTAATCGCTCCGTTGCGATTGCCTCGTATGATTGGCTCAGTTTCGCTTGTCGGAGCCTTTATGGAGCAAAGCTGGAATAGCTTCTGGGGAAGCGTTTCGCAGGCCTTTCACCTCGCGCTCTCGCCGCTTCGGGCGCTTGCCGAAACATTCGGCTATTTTCCGAGCGATATCCAACTCTGGTGCTTCGTCTGCGGTCTCTTTTTCCTGGTGCTTGTCGTTCCCCACACCTATGGCGATCTCGTGCTTCGGCACCGTCGCGTCTATGTGACAGGCAAGGTGGTGGAGATAAAGATGTCGGACGACTCGCCCAGGACGCCGACCATCGAATTCGTCGATCGCCTCGGCAAGATCTGGCGCTTTGAATCGCATTTGCCGGTCAATAACATGACCGGTTCGGTCGGAGCGGCGGTAAAGGTCATGTATGACCCCCTGCATCCGAACCGGGCACGGGAAGTGGGGCGGCCGATCATGAAGGCAGCCCATACGGCGGTATGGTATGCCATTGTCGTCGGGCTAATGGCGCTGGCCTTCTGGCCCGGCCTGACGTCCGATTGAGCCTTTTCGAACAGCGTGCCATACCGCTCGTTTCATGCAAGTCGTTCTCCCAAACCGCTGCGCACCCTCGGGTCAAAGCCCGACGGCAGGTTTTGGGTGACATGCACTATGCGGCAAATCGCAGCCCGGCCCCGCCAAGGCTGCGCCATGTACCCTTGAGCCGGTGATGGTCACCTTCATACCCGGGCCAAGCAGCTTCCGCGCCGAGGCTGATGCCGGACGAGCCGCCGACGATCACGGCATTTCTCAGTCATGAATGCCGTTCCTTCGATATCGGGGAGGGGCGCCCGACGAGGTCAAGGCTCAATGTCCGCAATTGCTGCCTTGCCTTTGCGTCATAGGCTTGCGCGTTGGCGCGAGATTCATTCCGGCCGTCGAAATAGAGGCCGCTCCGCCCTTCGAGCGCTGGCGATGTCGCGACGCTGAGGATAGCATCGGCGCCCGTCTCGACCGAGTTCGACGGCGTGATGCCTGCCTGCCGGACCATGGTCGTGTTCATGTAGCTTGCCGGATGCAGGCTGTTGACGGTCACATTGGCGCCCTTCAGTTCCTGCGCCAGATCGATGGTGAACATGATCTGCGCCAGCTTGCTCTGGCAGTAGGCGCGGACGCCGTCGTAGTTGCGGGTCAGCATGACGTCGTCGAAATCGATCGCCTGCTGGCCGGCCGAGGCAACGTTGACGATGCGCGCCGGCGCGCTCGCCTTGAGCAGCGGCAGAAGCTCTGATGTGAGCAGGAAGCCGGCGAGATAATTGACGGCAAAGCGCAGTTCGTAGCCGTCGGCGCTGACCTGTCGTTTGGTGCCCGCGGTGCCAATGCCGGCGTTGTTGATGAGAATATCGAGTCGGCCCGTGCGGGCGCGAACAGCCTCGGCGAGACGGCGGACCTCGGCCAGGGACGAGAGGTCGGCGACGAGAAGCTCGGCCTTGCCGCCGGCGGCTTCGATCTCGGCGACCGTCGCCTTGCCCCGTGTCGCATCGCGACCATGCACCAGGACCCGCGCGCCGTCGGCGCCGAGCCTTTGCGCGACGACGCGGCCGACGCCGTCGGTCGACCCGGTGATGAGGACGGTCTTGTCTTTCAGTTCCATGCTCGGAGCTCCATGTCATTGCTCTGAGTGGAAGATGGGACGTCCGGCACCGGTCAAACAGGTCAAACTTTATCCTGGTATCGATACTGCCTATACGCCGATGGGTCCCCCGACGCATTCAGCCGATGCTGGCCGCAGCCCGTCAGCTTCGTCATCCTCAGGCGCAGCAAGGAGCGGAGCGACGCAGCGCAGACCCCAGGATGACGAAACGAGAGTTAGCCCTTCGGCTTCAGCCCGTCGATGAACAATTGCTCGAGAAACCTTGCAGCGTCCTCGAAGCGGCCGTCGCCGCCGCGGTCGGGGCCGAGCACGGCGCGGACCTGAACGTCGAAATCGGCATAGTGCTGCGTCGTCGCCCAGATCGAGAAGATCAGGTGCCAGGGGTCGGTGGGCGCGATCTTGCCGGCGCGCATCCAGCCTTTGACGACGGCGGCCTTCTCGTCGACCAGCGTCTTCAACTCGCCTTCCAGCATCGGCATGATGCGCGGCGCGCCCTGCAGGATCTCGTTGGCGAACAGGCGGCTTTCCCTAGGGAAAGCGCGCGCCATTTCGAGCTTGCGCCTGATGTAGCTGCGCAATTCAGTCAAGGGATCGCCGATGTCGTCGAGCTCGCGCAGCGGCGCCAGCCAGGTGTCCAGAAGCCGCTTCATCAGCGTCTCGTGGATGTCCTCCTTGCGGCGGAAATAGTAGAGCAGGTTCGGCTTCGACATGCCGGCGGCTTCGGCGATCTGGTCGATGGTCGAGCCGCGAAAGCCGTTGGTTGAGAACACTTCGAGCGCCGCCTCCAGGATCAGCTCGCGTTTTTCCTGCTGAATGCGGGTGCGGCGAGGGGCAGGGGTGTCCATACCTGTCGTCATCCCCGCAGGACATCGCCGCGGCGGTCGGCTGGACCAATTCTCTGGACCAGTTTTTCTCCGGTCTGTGGAGCGCGCTTCAGCTGCCGCATTTCCGCTAGTAATCCCTTGACCGCCGACAGGGCGGTGCTAACGTTTGTCCAATCGGTCAAAATTTGCGTAGCACGAAAACGCAGCAGAGACCAAGTGTCGGGAAGACCAAGCGTTAGCCGCACCGAAACAGGTTACAAGGGGAAGTCTTGGTCATGTCCAACCGGCTGAAAGTCACGCCGAACGATCTCAGCGCATTCTGGATGCCGTTCACGGCAAACCGGCAGTTCAAACAGGCGCCTCGCATGATGGTGTCCGCCAAGGACATGCATTACACGACGAGCGACGGGCGCAAGGTTCTCGACGGCACCGCCGGCCTGTGGTGCGTCAATGCCGGCCACTGTCGGCCGAAGATCACCGAGGCGATCCAGCAACAGGCCGCCGAGCTCGACTATGCGCCGGCGTTCCAGATGGGCCACCCGATCGTCTTCGAACTGGCGAACCGTTTGGTCGACCTGGCGCCGAAGGGCATGGACCATGTGTTCTTCACCAATTCCGGATCGGAATCGGTCGAGACCGCGCTGAAGATGGCGATCGCCTATCACCGCGCCAAAGGCGAGGGCTCACGCACGCGCCTGATCGGCCGCGAGCGCGGCTATCACGGCGTCAATTTCGGCGGCATCTCGGTCGGCGGCATCGTTACCAATCGCAAGATGTTCGGCACGCTGCTCGGCGGCGTCGACCACATGCCGCACACGCATCTGCCCGAGAAGAACTCGTTCACCAAGGGTGTGCCGGAGCATGGCGCGGAATTGGCCAATGAGCTGGAGCGCATCGTCGCGCTGCATGATGCCTCGACCATTGCGGCCGTCATCGTCGAGCCGGTGGCCGGTTCCACTGGCGTCATCCTGCCGCCGAAGGGCTATCTCGAGAGGCTGCGCGAGATCTGCACCAAGCACGGCATCCTGCTGATATTCGACGAGGTCATCACCGGCTTCGGCCGCCTCGGCTCGCCGTTCGCCGCCGACTATTTCGGCGTCACGCCCGATATCATGACGACCGCCAAGGGCGTCTCCAACGGCGTCATCCCGATGGGCGCGGTGTTCGTCAAGAAGGAAATCCACGACGCTTTCATGACCGGCCCCGAGCATATGATCGAGTTCTTCCACGGCTACACCTATTCGGGCAATCCGATCGCCTGTGCGGCAGCCCTCGGCACGCTCGACACCTACAAGGAAGAGGGCCTGCTGACCCGCGGCGAGGAACTGGCGCCGTATTGGGAAGACGCGCTGCATTCGCTGAAGGGCGAGCCGAACGTCATCGACATCAGAAACATCGGCCTGATCGGCGCGATCGAGCTGGCGCCCATTCCCGGCAGTCCGACCAAGCGTGCCTTCTCGGCGTTCGTCAAGGCGTTCGAGCGCGGCGCCCTGATCCGCACCACCGGCGACATCATCGCGCTGTCGCCGCCGCTGATCATCACCAAGGGCCAGATCAACGAATTGATCGACCATGTGCGTGAAGTGCTGAGGGTGGTGGATTGAGAGACGCGGCGCAGCTTTCCCTCCCCCTTGAGGGGAGGGTGGCCGCCGCAAGGCGGTCGGGTGGGGTCGGTGGCGCCGCGCCCCGACGTGATCTCTTGCCGCGAGGTGGTTTCTGATGCCTCGTACCCGCGTGAGCTTCGAAATGCGCCAAAAGGCGCGCGCGCTTCGAGTTCATGCGACCAAAGGCGAATCCCTGCTGTGGTACGAACTGCGCGAGCTGAAATCAGCCGGCATCAAGTTCCGCCGCCAGTGCCCGATCGGACCGTATATCGTTGACTTTGCCTGCCTCGCGGTAAAGCTTGTCGTGGAAGTGGATGGCGATCTGCACGAGCAGGAACGAGGCAAGCGGCACGATGCTGTCCGTGACGCCTATTTGCGATCGCTCGGGTTCGATATCTTTCGCGTCGATGAGCCCGATGCCATAAACAGCGCTTGGCATGTGGCGCAGGTGGTCAAGGAGAAGGTCGCGCGCATGTTCGGCGACCCCACCCGACCGCTTCGCGGCCACCCTCCCCTCGAGGGGGAGGGGGACGCCGCGCAATAGATGAGGTTTTGAATGGCCGCTCCCGGCGAGAATCTGCGAATCAATTCAGACCGTTTGTGGGATTCGATAATGGAGATGGCGAAGATCGGCCCCGGCATTGCCGGCGGCAACAATCGCCAGACGTTGACCGACGCGGACGGCGAGGGGCGGCATCTGTTCAAGCGCTGGTGCGAGGCGGCGGGGCTCGAAATGGGCCTCGACGAGATGGGCACGATGTTTGCCCGCCGTGAAGGCACCGATCCTGATCTGCCGCCGGTCTATGTCGGCAGCCATCTCGACACCCAGCCGACCGGCGGCAAGTATGACGGCGTGCTTGGTGTGCTCGGCGGCTTGGAGATCGTGCGCTCGCTCAACGAGCTCGGCATCAAGACAAAACATCCGATCGTCGTCACCAACTGGACGAATGAGGAAGGCGCGCGCTTTGCGCCGGCCATGATGGCGTCCGGCGTCTTCGCCGGCGTCCTCGACCAAGCCGACGTGTACGAGCATGTCGACAAGGACGGCAAGAAGTTCGGCGAGGAGCTCGAACGCATCGGCTGGAAAGGCACCGAGAAAGTCGGCGATCGCAAGATCCATGCCTTCTTCGAGCTGCATATCGAGCAAGGCCCGATCCTCGAGGACGAGGGCATCGACATCGGTGTCGTCACCCATGGCCAGGGACTGAAATGGCTGCAGGTGACACTGACCGGCAAGGAGGCGCATACCGGCTCGACGCCGATGCCCAAGCGCCGCAACGCCGGGCTCGGCATGGCGCGGGTGATCGAGCTGGTGCACGAGATCGCCATGGACTACCAGCCCGACGCCGTCGGCGCAGTCGGCCACATGGAGGTCTATCCGAACTCGCGCAACATCATCGCCGGACGGACCGTGTTCACCATCGATATCCGCTCGCCGGAAAAGGAGGTGCTCGATGCCATGGATGGCCGCATCCGCGAAGGCATCGACACGATCTGCGAGGCGCTCGACATCCAATACGCGATCGATCAGGTCGGCCATTTCGACCCAGTCACCTTCGACGCGGGCTGCGTCAAGGCGATCCGAGACGCCGCTGAACGGCTTGGCTACTCGCATCGCAATATCGTCTCCGGCGCAGGCCATGACGCGTGCTGGATCAACCGCGTCGCACCGACTGCGATGGTGATGTGCCCCTGCGTAGACGGGCTGTCGCACAATGAGGCCGAAGAGATCTCCAAGGAATGGGCGGCGGCCGGCGCCGACGTGCTGTTCCACGCGGTGGTCGAGACGGCTGTGATCGTGGCGTGAACTAGAAACCAAGATTCCGAACGCCGCTCACCAAGAAGCGCGAGAAAAACAAGGGAACAAAAATGTCCAAAGTCATCAAGAATGGCACCATCGTCACCGCCGACCGAATCTGGAAGGCCGATGTGCTGTTCAAGCACGGCAAGATCATCGCCATCGGCCCGGACCTGCATGGCGACCACGAGTTCGACGCCACCGGCTGCTATGTGATGCCGGGCGGCATCGATCCGCACACCCATCTCGAAATGCCGTTCATGGGCACTTATTCGGCCGACGATTTCGAGAGCGGCACGCGCGCCGCCCTTGCCGGCGGCACCACGATGGTCGTCGATTTCTGCCTGCCGTCGCCGCAGCAGTCGCTGCTCGAGGCCTTGCAGATGTGGGACAACAAGACTTCGAAGGCCTCCTGCGACTATTCCTTCCACATGGCGATCACCTGGTGGGGCAAGCAGGTGTTCGACGAGATGGCCACCGTCGTCGACAAGGGCATCACCTCGTTCAAGCACTTCATGGCCTACAAGGGCGCGCTGATGGTCGACGACGACGAGATGTATTCGTCGTTCCAGCGCTGCGCCGATCTCGGCGCGCTGCCGCTGGTTCATGCCGAGAATGGCGACGTGGTTGCTGCCCTGTCGCAGAAGCTGCTGGCCGCGGGCAATAATGGGCCGGAGGGGCATGCCTATTCGCGTCCGCCGGAAGTGGAAGGCGAGGCGACCAACCGCGCCATCATGATCGCCGATATGGCCGGCGTGCCGCTCTATGTCGTGCATGTCTCCTGCGAGCAGGCCCACGAAGCCATTCGCCGGGCGCGGCAGAAGGGCATGCGGGTGTTCGGCGAGCCGCTGATCCAGCATCTGACGCTCGACGAGAGCGAATATTTCAACAAGGACTGGGACCATGCGGCGCGCCGGGTGATGAGCCCGCCCTTCCGCAACAAGTTGCATCAGGATTCGCTTTGGGCCGGCCTGCAGGCTGGATCGCTGCAAGTGGTGGCGACCGACCATTGTGCGTTCACCACCAGCCAGAAGCGCAACGGCGTCGGCGATTTCACCAAGATCCCTAACGGCACCGGCGGGCTTGAGGACCGCTTGCCGGTGCTGTGGACCACCGGCGTCAACACCGGCCGGCTGACGATGAACGAGTTCGTCGCGGTGACCTCGACCAACATCGCAAAAATCCTCAACATGTATCCGAAGAAGGGCGCCATCGTCGAAGGCGCCGACGCCGATATCGTCGTCTGGGACCCGAAGCGCAAGAAGACGATCACCTCCAAGAAGCAGCAGTCGGTGATCGACTACAACGTCTTCGAAGGTTTCGAGGTGACCGGCCTGCCGCGCTTCGTTTTTTCGCGCGGCGAATTGTCGATCCAGGAACACGAGGTCAAGGCGAAGCCCGGCCATGGCGAGTTCGTCGCTCGCGAGCCGAATGCGGCGGTCAACCGGGCGCTGTCGACCTGGAAGGAAATTTCCGCGCCGCGCAAGGTAGAACGATCAGGCATTCCGGCGACCGGGGTGTGAGCTTGCGCGCTGTTTATCTCGCGGTCGTTGCATCCGTGATGCTAGCGGCTGGCCAGGCTTCGGCGGCCGCCATCGACCTTTCCAAGCCCTATGGCAACAAGTCCGGTTGCATCAACAAGAACGGTCAGCAGGTCTATGCCGAGGACATGCTGCTGTTGACCGATAAGGAATTCATCACTGTGGCCAGCGCCTGCACCTTCACCGAAACCCAGGCGCAGGCAGACGGTTCGCTGGTGGTGAAGGCGCAATGCCAGGCGGAAGGCGAGGAGGGTGAGTCACCCGGCCAGTTCACCATCAAGCGGAGCAACAAGAATGCCAGGCTGGTGATCGCCGACGAGGACGGCATGGTCATGGGGGAAGTCTCCCCTTGCCGGTGATGGCCGCTGCCTCAGCGTCGACCTCAAGCGACCAGCCCATCCAGTTCCGGCAGCAGGACGACGCTTTCCTGTTCGTTGGGATCGGTGCGGGCGATGACCGCCGAGGCCGGGCTGTCGCTCAGATTGGCCGGCAGATGCGGCACGCCGGCGGGTATGTAGAAGAGGTCACCGGCCTTGACCACGATCTGCTGTTCAAGCCGGTCGCCATACCAGGTATGGACTTCGCCGGAGAGCACATAGATCGCCGTTTCATGGCTTTCGTGCATATGTGCCTTGGCGCGGGCACCGGGCGGCATGGTGAGCAGGTGCATGCAGATGCCGGTAGAGCCGACCGTCTCAGTGGCGATGCCGGTGAAATAACTCAGTCCCTGCTTGCCTTCATAAGAGTTTTCGGGGCGGATAAGATGGCAGGTGGGTTTGGACGACATCGGGCAAACTCTCGATCGAGTGGGACAAGACGAGTGGAAAGCAGCATTGTGGCAAAATCAACCGGATTCCGCCCGGCGCGGCAGCGGCGCAAAAAGGCAGGCTGCGGCCTATGACGGGAACATCGCCAGCCGTCGTTTCGGCAAGCAAACTCGGCCTGACCTTCCAGACCAGTGACGGTCCGGTGCAGGCGCTGTCGAATGTCGACCTGACCATAGGCAAGGGCGAATTCGTCTCCTTCATCGGGCCGTCCGGCTGCGGCAAGACGACCTTGCTGCGGGTCATCGCCGATCTGGAGAAGCCGACCTCGGGAACCATCTCCGTCAACGGCATGACGCCCGAGCAGGCGCGCCAGAGCCGCGCCTATGGCTATGTCTTCCAGGCGGCCGCGCTTTATCCATGGCGCACGATCGAGCGCAATGTGGCGCTGCCGCTGGAGATCATGGGCCTGTCCAAGACAGAGCAGGCGGCGCGCATCAAGCGCACGCTCGACCTCGTCAACCTGGGCGGCTTCGAGCAGAAATACCCGTGGCAGCTTTCCGGCGGCATGCAGCAGCGTGCCTCGATCGCGCGGGCGCTGGCCTTCGACGCCGATCTTCTGTTGATGGACGAGCCATTCGGCGCGCTGGACGAGATCGTGCGCGACCATCTCAACGAACAGCTGCTGGAGCTGTGGGAGCGGACCAACAAGACCATCTGCTTCGTCACCCACTCCATTCCCGAGGCGGTCTACCTTTCGACGCGGATCATTGTCATGTCGCCGCGTCCGGGCCGTGTCAGCGACGTCATCGAATCGACGCTGCCGAAGCAGCGGCCGCTCGACATCCGCGAGACGCCGGAGTTCCTGGCGATCGCGGCGCGCGTGCGCGACGGGCTCAGGGCAGGGCACAGCTATGAGGATTGAGTGGGATGGGCTCCCTCCTCTCCCCGACGGGGAGAGGGTGGCCGGAGCGAAGCGGAGGTCGGGTGAG